>NZ_JBBJSS010000043.1:0-528 GCF_038898415.1 Priestia sp. SB1 | reverse complement strand
TAGAGAGCCATTAGCTCAGTTGGTAGAGCATCTGACTTTTAATCAGAGGGTCGAAGGTTCGAGTCCTTCATGGCTCATTTTCATTTCTTGCGGGTGTGGCGGAATTGGCAGACGCGCTAGACTTAGGATCTAGTGTCTTTACGACGTGGGGGTTCAAGTCCCTTCACCCGCATCTTATTCATTTTATGTATTTAGCGGTCGTGGCGGAATGGCAGACGCGCTAGGTTGAGGGCCTAGTGGGGGCGACCCCGTGGAGGTTCAAGTCCTCTCGGCCGCACCAAAAAAACTTTTTAAAAAAGTGTTGACATAAGAAAATAGAAATGATATTATAATAAAGTCGCCAAAACAACGGCGGTGAACATCATAAGAAGCGCCCGTAGCTCAATTGGATAGAGCGTTTGACTACGGATCAAAAGGTTAGGGGTTCGACTCCTCTCGGGCGCGCCATATTGCGGGTGTAGTTTAGTGGTAAAACCTCAGCCTTCCAAGCTGATGTCGTGAGTTCGATTCTCATCACCCGCTCCAAAT
>NZ_JBBJSS010000042.1:0-606 GCF_038898415.1 Priestia sp. SB1 | reverse complement strand
GGACTTGAACCGGCACGGTAGTCACCTACCGCAGGATTTTAAGTCCTGTGTGTCTGCCAATTCCACCACCCCGGCAGGACTTATATATGTGGAGCGGAAGACGAGGTTCGAACTCGCGACCCCCACCTTGGCAAGGTGGTGTTCTACCACTGAACTACTTCCGCACATATATGAAATTAAGTAAAGATGCGGGTGAAGGGACTTGAACCCCCACGTCGTAAGACACTAGATCCTAAGTCTAGCGCGTCTGCCAATTCCGCCACACCCGCGTGTGAATATTAAATGGTGAGCCATGAAGGACTCGAACCTTCGACCCTCTGATTAAAAGTCAGATGCTCTACCAACTGAGCTAATGGCTCGAAAAACTGGTGCCGGCAAGAGGACTTGAACCCCCAACCTACTGATTACAAGTCAGTTGCTCTACCAGTTGAGCTACACCGGCAAATGGTGGAGGATGACGGGATCGAACCGCCGACCCCCTGCTTGTAAGGCAGGTGCTCTCCCAGCTGAGCTAATCCTCCGATATAAAAGCCTGGCAACGTCCTACTCTCACAGGGACAAAGTCCCAACTACCATTGGCGCTAAAGAGCTTAACTTCCGTGTTCG
>NZ_JBBJSS010000041.1:0-651 GCF_038898415.1 Priestia sp. SB1 | reverse complement strand
AGAGAACCGGCAGTTAAAGCAACAGATTGAGATCTTAAAAAAGTACAAGGAATTGGAAAGGAAGTGGTACCAGAAATTGTAGTAAACACAGTGGAAGAGCTAAAAGGTCAGGTGCCTATTTATCAAATCTGTTTACATCTTAATATCCCTCGATCCACTTACTATCGTTGGAAGCAACATACAAAACGGGATACACTAAAGAAATGGATGGAACAACAAGTTGGTGAACAATGTCATAAACACAAGTTTCGATATGGCTATCGAAAGATTACAGCATTACTCAATCGAACGATGAAGATGAATCATAAGTTTGTGCAGCGTGCCATGCAGAAGTATGGTTGGCAATGTCGCGTAAAACGGAAGAAACGTCAGCGAACAGGGCAACCTTATCAGGTTGCAGAGAATGTATTAAATCGTGAATTTCGAGCTGATCGTCCTCTTCAAAAACTAGTGACGGATATTACCTACTTGCCTTTTGGACCCAAACAGTTGTATCTTTCAAGTATTCAGGATTTATTTAACGGAGAAATCATTGCGTATTCCATTGGTGATTGTCAAAACGTAGCGTTTGTTTTAGATACGTTAAGTCAACTTCCTTCTTTGCCTGAAGGATGCACGCTGCATAGCGATCAAGGTTCCGTGTACACATCG
>NZ_JBBJSS010000040.1:0-713 GCF_038898415.1 Priestia sp. SB1 | reverse complement strand
GTCACCGTTGAAACTGCCGTGCCGCCTTGACCATCGGACACCAACACTGTAAACTGATCCGTCCCATTAAAGTTCAGATTCGGTTGATAACTAAACGTTCCGTCCCCATTCACCACAGCTACTCCGTTTCCTGGCGCTGTTCGCAGGCTAAACGTTAACGGGTCTCCGTCAGGATCTACTGCCACTATTCGATTAATTAACGTGCTATCTTCCGCAATCGTAAAACTAACATTGGACGTAATTGGGGGATCGTTTACGGGGATGACATTAATCGTTACTATTGAAACCGCCGTTCCTCCTTGGCCATCTGAGACTAATACTGTAAATTGATCACTTCCATTAAAATTTAGATTTGGCTGATAACTAAATGTGCCATTTGCATTCACTGCAGCTATTCCATTTGTTGGACCATTTTGCAGCTGATAACTAAGAGGATTTCCATCCACGTCCGTTCCTACCACTGCTCCTACCACAGGACTGTCTTCTTGCGTACTGAACGTGTAATTTGGCACCGTCGGTGCATCATTCACTGGCGTGACTATTACCGTCACCGTTGAAACTGCCGTGCCGCCTTGGCCATCGGACACCAACACTGTAAACTGATCCGTCCCATTAAAGTTCAGGTTCGGCTGATAACTAAACGTTCCATCCGTATTCACCACGGCCACTCCGTTGCCCGGTGCCGTTTGTAAGCTAAACGTTAACGGATTTCC
>NZ_JBBJSS010000039.1:0-815 GCF_038898415.1 Priestia sp. SB1 | reverse complement strand
GGAACCTCTCTCTTCTTAGAAGAGAGAGGTTCCCATTTATACGTTTAGGTACAAAGTGGAGTTTTACAATGTTTCTCAATTATATTGCTCAAAAACAGGAGCTATTATGCAGCATTTTTATGCTGCTAAAATAAAAGTATTTTAGCTAGCTTTATGCTTTTTTATCGTTTGCACAACATAAAAAACGCTTTATCAACATATCTGAGGTAGTTTAGTTTGGAGAGTATAGCCTAATACAGAGTAACAATAATTTGGATACAACAAAGGGTTCTTTCAACGAGTATGAAAGAACCCTTTTAACATTAATTTTTGTTTTTGTTAGCTTGAGCATTTTGACGTTTAACGTGTTGTACGTCAGTCTCACTAGCAAATTCTGTACCGTATTTACCAGAAGATGCTTGAGCGTTTTTTTGCTTCACATGTTGAATATCTGTGCCTGAAGCTGTCGTGTTAGAATATTTGTTTTCCATTACTATCACCTCCACAAGAATTAATATATCCAAGTGGAAGGGCAGTATCCTTAAAATCATTTGGTAAGAAAAACATGAAAATCCCAGTACAGATAGGGAACATTACTACAAGGAAATGCAATTTCTTTAGAAGCTATAGATAACCAACTTTAAGTTGGTTTAAATTGCCTTAAGGCAATTTTAGTTGGTTAACGAGAAAAATCATGACCTTGGTCTTTGGATTTATTTATGGAGCTACTTCTAAATCTTCTATGCTGTTTTTGCAGAACTTGCTCTTCACTACGAGTAGCTTGTTGGATCGCATCAAAGATGCCTGAAATCGTTCCTATGACCTGCTCTTTGGTT
>NZ_JBBJSS010000038.1:0-822 GCF_038898415.1 Priestia sp. SB1 | reverse complement strand
GGAACCTCTCTCTTCTTAGAAGAGAGAGGTTCCCATTTATACGTTTAGGTACAAAGTGGAGTTTTACAATGTTTCTCGATTATATTGCCCAAAAATAGAAGCTAGTATGCAGCTTATTTATGCTGCTAAAGTAAAAGTATTTTAGCTAGCTTTATACTTTTTTTATCGTTTGTACAACATAAAAATGCCTTATTTACATATCTGATGTAGTTTAGTTTGGAGAGTATAGTCTAATACAGAGTAAAAAGGAGTTGGATACAACAAAGGGTTCTTTCAACGAATATGAAAGAACCCTTTTAACATTAATTTTTGTTTTTGTTAGCTTGAGCATTTTGACGTTTTACGTGCTGCACGTCAGTCTCACTAGCAAATTCTGTACCGTATTTACCAGAAGATGCTTGAGCGTTTTTTTGCTTCACGTGTTGAACATCTGTGCCAGAAGCTGTCGTGTTAGAATATTTGTTTTCCATTACTATCACCTCCACAAGAATTAATATATCCAAGTCGAAGGGCAGTATCCTTAAAAGTATTTGGTAAGAAAAACATGAGAATCCCAGTACAGATAGGGCACATTACTACAAGGAAATGCAATTTCTTTAAAAGCTATAGATAACCAACTTTAAGTTGGTTTGAATTGCCTTAAGGCAATTAGTTGGTTAACGAGAAAAATCATGACCTTGGTCTTTGGATTTATTTATAGAGCTACTTCTAAATCTTCTATGCTGTTGGTGCTGTTTTTGCAGAGCTTGCTCTTCACTACGAGTAGCTTGTTGGATCGCATCAAAGATGCCTGAAATCGTTCCTATGACCTGCTCTTTGGTT
>NZ_JBBJSS010000037.1:0-1437 GCF_038898415.1 Priestia sp. SB1 | reverse complement strand
ATTTGAACTGAACCCAAAAAGTTAGACACGTTATTTAGGCAGCTAATGAGGATTGAATTCTGTATTCTACAGGGGTCAATCCTTTTAATTTTTCTTTTATTCGTAGATGGTTGTAATAGAGGATATAGGCCTCTAATTCCTGTTTGAACTGTTCTATACTTTCAAATTCTTGTAGATAGAGTAACTCTGATTTTAATAGACCAAAGAAGTTTTCAATAACCGCATTATCTAAACAGTTACCCTTACGGGACATGCTTTGAGTAATGTTATTTTCCTTCAATAAATGCTGATATTTGGTCATTTGGTAGTGCCATCCTTGATCAGAATGAAGAATAGGGCAGTCTCCCTCATTTAAACAGTCAAATGCTTTATGTAACATCGTAGTGACCAGTGAAAATACAGGTCTCTTGTCGATATGGTAGGAGATAATTTCCCCATTAAAAAGGTCCAAAATAGGTGATAAGTAAAGCTTCTCTCCGAATAGGTGAAACTCTGTGATATCGGTTACCCATTTTTCATTTGGTTTAGATGCTTTAAAATCACGTTTAAGGATATTTGGAGCGATTCTTCCTGTTCTCCCACGATAAGAACGATACTTTTTGAGCCGAACGAGGCACTTTAAGCCTAGCTCTTTCATCAATCGACAGACCGTCTTATGATTAATAAGATAGCCTAGACGGTGTAATTCTAGCGTAATACGACGATAACCATACCTCCCTTTGTGTTTATGAAAGATATGATGAATGGTTTCTTTAACTTCTTTATACTTGTCAGGGCGCTTAAAGGCTTTTATCCAATAATAATACGTACTACGAGCGATTCTAGCTACTTTGATAAGGTCGACGACCTTATACTCATGCCTTAATTCAAACACTACTTGGGCTTTTTCTCGCTCTTTAATTCCCTTAATGTTTGTACTAAGGCGTTCAACTTTTTTAAGTACGCATTTTCCATTCGTAAATATTCAAGTTCCTTTACTAGCTCTTCATTTGTTTTCTGTGAATCATTATTTTTAATCGAATTCTTCTTCACTTTTGGCGGCCTCCTGGTCTTGGCATACAGACCGTCCATGCCCTGTTCTTCAAAGATCCTTCTCCATTTTATAACCGTTGAATATGAAGGGATATTAAATACAGAAGATGCTTCACGAATAGACGCTCCCGTTTTTTCAATATACGTTAATACGTCCATTTTAAACTCGGCAGAGTACTTTGTATACGTTGATTCTAAACCTTCTTTCCCATGTTTTTTAAATAATGCCACCCATTGAATAACATCTGATGTATTCGCACCATATAACTCAGCTGTTTCTTTATATGAATATTGCTTATTGATGTAGAAATCTACAGCTTTTAACTTTGTTTCAAGTGTGTGTTTTGACATAAAAAACTGCACCTCCAATTATTAGTTTTTGTCTAACAAGTGGGGTGCAGTTCA
>NZ_JBBJSS010000036.1:0-1576 GCF_038898415.1 Priestia sp. SB1 | reverse complement strand
CAACATGAATTTGTTCAAAAAGGAATGGTGGCCGATATCGCCATCCATCGTGACGATGCAAATAATCCTCACGCTCACATCATGTTAACAATGAGAAACGTAGACCAAAATGGCTTTGGCAAGAAGAATCGTGATTGGAATGCTGACTTTGCGAATGCCAAAGAAAACAATCGTGGGTACGTTAAAAACAGCGAAGGCTGCTTATCTATTCGTGAACAATGGGCGAATTATGCCAACAAAGCGTTGGAAAAAGCCCAAAGCAACGAGCGCATCACGCACCTTTCTCATGAGAATCGTGGTCTTGAAGTCCTTCCAACCATCCATTTAGGCCATGTGGCTCATGATATGGAGAAGAAAGGGAAACAAAGTCAGCGCGGCCAAGTTAACCGGGAGCGCCAAGAATACAATCAAGTAGTTATCGACTTACAGACTTACCGTCGCCAAAAAGAAGCTCATCTACAAAAAATGAAAGAAAAAGAGAAGCAATTCAGCTTCTCTACAGATATTGAAAAAACACAGATTCAAAAGGCTGCATCTCTTTTAAATCAACAAGTCGTTTCCTTAGACGATATCTACAAACGCCATGGCGAATTACGTAAAATGAGTGATCGTCATGACCCGATTGAACGCCATTTTCATGTTCAACAGCAACAATTTCTGAACGTCAGCAACTATTATGACCGTGTAAACGATTTAGAGCGTGAGATTAAGCAGAATGAAGAGAAAGTAGATGAACTCAAGGGAGCACTCAATCCGTTTAAACTGAAAGAGAACAATATGTTAAAACGTCGTTACCTTGATAAAATCTCTGATTTAGAGAGCGATAAAGCAAACTATGAAAGCAACATTCAAGGGTATAAAGAATCTCTTCGTTTTTCAAATGAAGAAGAGTTCTACGAACGCTATAAAGAGTTCTCTCACCAAAAAGAAAATCGTCAGCATCAAATTAAGTATGAGAAAGAGCAAATTCAAGTGGAAACGAAGGTATTGTTACAAGCAGAAGAAGCCATTAAAATGGCTAAGATCCGTGAGGTAAGCTCACATTATCCTGATTTAAAAACAGCCGGAAAATACTTAAGCTATGACAATGCCTTAAAACTAGAGAAACATATCGACATGGCCAAAAAGACGCCAGTAACATTAGAAGTCATTGAAAAAGCAATTGGGAATCAGAAAGAAGAGTTATACAAACTAAAGAAGAATGTAAAAATCTTCGAAACAGAAAGAGATTATCTAGATACGATGAAGAATCAAGTTGCGAGCCTTGAAAAAGCAGAGAAAGAACTTGATCAACTAAGTAATAGTCCTGGTGAGACAGCTAAACGATTGGTTTCAAAAAAAGCACGTCTACACTATGAAGAATTACAGCACGAAGCCAATCACTACAAAGAGAACCTTAAGGAAAAAGGGTATAAAGGACCGGATGATTTAAACAAGCGACAAAGCGAAATTAGAGAGCTTGAGAAAGATGTCATCCCAGCTATAGAAAAGCAGATAAAAACCAAAGAGCAGGTCATAGGAACGATTTCAGGCATCTTTGATGCGATCCAACAAGCTACTCGTAGTGAAGAGCAAG
>NZ_JBBJSS010000034.1:0-1672 GCF_038898415.1 Priestia sp. SB1 | reverse complement strand
TGAATTGCCCCCTGTCAAGTAGACAGTGAAAATAATAAAAACAACACTAGACGGCTTTAGCCCTGAACTCGAGAGGGCTGAGGCCGTTTAATCGTTTTTGGTATCGGTCATGATTATAGAAATACATATATTCATTTATTGCTTTAGATAAATCTTCAAACGTTCCATATTTATGTAAGTAATACTTCTCTGATTTTAATGTTCCCCAAAAAGATTCCATTGGTCCATTATCGATACATCGTCCTACTCGTGACATACTTTGAGTCATCTTTGCTTTTGCTATTTTCCGTTTAAACCCATGGGAGGTGTACTGAAAGCCACGGTCGCTATGTAGAAGTGGATGTTCTCCATTTAGAAGATTAGTTGCCTTATCAAGCGTCTCAAAAACAAGTTTAGTGTTGTTAGAATGTCCGAGAATATAACTGATAATGGATCCATCATACAAGTCACGAATCGCGCTTAAATAAGCCTTTTTGCTTGAGCCATATTTCAATTCTGTGACATCCGTCACCCATTTTTCATTCGGTTTGTTCGAAGTGAATTCACGGTTTAACACATTTTCCGAAATATGGTGGGGGATAGAACGTTTATAACGTTTTTTCTTGATTCGTATAACCGAGCGTAAACCAGCCACTTTCATTAATCGATAGATCCTCTTATGATTGAGTGTCTCGTCAAACTTTCGATTCATATGTAACGTCATTTGACGATATCCAAAAATGCCATTCACTTTTTTATGTAGAGCTTTCATCTCTTCCATGATGGTTTCATTCAGAAGTTCTTGGGAAGTTGGCTTGAATTTTAGCCACTTATAGTAAGCAGCTCTAGACACACCAGCGATTTCACAAAGCGCGAGAATGCTCAATTCTTCTTTCTTATGAAGTTCCTGAATAGCGACGTATTTATCTTCAAATCGGATGAGCCTTATTTTCGCCTCCTTTCGATTCCCTCTACCTTTTTTAAGAATAAATTCTCCGCACGTAAACGTTCATTTTCTTGTTCAAGTTTTTTCATTTCACGTTTTAATTTTTCTTCTTGAGTGAGCTCTATTTCAGGTTTTGTTCTTCCGCGTTTATCATAAAGCGCTTCAATGCCACCATTTTCATATTTTTTTACCCACTGATACACCTGTTGGTATGAGACCTTGTAGACTTCAGCTGTCCTTTGATAATCCCTCTGATGTGTTATGCAGTAGGAGGCAATTTCAATTCTCTCTTCTACTGTCGTTTTTCTCCCTTTGGTCATAGACTGGTTTCTCTCCTTTGACGTTTGCTTTAACTCTCTATGACCATTATAAAGCTTTATCCAACCTTGCAGTACAGAGTGACTCGATATTTCGTACTTATGAGTTAACTCAATAAGAGAATAGTCTCCAGACAAAGCATCTCTTACGGCAGCTACCTTTACTTCTTTTGAATATTGCTTCCAACCACTGGATTTATCAAGCCCGTCCAATCCAAATTGTTCGTACTTTTCTCTCCACATATAAAGCGTTCGCTCAGAAATTTGATGTCTTTGGAGAAACTCCCTTAATGTGAATTCTCCCTTTTCGTAGGCTTTTAAAATTCGGTACTTTTCTTCCTTAGAAAATTTACTTTTAGCCATATAAAAATACTCCCCCAAAGGAAACAGATTTTTTATTTCATCTGTCTACCTTTAGGGGAGCATATCA
>NZ_JBBJSS010000033.1:0-1859 GCF_038898415.1 Priestia sp. SB1 | reverse complement strand
AAAACGTATAACAACATCCTAGACAGCAGTATGCCAAGACTCATGCCAGATCTTGTGCCGGCAGGTCCAGCGCTTGCTCAGCAGACGGTAAGAGAGACCTTGCAGAACGCGAAGAAACAGACGATGCAAATGATTGGTAAGGTGACCTACGATCCTGTTCATAATCGCTATCGCAGAGCTGATGGAAGGTTTATGTCCAAGCGTGATGTGGAGAAGCTGGGTGATTCGGTTAAGGTAGAGACGGTTCGGAGAGTTGATAAGCCTGTAAAAGTAGAGCGTGTGAGTGAGCCTCAAATCTCAAAGGCTACAAGCCAACGTATTCCTAGGTCTAGTGGATCTAAAAGGTTAATTGCATCAGGAGAACATTTTACAAATGGGAGAAGAAATAGGTTAAAGCCCGACGTTAGGTATAAAACGGGGGAGCATGACTACTTTTACGAAACAGATAGCATGGGTAGAATTGTAAAATTCGAAACAGAAAATTTACAGTTAACAACAAGAACCGAGAGGTTATCACATAGTAAAAACACACCAGGTAAAATAAAAGGCCAAGACCACGCAGGACATTTGGCAGCAGATAGGTTTGGTGGTTCACCTAAAATCGATAATTTGGTTTCGCAGTTGTCTGATGTAAATTTAATTGAATATAAGAAAATTGAAGAGGAATGGGCCACAGCTTTGAAGAAAAACCCTCCCCAAAAAGTAACAGTTGATGTTGAAGTTATTTATGCGGAAAACGATATGCGCCCAGATAAATTTGTAGTGAGGTATACTATTGATGGTGACCTCGTTTCTAAAACGATTAAAAATGAACCTAAGGAGTAAAAAATGCGATGAAAGAATTTGAAGATTTATTTAGTGAATTGCAGGCAGATATGATTTCCATCTGTATGGAATATGTTGAGGACAGAGCAGACAAAGTTTATGTGTATGCTTCGTGTGAAGGAAATATTATTTCAAGTAAGTTCTTTTATCTCATCAACAATCAGTACGTAAAATCTCATCAAGTGAACGATGCATTGGAGGATGGAGAGGAAAGGTATGATGCATCCCCGCAAAGAGGATTTATGGTATTAGATATTTTAAATGAAGACATTGAAAAAATCGAAGCGTTGTGTGAAGAATATAAGCGAGACGTGCCGACAGAGATGAAATTAATTTATGATGTGAAGAGTGGTCATTTTAAAGCTGAATATAATTACGAGTTGGTTTACACAAATGATGATAGTAAAACATCTAATTATATTGCTAATGAATGGTATGAAGAAGTGAAAAATAATAAGCTTTAATTTCGTATGGATGTGTGAGTTTAGTAGAATTCATTTTGGTTTGAATCAATAGATCATCATATTTGATATTCTTTTGAAGTTTTTTTGTATATAACGACTGATTATACAGATTGGTTGAATACAGATTACGGATTTGTAGTACAGAAAAAGATTTGGAAGTACAAATATTTAGATGAAGTACCAACAGATGAAAAAACTAAGAATTTAATAGATCAATATTTAAAAGAGTATCCCAGTAATCCCATTTAAATAATTATTAAAGTTATAAGTAAACACACTGTATTTTATGAAAATCAGTGTGTTTTTATATTATAGAACAACTAAGACTTTTAATTTAAGCCTTTCTCACTGATGAAAAACTCTTCAAATCTCAACTCACTATAGCAATCGCCTTGATAAGGAATAAGGAAGAGTTGCAAACGGACTAGGAGAGTACATGACCGGACGCGACATGTTCGGGAATAAAATCAGTGAAGAGCAGCGTAAAGCAAGCCTTCTGCAAGCATTAGGAATTGCTGGAGCTGGGGCGCTTTCTACGAAGGCAGCGGGGAAAATGGGACAAAGCCTTGC
>NZ_JBBJSS010000032.1:0-3048 GCF_038898415.1 Priestia sp. SB1 | reverse complement strand
AAAGTTTGGTTAAGTCCTCGATCGATTAGTATCAGTCAGCTACACATGTCGCCACGCTTCCACCTCTGACCTATCAACCTGATCATCTTTCAGGGATCTTACTAGCTTGCGCTATGGGAAATCTCATCTTGAGGGGGGCTTCATGCTTAGATGCTTTCAGCACTTATCCCGTCCACACATAGCTACCCAGCGATGCCTTTGGCAAGACAACTGGTACACCAGCGGTGTGTCCATCCCGGTCCTCTCGTACTAAGGACAGCTCCTCTCAAATTTCCTACGCCCACGACGGATAGGGACCGAACTGTCTCACGACGTTCTGAACCCAGCTCGCGTACCGCTTTAATGGGCGAACAGCCCAACCCTTGGGACCGACTACAGCCCCAGGATGCGATGAGCCGACATCGAGGTGCCAAACCTCCCCGTCGATGTGGACTCTTGGGGGAGATAAGCCTGTTATCCCCGGGGTAGCTTTTATCCGTTGAGCGATGGCCCTTCCATGCGGAACCACCGGATCACTAAGCCCGACTTTCGTCCCTGCTCGACTTGTAGGTCTCGCAGTCAAGCTCCCTTGTGCCTTTACACTCTACGAATGATTTCCAACCATTCTGAGGGAACCTTTGGGCGCCTCCGTTACATTTTAGGAGGCGACCGCCCCAGTCAAACTGCCCACCTGACACTGTCTCCCGGCCCGATCAGGGCCGCGGGTTAGAATTTCAATACAGCCAGGGTAGTATCCCACCGACGCCTCCACCGAAGCTAGCGCTCCGGCTTCTCAGGCTCCTACCTATCCTGTACAAGCTGTACCAAAATTCAATATCAGGCTACAGTAAAGCTCCACGGGGTCTTTCCGTCCTGTCGCGGGTAACCTGCATCTTCACAGGTACTATAATTTCACCGAGTCTCTCGTTGAGACAGTGCCCAGATCGTTACGCCTTTCGTGCGGGTCGGAACTTACCCGACAAGGAATTTCGCTACCTTAGGACCGTTATAGTTACGGCCGCCGTTTACTGGGGCTTCGATTCAGAGCTTCTCCCAAAGGATAACCCCTCCTCTTAACCTTCCAGCACCGGGCAGGCGTCAGCCCCTATACTTCGCCTTGCGGCTTCGCAGAGACCTGTGTTTTTGCTAAACAGTCGCCTGGGCCTATTCACTGCGGCTCTCTCGGGCTATACACCCTACCAGAGCACCCCTTCTCCCGAAGTTACGGGGTCATTTTGCCGAGTTCCTTAACGAGAGTTCTCTCGATCACCTTAGGATTCTCTCCTCGCCTACCTGTGTCGGTTTGCGGTACGGGCACCTCCCGCCTCGCTAGAGGCTTTTCTTGGCAGTGTGGAATCAGGAACTTCGGTACTATAATTCCCTCGTCATCACAGCTCAGCCTTTATGATGAGCGGATTTGCCTACTCATCAGCCTAACTGCTTGAACGCGCATATCCAGCAGCGCGCTTACCCTATCCTACTGCGTCCCCCCATTACTCAAACGGCGGGGAGGTGGTACAGGAATATCAACCTGTTGGCCATCGCCTACGCTTTTCAGCCTCGGCTTAGGTCCCGACTAACCCTGAGCGGACGAGCCTTCCTCAGGAAACCTTAGGCATTCGGTGGACAAGATTCTCACTTGTCTTTCGCTACTCATACCGGCATTCTCACTTCTAAGCGCTCCACCAGTCCTTACGGTCTGACTTCACAGCACTTAGAACGCTCTCCTACCACTGACATCAAAGATGTCAATCCACAGCTTCGGTGATACGTTTAGCCCCGGTACATTTTCGGCGCAGAGTCACTCGACCAGTGAGCTATTACGCACTCTTTAAATGGTGGCTGCTTCTAAGCCAACATCCTGGTTGTCTAAGCAACTCCACATCCTTTTCCACTTAACGTATACTTGGGGACCTTAGCTGGTGGTCTGGGCTGTTTCCCTTTTGACTACGGATCTTATCACTCGCAGTCTGACTCCCATGGATAAGTCTTTGGCATTCGGAGTTTGACTGAATTCGGTAACCCGTTGGGGGCCCCTAGTCCAATCAGTGCTCTACCTCCAAGACTCTCACAACATGAGGCTAGCCCTAAAGCTATTTCGGAGAGAACCAGCTATCTCCAGGTTCGATTGGAATTTCTCCGCTACCCACACCTCATCCCCGCACTTTTCAACGTGCGTGGGTTCGGGCCTCCATTCAGTGTTACCTGAACTTCACCCTGGACATGGGTAGATCACCTGGTTTCGGGTCTACAACCACATACTAAACGCCCTATTCAGACTCGCTTTCGCTACGGCTCCGCCTTATCAGCTTAACCTTGCATGGGATCGTAACTCGCCGGTTCATTCTACAAAAGGCACGCCATCACCCGTTAACGGGCTCTGACTACTTGTAGGCACACGGTTTCAGGATCTCTTTCACTCCCCTTCCGGGGTGCTTTTCACCTTTCCCTCACGGTACTGGTTCACTATCGGTCACTAGGTAGTATTTAGCCTTGGGAGATGGTCCTCCCAGCTTCCGACGGAATTTCACGTGTTCCGCCGTACTCAGGATCCACTCAAGAGGGAACGAAGTTTCAACTACAGGGTTGTTACCTTCTTCGACGGACCTTTCCAGGTCGCTTCATTTACTTCGTTCCTTTGTAACTCCGTATAGAGTGTCCTACAACCCCAAGAGGCAAGCCTCTTGGTTTGGGCTAATTCCGTTTCGCTCGCCGCTACTCAGGAAATCGCATTTGCTTTCTCTTCCTCCGGGTACTTAGATGTTTCAGTTCCCCGGGTCTGCCTTCAATATCCTATGTATTCAGATAAAGATACTGTTCCATTACGAACAGTGGGTTTCCCCATTCGGAAATCTCCGGATCAAAGCTCACTTACAGCTCCCCGAAGCATATCGGTGTTAGTCCCGTCCTTCATCGGCTCCTAGTGCCAAGGCATTCACCGTGCGCCCTTTCTAACTTAACCATTAGCGAATAAATGGTACAACATAAAGTTGTGTTATTTATTGGTTTGATTAAAGAAAAGTTTCACTTTTCCTCAGCAATTACTGTTATCTAGTTTTCAAAGAACAA
>NZ_JBBJSS010000031.1:0-3175 GCF_038898415.1 Priestia sp. SB1 | reverse complement strand
GTTTCAAGTGTGTGTTTTGACATAAAAAACTGCACCTCCAATTATTAGTTTTTGTCTAACAAGTGGGGTGCAGTTCAATTAAGGACCAATAGTTTTTTCATGACATAAGTTAGTTGTGATGTTTTTATACATCTTGTGTAGTTTGCTCTATGTAAATAAATGCATTCACAGAAAGTAGTCTCTGTGAATGCATTTATTTACATAGGAATGATTTTATCTTTTATGATCAAAAACCGTATGATTAGTAAAGTGAGCTTAACTAATCATACGATTTGTATTATTTATATTTGATGAACGGATTATTTTTCTTTTTACAAAGTACATTATAAAAAAGAAAAATGAAAATATGATGAAAATACAATGAGTTATATAAATTTAAAAAATAAAAAAATCAAACATGTGTCAACTAGAATTTGAATTATACTTAGAAAAAAACTCCCCATGTGGTAGGGAGTTTTTTTCTAAGTATCGAGATATTGCGTTGAAATTGATACTTCAGGTATCTTCAACAGTTTGTTCAAAATTCGTAAAAGGTATACGAACTTTAAATAGTAAATCTGTATTTATTAAAGGGTATGAAATGCTTCAATGTATACTATCGGAGCTAATATAAAAAATGTTCAAGGTCTAAACTAGTAGTCAAATTAGAATATCTCATAGATACAAAAAAGGGTATAAGAACAATTGTATTTTTCTTATCTGTAGCACAACATTTAAGAGAACAAAACTTACTTGTAGCTCGTATTGGTTTATATTCTTTTCTACAAATTTTACATTTTTTAATTGAATGTTTGATATATGCTTTTCCTTTACACTTCTGAGAACAATATTTTGCATTTTTATTATAGCTTTTAAATTCAGAATCGCAAATCTGACAAAAAAACTGACCCAACTTACTAATCACTCCTACTAAATATTACTGATTTCAGCTGTTCGACTATACGAGATGAATTTTAAAGCTTGTTGCTAATGAAGTCCATTATGATAACTAGGTTTTTATGTGATATGCCCTCAAAAAATAGAAAAAACCCCTGGTGCCTGTTCAGGAGTTTTTTCATGGATTATGCTAGGCAAGATGATGATATGAATCATCATGAGTAGTTTGTTTAAACGAATGAATTTTATGCCATAAGTAATTCATAAAAAAAGAAAGCTGCCAGGGAGGGTAGCTTTCTTTTTCATAAGGTTGCAGTGGAAGGCGCCCTTTAGTAGGCATCATGAATAGTTTGCTCAAAGTGTTTTTCGATATTCAAGTTGTTTATTTTTATATTTCTTTATAATTTTGAGTCTTTTTACTTTTTCATTCCTCTATACGTACAGGGTTATAACCATAAACATTAGCAAGATCAGTGTAGATAGAGAATATTAAAACGCTAATCCAAATTGCTCCGCCGATTAAAAAGAACAGATATTTAAATAGATTTTTCATATTTTGATTCCTTTCAACAAAAGAAAAAATCACTTATTTCTTCAAGTGATTTTTTCTTTTTTAATGCGCATTCATGGATACTAAAAGCTTCTTCTTTTTTTAATTTGCATCGAATATGTTTTTCAATTCATCTAAAACAGAAACAACACTTGGTCTCATAAGACCAAGTGTTGTTTCTGTTTTATTCTGTAAGGTTGTTGAGTCCTCTTTTTAAATACTATGTTTATTTTGGATAGAGCATAACTTTTTACTTAATCTTACCTAAAAAAAACCATCCAATAGTCTTGTTTCCTTTAGGTACACGTGCCTTATATCCCGCATATCTTGTTAATGTGACACGAATATTTCATTAAATTGGTACGCTCCTTAGACATGTCCCTATTGGTCAGAGTATTGTTTAATGGGAAAATTTCATTCTTAAAAAAGCTCAAAGGTTCTTTGAGCTTTTTTATCTATGGTTCTATATTTGAGTATTTCTTTTAGCAGGAGATAGTATTTTGTGTTTAAATACTAGCACTATATTTTTAGAACAAAAGCTAAATAATAATACCGGAGCAGCTAGTTTTAGCTAGTTAAATGAAAGTGATAGTATAATGCTAGCTTTTTAAAAGATAGTACAAGCACTAGCAAAATAGATGTAATTAAATTGTTACTCCATCATTCAAAAGAACGTTCAAAATGAGTGTATTGAAGTTGTTAATTTGATGATTTACTTATCTTGAATAGTTTACTCAAGGCACAAATACATATAAATAAAACAACAATAAATTTATATTTAAAAACAAAAATTTATTGTTAAACAATAAATTAGATGTTATAGTTTATTTGAAAACAAACATGTGAGGTGTATTTTATGAAAAAAGGTTCATCATTATTTCTAAAAATTGCAGTTTTACTAATAAGTATTCCAGTTTTTGCTTTATGTATATTTGGTATTATCCACTTAGCAAACAATCCGGCTAATCCCGAATATGCATACCTACTATACCCTGGTGTATCTATTATGTACGTATCTGCAATACCATTTTTTATCGCGCTGTATCAAGCTTTTAAACTTTTAACTTATATCGATAAAAACCAGGCGTTCTCTCAAATCTCAGTAGATGTTTTGAAGAAAATAAAATACTGTGCGAGTACAATTAGTATTTTATATGTAATTATGTTCCCTTTTGTCTTCCTTATGGCTGACAAAGATGATGCTCCAGGCCTTATAGTATTTGGTATGATTCCTATTTTTGCTTCTATGGTAATCGCAGTGTTTGCTGCTGTCCTCCAAAAACTTTTAAAAGAAGCAATTGATATAAAATCAGAAAATGACTTAACGGTCTGAGGTGATTAAAATGGCCATTATTATTAATATTGATGTCATGCTAGCTAAAAGAAAAATGAGTGTAACAGAACTTGCAGAAAGAGTTGGAATAACCATATCTAACCTTTCTATATTGAAAAATGGAAAAGCAAAAGCAGTTAGATTTTCAACACTTGAAGAAATTTGTAAAGCATTGGATTGCCAACCAGGAGATATTTTAGAATATCAAGCAAATGAGGAAAGAGAGGATTAATATATTTTCCTCATACTTCGTTTTATTTCAGATCAAAAAACAAAAAAGCTATCCTAAGGGGGACGGGACTGACCCCTGTTTTTGAGACAGGGATCAAAACACCTTTCAAACGACCAGTTGCCGATATTGTACAGGTGACTGGTTGTTTAGTTTTGTTTGAATACGGGCATTGTTATAATAAGTA
>NZ_JBBJSS010000030.1:0-6394 GCF_038898415.1 Priestia sp. SB1 | reverse complement strand
GACCCCTGTAGAATACAGAATTCAATCCTCATTAGCTGCCTAAATAACGTGTCTAACTTTTTGGGTTCAGTTCAAATGGGCTAGTAGTTTTTTCTGTTTTCAAGCTGTATATGGTA
This sequence comes from Priestia sp. SB1, assembly GCF_038898415.1. NCBI lineage: Bacteria > Bacillati > Bacillota > Bacilli > Caryophanales > Bacillaceae > Priestia > Priestia sp. SB1. Next base: position 6,278 of record NZ_JBBJSS010000030.1, on the reverse strand, counting down.
TACAGCCTTAGTTAACATAAAACGTATTATCGGTATAAAGATTACGTTTATAGTAAAAGAAAACAGTGCCTTGATAATCAAGGCACTATTTATCATCACGTACTTCTTTTAAATAAATATATACTGTAGACTAACAATAAAATTACTAAAGATAAGGATATCCAATAAATACTCATTAGACTATTTGGAAAATAAGTAATAGCTCCATATAAAAGAAAAGCAGCTATCAGGAAAAAACAAATGAAGCGACCTAAATAACGTATCGAAAAGCGAACAACCTCTCTCACTTGATTTCCTCCTCCAAACAACATTATCTATATTTTACCAAATAATCTTACTAAAGATTACATGCAGTACAATTTTAGATTTACATAATCCATATTATAGGAAATCTTATCTCTAAAAAACCTCTGCTTCTTGGCAGAGGTTCAATCATTTATTTAGCTAGTTCTTTGACTAAATTAATAAAGTCCATTGAATACTGTTGATTTTTCTTTATCATCTTTACTCTTTTAGGATCTAAAAGGATTTTTTTAATCTTGTTATCCTTCCAAATAACAGTATTGTAAGATGGGACTTTATATAAATCTCTAAACCACTCTTCAGATGTTAATTCTTCTATTGCTAGTTTTAGTTTTGAATAAGAAGTTGGCCTCATTAAAATACCGTAAGACAGTAAATCTTTAAACTCCTCCATCTGATCACCTTCCCATATTCATATTTTATTGGATATCAGCAAATAAATGACTATGCATACTATATACAAAACAAGTTTACATAATACCTCTTTCCGGAACACATCGAAAAAGAGAACCCTTGGTAGGTAAGGGTTCTTCAAGAGGCACTCTTCATGAATTATGCAGCTTTTTATACATCCTTGATACATCAGCGTTTTATCTTGAGGTGAATAAAAGCCGAATGTATAAAAAGCACATTTTTTATACATATGCTCATACTTAAAAACACAGTATTTATTGTAATATTATTTTTTTATGTTACATTATGTAAAAATAACATTATTATTTACTTGCTGTGTTATTCATTCTTCGACGAGTGTGAATCATAAAAAAGCAACCTCTCTCCAATGCCATTAGGTATGAGGTTGCTTCTCTTATTTTGAAACTCTTCTTATGCTTTCATTTTATTGTTTTCTAGAACTTAATGTTATACCTTCTAAAACATAATTCTATGTTTCCAGGTCATTAGGGAGTCTCGGTACTTTGACTGCACATACTTTATCAATTCCCCAATTAATTTCACTTACACCCTTGAATCCTTCTTCAGGGCATAGAATAAGAATATTAAAATTACCTTTAACAATCTATTCTAAAATTGCTTGTAATTCTAAAGATTGCTCATAGGTAGCAGCCCATCTAATAAATAAAACAGATTCAGAGGTTGTGATTTTTTCTATAAAACGATTAATTCGATTTGTAAGTTTTTCTTTATAGGAGGTGTATGTGGCACTCCAATGTTGATGTGGAATGATTGGGAAATCGTGGACTGAAATAATATTATAATGAGTATCCTCTATTAAATAAGATTGCACCCCTTCAATTAAGACCCCATCATCGACAAATGCAAACGCTCCATCAGTTAGTTACATGTTTTCAAGTTCCATAAAATTGCTGAATTTATTTTTCAGTAACCTATTAACATCAGAAAGTGATAGAGATACACTCCAGTCTAGTGGTCCAGAGAATGTCCTTAAATTTAAGCGTTTTAATTCCATTGCAGGATTACAAGCACTGCCTAAGCTAACAATTACATCGTATTATCCCTTAATTTCTTTTAGGTTCAACAGAATTCTCCTTTTTTATGACCTACTATATTAAATAGTGAGTTGAATTGTACTAGTTGTAAAAAATATTAAATACAAAAGTGAAATTATAGGAAAAAATCCTTTTTAAACATTCTTTAAGTGCTAATAGTTTGGTTTATAATCTTTCGTTTTGTATATATCATGCACTACTTTTAAACTAGTTGATTTAATTAAAATATTTATAGAACAAACTATCGGGTACATCGGGCTTTTTGGGTTGATAACTTCTCATAACGCACATTGGACATTCAGAAATAAAATAATTTGTAACTTTAGGGTCGTCGTAACCGCCCCTATGGAGCCAAGCATGAAACATAGAGCCTATAAGCAGGCCGGCAGTTACATTCGGTTGTTGGAGTTGATATACATTAACAATCATAGATAACGGCGTTTGAGTCTTAGTGACTGTCGGTGGTAATTGTATTGTTATAGGAGAAGGGGTGTATATCCAATCTATCCTAGCTCTTTGGGATCGGCGAAGTCCATTGTCTTTAATGACTTCTGTCAATTGTTCCATAGCTAAATCTGTGGCCTGTTTTCCGTCTGTAACATTAACACCAAAATAACGTAAAGGCTGTAAGTTTTTCACCGCATATGTGTTCGTGCAATCAGCCAATTGTGATACACCATTATTAAATCCATTGTTCCATTTTTGTGTTAGATGCAACGACCAGTTAAATAATACACCTTTAATAGTGTCTTGAATTTTTTGTACCTGGTCTGGAGTAAACTGCTTGGAAATATCAAAGAAAATAGTTGGTGGTAAGTCAGAGATGCCTTGGGGGATAGGGACTGCAAAAGCTATTTCTCTATAAATTTGTAGTGGAAGGTATTGTAAGAACTCTTTATCTTGATTTTTTTGAATAGATTTCTCTAAATTTTGTTTACTATTCGTTAGCAATGTTATGTTCCCCTTTTTTAAAAGGTATTTATATTAACAGAATATGCTACCAATCAAAAAGAGTTTGGACATGCTTAAAAAGAAAATATTTATTATTTTACTTCTCTTAAATAAAGAAGCATTTTTATCATCGTACAAGCATTCCTTGATCTAATGAATAATATATCAAGAACAATAGACAGAAAGGGTGGTAAAAATAATTAAGAACGATAAAGGTAAAAGAGAAAATGACTGCGTTCAAAATCAACCAGGACTCCCACTAGCTACTACAGTTAATTTAGCAGTTGTAGGTGATAGTCATGTAGGTTTTTTAAACAGTCAAAGTATGTTCAATACCCTTTTGCAAAGAGTAGTGAACAATGGTAATAAACGATATATTATATTTGGTGGAGATGATGTACACGCTTTAGGTGCTTCTTCAATACAAGTAGCTGAAACATATTACCAACAGTTCACTAATATTTTAAATAATGTTTTAGGATCAATTCCCTTCAGATCTTCTATAGGAAACTGGGAGGCTACTAACAGAAATAACAGTAGAGCTTTATTTCGACAGTACATCAATCGTTATTTAACTGGCTATAGAGTTATTCCTGGAACACAAGGGTTGGTGCGTCATGTTTGGTTAGATAATGGTCGAGGCGGGGTATTTAGCCAGGATAGCTTAAACTTGCTAAGTAACTTAGATCCTAACTATTATTACATTATTGATTTTCATTGGCCTTTGAGAGTTCCAGGTATAAATACGGAAATACATGGTGATCATGTTATGACTCAAATGCAGACAAACATGTTTTTTAATGCTATACCCTCTAACGTAAGGAACAAAATTTTAGCGATTTTCACTCATCATGCACATAAATTTTTTGCTAACTCAGTTACAATCAATCCTAACTTTCCTAATACCTCGTTTTTTGTAACTGGATGTTCAGGGGACTATGCATGTATATCCAGCGAGAGAGGATACTATGAATTAAATTTAACAGTCCAAAATAATATAGCTACTTTGCAAACCATAAAAACTCGCGTTCAATAGCTTGAGGAATAAAGAAGACTACATTAAGAGTAGGTAGGGTAACCTTAGGCAACTTTCCATTCTCAAAATGCAAAAATCGCCAGCTTATATAACTAGCGAAAAGCTGCATTTATTATTTCATTTGTATAAGTTTACTTTTTATAACATATTATCTCCTTTATCTCACAACTTACTATTTCTTAGTACGTATGATCGTGTTACATTAAAAGATAAAACTATTCCTTTGATCTTTAAGGAAGATAGTTTTATCTTCTTTTTACAATATGTCTCCATCAATCCGGAAAGGGAGGATTTTATGAGTAACATTCTTAACTTTAATAAGTTTCAAAGACATAAAATAATGAAGAAATTTCTTCGTTGCGCTTTAGTAACAGGAGCAATTATGATCTGCTGCATGCTTGCTTATTTACTAATCTTAATAGAAATATATTCTCCTGCTCATTATCCCATTTATATTGAAGCTAAACCATAATAATTGTGTTCTTAACCTCTTATGAAAGATACTCAGTCTGGTTTGTTTATATAATGACTTCCTATTTCTAATTATTTACTAAGATACAAATTTTAGTTCATCCGTTAAACGCAAAAAAGCTTCTTTGTCTTTATTCTTTAAGGACTGATCAATCTCTTCAAGAATTTTACCTCTTTTGAATTGTTTCGTTACTTGACTTAAAAACAATTCAGCTAATATTTCATCAGATATATTTTTTTCAATTTGACTCATTTCGTTGGATATATTATTTTCCATAAACGATTAACCCCTTTATCATTTCTCTTTTAAAAATAGTGTTTCCTTTTTTCATTGTTTTAATACGAGATTAATAGATAAATTAGTATATAGAAGAATGTGGAATAAAAGATAACTTGACACAAAGAATAATATTTATTTCAAAGCTCTAAAGGTAAAACATAAACTAGCTTAAACAGTTTACATATTCATTGAATCCTCATGTTGTTTTACTAATTTATAAAACGTTGTCTTTTTTACATTCGCTTCCTTCATTGCCTGTACGGCTGTAATTTCATTTCGTTTCCAACGGTTATAAGCCTCAATAAAATCTTGGCTAACTTGGGCTTTAGGACGGCCAAAAGATATACCACTCTTCAGCGCAGCATTAATTCCTTCTCGCTGGCGTTTACGAATACGATCTCGTTCTTCTTGCGCCATCCAGGACAAAATTTGAAGAACCAAATCTGCAATAAAGGTTCCCAAACTATCCTTATACTGAGTCGTATCCAGCAAAGGCATATCCAAGACAACAATGTCTGCCTCAATTTCTTTCGTAATAGCATTCCACTCTTGTAAAATTTCTTCTTTGTTACGACCAAAACGATCTAGTGAATGAATGTAAAGAATATCTCCTTTACGAATCATTCGTTTTAGTAATTGGTACTGTTCTCGATTGAAATTCTTTCCACTTTGTTTATCCATGAAAATATCTCGAGGAGAAATGCCCACTTCTTCCATGGACTGAAGTTGTCGTCCTTCATTTTGATCTCGGCTGCTTACACGGATATATCCAAATTTTCTATTTTCCATTTTTATACTCCCTTTTGTGTCTATCTTCTTTTTATTCTACCAAAAACGTTCGTAAAAGTGTATTAGATAAAGAGAACGTTCGTAATTACTTTTCTTACTTAAACGAACGATAAAAACAGTAGATTTCTTATATAAAAGGAAAGTTCGTAAAAGTATACTTTTACGAACTTTCCTTTTATATATTTATTAAATGTATAGAAGTATTTCCTTAGTGATTTAAACATTAGCCAAATAACTATGTCATGAACAATACATAGGAAATTGATATTATATTCCCTATTAAATTAATGTGATAAGAAGAAAGGTCTAAATTTATGCAGAGATTATTTAATTACAGCATTTATTAATAAAAAACATTAAATTATATGTCTTTAACGTGCAGAGAAACGCTCTGTAAGGAATTTAACTTTTGTTTTACACACAATGGGGGGATTAGATACAAATTTTCAGCAATTAAGAAAAGAGATTAGCACAACTTTTATAAAGGCATTTATATTAAGGAGAATATTTTATTTAAGGTTTTAAGTTATTAATACATAAAATGGTGGAGATCTTTAAACATTGTTTCTCGTTACAGAAGAGTCCATTCGGTTAAGGTCTATGAAAGTTGACCGTTTTTTGGTCATCACCTGTTTGTTCGAATCATCCTCTAAAGACCCCGTACCATCACATTGTACTATTGAGCAGATTCAAAGAACGCTTTTTCCGTTACGTCTCCTTCAACATCAGCAGCTTCTGCTGATCCAGAAGAACCTCCTAAATTCGGTAGAGCTAATGGAATCGCTAACTAAATAACTAAACCTACGGCAGAAGCTACCACAGCTTATTTCGCTTTTCTTATTCAATCTCCTCCTAATTTTATTTAATAGAAATAAAAAAGCAGTTTGCAAATGCAAACTGCTTTTTTGATGACCCGTACGGGATTCGAACCCGTGTTACCGCCGTGAAAGGGCGGTGTCTTAACCGCTTGACCAACGGG
>NZ_JBBJSS010000029.1:0-8582 GCF_038898415.1 Priestia sp. SB1 | reverse complement strand
TTAAACGATACTCTGACCAATAGGGACATGTCTAAGGAGCGTACTAATTTAATGAAATATTCGTGTCACACTACCATTATATGTGGGAAATATGGTGTATGTACCTAATGTTTACAAGACTTTTGTAACAAACAATCATATATACTAATGAACAAGCATATTAATTTAAAAAAGGACTCAACATGCTCTCTTTTGTGAATTGAACTAGCAGACGACTCCCAAATGGACCGATTTGGGGGTTATTTGCTCTTATACGAGTATGAAAATAGCCTGGGTAGACAAAACTATCAAAGACGCTTTACAGCGTCTATTCGGTCATTTGCACTGTTACAAACTGAAGAATGTAAAGCAGAAAATACTACTTGAAAAAATAAACTAAACAATTAGATGAAGTAGTGTTTTCTGTTCTTCAACTTACGTAAGAAAGATATACACACAATCAAAAAAATGAGTGCTCAATAATAGCATGTGTAATCATATACATCACATAATTTCTTTAATACTTGAACATGATATTTACGATGGCATAAAGTCTCTATACGTTATGATTTGAAGTATTTGGTTGTATACAAAAAACTCTTGGGAGAATCGTAACCGAGAGTTTTTTGTTTTAACGTTTTAAAGAGATGTTCCTATTTTTGAATAAAAACATCACGCAAAGAGCAAGCTACTCACGATTGATTAAAGTTTCAAAATTACAATGTAAAGTATTGATGATAAGAGCTAAAAAAGCACCTTAGAGAGAAGGTGCTTTTTTATTTGAAAGGAATAATCGAAAGATGAAACCATTTTTAAAATATCTGTTTTTCTTAATTGGTGGAGTTATTTGTATTAGTCTCCTAGTGTTTTCTATCTATACAGATCTTGCTCACTTGAATGGATACACTCCTGCTCATGTTAAGAAGTAAAAAACTTATGGACATACAATCCAACATCGCAAATGAATTTATTTTTGAATGTAAATACTTTTCTAGGAGCAAACCTTTGATGTTTTTATGTAAGAACAATATATCAAATGTAAAAGCTAGCATACTGCTAGCTCTTTAAAAGTAAAATGTTTATTAGTTATTAGCAGCCTCCAACAAATCCACCGAAACAAGAAGCGCCGATAATGATTAATAAAATAAACAATACAATAATTAAAGCGAAACCACCGCCAGTACCACAGCCGCCTCCGCCGTAACCATATCCGCCATAGCCGCAACCGCCACCATAACCTCCAAAGCCCATATTGTCACCCCCTATATGCTTACTACTCTTAAGATATGTATAAAAAATAAAATTGCTCCAAAATGTTGTCTCTATAGGAACAACCAGATCAATAATAAATGGCACATTAATTTTCAAAGAATTATAAACCTTTTAGATATGTTTACATAGAATAAATCAACCATAGTTTTTGCTTTATAAAAACAGTTACCTCCCTAACTGATACGTTATTATTAAAAGACCAAGAAGATTCCAACCGCCTGGCATCTTCTTGGTCTTTTGATATTGTATACGATGATTCATATCGTCAGCTTACTTAGCATCATTAACGTTAAAAAAGGGCTTGTTCAACTAACTGAACAAGCCCTTTTATCTATAAAATTAATAGTTCGAATGACGTTTGCATTTACAATTTGAACGATGATGTTTATGACTGTCGTAGCCATCTCTGCAGTTACTACCTTGACTATGGCCACCACCATAGTTATATCCATTATCATACTCATTGTTATAGTTACCACCATAGTTGCCACGGCCGCAGCCACAACCACCGTAGTTATTATTGTAGTTGTCCCAACAGCTTCTACGACGTCTACATCCACAACCAAAGAAATTCCAACAACACATATTTGTTTCACCTCGTTTGATTGCCTAAAGGCTTATTTAGTCAACTTAAGTTGACTCTACTTTTATTAAAGAATACCACCTAGTAGACCGATAATTGTGGAAAGTAATGATCCTAAATCTAACATATCATTATCCCTCCTTTATGCATGAAAATAGCGCAAATAAGACTATTTGCATAGAATCATCATATGCTTGTCCCCTTATAAAGGTTCATTATTGTTCGAAAATCCACTTATGATTACTCCATTTGCTAACGATAAATTGGAATAGCAAGTCTCTTGTAATTTAAACGTATAGAATACGGCAAGTAGATTAAACTAATTTAGAAGTCTTTTTAGACTCCGTTTAAAACCCGATTTGTTTATCAGTAGAAAAGCTATCTCTTCCCCAGATAGCTTTTTACATTTATGCCATTTTTTAAAGGTGAATTCCATGTACATAAACTGTAAAATATTTAAGGTATTTTTAGCATTCTTTATTGTTTCTTCTTTTCCGTTTGCTACTATTTTGTTTACCGATTATTTGACCAGGACAAATAAGAAAAGTAATTAATACTGATAGTGAATAGGTATAACTATTTTGAGCATACTATTGGTGACTCCAACAGGTGTCATTGGATAAACGTCGTGCAATATAAAAGCCACCTTTTCTCCTAGGTGGTTTTTCTTTGGATTTTAAACACCATATCTTAAGCTTGTTGAATTATATTTACCTATGATACAACCAACATTCAACAGCAAAACAGTGTATATACAATGTGTTTTGTTCATTTTCTTTGTGTTTTCATAACAATTAACTCATGAGTATTTAATATGACACCATATTTTGACCAAACTATATAAGATATTTCCTATCAATACCTCGCCCTAGATTGAAAAAAGCTTCTAGTTCTTAACTAGAAGCTTTTTTACGTTACCTAGATTATTGATGTCTAAGTAATAAATTAATTACATCTACTGTGCTAGCTTTTGAGCAGCTAGTGCTCGTACTAGCTGCTACTTCGCTATAAAACGAATAATGCAGGTCGACATGAGCAAACTATCCAAGATGCTTTGTACGCCCTGAAGTATCACTTTACGGCCAAAATTGTATAACATCCAAAACAGAAAAGCTGCCTCTTCCCCGATGGCAGTTTTTCTGTTTCATGAGTATATATCTTATGTGTGCGAAGTTAACATAAAACGTATTACCGGAACTATAAAAGACCAAGAACTTTAAATGCTTCCTGGCCTTTGTTAAATAAATCTTTATATTTCTTTTAAAAATGGACTTTCAATCATTGTATATTTACGTGCAAATCTTTTATAACTGATTTCTGTAAAATTGTTTCCTTTTTGAAAGACTAACCTGTTGTGATCTATATCTTTTTCTGACAGCTTATATCCTTTTTTATTCATTGTTTTAATGTAGGTATCTAAATGTCCTTTAGGAACTATATACAAGATATCATTATCTACATTTGATGTTTCGGCTATCCCTTTATCTTTGAATTCTAGCTGATAGATTGCCTTAGCATTTGCAATTGGCCTATTTGCACCAAAAATGTGCTGCCAATTAACAAAGACAATAAACGTAATTAGAACAATGAAAATAATAGAACTACAAGCAATTATCATTATTTTTTTCATTCAAATTTCCCTTTATCATTAAAGATCTGTGCTTGTTCTATTTGTTTTTGATCCTCTGCTGAAAGACTAACTTCAACCGTATTACCACTTTCTTGAGTTAGATTCTCAATATCTCTTACAATACCTTCTCGCTGCTTATTAGTTATGTGCATGCTATGTAGCTCAGCTTCTTTTTGTTCCTCTGCTGTTATGTGTGTAGTAGTATCATTATCACCGTTTAATGCTATATCGGAGCTTTCAAATAATGGTGATTCATTTGAACTTTGAATAAGCACCCCTAATGTAGATAGTCCTAAGATACATGTACAAACTAATAAATGTTTTTTTACTTTAATTTTAGACAACCCTTTCTTTACCTTAAATATCTAATTCACCCAATAATTATATCTTCTATTTTGCGTAAAAGAAATTAATAACACATATATAGACTATAATTTAGAGAGCTTTATATCATCTTTTCAAGGCTAGTTACCATAATCCAGATTCTAGGAACTTAAAAAGCCTTATAATGGTCTATAAGGCTTTTTTGAATATTTAGGGTCCAGAAATCCCATAAGCAATAGCTAATAGAAACATAAAAGCAGACAATAAAATAATTAATATCCCATTTGCTATAATACTGAACCACATAATTCTTGGAGTTTTAGTTCTGATCCCTAAAATTAGAGAAACAATAAACCCAATATCTATAAACAGATATATCCATAAAGTAATATCTAATCTGCCAATAGCATTAGGAAACGTTCTACCAAGAGTAAAAATAATAAGAGTGACTACTAATAAAAAAATTGTTAAAAAAATAGACTTGAATTCTTTGTTAATACTCAATCGATACCCCCCTAACCAAATACAATAATACCATATAAAACCATTTATAAGTATGTATATTACATGCAAAACAAGTTAACATAATCGCTCTTTCCGGAACACATACAAAAAGAGAACCCTTGGTAGGTAAGGGTTCTTCAAGAGGCACTCTTCATGAATTATGCAGCTTTTTATACATCCTTGGTGTGACAAGCTTTTCCGATAGGATGCTCAAATATAGAATGAATAAAAAGTGTACCTTTTATTCATATGCATAACCCCCAAGAAATGTTTAACGTACCAATAATTACATAACATTTAAAACTGATTTGAGAAATAAAATTTGTTAGTATTGATATTGAGATGATGATCTATTAACGGATTAATCTGTTAAAAAATCAGCAAAAACTCCAACTCTGATTTGCCCATTAGAGTTGGAGTTTTTTTATTATTAAACCTACCCTCTCAAAAAATAGCCTACATGCGAAAAGTATGATAAGATAAATATCAGACTATTCTTACAAATTTCAACGTAGCAAAAAAGCAATCCCAATCTTCTATGACAAAGATGAGGTTGCTTCTTTTGTTTTAAAATTTGTATGACAAGTTTCATTTTATTATGTTACACTAAAAGAGCTAACGACTTAATCTAACCTTTTCTTTTACTTTTTTGCAAAGTAAAATTCCTAAACAAAAAAGAGCAAACCTTCTCCAATGCCAGTTGAGATAGGGTTGCTCTTTTTTTGTTAGCAAGAAAATATAAAAAGCTGTACCGTAAGATACAGCTTTTTGCAAAAAAAAATTCTATATACTTAAATTATCTAAAAATTTCATTGTTAAACTTGGTAGAGTTTGCTATGATTAAATCAATTAAATGATCGGAAAATCGAAAAAGGCAAAGCGTGTTGTCGAAGGATTAGGCCCCTTCTTCAACCGTCCACCGTGCAAACCCACGGTAAACACCTGCTTCACCTTTTCTTTAGTGTAATTCTATGTTCATTTTACGATAGAATTACATGAAAAACAAGGGGAAGTTCTATACTCTTTTATTATTTTAAAAGACGTGTTTACCTGAAAGACGGTATCACGTCTTTTTTCGTTTTCCATAAAAGGGAGCGAATAAAAATGGCAAAAGAAAAAATTGAGATTATTGCAAGTGTAGAAACATACAAAAACTTATCATCCTTTAAGTCTATTGAAGAGCTAAATGAAACAGTAAGATCTCACGTAGAGATGCATAAAAACAGCCTAAAGAAAACTCACATTGCAGTACTAAAAGTCTTACATGGACATTCAGCAAAACACCTAGGTGTTTCTTTCTTAACGAAAAACAATATTGGCAAACTAGTTGGTAAAAGTCGCGCTACTATTATCCGTGTGTGTAAGCATTTAGAGGATCTAGGAATTATTAAGCAACTAGAAATGAAACGCAGAAGTGACATGAAACAAACAAGTAATGCTATCATTATTCAACCAATCCAAAAAGACGAACCAGCCCAAGAAAATGATCAAATTCAACAAAATACAACACAAGAAAACTCAAATATGCAACACCAAAAAAACAAAACCTTTTTAAAACAATTACATAATATTAAACATCTAAATATGAGTAAAGAAATATCTAAGCGTAAACCTTATATAAAAATGGTTCCTAAAAGACTTCAACAATATCAAGCTTTTTTTGGTAATCAAATTAAGTCTCTATACGGACGTATTTGGCTTGCAATGAAGAACTTTGGTGTATCAGTTGATAGATCTATCATGCAAGATATTGCTCATATTGCTTTTGATAAACTTGTAGATTACATAAAACAAGGACGTAACCTTTCTACTGAAGAAATGCATAAATTAGCTTATACCATCGCCTATAATCAGCTTTTAGAACGTGATGACACAAAAGCAATGGCAAACTTTGTAGATAGTTTTATTGAACGGACCAAACACCTTAAAAACCACCCTTTACACTCAGGCGTATAAGGGATGGCCGCCTAAGCGAAGAGTCCCTTTATAAAAATAATCTAAAACTAGACTTCTTAGAAATTAATATGAATCCTAAGTGAGATGGCCGTTGTTCATCACGGCATTCTTTAAATATATTCGTTTGCCAGTTCTTTAATTGAAGGGCTAATATAATGTCATGACGAATGAATTAGAGAGGGGGCATGACGTTATGTCTGATACGAATAACTTTGTTTATAAAACGGGTGAAGTTTTAAAGAGGTTAGATCTCAAGGATTCTGTCTTTAAAAAATACGTTTTTAGCCTTGAAAAAGAAGGGTATTCTTTTCAGAGAAACAATTTAGGACATCGCCTTTTTACAGAAGAAGACATAAAAGCTTTGGAGATGTTTTTAGAGCTAATCAGTTATGACGGTATGACCATTGAGTCCGTAGCAAGAAAGATAGGGACGGCCAACAAGAAGCAAATAGAGCCAATGGGTCATGATGTCATGACTGGAAACGACATAGATGGTCATGACGTCATGACCGAAAAAGATGCTAATAGTCATGACGCCATGACGCTAGTGAATGTACTTTTAAAAGAGCAAGAACAACGCTTCGTAAGGCTTCTTCAGGAACAAGAACAAACATTTAAAAACGAGATACAGGCTATTAAAGATAGTCAAATTCAAGAAGTTTATGAGCTTAAAAAAACATTGCTTGAAAGAATGGATGACGATACAGGAACTGAAAAAAGAGATGAAATCCTTATTCAAGTTATGCGGGACATCAGAGAAACAAAAAAAATGGTGGCTGCTTCCCAGGCAGATAACAAAAAGAAGTGGTGGGAGTTTTGGAGATAACATACTAGACTAATATATATAAGTGTCAGCTACTACAAAAATGGGGTGATGGAAAATGCGGATTAAATTTGAAGAGCCAGTTACACCTGAACTTATTGCCAGTACATTACAAGGGTTGATGGACGAGTATGATGTAAGTCTTTCAAAAACGAATTTGTATATCAATTTCCGTAATGCTGATGGAGAGTTAGTGACGTTAGTAGATAGTAATGGGGATGAGATTGAAGGAATTGTAGTCAAAAAACCGAAAACTCAAAAGCCCAAAAAGAAAGAAACGACAGGCAACCTAGTTGAGTTTCCAAATAAAGAACGAGAAATTGATATTGAATAGTATAAGAAATACAAGGTTTCAAATTGGCTATCTTAGTTTATTCAAACTAAGATAGCCAATTTGAAACTCTGATAATTTACAATATAAATTATTCTTTAGCATAAGCTACTTCAGCTTCTGCTTTTATTTTTTCTTTTACAACTACATCATGATGCAAAATCTTATCTTTATTTTTCCCTACATAGGATTGAAGTGCCTTCGCAATCTTTTCTGCTTCTTCTTCACTTTGAATCTCAAAGTACTTCTCAAAAATCGCTCCGACTTGAATTAGTCGTCTTGTTCTTTCTTTTCTCTCTTTTTCCTTTTTACGCGCTTCAACTTGTTGTTTCTTCGCTTTCATCTTCTCAATTTTCTCTTCTAACTCCTGAAGAATTTCTTCATCTGTTCGCTTTTTCGTCACCCATCCTCAACCCCTTTTTCTGTTCTCTAATGTTTAAATCGATTATATCAAAAATTGAGATAAATTGGTATCCTTAGCATAGATTCTCTCACCAGTATATGGTATAATTCCCTTAGATCAAAGAGATAAGGGCGCACTTATACATCGTACCGATGTGTGCGGTTCCTTCGGAACGAAAATACAAAAACAAAGACCCATTCGCCTAGATGGCGAATTTCATAAAAACTGTTTGCCTATCGGCAAAGATGAAAGTACCATCTGACACCTTTGGTGTTCATAATGATACTTTCATCAAAAACGTTGATTAGCGCACTTTGTGCTCTCATCAACGTATTCCAGAAACAAAAATTCATTTACAAGAAAGGAGGAACGAATCATGGCTATTTACCATCTGTCGATGCAAATTATCAGCCGTTCAAAAGGACAATCAGCTGTCGCTGCAGCTGCTTATCGCAGTGGCGAAAAACTATATGATGAACGCACCGACGAGCAAAAAATTTATGCTCGTGACGTGCAACCAGAAACCATGATTCTGACTCCTACTAATGCGCCAGAATGGATGAAAGATCGGAACCGTTTATGGAATGAAGTTGAAAAAGTAGAGAAACGCAAAGATTCGCAACTAGCACGTGAATTAAACGTTGCATTACCAGTTGAATTAAACCACGAACAACAAAAAGAGCTGATTCAGTCTTTTGCGCAACATGAATTTGTTCAAAAAGGAATGGTGGCCGATATCGCCATCCATCGTGACGATGCAAATAATCCTCACGCTCA
>NZ_JBBJSS010000028.1:0-9069 GCF_038898415.1 Priestia sp. SB1 | reverse complement strand
TGAGCGTGAGGATTATTTGCATCGTCACGATGGATGGCGATATCGGCCACCATTCCTTTTTGAACAAATTCATGTTGTGCAAAAGACTGAATGAGCTCTTTTTGTTGGTCTCGATTCAGTTCAATTGGCAACGCGATGTTTAATTCGCGTGCTAGTTGTGAGTCTTTGCGCTTCTCTACTTTTTCAACTTCATTCCATAAACGGTTGCGGTCTTTCATCCATTCTGGAGAATTAGAAGGAGTCAGGATCATGGTTTCCGGTTGTACATCACGAGCATAAAACTTTTGCTCGTCGGTGCGTTCATCATGTAGTTTTTCGCCACTGCGATAAGCAGCTGCAGCGACAGCTGATTGTCCTTTTGAACGGCTGATAATTTGCATCGACAGATGGTAAATAGCCATGATTCTTTCCTCCTTTCTTTTAAATGAATTTTTGTTTTTGGAATAAGTTGATGAGAGCACAAAGTGCGCTAATCAACGTTTTTGATGAAAGCATCATCATGAACACCAAAGGTGTCAGATGGTGCTTTCATCTTTGCCGATAGGCAAACAGGTTTTATGTAATTCGCCATCTAGGCGAATGGGTCTTTGGTTTTGTCTTTTTGTTCCGAAGGAACCGCACACATCGGTACGATGTATAAGTGCGCTCTTATCTCTTCGATCTAAGAGAATTATACCATATCCTGGTGAAAGAATCTATGCTAAGGATACCAATTTATCTCAATTTTTGATATAATCAATTTAAACATTAGAGAATAAGAAAAGGAGATGATGATCGGTGTCGAGGAAGCGAACAGATGAGGAAATTCTTCAGGATTTAGAAGAGAAAATTGAGAAGATGAAAGCGAAGAAACAACAAGTTGAAGTGCGTAAAAAGGAAAAAGAGAGAAAAGAAAGAACAAGACGATTGATTCAAGTCGGCGCGATTTTTGAGAAATACTTTGAGATTCAAAGTGAAGAAGAAGCAGAAAAAATTGCTAAGGCATTACAATCTTATGTAGGTAAAAACAAAGATAAGATTTTAAATCATGATGTAGTTGTAAAAGAAAAAACGAAAGCAGCAGCTGAAGTAGCTGTTTCTGAAGAATAAGGATCCGTAGGAGCCTATGATGAAATGTTTATATTGTGATTCAGATAATAATTCTATGTACGAAACATGTTCTGTTTGTGGAGCATCTTTACACATAAAGCGTCCTCAACTTAAAGAATATGTGAGTTTACAAGATTCAGCTTTGTCATTCCAGGAGCTTCAAAGTTTTCACACATATGATTTGTTAATCTTGCTTCGATTGGTTCGAGAAGAGCGTTCAAAAAGCTACAATTTGATGAGAACGGTTCAGAAAGCGCCAGAGGGGGCTGAGATTGATAAAAGTGTCATAGAGTTTGGAGAAAGCGAATATCGCCTTTATACGGCTCGTATGAAGCTCATAGAGGGTCTTTTGGTAGACCGGATGGGGTACAAGCCTAAGCGAGTGGATGATAAGCTGCTTGCAGCGTTAAAACATCGAATGGAGTCGAAATAGGCTTGCATTCATGAAAGATTTGGTAGAAAATTAGACATAAGAAAAAGCCCTCAAGTTTTGGTCGACTCGGAGGACTTCTTCTTAAACAAATATTAAGGAAGGGGTTAACCTTCTGTTGTACATATTATTATAAAAGCATTATAACATAAGTTGGTTAATTCCTTCCACAAAAACCGGGGGAATTATAAAAATGAAAAAAGTAAGTGATTTACAAAATTCTTTAGATAAAGCTGAGCAAAAAGCCAGACTAAGAGACTTTGAAAAAGATCAAAACTCCTTTCAAAAAGCAGAAGATCTAAAAAAATCATTATTAGAACAATTAAAAGAAATTACAGGTGAAGACCATTTTGTTGGAACTAGTAAAGATCCATTTGCAGGGGAGCCATTTAATCAGACTATGCATAGGAATTTAGATTTATTAAATCAGATTGATTATTTAACACAAGCTGAAGGGGATTTTCTATTTAGAATTCAACCATATTTAGAATTTAAAAGTAATGCAATTATTCGAAGAGAAGATAAGTTTAAAAAGAATAAGAAGAGTACTGTAGATCTTGAAGATGATTATGAACTTGTTCAGTCCGCAACAGTTTCTGATATTGCTGAAATGATTGGTAAAACAAGAGCAAATACATCAAAAATAATGCAATCTTTAAAAGAAAAAGAGATTTTACTTAATCCAGAAGGAGCAGGACAAATAATAGACAACGGACGTACTGTTAGTCCGCGAACATGGATTGTAAATCCTTATATTATGATTTGTGCGCCACGTAAGAACAAAGTTCAATTAGATAGATTAACGATGCGTTTATTCCAAAACTCTCTAAAAAACCTTAAGGATCAAAACGGTAAAAAGGTAAAATTACCAGCTAGATTCTTTTAATACTATTTTTTTAAAAAGCACTTTGAAAATATAAAGTGCTTTTTAATTTTGTTAAATATTAGGTGTATCGAAAACGATACATTTCAGTTTGTTTTTGTATCGAAAACGATACACCCCCAAAACTGCCTTCAGATCAGTCATATCAAGGGTTTGGAGTGTTTTTTTGTGTTAGCCCCTATTATCACTATTATTTAATAGCAATTCGCTGTTAGAATTGCAAGGGTCTTTTTATACTTTTTTCGTTTTAAAAAATCAGCCATTAAGGCAATATGGCCGCCTCAAGGCGGACCTCTTTTTATGTTCTTAATGTGTGCGTCATCAGGCACACATTAAATTTTAAGCTGAAAATTAAAAGGCCATCTCTATAGACAGCCTTTCAAACCAGTTATTTTACTTGCCTAATAATCGAGCAAAGAATCCTTTTTTCTCTTCTTCTTCATTTTGTTGTGTAGCAGCTATTTCTAAATATTGCTCTTGCTGTTGTTTTTGAGAAGAACGTATATATTCCATCATTTCTTTATCTCGGTTACTTATTTGTTCGCTAATTCTGACGGCCAAGCGTTCTTCAAGTTCTTTTAACTGTTTGTTCATCTGTTCCTGTTCTGATCGTCTTCTGTTCTCAGACTCTTCTAAAGAAGCTTTATAATGATCTAACATTTCTAGTAATTTATTGTTAATAGATTGTTGCTGTTCAAATTGATTTTTCATTGTATTTAATACAGCGTCTGTTGTGTGATTGTTATGTTCTTGAGTCACACTTAACTCACGGTTATTTTCTTCTTTTTTTAAGTGTTCCTCTTGTGTGCCTGCTGAGGAACGGTTTCTATCAAATCCCTGTATGACAGTCATTGCAGCTATCTCAAGAGATAACTTTTTTTCTTGAATAGCATATTTTAGGTTTGATAATAATGACTGATCAGTAACAGAATAGTAACGCTTTTTTCTATTATCTTTAATAAACTCATACCCATGCTTTTCTAGTTCAATACACCATTTTCTAATATTACTGGAAGTTGTATTTAATCGCTTGGCCATTTCTTCAGCATTTATTGTATCCTGCTTCTCATTCATACTTGGCCTCCGTTCCTAATGTGTTATCGTTGTGATCCTTTTATGATCTTTATATGATACAATTTTATTTAAATAAATTCGAGAGACCTTTGTTATATCCTTTAGCTTAGTAAAATTTAACTTGGCCGTTAAAAAATAAAAGAGCAACCTCGGCATTGGCCAATGAACGAGGTTGCTCTTTTTGCTACGTTGAAATTTGTAAAAGATAGACCAAAACTAATGTATCATATTTTTATGATTTTAGCTCTTCTAGCTCAGTCGTAACAGTTATAACTTTCTTGGTTATAGCTAGTAATGACTAATTTTTTGCGTGGTTGCAACCGTTGGTTGCGTCAATTCAAACTAATGTATGCTCGTTTATTTATAGTTCTTCTCATATATTTAATTTATAAAGTATATTAAGGGGTGTTGATTTATGAATTTAGCTAATAACTTAAAAGCAAAAAGAGAAGCGAATAATTTTTCTCAAGAAGATGTGGCTAAGGTATTAAATATTTCAAGACAGTCTATTTCTAAATGGGAAAATGGGAATTGCTATCCTGATTTAGATAATTTAATTAAATTAAGCGATTTATATAAAATTTCTTTAGATGAATTAATTAAAGGTGATAAATCTTTTCAAGAAAAAATTATAATAAAGGATTCTGGAGAAAAGATGTACAAATGGCCTTGGTGGATTATATTCCCTATCATGGGTATGATATATGGTCTAGTTTCTATGATTTTAAATCATTATTAATGTTTATCATTAATTTGAATATGAATAAAAAGTGTACTTTTTATTCATTCTTCCTCCGTTCATATTAGCTATAAATGCTGATGTATCAAGGATGTATAAAAAGCTGCATAAAGAAGAAACATGGCCTCATCGAGAACCCTACTCCCATAAGGGTTCTTTTTTTTTGTGTGTTCCGGAAAGAGTGTTTATGTAAACTAGCTCTGTATATGATATTCACATTTAATTTCTATAAAGAGGGTAGTTTGCTTAGATAACTTCTGTTAAATTAAAGTAATTAAGGTATATAAAGTTATGTAAGGGGCATTTCATGAAGAAGAAAAGTGGTTTAAAATCATTCTGGAGTCTTAGTATTATCGCAACTATAATTTTTGCTTTTATTCCAAAGGTTGGTATTAGGGTTGAAGGACATTATTATTATTTTGGCTTTCCTGCTGATTGTTTAATATATTATAAAGGTCCAAGATTAACTCCTGATATAATAGGCATCGTATTTAATATTGCTTTCTTTTATTTTGTTTTCTTTATTTCAAACAAAATATTTAACAAGATTCTAAGAAGTACTATAAGGTAACGAGGAAAAGAGCACATTAAGTGCTCTTTTTGGTTCCTGTAATCTGGATTATGTAAAGTTGTTGTGTATATTAAACGATTTTGGAAGCTATTTCTATCATTTTCGTTCTGTTAACCAATGGTTTACACGATGTTACTAAGTGTTTGTGGTGGTTTTACCATAAATGTTATAAAGTGGTACATAAGAGGTGAGGGCATATGGAATTGGGAGAACAGTTGCAAAGACTGAGGGAAGAAAAAAACCTTTCTAGGGAAGAATTGGCCCAAGAAATGAATGTATCTAGACAAGCTGTATATAAGTGGGAGAATAATAAAGGGTATCCCGATATTGAAAATCTTATTAAGCTAAGTGATTTATATAATGTGACGTTAGATGAACTAATTAAAGGTGATCGTTCTTTTCAGAAAAAAATAGTAATCGATCAAAAAAAGAATAAAATTGAGGATTTATCAGATCCTGGTTTTGTGATTGGAATTATCCTTGTATTTGTAGGATTATTTTTAGATTTAGGAGCGTTTTCAGCTGGTGTTACAATATTAGGATTCTTAACGATGTTTTTTTATGATGATTTAAAGAAAACGTTTTGGACTATAAAAAAGGATTTTAAAGAAGAAGGGTAAGTACAATAGGCTTTAAGAGAACTTAAAGCCTATTTTTGTGCCTATAAAAGGTTTTATGTTAACTATATTTAAATTTAGTTTATAAACTTTATAATTAGCCTTTCACTCTTTACAACAAATATTAATTTATTTTGCTGTAAGCCTATATTATACAAACTTTGCAGCTCATAAAAAATAGTATAGATCGTATTTCTTTTGAGTAATAAACTTTCATGAATTTTTAAATGTTCTGTGTCTATAATCTATAGTCCCGCCTAGTATTTATCTAAAAACAAAGAAAAAATTTTCTATAAATGATATTATATGTTTATTAATTCAGAAATTACATGGGGGAAAACATGAAAAAATTTTTTATTGCTTTGTTTACAGTTCTGTTTTTTATTTCATTAGTAGGGTGTCAAAGTAAAGAAGAAAAACCTTTGAATTTTTCCGGAAAAGGAGATTATTGGACAGCTGATGTTGTAGTGACACCTGGGAAAGATAAGAAGGAAAATAAAAAAATAAATTTAACTTATACAGGTGATGATTTAAATTCTATAAATGAATTTGAATTTAAGCTAACTGGCTCTAATGGTCAATGGGGAATGGGTGCTATCAAGCTAGATAAAGAAGGTAAATTCGAAGGCGAAAGTAGTACTAGAATTAGTGAAAAGACAGTAGAGTCAGACCAATTAGTTCTAACAGTTACTTGGAATAATCAATCTGAAAAAATTGACTTGAATAGTAAATAAAAAATAAAGACATATGCAA
This sequence comes from Priestia sp. SB1, assembly GCF_038898415.1. Taxonomy (NCBI): domain Bacteria; kingdom Bacillati; phylum Bacillota; class Bacilli; order Caryophanales; family Bacillaceae; genus Priestia; species Priestia sp. SB1. Next base: position 2,913 of record NZ_JBBJSS010000028.1, on the reverse strand, counting down.
ATAAAATATTCTTAATAATTAGATTAATTAAGAATATTCCTTGGTCTTGGGAGGAAAGCATAATGGATATTAGCGCGTCTACGTTTACTTTACTAGGGATAGTCTATTGGATATTTGTTATAGGCGTACCTATTGCAATAATAATTGCAGTTTTATATTTCTTTAAAATTATAAAGTCTAAAAAATAAATTAAAAGGCATTTTCATTTTATGAAAATGCCTTTTAATTTATTTTTACATATTGCTTGATACAGAAGCTTTATCTTTTCCAACATAAGTATTTAAATACAAAGTAGAAGAGCCTAAACTTCCATTTTGAGCTTTAAATCTTAAAGTTCCATAAGCTTTTCCACCAGCATTTTCAGTTCCCTTTTTCACTCCCCAACTTTCAATTTCATAATTACCTCCTGATCCAGGAACTGTTACATTTCTGTCATACATTCTACTTAATTTGTCATACCCTCCGTTAATTAATTGATAATCAACTTTGTAACTTGCTCCTGCTAGAATTACACTTCCAGTTACTTTTGCTCCTTTTACTATCTGATAGCCACTGCCTCCACTAGTTGAACCTCCACCAATAGTTGCTTGTGCAGAATAACCTTTGTTATTTGCAGTGTTTGATTTAACAACTTCTTTCTTGGCATCAGATGTATCAAGAGATTCCACATATACTGATCCATCTGGGTATTCATATTTTGTAGTATTATTATCTATTTTTACTTTAGTTGCTTGACCTTTCATTGATGGATTTAAGGAATCCCATTTTTGCCCTTTTTCCAATTTGTTTATTAAATTGTTAATTTTTTTATCAGCAACATCTAGTTTCTTTAACTCACCTTTAACATATTTGTAATATTCTTTTGTATTTTGTGTTTTAGCTTCGATTTGCTTATAATTCTGTTCTGTTAATGGTACATACTTTTCTTCAGCTTGAGCAACAGAATTAATAGTAAATAGACTTGAGAATGCAATAGCTCCAGTTAAAATTAACGGTTTAATCTTTCTCATTACAAACACTCCTTCAATATTTTGTTTTAATATGTAATATAAGGAAAAAGCATATCACAATTAACAAGTATAGTAGAATCATGAGAGTAAAACAACCAAATTTATCTAATTTTGTCTAAATTCAGAAAAATTTACAAAATAAAAGGCAATTCTCTTTATAAGAGAGTTGCCTTTTATTTTGTAAAACATATTAAAACATAAAACATTTGGACAAAATTAACATATCATAAATGCTTGTTTAATTAAAGAAGTAATTATGATAATAAAACAACTTTAAGTTGATTTAAATTGCCTTAAGGCAATTTTGTTCTTTTTAACGAGAAAAATCATGACCTTGATCTTTGGATTTATTTATGGAGCTACTTCTAAATTTTCTAAGCTGTTGCTGCTGCCTTTGCTGTGCTTGCTCTTCACTACGAGTAGCTTGTTGGATCGCATCAAAGATGCCTGAGATCGTTCCTATGACTTGTTCCTTGGTGTTTATTTGCTTTTCTATATTGGGGATTACATCTTTCTCAAGCTCTCTAATTTCGCCTTGTCGCTTCTCTAAATCATCCGGTCCTTTATATCCTTTTTCTTTAAGGTTATCTCGGTAATGATTGGCTTCATGCTGTAATTCTTCGTAATGTTGTCGTGCTTTTTTCGAAACCAATCGTTTAGCTGTTTCACCAGGACTATTACTTAGTTGATCAAGTTCTTTTTCTATTTTTTTAAGGTTCGTAACTTGATTCTTCATGGTATTTAAATAATCTCTTTCTGTTTCGAAGATTTTTACATTTTTCTTTAGTTTGTACAACTCATCTTTTTGATTTCCAATCGCTTTTTCAATGACTTCTAATGTTACTGGCGTCTTTTTGGCCATATCTATATGTTTCTCTAGTTTTAAGGCATTGTCATAGCTCAAGTATGTTCCAGCTGTTTTTAAATCTGGATAATGTGAGCTTACTTCACGAATTTTAGCCATTTTAATGGCTTCTTCTGCTTGTAACAAGGTTTTTGTTTCGACTTGAATCTGTTGTTTCTCATATTTGATTTGATGAAGGCGATTTTCTTTTTGTTGAGAGAACTCTTGATAGCGTTGGTAGAATTCTTCTTCATTTGAAAAACGAAGGGATTCTTTATATTCTTTGATGCTGCTTTCATAGTTTGCTTTATTGCCTTCTAAATCAGAGATTTTATCAAGGTAACGACGTTTCATCATATTATTTTCTTTTAGTTTAAACGGATTGAGTGATCCCTTGAGTTCATCTACTTTCTCTTCATTCTGCTTAATATCATGCTCCAAAGCCTTCACACGGTCATAAGAATTACTGACGTTAAGGAACTGTTGTTGTTGAACATGGAAATGACGTTCAATTGGGTCATGACGATTGCTCATTTTGCGTAGTTCTTCATGGCGTTTGTAGATACTTTCTAAGGAAACGACTTCTTGGTTTAAAAGAGATGCAGCCTTTTGAATCTGCGTTTTCTCAACATCTGTAGAGAAGCTAAATTGCTTCTCTTTTTCTTTCATTTTTTGTAGATGAGCCTCTTTTTGGCGGCGGTAAGCCTGTAGGTCTATAACGATTTGGTTATACTCTTGGCGCTCTCGGTTAACTTGGCCACGCTCGCTTTGCTTCCCTTTCTTCTCCATGTCATGAGCCACATGCCCTAAGTGAATGGTTGGAAGAACTTCAAGTCCACGTTTCTCATGAGAAAGGTGCGTAATACGCTCTTTACTATGGGCTTGTTCTAATACTTGGTTTGCATAGTTCGCCCATTGCTCACGAATGGATAAGCAGCCTTCGCTGTTTTTAACGTAACCACGATTGTTTTCTTTGGCATTTGCAAAGTCAGCATTCCAATCACGATTCTTCTTGCCAAAGCCATTTTGGTCTACGTTTCTCATTGTTAACATGATGTG
>NZ_JBBJSS010000027.1:0-9250 GCF_038898415.1 Priestia sp. SB1 | reverse complement strand
AGGACCCTTTTGAGAACCTTTGCCTCCCAAGGGTTCTCTTTTTTAATGTGTTCCGGAAAGAGACATTATGTTAACTAACCTTGTATACCGTATACAGCGTAAAAACAGAAAAAACTCCTGTCATTGGCCAGGAGTTTTTTCTGTTACTTGGATGTTATGCAAATGGGTTCTATGAGAGGATGCTTCACAGCATCTTGGGTAGTTTGCTCAATATGTAAAAAAATTAATCATTGCATAAAAAGAGAAAAAACTCCTGTCGTCGGCCAGGAGTTTTTTCAGTAACGTATCAAGGTATTAAAAGTGATACGTAACGTATCTTGAGTAGTTTGCTCATGTTGACCTGTATTATTCGTTTTATAGTGAAGTAATAGCAGGAAATATCATGTTGGATTTGAATACTAGTACTATACTCTTAAAACGAAAATGGGGGCTAGTATGATGCTCGTAAAAAAGATGTTAAATGGAATTATGATGAAAGAAATCACCATTAAAGAATTAGCTGATCGATATGATGTAAGTACTCGTACCATTCAATCAAAGATTAAGAAATTAGGTTATGAATGGGACAGTAAGGAAAGTATTTATCGTTATGTTGGAGAAGAATTAGAGCCTATAGACGTTGATTTCAGTACCCTTATTTCTAAAAACAGTAAAATGCCAGCGGAACACAAGCTAGCTACTAGCGAAGTAGCAGCTAGTATTAGTAATATAAATGAAAGTGAAAGTATTAGTACTAGCTTTTTAAAAGCTAGTACTGATGCTAGTAAAGTAGATGCAATTGATATCTTGTTGCAAAATCCAAAAGATCGTTCTAAAAGGGTATATCGAGGGTTCTATTTCGATGACGACGTTTTAAGTATTATTGATCGAGTTCCTAAGAGTTATAAATCTGAATTGGTGAATGAAGCTTTGAGGAAAGTATTTAAAGAAAAAGGATTACTAGATTAAAAACTCATCTACATTGTAAGTGAGTTTTCTTGTTTGTTTTACAAATAGGGTTTGCAAAAATGTAGGATTTGGTAGAAAATTAGACATAAGAAAAAGCCCTCAAGTTTTCGAGGACTCCGAGGACTTTTTCTACAAAATATTAAGAAGGAATTAACCTTCAACTACATAACTTTATAAATGTATTCTAACACAATAAGGTTAGTTCCTTCCACAAAAAAATGGAGGAATTAAAGTTGGAAAAAGCATTAGAAGCAGCTGAAAGAAAAGCTAGATTAAGAGATATTGAAAATTCACAGGTCTTATCACAAGAGGAATTGGATTTAGCAAATCAACTGCAAGCTAAAGCAAATGCGGGGAAAATGAAATTAGTCCCTGAAAAAAAAATTAAAAACAAAGCAAAATTCGCTCAAATTATTCAGCCTAACTGGGGTTACTTGTTTGAAATTGATTATTTAAAAACTGAAGAATATAAGTTTTTAAATAGAGTTATCCCTTATATAGGTTTTCGTTCAAATTGTTTAGTGGATGATATTAATAAAAAATCTCCAGTTCCCTTGAGCCAAAGTGATTTAGCTCAAAAACTAGGTTCTAGTAAACCTACTGTAAGTAGACTTGTTAAGCAATTAATAGATAAAGGAATTATGTCTAAAGCAGAAAGTGGAAAAGATGATGTAAATGCCAGGATGTATGCACTTTATATAAATCCTCATATTATTTATTGTGGAGATCGTGATAATATCAACGAAACCTTACAAACGATGTTTAGAAAGACCCCTAAAGCATTAAAAAAATTACCTGAACGTTTATTTTAATCTTTCCGTAGTTATCGATTTCGATAACTACGGATTTTTTATTTTCTTGTTTTTCATAGTTATCGAAATCGATAACTAAAGTTATCGATTTCGATAACTATGAAAAATCCCAAATCCGTTGGTATTACTGGATTTATAACCTTTTTTTTATATTGTTCCTCTCACTCTCTTATTAAATAGCAATTCGCTGATAGAATTGCAAGAGTCTTTTTATATTTTTTTCGTTAGAAAAAATAAACTGGAATAGCTATTTTCCATACAAGGTCCGAGTAGTATTTTTTAAGAAAACCACTTAAAAAATCTCCACTCTTTTCTCCTTGCATTTCAAATTTCGCCAGGACTGGTTATATCGCCAAGCCGAACATACCCAAAACGAAGTTTAAGATGATCGGCTTGTGACGGCCATTATACCTGCCGAACCGCCAGAGCAGACGTCCATAGTTGGTAATTTTGCTGAAATTAGATTACACAAACGGGGACTAGTCCCCGAACCCCTAGCCAGCACGCCACCCCAAAACGAACGGGGGTTGCACGGGTAAAGTTATAACTCAAAATTAGAGTGAGTAGCATGCACGGGGGGCGTGCATCTGTTTTTAATATAGATATGATTTAATAAAATAGAACAGCCTATAAATGTTGATATATCAGTGCTTGCATGGGGTTGAATGCCCCCCGTGCAAGCAGAAAAATGATGTGCATGGGGGCGTTCTTTGTTATTCTTTAAAGGACATTTTAGATGAAAAGTATAACTATTTATATAACTATGCGTGCACGGGAGGGAACGGCATGTCAGATGCAAAGCTTGGCCAAGAGCCAGCTTATTGGACTAGTGAAGTTGCAAAGAAACTGGAGGTGTCAGATAGTACTTTAAGAAAGTGGTGTATTCAATTAGAGGCCACAGGTTATAAGTTTGTTAAAGGCGAGAACGATAGTCGGGCTTTCACTAAACATGACTTAAAAGCTTTACAACTATTTAAACAGATAGTAAAAGTTCAAAGAAAAACCAAAGAAGTAGCATCTTTAGAAGTTGTTGAGCGCTATGGTGCACGGCAAGGAACGCCCCCCATGCAACCTGCACAGATGGCCGTTCAGGCCCATGAGTTCAAAGATAAGATTGATGATATGGCTCAAAGTATTGAAGAAATAAAAAAGCAATTACAAGAACAGATGGAATTCAATAAAAAGCTAGTAGAACGTATGGATCAGCAAAGCATGAGTCATATACGTGAAATTCAAGAAACAAGAAAGCAACTTGCTGCTGCTCAGGAAAAAAAGAAGTGGTGGGAGTTTTGGAAATAAAAAGGACTGCTAACTAATTAGCAGTCCTTTTTTTATTTAGGTGGTTTGTTTCCGATCACATCTTAATCTCTACTTTAATTATAACCTTATTTAAAAATTATTTATAGACTGTTTTTTCACTTATATCCAGCCTTATACTGTTATACGCAAGTCAAAAAGTGTAAAGGGTGTGGCTATATGAATGACAAGAAAAATGTCTTAGATCCTGGTCCGTTTTTTCATGGTACTAAAGCAGAACTAAAGATTGGAGATCTGCTTGAGCCGTTGTATTTATCTAATTACCAGGATAAAAAATCTAACCATATCTATTTTACTGGAACATTAAACGCTGCTAAATGGGGTGCTGAATTAGCAAGATCTAATTCAAAAGAGAGAATTTATGTTGTAGAACCATTAGGTGAGTTCGAAAATGATCCAAATTTAACTGATAAAAAGTTTCCTGGAAACCCAACACGTTCTTATAGATCTAAATCTCCCTTGAAAATAGTGGCCGAATTAGGTTCATGGGAAAGACACTCGGATGAAGAAATAAATCATATGCTTACATCTCTAAAAAAGTTAAGTGAAGAAGGAAAAAATGTAATATACGATTGATTCTGAGGTTATTACAACAATATAAGTTCCTGTACGATGAACAGTATATACAATGTTTTTTATACGATATAAGAGAAGATTTATTGAAAAAAGGCACCTTTAAGGTGCCTTCTTTTATGTAGTAAGCCATGCCTTACATGATATGCTCTTTTGAAGCTTATTACAGTGGTCTTTGTTATCTGTTTCAAACAATAAACGTTAGTTGGACGTAATTTTCAAGACACTTTTCTATAGATACATTTGATTACGTTAGTAATCATGTAGCTATAGAGAAGTTTTTCTCTTATTCTCCTGTTTTCATTTATTTTTGTGCGCGGCCAGTCAGAATCGAGTTTTTAAAGATATTGTCATGAATATGGGAATATACATGTAGCATACATACAATGAAGGCCGCCTTATAGGATGATGCATAATGGGCGGCCTTTGCTGTGACTATGACTTAAAGGGGGAAACCTTTATTAACAAAAATAGAAGTTTTCTACTGATGGCCGTCGTCATAAACATTGCTATATGGATCTTTGTTCAAGAACAAGTGACAAGTGCCAAGGTTGAACAGCCTATTCTATCGGTTGATCAACCGACCATATGTAAGTAAATGATAAGTATTTAACAAGCAAAAGGATATCCTTTTGCTTTATTTGTTATGGCGGCCAAGTTGTTACGATCTGTGTTTAAGTGAGCGTATTGGGTGAGAAGCGGCAGCCGATACGCTTCTTTTCATAAATAGATGCTTCCAGGACAAACTAAGTGATATGGTTTAGTTGCTACGGAGGTAAACGATATGAATAAGAAAAGTGATAATAGATTGACCTCTTCGGAAGTCACAAGTCTGTGGGTTCAATATATCAGGGAGACCATGGCTATTTGCATTAGTAAATACGTAGCTAAAACAACGAAGGATCCAGACGTTGCTTCTCTCTTTAATTATTGTCTAGAGCTATCTACTCAACATTTAAAGTTTGTAAAGCAAATCTTAAAACAAGAGAAAGTTCCTTTACCTACAGGATTTACTGATAAAGACGTAAATCCCAAAGCTCAAGCGTTATTTACAGATACATTCTGGTTACATTACATACACGATATGACTACCCATGGCCTCTCCGGCCACACGTTATCTCTTAGTGGAGCAAGTAGAAGAGATATTAGAAACTTTTATGTTCAATGTATCAATGATGCGATGAATGTTTATAACAAATCTGTCGATGTTTTGACGGCCAAGGGACTTTATGAAAAAGACCCTTATTTCTTTGTATCTAAACAAAGTGAACTAATCGATAGTGTAGAATATGCAATGGACATCATAGGGAAAACGAGGCCCTTGAACTCGATGGAAGCTGGGAATATCTATAGTAACTTAAGAAAAAGTATTGTAGCCAAAGGTTTGCTTCTTGGTTTTCAGCAAGTAGCTACAGATAAACCAGTCAGAAGCTTTATGGAAAAGGGACTAAAAGTGCTAAACAAGCATATTGATATCTTTTCATCGATCCTACATGGAGAAAATCTACATACGCCAAGCTTGCTAGATAAAGAAGTCACTAATTCTAAGACGTTGCCTTTTTCTAATCGCTTACTATTATTTCACGCGGGTTTTATGTTTAATTTAGGAATGACTTATTATTCAAATGCTATGGCAACAAGTATGAGAATAGATATAATAGGCCGTTGTGAAGAAGCAATTCTTGGAGATATAAAAGTCTCTACAATGTGGGGAAATCTCATGATTAAAAAAGGATGGCTCGAAAAGCCACCACAAGCTAACGACAGAACAGAAATATAACTGGCTATTAATATTTTGTATTTTCTAAGGAGACATTAAGTATGATTTATTAAATAGGAGGCTTATTAGAGTGACAAAACATCCAAAGATTTGGTTGTGGGTTATCATGCTTGTACCTTGGCTTAGTGTCCCTTTTATAGGCAAAAAATCAATCAAACGATTTTTTGCAGCTAGTTTATTTATAACTTTATCAATTCGATTAGAAAGTTACATCGCTGAAAAAAGAAAATGGTGGTGGTTCTATGAACGATTGTTTCCAAAAGCTCGAGGCGAAACACCACTTTTATGGGGCCAATATTTTGTTGGATCCATATGGATTTTAAAATATACGTACGGTCATTTCTTTAAATATCTAATTGTTAATTTCTTTACGGATTTGTTTTTTATTTTTCCTTTTTCAGATTTTCTGAAAAAGTTAGGGGTCTTTTCTTATGTGAGATTAAGCAGATCTCAAGTGATGATTATATTTTTTGTAAAATCGTTACTTTTATACGGTTTTCAATTTGTAAAAGAGAACGTTACGTTTGCTAATGATACTGAAATTAAGGGAAAGAATTAAGTAGGATGATATGTCGCCAAATCGCGCTGTAAATGCAGTAATAGCAACGTTTGACAGATTTAACATGTCAGAGTGTGACACGGAAAAAATGGTGACATATCATGAGACACACTAATAAGTTAATGAATGAAAATTACTGAAGGCCGCCTTATAATGCTACGCAGTGGGTGGCTTTTGTTATAAACATTTATGTGTTAATGCAAGATTTAAAGTAAAGTGTGCACTTTAATAAAGAGGTGCATATATGAAAAAATCCAGATTGATTTTAATAATGATGGTTCTTCTTTCTTGGTCAAGTCTTCTTTTCTTAGGACGTCGTGATTTTCAAAAGTATCTTCCAGCTACTTTATTCACTGTACTTGTTACGAAAATAACACATAAAATTGCAAAAAAAAGAAAGTGGTGGCGTTTTAACGAAAGTGTTCATCCTAAAATTAGTGAAGAAGACACATGGGCTTGGGGATTGTTTTTCCCTACTACGCTTTGGATATTGAAGCTTTCTTTTGGTAATATATGGTCATATATTACGTATAATTTTGTACTACATATGTCTTTTGTTTATTTATTGTTATCGTTTTTAAAGAAGTTAAAGATTGTTTCACTAGTGAAGTTGAGTAAAAAGAAATATTTATTAGTCCTGTTCTGTAGAGAAGTGCTTTTGTATTTATTTCAATTTAGTAAAGAGTACATAGAAAGAAAAAAGCCACATGGCGCATCTGTCAACGGTAAATCGCAAGACCGTGAGGTCGAGAATTTAAGGAGTTGATAGATTCACAAAACCCAGACCCTCTTGGCACTCAAACAAACCCGTTTGTTTGACGCCAAACGGCGAGGGAGCCCCCTCAAAGTTTGAGGGGGTTGGGGGTGTTTGTAGAAGCCATTCCAAAGGGGCTTCCCTTTGGCAGGTGGTGGACAGCGTCCACGGTCTTCATGAAAAACGGCATCCGTTGAGGATGTCTTTTTTCATTTTGGCGAAGCCAAACACAGGGAGGAACACCGACCGCCACCTCGTAGAGCGCGCTCTCAATTTGATCGAAGATGAAAAATTGGTGTAGTGCGTTACACCAAATCTAAAGTTGTGGTATGCTAAACCCAAGTACAGTGGTCAAAATGGGGGATTGAGGGATGGCCAAATATGGGATTATCCGCATGCAAAAGTTCCACAAAGACGCAATATTGGGGATCCAGAAACACAACCAACGAGAAGGCGAGAACAGTAAAAATAAAGACATCGATTCAACCAGAACGATGCTCAACTATGACTTTGTGAACGAGGACAAAATTAAGTACCATGAAGAAATTAAGAAGATGACGGCCACCCGTGTGAAACGAAAAATTCGGAATGATGCAGTCCTGGTGGCAGAGTTCTTTGTATCGGCTAGTCCGGAGTATATGCATGCGATGTCGCAAGACGAGCAGCGCAAATATTTTGAAGCATCACTGGACCATATAGCGGGTAAGTATGGCCAACAGAACATTTTATACGCCGTGGTACATAACGATGAAGCCACGCCACATATGCACGTGGGTTTTGTCCCAATCACGGATGATCGGCGCTTGGCGGCGAAAGAGTTTTTTCACGGTAAAACCAAGATTCGTAGAATTCAAGATGACTTTCATAACTACATGAACAAACGTGGGTATGACATTGAGCGTGGCGAGCCGAGCGAGCTGCAGCATAAGAGTGTGCATGAGTTTAAGAAACAAGAACGTGAAAAAGAGCTAAAGCATCTGCAACAACTAGTGGCTCACAAGGAAAAAGAGCTTCAACAGATGGACAATTTAGTCGAGTTGAAAGCAGCACCACCCGTTGAGATACGCAGCGAGAGACGGATTGAAGAGTTATGTAGTCAACCTCTTGAAGTAGAGGCGGCCAAGAGTGTCATGGGTTCCAAAGTGAAAGTGGAAGAATCAGATTTTCATGAGCTTATGAGTCTCACAAAAGAGCTCCAGCAAACATTGGCGGCCGAGCATGAGCGTACTCATGCGTTGAGCCATGAGCTTGATCGCTATGAAAAAGAGAACAAGACACTGAAGAATGATTTGGATGAGACAAGGCAAGAATTAGAGGTATATGTGGCGGATCAAGACGGCCAAGTGGAAAAGGCGAAGAAACAAATGCGCCAGAAGCTTGTGCGTGACTTCTCAGCTGAACAAAAGGAAAAGCTCAAAGATGAGGTTAAGAGAGAACTAGATACGCAATATGAGGCTCATATAGGCTCTCTAAGCGATAATTTGACAATTGAGAAGCAGAAACATGAGAAAACGAAAAAAGAGCTTGTACAAGTAAATGAAGTGAATGAGAGCTTAACGAAGATGAGTCTTGGTTATATAAAGGATTATGTGCCAAAAGAAGATCTCGATAAAGCAAATAGGCAGGTTCGTGAACTAAAAGAAGAGAATAAAACATTGAAAGCCTGGAAGGAAAAAGCTTTAAATTGGATTGATCAGAATGTGGAGAAGATGAAACAGATTTCATTTTTTCAATATGTGCGTGGGATTGGAAAACCATCAAAACAGAAGGATCAAGACTTAGAACGGTAAAAAGGAGATATGAAGTTGAGTAAAATGAAAATGACAATCTTACTTATCGCTTTTGCAGTGGTAGCTGGTTATGATGTTTATTTACTGTTGAATGCTTATAACTATGGTTTTTCTGGTTAGTAAACATAGTTAAAGTCATATAAAAAAAGCTATTTCAATCGTATTGGCATCGGACTGAAATAGCTTTTTTATATTACATCTAGAGTGTTCTGGTTCGTCATGGATATCTTTATATGTGAAATATATCACAAACTTTTTTAGTTGTAAAGATAAAAACTGAAATTTGTATGACAAGTTTTAAAATAAAAGAAGAAACCTCGGCATTGGCAAGCGAGGTTTCTTCATGTAAGGGTTCATTCATACGTATCCGAGTACGAACGATGAGAGAATCATAACATATTTTTCAATATAACTATTACTTTTAATGTGTTGCTATATATACAAAATAAAAGAGCAACCTCTGCAGTGGACTAGAGGTTGCTCTTTTGCTACGTTGAAATTTGTAAAAATAGTCTGACCCGTAGTGTAGCATATTATGGTATCAAATGCTATTTTTGGGGTACGAAGCATATGAATAAAAGGTGCGCTTTTTATTCATTCGTTTGGGTTATGCCCTAGTATGAAACCCTTACGCGTCAAAGATGTATAAAAAGCTGCATAATCGATAAAGAGGACCCTTTTGAGAACCTTTGCCTCCCAAGGGTTCTCTTTTTTAAT
>NZ_JBBJSS010000026.1:0-9790 GCF_038898415.1 Priestia sp. SB1 | reverse complement strand
AACGCGATGTTTAATTCGCGTGCTAGTTGTGAGTCTTTGCGCTTCTCTACTTTTTCAACTTCATTCCATAAACGGTTACGATCTTTCATCCATTCTGGCGCATTAGTAGGAGTCAGAATCATGGTTTCTGGTTGCACATTACGAGTATAAAAATTTTGCTCGTCCGTGCGTTCATCATGTAGTTTTTCGCCACTGCGATAAGCAGCTGCAGCTACAGCTGATTGTCCTTTTGAACGGCCGATAATTTGCATCGACAGATGGTAAATAGCCATGATTGATTCCTCCTTTCTTGTAAATGGATTTTTGTTTTTGGAATAAGTTGATGAGAGCACAAAGTGCGCTAATCAACGTTTTTGATGAAAGCATCATTATGAACACCAAAGGTGTCAGATGGTGCTTTCATCTTTGCCGATAGGCAAACAGGTTTTATGTAATTCGCCATCTAGGCGAATGGATCTTTGGTTTTGTCTTTTCGTTCCGAAGGAACCGCACACATTGGTACAATGTATAAGTGCGCCTTTATCTCTTCGATCTAAGGGAATTATACCATATACTGGTGAGAGAATCTATGCTAAAGATACCAATTTATCTCAATTTTTGATATAATCGATTTAAACATTAGAGAGTATAAAAAGGAGATGAGGATGGGTGACGAAGAAGCGAACAGATGAGGAAATTCTTCAGGAGTTAGAAGAGAAAATTGAAAAGATGAAAGCGAAGAAACAACAGGTTGAAGCGCGTAAAAAGGAAAAAGAGAGAAAAGAAAGAACAAGACGACTAATTCAAGTCGGCGCGATTTTTGAGAAATACTTTGAGATTCAAAGTGAAGAAGAAGCAGAAAAAATTGCGAAGGCATTACAATCTTATGTAGGTAAAAACAAAGATAAGATTTTACATCATGATGTAGTTGTAAAAGAAAAAACTAAAGCAGCAGCCGAAGTAGCTGTTTCTGAAGAATAAGGATCCGTAGAAGCCTATGATGAAATGTTCATATTGTGATTCAGAAAATAATCTTAAGGATGAAGCATGTTCTGTTTGTGGAGCACCTTTAGACATAAAGCGTCCTCAACTCAAAGAATATGTGAGTTTACAAGATTCAGCTTTATCATTCCAGGAGCTTAAAGGTTTTCATACGTATGATTTGTTAATCTTGCTTAGATTGGTTCGAGAAGAGCGTTCAAAAAGCTACAATTTGATGAGAACGGTTCAGAAAGCGCCAGAAGGAGCTGAGATTGATAAAAGTGTAATAGAGTTTGGAGAAAGTGAATATCGGCTTTATACGGCTCGTATGAAGCTCATAGAGGGTCTTTTGATAGATCGTATGGGGTACAAGCCTAAGCGAGTGGATGATAAGCTGCTTGCAGCATTAAAACATCGAATGGAGTCGAAATAGGCTTGCATTCATGAAAGATTTGGTAGAAAATTAGACATAAGAAAAAGCCCTCAAGTTTTCGCGGACCGGAGGACTTCTTCTTAAAAACTATTAACGAAGGAATTAACCTTCAGTTATTTATATTTTCGTACTTATATCATAACATACGTTGGTTAATTCCTTCCACAAAAATCGGGGGAATTAAATTGAAAAAAGCATTGGAACAAGCAGAAAAAAATGCGCGAATAAGAGATTCTAAGATTGAAGAAATAATTGGTGAGGCAGAAGTTGGTCTTTCAGCAGAGCAGCAAAAGATGTTACTACAGATTTTACATAAAACTACTGGAGACGATTATTTTATTGCTAAAAAAAGAAAGAAAAATGATGGGGTGAAATTTGTGCAAATTATTACTGAAAACCTCAATTATTTGTGTGAAATCGGTTATTTAACTAGTGCTGAAAAAGCATTTTTATTAGATATTTCAAGATATTTAGAGATAAAATCAAATGTAATTATTGAAAAAGCAGAAGTAGAACATGAAGAGATAACAGTTAACGCTGCAACTCCCACATATTTAGCGAAAGCTTTAGGTAAATCTAGAGCACCATTATCAGTCATTATGAATGATCTTTTGAAAAAAGGTATTTTAGGAGTAGCAGAAGCCGGTATTACCACAGAAGAAGGACGTAATTGTACTTCTCGAACTTGGTTTGTTAATCCGAATATTTTATGTTGTGGTCCTAAAGATAAAATTGATAGAGCTACTCAACAAATATTTCGAAGATCTTTAAAGAATTTCACTGTTGGAGATACTAAGAAAAAACACAACTTACCAATTTATTTATTTTAGAAATGCTCTTGCATTTCTTTTTTTTGTTTTTTTTACATTTTTTAGGTGTTAGTTTTTTCTAACACAGGTGTTAGAAAAAACTAACACCTAACCTCTTATAAACCTTGATATAATAGTATTCTTGTACTTACCCCTTCTCACTCTATATAAATAGCAATTCGCTTATAGAATTGCAAGAGTCTTTTTAAATTTTTTTCGTTAGAAAAAATATAAAGCCTTAAGGCTTTTATAGCCGCCTTAAGGCGGCCGAAAGTTATTTAAGAATTTTTATTCTCCATTGCTTTAATTCTCATAATAGTCGTTAATCTCGCCATTTCTCTTAAATAACAGTACTCACATATCTTTTCATTTGAAAATTTGAATGCCAATGTATGAATCTTTTTTAATTCTTCTTTTTTTGATCCTGGAAACTTCATAGCACCTTTCCTAATTCTTCGTAACATTGCTTTATCAATATCTTCAATTTCATCGTTGCAAATTCCACATATTTTTATAACGGCCACATCCTTTTCAATAATTTTCACTTATGTATGTATTAATGATAACAATAATGGCCGCCCTTTTTATATTGTAGTTAACTATGAAAGTATTTTATGATTAAGAAGAACGGCGTTCTTAGTACTAGAACGCTAAGCGCTACTCTAGAGAACGCTTGACTAAATGGATGTAAAACCTTTTTAAATAAACGATTTGATGTTTTGAAGGATATATTTTACTTACTTAGAAGATGTAATACTATTAGTTATTGATTTATTTTGACGAACGTGAGCAGAACGGTAAGATTAAGAAATTGGAGGGGTAGTGCATGGATAAATATGATAAAGCTTATACTCCTAAAGAGATAAATTCAATATTAGAAGTATCAGAAAGCACAGGAAGAAAATGGTGTCTAGCTTTAGAGAAAAAAGGTTATATATTTATTAGAAATGATAGAAATCAGCGTTTATTTACTGAGCATGATCTTGATGCTTTGAAAAAGTTTCAATTATTATTAAAAGAAACAAATATGCCATTGGATAACGCCTCGGATATTATAATATCAATGTTTGGAAATGGTGCGTTCGAGGAACGAACGGTATCCGTTCGTGAGGACACCAAAGAAGAACGCCGTTCTTTAGAGCGTTCGGATGAAACTATAGATACCCTTATTAAACACATTCAAAAACAAGAAGAATATATGGAGAGACAAGAATTATTTAATCAAAACTTGTTGAAACGCTTAGAAGAACAAGAAAAGTATATATTGTCTCGCCTTGAAGATAGGGATCAAGTGCTTACTACTTCTCTTAGAGAACTACATCAAACCCAGAAAGCTATAGCAGCATCCCAAGAAAAAAAGTGGTGGGAATTTTGGAAATAAAAAAGACAGCAAGAATCTGCTGTCTTTTTTATTTATGGCTTGTCCTTTTTTTCAATAAGAATTTGAAGTAGTTCTGTAATTTTATCCAATTTAGTTTCAATTCGAACAAGTAGATAGAAAGTTAAAGCAATGGGAAAGCCCAGTTCTTTTATGAAACTAACGAGATCTATATAACATACCTCCTTCATTTAGAAGATATATCATAATATGCGATTTCTAAGTATTTGTTCGTAGGGTATATATCCATTTTTAATACAAAAGTCCTTTATGAAATAAAAAAGAGCAACCCGGCCATTGGCCAACGGGGTTGCTCTTTTAGTAAGGGTTCATCAATATGGGATGAACGATTATCGGACTTGAAATATACCATAACATGCTTTAAAATGCTATTTTTTGGGTGTAAAGCATATGAATAAAAGGTGCGCTTTTTATTCATTCGTTTGGGTTATGCCCTAGTATGAAACCCTTACGCGTCAAGGATGTATAAAAAGCTGCATAATCGATAAAGAGGACCCTTTTGAGAACCTTTGCCTCCCAAGGGTTCTCTTTTTTAATGTGTTCCGGAAAGAGACATTATGTTAACTATCGATGTATATAATATTCATACTTTGTCTTATTTAATAATGAAATAATTAGAAATATAATTATCGACTGAAAAACCTATTTAAGAAGTCATGGTAGAGCTAGAAGAAAAGCATAGTATTAAAATTTAGCTTAGTTTTTAGATTCTACAAGCAATGTTTAAAAAAGGTTGTAGATATACTTTTATAAGATGCTATCCAGTAAAAAAGCTTTTAAGAAATGTCCTTCTTAAAAGCTTTTTTATTACTTAAAATTATAATTGTATATCGTTTAGATTTAATAATTATTTAAAATTTTGTTTTACATCGTGTTTTATCTCTAAAAATTTATTTAATATTTGTTCATTGCTAGTTAACACTTCATAATCTTCAATTTGATGGTAGGTTAGGGTACTATTATCTTTTTCATTATTTGAAATCAACTTTGTTATTTTTTTGTTATTTGTTGGATATTTTCCGTAATATGTTGAGACTGGGACATAAGTGATCTCTTCTTTCCCTTTGTACTTGTAGTTATCTGGAACTTTTATTCTTTTTAAGAAAAGTACATATTGATTTTTAGTTTTCATGATATTATATCCTGATTGGACAATGTAGGTATCAAAATTAAAATATGTAGGTTCAAAGATATACAAAGAATCTTTTAATTTTTGATTAGAATCGTTTTTATATATATCTTGAATCTGTATTTCAGTAAGTATAGATTGATTTAACATTTTCCTGTTGGTGTTTACAGTTCCTTTAATAATTAAATCAGATTTATTAATTAAATCTTTTAAATTAGTTATGTTGTTTTGAAAATAAGTTTTAGTAAACTCATCTTCTTCGGATATAGACACGTTGCTTTCTTCAAACTTTTTGGAGATGTTATCTATATGTACATCATTAATAAATGATTTTTTGATTATTATACCTAAAGATACTGACCCTATTAAAACTAACATGATGACTAGATACAATGTTTTAATACTTCGTTTCATAATGTCTCCTCTTCATTAACTTAATTCTTCGATTCTTCCTTCATTCATCTTAAATTTCTTATCTGATAGTATAGTGATATCTTCTTTATTATGGCTAGAGATTAATATAGTAGCTCCTCTTTGTTTTTCTTCTAATAGAATTTTGTGAACAAGTTTAACTCCATCTTCATCTAAAGCATTTGTGGGCTCATCTAATACAAGTAAATCAGGAGATTCCATAATAGCTTGAGCTATGGCAAGTCTCTGTTTCATTCCTAATGAGTATTTTTTGTAAGAGAGATTATCATTTGAATTTAACCCTACTTTATCAATACTATTTTTAATATGCTGATCTGTAACAATTTTTTTAATTCCAGCTAAGTTTTTCAGATTTTCGTAACCAGTTAAATAATCCCAGAAGCCTGGTGACTCTATAATAACACCTAAATTTTTAGGGAACGAAATATCTTTATGAAGAATATTACCATCAACTTTGATTTCTCCGGAAGTTGGTTTAATAAGCCCACAAATGGCTCGGAATAACATAGTTTTTCCTGAACCATTTCGACCTAAAAATCCATAAATTTTTCCCTTTTCTAAAGATAAATTTATATTATTCAATATGTCATTCCCTTTTACGTTCTTACATAGATTTTTAATTTCAATATAACTCATTTTTATTTACTCTCCTCTATTTATATAATGTCCATTCTTTTAAGTTTATGTAGAACTATAAAGATGATAATAAAAGATAAACTTAATATATAAAGAATAGAATGTGTAATATAGAAACCATCAATGTAATCATTAATAATAGAGTATTTATGATTAATAATGTTAATATTATGCCAAGTTAGAATAGAATGAACTGATGGTAACAATCTAATAAAAAATATAGAACTATTAGGTAATTCATAAGTAGCACCAAATAATAGCATAGAAAATATATGTAAAAATATAGTTATTATGTAAGAGTATGTAGAATTTAAAAAGATAGACAAACTATTAGTTAATAGTAATAAGAAATAATTAAATACTATTACTAAAATGTATAAATATAGGATTATTATTAAATCACTATAACTATCTATTCTTAACCCTTTCAGTATCCCTACTATTGATACACATAGAAATAAAATTAAGTAATATATACATACATTAATAAAAAGTTGTTTCAAGTTATTGAGAACCCACTTCGTTCTATTTTCTGTTCTTGTAAAGATATAAACAGAGTAACGATGAAAATTCTTTGGAAGATAATCACCAAAGAGATGTATTAAATACATTTGAGGTAATAAAAAAATAAACAAAGGTACTATATATTTAATACTTGGTATATCCAAACTTCCATATGAGAATAAAAATAATAAATTAATATCATTATTGTTTAAATCTGGTCTTTCTAAGAATCGAGTATTATATATGCTTACAAACATTCCAATTAAGAAAATATAAGCAAAATTTGTCTTGAAGTCATTATAAATATTATTATTTTTGAACAACTTGTTAGTTCCTCCAATACAAATCTTTATTTTTAATGATGAAGTAACTCAAGCTAACTGTGATGATATGAATACAAAGGAGAATAGGAATAATTGTAACCATATTAGAAATTACAGTTTTAATTTCTTTTAGATTTGTTAAAAACATGTATTCAGGTAAAGAATATATATTTTTAATAAAAAAGCTATTTAATGAAAAAGGTGTAAAAGTTAGTAAAAAGATAACAATGAAAGCAAAATTTCTATTCCTAATTATGTAAGTCAAAATCTGATAGATATTACTTAATAGACTAAACCCTATGAATTGTAGAACTATACCGGAAAGAATGTACACAATAAAGTTCAGATTGATATGAAAAAAAGCTCCTTTAATTATCAAGTTAATAATGAATAAAATGTTTAATAATAAAGTAAATACAATAGAAAAAAGAATCTGAGACAATAATTTATCTTTCCACCATGTTTTAAGGTTTTTATACCTTAAGAACACTTTATATTGATTAAAAAATTTGAAAAAGAAATTATCTATTAAAATAAGAAAACAAGGAACTATTATGAATAAAAGAAATAATGGATTAAAGGATACTTTATAAAATGTTAGTAATAATTTTTCACTTTTCTCTTTATTATCAATTAAGTTGTAATTAATAGTTCCAATTGTTTTATAGTATATAAGCGCAAAAAAAAGAAGTACTGTTATATAAAACGTTTGAGTCTTAAGATTCTTTCTTAATAAATTTAGTGACATTTGATATATATTTCTCCTTAATTTTCTAATCTTCTAGTTCCCATTCACTCTTTATTCCTTTTGTAATAAGAATGTAAAATGAAATAAATAATAGTACAACTATCCATACTATCATTTGAATGAAATTACCTTCGTGGCCTGGATTTAACTGATTAAAAAGAGAAAATTCATTTAAACCAAGTATCGGTAACCCAATATTTATAACGATATAAATAATAAAAATAGACATGATTCCTATGATACGATTTTTGTTTAGGCATAGAAAATATACAGAATAAGTGACTAAGCTTATAAGTCCTGCAAATAGGCTAATAATAAAAATAAAAGTAAGGTTATAGAATAAGGGTGATTCTAGTCTTAGTAAATCGAATAAAGCTTTATTATTAAAATTCTGCAAACCAATGTCATAAGGTGGTAAAGAAGAGTTATTATCAAATCCATTTAAAGGAAAAGTTATAAAGCATAGTAATTGATTGATGAGTAGCCCTATAAAAAAGACCATAAAAGTCATAATAAAAGTAACAATATATTTTGCTATCAGGTAAGTTTTTTTATCTGACCTAGTTAAAATATTTTTATAGACTCCCATCCTATAATCTATAAAAAAGGAATCTGAAAAAACTGTAGCTGCTACTAAGGGAATTATAAATAGTAGGGTGTTTCTAAATGGATTTGCATAGACCCCTTGCAAAATTGTAGTCTCATAAGCTGATCGTATAAATCTCATATTACTTTCATAAAAAGGTATAGATTCAGCAATAAAAGCAGCAACAGAAAGCAAAATTAAAAAAGATAAAACAAAATGTATTTCTTTTCTTTTCATACAGCTTTTTAATTCTAGTTTTAATACATTAATCATACAGGTCCATATCCTTTCGGAAAATAAAATAGTTGTTATATTCAAAAAAAGAATATATAGCCAAAAAGTCACAGGGTACTATTTAAATAGTACCCTGTGACATTAATTGTTAGACTGCATACTTTATTAGAATGGATATTATCTGAAATCTACTTGACCTGCAGCGAATGCATTGTCTTTTGACCAATCGTCATTTTCCATACCTAGTCTTGCTTGATATCCTTTAGATTTGCCACTACTAAAATTAATTTGTACAATGCTTCCTACTTTCTGATCATATTTACCAGAAATAGCATTTTTGTCAGTGTTTGCTGCCCAGAAGTTTGCCTTAGATGTCTTTGAGAGATTTTCAAGTTTATTTTTAATAAAGTCATCACCAGTTTGTTTTGTGTGAGCGCTAGTATAATTGTTTCCTGAGTATGCTGGAAGTGTGTAACCAACATAACCAGTATAAGCAGCACTTGCTGCTGTTGGAACTATAACTGATAATGCTATAGCACCAGTTAATAAAGATTTTTTTAACATAATATTACCCCCAAAGTATGTATTTTACATTTGTTGTATGCAGAGCCAAGTAATAACATATTACATTCGTAACTATCAATCAATCAAAATAATGAATTTTTTTCAAAAAAAGGTACAATATTACTATAAATATACATAATAATGTAATTTTTAAATATTATACCTTTATATCAAAAATTTTTAAGAAATTAATGGACAAAGCTAGCATATTAGATGCACTTAACTTATTGCTTAGCCACAAATACTCTACGTAACATAAAAAAAACTTCTAGTTATGAACTAGAAGTTTTTTTCAATTTAGGGCGAGATATTGATAGGAAATATCTTATATAGGGTGCTCAAAATATTTATAACTATTCACTACTAATATGAATTACTTTTTTTATTGGTCCTGGTCAAATAATCTGTAAACAAGATAGTAGCAAAGGGAAAAGAAGAAACAATAAAGAATACTAGAAACGCCTTAAATATTTTGGGGTTTATGTACATAAAATACACCTTTGAAAAATGACATAAATGTAAAAAGCTATTTGGGGAAGAGATAGCTTTTTACTGATAAACAAATCGGGGTTTAAAAGGAGCCTAGAAAGACTTCTAAATTAGTTTAATCTCTTTGCGGTATTCTATACGTTTAAATTACAAGAGACTTTCTATTCCAATTTATCGTTAACAAATGGCGTAGTCATCAGTAGATTTTCGAACAGTAATGAACCTTTATATGGGGATAAGCATATGATAATTCTATGCAAATAGTATTATTTACGCTATTTGCATACTCATATAAAAGCAAATAACCCCCAAATCGGTCCATTTGGGAGTCGTCTGCTAGTTCAATTCACAAAAGGGAGCATGTTGAGTCCTTTTTTTAATTAATATGCTTGTCCATTAGTATGTATGATTATTTAGTACAAAAGTCTTGTAAACATTATGTACATACACCATATTTCCCGCATATGATGGTAGTGTGACACGAATATTTCATTAAATTAGTACGCTCCTTAGACATGTCCCTATTGGTCAGAGTATCGTTTAA
>NZ_JBBJSS010000025.1:0-10385 GCF_038898415.1 Priestia sp. SB1 | reverse complement strand
GTAGAGCAAACCGTCAAAAACTATATTACTTATTATAACAATGCCCGTATTCAAACAAAACTAAACAACCAGTCACCTGTACAATATCGGCAACTGGTCGTTTAAAAGGTGTTTTGATCCCTGTCTCAAAAACAGGGGTCAGTCCCAATATCTGCAGAGGATTTTTTTATTAAACATAGTATGAAAATATGTTATTGATCTGGTAATTTTATTGTCTTCAGGCTGCAGTCTATCCTATAATTTTTGCACAGCGTACAACAACAACTCTTCCACATTCTTTTTGCCTAATTCCTTGGCTTTTTGCTGTAACTCTTCCTTCAGATTACTTGATACCTTTACACGTACTACTTCCAAATCGCTATCAATGTAAATTCCACGGCTGCGTTTATTAATCTTTCCTGAGACAAGAACTGACTCCAATAATTCAACGATTTCTTGTGCTGATTCTGTCAACAATACAGGTTTGATTTCAACGATAAATTGCTCTTTCTCTTCTTGTGGTGTAATTCTCATGTTAGTCGGGCTTAGGTACTGATAGAATAAATCCATGAGCTTATAAAGTTGTGATTTCGCGTAGGCTGTTTGCTTAAATGCAAATGTAGCATAACCTTCTTTCGTAATAGTTTTTTTCGATTCAATTTCATAGACTGCTTCAAAACCGCGATCAAGTAATTCTTCTACCGTTATCTCTTCATGTTGCTCTGTCACTGCCATAATGGGATCTTCTACTGAGATAATACGGGCAAACTGCTCTTTCACTTCATCTTTCTTCACAAAAAGCTGAAAGAGTGCAATATTTTGTTCGGTATGATAAAAATGACGCTTACTAGGTTTACGGCCAACTTCATGCGTACGCTTAAACGCTTCTAAATCTTCTTCATTCACAAAATAACAATTAATACCCCTGTATTCTTCTTGGAATGCAGGTAAAAGTTCTTGCTTAATATACTTATTCACTGTTGTGACGGATATATCGAGTTGCTGCGCTACCTCTTTTGTCGTAAGTCCTGGCTTTTTTAACTCTTCTTGCAAACGAACGACATCTTCGATATCAAATTCATAACGTCCTTCAATATGCCAGTTATCTTTATTAATAGGGTTTAATTTTCCTTGCTGAATATATGTATAAATCGTTTTCTTTGATGAAATAGATAACATCTCCATCACATCTTCAATAGTAATAATTTTAGTAGGATTATCAATCATAACATACACTCCTATTCTTTTTACTTCATCTAATAATTAATTATATCATATATACATATAGTTAGAGTTTAAAAGTTTTTATAATAAATATGTAAATGTTATAACTAACTTATAAATATTTATGTTTTATTATTTACTCTAAGTGATGACAAATAGGAGATTTTTCTACAAACTATATAAAAGTTATACTAAATTTATAGAAAGTAAGTTTACATTTTTACTTTTAAATTTGTTACAATCAATAAGTAACAAATTTAATAAATAACTTTAAAAGTATTTAATTATAAAATTATTAGATATTTAATTCAGATGATTAGTATTTTAAATATTATTAGTAACACCATCATTACGTTTTAAAGGTTCTTTATCATCTATGTACATATAAATACAAACTTAACTTTTACTTAGAGAAGGAGGCACTTCAAAACAAGTAAATTCTATAAATGAGAAGACATGTCTTACGAAAGGAGAGGTTTTATGCAAGATTTCTCACTAGTACATATAGGCACAGAAATAAGTGAAAGAAAAGGGGGTTTTAATAAGGTTGTCTCATTGATGCTAGATAGCACGTATTATGACGCCTTAGAAGAGAGGAATGAGCATCACCAGCGAAAAAACGAAGATATGTTCAGTGGTTTTACGGATGAAGAAATGATGTACTACTATGTCCACAAACGAAAGCATATTCGAAAGGACCGAGAGCGAAAAGAAAATACCAAGACCGAATACGTACGGATTTTGCTGCAGTTTTATCAATACGCGTTAGAAAGTGAATGGTTCCTACGCCAAGATGTAGACAACTATATAGAAGAGACTATTTTAAAAAACCTGCGTCCGTGGCATATTCGAAACTATCAGACGCATTTAAGTACCTCACTGCTAGGTAAGGGGGGAAAACCTTATTCACCTGCAACTTTAGACGCGAAAATGACGATTTTAAAGAGTTTTATGAAATGGTTATATGAAACGAAGTACATACAGCAACCATTACACAAAGAAATCTTAAGCACATCATTATCTGAACAAGAAATTCCTAACCGTGATTTGTATTACCATGAAGTTAAGCAAATCCTAGACTATTATAAAAATCATCCCATTAATTATGGATTATTAACGATGTTAGCAATGACAGGATTGCGTGTACAAGAAATAGCTAAAGCTTCCTGGGGAGATGTATATCTAGACAGTTTAAGTGGTCACTATCGCCTAAGAGGAGTAGGGAAGGGAGGAAAGAAATTTGATAAGTTACTTCATCCATCGCTATATGAACGCATTCTTGCTTTTCGAGAACGACGTCATGTCAGTATAGCATTAAATTCAAGTGATCAAAGTCCGTTATTTCCAACTAAAAATGGAGACTATTATCAATATAAAAACCTAAGTAATTATATTGTGCGTATTATCGAACGAACAGAATTACCTTTTATAAAAGAACGGAATGACAAAATTACGCCTCATTACTTCCGTCATTTTTATGCAATTTATAGTCGGCAGCAGGGAGCAGACATCTTTCTAATTCAAAAAGAACTAGGTCACAGCGATCGTAAGACCACCGAACGTTATCTGGAGAAGGTTTTGCAAAGAGAGCAAGAAATTGGACTCTTATGGAAGGAGCAAGATTTCTAATTAAAATACATGTGAAAGCCTCTTCAGTTCAGTATGCTCATCATATTGAATTTGACTTTGATCCATTAAACCATACTGAAGAAATAAACATTTTATATTTAATGAATTAATTTTTATGCAAAACCCACAATTCCTCTTTAGCATTCCTTCGTGGGCTTTGTTTATAATTACACCTGAAGAGGAGTGCATAGGTTATGAAAGATAAACATTTTGAAAGTAAGTTTAAAGAAACCCTAAAAAAATTAAATGATATTGAATTTGCATTAAATGAGTCATCTATTGTAGCTATCACAGATAATAAGGGATTTATAAACCACGTAAACGATAAGTACTGCGAAACTTCCAAATACGAAAGGCATGAACTCCTCGGCCAAAATCATCGTATTGTCAATTCAAATTATCATTCAGAAATATTTTTGAAAAATTTATGGAAAACTATTCAGTCAGGCAACGTATGGCATGGAGAGGTAAAGAGTAAAGCAAAAGACGGCTCATACTACTGGGTAGATACAACTATTGTTCCTTTCTTAGATGAAGAAGGTCATCCGTATCAGTACGTATCTATTCGTAATGATATTACAAAACGAAAAGCTTATGAAGAAAAGATTAAGCAACTGGCTTATTATGATCACTTAACCAATTTGCCTAATCGTTACTGGTTGAATAAGCAGTTGAAAAATTTACTCTTGGATAAAAAGTCAGCACAATTGACAGCCTTCTTATTTCTAGATTTAGATCGCTTTAAATCTATTAATGATACGTTTGGCCATCACCTTGGAGATGTCTTGCTTAAAAGGGTAGCAGATAGATTAAAGAATTGTATATCATCTGCTGATTTTATTTCAAGACATGGAGGAGACGAGTTTATCCTAGTACTACACACGTTGAAAACGATTGATGAAATAAAAAAAACGACTGAAAAAATTATAAAAGAGGTGTCTCTTCCATTCTACATAGGTGGCCATAAATTTCTTGTTTCTACAAGCATTGGTATCAGCGTATTTTCAAAGGAATGTAAGGAACATGTTATTCCAGAGAACATTGGTGAACTAATAGATGAACTAATTAAACAAGCAGATATGGCTATGTATATAGCAAAACGAAATGGACGAAACACATACGAAATAAGTTCACATGCATCAAATAAAGAACTATTCAAAGCTGTTAGTATGGAAAATGAGTTGAGATACGCACTAGAAAGAAATGAATTTCAACTAGTTTATCAACCACTTGTTGATTTAAAAACCTTTGAAGTAATAGGAGTAGAAGCGCTTATTCGTTGGAATAGTGTGAAGTATGGTATTGTCTATCCCGATGAATTTTTACCTATTTTAGAAGAGCTAGGATTGGTTGTACCAGTTGGAAACTGGGTATTAGAACAGGCATGCAATCAAATGAAAACATGGACGGATATGTATTCTAGGGTTACCAAAATTGGCGTAAATGTATCGCCTATTCAATTGAAATCACCGGAATTTGTAAAAGATGTGGAAGATATCTTGAAAAAAACAGGACTTAATCCATCTTTTCTTGAAATTGAAATTACGGAAAACGTAATCCAATACAACCAAGATTTAAAAGAAGTCCTGATACCTCTCCAAAACTTAGGGATTAAAGTAGCCATGGATGATTTTGGAACGTGTTATTCCTCTCTGAGCCACCTCAGATATTTACCAATTAATACGTTAAAAATTGATAAATCATTTATTGATGATTTGGATCAAATAGGAAAAGTCCTCGTGGAAACAATTATTCAAATGGGGGAAAAATTGGGCTTGAATATAGTCGTAGAAGGAATTGAAACCGAAGAACAGTTACAATTTATAATAGAGAAAGGCTGTCAAGTCGGCCAAGGTTTCATATTTTATGAACCTCAACTACCTGAGAAGATGTATAATATTTTAACCTCATAGAAAAAATTATTACGTATCGGTAAAACAGATGCTGAGAGTTCTTTTTCCAAGACTGATAAATAATTCTATAACAACATGAATAAGTAATTGCAGTTACCTAATTAAACTGCAATTACTTTTTTAATTTTAATAAGAATATCTTATACAATGACGTGTTTAAATTTTCTAAAGAGCTTTTTTTATAATTAATTGATCTCCTAATGTTGTAATTTCCAAGGTATCGCCATTATAAATGTTTAAATAATCTCTGAGCTTTTTAGGAATGTTTAAGTATTTATCTTTCTTTATTACCCGTGATTGCCCTGTAAACAAAAGAATTCCTTCTGTAGGAAATTCATACTTGTGTTTTTTTGCGACAATAGTATTATTCCCTTTGATGAAGAACTGTAATTGTATATGTTCTTCTAAATCGAGAGATTTGAGCACAGAAGAAGGGAGTTTTACCCTCCCTTCTTTAATTTCAAGTAAAGATAACTTATTCAGTTCAGGTTCTAAAGGTTCCCTTATTAGACCTGTAGGTTTATTTTCCTCTTTTTTCTTCTTTAAAACAATGCTCGTATTAATGACTTTCACTTCTATTTCCTCGTGTAAATTTATATCATGTATTTCGCGAAGCATCTTTGGAATTACAATACAGCCTAATTCGTTGATAGATCTAGTCAAATTTTTTGCTGCTTTTTTCTCCAACCGTACCGGTAAAAATTTAACCTGTCTCATAACAAAAAAGGTTTTATAGTTGAAGAATTGTATTTTAGAAGATGGATGGATATTAGCATTCTTTAAAAACAGAGGTGGTATCTTTATCCTCCCCATATTATCAATTATTAAGTATTCTGTAAGTGATTCGTCCTTTTTCACTAATAAAAATCCTTTCAGTTTTACTTCCTTAAATAAAGGTCAACCTTGAATCTGCTTACTATTCATTGCTTACGTCTTTATTGGCTTAGCTAGGTCATTAAAATTTTGGTTTTCCATAAACCAAATAACTGTATTTATTCCAAAAATATCATATATTATTAAATAATAGGTTAAAAGTAATAATTTTTACTTTATGGGTTATATTGAAAAGTAATTTACTTTATAATAGGACAAGTTGTAGAGGAGGAATATTACAGTGAATAATTTAACTACCCTTCCCCAGGAATGGCTAGATTTAGTCAAAGAAGCGATGAATTCAGACATTACTCAAGAGGAATTTAAAGAGTTTTTAAATAGAAGATCTCAAGAATTAAATAACCATAAACAACATTAATGAATGATTAATGTTGTTTATGGTCATTGTATCTATTTACTCTCTAGGAATTTCCTAATTTCTTCAATAGTCAATTCTAATTCCTTAGCTTCCCTTATAAGTTCAATCCACTCTTGATTTAGTTCTTGTACTACTAATTGTCCTTTACTGTCCATAAGAATTACCTCCAGATATTCAGGGGGCTCAGCTGCCATAGCCCTTAGACCTTAGACCTGTAGCTTTGCGTCCTAGCTTTTCAACTAGTTTGCCTTTATCTCAATATGTAAATTTATAAGTATTTTACTATATAATGGTTGTCGGATTTTGTCAAAAAAAGTATCGTCATTTATTTTTTTCTACAACCTACATACACTGTTGATATCTAATAAAAAAGAGCATTATAAAAAAACAAATAAATATTTAGCTAATTATCACCTTTTTCTGGATACATCTTTCTTAATAAATATTTTGCTCGATGAAGCCTTGCCTTAACTGTACCTAAACTAATATTTAAAGCAGTAGCAACCTCATTGTAAGGTAAGTCTTTAAAATAAAAATAAACAATAACATTCTGATACTTTTCAGGTAAAATATCTATCCTTTTAAGAAGTTCCTCATTTTCCAATCTTTCTATTACATGTTGTTCCAATAATATAGTATCAATGTTTTGTGAGTATTGAGTCATCTCTATATTGTTAGAGGATATGACTCGTTTGTTCTTCACCCTTCTCAAAAAATCAATACTCTGATTAACAGTAACACGATATAACCATGCATACGCTGATTTTTTACTATCTTTACCTTCTAGCTTCAGAAGTTGATAGTACTTAATCCAGACCTGCTGCACAATGTCTTCGGCCGCATGACTGTCTTTTACATATGCTGAGGCTATATTTAAAAGTTGTGTTTGATATTGCTCTACTAGGCTATTTACAGTTACCTCGTATTCAAATTCCTTCAATTGTAATCATCCAAACTAGTTAAATTCTCTTTTAAGTTGTCTATGCTGAACAAAACTTAATGACAGCAAAATAAAAAGCTACCTCATCAGTAGAAGAGGTAGCTTTTTGTCAGGGTTCAAACGTATAAGATGTATTAAAATCGAATGGCAACTCAATTATATCATGTTTTTTCCATAAAAGTTATATTAAACCTTTAAAACATCTAGATCATAAATGACTGCATATTCTATGTAAGTCAATTATACGAATATATAATAGCTAAAAATATATTACTTCATTTGTACTCTAACTATTTAAAGCTAATAAGCAAAAACGTGACTACCGATTCTCTTGTATGCTTTGCGTGTAAATATCCATTTATTTGTTGCAGTTGTAGGATTATAATAATAGACAGCCCCATTGGTAGGATCCCATCCTTTAAATGCATCCGTTACTGCTCTATAAGCGGATTGATTTGGTGCCAAAGCGTATTGTCCATCATTTAAAGCTGTAAACGCATTTGGTTGACTAATAACGCCAGGTATACTTTGTGGAAAATCTGGACTTTTAGCACGGTTTAGAATGACGGCTGCTACAGCTACTTGCCCCTCATAGACCTCACCTCGCGCCTCTCCATAAACCACATGCGCCATTTGTTCTACATTATTTATTTTTGCATATGTACCAGGTCCGACGACCCCGTCTTGCGTGATCCCCACATCATGTTGAAAATTCTTAACGGCTTGCTGAGTCAATAAACCATACTGACCAGTTGGATTTACGTGTAAATATCCCATCTTAACTAGCTGTGTTTGCAGCGAAGTTATTTCTTGTTTATGACTAGTTGATTGTAACGACACAGACGCGGATGCGGGAGATCCTATGTATAGAGTTCCTACTAAGGAAACGCCTAGAAATCCTACTTTCAGTTTCTTTAAAAAGTGCATGTAATTTCTCCTTTGTTTAAATAATTATTAAAACTCAGCCTTTATCCTGTAAGGTATAATTGTTTGTACTGCTTTACGTAGTACTCTTTATATTTTAATGATAAATAGACCTTGGATAAAAGTTAGGTAATATGTCTACTGAATTTAGGAGTCGATTGGTTAATTTTAACGCTAATATGAATTTAAACCAGTGTGAATAGTCCTATTAAGTAAAAACAGAAAAAACCACTAGTATGTTTCTAGTGGCTTTACTGTTTAAAAATCGTTATATTCTTCTAAGTCATCATCGTCTAATGAGCCAGATATATTTTCTAAATCGGCAATCTTTCCTTCTTTCACTCGGGAAACCTTTAAAGGCTCTTCTTCTTTGAAAGAGACACTTCCTACAAAACCTGTTGTTTTTGCTAATGTTTTTAACTCAGCTAATTCATTCTTTATATGTTCAAGCATTTCGTAGGTTCGTGTGTTTTCCATTGCTTTTCTTTCAGTAGATGAATCATCTAGATCACGTAGAATTAAAGACGAAATATAATCCCCTAACTTACGCGATTTAGCATATGTGGCTAGTTGATTGTACACTTCATCACTCAATCGATTTGTCTTAATCGTAAACGCATTTTGACGCTCTGACATCCTTATCACCTACGTTGTTAGGATTTAACGGCTTTCTTCTCTGCTGCTTGCTTCTTTTGAACGTAACCAATACTACGAATCTCTAAGCCAAATAAATTTAAGTGACGGCTATCTTGAGGAACCTTATGGTACTTGTCTGTACGTTCTTCTCCAATTTTTTCACGCATACTATTCATGATAGCAACTTCTAAAGTAGGAGCTACCCCTCCACAGTACACATATTTACGCACTTTATTTGCTGGTGGTGGTGCAACATCATTTAATTTAGCCAATAAAATCTCTACATATTCTCGAAGAGAAGACTTAATTGTACTTGTTAAATCAATGGATTTGCCTGTGTTTTCGTTTTTTAATACAAACTTTTGTTTACTGTAGTTATCAAGAATAAATTGATCAAACGCACGTAAGTCTGTAAACAGTTCTAAGAATTTCTCTTTACGCAATTTATCGATATGCGCTAAATAAGGGATGCCTTCAATGCTTTGGAATGATTCGCGACTATTGGCAGCTTTCAACCCTTCTGGTAGAATAACCACATCGATGGAACCACCACCAATGTCTACCATAACTGTTTCACATTCTACATACTCATTTGCATCTTCACGATCTTCAAGCGTTAAGTCTTTTTTCAAGGCAAAACGTGCACTTTCTCCCTCTTTTAAGCACGCACTTTCTTCTACTACTACTTTTAACGTATTTTCAAAGCCCGGTGTATGCACAGTAAACGAATGGTCGCCTAAGAAACGATTTGCCATGGCTTTTTGAGCTGCACCAAATGTGCTTTCTTTCTTAAGGAGCCAGATTGGTAACATGGTAGAAAAATAGTCAATTTCAATTGTATTGTCTTTTTTATTTTTCGCATGTAACGCATGGTAATACGCAATCGCAGCTAAAAAGGTGATGTATGGAATGTGACTTGTGATTTTATTATGTAATTTATTAATATGATTATTAGCCAGCAATTGACTAGCTGCAATGTCTCCTACTAAGAAATAACGCTCTTTCTCTTCCCCATGAATGGTCGTAGAAAGTAAAATACGCTTCTTAAATTCTTCTGGAGCTGTAACAGCATCTGTGAAAAAAGAATCTGCAGCTTCTTTTTGAAGTTCAACTACATTCGTTGGAAAATCGAATAGATATCCATCCATAATGTTCATATCAACGGAGTTACCGCAATCTTTATTAAAACGTGAAATTTTCATTTCTACACACCTCATCTTTTAAGTTGAACTTATATTCAACTCATTGTACTCTATACGAGGTGATTATTCAATATCTCTGGCCAACTTATTCATCTACAAAACCTTACATATATCAACAATTATTCACATTAAGTAGAACATGAACCCACAAATAATATTTAGATTTAACGCCTTATGTATCTTACGTTATATCATCAACATAACAAGAGCCTGCATCAAAAATGATACAGGCTCTCGTCTCTTACAACTAAATAATCCTCGTTCTCATTTGCCCTTGTGAGGCCCTTTCGTCACGTATATCGATTCATAACGAGAGTGCCGTTCGTTAAATTACAATACCTACTTATCAATTTGGGTAATACATCTGCTGAAGTCGCTGTTACGTCTTTCAAAACCGAATCAGTCCCTTCATTACGCTTAAGTATTTAACCTTTCACAGTAGCCTCTAAAAATCTTATTTGGGCTCTGTACTATCTGTTTACCACATATGTATGGATTAAAACTTCTTTTTTGATTTAACTTATTAATCTCATTGAAAATTGTCTCTTCTATAAAACCCTTCATTTATCTATCATAAATAAAAGAGCAGTTTGCATTTGCAAACTGCTCTTTTGATGACCCGTACGGGATTCGAACCCGTGTTACCGCCGTGAAAGGGCGGTGTCTTAACCGCTTGACCAACGGGC
>NZ_JBBJSS010000024.1:0-13534 GCF_038898415.1 Priestia sp. SB1 | reverse complement strand
GTTATTGTTAGGTACTACATACCCGTTTTTTAACTTAAAGGTGTTTTTTATTTGTCTCACTCTAGGGGGTCAGTCCCGGTCAGTCCCTTCAAAATCAAAGCTTTTTTTGGTATCTAGAATGTTGATTATGTTAACTATGGGTATAATTATAAAATTAAATTATTGTTTTGCAGAGGGGAACCTAGCTCCAGCAAAGTATATTCTGTTGTCTGCTCTAATTCTACCTGGAGTAGTACTAAAACAACTAACAACTAAAACTTCTACTCTATCTCCAGCATTTAATTGAAGTATGTCATTGATCTCTATGACACCATCAAAACGACTAGATGCCCCAAGAAACTCAACCTCAGCATCTAATAATAAACCATTTACTTAAAAAAATAATTCTACTTCATAATCAATATTTGGATTATCTGGCTGAAAGAAGATTGATGCATTAAACGCGTATACACCATTAAACTCAGGTATAAATGTTGAAGTAGCTGCATTATATTCATTATTACCTATATCAAATTGTTCATTTGGAAATGTAACTTTTACAAAAGTATCAGCTTGAGAAATAGGAATAGTAGTATTAGGATTAGTGGCTCTGAATGCTGAGGGACTTACAAGGTCCTCAGCATTAGCAAAAAGTAAAGCATTCATGCCTTTAAACGTTGAGAAATTAACCTTTTTGTTGGTTTTTCTATATAATTTATTCTCTAATAAAAATAATGTTTGTATACTTGTAATGTTATAGGACAAGTATCTTGAAACAAATGAACTTTATTTAATTCAATATATGCTAGTATCTATACAAGGTACTAGTAAGATTTTCAAGAAAACCATTTGAAAATCTCTACTCTTTAACAATAACGATCTTAAATTCCTATTAAGATTATTGAAATATTCTACTCATGCTAGCTTTTTGACACTGTAACGGATTAATAGTTGGAGTACTGTTAGGGAGTATAGGAGCCATGAGATTACCTGTAAGGTTACTGTGGGCTGTATCAATATTTCCTGCAGAATCAATAAAAGGACCCGTAGGATCTATAGATTCAAACATGAATACATTATTAACAGGTTGGTTATTAAGGTGAGTAAATAAAGCATGTCCTGCTTCATGTGCAAATGCAAAAGGAGCACTCAAAGCTCTGTTACTCAATGCAATGGATCCAAAGAGTGTAAATTGAGGTACACCGTTTTCAACTCTAAAATTCTCAATTATTACCCCACCAACACCTATAGGTCGACTATTACCTGAAGGAGATGCAAAATCATTGCCACTTGTGTAAACAACGTATATGCCAGGTTGATTCCCATTCATTTGTTTAACTTGATTGATGAGATTCTCAACAGGTCCTCTAAATGCTTCATTAGTACTTAAATCGGTCGCATCTATTACTGTATTTACTTCGATTATAGGTTGTGAAATAAAGTTTATATTACATTCACCTCCACTATTCCATATCTGATTAGCTGAGGAAATGTCTCGATTAAATCTATTTTGCCGGCCATTACTATCACTGGGGGCAGAACCGGGAGTAAAGATACCATAAACATTAACCGAAGGATCACCCTGAGATTGGACTGAGTAACTATAGTTATATCTGTATTTTCTCTTTCTTGATTTTTTCAATTAATGCACTTCCTTTTATATAATTAGTACAAGTTATGTAATTGCTAATAATTTGCTTGTATGCTTGTCCAATGACAGCACGATTATTTTATTGACTTTGGAAATTATATCCTTTAAAATTAACCAAAAGCAACGTTGCAACTTAAATACGTTGCTTGAAAAGGAGAGCATATGAGCAGGGTTAAAGAAGGTAATCGAAGACTTACATGTGATATTCCAGAAGAGTTACACAAGGAGTTGCGTTTCTTAGCTGTAGAGAATGATACAAGTATTACAAAGTATGTAAAGGCTTTATTAGAAGAGCATGTGAAGAAAGTAAGAAAAAAAAAGTAAACAAAGAAAGGGCACTTCCTCTGTAAAGGAAGCACCCCCATGTAGAATCACATGTATAGACACTTACATTGTAACATGGGTTGCCCTCTAGAAATAGCAGGGTCTTATTATGGATCAAACTGAAAAGTTGTTAATAGGTATTGAGAATATATTGAGTGTAGCTTCCGACTTAGTACACCAAGTAGATCGCCTTAAACGTGTTGAAGAAGAATGCCAAATACTTAAAGAAAAACTTTTTTTAAAACAACTTAGGTCGTCTGAACAAGACATTTTTACTCTTGCACTTGATGGCCATTCAATTACAGAAATGCAAAACATTTTATTCAAAGAAGAGAGCAAAATTAAGAATCAGAGACGCAGCATTCTGCAAAAATTAAACGTTTCTTCGATGAAAGAAGCAATCGATTTTTATAAAAAAACTACCCAAACTTCTTCTCAAAACTTCACGAATTATCATCAAGAAATCTTTCAAAAACTAGTTAAAACTTCATAAAAGTTGAGGGGACGGTGAGTGGACAGTAGGTCAACATTTCCAGAAAGGTGTAAGTTTTGATATCGACACCAGGTCGACATTACGCGCTTTTTTTGCTCTTCAGGTCAACACCAGGTCGACAGACTGGAAGTTTTCGTGGGGTCACTTTTTTGAGGGTGAAAACGTTGTTTTGCTGGGCTTTGCCCAGCATATCACAGCCATGTGATATCAAAAACCCCTTATGCTCTTCTCTACTCGTACTGGAAATTTTGTACTTTGACAGAAAAGGAATGATTTCATGGATATCTTTTTACGAAATATTGATCCGGTTGCTATGCAAAAAGTTGATGCACTAGCGAAAGAAAATGGAATGTCTCGTCAACAATTTTTGAAAGAACAATTTGAAGTATTAGCTTTTTTTGATGAGCAAGTAGAAAGAGAAAAAAGATTAGAAGCTATCATTGAACAGAACATCGAAATGATGAAACAATGTGCGATATCAATTGAAAAGATGAATGATATTATCTATGAACTGATGGGAGATGTAGAGGAGTAATGGAAACACAACGACGTATGATTACACTTGATAAAGAAACGGATCAATATATCCAAGATTATATGGCTGAACATAAACTTCGTTTCCCAGGAGAAGCGATTATGGATATCTGTAAAAAGTATCGAGAAGAAAAAAAGAAAGAATGGTCGTTAGATTATATTACGGAAACGGTTAGTGAAAATCTCAATGATGCATTAAAAAGCGAAATAAAAAAGATTCGATTAGGAACAAATAGTGCAGATAAGAATACACAAATTCTTATCGAGTTCATGAATGGATTATATTTTCACCACGGCTATGATGCAATTATGACAACAGATCTATTAGAACTAGAAGTAACTAAACTTGCTAAAAAAGTTGTAAATGAACGTATTGTGAATCAACGACAAAAACGGCTGGATAAGGAATACCCTAAAAGCTAAAATAGCCTTTAAGGCTAGCTAGGTAGGCTTAAGCCTACTTTTCCTTTTAATAAACGAGGTGAATACAGTTTGATATGTAGTTATTGCGGGACAGAGGTATTAGAAGATAGCTGCTCTTTTTGTGGAGCTACTTTAAATATAAAAGGACCTAAATTAAAAGAATTTGTGGTCTTAGAGGACGTTGAGAGGTCTTTTAATGAACTTGCATGCTTTCATACGTATGATTTGTTAGTTTTGCTGCGTTTGGTACGTAAAGAAAGGACAAAGGCTTATCATTTAATGCTAAGGCTTAAAAAGGATGACAAGAGCCCTCAAATTATTCAAATAACACGTAACTATTTAAAAGACCTATATGAACCTTATACAAAGCGTATGAAGCTTACATGGCTATATTAATTAAATGAGACATAATCCCTTTATCATAAAAAATTGAACTAACTATATATGGGATTTGATACCGCATTTTTTTTAATAAGGTAACCTTTTCTTATATATTAAATGAAAGCTCTCTCTATTGAGAGTTTTCATTTTTATTTCTATAAATCATTTATTTGTTTGATGAAATTAGATTTTATATACTGAAACAGCTCTATATCCAACTCATTGTGCTTTTCTATTTTCTTAATGATATCAATGGGGACTTCGTTGAGCAAAGGGCGAGATTTTGTCACATTCACCTTCTTATATTTAATATTTCCCCATTTGAATTTTTTCTTTAGTAACAGAAGCGATTCGTTAAACATTTCTGTTATTCCTATTGATCCAAATTCCAGCAAGTTTTCTTTCGCTTTCTCTACGCTTAGTTGAGATTTCACCCCGCAAATTTGTTTAGTTTGGCCATTTGTAGCTTGAGGGTCCCAATCAATGTAGTCTTCAAAAGACATATGTTTCATGTTCTCTTCATAATACCCTGGATACGATTTCAAAAAATAATATAATGATATGATACGCTCAACCGGATGACGCATCATACTAAAATAAACATAGGGTTGAGAAAAAATTCATGTATTCCATAGAAATGATGGCCGGATATAGCTTTTATGTTTTTTTTATCTTCTTCTTTTAATTGGCTAAACTGTCTATTCATCTCTTCTAAAGGAACATGATCGTATATTTCATTTTCAGAGTAGAACTTTTTAAAAATATTATTAAGTGTGGTTCCCCCTGTTTTAGGAATGTGCATAAAGATAACAACTTTTTCATCCATTTGAAATTGCACCTCTCCTCTAATTGCCTATAAGAATATCAGTTCCATAAATGGATTATTGATAAATTTTACGTATCTTTTACAATAAAAATGTTACAAAGACACACATTTCTTTTTAGGAATAATAAACCGTGAATCTTGCGTAGGAATTAGATACCGATCACATAAACAATGAAGAATTTCTAGTGGTCGATATTTATGTTGGACAGAACAAATCAATCATTGTATATTTGATGAACGCCATCAAGATACCAATAGGCAGTTTCTACGACAGCTATGGTATTTTCATTGGGTACTTGATTCAAATAACGAAAGAAGTATCGTGCTAAGAAAGGCTTCTAGAGGACGTGGTACTCCAGGCGGATAAACCAGAGTTTATGTGTTTAAAAATAGGATGCCGTCAAATGGACAAACTGTATTAGTAAAAGCTGCCACACCTGTAAATTCCCCTTCAAGAACTTATAGAATTGTTTAACAATAATAAATTTCTTCTGGCAACTAAACATAAAATCTTTAAATTTACTATTTATTCATCGAAAATAAACGATAAAAGCAGCAGGATTTTCTGTAATGAACAAAAAAACCTGCTACTTTTATCGTTTAAGTAACGTATTAACCCCCAAAAATCTTACTCCAGAATCCTTTTGGTTTTGAATCAAGATTTTCTTGGGCGGCCGCGATAAGTTTTTTTGTATCACTAATTTCACGTATGGCACTAGTCAATTTCTCATCGCGTTTCTCTAGATTGTTTTCAATGTATTTGTCTTGGTGGTCTAGTTTTTCTGTAAGTTTCTTTATAAGGCTTCCTTGTTCATCTAGTCGTTGGATAAGCGCTAATTGAAATTGCTCATCTTTTTCAGAGCGATTAAGCAACTCTTGAACTTTTTCTTCAAGGGATTGTACTTTTTTTTCAAGGTTTGATTGAACTTCCACTGTCTCCGGTACAATTTCTCCTTGAAGCCACTGGTTTATCATCTTATAGCTCCAGTTTTGCTCTTGAATTCTTTTTTTTATTTCAGTTAATAAATCGATGTTTTGTTTGTTATAGCGCCTATGTCCGCCTTCTGTTCGTTGAATTTGGAGATTGAATTCTTTTTCATATAAGCGAATAAGATCTACACTTAATCCAGTTAGCTTTACTGTATCTTTCAAAGTATAGACTACTTCATCTTTATTTTTTTCATGCATTTTTCTAGGATTCTCCTTTCTGTATAAAAATCTAGATATACTTTGAAGTTGATATATCAGTGTTAATGGCAATTCTAGAATGCGGTTTTGCGAGATGTTATTCAAGATTTATATTTCTAGTAAAATTCTATTAATTACTTTATATTCCTGTTTTTTATGTACATTTTTCTTTTTCTTTCGTTAGGCCTTTTATTCTTCCTTTTCAATTCTAGATGAAATCATAAACTTTTCAAGAGTAAAATTGTTTATTTTAAATGTAGATAGATTATATATAAAGTTCAAAAAAAGCAACTTAAGGATCAACATTAACTGTTAAGAAATATCTTTGTTAACAACTGATTCAGATCTTTTCCTCTCCTAAGGTCCAAAGAAACTAGAGTACCTAGAAAGCTTGATATAAAATAGCTTCAGACGAATCTAGAATGTACTTTCTCTAACTTTAATTCAAGTATTTTGTGTAGCTCATTAAGTATTTTGTGTAAGATAATATAAATCCTATATACCTATATCTTCTGGATTTATTACGTTGGTTTAATGGAACTTCTTTTTTGTTTATACAATTCTTATAGAATTATTTTTCGAGTTAAAATTAATCTTAATTTTTTCTAAGTTATTTAAATTTTATAGCAAAAGCTAGAAATACAATGAACCATTGAAAATAAAGAGTTTTTAACGAATCTAGAGTGAACTTCTTCTAGATTTTAGCCGAGAATAATAAATCTAATTAAATTCTAGATCATTTTACAAGAAATTCGTTGTTATACAACCAAGACATGGCCGCGAAATTTTGAATTTGTAATCCTTGAGAAGGTTGTTTCCATCGCAATCCACTTTTTAAAATTTAACTGTTTTAAAAAGTAGATCATTAAGTTCAACTTAAGTTAAACTTAATGATTTTTTCTAAAATTAACTAAGGTGAAAATAAAATTAAGTTTAACTTGTAAAATAAAAATTACTTATATAAAAGATGTTTTGGTAAAAAATAAGTTGAACTTAATATTTTATTTTGTCTTTAGATATCGCTTAAATCGATATAAAGCATGGCGGCTGGACAATCCAAAGTAATAAATAATGTGTTCGTTTGAATATCCACCATGAATTTTGTTAAGTATACAACTGTTTCGAAAGTGAGTAGACCTTACAATTGCTTGTATACCTGAACGTTTGACTTCTCTTTCAATCATACGTTTTGTACCGATTATACTAATCCTTTTAGGTTTATTTAAATTGTAATCATACCAATAAACCATTTTTTGAGGATGAAAAGAAATAAATAACGGATCATTTGTATAATCTTTAGGTCTAAATAATAGAGGGATTGTTAATAGGTAATCATATATGATTTTCTTATCTTGTTTAGAAAGCTCTAAGGTGCGTTTTGATTTGCTTGTGTTTACCGTTAATGTATTCTGTGCAAAGTTAATGTCTTGTATATTTAAAGATACAACTTCGTTAATGGTAAGACCGTAACGAAGCATTAAGATGAACATGGAATGGTTACGCGGACCTATGTATTTATGTATCTGTAATTGAATATCATTTAAATGTTTGTGACTTATAACTGAATCTAAAAGGATTGAAGCATCCGATTCAGTTATAAAATCAGTATCAGTTAATGCTCGTTGTTTTTTTGTTGTTGCTTGTAAAAATCCAATATCATCTGTGAGGCTATAATGCTTTAACATGCCATTTAAATGTGATGCTACACGCCTCAGATTAGCTTCTGACAGGTTTTTTTCTTTTAAATAGGTAAAATATTCGTCGTAATATTTCTTGTCTCCTGGCAAAGTTTCTGAAGGGATATTAGGGTGAGATTGATTTAACCATTTAAAAAACTGTTTTAGATCATGCTTGTACATTGATATTGTAGAAGATTTTTTCTTAGATTCAACTAAATGAGATAAGAAATCTCCAAGTAAAATAAAGTTATTCAAATAAGACACACCCAATCTTTTAGGTAAATTTAATATACTATCATTATAACAAAAATGATTAAACAAGCTTACTAAAATGATTCCTTTTTCTTTATGTATATTAAATTTACCTGGGCTCAAAAAAAAGACGCGTAAAAGCCATCTCTGCAATGCAAGGTTTTACACGTCTTTTTTTTCTATAGCTAATTTCTATTTAAACTTTACTTTGTAAAAAGTTTTTATACATTTTTTTTAACTCTTTATTTTTAAAATCCTTAACAATTCTTGGTTCTAAGCCTAATTTTTCACGTTTATTATAATCTTCTTCCATATTTCGAATGACTTCTTGTAAGCCTGCTTCTTGGGCTTTTTTTATTTCTTCTTGGGTAGGTTGATCTGAACTTAGAATCAGCATTCTTTTTAATTCTTGAAACTGCAAGAGCTTTTCTTCAAATTCTATTTGAGTTCCATTTTCTTTTAAAAATAATTCTTGCTTCTCTTTTAAAGTTGCATCGTTAAGAATTTGTTTTTTATCTCTAGCTTGTGCTATAAAATCTGGAACTAATTCTTTTTTTGCAGCCTTTTTAGAGTTAATGCGTTTTGATTCCTGTGAGACCTGGGCATAATCTTTTTGAATCGCTTTTACTACGTAGGAATGAGGGTGAGTCA
This sequence comes from Priestia sp. SB1, assembly GCF_038898415.1. Classification (NCBI taxonomy): domain Bacteria; kingdom Bacillati; phylum Bacillota; class Bacilli; order Caryophanales; family Bacillaceae; genus Priestia; species Priestia sp. SB1. The sequence continues at coordinate 5,153 of NZ_JBBJSS010000024.1, read as the reverse complement.
CATCTCCTGTAATCAAACGATTTTGCGTGTATCTTATATTTCTTTCTAGGTGGTCTTGTGTAAATTCTGATAAAAGCCACTCTATTTTTTCTGGCTTAACCCCTAAGCCTGCTAAATCATTCTCAAGGCTGTTTGTGTTGTCTTCTAACTTCGAGAAGGATTGATTTAATTCTAGTTTTTTCTCTTGAGTAGAGCTAGAACCATTCAATGCAGGCGAACTGGTAATAATAAATTCTATGGAGGTTACTTTTCTACCAGTTTTTATTTCCACGAATTCAAAGTAGATATCCGTTTTATTATTAATTTCTTTTTGAGCTACTGCTAATACTTTGCTTTTAAAATGACCATACTGTTTATACTTAGTAGGTTCAATAGCTAAAAAATGACGTAATTCTTCAAGAGTGAGTTCCCTTTTTCGCAGACGCTCATATTGCTTAAGCAACTCATATATACGAATGGAATAGACCGAATTGAGTCTCACTACATTCTCTAATTGGTACGATGTGAATTTCTCCTTAAGCTCTAAAAACAGATACTTTAAGCTAGGATGAAACTGTAATGTTATGTACCCTTCGTTTTCTTCATAGATAGACGTGATTACCCAGTTGTAATTTCTTTGTCTGCCTTTTTCTTTTATCGTAAGAATTTTGGTTTGAAGTCCATTTACAATTTCTTTTAGGTACGAATAAAAACCAGTACCTTTCTTATTGCCTACGATTTCGATGAAATCTTTAGCTCGAAACCTATAGGTCTTCAACGTTTCATCATTAGGCTGCACTTTAGATGCCATGATTAAAAGAATTCTTTGCTCTTGTAAAGACAATTTATATGTACTCTCAATGAGGATGTTTGATTTAGTTACCCAATTTTTTATATTTATACTTTCCAGATCATATGGTTGAACGACAGTCGTTTTCTTCATAAAATCCCCCATATTTTTCTAAACTATCACTAAAATATCATAAAAGTGATACTGTGTAAATTGCATGTTAAAGAGTAATCTGTCCTTAGAAATTAAATATCACGCAAAATTAGTGATACTTCATGAGGTTTGTTGACTTTAGAAACCTTACTCATTCTTGATTTATTAAACTCAATCTTCATTTTAATACGCAAAATTGGTGATAGTTGAGGCATGTCTGCATTTTAAACGCAAAATTAGTGATACTTTAAGCACATCTAGATTGTTCACGCAAAATTAGTGATACTTAAGCCATATTTGCATTTTAAACGCAAAATTAGTGATAGTTCGCGCAAAATTAGTGATAGTTTCACGCAAAATTAGTGATAGTTTCACGCAAAATTAGTGATAGTTCACGCAAAATTAGTGATAGTTCGCGCAAAATTAGTGATAGTTTAGGCTTATAAACGTTGTAATATCAGTGTCTATAGACGTTCTAAAACAATAAAACAATAAAACAAATATATAAAACAATATGTAAAACAGTAAAACAACATAAGATAGTAGTTGTTTTACTGTTTTACAACTTTCAAGATTAATAATTAAGTAAAGGGATAAATTTTTAGTGAGTTCTTTAGAATATTAGGAGTATATCCAAACGAAGCAATTTTTAATCATAGTTAAAATACAGAGGTTTTATGAGGAGTTCATGAATTCTTATTGAATTATAAGATTAATAGACGGTATAATAGAGTCACCAAAACAGTGCGGAATATAAAAAGACTCCAACGTGTGCAAGTGGTGCGCCAACACCCTTACACCGTTAACCCTAAAACCACTAGGGAAAACACCTGTCGAAGTCCTAATACATAAATTTAGTTACGCCTTTATTTTATCGGATAATTAAATTTATTTCAAGGGCGTAGTCTGTCAAAAAATCCGACATCGTTTTCCTATTTCACGGGATGCGATGTCTTTTTTTGTTCCTGAAAAGGAGAGGATAGACTAATGTCTACTACACGTATGCTTACCGCAGAAGAATTTGATTATATGAAAAATTATCAGAGTTTCATAGAAAACCGTTCTCAACATCAATCAATGAAACGAAAATTACTTAAAGAAATTATAAACCTTTACGGAGAAAAGTTTTATCGCCTCCATGAAGGAACTAGAAAAGCTTTAGATCGGCTTTGTTGGTTTGCTGCAGAAAAAGGATTTTGCTTTCCTGGTAGTACATATTTAGGTAAAACCTACGAAAAGTCAAAAGGAACAATCGATCGTCATTTAAAAGAACTACGAAAACAAGGACAAATTATTACTGTATATCGTCGTTGCCCTCGTAACAATGGAAAGGGAAATCCAGTGCACTTATTTGTGAACCACCCTTTTTTTAATCACTGGGTTAAGTATTTACAGCTTGACTTAGAGTCTAATGTTGAAGCAGATGTTAAAACAGAAAATACTGAGAACGCTTGGGAGAGTAAGAGTAAAGACACAAAAAAACAGTCTACCTATAATTTATCTTTAAAAGATTTAAATAAATATATACGTAATGATGTTAATTTTAAACTCTCGTCTGATTATGTACCATCTTACATACCAAAATCTTTTAAAAATGCTGTAACACCTTTTTTTTCATGTGCAGATGATATTTATGATTTATGGAGAAAAGTCCGATTAGCTTACAAAGCGAGCTGTTTAGAAAAGCCCCTGGAAGATTTAAGTTTCCTTCCTGTTCAAGCGTTTAAAGAGACTGTTTTTGCTTATAAAAGCAATCGTATAAAAACTAACTTTGCAGCTTATTTTTTTGGAACGATTAGAGGAATATTTGTGATTGAGCGTAGAAAAGAAGTTCAGCGAAACGGTGGGAGTAGGCTTTTTTATAACTTTTTAGACTCCTAAATTAGAAAACAGATAATATTATTTATACATATTTTAAGTCAGAACGAGCGTTGTTACGATTTAACAATCTGAAAATTATTATCTTTTGTACCCAAAATAAGACGGGTCTATATACACATTTCTATTGGTACTTTACATATACTGTTACGATTTATTTTATTATCAGAGGTGAGTAAATGCCATATGTTAATCGGTTTTTAACCAATGCTAATGGGGCTGTTACATTTACAGGAAACACTTTTGGCTTAAATAAACAAGCCAATGCTAATGCTCCTGGAACAGCAGGCTCAATAGGAACTTTTTTCAGTGTAAATCCAAGCTCCATAGATGGATCGTTTCCTACAGGAACTACGGCAAATTATCTACAAAACTCTTCTAGTGCAGTTTTAAGAATCCCATCTACCACTACTCAAATTCTTTATGCAGAATTAATATGGGGTGGAAGCTATCTTTATGGTGGAGAAGATGTTAGCGCAGCTTTAAATAACGCTGTGACTTTTATTACTCCTACCAGAACAGTTAGCGTGCAGCCAGACACGGCTACACGTTTTACCTTAACAACTTCAAGCTTTTATTACGTTCGTAGTGCAAATGTTACGAACCTAATCTCTCAATCAGGTACTTATTCGGTATTAGGAGTTCCAGGAACACAAAGTACAACAGAAAACAATGCCAATGCAGCTGGATGGACATTGGCCGTAGTCTATGCTGATCCTTTACAGAAATCTCGTAACTTGTCCATTTTTGTTGGAGCAGAATTAACAAGTTCAGCTACAGGAAGCTCTACGGCAGCTGTAACTGGGTTTGGTACGCCTATTACAGGAACAGTAAATGGTAGATTATTAGTAAGTGCTATTGAAGGGGATTCAGCTATAGTAGGTGATCAGCTCCAATTTGGCCCTACGGTTGCAGCTTTACAACCAGTTTCGGGGCCGAATAACCCTGTAAATAACTTTTTTGCTTCTCAAATTAATAATGATAGTGGTGTATTAGATACAAGTGGACAATTTGGCAGTTTAAATAGCACACCAGGAGGTAGCTTATCCGGTGCGAGGCAGGGATGGGATATTACCAATATTGACGTCTCAGCTCGTTTATCAAATAACCAAACCAGTGCCGTCGTACGTGGAACGACGAGTGGAGATACTTACGTTATTAGTGCTTTAGCTCTTCAAGTAGATATTAATGCACCTGTTTTAAATGTATCAAAGTCTGCCAATGTTACATCCGCTCGAACAGGAGATATTATTACTTATACAGTCCAAGTAAGTAATACTGGTACAGCTTCTGCCAATGTTCTAATAGCTACAGATCCATTGTCTTCAGCAACAACTTTTATTCCTAATAGTTTGCAAGTGGATGGAGTTACTCAGACAAATGCAGATATCCGAAATGGCCTGTCACTTGGTACATTAAATATTAACCAAACTCGAGTATTGACATATCAGGTTAGAGTAGTTGGTCCTCTGACAGCAATCTCTTCTCTTGGTAATCAAGTCTTTATTAATTACCAATTTGAAAGTACACCAGGAAATATATTAGCCGGATCAGGTGCTTCTCCTGTCAATAGTGTAACAACTATTAACACTCCTCCTACAGTTCCTAATTATACTATTACAAATCCGGAGGACACTGTAGCAATTGGAACAGTCATTGGCAATGATATTGACGGGAACCCTCTAACTTACCGTATTGGCACGAGACCGGCTAATGGAGTAGTAACTGTTAATCCTAATGGGCAATTTGTCTATACCCCCAATTTAAATTTTAATGGAACAGATCAATTTACAGTTATTGTAGACGATGGGCAAGGAGGAACAGCTACTTCTGTAGTAACCATTATAAATACGCCTGTAAACGATAATCCCGTTACTCAAAACTATGCAGTTATTACTAATGAAGATACCCCTTTAGTTGGTCAGATACAAGCTACAGATGTAGATGGTGACTTACTTACTTTCCAATTACAATCTCCCCCAACAAACGGCACAGTTGTCGTAACTAATAGTGGAGCTTACACGTATACCCCCAATTTAAATTTCAACGGAAATGATCAGTTTACGGTGTTGGTGTCAGATGGGCAAGGAGGAACAGCAGTTTCGACAGTGACAGTGACAGTAACGCCTGTAAACGATGCACCGACGGTGCCAAACTACACGTTTACTACACAAGAAGATAGCCCTGTGGTAGGAGCAGTCGTAGGGACTGATGTAGATGGGAATTCTCTTAGCTATCAGCTGCAAAATAGGCCAACAAATGGAATTGCCGTAGTAAATGCAAATGGCACATTTAGTTATCAGCCAAATCTAAATTTTAATGGAAGTGATCAATTTACAGTATTAGTCTCAGA
>NZ_JBBJSS010000023.1:0-15752 GCF_038898415.1 Priestia sp. SB1 | reverse complement strand
CTTGCATGTATTAGGCACGCCGCCAGCGTTCATCCTGAGCCAGGATCAAACTCTCCGAAGAAATGTTTGACTTGCTCGTTTAAAAAAATAAAAATTAACGTTGACGTTTACTATTTCGTTCAGTTTTCAAAGAACTCTTGTCTCAAGGCGACTTTCTTATCTTACCACCTTAAGAATAACTTGTCAACAACTTTTTTCTTTAAGTTATTTTCGAGTTATTTTTCGTTACTGTCTTAGCGACGTATATAAATATAACATCTGATAACTTGCTGGTCAACAACTTTTTCAAAAAAAATAAAAGTTTTCTCGAAAAGATTCCAGAAAACTTTTATTTTGGATATTCTTCCAAATTATAATATGAAATTATTAATAACAAGTAGGGCAGCTATTCCTGGAATACCTAAAATAGCTGAAACAATAGCTGTGGGGAAATTAATAGGAATATGAATACCGAACTGTACGCCAAAGATGTTAATAAAGAAAAGCAGCAAAACGCCAATAATAAGCTTAATCGATAAATTTCCAATGACTCGAAGCATTTTTTCAACACCACCTGTTACTAAGAGTAGAATGATTAGCCCTATTAAAAAAGACACAACTACAATAGGATGATTTAGCATGTTGCCTCCTTCTTAAAGCAGATAAGTTACCTTATATATATGTCCAAGCATTCAAAAAAAGCACTATTTCACGGAGGGAAATCCTTATTTTATAAAGACAACAAAACAGGATGCCTCTATGACATCCTGTTAATTGAAATATTTCGATGTTTGGCTTCTTTTAATAGAAAAAGATACTTCATTTTGGCTAATCGAATATCTACCATTACCTCTTCTGAAGGATCTACACTTCTTTCTACCATTGAAGTTTTGTGACTCCATTCCTGCTTTACTTGCATAAAAGTCTTCACAAATTCATCATCGTACTCTTTGCGTAGCCAACCTTTTCGTTTAAAAAACATATGCAAGTACCTCGTTATACTTCTCTTCTACCTTCTAGGGCTTTAGATAATGTTACTTCGTCCGCGTACTCAAGGTCTCCTCCGACGGGTAACCCATGAGCAATTCTAGTAATTTTAATTCCTGTCGGCTTTAAGAGCCTAGAGATATACATAGCCGTAGCTTCGCCCTCTATATTCGGGTTAGTAGCTAAAATCACTTCTTGAATCTCATCATCTTGAAGTCTTTTTAATAACTCTGGTACTTTGATATCTTCAGGCCCTATTCCTTCCATAGGTGAAATTGCGCCATGCAGGACATGATACAAGCCATTATATTCTTTCATTTTCTCCATTGCAATGACATCTTTAGGGTCTTGCACGACACATACCACACTGCGCTCTCTACGCTGATCTTGACAAATGTAGCAAGGATCTTGATCTGTGATATGCCCACAAACTGAACAATAGGTTAAATTTCGCTTCGCATTAACTAATGCTTTTGCAAAATCTAATACCGTATCTTCTTTCATAGATAAAACAAAGAACGCTAAGCGAACAGCTGTTTTTGGACCAATGCCGGGTAACTTCATAAAACTATCTATAAGCTTTGATATTGGTTCTGGATAATGCACGTGGCAACCACCTTATTAAAGTCCTGGAATATTTAAACCTTTTGTAAATTGACCCATTGTGTTATTTGTTAAATCGTCCATTTGTTTTAATGCGTCATTTGTTGCTGCTAGTACTAAATCTTGTAGCATTTCAATATCTTCAGGATCTACTACATCCTCTTTAATATTTACATCAATTACTTGTTTCTGACCGTTAACCACAACTGTTACCATTCCACCGCCAGCTGTACCTTCAACAGTTTTTTCAGCTAACTCTTCCTGCGCTTTTTGCATATCTTTTTGCATTTTTTGCATTTGTTTCATCATTTTTTGCATATTGCCCATGCCTTTCATCATATGAACATTCCTCCTAAATTTACTCTTGAATTTCGATTAAGTCTTCTCCAAATAGCTTTTTCGCTTCTGCAACCACGGGGTCTTCCTCCTGTGGTTGACCTGATGACCCATCACTTTGCTGTCCTTGAAGAAACTCTTCTCTTACTTTATCCCATTCACTTTCTGGAATTGCAACCATTTCACGCTTGCTGCCAATTAAAGTATATAAGATATTCTCTAAATTATCACGTACATTGTTGTTATTTTCAGAAGCCATTTTGCAATGAATTTCATATTTGAATTTAAGTATAAATGATTGATCTGAAGACGCAACCGGTTCACTGTTAGATAACAACGCTGCATGTGAAGCTTTATTTTGTTGTTTCAATGTGTCTAATACCTGCGCCCAAGATCGCTTAATGGTTTCTAAATTCTGCCGAGTGGCATTTTTTAAAACTTCATTTACCTTTCCAACAGGCGTTTTGTACTGACTTCTTGACTGTCTTGTCTGTTTTTTCTCTGTTTGCGCTGCCTGAGCTGTATGATCAACTTGAATGCCTTTTTCTTTTAGCTGCTGCAGTTCTGCTTCCATTTGATTCATTTTTTGCAAAATGTCTTGATATGGAAGAGCACCCTCTTGATTTGTAGAACTTTGAGCTAATTTTACTAAAGCTACTTCAAGTAGCACTCGAGGATGATTGCTCCATTTCATCTCTTGCTGAGTTTGGTTCAATTCAGCAATGACTTTATAAATAAAGGCACTATCCATTTTTGAACTAAGTTCTTTAAACTCTTCGTTAACCGCTGCTTTTTCAAGTAAATATGCATTTTCTTCTGAAGCTTGATAAAGCAGAACATCACGATAATAGAAGATGAGGTCCTCTACAAACCTCGCTGGATCTTTTCCGTTTTTGATCAAACTTTCAACAGAATCTAGCGCTTCTACAATGTTTTCGTTAAAGATAGCTTGGACGATCTTCACAATAAAAGACTGTGATACTGCTCCTGTTATGGATAGAACATCCTCTAAGCTCACCTTCTCCGTACTATACGAGATGGCTTGGTCTAAAAGACTAAGTGCATCACGCATGCCTCCTTCTGAAGCTTTCGCAATTTCGTAAAGAGCATCCTCGCTTACTTCTAGCTCTTCAGAACCTAATACTTCCTTCATTCGATATACGATATCTTCTGGCGAAATGCGTTTGAAATCAAAGCGCTGACATCTGGAGATAATCGTTAATGGAATTTTATGGGGCTCTGTTGTAGCTAAAATAAAGATGACATGTGCAGGAGGTTCTTCTAACGTTTTTAACAAAGCGTTAAAAGCTCCAATTGAAAGCATATGAACTTCATCAATAATGTACACTTTGTATCGAACAGCACTAGGTGCATATTTTACTTTATCACGGATATCTCGAATTTCATCGACTCCATTATTAGAGGCTGCATCAATTTCAATTACATCAGAAATGGAACCATCCGTAATTCCCCGACAAGTTGCACATTCATTACAAGGTTCAGCAATGGGTGCTTTTTCACAGTTAACGGCTTTCGCTAAAATTTTAGCAGCTGTTGTCTTCCCTGTCCCTCGAGGCCCAGAAAATAAATACGCATGCGAAAATTTTTCTTGGACAAGGGCATTTTGAAGTGTTTTGATAATATGTTGCTGACCGACTACGTCGTTAAAGCTTTGAGGACGGTATACACGGTACAGAGCCTGATATGCCACTACATCCTCTCCTTTTAATATAATTCATTAGTTCTCATTATAGCGTATTATGAGGTTTTTTTTCAAAATAGTAAGAGATAAAATAAAAAGCCTACTCTCACAGAGTAGACTAAACTTATGTATATAACTGCCGTGCACCTTCCGTCGATTAGCCACCCCAGGCGTTACTTAAGCAGTTAGCTCGGTCCAGGCGACCCCATGGCACATGAGAGGTTCTGCTTACTGCTGCTTCCTTCCGGACCTGACAGGGTTCACAGATTCCCATTGCATAGGACCCAAACGTCAACACCACTTACTTAAGGCAGGCCCTAAGATGAGCTAACCTCAAGAAGGAATTCGGCCTCGCTAGAGCGGATTGCGAGTACAGGGCACCGCTACCTCCCCGCTTAGCACGGCAAAGTTGAAACCAATAGTTTGGGCATCAAGTTGATGCATTTACAAGTATACGTCTTTTCATTCAAAAATGCAACCGCTATAGAAAACTTACTTTTTTAGCGCTATTTTCCAGCCTTTTTTCGTTGACGTAACTCACGAAAAAAAGTCGTTAAGAGGCTCCCGCATTCTTCTTCTAGCATACCTCCTACTACTTCTGCTTGATGATTAAACTTTTCAAACTCTAATAAATTTAACAATGTTCCAGCGCAGCCACCTTTAGGATCATAAGCGCCAAACACAACTCTTTTCACTCTTGATAATACAATAGCACCTGCACACATCGGACATGGTTCTAAGGTGACATATAACGTAGCGTCTTCCAACCTCCATGTTCCTAGTTTCTTACATGCTTCATCAATGGCTAAAAGTTCCGCATGAGCAACTGATCGCTGTTCTGTTTCTCGTAAGTTATAAGCTGCAGCAATCACCTCATCATTTTGAACAATAACTGCTCCAATAGGAACCTCTAATTTATCTTTAGCTTTTAATGCTTCATCAATTGCCAACCTCATATACTTTTCATCATTTAACACTTTTTATCCAACCTTACATATTATATTTTTTCTGAGTCAAACTATTTACTATGTACATCAGGAAAAGGAGAGACCTTGTGTGAAGAATGCTAAAACTGCTTTAATTATTATTGATATGCTAAACGATTTTCAATTCAAAAACGGCAAAGTACTTGCTGAAAAATCTTTAATAATCGCTCAAAATATTGCCGAATTAAAACAATATGCCTCGTCTCAACATATCCCTATTATTTACGTCAATGACCACTATAAGCTGTGGCAAGCAAACTTAGAAACCATTTTAACACACTGCACAAATGAGGTAAGTTCACCCATTCTACATCACATTTCACCACAAAACGCTGATTACTTTTTAATTAAACCAAAGCATTCTATTTTCTATGGAACAGCTTTAAATATTTTGCTATCACAGCTCGATGTGCATACACTTATTTTAACAGGAATTGCGGGAAATATATGCGTGCTTTTTTCAGCCAACGATGCTTATATGCGTGAGTATAATTTAATTGTGCCTGAAGATTGTATTGCTTCAAACGCAGATGAAGACAATACCTTTGCTTTAAGAATGATGCATAACGTATTAAATGCTCGTATTTGCAAACATACTGAGTTGATGAATTAAGTAAAAAGCCTTCTCATATGATGGAAGTAAGTCATATGAAATGGAGGCTTTTTATTATGCAAATTTACACTGTTAAAGCAGGTGACAGTATATATAGTATTGCAAAACAGTTCCGGATTGACGCAGGAAAGATTATAAGAGCAAATGAATTACCTAATCCAAATCAACTCGTCATCGGGCAATCTATGGTTATTCCCATCAACGGTACTTACTACACAGTAAAAGCTGGGGACACTATATGGAAAATAGGACGAAAATTAGGCGTTAGCTATCAGGCTATTGCCAATGCGAACAATGTTTCAGTTACAGCACCCTTAACACCTGGCCGCCGCATCTTAATTCCCCCTTCCCCAAACAAAAGAAACGGTGAGTTTTTAGGGTATGTTGAAACAAGCAATCGAAAAATCACCCCTCAAACAGAGAAAATGATTAATCAAAATGCAAAATACCTTACTTATCTCGGACCAGCGAACTTCGAAGTGCAAAAAGACGGTTCTCTAAAGGCACCTCCACTTAACAATTTAGGTTCTATTGCTAAAGAAAATGACGTCATCTTCTTAATGGTATTGGCTAATATTGAAAACGGTGCATTCAGTGATGAAGTCGGCCGAGCAATTTTAACTAATAAAGACGTTCAAGATACGCTCTTAAATAATATTGTAAAAACAGCGAAAGAACAAAATTTCAGAGACATTCACTTTGACTTCGAATTTTTGCGTCCGGCAGATAAAGAAGCCTATATTGCATTCTTACAGAAAGCAAAAAAGCGTCTTCAAGATGAGCAACTTCTCATGTCTGTGGCTTTAGCTCCGAAGACAAGTCGAGATCAAAAAGGCAAATGGTATGAAGCACATGATTATAAAGCCATTGGAGAGATTGCTAACTTCGTTGTTCCAATGACATATGAATGGGGATATAGCGGTGGGCCTCCTATGGCCGTCTCTCCTATTGGTCCCGTACGTGATGTTTTAGAATATGCAGTATCTGAAATACCTAGTTCAAAAATTATCATGGGCCAAAACCTATACGGTTACGATTGGACACTGCCTTACAAACCAGGAGGAGAATACGCCAAAGCCATTAGTCCTCAAAGAGCTATTGAGTTGGCAGCTCGTTATAAAGTAGCTATTCAATACGACAATAAAGCACAAGCTCCTTTCTTCCGGTATAAAGATGAACAGCAGCGCACTCACGAAGTATGGTTTGAAGACGCTAGGTCTATTCAGGCCAAGTTTGATTTAATCAAAGAATTAAAACTTAGAGGAATGGCCTACTGGAAACTAGGCTTAGATTTCCCACAAAACTGGCTCTTGATTGAAGACAACTTCAAAATTACAAAAAGAGTGACACAGCCATAAATAGGGAAAGCTTACTGTTAACAGTAGGCTTTTTGTTATTCTTCTTACTGAAAGAAATTTCTTTTCCCCTTATTCTCCTTCTCTATGTTAAAATATTTTTTGTCTGTTTTTTTTGAACGAGTGGTCATGAAGGAGGCAAATGAATGCAAGGCACACCTTTTATTTCAGTAGAAGGACCCATCGGTGTCGGAAAAACCTCTCTAGCTAAAGAGATTGCACAAGCATTTCAGTTCGAAATTTTAAAAGAAATCGTAGATGAAAATCCATTTCTCGGGAAATTTTATGAGAATATCGACGAGTGGAGTTTTCAAACCGAAATGTTTTTTCTATGTAATCGATATAAGCAGTTAGAGGATATTCAAAAAGGGTTCTTATCTTATAAAAAACCTGTTGTAGCAGATTATCATATTATGAAAAACATGATTTTCGCTGAGCAAACGTTAAAAGATGAACAGTATAAAAAATATGTACAAATCTTCCACATCTTAACGGCTGATATGCCGGCTCCGAACATTATTATTTATTTAAATGCCAGTTTAGATACCTTGCTAAAGCGTATTAAAATGCGTGGAAGAGAAATTGAACGAAACATCGATCCTCACTACCTTGCGAGACTAAGTGATGATTATGAAAAAGCTATGACGGCATTTGAACAAAAGAACCCTGACGTAACCATTTTACGTTATAACGGTGATGAAATAGATTTTGTACAAAATAAACAACACTTAAATAGAATCTTATCAGAGGTTCAAGAGAGTATGTTGAAAAGGAGTATATAATGGTAAACTTACGATCGAAATACAACATTCCTAATGATGCTGTGTTGACGATAGCGGGTACAGTTGGAGTTGGGAAATCTACGATGACTCAATCATTGGCTGATGCTCTCCAATTTCGCACATCGTTTGAAAAAGTAGATTCCAACCCTTACCTGGACAAATTTTATGGGGATTTTGAACGCTGGAGCTTTCACCTACAGGTATATTTTTTAGCGGAACGCTTTAAAGAACAAAAGAAGATTTTCGAGTATGGCGGCGGTTTTATCCAAGACAGATCCATTTACGAAGATACCGGTATCTTTGCTAAGATGCATTTTGAAAAGGGAACAATGTCTAAAGTAGACTATGAGACATATACAAGCTTGTTCGATGCAATGGTTATGACTCCATACTTCCCTCATCCAGATCTGCTCATTTATTTGGAAGGCAGCTTCGAAGATATTGTAGATCGCATTCAAGAAAGAGGGCGACCAATGGAACAACAAACGCCTCTCGATTATTGGAAAGAGATGCACGCCCGATATGAAGAATGGATTAATAACTTTACGGCTTGTCCTATTCTCCGTTTAGATATTAGAGAATACGACCTTCTCAAGGATCCTGATTCAATTGAATCAATTGTTGAAAAAGTGGCTCGCTTTTTACAACATAATGAAAAGTTAAAACGTCGTCAGCTATAAAAAAAATGCCGCTTTAATAAATAAAGCGGCATTTTCAACAAATAAAAAACCGTTACTTATAAGTAACGGTTTTCCAATCTCCAATTTATCGCGCTATGTTAATTGCATTATAAGTCAAATATGGCGGAGGAAGAGGGATTCGAACCCCCGCGGGCTTTAACACCCCTGTCGGTTTTCAAGACCGATCCCTTCAGCCGGACTTGGGTATTCCTCCGTATCGACAAGTATTAATTTATCATATAAAAATAATGAAGTCAACTCTTTTATTAATTTTTTTAAAAAAGATGTTCATTAAAAATTAATTTAATGAACATCTTCTACTTTTATTTAGAAATAACTTCTTTATTTCCCATATATGGACGCAGCACTTCTGGAATTTGAATTGATCCATCTTCCTGCTGGTAGTTTTCTAAAATTGCAGCTACCGTACGGCCAATTGCTAAGCCAGAACCATTTAGTGTATGAACATGTTCTGGTTTTGCTTTTGTATCACGGCGGAAGCGAATATTAGCACGGCGAGCTTGGAAGCTTTCAAAGTTTGAACAAGAAGAAATTTCACGATACGTTTCATAACTTGGAATCCAAACTTCAATATCATACTTTTTGGCTGCTGTGAAACCTAAGTCAGCTGTACACATGCTTAGAACTCGGTAAGGTAAACCTAATAGTTGAAGAACCTTTTCAGCATGGCCCGTTAATTTTTCTAATTCATCATAAGAATCTTCTGGCTTAACAAAGCGAACAAGTTCTACTTTATTAAACTGATGCTGGCGAATAAGCCCACGTGTATCTCTTCCTGCAGAGCCTGCTTCTGAGCGGAAGCAAGCACTATACGCTGTATAAGCAATTGGAAGCTGATCTCCGCTTAAAATTTCATCACGATGTAAATTTGTAACTGGTACTTCAGCTGTAGGAATTAAGAAATAATCTTCTTCTTTAATTTTAAATGCATCTTCTTCAAATTTAGGAAGCTGCCCTGTTCCTGTCATACTTGTACGATTCACCATATATGGAGGAAGGATTTCTTCATAACCATGCTCATCCATATGTAAATCCATCATAAAGTTAATAAGAGCACGTTCTAATCTTGCACCTAACCCTTTATAAAATACAAAGCGGCTTCCCGTTACTTTCGAAGCTCTTTCAAAATCTAAAATATTTAAATCTGTTCCTAAATCCCAATGCGGTTTTGGTTCAAAATCAAATTGTTTAATTTCTCCCCATTTGCGAATTTCTACGTTATCATCTTCAGTTTCACCTACAGGCGTACTTTCATGTGGAACGTTAGGAATTGAAAGCAGCAATAGCTCTAATTCTTCTTCAACGCTGCGAAGCTCTTCATCTAATTGCTTTACGCGGTCTCCTACTTCACGCATTTCGACGATTAAATGATCAGCATCTTGTTTTTCACGTTTCAATTGTGCAATTTGCTGTGATACTTCATTTCGCTTGCTTTTTAACTCTTCTGTTTGAGCAATTAGCTCACGGCGTTTTGCATCTAACTCTTCAAAGCGACCTAAGTCCGTTAAGTCCTCACCACGAAACTTGAGCTTTTCTTTTACTTCATTAAAATTAGCACGTAAAAATTTTAAATCTAACATACTGAGTACCTCCTTTAGTATAAAAGGGCAAAATAAAAACTCTCATCCCTATGAAAGGGACGAGAGTTTACCCGCGTTGCCACCCTAATTGAAAGCTAAAATAAGCCTTCCTCTTAAACCAGATAACGGATGAACCGAAACTGCCTACTACTTTTTCGACAGCTTGCTCCAGGACGGATTCATAAGAATTGATTATCGATTCACACCAGCCATCGACTCTCTTGAAATCAAAAATCTTATTACTATTTCCTATCAACGCTTTATACCAATATCATTTTTATTAATCATAATGTACTACAAGTCTTTACAAGATGCAATTCATTTATACAGGTTTTTTCGAAGCTTCTTCAACCATTGCTACAAAATACTGAGCCATGCGAGCATCATCTGTTAATTCTGGATGAAACGAACATCCCAAGAATTGACCTTGTCTTGCTGCAACAATTCGGTCGTTATGCATTGCCAAGACTTCAACGTTTTCTCCTACTTCTACAATATGCGGAGCACGGATAAATACGCCTATAAAATCTTCACCAATATCTTTAATATTTAGAGCAGCTTCAAAGCTATCTCGTTGGCGCCCAAATGAATTTCGAGCTACCGTAATATCCATAACACCTAAATGGGGCTCTTCACGGTCAACAACTTGTCCTGCAAGTAAAATTAAACCCGCACACGTACCAAACACCGGTTTACCTGCTTGTGCAAACTGGCGAAGAGGTTCCATAAAGTCATACTTGTCAATCAGACGACGCATCGCTGTGCTTTCGCCGCCCGGTAGGATTAAACCATCTATTTCGTCTAGCTGTTCAACTTTTTTAATGATAATGGCTTCAGCGCCTGCTGCTTCTAATGCTTGTGCATGCTCGCGAAAGGCACCTTGTAATCCTAACACGCCTACTTTTACCATTTTGTCAAAACTCCCTTTAAATTACCATCCACGCTCTTGCATGCGGTTTTCTGGTAATAATGATGAAATTTCAATCCCTTTCATTGCGCTTCCTAATCCTTTTGACAAGTTTGCAATGAGTTCATAATCTTGATAATGCGTTGTTGCCTCAACGATTGCTCGAGCAAATTTTTCAGGGTTGTCGGATTTAAAGATTCCTGAACCAACGAACACACCGTCTGCTCCAAGCTGCATCATTAACGCTGCGTCTGCTGGTGTTGCTACACCGCCCGCTGCAAAGTTTACAACCGGTAGGCGACCTTCACGTTTAATTTGCAGTAATAACTCATAAGGCGCGCCTAATAGTTTTGCCTCTGTCATTAACTCATCTTCGTCCATGCCCACAACTTTACGTACTTGAGCGTTTACTTGGCGCATATGACGCACTGCTTCCACGATGTTTCCTGTCCCTGGTTCGCCTTTTGTACGAAGCATTGCAGCTCCTTCAGCAATACGGCGGGATGCTTCACCAAGATCACGACAACCGCACACAAATGGAACCGTAAATGTATTTTTATTTAAATGAAACTCCTCATCAGCTGGAGTCAACACTTCACTTTCATCGATGTAGTCTACACCCATCGCTTCTAGCACGCGTGCTTCAACAATATGGCCAATACGAGCTTTTGCCATAACTGGAATGGACACAGCATTCATCACTTCTTCAACAATTGTTGGGTCTGCCATACGAGACACGCCGCCTGCTGCACGGATATCAGCTGGAACACGCTCTAATGCCATAACGGCAACAGCGCCTGCTGCTTCTGCAATTTTTGCTTGCTCTGCGTTGATCACGTCCATGATAACGCCACCTTTTTGCATTTCCGCCATTCCTCGTTTTACACGATCAGTACCTGTAATGTTATTCATGTTTGTCTTCCTCCTGTATCAAGTGTTTCACAATAATTTTTAGTGTATATACAAAATTCAAAACTTAGTGTCTATTTTACCGTATTTTTCGGAAAATTCCTATCTAATTTATAGATTATATACAAACAAATCTAAAAATAAAAAAAAGAGATACTCCCTTGTAGTATCTCTTCTTTCTCTTGAGTTATCATTAAAACCAGTTATTCACTGTATTTGCAGCATTCATCCAAATATCGCTGAAGAAGTTACCAATACTGCGAATAGCGAGAGAGAACCATCCAGCTTTTTCAACAGATTCGTTTGTCACGACCGGCGTCATGCTATCTGTAGTTTGGCCTCCTACATAGCCTAGATCTTTAAGATTGCTGTTTGTTGCACTTACATAAGCAACTGTTTCTCCTTTTTTAATAGGAGCAACAACTTTTTGATCGTTCATAACTTTATCGTTTAACTTAAAGTTGATTTTAGTATGATCTTTTTGACCTTTTTCGGTAATAATTTTTACCGAATTCTTTGGAGAAACGGAAGCTTCTTTTGATTTTCCTTTAGCAACATCAATTGTTTCATGCCCTTTAATCTCGCCGTTAGCAGGCACTACTTCTTTTAACTGAAAATGACTAAAAGCATAATCCAATATCTTTTTCGTTTGAGAAAAACGAGCAGCTTCTGTAGACTTACCGTTTTCCTTGGCATTCATTACAACTGTTATGTATCTTACCCCGTTACGCTCTGCAGTTCCAGTGAAACATTGACCTGCAAAATCTGTATGACCAGTTTTTAAGCCGTCTACGCCGCTGTATGCAGCTGAAAAACCAGGGAGCATCTTATTCCAATTGTTCATTTTTGTTTCACCTTGTTGCCCTTGTCTAAACATCTTGGAAGGAGTTTTGGCTACTTCCAAAGATTCTGGATAATCATGAATCAAGTGATAAGCAAGAGTAGCAACTGCCCGAGCAGATAGGAGGTTCTCATCTTCTTCCTTTGTTCCTTTTGGATACATCCCTTTTAACAAGGAATTAGAAAGACCTGTAGAATTGACAAATTTTGATTCACCCATATTTAATTTTTTTGTTGTTTCATTCATTAACTTAATGAAACCTTCTTCAGAACCACTGACAGCTTCAGCTAAAGCAATGGCTGCTCCATTAGCTGAATAAATAGCCATGGCATCATATAATTCTTTTACCGTATATTTTTGGTTTTCGATTAATGGTACATTTGATAATCCATAATCCTGAGAAATTTTAGCTGCATATTTACTAATTGGCACACGTTGATCCCAAGATAATTTCTTATCTTTTATGGATTCTAATACTAGGTATTCCGTCATCATTTTTGTCATGCTTGCAATACCTAATAAAGCATCCGTATTTTTCCCGTATAGCACTTTCCCCGTACTTGCCTCTACTAAAATGGCTGCGTCTGCTTCAACGCCAATATCATCTGTTTTAGAAGCAGCTGATGCTTGTGTAGAGACAAAAAATACGCTGGCCATTAACATAACAGCAATGACACAAATTAATTGTTTCTGTACTGCGTTTCTCACTCTATACCCTCCAAACGTAAACTCACATAAATGTAATTTTATCATACTAAAATTTAAAAAAATAGATAAAGAAGTACTGTTACATTCATGATTAATGACATAAAAAACACGTTTCCCTATTAAGGAAACGTGTTTTTTACACATTCATGATTATCTCATAGAATAGTTAGGAGATTCTTTTGTAATTTGTACATCATGTGGGTGACTTTCTCTTAAGCCTGCTCCAGTCATACGGATGAATTGTGCCTGTTCACGTAACGCTTCTAAGTTAGCTGAACCACAGTAACCCATTCCTGCGCGTAAACCACCAATCATTTGATATAAAGTATCTGCTACAGGTCCTTTGTAAGGCAAACGGCCTTCGATACCTTCTGGAACTAATTTTTTATTATCTTCTTGGAAGTATCGATCTTTACTTCCTTTTTCCATAGCTCCCACAGAGCCCATTCCACGATACACTTTAAAGCGTCTTCCTTGGTAGATTTCTGTTTCGCCAGGGCTTTCTGTCGTTCCTGCTAGAAGGCTTCCTAGCATTACTGTATGTCCACCAGCTGCAAGTGCTTTTACGATATCTCCAGAGTACTTAATACCGCCATCTGCAATAATAGCTACCCCGTGCTTACGAGCTTCAGTTGCACAGTCATATACTGCCGTAATTTGTGGAACGCCTACACCAGCGACAACACGAGTTGTACAAATTGAACCAGGTCCAATTCCTACTTTTACTACGTTTGCTCCGGCTTCAATTAATGCTTTTGTACCTTCAGCCGTTGCTACGTTACCAGCAATAATATTTAATTCTGGATATGCCTCGCGAATGCTGCGCACTGTATCTAAAACGCCTTGTGAATGTCCATGCGCTGTATCAATAACGATAACATCAACGCCAGCTTGTACTAATTTTTCGATACGAACATTTGAATCAGCTGTTACGCCAACAGCTGCTCCAACTAATAATCGACCTTGTTGATCTTTAGCTGCATTTGGAAACTCAATTACTTTTTCAATGTCTTTAATTGTGATAAGGCCTTTTAATACGCCATTGTCATCTACAAGAGGTAACTTTTCAATTTTGTATTGCTGTAGAATTTTCTCTGCTTCTTCTAAAGTCGTTCCTACTGGAGCAGTAACTAATTCTTCTTTTGTCATTACATCAGCAATTTGCATTGAATAATCTTGGATGAAACGCAAGTCACGGTTTGTAAGGATTCCAACTAGTTTTTGTTCTTCTTCGTTGTTGACAATCGGCACACCTGAGATACGATATTTGCCCATTAAGTGTTCAGCAGCAAATACTTGGTTTTCAGGAGTTAAAAAGAAAGGATCCGTGATAACACCACTTTCAGAACGTTTTACTTTATCAACTTGTTCTGCTTGCTGTTCAATCGACATGTTTTTGTGAATGATACCCAAACCACCTTGTCTAGCCATCGCAATAGCCATTTCAGCTTCTGTAACTGTATCCATTCCTGCACTGATGAACGGCACCTTTAATTTTAATGTTTTTGTTAGTTCAACACTCATATCAACGTCTTTAGGTAGTACCTCAGATTTTGCTGGCACCAGTAAAACGTCATCAAATGTTAAGCCTTCTTTAGAAAATTTGCTTTCCCACATTATAGAATCCTCCTTTAAACGACAGAATATTATTAGTAGATTAACAAGCAGATATGTACCTGTCAATAACTTCACTAGATATCAGATAATTCTAATAAAAAGAAAAGGTGATTTAGTTGCATAAATTTAATGATGTTTGGACGTCCTACAATTTATTTTTCTCCGTTCCTTTTGTACAAGACTTTTTAAAAAAGCGCTATCAAAAATTGAATTATAGCGATGCAGAGCAACATAGTTTTAAAAACAGTTACCCATTTATTTATTATTTGGAACACAGTAAAAATTATTATCAAGTTGCGGCACAATCTCCTGTATCAGTTCAACCCGTTTTATTATTTTATGGAATGTCACAGCTGTTAAAAGCTTGTTTGTTAACACAAAACCCCGTATATCCCGAAAATACGGCGGTGTTAGCACATGGAGTATCAACACGAAAAAGAAAAAAACAAAGTTATGATTTTTTAGATGATGAAGTTAAGATTCAAAAAAGCGGTTTATTTTCACAAGTAGGAGAAGAATTGTTTCATGTGAAACAACTAGAAGGTAGTAAATATACAATGAATTATCTGTTGTCTTGTGTACCTGAATTAGATACATTATTTTTAAATTTGGGCACGAGGCCATCTTCCCATTTAACAACTATTGGATCGCTTCCAGCTACCTCTTTGCCTATTCCTGAACAAGTTACACGGTGTTATCATATGAATCACGAAAGACTCTATTCTTTTTTAAAAGAGCGTTCCCATCTATCATTGTCTTTGTCAGAAGATCAGGTATGTATTCTTGACCCTTCAAGCTGTTTATATAATTGTTCACCTTTTATGTACAATTTCCAAGCTAACACGCTGCATGCACCGTTGGAAAAAGATAGCTGCTTATATTTCCCTGAGATGTTGGCACATTACTTATTACTTTATAATTTAAGTATGATTTCACGTTATGAAACAGAGTGGTGGTATGAATTATTGCATACATACTCTTCGAAAGATTATCCATTTATCTTGAGGTTCCTTGAGGTTACAGCTCAAAAGATTCCTTACTTAATTTCTTGTTACTTAAATGAACACACAAAAAAAGACTAGCTAAAATAGCTAGTCTTTTTTCAAGTGCCTGGCAACGTCCTACTCTCACAGGGACAAAGTCCCA
>NZ_JBBJSS010000022.1:0-18820 GCF_038898415.1 Priestia sp. SB1 | reverse complement strand
ATGTTTGACTTGCTCATTTAAAAAATAAAAATTAACGTTGACGTTTGTCGCTTTGTTCAGTTTTCAAAGTTCAACCGTTGCTCTGAAGCAACTTTATTAGTATAACATTCTATTATTTTGATGTCAACATCTTTTTTAAGATGTTTCTCTCAACTGCGCTGTTCATCAGCGACATTTAATAATTTACCATATATAATATATAGAGTCAATCGTTTTTCTAAAAAACTTTATAAATAAAAAAGTTAATGAAGTAAACCTTCAGTAAAGTAACCAATTAACCTCTATTACAATAGCAATCTAGCCGCTATGCAGTTTTCTTATCTTACCATAAAAAAAAAGCCCAGTCATTAAACTGAGCTTTTTTATTTAAACTATTCTGCTAAGAACGCGAAATAGAGTATGAAGATGATACAGAGAGCATACATAATGGGATGCACTTCTTTTCCACGCTTGCTGCATAACATTGTAATAGGATAAAAGATAAAGCCAACCGCAATGCCTGTTGCAATACTGTACGTTAATGGCATCATGATCACCGTGAAAAATGCCGGAACTGCCACTTCGAACTCTTTCCAATTGATTTCTCCTAAGTTTGACACCATCAGAGCTCCTACCGTAATTAAAGCTGGCGCAGTAACAGCTGGTGTTACGACCGCTAACAACGGAGAAAAGAACAGTGCAACTAAGAAAAACGCCGCCGTTACAATTGCAGTAAATCCTGAACGTCCGCCCGCTGCTACTCCAGCCGTAGACTCTACGTAAGCTGTTGTTGATGAGGTACCAAGAACAGCACCAACTACAATCGCACTAGAATCTGCCAATAACGCTCTGCCCGCTCGCGGAAGCTTATTATCTTTCATAAGCCCAGCTTGACTCGCTACAGCAACCATCGTACCTGCTGTATCGAAGAAATCAACGAATAAGAAAGTTAAAATGACGACTAGCATCTTTACAGTAAAGATATCACCGATATTTTGGAAAGCTGCCCCAAACGTTGGGTCAAGACTAGGAACCGATGAAACCACTGCTTTAGGTGTATCAATTAATCCAAAAGCCATACCTGCTACAGCCGTTACAATCATACCGATAAATACAGCTGCATTTACTCGAAGCACCATTAATACAATAGTAATGACAATACCAAAAACCGCAAGTAATGTTGTTGGGTTCGTCAAATCACCCAGTCCAACGAATGTGGCATCATCTTTGACGATGATTCCCGCACCTTTCATACCAATAAAACTAATAAATAAACCAATACCTGCTCCAACAGCCATTTTTAATTCAATAGGAATAGAATTAATAATTTTTTCTCGCAGGCTTGTTAATGTTAAAAGAATAAAAATAACACCTGATATCATAACACCCGTTAAAGCCGTCTGCCATGGAATTCCCATCGTCAGAACAACTGTATAAGCAAAAAATGCGTTTAATCCCATACCTGGAGCTAATGAAATTGGATATCTACCAAGCACTCCCATAACAATTGATCCCAAAGCTGCCGCTAAAGCAGTAGCTGTAAATACAGCCCCTTGGTCCATTCTCATACTGTCAGGTAGATCCTTTACATCACTTAGTGATAGCACAGATGGATTAACAAATAAAATGTAAGCCATAGATAGAAAAGTTGTAAGGCCAGCTATAAACTCTTTTCGGTAGCTAGTACCCAGCTCTTCAAAACGAAAATACTTCTTCACGTTTTTTCCTCCCTTTATAGAAGCCGCATGCACTTAGACAGGCCATAAAAAAATGCCTCTACGCTATGGCGCGTAAAGGCATAAAATCGACTAAAAGAGAAATGTATGAGCAAAAAACAAAAGATTTTTATACATACATGTATTACTTTCTCGTAGTCAAGCCATTTACGGTAGCTCGGTAGAAACTTTTGGGCCTTATCCCCAAGATTATACGACATTAAAGCTATATCTCGCTGTTTTATGTTACTATCCTACCATTAACTTTTTAAAAAAGTCAACAAAAAACGAACATTCTTATAAAAGAATGTTCGTTTGTTCGGTTTTCTTACATATTATTCCCATTCAATTGTTGCAGGTGGCTTACTTGTAATATCATACACTACGCGGTTAATATGCTTAACTTCGTTTACAATACGCGTTGAGATAACTTCAAGCACATCCCAAGGAATACGCGCCCAGTCAGAAGTCATACCATCAATCGATGTAACAGCACGAATACCGATTGTGTAATCATACGTACGAGCATCTCCCATTACACCTACACTGCGGATGTCAGGAAGAACCGTAAAGTATTGCCAGATATCGCGCTCTAAGTCTGCTTTTGCAATCTCTTCACGTAAAATAGCATCCGACTCACGTACAATTTCTAACTTCTCTTCCGTAATTGCACCAAGTACACGAATACCTAGACCTGGCCCTGGGAAAGGCTGACGCCAAACGATGTTATCAGGAATACCTAATTCAGAACCTAATGCACGTACTTCATCTTTGAATAGCGTGTTTAACGGTTCGATTAGTTTGAACTGCATATCTTCCGGTAATCCACCTACATTATGGTGAGATTTAATCGTTTGAGCTGTAGCTGTCCCACTCTCGATAATATCTGTGTATAGCGTACCTTGAGCTAGGAAATCAAACCCTTTTAATTTAGCAGCTTCGTCATCGAATACATAAATAAATTCATTACCGATGATTTTACGCTTTTGTTCAGGATCTGATACACCGCTTAATTTTTCTAAGAAGCGATCTTTTGCATCGATTTTAATTACGTTCATATTAAAGCCTTCGCTAAATGTTTCCATTACGCTTTCAGCTTCACCTTTACGTAATAAACCGTGATCTACGAACATACATGTTAACTGATCACCAATTGCTTTGTGAATTAATACAGCTACTACCGAAGAGTCTACTCCGCCGCTAAGTGCGCAAAGTACTTTTCTATCTCCAACTGTTTCACGGATTTTATCCATTTCAACTTCAATGAAGTTCTCAATTGACCAGTTTGCTTCAGCATGACATACTTCAAACACGAAGTTCTTTAAGATATGGTTACCGTGCACTGAATGGCGAACTTCTGGATGGAACTGCACTCCGTACATATTCTTTTCTTTGTTACTCATTGCGGCAATTGGACAAGATGGGCTAGTTGCGTCCACTTCAAAACCAGCTGGTGTTTCTACAACTAAATCACCGTGACTCATCCAAACAACTTGTTCTTTTGGCAACTCATGGTACATTAATGAATCGTTTTGTACGTTAATCGCTGCTTTACCATATTCACGATGGCTAGCACCTTCTACCTTCCCGCCAAAATGATGAGTCATTAATTGCATTCCATAACAAATACCTAAAACAGGAATACCTAATTCAAAAATGTTTTCATCGCAGTGAAATGCGTTTTCACCGTACACACTGTTTGGGCCTCCAGAGAAAATAATTCCCTTTGGATTTAATGCTTTAATCTCTTCTGCTGTAATTGTGTGCGGATGCAATTCACTATATACTCCGAACTCGCGAATGCGACGCGTAATCAGTTGGTTATATTGACTACCAAAATCTAATACAACAATCATGCCTTCCATCTTGTTCACCTCTCCGAATGTGTAAATAATCACTTGTTATTATGCCCTAAAATATAAAAAAAACTAGACTTCTCCCTCAAAAAACAAAGGCAGAAGTCTAGTTGAGCACGACGTTTATCGTCAAATAGACTGTTCTGCCTTCATAGTCAGATCGTTTAAGGTGACCCGGTAGAGACTCTCGAACCATATTATCGAGGATATATGAAGGTATACGAAACATTTATAGTAAGTTCGAGAATATTCTATCAATCCGCGAAACAATGGTCAAGAACTCGTTTTTTTGATTAAATTTTCCCACAATTCAATCGACTCTTTCCATTCTTTTATGGAATCTGCATTTCGATATAAAACCCGCTCGTATTTTTCCGTTAATTTTAGCATATTTACCGTATTTAATTTTTCGTCTACTTCTCCTGCAAAGTCGCGCAGCGTTTGATTTTCTTGCCGTTTTAGTCCATTTGCAGCGAGTCTTTTAAGTAAAAAAGCATACGCTGATTCAAAGGTTTCCACACTCTCTTTCTTTTTATAAAAAGAGATATAAAAAGGTAAAAACCATTTAAATCGATTGAGATATATTACTATTAACATAACTACAATCAGTCCGTAGAAAAGCACTTTCCATTTCATAGACAACTTAGCATTTTGAAGAGAAGCTGTTTTTTCTTTCTCTCTTTTCTCTTGTGCCGGAAGCTCTTTCTTCTTAGGCTGCTCCTTGACTTGCGTTTCTTGTTTCTCTTCTTCCCTTTGACTATTTTCACTAGAGTTGTTAGGTTGGCTATCTACAAAATCATAAGGATTAGAAAAACTTTTTGTTGGTTCAAAAGGTACCCAGCCCGCTCCTGGAAAATAGACTTCGACCCAAGAATGAGCATTATTTTGTGTAATTTCATAGGTTGTCCACTTACTACTTCCTGAAATAACGGTGGCATCACCTTCTGTATAGCCCTTTACCCACCGAGCAGGAATATCTAATGAACGAAGCAGCACGACCATAGAAGTAGAGAAGTTATCACAGTATCCTCTTTTTGTATCAAATAAAAATTGATCCACATAATCTTTATTCTTCGTAGGAATTGAAACATTTTCAGTATCATATACATATGGATTGGATCGGAAGTATTCTTCAACGGCTTTCGCTTTTTCATAGCGATTGTTTTTATTTTTTGTTATCGTACGAGCTAAATCCTTTACTCGTTTTGGCAAATTAGCAGGAAGCTGTGTATACCTTGCTATAAATTCATTATTATTCTCTAGACTCTCTGACTTTTTCTCCTCTGCTTGCTGAAGAAGCCCGGTATCAAACACAGGATATTTATACGTTAGCTCATACGATTGAACAGTAACAAGTTTGTCATTTTGATAAGGATATAATTTTTCATTTGTCGGTGTAACATCGGTTTGAATGCCATTTTTTAAGGTTAGAGACAGCAGTTGAGGAACATGCATAAGATGAACAGAAGGCTGCGAATAGGTAACTTCTGCTTTTCTTACTTCTCCTGCAACACTTGAATCATATTGAGGGAGTAAGTTTTCATTTCCTTTGAAAGGCACTTTTTCTTCCTCTTTAGACAGCTCCCAGCCCTTACCTGTATACACATCCTTCGTTTCAATACGCCAATAGTGCTCATCCTCTACTTTAGCTGTAAACACAACCGTATCATCATTGACAAAGGATCCCCCCAATTTAGAATCGTCCATATCATAGCCAATTCGTTGACCGCTTGCAGATTCTCCCTGTCCTTGATGTGTTGTGTGAGCTGCAATAAAAGGGACCGGATCTGGCCACTGCGGACCTGGTTTAGGGGCGAGATAAGCCAGCACAATGACAATGGCTAAAAAACTGCCTAGAAAAAGAAACGATCGTTTTCTATTTTCTAAACGCTCGGTGCTAGCACCTTTTATACGTTCAGGATTGATGCGAAGCATGGCTACTAATAAAAATCCGATAATCGTCACGCGAATAATAGCAGCTCCGGCATCGTAAGTAGAAAAGGTATCCAATACGGTAATATACAAAATGGTTAAGAAGAAAAAGAAGAAAATTCTTTTTTGATAAAAGATCCAATATCGAATTAAATAAGCCATAATCCAAAGCAGGATAAAAAATAAAGTGCTCCTCATTTCAAAGGATAAATTCGCTATATTCCACTCCATGATACTTTGTACATCTGACTGAAGAATTTCCAAAAGTCTTGGAAGCCATTCTGAAGAAAAGAAGGCACCTTGGAAATAGAGACTGTGAAGTGAAAACAAAATAAACAACATGCTCCCTAACGTCATCACAATAAACGGCAATCGAAACGTTAAGCTCAAAAAACAGTAAGCGACAAACAGGATAAAGTATTGAATTTGATTCGTATCAGTGACTTCATTTAAAGGGAGAAGCCATTCCACTAATAAAAAGAAAGCTCCCGCGTATAATAAGACGTTTTTTACATACCAAGCTGATTTATTCACTTATTTCCGCCCTCACTTCCTTTAGTGATAGAGGAAGATCAATATGAACGACTTCAATTGTTAAAGCAGAAGATTGTATGCCATTTACAATAACTGTCTCTTCCTCACTAAGCCCCGCTCCTTCATTTTTAACGACAATGAGTGAAGCCTTAGCATGAGGGCTCAGCTTGGATTGAATCTGGCCAATAAGAGTCCCTGTAACTTGACTGACAATGACCATAAAAGAATGCTGCTTTTGAATAGCAATATTCTGAAATTCTGTTTCGAATGCTCGATTGCTAATAGGCTGTGCACGTGCTAAGTGATGCAACAGGTTATCAGCCTCCCTTTGTTCAGAGGTTTTCTGCGAAAAAAGGGCATCTCCAGCTAAAAGAAAATCGACTTTTTTACGCTTGGTTTCTTCATGAATGAGCATGGATGCCAGAAAGCTCATTCGCTCTTCAAAGTATAGAGGGCCCATAACATCTGCAATGATAATTATACTCCGTTCATGATAATGACCAAACTCTTTAGAAATCAACGTAGCTTTACGAGCGGTCGCCTTCCAATCGATAGATCCTAATCGGTCACCCGGCTGATATTCTCTAATGCCTGTCACTAACGTAGTAGATTGATTTCCCGTAGAAACTTCATTTTTCCCTTCTTCTATTCCCGCTAAAAGAAACGGGATATCTATCTTATGAATCTGAGGATAAACGATAAATCGCTGCTGCAGTAGAAAATATGCCTTCTTTTTTACGATGCCTAATAAATCACTAATTTCAATTGAAATCGTAAAAAATTCATATTCTCCTCTTTCTACAAACGATCTTTCATACGGAATAACAGCGTTTCGTTGAAAAAGCGGATAAATTGTTCTTTCTTCTTGATCTAAAAGGTTACTCTCCTCTTTCACCGCTGCCATATAAACAGGAAAAGCCGAGGAGCGTGTAATGTGAATGTCATAAGAAAGATGATCTCCAGCGAATCGAGGCTGTAGCTTCACATCACGAGCAACATTCCACTTCTTCAACGGATAGAGCAACACGGCTACCGCATATAATCCAAAAGGTAAGAAGCTATAAAATAAAAACCAGCTGACAAAGCCTCCTTGAAACATGGCGTAAGAAAACGTAGCGGTAAAGATGCAGAATAAAACGAACCAGTCTCTACCTTTGTTCCATATCACTTTTATATACTGTTTCATAAATTATCCTCTTACCTTTTAACAGGTACTTTCGTATCAGCCATAATTTGCTTCATCACATCACTCGCTGTTAAACCGCTGTACTGAGTATCAGGTCTTAGCGTTAAGCGATGTGCACACACATACGAAGCAAGCTCTTGAACATCATCAGGAAGAGAGTAATCTCTTCCCTTTACTAACGCATATGCTTGAATAGCCTTCATAAAGGAAACCGTGCCACGAGGACTAATACCTAATGAAACATGTGGATGAGAGCGAGTTTTGCGAATAATTTCAATGATATAGTTCTTGATCGTATCATCTACATAAATACTGCTTACAGCTTTTTGAGCCTGTACTAATTCTGGAACGCTCATAACAGGTTTGACATCTTCAAGATTAACTTGAGTCGATACGCCATTTAAAATTTGAAGCTCCTCTTCTTGCGTAGGATACCCCATGCTTAGTTTGAATAAAAAACGATCCAGCTGCGCTTCCGGCAAATGATAGGTCCCATCAAAATCAACGGGATTTTGAGTAGCCATCACAAAAAAAGGCGCCGGAATTTCCCGGGTGATACCATCGGTTGTTACATGATGCTCAGCCATTGCTTCTAAAAGCGCCGATTGTGTTTTAGGAGAAGTCCTGTTAATCTCATCAGCGAGTACTATGTGGCTCATGATAGGACCTGGACGAAAATGAAATTCCATGTCTTTTGGACTGTAAATAGAAACACCTGTTACGTCGGACGGCAGCAAATCAGGCGTGAATTGAATTCGTTTAAATTCTGCATCAATCGATTTGGCCAGTGCCTTCACAAGCATCGTTTTCCCCACACCCGGAACATCTTCAAGCAAAACATGTCCTCCTGCAAGTAAAGCAACCAAACTAAGCTCAGATACCTGACGTTTTCCAATCACAATTTGATCGATGTTTTCTAATACTTGGTTTAATTTATTATTAATATGATCCAGCTGAATCAACGACGCTCCCCCTTAAAACTCAGTTAAGCCTTGAGTTTAGTAAGTTTTCCAATAAACATAGTACTATCTTAACAAATTTTAAAAAAATCTGAAAATATTAACGCACACAAAAAAGCGACCAAGTGAGTACTTGGTCGCTTTTTTAGGTAGGGCAGTGATTACATCATGCCGCCCATTCCACCCATGCCGCCCATGTCAGGCATTGCAGGAGCTCCGCCTTCTTCTGGCTTGTCAGCAACAACTGCTTCAGTTGTTAAGAACATAGCCGCTACAGAAGAAGCATTTTGAAGAGCTGAACGCGTTACTTTTGTTGGGTCAACGATACCAGTGTCTAGCATATTTACCCACTCGCCAGTTGCAGCGTTGAATCCAGTTCCAACTGCTTCGCCTTTTAGACGCTCAACGATTACTGATCCTTCTAAACCAGCGTTGTGAGCGATTTGACGTACAGGCTCTTCAATCGCACGCAATACGATGTTGATACCTGTAGCAGTGTCACCGTCAGCTTCGATGCTTGCTACTTTATTATAGATATTTACTAATGCAGTACCACCACCAGCTACGATACCTTCTTCAACCGCAGCACGCGTAGAGTTTAATGCATCTTCAATACGTAATTTACGTTCTTTTAACTCAGTTTCAGTTGCCGCACCAACTTTGATTACAGCTACGCCACCAGCAAGTTTTGCTAAGCGCTCTTGTAATTTTTCACGGTCAAACTCTGAAGTTGTTTCTTCAAGCTGAGCTTTGATTTGGTTTACGCGTGCTAGGATATCTTCTGCGTTTCCTGCACCGTTTACAACTGTTGTATTTTCTTTTGTTACAACAATTTTAGAAGCGCGACCTAATTGATCGATGCCTGCTGTTTTTAAGTCAAGACCAAGCTCTTCAGTGATTACTTCTCCGCCTGTTAGGATCGCAACGTCTTGTAGCATTGCTTTACGACGATCACCAAAACCAGGAGCTTTAACAGCTACAGCTGTAAATGTACCACGAAGTTTGTTCACAACTAATGTTGCTAAAGCTTCGCCTTCTACGTCTTCAGCGATGATTAATAGCGGCTTGCCTTGTTGAACAACTTGCTCTAATACCGGTAAGATTTCTTGAATGTTACCGATTTTTTTGTCTGTGATTAAGATGTATGGATCATCTAATACAGCTTCCATTTTATCTGAATCAGTTACCATGTAAGGAGATGCATATCCACGGTCAAACTGCATACCTTCTACCACTTCTAATTCAGTTGTGAAACCTTTTGATTCTTCAAGTGTGATAACGCCGTCGTTACCAACGCGCTCCATTGCTTCAGCAATTAATTGACCTACTTCTTCGTCAGCTGCTGAGATAGCCGCTACTTGAGCAATTGAATCTTTACCTTGAATTGGTTTAGAGATTGCTTTTAGTTCTTCAACCGCTACAGCTACTGCTTTTTCCATACCTTTACGGATACCCATTGGGTTAGCACCAGCCGTTACGTTTTTAAGACCTTCTCTGATCATTGCTTGCGCTAAAACTGTTGCAGTAGTTGTACCGTCACCAGCAACGTCGTTTGTTTTGCTAGCAACTTCGGCTACTAATTTAGCACCCATATTTTCAAATGCGTCTTCTAATTCGATTTCTTTTGCAATTGTTACACCGTCATTTGTAATAAGCGGTGAACCGAATTTCTTTTCCAATACAACGTTACGACCTTTTGGTCCAAGCGTTACTTTTACAGCATTTGCTAATGTATCTACACCACGTAGCATTGCGCGACGTGCTTCTTCGCTAAATTTAATGTCTTTTGCCATGTTCTTTGACCTCCTCAAGATGTTCTTAATAATCTATTTTTTACGTATGATAAGTTTGTGGTTAAAATTAGCCGATTACAGCTAAAATATCGCTTTCGCGTAAAATTAAGTATTCAGTACCTTCGTATTTTACTTCAGTACCCGCATATTTTGAGAAGATGATACGATCGCCCGCAGCTACTTCTAAAGCTACACGCTCACCGCTTTCTAATACTCGGCCTGTACCTACAGCAACAATTTTACCCTCTTGTGGCTTTTCTTTTGCACTGTCCGGTAACACGATACCGCTTGCTGTTTTTTCCTCAGATTTTACAAGTTCAATCACTACGCGATCACCTAATGGCTTTAACAAGTGAAACAACCTCCTCAAATAATATGTTTGCATTTTTATTAGCACTCAACCTCAACGAGTGCTAACACAATTATTATATTAAAACAAAGTGGGTTTTTTTTGCAAGTATTAAACAAAAAAAATTTAAAATTTACGACAACTACATATAATAGTCTTAGATTTCGACGATTTTGAGAAATAAAGCATTCTTTTCTCTGTTCAATAATATGTATGTTACAATACGAGCAAGAAGAAATTACTAACTTTACAGTACTTCTTCGACATATATACATAAAAACCTTTTAAAGGAGTATAGAAGATTGGAAAAACGTTATTGGTATGTTATCCTCACTTACATCCTTATGCAGTTTTCAGGAGTTGTTGGTATACCGCTGTTAAAATTAACAGGAATGTTTGATGACTATCCAGTTCGAACAGCGAATGTCATGCTTTTGACTTATTGGACTATCATTAGCTTTATCCTTGGTTTACTTATTGTCTTACTGCTGCTGCGCCGTGACATGTCCATGCGTATAGAACATGCTGGAAAAACGATTGCTGTTGTCTGGTCAGTCCTTGGGGTGTTTCTCGCTATGGCTGGTCAAGCTGTAGCAGGTATGATTGAGCACGCTCTTGGCATTACCCAAGTATCTGAAAACACACAAAATATTGTTAATCTTGTTAAAGCAACGCCGTTCCTTATTGTCGTTACGTCTGTTATTGGACCAATACTAGAAGAGATTATTTTCCGAAAGATTATTTTTGGTTCTCTTCACAAACGATACAATTTCTTTATCTCTGCATTTATTAGTTCCCTTATTTTCGCTGCGGTACACTGGGATTTTAAACATTTACTTGTGTATACAGCTATGGGATTTGTATTTGCATTCCTTTATGCAAGGACGAGACTAATTGTTGTACCTATTATTGCTCATGTTTTGATGAATACAATCGTTATTTTATCTCAAACTATTTTTGCAGATAAA
This sequence comes from Priestia sp. SB1, assembly GCF_038898415.1. Classification (NCBI taxonomy): domain Bacteria; kingdom Bacillati; phylum Bacillota; class Bacilli; order Caryophanales; family Bacillaceae; genus Priestia; species Priestia sp. SB1. The sequence continues at coordinate 7,549 of NZ_JBBJSS010000022.1, read as the reverse complement.
ATTATAGAAATGCAAAAACAAGCAGAACAAATGCAGTTCATTTTTGGAGGCATGTTTTTATGAAGAATATCCCTTTAACACGAGGGTTTATTTATATTATTATGGGGATTTTATTCACCTACTTGGCAATTCAAAATGCCCAGGAAACCGTCTGGAATTTCCCCACAATCTTATTTGCACTCGTAGCCGCATTCGATTTCAGGTTTGCGGTTCGCATCTTTATCTTGCACTACAAAATTAAAAAATTGCAGCAGCAATATAAAAATCAAGATGATTCATCCAAATAAAAAAACCACTGTTTCAGTGGTTTTTTTTACATACTAACATCTTCTCTTTCTTGCTCTGCCCTTGCCTTTAACACTTTGCGATACGAAATGCGGGAAATAATGATGCTGATTTCATACAAAATTAAGAGCGGCACTGTCACCATCATGTGCGAGAGCAATTCCGGTGGTGTAATAAGTGCGGCAATAACTAGCAGTACGAAATAGGCATATTTTCGAATTTGAGATAAAAACATAGGCGTTATAATTCCTAAACGCGTCAAAAACATAACGACGACAGGAAGCTGAAACAACAAGCCAAAAGGCAGTGTGAGCTGCATTAAAAAAGAAAAGTATTCATTAATGCCAATCACTTGGTTTACATTCAGCTCATCAGAAACGCGCGTCATAAAATCAACGACAAATGGAAACAACACAAAATAAGAAAAAGAGACACCGCCGATAAAGAGAAAAATGGAAACAGGAATATATCCAAGCGTTACCTTACGCTCTTTTTCATATAAACCAGGACTAATAAATGCCCAAAGTTGATACAGTGCAACAGGAGCTGCAAGTACACAGCCGATAATAACAGCAAATTGCATATAAATCTTAACTGGATCTGTTAACCGAAATGCATTCATCGTTAAATTCTTTGCCTCATCAGCATGCTGTAAATAGACAATAACCTTATCCGCTATAAAAAAGCCGCCAATTGTGGCAATCACAAAGAAAAATAAAACAATTAAAATGCGTTTTCGCAGCTCTCCTATGTGATCATATATTGACATTTCTTGTTCGGTCATACTATGATCACCCTTTTACTCTTTGTCATCTACTTGACGCTGTTTATCTTTTTCACGATCTTCTGATGCACCGCTAGCGGCATGCTTAAACTCTCTAAGCGTTTGGCCCACTGATCTTCCTAGCTCCGGTAACCGTTTCGGTCCAAAAATAAGCAGTGCTACAATCGCAATAATAATCCAACTGCCTGCTCCAATCCCCATATTCCCACTCTCCTTATTAATTTAGACTTAAGGAAATCGTAACACAGTCCGCCTTATTCAACAGGATAATTTTTCAAAAAGTAGACGAGCGACTGTAATTCTACAGCAAGATCAATATGATGGAGTCGAATCTCATCCGGTACGTTTAAGCGTGCAGGAGTAAAGTTTAAAATTCCTTTAATTCCGCAACTCACTAAACGATCAGTAATTTGCTGAGCAACAGTGGCAGGAACGGTTAAAATCGCTACTGAGATGTCATCACTCATATAATCTTCCAATTGGTCAAGATGATAGACCGGCACGTCGCCTACTTTCGTACCTACTTTATCTTCTATCACATCAAAAGCGCACTCAATTTTGGTGTTATTATTTTTAATAAAATTATAATTTAAAAAGGCCGTTCCTAGATTCCCTACGCCAATCAGTGCTACTTTCGTTACTTCATCTTGGTCTAACGTTTTACGGAAAAATGTAAGTAAATAATTCACATTGTAGCCGTATCCCTTTTTTCCTAATGCACCAAAGTAAGAAAAGTCCCGACGAATAGTAGCAGAATCCACTTTCACTGCCTCACTTAACTCCGCTGACGACACACGCTGTTTACCAGAAGCATGCAAATTTTTCAAAAAACGATAATAAAGCGGCAATCGCTTAGCCGTTGCTTGTGGTATTTTTAATTGTTCAGTGTTCACGTTGTACCCCCTCAGTTCATGTATGTCATTACTAACATTTTCAAGTCATATTGCATTACCTTTCACAAAGCATCAACCGCTTTGAGGTAGCGCTTCCAATTCTCTCTCTTTTCTCTTGTTTTATATATACTCCGCTTCACACCTCGACGGCTTTTGTCTATTCAGCACTCCTTAAAGTCGGTATGTAGAACGAAGCAATTAGCCCTTCAAAGGATCGGTTTGTTAGTCATGACGGATTTTTTCACATCCATCATAGATAAGTTCAGAGATGCACTTATCTCTTATTTTAACATAGTATCCTGTATAAAATGTGCAGGTAAAATCATTTTATTTCATGAATCAAAACATTCGCTTCATCATTTGTCCTTGTCCCTCTACAAATTACAAACGCTTGTAGGAAGAACTTGTAGTTAAAAATATGTTAAAATACACTATGGATATACTACTAGAGGTGAAAAAATGATTATTCTACAATTGAACGGTATTACAAAATACTATGGGGCAGAACCCATTTTATCGAATATAAAGTTAGAAGTACAATCAAAAGACCGCATTGCCCTAGTGGGACGAAACGGTGCTGGTAAATCAACTTTATTAAAAATTATTGCTGAGCAGCTTTCCTATGACAGCGGAGAAATTATTAAACCTAAGGGTGTTTCCATTGATTATATGGGACAAGATACAGTTCTTGAGTCAACACTCTCCATATGGGAAGAAATGATGACTGTCTTTGCTCCATTAAAGAAGATGGAAAAAGAATTACGTACGCTTGAAACGAAGATGGGTGATCCAGACATTTTTAATGATTCAGTTCAATACGAAAAACTAACCAAAGAGTATGATCAGCTTCAAGTAACGTTTAAAGATTTAGGCGGCTATCAATATGAAGCGGATACACGATCTATTCTTCACGGTTTCCGTTTTTCAAACTTTGACTACAGCACCCCTATTTCCTCCTTAAGCGGTGGACAAAAAACGCGCCTGGCTCTTGCAAAACTGCTTTTAACAAAGCCTGATTTGCTTATTCTGGATGAGCCTACCAACCACTTAGATATTGAAACTTTAGCATGGCTGGAACAGTTTCTGCAAGGGTATGAAGGAGCTATTTTAATCGTTTCACATGATCGTTACTTCCTTGATAAAGTCGTAAATCAAGTGTATGAAGTCGTACAAAAAACAACGGTGAAGTACACGGGCAACTACTCTAAATACCTTGTACAAAAAGCAGAGCGATATGAAAAAGAGTTGCGTCAGTACGAAAAGCAGCAAGATGAAGTCGCAAAGCTGAATGATTTTATTCAGCGAAACATCGCCCGCGCATCGACTACAAAACGTGCGCAAAGCAGACGTAAACAGCTCGATCGAATGGAGTTAATAAATCGACCTAACGAAGGCGAAAAATCAGCTAGTTTTTCGTTTGAAATTGAACGTCAAAGCGGAAATGAAGTCTTAAATCTGGAAGATGTGTCTATCGGATATAATGAACACAACTATGTCGTCCAAGAGGCAAATCTTCGCATTAAAAAAGGGGAAAGCCTTGCGTTGGTTGGTCCTAATGGCGTGGGGAAATCAACTTTATTAAAAGGCATTGTGGATAAACTCAGCTTCAAGACTGGAACCATTTCCTTTGGCTCAAATGTAATGGTTGGTTATTACGACCAAGAGCAAGCCAATTTAACGTCTAATAAAACCGTTTTAAATGAACTTTGGGATGACTACCCAGCCAAACCTGAAAAAGAAATCCGTACAGCGCTTGGAAATTTTCTGTTTTCAGGTGATGATGTACTGAAAATCGTTTCCACGCTCAGCGGTGGTGAAAAAGCACGTTTGGCTCTTGCGAAGCTTATGCTTCAAAAAGCTAACTTCTTAATTTTGGATGAACCTACTAACCATCTTGATTTAGATAGCAAACAAGTACTCGAGAATGCGTTAATTGATTACCCAGGGACTCTATTATTTGTTTCACATGACCGTTATTTTATTAATCGTATTGCCAATAAAATAGCAGAGCTATCTCCTGAAGGAGTAGAAGAATTTCTTGGAGATTATGACTATTATGTAGAAAAGAAAGCAGAAATAGAGGAAATCAAAGAATTAGAAAATATAAAAGCAAACGAAGAACGTACGGTAAAAGTAGATAAACAGTCCTATAAACAAGATAAAGAACAAAAGAAATTGATGAGACAGCGAACGCGCCGCATTGAAGAAATTGAAACTGAAGTAAACAAATTAGAAGCCGCCCAAGCGGCGAATGAAGAACTTCTTTGTGACCCTGAAATTTATCAAAATCACGAAGAAGTATCAAGATTAAACGGTGAAAATGAAAAAATTTCTTCACAGTTATCCACATTAATGGAAGAGTGGGAAGAATTACAGCTGCTTCTAGAAGAGTAGCCTATATTTTTGCGTATCTATTCATCCTGTTTACTTGTTCATGCGCTTAAGAGCAAGCTTTATCCACTCTGTGAATAAATAGTGGATATCTGTCTGATTTTCATAATTAAAACTTGTTGATAACAGGTCCGTGTACTGAGTGCACGGACTTTTCCACATAATTATCCACAGTCAATTCTAAATTTATTGAATATTGTTGATAAATCATTTTTATCCACAAAAAAGGACGAATGAGAAATAAATCTCATTCGTCACTTACTCTTCCAAGTCCAAACCGGGGTTTGCATTTAATGACATATCTGAACGTTTTCCTTGAGCAAATCGTACGCTTGCTGCTGCTCCAATCATTGCGGCATTATCCGTACATAGAGATAGCGGCGGGATAATAAGCTCAATATTTGATAGGGGTTCAAATGCCTCTTCTAGCGCTGCTCTAAGCCCTTTATTAGCAGCAACTCCTCCTGCTAATAAAACTTGCTTAACGTTATATTCCTTTGCAGCTTTAATCGTTTTAGTTACTAACACATCAATGACACTCGCTTGAAAGCTAGCAGCAAGTGTTTGTGGAAGAATCTCTTCACCTTTTTGCTTCGCATTGTGGACAGTGTTAATAACTGCTGATTTTAATCCACTGAAACTAAAATCATAGGATCCTTCTTCTAGCCAAGCACGCGGCAAATCAATTAATGGCTCTCCTTCATGTGCAAGGCGGTCAATATGAGGTCCGCCTGGATATGGAAGGTTTAACGTGCGGGCTACTTTATCGTAGGCTTCTCCTGCTGCATCATCTCTTGTTTCACCGATTACTTTAAAATGACCGTGACTTTCCATGTATACAAGCTCCGTATGCCCGCCAGATACAACTAGCGATAAGAGCGGGAATTCTAGTTTTTTGATTAGCTGATTTGCATAAATATGTCCTGCAATATGATGAACACCAATTAATGGCTTTTGATGTGCAAATGCTAGCGCTTTGGCTGCATTTACGCCAATAAGAAGTGCTCCCACAAGCCCTGGTCCTTCCGTTACAGCTATTGCATCTATATCTGCAAACGTCAAGTTCGCTTGATTTAAAGTTTCTTCAACTACTACTGTAATTTGTTCTACATGATGACGAGATGCAATTTCCGGTACGACACCGCCAAATCGTTTATGGCTTTCTATTTGAGAGGCCACCACATTGGCTACAATTTCATGACCGTTTCGAATCACAGCTGCTGCTGTCTCATCACAGCTTGTTTCTAATGCTAAAATTAATTGATTTTCATTCATAAATTCACCCACATAACTAATGCATCCTCATTGTTATCAGAATAATAATTCTTACGAATACCTCCAGGTTTAAAACCTAGCTTTTGATACAATGATTGTGCAATATGATTAGATACCCTAACTTCTAATGTCATTGACGTAGCACCTAGTTTTCGAAGAACGTCCATCACGTTGCGCAGCAGCAATTCACCGAGTCCCTTGCCTCGGTAGTCTGGCAATAGCGCAATATTGGTTACATGTGCTTCGTCAATAACAATCCACGTTCCGCAATAACCAATAATATTTTCCCCTTCTTCCATCACAATGTAGGTTGAAAATTGATTATTGGTTAACTCATTTTGAAATGCTTCTGCACTCCAAGGTGTCGTAAAAGACTTCTCTTCGATTTTCACTACTTGATCAATATCTTTAACTTCCATTAAACGAAACTTAATTGTTAGTTTCATGTTATACCTTCTTTTATCCTTTTTGCTGTGAAGCAAGCCAGTTGGCTTCTGCTTCAGCTAAACGAATGTAGTTCGGAACAAAAGTATGCACAGACTGCGGCTCTTTCTTCATTCCTAAGAAAGCCAATTCACTTGGTCTTGGGTTAAACTGCTGAACATGGGCAAATACAGCTTGTTCACTCAACACTTCTTTTAACGCCTCTTCATGCATGGAAAGATCATTGCCTATGAATAAAATAGGTTTGTTGTATGACTTTAAATGTTCCGCCCAGTCCTTATTAATAACAAGTCGATCACTTTCAACTTCTACAAGACCTCGTTCGTTATTCCATTCATATAGTCCTGTATAAAGCTGCTGACGGCGCGCATCAAATAACGGAGCAATATATCCATCAAAATAACGACCGTTTGCTGCTAGTGCCTCAAGGCTAGATACACCTATTAAAGGAATATTTAAAGTCCAAGCAAGTGTCTTGGCAATGGTAACACCAATGCGTACACCGGTATAGGACCCGGGACCGTGTGCCACTACAATACGGTCTAGCTCGCTTGGCGCAATATCACAATCTTTTAACAAAGATTCCACAGCGTTCATCACACGAACAGAGTGATTCTTTTTTAGATTCGTAATAATTTCTCCAATTACTTTGTTTTCTTCAACGACAGCAACACCCATGACAAAATTGGATGTATCAATGGCTAACATTTTCATCTTTTAAAAAGCTCCTTACATATTTCAACGTACCGACTGCCTATCGCTTTTACAAGGATTTTACGAGTCGTTTCGTTTTCATGGTAAATATTGATTTGAATATATTCATTAGGAAGCTGCTCTTCAATCAGGTGAGCCCACTCCACGACCGTCACGCCATCTCCTTCAAAATACTCATCGAACCCTAGGTCTTCAAATTCATCCCCTAGACGGTACACATCCATATGGTAAAGAGGAAGGCGACCGCTTTTGTATTCTTTAATGATAGTAAATGTCGGGCTATTCACATTGCGTTCAATTCCTAAGCCTTTAGCTAAACTTTTTGTGAATGTTGTCTTTCCAGCTCCCAAATCACCTTCAAGCAGCAGCACGTCACCAGCTTCTAATAAAGTTGCTAGACGAGCAGCCAGCTGATTAGTTTCATCAGGAGACGTAGACATAAACGTAAATTCATTAATCTCTGTCATTCATTCAGAACCTCATTTCAATCTGTATATATATATTGTAAACGTTGTGGACTATACATATCCAGTAAGAAATCCAACAATCTTTAACATCGCAATTCTACAAAGAAATTTCTTTGTATATAAAAAATTCCTTAGGATTGCTCCTAAGGACGGTAAAGTTTTATATAAAAATGGTTCAAACAATAAAAAAGACGAAACACATTGTTTCGTTTCTAAAACATGGCGGTCCCGACGGGAATCGAACCCGCGATCTCCTGCGTGACAGGCAGGCATGTTAACCGCTACACCACGGGACC
>NZ_JBBJSS010000021.1:0-26310 GCF_038898415.1 Priestia sp. SB1 | reverse complement strand
TACCGACGTAATGTCAACAACTTTTTAAAATTCTTTTTTCAGCTTCGTTGTTACTGTTATGTCTCAACGACGCTTTATAATAATAAAATATATCTTTGTTAAAGTCAACAGTTTTTAACAAAAAAATTCGAAATCATTACTTTTTGATTCAGATGGCTGTTTTATCTAGATCATATCATCATATTATAGGCAAAAGCTAGGTTTAAACTTTGCCTTCTCTATTCTTGAACCCTTTACTTTTTTCAATTTCTTCATTATACGAAGAAATTAAAAAAGAGCTGTCCATTAGACAGCCCCTTCTTATTTCCCTTTAAAACTAGGTCTTCTCTTCTCAGCAAATGCTTGAAGCGCCTCTAGACGATCTTCTGTCGGAATCGTTAACTCATATGCTTTTCGTTCAATTTGCAAACCAGTCTGCAAATCGGCCTTCATTCCTTCTTTGATAGCAAATTTTGCTTGCTGAAGTGCAATTGGCCCATTTTTTAATAAAAGCGAGATAAAAATATCTATTGTTTCTTCTATTTGATATCCAGGAGCTACCTTCGTTACTAGACCACATTCTTTTGCTTCTGATGCCGTGAGGCGCTGAGCTGTTAAAATTAGTTCCATTGCTTTTGCTTCACCAACTAGGCGAGGGAGACGCTGTGTTCCTCCTGCGCCTGGTATAATCGCTAAGCTTGTTTCCGTTAAACCCATAAGCGCTTCTGTTGAAGCGATCCGGAAATCACATGCTAAAGCCAGCTCCATTCCTCCTCCAAATGCATATCCGTTGATGATTGCTATCGTTGGCTGAGGAAGCTGCTCTATCTTAGAAAACACTTCTCCTATTTTGTAAATATTGCGCTTTACCTCTTGATCAGAGAGGGTTTTACGTTCTTTTAAATCCGCACCTACACTAAAAGATTTTTCACCTGCCCCTTTAAACGTCACAACTCGAATATCTTTTTGAATACGAATTCCTTCAATTACTTCTTCCAATTCTTTAAGCATATCGTAATTAAAAGCATTCATCGCTTCCGGACGGTTCAGTATCACATGGGCGACGTGTCCCTTTATTTCATAAGAAATAGATGACATTCTTTTACCACCTCCAAATTGGAATCGCTTTCATTTTATCGCTCCTGAGATACCTGCTGCTTCAGTGCACGCCTTAAAATTTTTCCCGTTGTATTTTTAGGAAGTTCTTTTAAAAATTCAATTTCACTTGGCACTTTATATTTAGCAAGGTGCTCTTTGCAGTAGGCAATAAGCTTCTCTTCCGTTATCTCTTGATTATTGCAAACCACGTAACACTTCACACATTCACCTAAAGAAGGATCAGGAACTCCGATAACAGCCACTTCTACAATATCCCGATGCGCATATAGCACTTCTTCTACTTCGCGAGGATAAACATTATATCCTCCTACAATAATTAAATCTTTTTTACGGTCAACGATATAAAAATAACCTTCCTTATCCATTCTTGCTAAGTCACCTGTATACAGCCAACCATCTCGGAGAGCATATTCCGTATCTTCAGGAAGCTTATAATACCCTTTCATCACATTAGGGCCTTTGACGATAAGTTCGCCAACTTGTCCTACTTCTACTTCTTTTCCCAGTTCATTTACCACTTTATTTTCAACATTCATAATAGATGTGCCTATAGAACCTGCTTTTCTCTCTCGATCAATCGGATTGAAACACGTCACAGGAGAAGCCTCAGATAATCCATAGCCTTCTGCTACCATGACCCCAAACTTACGTTCAAAATGGGTTAGAAGTGCCACCGGCATTGATGCCCCGCCTGATATACAAAGCCTTACCGTGTGAAAGTGCTCTTTTTTCCCTTTGTCATGCTGAAGTAAAAAATTATACATTGTCGGAACGCCAGCAAAAATAGTCGCTTGTCGATTTTGAATTAATTCAAATATAGAAGATGGACTGAATTTTGGTTCAATTAATATCGTTCCTCCATTCATTAAAGGCGCATTCAATGAAACAGTTAAACAAAATACGTGAAACATCGGCAAAGCAGCTACGACTCGGTCATTCCCATTTATACTTAAATAATCTGCTACGTCTTGAGCGTTTGAATAAATATTCTTATGCGTAAGCATAGCTCCTTTTGGTTTTCCAGTCGTTCCTGACGTATACAGAATGATGGCCACATCTTCTTCTTTTAACTCGAGAAAATCATATGTAGCTTCCCCTCTGTTTACAACTTGCGAAAACGTGTGAAAATAAGAAGGTATACTTTCCACTGTATCTGTCGTTTCACATAAGATAACGTGTTCCAAAAATGGAGTGTGTCCAATGATTTTTTTTAAAACAGGGAGAAGTAAATCAACCGCAATAACTGCTTTTACATCTCCATCCTGAAGCATGTAGCTAATTTCATCCGCTGTGTAAATAGGATTAATGGGTATAACAGTAGCTCCTACTCGAAGAGCACCGTACAATCCAATAACAAAATGAGGCGAGTTGCCGACAATTAAAGCGATATGATCTCCTTTTTTTACACCTAATTGCTTCAGACCATTAGCAAACTTAGATACCGATGCATCAAGATCTGCATAAGATGTTTCCTGATCCATAAAAACATATGCCGATTTTTGCGGAAATTGCTCAGCTGTTTTATGAAGCTGTGCTGACAAATTCATCTCATAACTTCCTCCTTTTAATAATGAATGAATGAACAACCATTCATTATTAAGTCATAATAATGGAAAAATTCTTACTTCTTCTATTCTATTATAATGTTACTGCTGTTCTATTGACAAGACTCATCTGTTTAAAAAGAAAAAAAGCCTGATGTGGCAGACTTTTTTCTTAATAGATTAATTCAACAAACTCTTCTTTTGTAATATTACCAAAATAATGTGGAATATCGATGTCCTCTAAGGCTTGTTCAATAGAAGCTTTTTCATAACGAACACCTGTTAATTTTCCCTGCACTTCCTGGACATCTCCCACTCCAAAGAAATCTCCATAGATGGTGCAAGCATCGATTTTCCCTTTATTCACTTCCAAACGAACGTCAATTTGTCCCACAGGAAAGCGGTGAGAGTGCTGTAAGTTAAATTTAGGTGATTTTCCATAGTTCCAATCCCATGACTGATAGCGCTCTTTAGAAATTTGATGAATCGTTTCCCAATCTTTTTCCGTTAGTTTATATTCTGTTATATTTTCTTCTCCCTCAAAGATATACCGAAGCAGCATTTCTCTAAATTCTTCCACCGTTACTTTCTGTTCTAAAAATTCACTGATATTCGCTACTCTATTTCGAATAGACTTAATGCCTTTGGATTCAATTTTATCTTTTTTTACTTTTAACGCTGATACCACGTTTTCAATCTCTGAATCAAAAAGAAGAGTTCCATGGCTGAACATTCTTCCTTTCGTCGAAAACTGAGCATTTCCAGAAATTTTACGTCCTTCCGCCATTAAATCATTTCGTCCGCTTAACTCAGCATTGACTCCTAATTTCTTTAACGCTTCCACGACTGGCTCGGTAAACTTTTTAAAATTATGAAAGCTATTTCCATCGTCTTTCGTAATAAAGCTGAAGTTTAAATTTCCTTTATCATGATAAACGGCACCGCCTCCAGATAGACGTCTCACTACATGAATATGCTGATCTTCAACATATTTTGTATTAATCTCCTCAATGGTGTTCTGGTTTTTTCCAATAATAATAGAAGGTTCATTAATATAAAACAGCAGATATGTCTCATTAATATCTAGATGCTTGAGCGCATATTCTTCAATTGCTAAGTTAATTCGGGGATCATAATTTTTTTGATTATCAATAAATAACATTCATTTTCCTCCTTGTTATTCCCATACGTATCCTGATTCAGCTAACGTAAGCGTACCTTGATAATGAGCAGCAGCTTCCTCTACTAGCTGTTGGTGTTCTCCGTAGTGTGGAAGGTGAGTAAGCATGAGTTGTTTGACACTTGCTTTAGAAGCAAGTGTACCGGCTTCTGTACTTGTCATGTGTCCAGCACCGCTTCCATCTTGGCTAGCATAAAAGTTACATTCACAAATAAGAAGATCTGCATTTTCTGAGAAAGAAACAAATTCTTCTAAATAGCTCGAGTCCGCTGTGTACACGACGGTTTGATTGCCAGCACTTATTTTCATGGCATAACAAACGACTGGATGTTTCGTTTTCATAAATTCGATTGTAAAAGGCCCAACGTCAAGTTTTTGACTCGGATCGTACTCTACTCCTTTGGTAATTCCTTTATGAGTAAGTTTGTTGAAGCTTTCCTGATCATATGTATGTCCGTAAATAGAAAGTTCCTTAACAGCGTTCCCTAGATGAGTCTGAATGAGGCGAGCATATTGAAATACTCCGACATCAGCCACGTGATCATGATGGTAATGAGATAAAATCATCGCATCTATTTCTTCTGGTTTTGCATATTTTTGCAGCTGAGCTAATGCACCGCTTCCACAATCAACAAGCAGCTGAAATCCATCGTGCTCAACTAAATAGCTAGAAGTAGCTTCTGAAACAGCAGGATATCCTCCCCAAAAACCAATAACAGTTACTTTCATTTCAATCACCCTTTCGTACTATTTTTATTACGTTCAGTATACCCTACTTTTTTTTGAAAACTAACTGAAAGATACTCGTTTTGCCTATTTTATCGAAATAACTCATTGTTATATAACAAATAACCACTTAGAATAGCAAAATAGGCTAAATTGTTATAAAACATAATTGACATTTCAACATCTGTTATAATACAATATTAGTAACAAAAAACAACGGAGGGGATTTAAATGTTAGAAAAAATGACTGAATTTTTTAAAAGATTACCCAATAAAAAGTGCGTAGAATGCGGAAACGACATCGAGGAACAGCATGAGTGCTACGGAAACAAATGCGATCACTGCCTAGATATCTTGAAATAAAAAAAGCTGAAACTGTTTTATAACAGTTTCAGCTTTTTTTATACGGTCAAACTGCGATACTCGTTTGGCGTAATGCCTTCTACTTTTTTAAACACTTTTCGAAAGTATTTATCATCATGATATCCAATCATATTCGCAATTTCATAGATTTTTAGTTCTTCATTTAGTAAAAGTGATTTGGCTTTATTCATTCTGACTTTCACCATATAATCTGAAATATTTTCTTGAAATTCTTGCTTAAACTTTCTCGAAATGTATTCACGGCTTAAATAGAAACGTTCCGATATTTCTTGAAGCTTCACATCTCGATGAAAATTTTGCTGCAAAAATTGTTCGATCTCATAAATAACTTCGCGATTGTTTTTCTTGCTATACCTTTTTATTACTTTTAAAAAACGCTTTACTTCACGCTTTTTTCTCTCTACATACTTTGCTAGCTGAAACTGCCCATCTTGGTTATAGAAAAAAGAAAGAACATATTCAGGACCATTACTTATCGTATAAGGAATGTGATATCTTTTCAACCAATGCTGGCTTAACAGCTGATATTCCTGCTCAAAATGCAGAATTTGCTTTAATGATAGATAATTTTGTGCTTCAAAAGCTGCGATAATTTCGTTGAATACCGGCAAAAAGGCTTCAAACTTCCCTACTTGCAGCGCTTCTTCAATTTTACTGTTATAATCCATCATATTTATTAATAAAGCACTTGCTAAAACGTCTTGCTCGCCGTAGACCTTCACTTTATTTTGATCAAGAACATTGCTTAATAAAAGCGAGTTTTTCGCATGTTCATAGGATTTCATTAGCTGATCAATAGAAGAGACTTTGCACCCTCTTGCAATCCGACAGCTCACGTCTAACGTACGGCGAATTGCTGTATGTAAAGTCGTCAGCAAAGAGGTGATGCGTTCAAAATCATTCCAAAATATAATGATAATTTCCCACTTATTTGATAAGTAACGGAAGGCTACCCCATTTTCTCCTGCCATCAGCATTTCATTGATTACATTTAAAATTGAAAAATAGGCTAAATCCCGGTCACCGCCAAAAGAACGAATAATGGATTCATCTACACGTACAATCCCCACTTCATATTCTCTAGTCAGATGGAAACCAAACTCTTCATAGATTGATTGATTTAGCAAATAATTGTTCATTAACTGCGTCAGTTTTCGATCTCGATAAATCGGCTTCATTTCATTGATTAAACGATAGCTGCTATTATGGACTTTTCTGGACTCTTCTTCTTTCTTCCATTGAGTTACAGCTCGTACAAGCGTATCGTTTAAAATCGAAGGATCCACTGGCTTTAGAATATAATCCGTACTTCCAAAATGAATAGCTTTACGCATATAGTGGTAGTCATCATACCCTGTTACCACAATCGTTTTGCTAGAAGGTGAATTCTCTTTAATCCACTCCAACAAAGCAATTCCATCGATATTAGGCATCTTCATATCAGTAAAAATGATTTCCGGTCCGTGATCCTCAATAAGCGCAATCGCTTGCTCACCGCTATCAGCTTCTATCACATCTGTAATTTCATGCTCTTCCCACTGTCCAAGCAGCTTTATTCCTTCTCTTACATGCTCTTCATCATCCACGATTAATACTTTCATCACTATCCCTCTTTTCTTCAATTGTTGTTAGCTTTATGACAACGGTAAAATCGTGATTTTCTTGACTGCTAATTTGCATTGAAGCATGATCTCCATAGTAGATGCGAAGTCGTTCATAAATATTTTGCAACCCAATATGCTCATCTGTTTGATTATACGATTGCTGAAGTCTCGCTTTTAATTGATTCAACTCTTGCTCTCCTATCCCTTTTCCGTTATCAGAAACAGTTAGAATCAGTTCTTCTCCGTTTAACTTCGCTGAAATCAACAGCTTTCCGCTTCCTGTGCGGGTTTCGAATCCATGTTTAAAAGAATTCTCAACAAGAGGCTGCAAGATCATTTTCGGTATTCGCATAAGCTCTGCCTCTTTTTCGATATTTAACTCATACTCAAACTTTGAACCAAACCGCTGCTTCTGCAGACTCAAGAAAGCTTTTACGTGATCGACTTCTTGCTTTAAGCTAACGATATCCTCTTTCATATTCATGCTGTAACGCATAATGTGAGAAAGTGAGGTTAATAAAGAATATACTTCAACTGCTTTATGCTTAAGGGCAAGAGTTCCAATCGATTGAAATGCGTTGTATAAAAAATGCGGATTAATTTGTGACTGCAACACTTTTAGCTGCGTTGATTTATTTTCTAACTCCAATCGGAATTTACGTTCAATTAAGTCATTAATTGTTTCTACCATAGAGGTAAAGTGCCTTCCTAAAACACCAAATTCATCGTTTCCAAGCGATTTAAACCGGACTTCAAATGATCCTTTTTCCACTTCTTTCATATTGCGAATTAATACGTTAATCGGCTGTGTAAAACGGACCGATGTAAAAAGCGTAGCGATAACGAGCATACACAAAAATGGCAGGCCAATTAATACATTCATAAGTGCTGTCTTTCTTGCATCTTCATATAAAACACTGTAAGGAATTCGCTTCACAATGTATAAGTCCTCAAAAGGCTGTTTAAGCTTTTCATACATTAATACGCCTGAGAAGCTTTTATCTTCCCATTCCATGCTGTGATCCTCTTGAGACGTAAGCGCCTTTAGCCACGGGTAGTTTTCGTTTTTTCCAATAACCTTTGAATCCGAAGAATACAAAACCTTCCCTTTATTGTTCATTAAATAAAAATCTTCTGACTCTTCATTATATAAGCGCTGCGATATAGATTGAATTTGGGTCATGTTAATGTCTAAAGATAGATAAGCTAACAACTTGTCTGATGGAATTTCATCAATCCGCTGATGAAAGCTAATAACTTGATTCGGCAGTGAGTCAATTAACGTTGATAAATTATTGTAGCTATAAATTTCATGGGTAGGCTCAATGGCAAGAAATTTATGATGTTTATTTAAATAAGAATAGTAAGGCTGAGTGTAAATATCATCGTACTTCCCTCTGCTGCTCACTTTCGAATTATAAGCTGTATACGAGTCATGCCCGTTCTCAATATAAAGATGGAGCTGTTCAATCTCTGGACGAGTATTATATAAATAAAGAAGAGTGCGTGATATTTCCAGTTGATTGGCTCCTAAATCACTTGATACGCCTTCATCTAACACTTTAATAAATGGGTGGTAGCCGTACAGCCTTTTTGTAATATTAGCAATTTCATTTAAGTAATCACTCAAATCATTGCTTCCATTTTTAATAACTTGATAGTTGGTAGAAATAAATCGATTCTTAACCGTTTCTTTTGTGTATTGATACGTAAAAATCGTTGAAATTAAAAAGGGAATAACGGTTGCGAATAAGAAAAACAAAATTAATTTCTTGCGTATGCTCCAGCCTTTCACAAATAACCTCCTTTGACTAATGTCATACATTATGACTATTATTATACATTAAAAGCGCTTTCAATTAACTATTATTTTTTCATAACTATGAATCTAACCAGCTATTTTTTCACACCAAAAAGTCCGCGTTTTCCACGCGGACTTTTTGGTTATTTTTTCATTTTTGCCCAAATTGTATCTAATTTCTTCATAAACTCTTCTTCCGTCATTTGTTTGCCTGCGTAAGACTGCATTGCTGCGCCTACTTCTTGAACCGTTCCTTCTGGATACTTAAACCAGTTCCAAGATAATGTTTTGCCTTCTTCAGAGTATTTTAAGATATCATCAGATAAAGAATCGATTCCTTTTCCATCGATGTTTTTGAACGCTGGAATGAACTTGAACTTTTCAACTAAGAATTTTTGACCTTCTTTAGAAGAAACCATCCAATTTAAGAATTCCTTCGCTGCTTTTTTATCTGCATCTGGTGCATTTTTGTTCACTACCCAGTTATTTGGAACTCCGATTGCTAATTTATCATTTTTCTTCGCATCGTTGCTGATCGGCATTGGGATAAAGCCCATTTTCATGTCCGGATTGATTTTCGTGATCATATTTACCGTCCAGTTACCTTGTTGCATCATCGCTGTTTCACCAGAAGCAAATTGAGTAACTTGTGTATTGTAATCTGTCGTTAATGGATTTTTATTTCCATACTTTAACGTTAAATCGAACAGATTCATAAATTGCTTAAACGTTTCATTGCCTTCAAATTTTGCTTTTCCTTCGTTTAGACCTTTAATAAACGCATCTGGATCATCTTGCTGCGCCATTGGAATATTAAATAAGTGGTTACCTAGCACCCACCACTCGCCGTATCCGTTAGAAAATGGCGTAATGCCTTTTGCTTTAAGCTTTTTAGAAGCTGCTTCTAATTCCGACAGCGTCTTAGGCAATTCTTTAATGCCTGCTTTTTCAAATAAATCTTTATTATAAATAAAACCATAACCTTCTAAGTTTAGCGGCTGACCATAGATTTTCCCGTCCATTGTCATCGGTTCTTTAGCGATATCATACAGATTATCTACCCACGGCTGATCAGACAAATCTTCTAATTTATCCTTCCACGTTTGCGCTTCTTGGAACCCTCCATTATTAAAGATATCAGGTTCATTTCCAGAGGCAAACTGTGCTTTTAATGCTGCACCATAGTCCGCTCCTCCGCCGACTGTTTGGATGTTAAACTTTACGTTTGGATGTTCTTTTGTATATTCATCCGTTAATTCTTTCAGCTGATCTGCAATTTCCACTTTAAACTGGAACATATCAATAACAACTTGATCACCTGAGCCTGTTGATTTACTTGCTTTTGAATCCGTACCTGAGTTTGAACATGCTGTCGCAAATAAAAGTGATGTTGCTAACACGCCAGACATTATTGAAAGCCTTTTCATTTTCATTCGTTTTGCCCCCCTTGATATCTATCTCTCTTTATTTTACCGATTCTAGGACATTTGAACAGGTAACAATATTGAACAACCGAGTGGAAAATATTGAACACCCCCCTTCAGCACCCTTCGACAGGTCTTTCTTCTTCCGCAAAAATTTCTATAAAATTTTTATCTGTTTTATTCCACCTAATAACATTTATAGACAAAATTATGTTAATATGTAGAGTGATAGATTCATAAGAAAATTTATGAATTTTTTTAACTTGTATAAACAAAGTGAAGGGGTTTACATGAAAACTAAAAAGCGCAAAAAAACACATGTCTCATTTCGAATTAACTGGCTGTTTATTGTGGTTTTCCTGCTTTTTTCTGCACTCATTTTACGATTAGGCTTCGTACAGATTGTGTACGGAGAGAACTATAAACGAGAAGTTGAAAAAACAGAAGATGAAACGGTAGATTCACCGGTTCCTCGCGGAAAGATGCTAGACCGCTATGACCGCGTTATCGTGGATAATAAACCGTTGAACGCTGTCACGTACACGCGTTTGAAAGGCGTCTCTCAAGAAGACAAGCTAAAAGTAGCTAAAAAGCTTGCCACTCTTATTGATGTTCCTGTTACAACAGACGTGTTTGGCAAATCGGATAAAAAGAAAGATAAAAATACGATTAAGCTAACAGAACGCGACTTAAAAGATTATTGGATTGCAACTCATCCAAAAGCAGCAGCGAAAAAAATTACCGCAGCGGATAAACAAAAAGTAAAAGAAGGTCAGCTTTCTGAAGATGATTTGTATCCTCTTCAGCTGAAGCGCATCACCGAAAACGAACTTTTATCGGTGAAAGATGACCTTGAAGTGATTGCTATTAAAAGTAAGATGGAAGGCGGCTACGCATTAACCGCTCAAATTATTAAAAGCGGCTTAACTGATAAAGAGCTTGCCGTTATTAGTGAGCAGCTGGGTGACTTACCGGGCGTTGATACGACAACTTACTGGGACCGTATGTATACATACGACGACTTACTTAGTACCTTGCTTGGTAAAATCACATCGGCTGATGAAGGATTGCCGAGCGAAAACTTACAGTACTACTTGTCACACGGCTACAGCCGTAACGACCGAGTAGGAAAAAGTTATTTAGAAAAGCAGTATGAAGACGTTCTTCGGGGTCAAAAAGCCCGCGTACAAAACGTAACGGACCGCTCCGGCAACTTAGTTAGTCAGGAGACCGTTACTGAAGGTCAGCGCGGCAGTGACTTAATTTTGACAATTGATATGGAGCTGCAAAAGCAAGTCGAAGATGCTTTAACAAAAGCTGTGACTTCTGGAGACAAAGGAACACGATTAATGGACCGAGCGTTTGCTATTATGATGGATCCTCATACAGGAGACATTTTAGCAATGGGCGGAAAACAGCTTGTTACTGATAAGCAAACCGGAGCACGTAAAGTACAAGACTTCGCTCTTGGTAACATGACAACTTCTTATGAAGTAGGGTCCGCAGTTAAAGGAGCGACCGTTCTAGCAGGACTTGATTCAGGCGCTATCCAGCCTGGTACGGTTTTTTACGATGCGCCGATGAAGTTTGCTGGAGGAACAATTAAAAAATCGTCTCATCCAATTGGAGCAACAGGTATTCAAAAAGCTTTGGAACAATCATCAAACGTGTTCATGTACCGTACGGTTATGAGCATGGCTGGTGAAACATATCGACCTGGCGGAAAGCTGAATATTCCTCCATCTATTTTTAACAAACTGCGCTCATACTATAGCCAGTTTGGTCTTGGAATTTCAACTGGAATTGACCTAGAAAATGAATCGACGGGTATTCGTAACAGCGTCACAAACGAACCGGGTAAAGCGTTGGATTTTGGTATCGGACAGTATGATACGTACACACCGCTTCAGCTTGTTCAGTACATCTCAACGATTGCTAACGGTGGATATCGCATGAAACCGCACTTAGTAAAAGAAATCCGCGAGCCTGAGCTTGATAGCGAGCTAAAAGGAAGTATTCAAAGTTCTGTTGAACCGGAAGTGTTAAATCGTATTACGATGAGCCA
This sequence comes from Priestia sp. SB1, assembly GCF_038898415.1. Classification (NCBI taxonomy): domain Bacteria; kingdom Bacillati; phylum Bacillota; class Bacilli; order Caryophanales; family Bacillaceae; genus Priestia; species Priestia sp. SB1. The sequence continues at coordinate 14,484 of NZ_JBBJSS010000021.1, read as the reverse complement.
ATCAGAAATTGAAATTGTTAAACAAGGTTTCCGTCGCGTAGTCACAAATGGAACTGGTAGAGCTCTAGGAAACGGAACAGCATATGCAAAATACAACATTGCTGGTAAATCAGGTACAGCTGAAACCTTCAACAAAGGGGTCAGCGTTCGTAACTCTACATTCGTTTCATACGCGCCTTATGATAACCCCGAAGTAGCCGTAGCGGTTGTTATCCCTTCTGCTTATGTAGCCGGAACTTCGAATTCATTAAGCAAAAAAGTTACTGGTGAAGTTATTAAAGCTTACTTCGACCTTAAGAAACAAGGCGAAAAAGAAGTAGAGCAAAAAGAAGAAGATGCAAAAACAGGAAATACAGAATTAAACGGCGTAAAAAAAGATGATAATGAACAATAAAAAAAGGTCTCGTCATGAGACCTTTTTTGTTTTTTCTATGAAAAAAGCCCATCTCACTGAGACAGACCGCGTAAAAAGTATAGTTCAATTAATTCAGCAATTTTTTCTTCTGAAAGCGGCTCATGCCGTTTTTCCCAATCATAGACGAGTGCAATGTACATTTTAAATAGTAAAAAAGCTGTGAGCTCCGGGTTGCACGGTTTGATTTCTTTTTTAGAAATCGCAATTTCGATTTTGTTTTTTATATAAGTCAAAATCTCTTCTTCTACTCGCACCAGCACTTCTTGCACTGCTGTAGTGCCTAACTGCTGTTCCTGTACCAGCTTCAGCATGAGCTGATGCTCAGTGCGGAATTCTAAGATTCGAAAAATGGCTGCTTGGGCATTTTCAAAAAAAGGACGGCTGCTGTCAATGACAGTTTCAGCTGCATCTGTCATTTCTCGAATCATTCGTGTCACAATTTCATCGAATAACTCTTCTTTGTTTTTAAAAAAAGTATAAATCGTTCCTTTTCCGACATTTGCAAGCTTCGCCACTTGCTCCATAGTCGTTGCTTTATATCCAAACAGCGCAAATGATTTTGACGCTGCATCAACAACTGATTGCTTTCGGTCTATAGCCACGTTATCCCCTTCTTTCTGACCAAATGAATATTTCAGTCAACAAGTACGGTTTTACTATAGCATAAGTTTCTTTTGCTTTTCAACCACAATCTCTTCTCTTAGCATAACCTTTCTCTTCAGGTAGTAGACAAAAAAGCGGAGCATTGATTCATCGCTCCACTTCTACAGCTGCTGCACATATTTAACCGCTTTTTTAGCCACATCTTCTCCTTGCTCTACACATTCTGGTATACCCAGACCTTCGTATGAACTTCCCGCTACATAAAGACCGGCAAGCTCTTTTTCAAGCTGTTCGTTCATTGTATCTAGCATATCGTGATGTCCGACCGTATACTGAGGCATTGACTGCTTCCATCTCGTTACCGCGTAAAATTCAGGCTCAGCAGAAATGGTAATGAGCTTCTTCAAATCCTCCAGGACAATTTTAAAAATTTCATCGTCAGGCTGATCCACCACAGCTTCATCCCCGGTTCGTCCAACTAAACATCTTAGCAGCACTTTTCCTTCCGGAACCGCATGCGGCCACTTTTTATTTAGCCACGTGCATGCCGTAATCGTGTAATCGCTATTTCTGGAAACGGCGATGTTCATTGCATCTAGATTGTCTTGCAGCGCTTCTTGTGCAAAGGCTATCACAACAGTAGCTACTGAAGTGGAAGGCATATGCTTTAACGGTTCGAATATTTTATATTCCGAGAGCATAGACTGAGCAGCTGCATGAGGAGAAGTTACAATAACGCTGTCTGCTTTTATTACTTTCCCGCTATTTAAGGATAATTCATATGTGGTATCTTCTTTATAAATTTTCTCTACCTTTATTCCTTTTGTAATAATATCAGGATCTATTGCTTTTTCTACCCCATCTACTAGCGATTGAAGACCTTCTTTTAATGTTAAAAAGACGCTATTTTTTTTAAACTCCGAATCATCACCGTGCTGTGGGTGAATTTCTTTTAGCTTTTTCATTCCAACAATTAAGCTTCTGTACTTATGTTCAGCATGCAAAAACTGTGGAAATGTTGATCTTAAACTCAAACGATCAACGTCTCCTGCGTAAATTCCTGATAATAGAGGCTCAATTAAATTTTCAACAACTTCATCACCAAACCGTCTTCTAAAAAATACGCCTAGCGAACGGTCATCCTGATTTTTTGTCTTCGGTATAAAAAAATCAGCTGCTGCGCGCAGCTTGCCAACAGGCGAAAATAGCCCTGTTGTGATAAAAGGAGATAACTTGGTTGGTATCCCCATTACAGCACCATCAGGCAGCGCATGCGGCGTATCTTTTACTAGAATATAGGATTTTCCCTTTTCATTTCCGACTAGCTCCCGACCTAGCCCCACTTCTTTTGCCAGTTTTGTAGCAGCTAGCTTACGCGCTAAAAATGAATCAGGACCTTTTTCAAATAAATAACCGTCTCGTTTGACCGTTTGAATTTTCCCGCCAAGCCGATGCGTCGCTTCTATTAGTTGAAGATCAATAGGCAGCTGATGATCCTTTATTTTTTTTTGCAAATAATAGGCAGCTGAAAGACCTGTTATTCCTCCACCGATGATGACAACCTTTTTTCGTCTATCCGTCATGTTATCATCGCCTTTTCTGTAAAATTCAATATAAAGAGAAGCGATTATGGAAACCCATAGCTCGCTTCTTACTTTTCTTTATATTGATTATAAGTTACTTTTCGTCCCTGTTCAACGTACAAAGAATCTATATTGACTTAACGGGCAATTCGTTTTAACACAACTGTAGCTAACCCATCGATAAATTCAGGCTGTGCATTCGGCATTTCAGGACGGTAATAGTCAGCCCCAATTTCATCTGTTACCACTTTGCATTCGTAGTCGTTATCATAAAGTACTTCTAAGTGATCCGCGATAAATCCAACCGGGGTATAGACGAACGACGTATAGCCTTTTTCTTCATGCAGTTCTCTTGTTAAATCTTGGACATCAGGACCTATCCATGGCTCAGGCGTATTTCCAGCACTTTGCCAGCCAATTTCGTAATGTTCAATACCAGCTGCTTGTGCAATTAAATCCGCTGTTTCTTGAAGCTGATTTGGATATGGATCTCCTGCTGCAATAATTTTTTCTGGCAAGCTATGCGCAGAAACAATCAATACGGCTTTTTGGCGTTTCTCTTCGTCTATTAAATCAAACGTTTGTTTAACACGTGTAGCCCAGTACTGAATGAACTTTGGCTCACTGTACCAGCTTTCTACGGAATGAATGATTGGTCCTCCTAATTTTTCAGCTGTTTCTTTGGCGCGTCCATTATAAGATTTTACGCTAAACGTTGAAAAGTGAGGTGCAAGCACAATGCTGACCGCTTCTTTAATTCCGTCTTTATGCATGGCTTCTACTGCATCTTCAACAAACGGTTCAATATGCTTTAAGCCAAGATACGCTTTAAATTCAATTTCATCCTGTACTTCATTCAAGCGCTTTTCTAGACTTTCCATTTGCTGCTGCGTAATTTTTGCAAGAGGTGAAATGCCCCCAATTGCTTCGTAGCGGTTTTGTAAATCTTCCAAGGCTTCCGGTGAAGGTTTACGTCCGCGGCGGATATGTGTATAGTAACGTTCAATATCTTCTTCTTTATATGGTGTTCCATATGCCATTACAAGTAATCCCATTACTTTTTTACTCATGTGTTCGACACCTCTTTGTTAGATTCAATACTTGTCTTCATTTTGCCATGAATAAAAAGAAAAATTCAAAGTTTAGCGCTCCAAATTATTTGACAATTTATTGTCTATTTGCAGAATATTCATGAATAAAGGTTGTTAAACGCTTCAACGTTTCCGGCTGAACCTGTGGAAAGACGCCGTGCCCCAAGTTGAAGATGTAACCAGGACTGGCCATCCCTTTATCTAATATTTCTGTTACACGTTCTTCAATAACTTCCCATGGAGCTAACAAAATAGCAGGATCTAAGTTTCCTTGCAGTGTTTTTGTTAAGCCTAGTGCACGTGCTTCATCCAGCTGCGTTCGCCAATCTAATCCCACTACATCCAGCGGCAGATCATGCCATTCTTTTGCCAAATGACTTGCTCCTACTCCAAACATAATGAGAGGTACATTTTTTTCGCGCAAAGAGGTAAAAATCCGCTCCATAACAGGCTTTATAAAATAACGATAATCCGCTACATTTAAAGCCCCCACCCATGAATCAAAGATTTGAATGGCTTTTGCTCCAGCGTCAATTTGCGCTTTTACATATGTAATCGTCATATCTGCTAACTTATCCATTAGCGCAAACCATGCTTTAGGTTCCGTGTACATAAATGCTTTTGTTTTATTATAGTTTTTTGAAGGTCCTCCTTCAATCATATAGCTTGCTACTGTGAAAGGAGCACCGGCAAAACCAATTAGAGGTACGTTTAACTGTTCTGTTGTTAACAGCTTAATCGTATCTAATACATACGGAACATCTTCTTCCGGGGTAATTTCTCCTAGCTTTTCTACATCGCTTAAAGATTGAATTGGATTAGAAATGACAGGACCAATTCCTGACTTGATTTCAACATCCACTCCAATTGAAGGAAGCGGTGACATTATATCTTTATATAAAATAGCTGCATCCACTCCGTACTGTTCAACCGGCAGGCGTGTTACGTATGCCCCAAGCTCCGGCTGATGAGTGATTTCAAATAGAGAGTACTTCTCTTTTAGCTTTCGGTATTCCGGCTGTGAACGCCCTGCTTGGCGCATATACCAAACCGGAACATGATCCGTTTTTTCCCCTCTACAGGCTTTTAAAAAAGTATCGTTAAACGTTCCTTGACTCATAATTTCCACCTTTCTCGATTGTCTTCCATCCGTATTTTCTTCGATTAGACAGACAATAATCAGCAAAGGAACATACCGGTTCCTCTACTGATTAAAGTTTCACGTTATATTCTCTACTTGTCACTATACCCATTTCTTTACGACTTGTATAGCCACCTGCTAAAAATGTCAAAAAATCGCCCTACTCTTCCTTTTTTTATTGAAAAAGAGCAGGTGTTACTTCGTTGGATTTTTTTCCTTTTTGTTGTGTTTGGGAATTGTAAGGAACTACATAATAAGTAGGACTGTCGAGCAGATTTACACGCTCTTTTTCAAATGCTCCTTTTCCCTTCACTTTGCCAATCAATTCGGCTTTATCCCCTTTTTTCTCATAAACATAATAAACAGCTCTTTTATCAGGTGAAGGTGTCCACGATAAACTTACCGTTAGCAAACCAAATGGATGGAATGTTAATTCTTGTTTTAAGTCTTTAACTTGCTCTAAACGTATTGGTTTTGGCAGATCTTTAACGCCTGCTGGCTTTTGAAATGCAGCTTCGTCGTAACCAGCTCTTGTTAGAATGTCTTTAAATAATAGAGTTGGATAAGAACTTCCTTTTGTTAAATAGTGCTGGTCATTTGTAGAATCATATCCCATCCACACGCTTCCTACAACATGTGGGGTATATCCAACAAACCAAGCATCTCTTGTGGCTCCTTTAACATTCGTATACGAAGTAGACCCTGTTTTCCCTGCTAACTCTCCTTTAAACTCTCCATTTTTTGCGGTTCCTTCTTTAACAACTCCTTGAAGCATTTTTGTCATATACCAAGCCGTCTGTTTTGAAAATGCTTTGTGAGTGTCGGGAACAGCTTTTGCAATCACTTTTCCATCTTGATCTTTTATCTCTTGAATAAAGTACGGTTGGATGTTTTCTCCATTCTCAGCAAATGCCCGGTACGCTCCTGCTAATTGAAGCGGTGTAATTCCTTCCTTTAATCCTCCAAGAGCAATCGCAAGCCCTTTATCTTCTAACGGAATTCCTAGCTTTGTGAGATACTGCTTGCTTGTTTCAACTCCTAGCTGATTCAATGTCCAGACGGCAGCTGCGTTTTTAGAATCTTTTAAGGCATCGTACATCGTTACCTTTTTAGCATATTGGCCGTCTACGTTTTTAGGTGTGTATCCCCCGTAGCTTCTAAGCTTGTCTTGCAGCAACGAATAAGGCTTGAATTGACCTTCTTCTAACGCAGGGCCATATACCGCAATAGGTTTCATCGTAGAACCTGGCTGTCTTTTGACATTTACGCGGTTGAGCGATTTTTGTACATAATCTCGTCCTCCCATAACAGATAAAACTCCTCCGCTTTTGTTATCGACTAATACAAAAGCACCTTGGGCACTGTTATCTGTACCTGGAAAATAACGATTTTCTTTCATCAGCTCGTAGGCGGCTTCTTGTACTTTTATATTCATCGGTACTTTGACCGTATAACCTCCGCGCAGAAGCTCATTGCCCGAAATGCTGTATTTCTTCTCTGCTTCTTGGATAACCATATCGATATAGGTTAAATACGCTGGATTTTCAGCCTGCTCCTTTATGTTCAACCCCAGCGTTCTTCCTTGCAAACGGACATTTTTTTCAGCTGATAAATAACCTGCTTTTTGCATGGCATTTAACACAACATTTCTACGTTCTATACTTTTTTCTGGATGTAAAATAGGAGAATAGGAATTCGGTGCTTTTGGCAGTGCAGCGAGAAGTGCACCTTCTTCTACCGTTAATTCGGAGACATCTTTATTGAAGTAAAGGTTGGATGCAGCTTGGATTCCATAGGCTCCGTGTCCAAAGTATATTTGATTCAAATACATTTCAAGCAGTTTTTGCTTACTGTAACGCTGCTCCAAGTTAATGGCCACCACTACTTCTTTTGTTTTTCTAAGCAGCGTTTTATCATTCGATAAAAACACATTTTTAGCCAGCTGCTGTGTTAAAGTACTTCCTCCTTCAACACTTCCTCCAGCCAATATATCTCGGTATAATGCTCGGCCAATAGATTTAAAATCGATTCCGTGGTGTTCATAAAAACGAACATCTTCAATTGAAATAAATGCTTGTTGCACATGCTTTGGAATCTTGTCAATTGAAACCAAGTCCCGATTTTTCACATAGAGCTTTGTTAATTCGTCTCCATTTTCATCGACTAATCTCGTAGCCGAGTCCATGACGATTTTTTTCTCATCAATTACATAGTTTCCAAGAAACAAGATGATAATATATCCAATCAATCCTAATAGAAAAATTCCAACTAAGGCAGCAATTGCGTATAAGCCTTTTTTGTACATCGTGCCACCCCTTTTCTCCCGCTAAACTTTTGATAATATGGAAAACAACTTCATCAATGTTTTACTTTACCATCTTCATTAGAAGTTCACAATTTTTGAATTTTTGTGTGTAAAATTTTATAATTTTAGTATGATTTACAATTGTAAATTGTATGCAATTCCCAATTAGAAAGGAAGTATAATCCATGAAGATCTTTATTACTTACGGAACAGGCCCTTACCTTCAAAAGTTGATCGACGAACATCCGAGTGAACGTTTATTACTGCTTCACAAAGATGACGATCAATTTGCACTAGTCCACGAAACAGATGGAGATACAATTTTTAAAGAAGGACATGCTTATGAAGTATTAGATGCTTCTGGAGATCTTGCAGATAGCGGATTTGCTGTACTAAATAATATTTCAGTTACAGATGAAGGCCGTCCTTTGTTTGAACAGCGATTTAGCCAACGCGCTCGTTTAATTGAAAATGAAGCAGGCTTTTCAGCTATTCGTGTGCTTCGTCCACTGCAAAATGACACATACATTATCTTTACAGGATGGAAAGATGAAAGTTCATTTAGCGATTGGCAGTCTTCAAAAGCCTATAATGAAGCACACAAAAAACGCGGTACGTCAGAAGGCGTGGATCAGCAGCCATCGATTTTCTCTCGCCCTTCTTATGTGACCTCATACCACGTAGTTAAATAAGTAAACATCCTCCTAGTAGGCGAGTATCACAATAGGCACAAACGTCATATTGTATACTACATCACCTATTAGGAGGAATTTTTATGGGCATAGAGCTTGGAGCTCTTCATTGGATGTATGTCCTTTTTATCGCCTTCATTATCGGCTTTATGATTATGCGGCGAGATACGAGTATCCTTTGTATACTCGGGATTTTTTTGCTTTCCTTAACGGCTACCTCTTCGTTAAGCCACTCCGTCAGCGCTGTTTTTTCCAGCTTCATTTATGCCATTACAGAACTGCTTCCTACCATTTTAATTATTTCAATTATTGTATCCATGAGTAAAGTCTTAATGGCTACAGGAATAAATGAATCGATGATTTCACCTTTTGCTCGCCTCATTAAAACACCTACTCTTGCCTATTGGGTTATTGGATTAGTTATGATGACCATCTCCTATTTTTTCTGGCCTTCTCCAGCCGTTGCTTTACTTGGAGCCGTGCTTTTACCAGTTGCCATCCGCGTAGGACTTCCAGCTATAGGCGTAGCTGTAGCGATGAATTTATTCGGCCACGGCGTTGCGCTTTCAGGAGACTTTGTTATTCAAGCTGCCCCTAAGATAACCGCTGACGCAGCAGGTCTTCCGGTTCACGAGGTTGTTCAAGCAAGTGTCCCTCTTGTCATTGTGATGGGAGTCGTTACCACACTCTCTGCTTTTTACTTTCTAAAACAAGATATGAAGCACAATAAAATTCAGTCGCAACCGACAATTTTAACAAGCAGCTCTTCTAACCAATCCACACCTCTTTCTCCTTCATTACGCCGGGCTTTAGCCATTATAGTTCCTCTTTTCTTTGCTATAGACGTATGGGCAATGTTCGCCCTTCATTTACAGGGAGGAGATGCCACTGCTCTCGTTGGAGGTACAGCTCTATTTATTTTAGTAGTGGTGTCGCTTATTGCTCACAAAGGAAAAGGTCTCGAACAAACCACTTCCTACTTGATTGAAGGCTTGCAGTTTGGGTTTAAAGTATTCGGTCCCGTTATTCCGATTGCCGCTTTTTTCTATTTAGGAGATGCTGGATTCAAAACAATCATTGGTGACTTTCTTCCGAAAGGATCACATGGACTTGTCAATGACCTAGGCGTTGCACTTGCTTCGACTGTACCGTTAACTGCACAGGTCGCTACTGTGACGATAACTGCGCTAGGAGCTATTACAGGGTTAGACGGTTCAGGCTTTTCAGGTATTTCACTCGTAGGCTCTGTCTCTCATTTATTTGCATCTGCTTTAGGATCGGGCGCTGCCACGCTAACTGCTTTGGGGCAAATTGCTGCGATTTGGGTTGGAGGGGGAACGTTGATTCCATGGGCGCTCATTCCAGCTGCTGCGATTTGTGGAGTCAGTCCGTTTGAACTCGCTAGACGCAATTTAAAACCTGTAGCGATTGGATTAGTTGTTACAACGATTGTCGCAATGTTCCTAGTTTAAACAAAAGCCCCCTTCTTTTGATGAAGGGGGTCATATGTATATATTTGTTACATACCTTTTGGAAACTCTTTTTCCGCTGACGGCCTTACATACGCATAAACAAGCGTATAGAAGAAAATGCCTACAATTAGCCACATAAGCCCTAAGCTGTAGCCAGCTAATACATCTGTTAAAAAGTGTTCTCTTAACAGAATACGGCTCACGCCGATTAACAAAACAAGTAAAGTAATTGCCCGCTGATACCACTTGGCCACCTTTTGATTGTTTATATGCTTGATCAGAAAAAAGAAAATCAGACCGTAGATAAGAATTCCCATCATTGCATGGCCGCTTGGAAAACTGTAGCCTTCGATGCCTTCAAGAGGACGGGCTCGTTCTACCGCATCTTTAACGGCTTTATTAATAATATCGCCGCTTAAAATAAGTAAAAATGAGGATATCATGCCAATATAGTCTTTTTTAAAAAATAAAAAAACAATAAGTACAGCTAAAAGAACCATAATCATCACTTTTGAAGCTAAAAAAGACAGGCCGTGAAAAACAGATGACGCTGACTGAAGAATAGTGCTGTCATCTATAGCTGAAACAAGCCAGCGGTCTCCTTGAAAAGAATCTGTCGACACAGCAAACAACACTCCTAAAAAAACGAGACCCGCAATCCCAAACGCCCACATCAATTTTTTGTACAGAGATGCAGTTTGTGAATCTACCATATCGTTACCTCCTATTATCTCACGAGAAAATTGGTAAAAAACTCATTCTTTGTCCCTATTTCTCATCTTATGTATCTATTATGTATATAAAATATTTCATGATTCAATTACTTTTTTCAATAACAACGCTTACATTCTTTTCTTTTTTATAGATAATGATATAATGATTAAAATGTCAAAAAATTCAAAACTTTATTCAACTTACACAGAAAGGATATGGTTATGTGAACTCCAAGCTACATACTTTACTTGAAGAAAAATTTGATGAAATGGTTCAAATTCGCCGATATCTGCATCAGTATCCAGAACCGTCTTTTAAAGAATTTCAAACTGCTGCCTACATTCGGTCTTTTTATGACAAGATCGGTATTTCTTACCGAGCAAATGTAGGAGGAAACGGCATTGTAGCAAGCATTCAAGGAGGAAAACCTGGTCCTACTGTAGCTTTGAGAGCCGACTTTGATGCCCTTCCTATTCAAGATGAAAAAGATGTACCCTATCAATCAACTGTTCCGGGCGTGATGCATGCATGTGGCCACGATGGTCATACGGCTACTCTTTTAGTCCTTGCTAAAGCGCTTTTTGAAATAAGAGATTCTCTCCCTGGTAAAATCGTCTTCATTCATCAGCACGCCGAAGAGTATGCTCCCGGAGGCGCCAAGTCCATGATTGAAGACGGATGCTTAGACGGTGTAGACGCGATATTCGGAACGCATTTATGGTCATTAACTCCCACTGGTGTGGTTCAATATCGAACGGGCCCTATTATGGCTGCTGCTGATCGCTTTGAAATTACGATCAAAGGAGCAGGCGGACACGGTGCACAGCCCCACAAAACAAAAGACTCAATCGTCATCGCTTCTCAGCTTGTTGTTAATTTACAGCAAATTGTAAGCAGACGTGTAAATCCAATTGATTCAGCGGTTGTAAGCATAGGTTCTTTTGTAGCAGAAAATGCATTTAATATTATCGCTGATTCTGCTCGACTAATTGGAACGGTAAGAACATTTAATGAAGATGTACGAAATGATGTCGAAAAAGAAATCGAACGAATTGTCCAAGGTACATGCTTAACGGCTGATGCTTCTTATGAGCTGAGTTATACGCGCGGCTATCCTTCCGTCGTAAACCACCCGGAAGAAACGGCCTTTCTTGCTTCTGCTGCTTCTCAAATCGATGAAGTTCATACAGTCGAAGAAACGGAGCCTCACATGACTGGAGAAGATTTCTCTTATTATTTGCAGCATATTAAAGGAACGTTCTTCTTTACAGGAGCTCAGCCAGAAGGTGTAGATGCTCCTTATCCTCATCATCATCCTAAATTTGATTTTAACGAAAAAGCAATGCTTATCGCAGCGAAAACGCTTGGTACGGCTGCTGTTGAGTATTTAAGAGAACAAGCTCATTCTAAAAACGCAATAAAAGCGAATTAATCATTCAGCAAGCATTCGTACAGATAAACAGACGATTGCTTGCTGTTTTATTTTAGGAAACTTTTTCTCACTTAAAACGTAGTATTTATATCGACTGAAAAGAGGTGACTTTTTTGAATACGTATGAAGAAAAAGTGTTACGAGAAGCTGAACATTGGAAATTTAGCATGTTGAAACGACCTTCTAAATTTCAGCGTACCGCAAAATCCTTACAGCTTAAACTAAATGAAAAAATCCCTGCTAAAGTCCATAGAATTATAACTGAAAGTATAAAAAAAATGGTTGAAACCACGCTTGTTGGGTCCGATTTCACGACTAAAAAAAGAGATGTCAGCGGTCTTTCGTTTGAAGAAAAAGAGAAAAGAATTTTGGAGCTCATACCTAAGTACAAAAAAACAGCTGCTGTAGAAGGAGCTGGTACTGGTGCAGGTGGTCTCCTTTTAGGCGCAGCAGATTTCCCACTTCTTCTTTCCATAAAAATGAAGTGCTTATTTGACATTGCCGCGACGTATGGTTTTGATGTAAAAGAAAAAGAAGAACGCATTTATATGCTGTATATTTTTCATCTTGCCTTTTGCAGCGACGACCATAGAACGAAGCTGCTCGAAGTAGTAGAAAGCTGGGAGGAAAAGAAAGAGGAACTTCTTGAGCTTGATTGGAAAGCTTTTCAACAAGAATATCGCGATTACATTGATGTTGTGAAAATGTTTCAGCTGATGCCGGGAATTGGAGCTGTTGTAGGTGCGTATGCGAATTATCAGCTTCTTGATCATCTCACAAAAGTAGCGATGAACGTCTATCGCTTTCGGATATTATCTTCGTCTCAAAAGTAGTCTAAAAACGTAAAAAAAGCTCCATTCGGAGCTTTTTTTACGTTAATTTTTTATTTACATATGCATTTACAAATAAGTGAATAAATATAGCACCTGCTGCCAAGGAAAGCAGTGCAGCAACTATATTAGAAAAAGCCACCACTATGGCGAGCACAAGAATTTGTACATACAGCGCTTTTTTCCATACGTCCAAAAATGCCCTTTTTCGTTCTTTAGCTTCGACTGGATAAAGAGAAAGCCATAAAATTTGCTTGTGCTGCTTCCAAAGCGGGAGTAATTGAAAACCCGTCATGTATACAACAAATAAAACAACCACTATATTGCCGTATTGAAACGGCGCAGCTACAATTAAAAATCCGCCAATGACAGTTAAGCGAACGAGCAAGCTTAAATAATCTCCTGATCGCAAAAATGTTCTGGTGTACAAGTAATGGTAAGTAGCATTTTGACGAAATGGAATACGTGTTACTAGCCAATCTAAATATCTACGGCGTTTGATTCGTTCTTTGACTTGTGGAACATCCGTAAATAAATTAGCTAATCGATAAAAATAGCCCATGCGCTTTTCTTCTAAGTCAATTAGCTTTTCCCATTTAATCGGCTTCCTTTTTGTAAGAGAGCGATAATAAACGGCTAGCGCAATCATAATTACCGCTACAATTCCTGTGAAAAATACGTATGCATGCGAAAATAAGAAATAAGTAAAAACTGCGTTTAAGAAAAACCTGACGATATAATCTGTCCACTTCGCCCACTTTTCTTCAAACCATACGGCCCACCAAGACATGCCTAAGTTTACAACTTTCAGAATGAGTAATAGCAGAAAAAACACAAAAATATTTGAGTAAGAATCATGCATTACTTTTACGTGAAGAGGCGCTGCTGCACCCGTTGCAAATAATAAAATATAAAGCTGAATCGTAAAGGTAAACCAAAAAGATTTTTTGAAATAAGGCTGCAGCTTCGTCTCCAAAGGAAGCAAAAAGACTAAATCAGGTCGTTTTAAAAACGTTTGAATTTGGCCCATTGTTAAAATCAATCCCATAAGGATCGCAATCACTACAGCCGAAGGAAACGCAGGTGTTAATGTACTCAACCACTGTTGATAATAGTAGGCTAAACCGCCAATCGCAAAAATTAACACTAATTTAATGTGATCATTTAAGATATATTTTGTATATCTTCTTACATCCACTAAATACTGCTGAAATCGTTGCTTCCATAATGCGTCAATCTTACTCATAGCCTTCTTCCTTTGTTAATTCAATATAAATTTCATCAAGAGTAGCATTGCGCATCTGAAATTCTTCTTGAAGATCTTTAAGCGTTCCTTGCGCTCTTACTTCTCCATTATGTAAAATAACAAATTTATCACAGTAGCGCTCCGCGGTCGCCAAAATGTGTGTGGACATTAAAATGCCTGCACCTTGCTTTTTCATATCCGTCATCAAATCAAGTAAAGATTGAATACCAAGCGGGTCTAAACCTAAAAAAGGTTCATCAATAATATAAAGAGACGGCTGAACCAAAAAAGCGCACATAATCATAACCTTCTGCTTCATCCCTTTTGAAAAATGCGCGGGAAACCATTTTAACTTCCGGTCTAAACGAAATTCTTTTAAAAGCGGCTGCAGACGTGCTTCATATGCTTGAGGCTCAAGTCCATAAGCCATAGCTGTCATATCCAAATGTTCTTTTAATGTTAATTCATCGTAGAGCACAGGAGTTTCTGGAATAAACGTAAACTGACTTCGATAGCCTGTTGGGTCTTGTTGAAAGGTTTTATTATTAATGGATACACTTCCTTTTTTTGCTTCCATTAATCCAATGATATGTTTAATCGTTGTACTTTTTCCGGCTCCGTTTAAGCCGATTAACCCAACTAATTCACCTGCATTTACATCAAACGATACATCTTTTAAAACGGGAGTTTTCGTATATCCCCCTGTAATATTGTTAATTTGCAATAAAGAACCCATCACGATCTCCTTTTATTTGTTCTTTTTTGTCTACAAGCGCAAGCGCTATTTGCTCTATTGTACCAAATCTTTTTCGTCCTCACATCGTTTTCAATTCTTTTCGGTTAATTTTTCCAGAATATAATCGAAATATCGGGACATTCTATATAGGGAAGAAGGAAAACAAGTTATTGATTACAACTAATCATTACAAAGCTTCTTACATTTGGGATGAGGTGTCTACA
>NZ_JBBJSS010000020.1:0-36276 GCF_038898415.1 Priestia sp. SB1 | reverse complement strand
AAAAAATAAAAATTAACGTTGACGTTTGTCGCTTTGTTCAGTTTTCAAAGTTCAACCGCCGCTCTTAAGCGACTTTATTATCTTATCAAGTTACCGACGTAATGTCAACAACTTTTTAAAATTCTTTTTTCAGCTTCGTTGTTACTGTTATGTCTCAACGACGCTTTACAATAATATAACGCCCTGCACATAAAGTCAATATGTTTCGAGAAGAAAAATGTTTTTTTTCTTACTTTACTTCTTCCCCTACTGAGAAGTAGTTAAACGTAAATAATCTAAATTTTCTAATTTTTATTTATACCTATATTAAAAAAGAAGCCCTTCACAAAAAGAGCTTCTTTCTTATCTTACTAATTAAGGTAAATAACGACGTGCACCTGCATACTCTTCAATATACCCCTTCGTGTTTAAAGGAATAATCTCTACTGTCCGCTCGGAGTTCGGCGAATGAATCATCATACCATCTCCCGCATACATTGCTACATGGTGGACGCTTCCTTTCCCTTGGTTATAGGCAAAGAATAATAAGTCTCCGGGTTGAAGATTGTTCATCTCTACTGGTTTCCCTGCTCTAGACTGTGGACCTGAGTCACGTGGAATTGTAATACCACGGGACTGGTACATCGTAAACGTAAATCCAGAGCAGTCAAATCCAAAACCACTCATGCCAGCCCATAAATATGGAAGGTTTAAAAATGCCTTTCCGCTTTCAACAAGCTCCGTGCCAGTTGGTACAGGAATATCTTTTTGAGAAGCGTAGATTTTTCCTGCTTTTGCAGAAACCCATGCTGTCTTTCCATTTGGTTTTAATACTTTATATGCACTCTTTGATTTTACCAAAAGAGGTAAGCGCGTATTATAGCTAACTTCAATACCTTTCTTTTTCAAAGAAGGCGAATGATATAAATAAGTAGTCGGAGCCGTCACCATTACAAAAGGCTTCTTTGCATACTGTTCGTACCTTTTGCTATAGGTTAATTGTTTAGTAGGCATCCACCCGGGATATCCTAATTCATTTCGAGAAGTAGGCTGTCCGTCTACAGCTACTTTGACCCAATCTCCTTGTCTCTCTAAAACCGTTACTTTGTTTCCATATAACGCTTGTGTCTCAAGCATCCCGTCACTAGATAACTGCTGCTTCTGTTTCAAATTCATCGATGTGGTCCACTTCTTCATATCTACAGGATTAGTAGCTGACGGAGCGTCCACTTCACGCAAGATGTTTGGTGCTGTCCAAAGAGTAGCAGCTGCGACATCTATATAAGCAGTTTCTTTTTCTTCAGAAGCATGAACAGAAGGAACTGCACTGACTCCAAATGTAGCTAAAACAACTGTTGTTACCGTTAAAACCCAACGTTTTATATTCATCGTCTCTCTCCTTCTACTATATTACTATCTTTTTATTTTGAGATAGGAACGGTGATTTCTCCTATTCCAGGAAGATCTGATAAGAAAACCTCTTGACCGCTGTACTTTAACACATCCAGTTCAGTTGAAAGCCAAAGAGGAGCATCTAAGTCAAAATACGTGATATTGGGATGAGCGGCTGCCAGATGAGCAGCTGCTCCCACGGAAAGTGATGGTTCCATCATGCTTCCAATCATACACGCAACACCGTTCGCCTCAGCAATACTCGCGATTTTTCTTGCTTCATTAATGCCTCCGCACTTCATTAGCTTAATATTTAAAAGATCCACGTACCGCCCGCTTACAAGCTTTAATGCATCTTTGGCAGAAAATAGACTCTCATCTGCCATAATGGGTACGTTTACTCGTTCAGTCACAAACTTTAACCCTTCCCAATCATGAGCAGGGACAGGCTGTTCTACCAATTCAATACCAAAGTTGAGAGTTTCCATTTTATTAATTAATTGCACTGCTTGTTTTGGAGTCCATCCTTGATTTGCATCCAACCGAAGTTTTACATGATCCGGAATGACAGATCGAATATGTTTAATACGCTCAAGGTCTAGCTCAGGAATTGAACCTACCTTCACTTTTAAAATGTCAAATCCGTCCGCTGCACTTTTGTGTGCGTCTTCAGCCATTTTTTCAGGTGTATCAACACTTATCGTCATACACGTAGAGATAGGCTGCTTATCGCCCAAGAAAGCATATAAAGGAATGTTGAGAAACTTTGTATAAGCATCATGCAAAGCGATATCAGCAGCCGCTTTAGCACTTGAATTGTGAATACAGCAGCTTTGAATTTTTTTTAAGAGTTTTTGAAACTGACGTATATCCTCCCCTATTAGCGCTAGTTTAATAGGGCCTTGAAGTGCAGCTTGAATGCCTTCTAAAGAATCGCCTGTAATAACATATGTTGGCGAAGCCGCTCCTTTTCCTTTTATTCCGTTTTCTAACTGAATCTCTACACTTATGCTGTCTATCTCTGTTGCTGTTCGAAGCGCTGTTTTAAACGGAACGAGCAGTGGAACGGTTTGATGCTTTACAGTTATGTCTTTAATTATCATTTCAATCGCTTCCTTTCGATTCAGCACACATATTCTTTTATACCTATTTTGGTTTATTCTTAGATCGCCCCTAAAATTTTGGCGATCATCATACCAAAATAAGTACCTAAGAAGGAACCCATCAGAGCCATAATGACTCCTACCGGAATCAGTGCACGGTTATAAGCAGCTGCAAGCATTGGAGCAGACGCCATTCCGCCAATATTAGCTAAACTGGCTACCCCGAGCGTAAATAAATCATATTTAAATAGTTTAGCTAGCAACAGCATGATCACTAAGTGGACGAACATAATGAGAAAACCAGATACTAAGTAAATAGGAGCCTGAGCTAAATTTGAAAAATCTGATTGAGAAGCAATTAACGCTACAACGATGTATAACATAACGTTTGATACATCGAGCGTACCTGGAATTTTTGCCGCTGGAGTTACAGCAAGCACTAAACCAACGACAGAAGCAATCATAATCGTCCAGCTCGTTGCATTAATAACGGCTCCCACTTCAGGCAAACGCCCTCCGATAAATGTAGACAATGCCGAAACGAACAAACCTAGCCCAAGCAAATAAAGAAGATGCTGAAACTGAGGACCTTCTTTTTCGCTTTCAGATGTTGCTGCGACTTCATCTATACTATTCTCAATAAAGCTGACGTCTGCTTTTGTCCATTTATTAAATTTAGATGCAAATGGTACAAGCCAAAACATAAACATAACCCATACGGCATAGTTAATCGTATCCATCATAAGAGCGTAGCCAAATATATTTTCTGGAACATCCAAAATCCCTTGAAGGGCAACCATGTTAGCTGACCCCCCGGTCCAACTTCCTGATAAAGCACCAAAAGCTTTCCACGTATCCTCTACATAGAAATTCTTAAAGATGGCATAGACGAGGATAAAGCCTATCATTATACTAAAAACCGCAACGATGAATCCTCCCAGCATTCTTGGACCAAGTTTAATTACACTTCGAACATCACACTTTAACAGCATAAGCATCAGCATAGCAGGAAGAAGTGCATTTTTAACGCCTGCATACATGGCGGCATTTGACTCGCTATCCCCAAATAATCCTGCCGTTTGCATAAGAGCCGCTCCTATATAAATAAGTACAATACCTGGAATAAACTTAAAAAATCCATTGGCTTTAAATCGTTTTTCAATCCCTACCATGAGCGCAGCAAAGGCAGTTAACACACTCACATACATAAATCCATCTTGAATCATTTATTCTTCCCCCTTCATCTCCCCGAAAATGTTTTTATGCAAAACAAAATCCAGCCCAACGTTTGAAAACGTCAGGCTGGATTTCGTCTAGGTCTATGTAGACAAAGCAGCTGTTATTTGCTGATATTTTTTCTGTGCATCATGAAACGCTACCACCAGCGCTTTTTGGGAAGACCCGAAGTAGCGGCTGTTAATGTCGTCTATAAGGGTGGGATCACTTATATGACGTCCAATAAAAATTGATTGAACAAATCGAACGGTTAACTCAATCGTCGCTGAGCATTCCACATCAATAATTTTTCCATTTGTTTTATCAACTACCAATCCTAGAAAATACTGATTGAACTTTTTAGTAATCGGATTGCTTTGAGGAGCTTTGGCATCTCCAATAATATAGATAGTATCTTGATCATACATGATTTTTTATTCCTCCTAAAAGAGATAACAGACGATGCTAGGGACCGGCAAATGAACGTTTGCGGAGCTACGCAACATGTATTCGCTTTCATAAGGAACATTATAATCTACTCTCAATATATCATCTATAAAACAATTTCACAATATAAATTTTATACTATTCAGAATAAAATAATATTTACCCTATAAAAAAGGCCGTACGAATACATACGGCCTTTCTGCGTCATCCTTTGAACATTGTAGAGGAAAAACGGTTAGGGTAATCTGTCATCACTACTTTTACTGAAGCCTGCTGGAGCTTCAAAAAATCATTCAGTTCATTAATTGTATATACTCGTAAGTCTAATCCTTCTTGCTTTGCTTTTTTCCCGTACGAAGAAAGAGCAAACGACATATCACAGTGCAGGTGCGCACCTATCGATTTTGCTTTTCCAATCGCATCTTCACTCACCCCTTCAAATAAAAATCCTGTTGGGATATATGAATGGAGAGATCTCACTTTAGCCAAGCTATCATAGTTAAAAGATGACAAAATAACTTGATCTTCTAAATCAAACTCATCGATTAGACGAAGAACTTTTTCCTCAAGTTTTGGATAGTAAATTTGGTCATTTTTTAATTCAATGTTCACGGTCATTTCTGTCTTTTTGTCCATCATCCACTCAAACACTTCTATTAACGTGGGAATTGATTGTTTAGAAAAACGAGAATCATACCAGCTTCCAGCATCGAATAACCGCAGCTGTTTATATGAAAATTCTTGAACATATCCCATTCCATTCGTCGTTCTGTCAATTCGTTCATCGTGAATCACTACTATTTCTCCGTCTTTGGTTAGTTGTACATCCAATTCAATACCTGAAACTCGCATTTTTCTAGCTTCTTCAAATGCAATCATTGTATTTTCAGGATATCGTCCGCTAAAGCCACGATGCGCATAAAGATCAATTGAATTATTCATTGTCCTCTATCTCCCCTAACTAGCCATTCACTAAATAAAAAGCTCGTCCTCAAAATAACTTGAAAGACGAGCTTCGTAATCATACGTTATTTTTGATTGGCTACTTCTAATGCTCTATTCGTTTCTTTTGCTGCTTGATCAAGTGCTTGTTTCGGCTTTACTCCCTGGTACAGGCTTTCCATTCCTGTTACTACCTTTTGGCGTGATTCCGGAAATACCGAAATTAAAGCGCCTTGTGTTGCCGGAGTTGATTTAGTTTTATGAAGCTGATCAACCGTCACTTTTAGTTGAGGATATTTTTTCCATTCTTTCTTTACGATTTCTTGATCATATGCTTTAGGATTAACCGCAAAATAGCCACTTTCCACGTGCCATTTTGCCTGAACTTCTGGTGTTGCTAAATATTTCATGAAGTCCCACGCCGCTTTAGATGTTTCATCACTAATTCCTTTAGACATCCATAAAGATGCTCCCCCGATAGCTACTCCTTGGCGATCCTCTTCTTTTGGCACAGGAAGATCTGATACACCCACATCAAATGGAGCATTGTCTACTAATGTTTTAATACCTGCTGATGAATCTAAAAACATTGCAATTTTTTTAGATTGAAATGCTGCGCGCATATCGTCCCAGTTTTGCCCTACATTGTAGAAGGTACCTTCTTTGTACATGTCATTGATTAAATTAAATGCGTTTTGTCCTTCTTTTCCATTAAATACTGCCTTCTCGGCATCCCCTTTACGACCGTTTTCGTGATCTACATACAAACCGCCTTGAGAAGCAACTAGCTCTTCAAAGAACCATCCGTAATTTAGAATTGAAAAACCGTATTGTGATGTTTTATTTCCTTGTTTCTCTGTTAGTTTCTTTGCAGCTGCCTTTAATTCATCATACGTTTTTGGTGGATTTTCAGGATCTAACCCTGCTTTTTTAAAGGCATCTTTGTTGTAAACTAACACAGGTGTTGAAGAGTTAAACGGCATTGAATATTGCTTTCCATCTACTTGGTAATAGCTTGAAATATTTTTCTCCCACTGTGAAGTATCGTAGTGGTCTTCATCAATAAATTTTTGAACAGGCTGAACCTTACCACTGTCTATCATGAATTTCGTTCCTACTTCGAACGTTTGCATGATAGCAGGTGCATCTTTAGTTCCTGCTACCGTATTAAATTTTGTTTGTGCTTCCTCATACGTTCCTTGGAAAACGGGCTTTACTTCAACTTTATCCTGAGATTTATTGTACTCATCGACTATTTTATTGAGTGATTTTTCAAGGTCACCGCTCATGGCGTGCCAAAAAACGACTTCTGTTTTACCTGATGCTGTTTTTTTAGTTTCTTGCGCTTCCGAAGAACCAGTTGAGTTTGAGCAAGCGCCTAGAATGACCAGCAAGCATGCCGTTACGATAGCCAATATCTTTTTCATCACATCCACTCTCCTATTTAATTGCACCTTGTGTTAATCCTTTTTGAAGACGTTTTTGACCTAGGAATAATAGTAATAATGTCGGTATAATAACAACCACGACAGCAGCCATAACCACTCCCCAATCAGTTGAAATCTCCTGCGTTTGCATTTGTTTTAAACCAATCTGAACGGTACGAACATCCTCTGTATTTGTAACTAACAGTGGCCATAAATACATATTCCATGTTGTTAAAAAGCTATATACGCCAAGCGTAACTAGACTTGTTTTAGAAACAGGAAGCACAACATTCCAAAAGAAACGAAAGCGGCTGATCCCTGCGACTTGAGAAGCTTCATACAGCTCGCCCGGAATGGTTTTAAACTGTTGACGCAATAAAAATGTTCCAAATGCTAAGGCGAAAAAAGGAATTGTTAATCCCAAATAGTTATTAATCCAGCCTAGCTTTTGTGCTGTTAAAAAGTTAGGAACCATCGTTGCTTCCCATGGAATCATCATCGTAGAAATAAAGAGAAAGAAAATAGCATCTCTTCCTTTAAATTTAATAAATACAAATGCAAAAGCAGCCAAACTTGAAACTAACAGCTGCCCAGCCATGACAAAAATAGATACAGCAAAACTATTAATTAAATAATGAAGCAGCGGAACTTTTTCAAAAGCATCCCGATAGTTTTCAAATGAAAAAGATGATGGCCAAATCTTCCCTTCCAACACTTCCGCTCCACTCATAAAACTAATGGAAAAAGCGTATAGAATAGGAAACATCAATACTAAAGTAGCTGCAATGAGTAACAAATAAGTTGTCCATTTTCTCGTGATGCTCATTGATAATGTACCTTCCTTTCTCCAAGCTTAAATTGAAGAGCCGTAACCAGTAGAATACAGAAAAACAAAATTGTAGCTTGAGCACTTGCAGAGCCAACATTATAGTTTACAAATGCATCTTTGTAGATTGAATAAACAATGACATTTGTGGAATCTGTAGGCCCGCCTTTTGTTAAAATGTCAATTTGTCCAAACGTTTGAAACGCGTTAATAAACGAAACGGTGATAATAAAAAACAGCGTTGGCGAAAGCATAGGAAGCGTAATTTTACGGAGCTGATACCAATAGCTAACTCCAGCAATACGCGCGTTTTCATACAGCTTTTCATCAATATTTTGTAACCCGCCAAGTAAAATTAAAAAGGTAAACCCAATGTTCATCCAAATCGTAGAGATGGACACAGCAATCAGCGCATACTTAGGATCTAATAACCACTGCACATCATGAATGCCTACAAGATTTAATACTTTATTAATAACACCGATTGTCGGGTTATACATAAACATCCAAATTACAGAAGAAGCCGCTACGCTCATTCCCATCGTAGATGAAAACATTGTTCTGAAAAAACCAATTCCTTTTAGCTTTTCATTTGCGATTAGCGCTAGGAATAATGCAATAATTAAGCCAATAGGCACCGTGTATAGTACAAATAAAAAAGTGGCTTTCATACTTTGTAAAAAGTTTGGATCTGTAAATAGATAAAAGAAATTTTGTAATCCTACAAATTTCAAGGGATTTCCCTGTGTGTCTGTAATAAAAAGACTTAAATATAAGGTCTTAATCATTGGGTAGAAAAGAAATACACCAAATAACAATAATGATGGCAGCAAGTAAGATAATCCTACCAATAGGTTAGGCATTGACTTCTTTTCTTGTGGATTTGATGAAACAGAAACAGGCGAGTTTGCTGTTTTGGTAACAGCACTCATACAAATGCCCCCTTTACAGTTAAATCTTCCATTGATGGTTCATAGTGCAAGCATGAACCTGTATCACTATCAAATAAAAACAGGTGTTTTGGATCGATAAAAATAGGAACGCGCTCTCCCACTTTTATATTCCATTGACCGTTCCACTTAGCCATCCACTGTTTGTCTCCCATTTGAAATGTAAGCAGTGTTTCCGTTCCTAGAATTTCGACATTATCTACCTCTACGATAAAGCTGGTGTTGTCGTTTGTCGCAAGCTGAACGTGCTCAGGTCTTACTCCAACCACAACTTCCTTTTTACCGCTAAGGTTGTTGTATGATGCACTCATAGAAATAGCTCTTCTATCTTCAAAAACGAGTAAGTTATTTTCTATAGAAACGTTTGATAAGTTCATAGGGGGAGAACCTATAAACGACGCTACGAACGTGTTTGCCGGTGCATTGTAAATATCGAGCGGACGCCCAACCTGCTGAATATTACCTCCATTTAAAATCATCATTCGATCCGCCATCGTCATCGCTTCCGTTTGATCATGCGTGACATAAATCATCGTAATACCTAACTTACGCTGAATCTGGCGAATTTCTGATCTCATCTTTGCTCGCAGCTTCGCATCCAAGTTGGATAACGGCTCATCCATCAGGCAAATAGGTGAATGAGTAACTATAGCACGTGCGAGTGCTACACGCTGACGCTGTCCTCCCGAAAGCTGTCTAGGCTTTCGTTTTAAATATTCACTTAAACCAAGCATTTCTGCTGCTTCCCTGCAGCGCTTGTGCTGTTCTTGCTTTGAAATCTTCTTTGTATGCAGACCAAAAAGAATATTTTGTTCTACTGTCAAATGCGGATATAAAGCATAGTTTTGAAACACCATGGACAAATCGCGCTGACTTGGAAGCAGTTTATTTGCTTTTACATCCCCGATTAGCAACTCTCCCTGTGTGACTTCTTCTAATCCGGCAATCATTCGCAGCATTGTACTTTTCCCGCAACCTGAAGGACCTACTAATACGAAGAATTCTCCAGGTTCAATTGTGACATTAATATCTTGAATGACATTTGTTTTTTGATCGTATGACTTTCCAACGTTAACTAACTCTACTTTTTTCATTAAAAACGCTCCTTTCTCGCTCATTCATATTTTTTCCACAGCCATGATTTTCCTGTAGAAACTGCCGTAGCCCCTGCTTTTAAAGCTGCTTGGATATGGCTTTCATTTTGAATGAGTCCACCTGTAATAATAGGGATACTTGTTTTTTTAACGATTTTCTCTATCATCTCCGGAATCAATCCTGGCATTAGTTCTAATGCATCCGGTTTAATATCTTGAACGGTTTTTAACCCCTGTGCTACTGCGTCTGTATCCACTAAAAACAGCCGCTGAATAGCAACCAGCCCTTCCTGTTTTGCGTAATTAATGAGTGAACTTTTAGTGGTTACGATACCTGTGGGCTTTACAAACTTAGCGAGAAATTTAAGCCCTTCCCGGTCATAGCTAATTCCCGGAATTTTTTCAATGTGTAAGAAAACCGTTCGATTATGCTGTTTGAGTAAATCTACATAGCGTTTAATTACACTGATGTTTCCCGTTAATAAAAAGGCGGCCTGGATCTCTGTTTCTAAAAATTGCTCTAAATTTTTCGGACTTTTAATGGATGCAATTAAACGATCTTGTCCAAGCTGTTGTAAGAAATCTGCTTCCTTATTCAAAACGATTCCTTCCTTTCATTTATAAAAAAACCACAAAAAACGCATAGGATGTTTATATAGACCTATTGTTTTTTGTGGTTTCTCAATTTCATAACCTTAGTAACTATTCACTTATCGTTCACATGTTTTATAATAATGGTTATTTGTGAAGGCAATATAAAGAAGCTGTTGAGTTTTGTAAAGTAAACGTATAGTTCCTGTAAATCTGCTGAAGATAAAAAAAGCCGTTGATTTCTCAACGGCTTCACAGTGCACATTCTTCGATTTCAAATCCTAAATCTTCAATTAATCCCCAGTCAGCTGTAGGTTCTTGACCTTGAGTCGTTAAATAATCGCCTACAAAAATTGAGTTTGCAGCAAACAAACCAAGCGGCTGAAGTGATCTGAGGTTAACTTCTCTGCCTCCTGAAATTCGAATTTCTTTGGTTGGATTTACAAAACGCATCATCGCTAACAGCTTTAAGCATTGCATTGGCTTTAACGCCTTTTTGTCTTCTAGAGGCGTTCCTGGAACGGCAACAAGAAAATTGCATGGAATAGAATCTGCATCTAACTTTTTAATTTGAAAAGCTAATTCAACGGCTTGTTCATTTGTCTCGCCCATTCCAAAAATTGCACCGGAACAAGGTGACAAACCTGCTTTTTTAGATGTAGTAACCGTATCGACTCGATCTTCATAGCCATGCGTAGAACAAATATTGTCATAGTTATCAGCGTGAGTATTTAAATTATGATTATAGCGATGAACACCCGCCTCGACTAGTTCGTGTGCTTGATCATCTGTTAAAAATCCTAGACAGGCACAGATTTTCAAGTCTGTCTTTTGACGAAGTTCCTTTACCGCTCCCACTACGTGCGCTACTTCTTTATCAGTAGGGCGGCGGCCTGACGCTACGATACAATATGTACCTGCTTTTCTTTTTTGAGCTTCAAAAGCACCTTCTACAATTTTCTCTTTTGTTAACCACGCATACTTATCAATCGGCGCTTCTGATACAATCGACTGCGAACAATATCCACAGTCTTCTGGGCATAAACCCGATTTAGTATTAATAATCATATTAAGCTTTACTTTTTTTCCATAATGATGATGACGAATTAAGTACGCGGCATTCATGACCTCTAACACTTCTTCATCCGGTACATAAAGAAGTTGAAGCGCTTCTTTATATGTAATTTCTTTCCCTTTAATAATAGACTGAGCAAGTGCTTTCCAATCTCTTAAACTTGTGGTTTCCATCGATTCCCCTCCACTTTAGTAAACTAAAAAAATATAAAGTTAACAATTATAACTAAAAGTTACCATTATCACGCCTTTTATGTCAACACTTCATAAATAATAGTTAACTTAAAGAGGCTGGGACAAAAGTAGTTGAGCCCAAGTAAAAAACGAACCATTCATCAACCTGTTTGATGAGTGGTTCGTTTTCTTTTTGATGATGCATATCGTTTTATTTGTTTCGTTCCTTCTAGCAGTTGATTGGAGGGCAAGGCGAAGACTCCTGCGGGAAAAGCGGAACAGGTGAGACCCCGCAGGAGCAAAAGCGAAGCCTTGCACGGAAATCAATTGCGGTGTCATAAGCAGTCCAGCTCATGTATCTCATTTGTTCATCTTTCGATTGGATTTATTTCGTTATGTCCCAGCCTCTTTGCTTATTGCGCTTGCAGTGTGTAAATAACCGATACAAAGTCTCCAGATTTTTTATCGTATGCTTCAACACCCGGATATTCATGAGTTAGAGCAATTCCTGCGTACATGAGCTCATCTCCATAAGCTGTTTGGTCTGTTTCCATCACTGTATATTCATAATCAGGATGAAGCCCTTTTAGCTCAATGCGTTCATAAGAAGGATTTGATCTAGCTAATACTTGATAATAACCGATGATTGCCTGCTTTTGATCGGATGAAACAACCATCCAGCTCGTCACATTTCCATCTTGTTCAAACGGACTTTTTAATCGATAGAATCTTCCATTTTGAATAAGAGATCGGTATTTTTTATAATACTGAATTTGTTTTTTTACCGTTTCTTTTTCATCTTCTGTCATCAGCGTAACATCTAACTCATAACCGAATGCGCCAAAATACGCAACGTCTCCTCTTGTTTCTAGACTTGTTACTCTGCGTACTTGATGATTTGGTACGGCTGATACGTGTGCTCCCATTGAACTGATTGGATAAGCAAAAGAAGTGCCGTACTGAATTTTTAGACGTTCAATCGCGTCCGTGTTATCGCTCGTCCAAGCTTGAGGAGCATAATAAAGCGTTCCCGGATCAAATCTAGCGCCCCCGCTTGCACACGATTCAAATAAAATATCCGGAAACTTCTTTGTTAGTCGCTCATACAAATCATATACTCCTAAAATGTAGCGATGTACTACTTCAAACTGGCGATTCGCGGGTAGCCCAACAGATCCAATCTCCGTTATATTTCGGTTCATATCCCATTTTATATACGAGATAGGTGCTTCACTTAAAATAGCTTCCATTCGTTCATAAATATAATTCACTACTTCTTCTCGTGAAAAATCAAGCACATATTGATTTCGTCCATGAGACTGATGACGATTTGGCACATGAATCAACCAATCTGGATGCTTTTCATACAAGTTGCTTTGCTTTGAAATCATTTCAGGTTCAAACCATAATCCAAAGTCCATACCTAAATCCGTTACTTTTTGAGCCAATGATTTCATACCGCCCGGAAGCTTATTTTCATCTACAAACCAGTCTCCAAGAGAAGTTGTATCATCATTACGTTTACCAAACCAGCCGTCATCCAATACAAAAAGTTCAACGCCCAGCTTTTGTGCTTCTTTGGCAATGTGTACAATTTTCTCTTCGTTAAAATCAAAATACGTCGCTTCCCAGTTATTAATTAAAACTGGTCGCTCTAAATCCCGCCATTTTCCTCTAGCGAGACGCTTGCGATAAAGCTCATGATACTCTTGGCTAAGACCGTTTAGCCCGTTATTTGAATAAGCCAATACTAGTTCTGGTGATTGAAAAGTTTGTCCACTTTCTAGTCGCCACTGAAAATCAAAAGGGTGAATACCCATCGTTATTCTTGATACATTATAGTGATCTACTTCCACTTGTCCAAGAAAGTTTCCGCTGTATACAAGACTAAAACCATACGCTTCTCCACTGTGTTCAGTTGCAGCTGGATTCTTTAAAATTAAAAATGGGTTTTGCTGACTGCTGCTTGTACCTCTCGCACTCGAAATACTTTGAATACCCGGCTGAAGCATTCTTGTTTTCACGTGTCTCTCTCGAATCCATGCACCGGAAAGCTGAACCATTTCATAGTTTGATGTGGGCAAATCAATGCTGCCGCTCATGATACGCAAAATATCGACTGGTTCTTCTCCTCTATGTTCAAATCGTGCGTGACGCGTAATAATATTTCGGTCTTCGTAAACGGTATACGTTAAAATAAGTGATGCATTGAGCAATTTATCAATTAGTTCAACTTCTACACTCGTGGCTTCACTTTCTTCTTCTACGTATGTAGCAGGTAAGCCGTTTAATGGCTTCTTGCCCTTGTAAATTTTATGGTTATCGTATTCAAAATTGGTGACTCGGCTTCCGTTTTGCTGAAGAAGTTGGTAGGCTGGCTCTCTGAAGTCTGTTGTCCCATAAGAAGGATACTCTTGTTTGATTGTTTCAAGAGAAAATGCTAGTTCTCCTTCATAGACCGAAGCGCTAGCTCCTCTTGTTTCCACACGTAAAAAATGCTGAAAAGACGGACGGTGCTTAAGCTTTTTTCCATAGTACAAGTGACCAAGCTGCTCGTTTTTCAACACTGAAAAGATATAACTTACATCGCGGCCCTGCAGGTGAAACTCCTTTGTACGTTCATTAAATAAGATCCCCACTCTATCTCTCTCCTCACCATCAAATATCTAACGAGACATTTCCTTTTTCATCTATTGCCGTTGCATGCTCAACAGCAGATGCTAGATTAATCTCTTTTCTTTCATACCATTTCGCTAAATCTTTGAATAACTCTTCTGTTTCAATCATTCTTGTATCTACTCGCAGTTCAGTTTCGTAGCTATGAAGAGACCAAGTGCTTTCACTAAATAAGTTCATCTCCACATCTAGACACATTTCCTTCCAATTGGGGGCACACCGAATAGGATGAAGTATGTCTGAACATGCAATAGTGTAGCGGTTAGAGCCATTTTTATTCATAAAACAATGAACAGAAGAGGTACTCACATCTCCCTGACTAGTTTGTATAGATTTATATAGCTGGATATCTAACAACGGAACGCTCCATTTTAACGCCATTTTTGGAAGACTTCTTTTTTTAATCGACTTGACCGTTAATTTAATAAAATAAACACCATCTTTTTTTGTTTCATCCAATACAACATGCACACCTGGTTCCTTGTTTATCTCCAAGTTTATATAGGGTGTAGCAATCACTTCCTTCATCTCCTTTATCATCATTATAAGTTTATACACCCGCAAAAATGTAACCGCATTCAAAAGTTTGTTTTCGTATTTATTACAAGTAGATCATACTAATCGAAAGCTTTTTTACTTTCTTTCATTTTATGTAAAATGCTTTCTAGACTCAATGGTAAAAATCAAAGTGAAAAAAAGCATTTTTTTGCTTTATCTAGTAATTAACTAAACGCTCTTTATCTCTTAGCGCGCAATTTTCTCTTCTTTTTCAAAAAAAGATGACAAATCTAACAATATAGTATAATAATAAATATTGCAGAATGATTATACACAGAAAGGATGACAAATATGAATCATGGACCTTCTCTTCTTAAACAACTAAAATTATGGCATATCGTCGTGATAGGATTAGGCTACATGGCACCCATGGCCGTTTTCGATACATTTGGCATTGTAACTGAATCCACAGATGGACATGTTTCAGGTGCTTATGCATTCACGTTGATTGCTATTTTATTCACAGCCATTAGTTATGGAAAAATGGTAAAAGCTTTTCCTGGAGCTGGTTCTTCTTATACATACGCACAGCAAGTAATGAATCCAAGCATTGGTTTTTTGGTAGGATGGACGGCTCTTCTTGATTATCTATTTCTACCGATGATTAATGCACTTTTGACAAATATTTACCTAAGCTCTCTGTTTCCAGGTGTTCCAAAAGCCGTATGGATTATCAGCTTTGTGGTCATCATGACCATAATGAATATTTTTAGCGTTCATTTAACCGTTTCTTTTGGTACGCTATTAGTTGCTTTTCAAATTTTAGTAGCTATCATCTTTATTATTTTAAGTGCTACAACTCAAGGGCAAGAGCTATCATTTAAACCGTTTATAAGTGAATCGGCTTCTATATCTCTTTTATTAAACGGAGCAGCTATTTTATGCTTTTCTTTTTTAGGGTTTGATGCTGTAACCACCATGGCTGAAGAAACACTTAAGCCTGAGAAAACCATTCCCAAAGGGATTCTCATTATTGCATGTACGGGAGGCGCCTTATTTATTACGGTTTCTTACTTTGCTCAGCTTCTTTTCCCTTCAGCCTCTTTGTTTCATGATTTAGAAGGTGCATCGGCTGAAATCGCTTATAAAATTGGCGGCCAGCTGTTTCAATCTATTTTTGTAGCAGCAGCCTTAACATCAACTATTGCTTCTGGACTTGTCTCACATATGAGTGCATCAAGACTTCTCTACGCAATTGGGAAAGATGGTTATCTGCCACGGAGAATTTTTGGCTATATTCACCCTAAAACAAAGACGCCTGTTTGGAACGTAGTCATTATTGGTGGTCTCTCTTTAATTTCACTAAGTCTGTCTCTTGAAAAAGCTACCTCTTTAATTAATTTTGGTGCTTTAATTGCGTTCAGTTCAGTTAACATAGCGGTTTTTATCCATTATTTTATTCAACAAAACAAACGATCTCTCAGTGGATATATTTCATATGTACTTATGCCTTTACTCGGCAGTTTATTTTTATTTTTTATGTGGCTTAACTTAGAAAAAACATCCTTATTTATCGGTATTGTATGGAGTATAATTGGAATTATTTATTTACTGATTGCCAGACGAAAAAATACTATTACCATTCCTACTTTTCATTTTGATTAAGGAAATAGGCTTAACACACCTCGACATATTTCCCCAGAAATAATGTCGAAAAAAAGTAATCGAGACATAAACAAATCAATCCCATCTACACACGCACAAAAAGGTAAACGATCTAATATGAATCGCTCGTTACACCGCTGTTGATTTCCGTGCAAGGCTTCGCTTTCCTCGGGCGGCCGTTGAGCCTCCTCGTCGCTTGCGCTCCTGCGGGGTCTCATCTGTTCCGCTTTTTCCGCAGGAGTCTTCGCCTTGCCCTCCAATCAACACCTAGAGGCAACTAAATACATGAAAGCTACATTTACTATATCAATAAAAAAATCCGAACGTATTTGATTCTCAACTAAGAATCAAACTCGTTCGGATTTTTCTTCAACTAAAATACTTTCATACCAGCCTATTTTTATTTTTTAGATTGTGAGACTTTTTCTAAAATGCGTCTTTTACGGTAAAGCATCATTCCAACTTCTCCTATATCGCTAATCGCTTGTTTGTTAATATACGCCCCAAACACCATCCCTGCTATAGGAATCATTTGAAATAGCTTTTTCCATCCCAAGTTGTCTCTATAGGTTAGAAACACTTCTCTCCAACCTTGGAGCTGCTGCAAGCTCTGCGTTCGATTGCCGCTTGCTAATTCTTCTAAAATCGCACGCTTTCCTACAATATCAGAGGATGAAAACTGCATGCATTTGACCATAAAAATGCGTTCCTCTTGCTCAGTGGGATCGTAACCATAAGAAACAGCCACTTCTTGCAGTGTCTTAAGCGTAAGTCCCAATACAAAAGGAATATCAATCGCCAGTGTGAAAATTCCACCTACTCCGGTTGTAGCTCCTTGCAGCTGCGCATTCTTTTTTCGGACTTCAATAAAATACTCCGCCAACTCATCCATTTCCTGCAGAGATAAATGCTGAACATCCTCTATTGACAGCTGCTTATTTTCTTGTAATTGGGCTGATGCTTTCTCTAGCGTGGCAGACGTATTAGCTAAATACTGGCCTCCATTATCAACATACTTAGCAATTTCATCTAATAATTTTTCTATTTTTTGATGAATGAACTTTGGCGTTACTTTATCTAAAGCTGAAAAAGGCAAGCGAGCCAGCCGCTCCCAGAAAAAAAGTCCTTTTTGGTCTTTCTCCCACTTTTCAATTTTTCGTAATTCTATTCTCAATTGTTCATGCTCTGACATATCCTCACTCTTTTCCTCGATTTATCAGCTCTGTCCTACTTGTTTATTCCGCACATATTTAATGATAAAAAATAACGCAATTAAAACAACAATTCCTATTCCAATAGGCTGCATGTATTGAGATACAATCGGACCCACCTCTTTCCACTTAGGTCCTAACTTATATCCTAAATATACGTAAATAGCCGTTACTGGAAGCATCGCAACAAATGTGTAAATAGAAAACAGCCATACATTCATTTTTGCCATCCCGCATGGAAAAGAGATAGCCGTACGCACTCCTGGAATAAACCGTCCAAAAAAAGCGACCCCGCTGCCGTACTTATTAAAAAAGCGATCGGCAGCGTCAATTTCTTTTTCTTTCACCAAAAAATATTTTCCATATTTTAAAACTAGCGGTCGTCCACCGTAACGTCCCAGTGCATAAAGAGTCAACGGTCCACACACACCGCCTACTGTACCTGCAAGGATAGCCAGATACAAGTTCATATCACCTTGGTACACCCAATACCCTACTAAAGGTAAAACAAGCTCTGCGGGGACAAACTCAAACGTTAATGCTAAAATTACGCCAAAATAAGAGAGCTGTTTTAGCGCTTCAATTAAAGAAAGTAAAACCGACTCTAACAAAAATTCTCCTCCTCATGTCATTAAATCTAAGACTGCAAAACTATAATTTAGCCGATTGATAGATAAAAACCAACGCGACATAGTTTTTTCCTTTCCCTCTTTACGTATGACGTACTACAAAAGTTTCAATAAAAAAAAGCGCTAGTTTTATCCAGCGCTTTTATAGTTTAAAGTTAATTTGAATAATACCTACTTTACGAAGAGCATCGTATAAAATAACTAAAGCCGGTCCTAAAAACAACCCGACAAAACCTAAAAGTTTAAATCCAATGTACAAACTAACTAATGCAGCCAAAGGTGAAATACCCATATTTGTAGAAAATACTTTTGGTTCTACTACACGTCTTACTACCGTAATGACTCCAAATAGAATAAATAAGCCGATTGCTAATGAGTCATGTCCTTGAGTAAGAGCAAAAATCCCCCATGGAACGAGCACCGAGCCTGTCCCAAGGATTGGTAAGATATCGACAATTACAATTAATAAACTAAGCAGCGCGGTATACGGAACATCTAATAGCCAAAGCCCTACATAAGCCATTACAAACGTCATGACACTTAAAATAATTTGTGCCTTAATAAAACCAACCCCCGCTTGGATAAGCTGAGTGATGACAACTTGTAGCTTATATTTCGTTTCTTCTGTTAAGAAAGACTTAATTTTATTTTTAATAGCAGGCAGCTCAAGGCTGATAAATACAAGCGCTACTAAATAAATAAGAAACTCTAGTAGAAACCCAGGAACAGTAGCGGCAAAGCTAATGATGATTTCCACGGTACTTTTTAATAGAGAATCTAATGAATTTACGGTTTTTTCAAGCGTGCGCTCGATAGAAGAAATCACTTCTGTAGGAAGAGCGTTTGAATAGTATTTCCACTTAATAATAGTTGGATAAATCGCGGTTTCATAGATTTCCTTTACAAATGAAGGCGCTATCTTTGAAAGAGCAACCACTTGCGTAACGATTGTCCGAACAATAAAAAACCCAATAAGTATGAGCGAAACAACATATAAAATGAAGGTCATAAGCACTGCGTAGACTCTCTTCATTTTAAAAGATTGATGCAATTTTTGAACAATACCCTCAAGCGCTAATGCTGTTAATAAAGCAAACACAATCGGTAAACTGTAAGGGATTAAAAAACATACGATTACTATCGAGGCGATGACCCATATTCGCTTTTTCCACATACTCTACTATCCCCCAACTAGCTAAGCTATCTCTATATTTATTGATAAAGAAAGGAACCAGTGACTGCTTTTATGTAAGAATAAAATTTGGATATATTTATACCTGATGTTACATATTATAGGGTCAATTTCCATAATAATAAAGGAATTATTATGAAAAAAGCTACTTATTCTAATTTTTTGAATAGAATAAGTAGCTTTTTAATTTATAAATTAGCCGGCTCTCATGACCTCTGTACCTTTTTTAGGGTCAAATTTGCCTTCTGATTTAGACATCACAATTGCTGCTAGTGTGTTTCCTACTAAGTTAACAACCGTACGTGCCATATCCATGATTCTGTCTACTCCCGCAATGAAGGCTAATCCTTCTGCCGGAACGCCGATTGTTCCAAGAGTAGCCAGTAATACAACAAATGATGTTCCTGGCACCGCAGCCATTCCTTTAGATGTAACCATCAATACCAGAATGAGCGTCAGCTGTTGAACGATCGTTAAATCAATACCATACACTTGCGCTAAGAATAAAGCTGCAATCGCTTGATAGAGAACAGAACCATCTAGGTTAAATGTATAACCAATTGGTACAACGAACGATACGATAGCTTTTGGACAGCCCATCTTTTCAAGCTTTTCCATAATACGCGGAAGAACTGTCTCAGAACTAGATGTACTGTATGCTAACAACAGTTCATCTTTCATATAGCGGAATAAGTGGAAAATGTTAATTCCTGCCCATTTCGCAATTCCTCCTAATACAACAAGTAGGAAGAAAATTAACGCTAAGTAAACTAAGATAACAAGCTTTCCTAATGAAAGGAGTGACTCTAAACCGAATTTCGAAACTGTGACACCAATTAAAGCAAATACTCCAATCGGAGCCACTTTCATTACTAGGTTTACCACGTGAAACATTGCGTGAGAAACGCCGTCAAAGAATTGAACAACAGGCTTTCCTCTTTCTCCAATTGCCGCTACTCCAAGTGCGAACAATACTGTAAAGAAGATAATTGCTAGCATGTCCCCTTCAACAATTGACTGGAAAAAGTTTGTCGGAACAATGTGTAAGAACGTTTCAGCCACTGACTTTCCTTCTTGCTGTTTGGATGTTTCAACGTATTGTGAAATATCACTCTTCTGTGCTGAATGAATGTCTACACCTTGCCCTGGATGAAAAATATTAGCAACCAATACACCGATTATAATTGCAAAAGTCGTAATAATTTCAAAATAGAGAATGGTTTTAACGCCGAGCTTTCCGACCTGTTTACCGCTACCTGCTCCTGCAACTCCAACGACTAAGCTTGAGATAACAATTGGAATAACAATCATCTTAATTAATCTTAAAAATAGGTCTCCCAGCGGCTGTAGGTATGTTACTACACGCGGATCGTTAAACCAAATTACTCCTACAAGAACACCGAGGATTAAACCGGTAAAAATCTGCGTAGCCAAACCAAAACGAATTTTTTTCATAGATGTACCTCCCCAAAGATGTATGACATTTGTATATACTTTTCTGAAAAAACAAAAAAAGACTATTCTTAAGAAAGAACAGCCTTTTACTTACGCTATTTTGGGCTCTTTCTCTCAATAAAGCAAACGAGGTTAACTGTCGGATTCGGAATTGAGAGTTTCCTACCTTTTGTAAGGATTCACCCCAAGGCAGCTTTACTGCCGATAATGATTCCCCCGCTCTATACGATTAAGCTTATTATTCAATTTTTATAAAATTAAAACGATCTATACGTTGTCATACGTTTTTTACAGTCAATAAAACTAAACAGAAGTCTTACTTTTACTTAACTTTATACTGCACAAATATTAATTTACTATTTTTCGACACGTTTTGTCAATACCCATGTTTATAAAACGCTTTCAAAAGACAATAATATATATTTATGCAAAAAAGCTATTGCAATGTTGCAATAGCTTTTTCTTGCTTTTTAAGTCTTTATCAGAAGTTTAAATGGCTATAAAATACGCTTATTTATTTTATAAAAATACAAAATATAGAATAGCCGCTAAGACAATTCGATAAATGGCAAACGGAACTAATTTAATGCGGTTGATTAATTTTAAGAAAAAGCGAATCGATATAAGCGCAAAAATAAAGGCGCTGATAAAACCAGCAATAAAAAACGGTAGTGCATCTGATGTGAAATATTGCCAGTTTTTAACCAATGAAAGTCCACTTGCTCCTGCCATAATTGGCACTGCCATAATAAATGTAAAATCTGCGGCTGCCTTATGGCTCATTCCAAGAAGAACCCCTCCTGAAATCGTTGAGCCTGAACGAGAAAAACCTGGCCAAAGAGCAATACATTGAAACAGTCCTATACCTAGTGCTTGTCCATAAGACATTTGGTCCACCGTCTCTACACGCGGACGTTTAGGTCCAAACAAATCTGCTAGAATCATTAATACAGCTCCGACCACTAAGCCAATTAGCACCGTATTTAAAGAAAACAAATGTTCATCAATGTAATCATCAAACAAAAGGCCTAACACTCCTGCGGGTAACAAACCAACAATTACCTGCATTAAATTTAAGCGATTTGTCGGTCCAATTGCAGCAGCTGGTTTCTTTCCTAATCCTAATAAATTAATAAAACGATCTTTAAAAATAACAACTACTGCTAAGATCGACCCTAGCTGAATAACAATCTTAAATGTATTAGCTACTGGAGATGAAAATAATTCTTTTGAATTTAACCACAGGTCATCCACAATAATCATATGCCCAGTTGACGAAACGGGAGCAAACTCTGTTAAACCTTCTACAATCCCTAAAATGATTGCTACAATAATTTCCCACATAAAGCTATGTACCTTGCCTTTCTTTCAAATTAATAAGCTTATCGCTTCGTTTTACATGCTCAACTATTTTCCTATTTTGACACTTGCTTTTTTATCATAATTGTTAAAACTATGAAATACAATGTGTATTTGCAAAAAGATAAGAATCTTTAATAATTTGTAATAAAAAGCTTACATGCTACAACCAAAAAACAAGATATCAGCTTTTATTTATTTTAAAAAGCAGTTACTATGTTCAGTATAAATTCTGGTCCCTTAGCTAAAAATGAATCATCTAGACTATTTTTCTTTAGTGTGAAAAAATGACTAAATCATTATGTTTTTTCCATCCCCCCTTACTGTCATCTATCATTTTAATCCAATAGGGCTGACTTATACGACATATCCCCTAAGTAATTTGAAACTTTTTTCTCTCTTTTCTCGTATATAGTAGTATCTTTTTTAGGAGGCTTTTTACTATGAATGGAAATGTACGTACAATGAAATGGGTCACTGCTGGGTATGAAGCCTTGCTGGGAATTCCTTTAATTGGCGCGGGGATTGTTATGGGCTTTAGCTATACTCCTCTTTTTATTGGATTTATTCTTCATGCTATCACACTCATTTTAGCTAATAGACGAGGGTTATCTGCTTATGGAAACATACTAGGGCTTGTTACCTCACTGGTTGCTTGGATTCCATTTTTGGGATTTATCATGCATATTATTACAGCTATTGTGATTGCAATCGATGCTGCTAGACAACGCTAATTGTCTAGCTTTTTTTATTTAAGGGTTGATTTTTTACCGAATGATGGTAAACTTAAGCCGTAAATTGAATAATTTGAATGTTATTTCTACTAGGGGTGTCTGATAGCTCAGACTGAGAGAAGAGTGCAATAAAACTCTTTAACCCTTTGAACCTGATTTGGGTTATACCAGCGGAGGGAAGTAGTCTTGAAAAGAATAGTATATGTTTATTCTTTTTTTGCCTATTCCATCGGGTTCTGTCTATCACAGAACCCGATTTTTTTATGGTTCGGTATAGCTACACTTTATGCGAAACCGGAGGAATATGTAATGTCAAAACAAAATGTATCAGTTTCTATGAAAAAGCCTTTTCCAAACAGTCACAAAGTATATGTCCAAGGATCCAGACAAGACCTTAAAGTGCCTATGCGCGAAATTCATCAGTCTCCTACTACAGGGTCTTTTGGTGAAGAAGAAAATTGTCCCGTACGTGTGTACGACACGAGCGGTGTTTATACAGATCCCTCTTATGAAATTAATTTACAAAAAGGATTACCGGCTCTGCGCGAAAAGTGGATTGCAGAACGAAACGATGTAGAAACATATCAAGGCCGTACGGTTCAGCCACAGGATAACGGTTATTATGATGGTGATCCAAGAGATCAGTACGAGCGCTTTATTATTAATCGTTTACCTTTGCGCGCGAAAAAAAATCAAAATGTAACGCAAATGCACTATGCGAAAAAAGGAATCATCACGCCCGAAATGGAATTTATCGCTATTCGCGAACAGATGGATCCTGAAGTTGTGCGTGAAGAAGTAGCAAGAGGACGTGCAATTATCCCTAATAATATCAATCACCCTGAGAGCGAACCGATGATTATCGGCCGCAAATTCCATGTAAAAATTAATGCTAATATCGGAAATTCAGCTATTCGTTCAGCTATTGAAGATGAAGTAGAAAAAATGACATGGGCAACGCGTTGGGGAGCCGATACAATTATGGATCTATCAACAGGAAAGGATATTCACACAACACGCGAATGGATTATCCGCAACTCGCCTGTTCCTGTAGGGACCGTTCCTATTTACCAAGCGCTTGAAAAAGTAAAAGGCGTAGCAGAAGATCTAACGTGGGAAGCATACCGTGATACATTAATTGAACAAGCAGAACAAGGTGTTGATTACTTTACTATTCACGCAGGTGTTCTTTTACGTTATATTCCTCTGACAGCGAAACGTACGACAGGTATTGTTTCACGCGGAGGATCCATCTTGGCGCAGTGGTGTTTAGCTCATCATGAAGAGAACTTTTTATATACTCGCTTTGAAGAAATCTGTGAAATCTGTAAAGCATACGATATTGCTATTTCGCTTGGCGATGGGCTACGTCCTGGTTCCATTGCAGATGCTAATGATGAGGCACAGTTCGGTGAATTAGAAACGCTTGGTGAATTAACTAAAATTGCTTGGAAACACGATGTTCAAGTTATGATTGAAGGTCCTGGACATGTTCCAATGCATCTCATCAAAGAAAACGTAGATAAACAAATGGAAATATGCCAGGAAGCTCCCTTCTATACTCTTGGACCGCTTACAACCGACATCGCTCCAGGCTATGACCATATTACATCAGGTATTGGTGCTGCAATGATTGGCTGGTTTGGAACAGCTATGCTTTGCTACGTAACGCCAAAAGAACATTTAGGACTCCCGAATAAAGAAGACGTTCGCGAAGGCGTTATCACCTATAAAATTGCTGCGCATGCTGCTGACCTAGCAAAAGGCCATCCAGGAGCACAAAAACGCGATAATGCTCTGTCTAAAGCAAGATTTGAATTTAGATGGAATGATCAATTTAACCTGTCACTAGATCCAGAGCGCGCAAAAGAATATCACGATGAAACACTTCCCGCTGAAGGTGCTAAAACAGCCCATTTCTGTTCAATGTGTGGACCTAAATTCTGTTCGATGCGTATTTCTCAAGATATTCGTAACATGGCTCAAGAAAATGAAAAAGATGTAAACGAAGTAAGAAAAGAAGGAATGAAAGAAAAAGCTAAAGAGTTTGTTAACAGTGGTTCAAATATCTATCAATAATGAAGTAGAACAGCTTAAAAAACAAATTAAGCAGCTTGAAGGAAAGTTATTATTTGTTCAGCAAAATTGTCAGCACATTATCGTTGAATCCTCACATTCTTCCGTAAGACGCTGCATTAAGTGTTTCTATCAACAAGATGCAAAAAGGACTTCGTAAAGAAGTCCTTTCATCTTTTTTTGAAACGTGCTTTCAGCATGTTCTTAATCCAATATAGTATTTTAATAATAACCCAGCCTATAAATGTACCTAGCGTATTCAAAAAGATATCATCAATATCAAATACTCGTTCCGTTAGCTTGTACTGTAAAATTTCAATCAGAAAACTGATTAAGAAACCCGTCGTAAAGACTTGAATAAAACCGTCAAACCACTTCATAAACAACGGAATAAACATTCCAAGCGGCGCAAACATCACGATATTTCCCAGTATATTTGTCAGAGTGAGCATTATATTACCGCTGTCCCACATCAGACGGATTGTACTAAATAAATCCAAGTTCATTGCTTTTCCGTAAACATGTTCGTTTTCCCGTATGAGCGTAGCGTAAATGACCACTGCCGTATACGCAATAAATAGAGTGAACATGACTTTTTTAACAATTGACCTGATGCTTACATTCACTTCAACATCACCTTCTTTGACTCCCAAAACCATTTATTATTATCTATATGTACCCGTCCACTGCTTTCATTCGTAGTGAATGCATTTATATGCTTTTTTATCCTATCACATCAATAAATAAATACAATTCCCTTTATACAATTTTATTAAACTTGATTCTTTATAAATAAAAACCCTCATTATTTTATGCTACTCATTTCATTAATTTCTACATATATAAATAATAAGAAGCAGCGAGTAACACTTCGCTGCTTCTTATTTAATCTGGATAATAAGGATTCAAATGGATTAATACTTCCTGAATATTATCATGCTTTTTCATAAGTGTAGCTTTGATTTCTCGTCCTAAATCATGACCTTCCTTAATTGTTTTAAAGTGGTCAATTGAAATACGTACATCCACTAATATGTAATGGCCATGTTCTCTTGCTCGAACGCGATCAATCCGCTTCACATCTTCAAATTCATAAATACTTTCTTCAAGTTCTTTCAGTAGCTCTTCATCAATATTGCCTTCCATTAAGATTTGAAAAGACTCTCCCATCATTTGTCTGGCAATGTTAAAAATTAAATAAGCAACAAAGATACTTGCTATTTTATCTCCGTATAACAGCAGTTGAACATCCATTTTATCACCAATAATGGATAATAAAACACCAATTGCCGCTGCAATAGAAGCAACAATATCTGCTTTATGATCAAATGCAATTGCCTCAATTGCCTTACTGTGGTGCTGCTTGGCTACGTTTAAAGAATAACGGTACAATAATACCTTTGCTATGTATGAAATAACAGCAATCCACATGGCTAAAATATTTGGAGATTCAACCGGATGGAATAAACCAACGACTCCTTCAAATACCACATAAAATGATACAAGCAATAAAATAATTCCTACAATTCCTGAGACAATTACTTCTGCTTTTCCATGCCCGTATGGATGATCATCATCTGCTGGCTTATTTGCTACTCGTATAACCAACAAGACAATAATAGAGGCAAATACGTCCGCTGCAGAGTGAATACCATCAGCAAATACGGCATCACTATTTCCAATCCATCCTACTATTACTTTTCCTAGCGTAAGGGCAATATTGCTCCATACGCTAATCCATGCTACTTTTTTCGCAATGGACTCCCTTATACTATTATTCATTTGCACACCTCGACTTACTTCTTGAAAAATCAGCTTTTTTATCTTATCACTGTTCATTCAAGTGGGTCTAGAGCAACCTATTTTCATTTAGCTATATATGTTTCAGCACCGCAAAATTACTGATAATCCACAACATATCTTTCTTATTTCTCTGCCAACTTCTTATGATCAGTTGCCATTGGAGGTTCTTCCATCCACCCTTGCTCAATCATAATTCGAATTCCATCTTTTCCGTACTTCCCTATACGCCCAATTAGCTGAGAAAATTCTACTGCTACATCCGAACGGAAGGCCATAGACAAACCAGCACCGCAGTTATCAATAGCGATCGTCACCGCTGTAGAAGTATGATACATCATCAGCTTATCTGAAAACGGTGAAATCGTTGAGTTGGTTACATATGCATCAAGCAGCCTCGGACTTGGTAAATCAGCTTCAGACAGTAATTCGGTGAAGTGCTTGATTTGCTTACTTGCAAGCTTGACTCCATCAAAAAAATAAGAGCGTAATTTTTGTGTGGTAGCTACTTGACTAAAGGCCAGCATCAGCGTTTTACCTAATACATTTGTATTAACAATTTCTTGAATAGCGGTAACCTCTAAAGAAGTTAAAGGATGCATTTGAGAGAAAAATGGTGATATAAATGTTTTTTCCTCCACAAAATTCACTTTTACAGGATAAGGAATAACCGGAGGTCTCATCAGCATGCTTTTTCTTAAAATAACGTGGTTAGAATTCTCTAAAAGAATGTCGCTTTCTTTTACACATCGAGATAGGTGGTCATAAATATCTTGCCTTCTCACTGCGCTTAGCGCTCTGGCATATTTCTTCATACCTCCAATGGCCATTTCGTTTACATAAATAGCCATAAAAATATCATCGAATAAAGCAGGAACTCCTTTGTTCACATCTTGTTCCCCAAACCCTACTGGAATTGGAATTTTTTCTAAACTGAATAATTCCGTCAATTCGTCTACATGAGTTTGTGAAAACTGATGTGCTTTTTTTAAAAGTTCCTTAATCTCTGGATCTTTTACAACAGATAGAAAATATCCAAGAACGCATACATACAGCGTATCGCCTAAATATTGCGCCCATAAGTAACCTAACTCGGCTGCATTCAACCGCTGAT
Source organism: Priestia sp. SB1 (assembly GCF_038898415.1). Classification (NCBI taxonomy): domain Bacteria; kingdom Bacillati; phylum Bacillota; class Bacilli; order Caryophanales; family Bacillaceae; genus Priestia; species Priestia sp. SB1. The sequence goes on along the minus strand of NZ_JBBJSS010000020.1, from coordinate 8,653 downwards.
TTTGTTGATGTTTTTGCATTTCACTCTTTATATTTTCGTTCATTCACTTATTCTCCTTTTGGATAAAGTCGTACTTTTACTATCTCCAAAGAAGCGCTGAATAAACCGCATAAAAAAGACCTAGATAACAAGTCTAGGCCTTTTAGGTTATGCATATTTTTGGTCTTCGGTCTCTTTTCTAAAAAAGCTTTTCATCGCATGAAAAACGTCTGATTTTTGTTTTAAAATAAAGTGTCTAAAGCTTTCGTCTTGAATGTTTTTGTACGCAGACATTAAAGTGGAATGTCGATTGTACTGATTTACTTCCCCATACCCAAACATATTTGACACTTTCATTAATTCATTTACTAACTTTACACACCTTGCGTTATCTGAAGTTAAGTTATCACCATCTGAAAAATGAAACGGGTAAATATTGTAACGGCTCGGATCATACTTTTGGTTAATTAATTCAAGCGCTTTTCGGTAAGCAGATGAGCAGATGGTTCCTCCACTTTCTCCTTTGGAGAAGAAGTCTTCTTCTGACACTACTTTTGCCTCTGTATGATGCGCAATAAATTCAATTTCCACCGTTTCGTATTTCGTACGTAAAAAGCGTGTCATCCAAAAGAAAAAGCTTCGTGCCATATATTTTTCCCATATGCCCATCGAACCGCTCGTATCCATCATAGCTAAAACGACTGCTTTCGATTCTGGCTTTATAACTTCATTCCACGTTTTAAATTTTAAATCCTCCGGATAAATAGGATGAAAAGCAGGCTTTCCTGTCATTGCGTTTCGCTTATAAGCGCTCATCATCGTTCGTTTTTTATCAATATTCCCCATCAAACCTGTACGTCGTATATCATTAAATTCAATGTGTTCCACAACAATTTGATCAGATTCTTTTCGCTGAAGATTAGGCAGTTCTAATTGAGCAAATAAAGCCTCTTGAAGCTCCATGAGGGACACTTCCGCTTCAAAGTAGTCTTCTCCAGCCTGATCACCTGCTCCTTGACCTTTTCCTGCTCCTTTTTGACCATCTCCAGCAGATCCGTCACGTGCTACTACATCCCCAACTTTACTGTCTCCATCACCTTGACCCACATGTTTGTTTTTATCATAATTGTACCGAATTCGATATTCATCCAATGATTTGATCGGGATTTTAACAACTTCTCTTCCATTGGACATCACGATATTTTCTTCTGTAATTAAGTCCGGTAAATTATTTTTAATGGCTTCTTTAATTTTTTCTTGATGTCTTTTTTGATCATCGTGGCCTTTACGATGGAGGGACCAGTCTTCTTTTGAGACAGCAAAACTTTTATCTACTTCTTTTCCCACGCTATTCCCCTCCTTATTTAAAAAACACCTGCACGTTTTTACTCGGCATGCATAAGCTATACCGAAAGTTTCTGACAAATACCTTTAGTTCAAAGGTTGGTTACTCTTATCCTATGCGCAAGAATGGTATACTTGCTAACTAATTCTTTTACTATTAACTATTCATTTTATAGTGTCTAGTGTCATGTATATGTTTATGACTTATCATATGATGGTTAAGTGCAATGCGTACTACACAATAGCCTAATTATGCAGAGTTTATTTTAAGAGATAAGAAAAACATGGCACAGATCGGAAGTGCCATGTTTTCTTGTTAGTACTGAGTTATCGATTTAACAAACTTCCTACATAGCGCAGCAGTTCATTAGCAGATACTGAATTGTATCCATGCTCATCAATCAATCGAGCCACTACTTCATTTACTTTCTTCAGCTGCTGCTCATCTGGTGTTTTAGTGGACGTTGTAATTTTCACTACGTCTTTTAAATCTGCAAACAGTTTTTTCTGAATCGCTTCACGTAAGCGTTCATGAGAATTATAGTCAAATCGTTTTCCTTTACGTGCATAAGCGGAAATACGAATTAAGATTTCTTCGCGGAATGCTTTTTTCGCATTTTCTGAAATACCAATTTGTTCTTCAATTGAACGCATTAATTTATCATCTGGATTTAACTCTTCTCCTGTTAACGGATCACGAAGCTTATTTTTGTTGCAGTATGCTTCGACATTATCTAAATAATTATCCATTAATGTTTTAGCAGACTCTTCGTAAGAATAAACGAACGCTTTTTGCACTTCTTTTTTAGCAATTTCATCATATTCTTTACGCGCCAGAGAAATATAATTCAGGTAACGCTCTCGGTCCTCAGCAGAAATAGACGCATGCTGTGCTAACCCTTCCTTCAATGAACGCAGTACATCTAATGCATTGATTGATTTAATATCTTTTCGAATGATGGTAGATGAAATGCGGTTAATGACATAACGCGGATCAATACCGCTCATTCCTTCATCCGTATACTCTTTTTGTAACTCTTCTACGTCTGCATCGTTATAGCCTTCTACAGATTGACCGTCGTATAAGCGCATTTTCTTTAACAAATCGATATCGCCTTTTTTAGGCTCTTTTAATCTTGTTAACGTAGTAAAGATAGACGCAATACGTAGCGTATGAGGGGCAATATGAACATCTGATACGTCACTTTCACGAATCATTTTGTCATAAATTTTTTCCTCATCACTCACTTTTAAGTTATATGGAACAGGCATTACAATAATTCGTGAATGCAAAGCTTCATTTTTCTTATTGGAAATAAACGAGCGATACTCTGTTTCATTTGTATGCGCTACGATTAATTCATCTGCACTAATTAAAGCAAATCTTCCTGCTTTAAAGTTTCCTTCTTGGGTTAAAGAGAGTAAATGCCATAAAAATTTCTCGTCACATTTTAACATCTCTTGGAACTCCATCATTCCCCGGTTTGCTTTATTAAGCTCTCCGTCAAAGCGGTAAGCGCGCGGATCTGACTCAGATCCATACTCTGCAATTGTTGAAAAGTCAATGCTTCCTGTTAGGTCAGCAATGTCTTGAGATTTCGGATCAGAAGGACTGAACGTTCCAATTCCAGTTCGTTTGTCCTCTGAGAAGAAAATGCGTTCGATGATGACGTCTTCAATTCTGCCGCCATACTCTTCCTCTAATCGCATTGTATTTAAAGGAGATAAGTTTCCTTCAATTCGGATACCATACTCTTCAAAGAAGTCTTTACGTAAATGATGTGGAATTAAATGCAGCGGATCTTCATGCATTGGGCATCCTTTAATAGCGTAAACAGCTCCTCGATCAGTAAGCGAATAAGCTTCAAGCCCTCTTTTTAACATGGTCACTAGCGTCGATTTACCACCACTTACTGGACCCATTAAAAGTAAAATACGTTTACGAACATCTAAACGCTTTGCAGCTGGGTGAAAATATTCTTCCACCAAGCGTTCTAGCGAATCTTCAAGTCCAAACATTTGTCCACTGAAAAATTTATAATGTCTTTTACCATTTACCTCTTCAATTCCTGCATCCTTTATCATGTTGTATACTCTAGAGTGTGCAGGCTGAGCAATTAAAGGCTCATCTTTAATCAGCTTTAGGTACTCTTCAAATGTCCCTTCCCACTTAAGACGATTCTCTTCTTCGCGGTATCTTTCAACTTTCTTTAATATATCCATTAAAGGACCTCCCCTACTAGTTATGGTGCTAGTGAACAAGATTAATACAATCTATGCAGCAAAATGTTTGAACATGCTTTTTAAATTGTAAAATTCAGAAATTTGTCCTTGCTAGGCATTCACAGTGAAGTATTTATTAGCTATAATAAAAGAGTAAGAAGGAACGGTTAAATTTTATTAGAGAACTTACGTCTCTAGAAGAGTTATTTTGTCATTATTATCATCATGAGATATGGGAAGTCGGTTTTAACTGCAGTAGCTGTATAATCCTTTTAATTAGATTGAGGAGGAAAATCAATGCGCTTACTTTTAGTATTAGGAGTAACAATTGCTTTTTTAGCATCCATCTTCAGAGCGGGATACAATGATAAACCGGGCGTTAAAAAATAACCACTACATATCATCGTCGACATAAATAAAAAAGCGAGGTTCAAATTTTATTGAACCTCGCTTTTTATTTAAGATAAACCAGCGTAATTTTGTTGACGCAGCGCTTCATAGATTAAAATAGCTGCTGTATTAGATAAATTTAAAGAACGAACATTTTCTGTCATCGGTAAACGAAGACATCTTTCCATGTTCTCTTCAATAATGTGCTTTGGCAGACCCTTTGTTTCTCTCCCAAATACGAAGAAATGATCCTGCTCTAAGTCACTATAATCAAATGTTGTATGTGGCTGTTGACCAAATTTTGTGATGAAGTAAAAGCCTGCTTCAGGATACTTTTCAAATACTTCTTCTAATGAATCATGATACACCACATTTACAAATTCCCAGTAATCCAATCCAGCTCGCTTTAACATTTTATCATCTGTTGAAAAGCCTAACGGCCGAACTAAATGCAGCGTCGTATTTGTTGCTGCACATGTTCGCGCAATATTTCCTGTATTTGCTGGAATTTCTGGTTGAAATAACACTACGTGTACTCCCACAAATTTTCACCTCTGCTAACAAATCTATTCATCATTATACCACTAACTTGCTAAAACGAAAGACTTACCGATCAACGATATGGAAAAAATCATACTTAATCTTTGGCGTGTAAGCCGTTGAATCTTCATAAGCCCAATATCTCATTCGACTATTATACGTGTTCGCATTCACAAGAGGCATACCGTGACCGTCTTTTGCTACAACAATCGTCGTATGATTCCATCTTCCATCTCCTTCAAAATCGTAGCAGATAACGTCTCCCGGGACAAGTTCGCTTGCTGAAGATTTCCTCACAGCCCGAAGTCCTGATTTGGAGTTACTTAAATAGCTGTGCATGGAATGAGCAACGGCCCAGCTATAGCTCCAGGCGTTCCCTCTCATCCACCATCCGTTTGCTTTTTTAGGATACCCCCGCATCGGCGCCTTTCCTGCATGCAAACACTGTGAGATATAGTTGGTGCAGTTTACCTCAAACTGCTTATAACTTTCATTAGGTTTATCCCAATGCTTTTCTGCATACTGAACAGCTGCAAGACGATCATAATAAGAGGCTCTTTCTTCGTCTTCCTCTACTTCTTCTACATCCATTTCAACCTCATCTTCAGAAAAATCCTTTACCAGTAGCTCATCTTGAATAAGTGTATCTTTATAAAAAAGAGCTAAACGATCTTCAATTTCTTCTTCTATATAGAAAAAATCGTTTTGTTTTAAAAATGCCTGAATGTGCACCTTATATAATACTCTTGTTTCTTCCTGATCCGTATGAGCAGATTGAATAGAACCTTTCATATTACATTTTAAAACATCAACTTCTCTTTTTTTTACAAGAGACCGCTTTAGCTCACACTGCTGTTCAATGAAAGGCTTAAAGTCTTCATGAAGCTCACCTTTTACATAGCTGTCCGCACGCGCTTTAATTAAAGTATATAATACATTCCTTTTTGTTAGCATAATGTCACCACTTTTCTAAGCGTTTATTATACGCTATGACTCATTAGCTAACTTTATCAATAAAAATACGGTTTAGATCTCTTGAAGCATCTCTATACCTTTTGACATTTCTTCAATTACTTCTTGGTCCTTTTCTTTTTCTCTTAAGTTCATAAGTGTATCTAATGCTTCTTTATCACCAATTTTGCCTAACGCCCATGCCGCCGTTCCTCTAATGACAGGGCGAACGTCATTTTTAATTAACTCAATTAAATCTGGAACAGCGGTTTGATCTTTAAAATGGGCAAGTGCAATAATGGCATTACGCTGAATTGGCTTTTTCCCTCTCCATGACCCTGAAACATGTCCAAATTTCTCTTTGAACTCACGATTACTCATCGTTAAAAGCGGTTTTAATTTAGGCTTCGCAAGTTCTGGGTCAGGCTCCATCTCAGGGTGAAAATGAAAGTCTTTGCCTTTATTTTCAGGACATACAGTTTGACATGTATCACAGCCATATAAACGATTGCCTAATTTACTTCGAAATTCTTCAGCTAAAAATCCTTTTGTTTGGGTTAAAAAGGCAATACATCGCTGCGAATTCAGCTGACCGCCTGTTACAAGCGCACCGGTAGGGCACACATCTACGCACTTATTACAAGTACCACAGCCGTCTTCTATCGGTTTATCAGGAGGAAACGGGATATCTGTAATCATTTCCCCTAAATACACGTAGGAACCGAATTCAGGTGTGATAATGGCACAGTTCTTACCGCTCCAGCCAATACCAGCTCTTTCTGCTACAGCTCGGTCCGACAGCTCGCCTGTATCTACCATCGATTGAAGGATAGCTGCAGGTACTTTTTCTTTTATGAAAGCTTCAAGCTTTTGAAGCCTATCACGTAAAACCGTATGATAATCTTGTCCCCAAGAAGCACGGCAAAAGATCCCTCGGCGATCTTCCTTTGTGCTCTTTGGTGCATCCTTTAATTTAGAAGGATACGCAAGTGCAATTGAAATAATGGATCTAGCTTTTGGAACAACTAATGTGGGATCTACTCTTTTTTCAATATCAGGTTCCTCAAAGCCTGAAGCATAACCTAACTCTTGCTGTGCTAACAATCGATTCTTTAACTCATCAAACATAGAAGCACTCGCAAATCCAATCTTATCGATTCCAATCTCTTTGCTGTATGAAATAATTTCTTCCTTCAACTGATACGCATTCATAGTGAGTAATAGCCTCCTTTCTAAGAAATTCTATATATTCATGCATTGAACTGTTTTCTCACTCAATGAAATGATAGGATGGTATCTATAAACGAACAAATACTAATTATAATAGAAAGGATCAAAAAAATGAACTTTACATTATCACCCGCTATTAAACAGCTTTGCCCTTCTTTTAAAATGGGAATCATTCAGTATAAAAATATTGAAGTTGGCGATTCTCCTCAAATGCTAAAAGGACGTCTGCGCCTTTTTCAAGAATCCATTTATTTTGACCTTGAGTCAAAAAAAGTAACAGAATTTGAAGGTGTTAGCGAGTGGAGAAAGCTTTTCAAAACGTTTGGAACGGACCCAAGTAAATACCGTCCTTCTATAGAAGCTTTAATTCGACGGATAGGAAAACAAACGTATCTTCCTTCTATCAATTCTGCTGTGGACATTAATAACTTTTTTTCATTGCAATATGAAGTACCAATTGGAATTTATGATTCTTCTAATATAGAGGGCCACGTTGAATTTACTATCGGTAAAAAAGAAGAGTCTTACGAAGCTCTAAATGAACGTAACATTTCTTTAGAAAATAAAATCATTTCAAAAGATGCCCTAGGAGCTTTCGGAAGCCCTTATGTCGATTCTAACCGAGCGTACGTAACTGAAAAGACAACACAAGCTGTACAGTTCATCTATTTAAAACCTTCACTTTCAGAAGAACAGGCTTATAAACTAACTAAATCCTTAAGTGACATGTTCATTCAAATTCACGGCGGCGAAGCAACCTATCAAGTCATTAACTGGTGTACGTAAATATAGCGTCTATCTTTTCAAGATAGACGCTATATTTACGCTAAAAATAAAAAACGCAACATCTCAGCTTTGAAAGCGAGACACTGCGTTGTGATAACAATATGTATGGAGCGGGTGATGAGAATCGAACTCACGACATCAGCTTGGAAGGCTGAGGTTTTACCACTAAACTACACCCGCAAATATTATCAAAATTTGTCGACCAATAAGTAAAAATAAAAACAGGAATCATCCTGTCAAGTAAAGCTAAAGTACCGATGGTCGGGGTCGAACCGACACTCCCGAAGGAACACGATTTTGAGTCGTGCGCGTCTGCCAATTCCGCCACATCGGCAAAATAAAAAAGGCAAGTTAAAATTATAAATGGTGCCGAGGGCCGGACTTGAACCGGCACGGTAGTCACCTACCGCAGGATTTTAAGTCCTGTGTGTCTGCCAATTCCACCACCCCGGCAGCTTGTAAATAAATGGAGGCGGCAACCGGATTTGAACCGGTGATAAAGGTTTTGCAGACCTCTGCCTTACCACTTGGCTATGCCGCCATTTACTCAAGACTAAATAACTTTATTAAAATTAAATTGGAGCGGAAGACGAGGTTCGAACTCGCGACCCCCACCTTGGCAAGGTGGTGTTCTACCACTGAACTACTTCCGCAAATATGGCTGGGCTAGCTGGATTCGAACCAACGCATGACGGAATCAAAATCCGTTGCCTTACCGCTTGGCGATAGCCCAATATTGGAATATGCATATCGTTTATAAATGGGGCGACTGATGGGAATCGAACCCACGAATGCCGGAACCACAATCCGGTGCGTTAACCACTTCGCCACAATCGCCACGTATATATGCAATATTAATTTTATAATTGGCAGGGGCAGTAGGAATCGAACCCACACTGACGGTTTTGGAGACCGTAGTTCTACCTTTAAACTATGCCCCTGTAAATGGTGGAGGGGGGCAGATTCGAACTGCCGAACCCGAAGGAGCGGATTTACAGTCCGCCGCGTTTAGCCACTTCGCTACCCCTCCGATATAAATGGTGCCGGCAAGAGGACTTGAACCCCCAACCTACTGATTACAAGTCAGTTGCTCTACCAGTTGAGCTACACCGGCATTTTAAAAACAAATGTTTTTAAAATGGTGGCTCGGGACGGAATCGAACCGCCGACACAAGGATTTTCAGTCCTTTGCTCTACCAACTGAGCTACC
>NZ_JBBJSS010000019.1:43338-45392 GCF_038898415.1 Priestia sp. SB1 | reverse complement strand
CTTTAATGGGACGGATCAGTTTACAGTGTTGGTGTCCGATGGTCAAGGCGGCACGGCAGTTTCAACGGTGACGGTAACAGTCACGCCAGTGAATGATGCACCAACGGTGCCGAACTACACGTTCAGCACGCAGGAAGATAGTCCTGTGGTAGGAGTAGTGGTAGGGACAGATGTGGATGGAAATCCTCTTAGTTATCAGCTACAGGTTGCGCCAGTAAACGGAGTAGCTGTGGTGAATGGAGATGGAACATTTAGCTACCAGCCAAACCTAGATTTTAATGGGACAGATCAATTTACGGTATTGGTGTCAGATGGTCAGGGGGGAACGGCGGTTTCGACCGTTACAATAAACGTAATTCCAGTGAATGACCCTCCAATCACCGCTGATTTAGCATTTACAATTAATGAAGATACACCTCTTACAAATCAAATTCCAGCTTTTGATCCAGATGGGGATCCGTTGACATTTACTTTGCTGAATCCGCCTCCGTCAAATGGAAGTGTTGTATTAGGGGCAAATGGAGTATTTACCTATACACCAAATTTAAATTACAACGGAATGGATACTTTTGGTGTGCTGGTATCAGATGGTAAAGGAGGAACTTCCCTTTCTACTGTGACCTTAACAATAGTGCCTGTAAACGATCCGCCAGTAGGAGGAGATAGAGCTGTTACAACGACCATTAATCTTCCTGTTACAAGCAGCATACCTGCTTCAGACCCTGACAACGTTACTCTAACCTATACTCTTCAACAAAATCCAGATAATGGTGAAGCCGTCATAAATCAAGATGGTACATTCATTTATACACCTAATAACAATTTCATAGGTAATGATCAATTCACCATATTAATAATAGACCCAGAAGGAGCCACTGCACTATCGACTATTTTTGTAACGGTCCTTGAAACAAACGGAACTACAACTTCACAGGATTTGCAAATCTCTACTGATGAAGACACACCAGTAACAAATCAAGTAATTGCTACTAATGTAAATGGAAATCCACTTGTTTACACTATTGAAAACCCACCCATTAATGGAGTAGTAACAATTGATTCTAATACAGGAATATTTACGTATACACCGAATGCAAACTTTAACGGTTCAGATGCTTTTGTAGTATATATAACTGATAACTTAGGAGGAAATGCTACTGCATCAGTTATCGTTACAGTTATTCCAATAAATGATTCTCCAATTGTTCCAAATTATCAGTTGACGACTAACGAAGACACACCTGTAACTTCTATGGTAATTGCAACTGATATTGATGGTAATCAGCTGGATTATTCGTTACAAAATGCTCCAGTGAACGGAATAGTAAACGTAGGGTTAGATGGGATGTATACCTATACACCGAATGCAAACTTTAATGGAACTGACCAATTTACCGTACTAGTAAGCGACGGCCAAGGAGGAACAGCCATCTCCACCATCACGATTACGGTTCTGCCAGTAAATGATCCACCAGTAGGTCCGGTGGTGGTGACGTTGGTTACAACCGAAGATACGCCAGTGTCGAGTCAAATTACAGCGTTTGATCCAGATGGAGAGGTGCTGACGTACAGCTTACAAGATCCGCCAACAAACGGAGTGGCAGTGGTAAATCCAGATGGTACATTCACGTATACACCAAATGGAAATTATAATGGTCCCGATACATTTACGGTGTTAATAAGCGACCCGTCGGGCGCATTTATAGTGACAAATGTATTAGTAACGGTTACGCCAGTGAACGATGCACCAGTGGTGCCGAATTATGAGTTTGTGATCAATGAAGACACGAGTTTAAATAGCCAAGTGGTGGCAACGGATGTAGACGGAAATCCCCTAACGTACGGGTTACTGACAGGTCCGGTGAATGGAACGGTGGTAGTAAATCCAGACGGAACCTACACGTATACGCCAAATGAAAATTACAACGGGGTAGATAGCTTTAGTGTCGTAGTAAGCGATGGCCAAGGAGGAACAGCCATTTCCACCATCACGATTACGATTCTGCCAGTAAACGATCCACCAGTAGGTCCAGTGGTGGTGACGTTGGTTACCA
>NZ_JBBJSS010000019.1:0-43238 GCF_038898415.1 Priestia sp. SB1 | reverse complement strand
AATCCAGACGGAACCTACACGTATACGCCAAATGAAAATTACAACGGGGTAGATAGCTTTAGTGTCGTAGTAAGCGACGGCCAAGGAGGAACAGCCATTTCCACCATCACGATTACGATTCTTCCAGTAAATGATCCACCAGTAGGTCCAGATGTTATTACGGTTACTACTTTTGAAGAAAGTCCTGTTACAGGCCAAATCGTAGCAACTGATCCTGAAGGAGATCCCCTGACGTACACCTTACAAGATTTACCGACTAATGGAACAGCAGTAATCAATCAAGAAGGGTTATTCACTTATGTACCAAACGAGAATTTTGCTGGAAATGATACGTTTACTGTACGTATAGCCGATCCAACTGGACAGTTTATTATTACGAATGTATTTGTTATTGTTATACCAGTTGAACAGCCACCCATTGTACCTAATTATTCGATTACTGCTCTTGAAAATCAATCTGTAACTGGCCAGGTAGTAGGAAGTGATCCCAATGGAGATCTGCTCACTTATCGCTTAGGAACTTCTCCAGTGAATGGAAGCACCACAGTAAATATAGATGGCAGTTTTATATATTCACCTAATTCTAATTATGTAGGTCCAGATTTATTTACGGTTATCGTAGAAGATTCAACAGGTCTTACAGCAGTGTCTATTGTAAATGTTACAGTTATTGACGTGAACAATTCGCCAATTACGAGTGATGTTATCCTTCAGACTATAGAAAATGTAGCAATTAGTGGGCAAGTTTTTGCCACAGATCCAGACGATAATTTACTCACTTTTAGTTTATCGGGTACCCCTTTTAATGGAACAGCTGTGGTAAATCCAGATGGCACCTTTTTGTATACCCCAAACCCTAATTTTATTGGTTTGGATTCTTTCACAGTGGAGGTAAGGGATAGTCGTGGAGCTAGTGCACAATCTCTTGTAACTGTCAGTGTAATTCGAGTGAACCAACCACCGATTGTCGTAGATTTATCACTATCAACTGTACAGGGTCAGTTTGTAACAGGGCAAGTTCCTGCCTTTGACCCTGAAGGAGATCCACTAGTATATGGTCTAAATTTAGCACCACTTAATGGTACTGCCATTATTAATTCAGATGGAACATTTACGTACACGCCGAACCCAAGTTTTGTAGGAACAGATTCATTCTCTGTTTTTGCCAGAGATCCTCTTGGAAACCAGGGGTTTGGAACTATTACTGTAGAAGTTCAGTCTCAAGATTTACCGATTAGCGCTGAAGGGCTAACTTTAACTACTTTAGCAAATCAACCTGTAAGTGGGTCTATTGCTACTGTGAATCCAGCAGGCTCTCCATTAAGTTATGCTGTAGCCATTCCGCCATCAAATGGAACTGTTGTATTAAATCAAGATGGAACTTTAGTTTATACGCCAAATCCTGGATTCACAGGAGAAGATATCTTTGATATCGTTGTTATAGATTCAGCTGGAAATCAAAGTATTGCTAATGCTGTTGTGACAGTAGTAGTAGGAGACAGAATTTCAGTGGTAAATACTGAAATAACGACTTTATTCAATACGCCAGTTTCTGGGCAAGTAAGTGCTACAAATTTGAGTGGAAACCAATTGTTTTATACGCTTACGTCTAATCCAAATAGTGGATCTGTCATAGTTAACCCAGATGGGACATTTATCTATACGCCAAATCCTGGATTCTTTGGAACAGATCAATTTCAAGTACTTGTAAGCGATGTTCTTGGCAATACAGCTGTTGCAACTATTTCTGTTGTCACTCAGGGACCGATAGAACAGGCGCCAATTGTAGCTAATCAAGCACTATCAACAACCGAACAGCAGCCTGTAACAGGAAGTATTGCAGCTATTGACCCACAAGGAGAAGCATTAACTTATACCTTACTTGGCGGACCAGTGAATGGAATTTTAATACTAAACCCAGACGGCACTTTTACGTATACACCAAATCCAGGATTCATCGGAACGGATTCTTTTACAGTGTCTGTTCAAAACGAAACGGGTTTAAATGCAGCTACTACGGTTCAAATAACTGTTACACAATTGGCTAATCAAATTGTAGCCAGTAATACCATTGTTCGAACAGTAGAAGGGCAGAGTGTAAATGGTGAACTTTCAGTTCGAGATCAGCTAAATAGGCCACTAACCTACACCCTTAACAATCTCCCTGCTTATGGAACGGTTATTTTAAATCCAGATGGAACGTTTGTTTATACACCGACTATTGGTGTGAGTGGAACAGATCAATTTGACGTTCTGGTTCAAAATGACCAAGGAGATCAAGCAATTGCTTCAGTTTCAATTATAATTGATCCGGTTCAAAGTACTATTACACCACAAGACGTCACAGTACAGACTCAGCAAGGTGTAACTGTCTCAGGGACAATATCGGCTACTGATACTCTTGGGAGACCAATTAGATTTTCTTTAAATGCATCTCCATCCAATGGAACAGCTGTGGTAAATGCAGATGGAACGTTTAGCTATACACCAAGTCCAGCATTTTTTGGAGTAGATAGTTTTACTGTATTAATTCAAAATGACAGAGGCGACTCTGCAATTGGTATTGTGCGGATAGTTGTTCAAGAACAACAAGATAGCATTGTTGTTACCCCTCTTACGCTTCAAGGAGTAACGAATCAACCTGTTACCGGTCAAGTTACGGCAGTTGATGCACTAGGTAATCCATTAACCTATCAAATTCAGAGTTTACCTGCAAACGGAACAGTGAATTTTAATCCGGATGGTTCATTTATATACACGCCAAACCTCGGATTTACTGGTATAGATTCTTTCACAGTAATTGTTACAAATAATCTTGGTCAGTCAGCAACAACTAGTGTTACTGTTTTGATTCAGGGAGTTAATGATCCAATTACAGTTGAAGATCAGCTTTTAACTACACCAACTGGTCAAATTATTGAAAGCCAAATCATCGCAACAGATGCACTTGGAAGACCTCTTAGCTTTGCTGTGGCTACCCCACCAACAAATGGAGTACTTGTACTACGATCAGATGGAACGTTTAGTTATACACCAAATTTAGGATTTATTGGTCAGGATCAATTTGTGGTATCTGTAAGAAACAGTGACGGACAACAAGCGTTTTCAATTGTTACTGTTAATTCTACCGCAAGCAATAATATAATTACTCCAGGAAATAATACCTTTGCTACTTTGCAGGGTGTTCAAGTAGTTGGTAATATTCAGGTAACAAATTTGCTGGCACGTCCATTAAATTATACACTAGCAACAGCGCCTTTAAGTGGTAGCGTAACCGTTGATTCCAATGGAAGGTTTGTCTATCAGCCTGCGCCTAATTTTGTAGGAACGGATACCTTTACTGTATTAGTACGAGATGATCTAGGAACAGAATTACTGGTAGTGGTAACAGTTGTAGTAGGCAGAGACCCTCAGCCTCCTAATGTGGTAGGGCAAGTAATAAAGTTATTTGTTAATACTCTTACTACTGGTCAGCTCATTGCTATTGATCCAAATTCTTTACCACTAATTTATCAAGCCATAACAGGTGCTCAAAATGGTCAGTTTAGAATTAATCAGAATACAGGCCAGTTCATTTATGTTCCTAATGTTAATTTTGTGGGGACCGATAGGGTGATTATAAGGGTCACTAATTCGGATGGAGCTTCAAGTGAAGCAGCACTTACTTTCATCGTGGAAAGAAGAGTATCGCCAGCACCGACACCAGTTCCTGGTGAATCTAAAAATAAAAAGAAATCGTTGCGAGATCCGCGCAAAAATAAATCAAAAGGTAAATGTCCTATAAAGGTATCTGATCAATGCATAAAAGGAACCATTAACAAGAAAATATGTGGTGAAATTGATGCTTGTACAGTCAAAAACCTACCTCTTAAATATCAAATCTTCAAGGGGACGAAAAACGGTAAATTTAAACTTAACACGGAGACAGGTGAGTTCATTTACATTCCTAACGTAAACTTTGCAGGAGATGATTCAGCTATTGTACAGATAGTAAGTATAGAAGGGGTATCGGTTCAAGTTACTATTAAATTTGTTATAAGGAAATAAGTAGCAGCTAAAAAGCTATCCAACAAGTTATTTGTTGGATAGCTTTTTCAATTAAGGTTTATGATGTTTTGTACGTAGCGAGCATAATTAAATGTATAAAAATGGTAATAAACAGCTTGATTTAATTTTATATATGAATTGAGGTGATATTTATGTGTAAAATTGTTATATTTGGTAATTGTTGTTCTGGTAAAACTACACTAGCTACACAGTTAGGTGAGAATTTGCATATACCTATCCATCATTTAGATTTGTGGTTCAGAGAACCTAAAATGAGAAGAATATCGCAAATTAGGCAACGAAAGAGATATTTTAAAAAGAAGTTGGAAAAGGTGTTAAATACAGCGAGTTGGATTGTTGAGGGATGGGGATATGTAGATACTTATGATGTACGTTTTAGTAAAGCCGATATTATTATTTTTTTAGATGTTGTCCCCCAAGAATCTAAAGAACGATTTTTAATACGAGAACAGAATCAACAGATGCATATAAAAATAACTGAAAAACTGATTAAACAAAGCTTTTACAAAATAGATAGATTTCATGAAGAAAACCGACCTATTATATTGGATCTTTTTCAGAAGTATGAAGGAGAACCAGGTAAAAGCTTATTTCCTATTGCGAGAAAATACAATTTAGAACAATTACTTGCTACATTAAGAAATGGGAAATACGGATAGAAAAAACGTTTACCTATAGGTAATTTATAAGTTACTGAATTACTCCATTTCTTCCTTCAAGCGTTACTTATTTGTTCCTAGATATGGAATGTGTGTTAACACGCTTCTTTTTTATGAGTATTACATATGTATTTATGATGACTGAAAAACTCTTTTATAGTTATGAAAAATCGTTTAAATAGAGGTTATAAAAAGTGTTTTGCGTTTTGTTGTAACATAGGCATTCTATAAATGCAGTGGCTTTAGATAACTTTCTCTGTAATAAAATAGTGTACAGGCTGTAGTAGCAAAGAATTTTCAATAGCTTGTACACTGTTAGTTAATTTATGAGGATATATTGAAGATACTACTTGTCATAACTCTGTTCGCATAGTATTTTCAACAATTCTATTAACAGGTTATTAAAGGTTCAATGGTTTTCTAAGGAGTTAGTAATAAGGTCAACGCTTGTAAAAAATTTTGTATAAAAACAGCTGTATCGTTATTGGATGTTGTTACATTGACACCTTTACTGTTTTTAACGATAACTCTTTGTCTATTTAATTGAAGTGACCTTGCGGTCTGAGAAACTTCTTGTAAAAACAGCCTTATTGAATTGGCATCGAGACCTATTGAAAGTAAGAAAATGGTTAATATTTGTATGAAGCTTTGAAGAAATATGGTTGTCTGTGTATCTGTTGCAGTAATAGTAACATCACAGGAGTTTTTCACAAGAATGATTGAATCAGAAACTTGATCACTGAGGATCTCTTGTCTTGTATCAGTTTCAATAAGTGCATTATTATATCTATTGGAACAAAAATAATTTTTCTCTGCACATCTTGTTTTTTTACAATTTTTTTCTTTTTTTCTTGAAGGTTTGGAATTTAGACAACTACAGTAGCACTTTCTTTTTTTAGAACAACTCAAAGTGTAACCTCCTTTATATGTTTCTATTATATTAATATGAAAATTAAGGAGGTTTGCTTGTATACTTGTCCCTTTTCTTTTATATATTATAGGAAAAAAGAGTAACGTTTAATTTAATAGTGTTATTCCGCTTAATAAATCATTCCAAACAGAAGTATTGGTGCAATTATCTCGCGAAACTTGAACCCAACAAATTTTGTCTTCAGGTGTTCCAAAATTCATGTCTTTTACTCCAGGTAATTCTTCGTCAACAGTCTCAACTAACAGAAGGTTAAAGTTACCGTTAGTCATGTCTGTTAAAATTGATTTTAAGTTAATTACGTCTTCGTAGCTTGTGGGCATCCATTCATATCTTATAAATAACGTACGTTGACTTTGTGCAATTTGATTAAGAAATGTTTGAATACGATGATCTAATCTTATTTTATAAGGTGGGTATTGGACAGACCAGTCTTGGTTAGGAACCATAGGAAAGTCGTGAACAGAGTCAATGTTATATTTAATATCTGTAACATAATGAGCTCTTATTGATTCAGAAGTACCGGATTTAAAAATAGGATATCCATTATCATCTACATAATTAGCTAGTATGTCTTTTTCAATTATGTTTTCTACTTCCATAAAACCTTGAAATTTGTTTCTTAATAATATATTTACGTCAGGGAGAAAAGGAGATTGCATCCAATCAAGAGGAAACGAATGCCTTCTCAAACCGTGACGTTCGGAATAAAGCGCTGGGCCACACCAGCTTCCTAAGCCAGCCACCAAATTATAAGAGCCTTTTATATCTTGTAAGTTTATATCAATCACTCCTTTATTTTCTTACACTATAGTATATAGAATAGGGTTTTCAGTTGATTGGACAATGAAAGGCATATTTAAAAAGAATCTTTTTTACGAGTCTATATAAAGAGCAATTAGTTATATTGGAAATTCAAATGTTACACTCCAATATAAAATAAAAAACATGACAATATTAAAGGTTTGTCATGTTTTTTATTTTATATAGGATTACGTATTAATTACGGTAGTGACAGATAACGTACTAGTTGGAGTTGAGGTAGAAGTTGCAGAGTGAGTAACAAATTCTACAATTACAGGTGCTCCAACAGTTACAGTATCATCAATATTTAAAGCTGTAGTAGATAAAGTGTAGACATTAGTAGGTTGCATGACTCCATTGATATATATATTAGCGTAAGAATTAGCTGTTACATCAGGCAAAGCTGTGATTGTTGCTCCTACATCATCAATAAAGCTTCCAGCAGGTATCGATGTGACTCCTCCTGCAACCATTGGGGCCGTTACAAATGTTGTAAATCTTGCTGGGGTAGGAGCCACACTCGTTGCTGTTGCTACTGTAATATCTCCAGCAATTGTACTAGTGGCTGTAAAAACAGGTTTAATAATAGGCATATGTCTTATTCTCCTTTCGAAGCATGGGATGTAGAAAGAATGTTAATATCCCCTCTATCTATTAATAGTCAGATTTCTATTATTTGCCACGGTCAATAGTCTATAGAGGTAGTCCAAATTTTTAAATGGTGAAGAATCTTTTTTACCATTTAGGTCTTTTGCCGTTTCTAAATTAAAGTAGAAGAATAATAAATAGAGAATTAGCGTTGTTTTATATTTCCTTTAATGATTTCAAAGTGTATTCGTAAAGAAGCATTTTAAAATTTTTAAAAAAGAAGAGCGATAAATAATTCAATAATTAAGAAGGGAGGATCATAAATGCCAATCGTTAAGCCCTTTATGAATTCTTTAAGGTTTAGTAGCACTGCAGGAGCAGGAACAGGTACTGGCGCTACCTATAGTATTCTTGCTACAGCTTTTACTACTGATGGAGGAACAGCTGCTACAGTTTTTCCAACTGCTCCTGCTTATTATAATCTTTATATTAACGGGCAAATTCAAACAGGTGATACTTCAACAGTTACTAATAGTTTTATTACCATTCCTGATGGAGACACCCTTGCATCTGCTACCCCTATTGTGGTTGAGTTTGTTGTAAACTAACTAATGTATTCTATTTTTTAGCTGATTTCCCAACTGGGGAAGTCAGTTCTTTTTTTTATGACTATCTTAGAATTTATAAACTTTTTTATAATTCCTTATTAATTAACACAAATTGGATAATAATAGGAACCCCTTTTGAAGGTACTTCTTCTGTGAGTAAAGTTAAGCTTCCTTTTTGAATTTGATAATTAATATGAGGCTGTAGAATACCATTAATAAATAAATTGATATAAGAAGCTTCTTCAGGTGCCAATATTTCAGTGGTTCCATATTGAGCTATCCCATCATTATTGGTATATAGGCGTTTTTGACCATCTGAAAAAGTAAAATATAATAAATTAGTGGAGGGAATTAAATCTGAGAGTGGAGGCCCCTGAGGCCCCTGAGGCCCCTGAGGCCCCTGAGGTCCCTGAGGTCCCTGAGGCCCCTGAGGTCCCTGAGGCCCTTGAGGTCCCTGAGGCCCTTGAGATCCCTGAGGCCCTTGAGATCCCTGAGGCCCTTGAGGCCCCTGAGGCCCTCTGTACTTTTGATTACAGAGGTTATGGATGGAACAAAATACCAATATAGATTGTGAATTGGAAACATATACAGAATGGGGTGATCTGTAACAATGAGCTTTTCGTTTCTTTTTTTTGTAAGAGATCTTTTTACAGAGAACGTATCTACGTATCAAGTGTCAATACCTCCTTTTATTGCAATTTCATCTACCTTAAATCAGTGAAGGGGAGAGTAGACATACAAGAAGGATAAAAGAAGAAAGGTAACCTTGAGGTTCTTTATACATTAGAGTAGTTGATTATAACTTGACCTTTTATAGCTGTTATAAGGAAAAGATGAAAAAATATTACTCTAGCGACTTTTGTCCAACATATACATTCACACGTGCCTTCTTTATCTGAAATGATTATATATAGGTTTGTTAACAAATATTAAAATAACTGTAAGTTTTTCAGTTGTTTCTTCAAATAGAACTTCCAATACTTATGGTATTCATTTACTTGGTAAATGAGCGCCTAATGATAGTATAAGTGATATAGAATCTATAACCTAAGAGTGAATCCTACTGATAACTAGCATCATCCGGGCTCATTGTTTAGGAGCATTATCGATACAATTTTCACCTCTTCATCCACCAAGTTTATTAAGTAAATAGGTTTCACTCTAAAACGCTTTAACTACATAGCGTATACAGGATGTAGTTAAGGCGTTAGCAGGAACAATAAAGAATTGTATTGAATGTATATACAAATTGTATAAATGAGGTGATAAGGTTGGGGAAATTGGATAAGTACGCTCGGCAATCAAAAGCAAAAGAACCAAGTAAGGTTCTGCCCATTCGGTTACCTGAAAGTATATATGAGCAATTTCGACAACGTTGTGAAGAGTTAGGGTTATCTATGTCTGAAGCTGGATATTTGCTCATTAAAGAAGAATTAGAAGATGGTCTATACAACGCCAGTACAAATGAAGTTGCTGCAACTACACAGCGAATACAAAATCGTATACATCGTGAAAACACTTCGTATACAAAGGAAAATACAGATAAATCTCCTTTTTTTTCTACTAGGTGGACGTCAATTAATTATGAAGTTGAAAACGAATTACCTTGTCCTCTATGTCACCAATGGTATAGCAAAGCGAATTTTTCTCGCCATGCCAAAAACCATAGTGCCACTACTAAAGAGCTTTTAGAAAACAATGAAGATATAGTTTACAAAATGATCAATGAACGTAAACTAACTCTGTAAACAGTTTATTATATGTATTTGTATAGGTGTGGAGATTCACCTTTTGATTCCAGAAAGAAACCTGAGAGGGAACAAAAGGTGAATGCTCTAATTGTTAAAGTAATCATGCATGAATGCATTTTCTATTCACCAAATGGTGAGGTGGTGAAATTCTGCAATTAAAGCATTGTATTGTACTTGAATTTTACATCTTTGTTTACGCCTTAAACTTCACTACTACTGTTTCTATTAGCTTATAAAACAACCAATCTCTGCGAAATTTCTACTCTAATTACCTTATCTCTACATACAAATAATTCCTTTAACGTGTTGTTAACCTGAAATTAGATAGTCTAATAATCACTTTTTTTATGAAAATGACTATTATTGGACAAGCACACAAACATTTTATAAACAAATGAATAAAATAGTATATAAATAAAAAAGGAGTGATTATTATAAAAAGCTATCGTCACCATAATAAAAACGATGAAGTATATTATGTAGAAGCAGCTTACCCATCTAAGGGTTCATATAATAAGAAAAAAGAGAATGAAAAATTCTTTATTGAAAATCATACAATTGAGGGTTCTGGAACCAATTTAACAGGAAATATCCCATTAACTATTGCAGTTCCTGCTAATGCTATAGATGTAACTGTTTTTGAAGACTTTACTAGAAACCATAACAAAACGCTTCTTCAGTTATCAGCTGCAGCTACTGGTGTTGGTGTAGCTACTGGTCTTACGGTATCAATTTTTGTTAGAGGATCTAGGCTACCGATCTCAGCGACTATACCTGCAGGTTCTACAAGAGCTTTTCAAGTTGAAAACTTTGAAAAATTAACTGTTTCGAATCCTTCTGCTACTACGGCTGGAACTTTAAATGTCTTTATACAGAAAACATTTTGTATTGGTTGTAACAGTCAAAATAAAAAATCCAATAAAGGCTGTTGCTTCTAAAATAATAAAAAACCACCATGTACAATTTACTTTGTGCATGGTGGTTTTTTTATTACTAGAAAATTTTAAGTATCTTGATTACTGCAGCTATATTTTAGACATTCTGTCTGTGAAAAAGAAAAGGGCTATTAACCCGAGAGTCAATAGTCCTTTCTTGATACTTATTTAGTTACAAGTAATTAGAGTTAGAATCAAATAGCTTAATTGTAGTAACTTTTACTGCATCTACATTTATTTTTAGCATAGTCTTTCTCGTAAAAGACAACTTTATCTCTGCCATAATCTTTTTCATGTTTATCTTTGCATTTATCTCTGCCATAATCTTTTTCATGTTTATCTTTGCATTTATCTCTGCCATGATCTTTTTCATGTTTATCTTTGCATTTATCTCTGCCATGATCTTTTTCATGTTTATCTTTGTATTTATCTTTGCCGTAGTCTTTTTCATGTTTATCTCTGCATTTATCTTTGCCGTAGTCTTTTTCGTGTTTGTCTTTGCATTTATCTTTGCCGTAGTCTTTTTCGTGTTTGTCTTTGCATTTATCTTTGCCATAGTCTTTTTCTTCTTTATTTTTACGCATGTCATACATCGCTTTCAAGCAGTGCTTACTTTCTTCATTAGAATCATAATAAAATTTAGTCAAATAAATTCCCTGCCTTTATTTAAAATTGGTGTTTCTATATATTGTATTTTTGAAAAGGGAAATTGCTTGTACATTAAGGTAAAAATAGCTTTTAGACTATTGTTAAATCGATAGTCTAAAAGCTATTTTCCAAAATCTATTTATTCGTATATTCCTAGTTCCCTGCCCCATGTTGAAATTTTTTCAAGGTGATAACTTAAGAGCTCACCTTCACGATTATCAGCAATCCTTCTCAACTGAGTATGAAGACCTCTTTCTAAGGTGCGCTGGAGGTAGGCCATTTTATAAAGAGTCATAGGGTTTGTTTTAAACGTAATTCCGTATTTTTTCATTTCTTCCACGTACAGACGTACACATTTAGTACGTATTGTTTCTGCATTGGCTTGCCAATCTTTTCTGAAGCCTAGCAGTAGTTCTACTAATACAACCATGTCAAACCATACTGGAGCGTATTTTGCTGATTCCCAATCGATGAATTGAATAGGCCATGGTGTATGACCAGTAACATTTTTGCTACATATATTTTGCATATGCAGATCCCCATGGGTGATAGCTAATCCATTTTTAATTAATTCAGGGAAGAAATCTGGTCCTTTATTGTATAGCTTAATTAATGATAGATAATAAGGTTTTACAATATGATTAACCCGAGCATCTTTTATTGATGCGTGCAACAGATCAACTGTTTCATTCATAGATTTGGCCCTAGTCTTTTTTGTAGAAGTATAAACAGGGAGCCAATTTTTCCAAACGTTTTCCTTCTTTTTGAACCTGTTTTCAAAAGTTTGAGCATGAAGTTTAGCTATACTTGGGATAATATATTGAAAGTGAGACGGAGAGAAGGTCAATTGTCCACGTATTTGACTAACGAATTCCATAAAGATCCAAGTTTCATTTTTTACTGTTTCTACAAGATAAATACGAGGCAAAAACTCCTTTAAAATTGGGTAAGATTTTTTATAAATATTGATTTCTACTTCATTTTTATAGGCTGTTGAATTGTAGACCTTAAAGATAATTGGATAATAACCATTTTTTCTTTGAAGCAGTAATTTATATATACTACTTCGTTTTGTGGATTTTAAACACTTAATTTCTGAAGGGATAATTGTAATTTTCTCACCCATCGAATAAGAAAGTTTTTCTGCTATTTTTAAATCTGTAATCCGATAATAGAGTGCCTTAGGATCATACAATAGTAGTCATTCCTTTCGCTTACGTTTCCACGTATTAACTAAATGAGACCATGCGCTTCTAAAAAATGGCATTGGATCATTCCATGCAAATAAAGCAAACTCTTTTTGACCTTGCAGCCCCAGATAAAAATCTTTGAATGTCATTTCGGAAGTTTTTTTCTTTTGAAGGAAAGTAAGGTAATACCTTATAAGGTAAATCCATTTAATACCGTCTATTTGATTCAATCTAGGCTCTGGGTTTTGGTTAGTGAGGTATAAATAATAGGTGTAGGCAAAGTCAATACCTGAGGGGCCTGTGAGACTATGGGTAAGCCAAAAGCGAGGGTTTATTTCAATGAATTTATAAATTCCATCTCTTGGATCCTTTTTGAATTCAGCCATACCTATGCCTTTGAGCTTTATTTCTTCAAAAAATGGAAGACATATATCGATAAGTTTAGGAACTCTTTTGCTGACAATATGAGCACCTGTTCCAAATTCTGCAGGAAACTGATGGTTTTTTTGTAAGGAGAATAATGCAAGTAGTTCCATATTTTCAGTATAGAGAGTAGCTACTTTATAAAAGCATTGATTGTCTCCAGGAATTAGTTCTTGAATAACTAATTGTCCGCATTCTCTATAAAAACAATAATCATTCCTTAACTGCTCTGGAGTATCAAATACAATTGCTTTTTTGTTGATTTTCTTTCTGAACTCGTGGCCGAGAACAGGTTTTAAAATACATGGGAATTCAACATTTAAGATAGCCTCTTCAAGTTCCTCTTTACTATCTATTACATATGTTTTTGGACATGGAATATTATGCTTGACAGCGAGCTCGTAAGTTTTATTTTTATCAAGCACTTGCTCAACTAAATTATCATCAGGTAATAAAAACAAGAAGTAATTTAGCAATTCGTCTCGGTTTTTGGAAATGAATTGTACGTAGTCATCTGCTCCTGTATATAAAACAGGTTTTGAACCGATTTTTTTAGACAGGGTAATCAAGAAGTTTAATAGTTTCTTTTCCTCAGTTAAAGGACTAGGACATATACCGCAAGTAGCAAGGCGTGATTTTCCTATTTTATACGCTTTTTTCGTGTCAAAAGCATAAACTTTTATGCCTTTTGTTGCTAAACTTTTAATAATGCCAACTCCGTTAGCACTTAGGTCAAGGATAACTGCAGAATGTTCATGGTTCATACTTTAATTCATCTCCCAAAAATCAGTGTACAAATGCTGTATTTTCCCTACCATGCTGTCTATAGTTAAGTGTTTTTTAGCATGAATTTTCGCATTCATACTCATTTTATTTCGCACTTCTTTATTTGTAATAAGAAATTTTAGTGCATGTGCTAGCTGTTCAGGGTCTCCAGGTTCAACAATAATACCGGTTTTATTATGCTTTATCAGCTCAGGAATTCCTCCGCAATTTGTGGAAATTACAGCAGTGCCGTTATGCATAGCTTCAATTATTGAAATGGGTAAGCTATCATTAATTGTTGGAAGTACAAAAATGTCAGTTTTATTTAAGAGTGAAGGTACATCATCTCTGGAACCTAAAAAGTTTACCATTGATAAACCTAGAGCCTTTTTCTGTTTTTCTAATTTCTCTCTCATTTGTCCATCACCGACGATTAATACCTCCACATTGGAAGTGTATTTTTTCAGGCGTGCCAGCGCGTCAAACAGATAATTATGTCCTTTTCGAGGACCAAGCCTAGCTACGCACGTAATAACTAGCTTTTGTGAGTTCTTTTCTTTTCTTTCCCTTTGGTTCACTGGATAATCAATTCCCGTAATAACTGTAGTAATGTTTCTATTTTTTGCTCCTAGCTTTATTAAAGGTTCACGAAATGAATCACTTAAAACAATAATATGACTTGCATATTCAATCGCTTTACTTTCAAGCTCCGTAAAATACGCTTCTTCTACGGAACCTTTTTTGATGATGTTAAATTTGAGTCTATTAGATGTAAACATGCCATGAGGTGTAAAAAATAAGGGTTTATTGTAAAATTCATTAAACCTTCCTAGAATATTTGCTGTAAACAAATCTTGTGCATGAAGAATATCGTATTTCTCTAAATTCACTGTTTCAAGCATTTTTTCGTATACATATATAAGCCTTTGATGATTTAAAATTCTCTCATTGTAATTTCCATAGCGTTTGGTAAACAAATGTTTTAGGTTTGGAGTGGCAATCTCTCGAAATTGCTTTACTTTTGAAGTTGAAAATTGATTGGGGGAAATAATGTCTACTCTATGTCCCTGGCTTTTTAAACTTTTACTTAAAGTAGAAATATAATTTGAAAGTCCACCTACGTGAGGAAAGCTCCAAAAGGTAGCAATTAAAATAGAAAATTTCTTTTTTGAACTTTGTTTTGATGAGCTTCTCCTCTTAGGGATTTCCTTTGCAACGGATTTTTTAGGAGAACGTGACTTAAGTTCATAATATTGATCTAATGTTTCAATTAGATAGGGGTAGGGAAAGGCAATCTCATGGTTCATTTCCAAACCCTCCTTATAATTTCAAAAGCTTCAGCATAAGGTACGCCAACACTCATGCCTCTTACCCTTCCTAAGTACTCAATGCCTTCGTAAGAACGGGGATGAGGGAACGCTCTCATTTCGAGATCATAATGTTTAAGGGCATTAAGTTTATTTTCCATAGTGTCCGTAACATCTACAAAGTAATTCGGTTTAAATGTTTTTTCGCAACCAAAAGTACCCCATTCACTCGATGAAACGGTTTCAAATGTAATTAATTCTATGGGGGGCATATAAGGAATTGGCCTAGCTGCAGTTAACACTGCTTGAAAAGTAATCTGATGGTCTTTATTTAAATCTCCATAGTGATGTGTAAAAATCTTGACGGGTTTGTATCGTTTGATAAGTTGTTCAATCTCTTTAGTTAACTCGTGAAGAGGAATCATTTCTAGTTCCAGATTGACATGCTCAAGAAATATTACTTCTTCAATGCCAATTTCTTGATTGGCAAGTCGACCAAATTTTTGAATGTGATGGGCTTCTTCCTTTCGCCCTAAAGCAGTAATTACCGAAATTACTTTATAACCTTCATTTACAAATTTTTTTAAGGTTCCTGCAGTTCCCAATAGTTCATCATCAGGATGAGCCCCGATCACTAATATACAATCGCTCATATCTGTGCCTCCTGTAACTTTTTCTTCTATACTTGTACTATAAACAATATATGAGGTTATCCATATATTAGAAACCGTCATTGGCGGAGAATTAAAAATTAGAGCTCTACTAGTTAACATAGAAGAGATATTTGTTGTATCCTTTGTTATGTAATTTTAGTAGTAATGAAAGGTTCCCAATAAAAAAGAAATAAGACCTGTTGATAAAAGCCAATAGGTCTTATTTCTTTTTTAGCTAAAATTATTATTTAGAATTAAATTTCCATAAATTAATAACTCTCATTTTTTTACAAATATCTTTACAAGAATCATGCTTCTCATGCTTCTCATGCTTTTCACACTTTTTGCACGGATTTTTGTGAGCTTTTTCTTCTAAAGTCCAATCTTCTTTGTATTTCATACCAATATCACCTCTTTCATTACTATAATATGTAACCATTAGTAACAGGAGAGGGTGCTTGTCTTGGATTTTAACAAAAATTTTTTGTGAAATTGTATGTAGATAGATAAGCATACAAGCAATTTATTTATAAAGGAATAGAATAATAAATGGGGAAGGAGGAACAGAATGGGGAAATCATATTTTCATTACCAACATAATCATAATGGATGGGATAGGTTGCCGAAAACAACTTTCTTTAAATGGCAGGATAAGAAAAAGTATCAAATGCTTAGTAATAATAATGATCAATTTATTTCGTCTAGCAGCGTTAAACAACTTGATTTTTTGAGTGACAAAGTATTTGTACACTCTTCTGAGAGGTTGGTGGAAAAAAACGAGAATGTACTTACGAGCTTTAAAAGGTATGAGGTAGTTGGCCAAGGAAAAGATGGTGTTATTTATCGATTGTCTTCTGATCGATGTATAAAAGTATTTTTCAAAGAGGAGGTATATGAAAAAGAGTTGGAAGCGATACAAGTGGGACAGCCCTCTTCTATTATTCCTCAACTCTACGGTTATGGACCAAATTACATAGTCATGGAGTATATTGAAGGGATTTCTTTGGCAAAACAGCTTAAAAAAAACGGAGATATAGAAAAGTCATTGGTTGTACAGTTGATAGATTTCTTTGATGAATTAAAAAAATTAAATTTTCGTAGACAAGATACCGAATTACGACATATTTTAATAAATGAACAGGGGAATTTTAAAATGATTGATCTTAAAAGAGCTTTTACTTCTAACCGACCTATTCCTATTAAATTGCTAACCGATTTGAAGGAACTAAAATTATCAAAAGAATTTTTATCTCATGTTAAAGATATCCGTCCTTCTCTTTATCAAAGGTGGAAAAAATTTGATGAAAAGTGAATTCTCTAAGCAGTAGTCAAAATTATTAATTGTAGCAACAATAACTGTGTGCTAATAGGGTTATTGTCGCTACAGGTTATAACATAAAATCACTGTTATGCCACCTCTTATAGAGCATAAATATCCACATTATGTTCTTGTATTAGGCATCAGTTATTGTATAAGTTGATTGATCACCTACAGGGAGGGTAGCAATGACAATATTCGTTGCACCATCAATGACAGACACTACACTATTTTCTTCGTTCGTTACGTGAATTTGATTATTATCGACGTTAACATCAACCATAGACGGTTGTTCTATGACTGGTACTATCCCAATTACAGCGTTTGTACCTGCATCAATGACGGAAACAGTGTCACTATTTTTATTAGCTACATAAATACGGTTGCTGGATAGATTAGCCCCTAAGTCAGTAGGCTGATCACCCACTCGCACTGTAGACATTACTGTATTTGTTAATCCATCAATAACAGAGACAGTATTTTTGAACTTGTTTGCTACATAAATACGATTAATATAGGGATGAACATCTAAATTAATTGGATGGGTTTCTACAGCAATTGTGGCTATAACAATATTTGTTGCACCATCAATGACGGAAACAGTATCTTGACCTGCATTTGTGATATAAACTCTATTTGTGTAGGGGTTAACTCCTACACCTGAAGGCTGATCACCAACTGGAATAATGCCAATAACTGTATTAGTTCCTGCATCAATAACTGAAACAGTATCATCACCTTTATTAGTTACATAAATACGATTAGTAGATGGATTTCCATTTACATTTGTTGGCTGACGACCTACATTTATAGTGGCAATAAAATCATTTGTTGATCCATCCATTACAGAAACCGTATTGTTATCCTCATTTATTGTATAAATTTGATTAGTAGATGACTTTCCTCTTGGAGATAAAAAATCACCTGCAACATGCACAACCTTTGCTTTTTTTCCCATTTAACTCAACTCTTTTCATAAATACTGTTAGGAAAATCGTTGAAAACATAAGGCACTTACCTTATGTACAAATATATGATGTTAAATTTATTTTATTATCTTAAATTTTTTAGGGAAAGAATATGACTATTTAGAGTGCACCTGAGATAGACATGTTGCTGTTTTATTTAAATGAAAATATAGGTGAATAAAAAATCGCTTCAATAACACAGGAAAACACTGGGGAATTGTTTCCTTTTAGGCCATTCCTGCATATGTTGTTATGAATACGACCTTATACAAAAGGAGCGATTAATATGAGTGATTCACCCAAAAGACCAGAGATTGTTCCAAATAAGCTAATGGACTTATTAGTAAATGACGTTTTTTCTAAACATGGCATAGATAAAGAACAGATCAAAGGAAATTTATCTGAAGAGAAGAAGCAAATGCTTAAAGAAATGGTTGAAGATTTGTCAAAACGAGTGGATGAGTTTGTAAAACAAACAAATGCTACCAACAAGAAAAAATGAATTATACCATTCATAAACGCCGTTAAATAGGCGTTTTTGTTGTTTTTTAAAATGGTTGCACTCAATGGTCAATTGGCCCAATCCTATTGATTGGTATGTTCATATATTAATACATACCATGAAAAAGGAGTGTTAGTTATGTCATCTAAAAAGTATTATTCTTACGATGTAAAGAAAAAATGCAAAAGCAAACATAAAAAAGATGATTCTAAGAAGCATTGTAAAGATGGCTGTAAAGTAGATCACTATGAAAGTGAATCTACAGAATATGATTACTATAATAGTCGTGAGAGTTTCGAAAGCAACGAGAGTTTCGAAAGTTTTAATGCAGAAGTAGTTCAAGATGCAGATCAACTTTCTTTAATCGATCAAGAATCAGACGAATTAATTTGGATTAAAGATTCTTGCGATATTAACGTCACTACAACAGATACTCAAGCAGCTATCGGTATTCAAGTGGCTATCCAAGTAGCCATCGCTATTGTAATCCGTATTGCCATCGGCGATACTGTTCAAAAAGATGGTGTGCTTCAAGACTTATTACAGCTATCTGAAATAGAGCAAACAAATAAACAAAAAATTTATATTGAGAATTCCAAAGATGTAGAAATTACAACGACTGATACAGACGTGGCTCTTAACGTTCAAGTACTGTTACAAGTATTAGTAGCTATTATTGTACTTGTCGATGTTCTTTAATTAAAAATTAAACGAGGTGAGAAAAATGGGTGAAAGAAAATGGAGAGCACTAGACCATTGTGAAAATAAACGGTTCAGTGGTAGAGACGTATGGCAAGAAGCTGATCAAATAGCAGCTACTGAACAAAAATCTTTTGAGAAAATTATTGTTAAAGATTCAGAAGGTGTTAGAGTACAAACAACAGATACTCAAATAGCAGCAACTATTCAAGTAGCTTTACAAATAGCTATTGCAGTAGTAGTTCGTATTACAATCGGTGATAATGTTCAAGGAAACAGCGTCGTTGAAGAACTAAAACAATTCGCTAGCATTAAACAAAAAAATTCTCAAAAAACAATTATTGAAAACTCTACAAATGTAAATGTTACAGCTACTGACACAGATATCGCTGTAAACCTTCAAGTACTATTACAAGTATTAATCGCTATCTTAGTTACATTAGACATCCTTTAATATGTAACTAACCTTCTGAGCGTAAAAACAAGGAAGGGAAATCATTTTAATCCTATATAGGAAAACAGAATAAAGAGGAATTTTTATTCTGTGAATGCATTTAGCTAAATTTATTCGTGCGTGTTTTAGTAAATAAAAGAAAGTAAAAAAGCCTTCGCGTTTGCAAAAGCGAAGACTTTTTTATTAAATAAAATTCAATAATATCCTTAATCCGAATAAGCAACTCCATTAAAACTTTCTGGTCCAACTCTCACAGTTCCTAGGATGTTACAAGTGATAAAAGCTGTGTAAATTAAAAGGTTAGAAGCTGGCTTTGGTACGTTAAAATCTGAAGCAGTAAACGTAAAAAGCTGTGGTCCTAAAAGATTAATATTCAACGCCTCCGACGAAGAGTAGACAACTGGGTCGTTAAAGGCAGTACCTCTTACAATAGTAATTGTAACAGTAGTTGCGACAGGGAGGAGTGGTAATTGGCAAGCTACAGTACCACTTAATTGAGTACGGATAGCACCTGTAGCACTTGTAACGTTGAGGCCAATTTGACCGAATAGACCTGGATTAGAGAGAAGTGTAATAGGGATAGAAATAGAGTTAGCAATACTAGCATTTTGAGATGTTCTAGAATCTAATAATATTGTCATGGTATTTTAAACCCCCTTTCTTTGTACTATTACTATATGAAAACTTGTCCCCCAGTGATTGGACAAACTAATTAATTTATAAGGTTAATTAAACTGTTCTCAATTAAATCAAGATACAATTAAGAATGCTTTTTTATAAAAAGCGTTTAGGTTTAAACCATACATATAGATCAATACACATAAACTGAAGGTATGAAAAACAATAAATAAGGTATCATGAAGCTGCAGCATAGTTAGCGTTCTTAAGGACGGAGGAATATAAATGAGGGATATTCAGATATTTTTAGTTGGTTATGTAAACTCAAGTTCGATAAAAAAGGCCGTGGACTCGTTACATTTTATCAATAACCGCATAAATGAAATTATAATCTTGGACATACCAGAGACTTTACTGCAATCAGGAATGACTTTTGAAGACACAAAGATACAATGTATAAACTTAATAAATAATGACCTAGGATTAACGTTAAATTATTACATTCACGGATTGTCGTGTGAATATGTTATGTTTTTGTATAGTTATGATTATTTGAATGATAATGTAATGAAGCACACATTAACTTTAAATGATAAAAAAGGTGCTATGACTTACGATTTTATAATTAATAATAAAGTTATAAAAAGACCGTTTCTCATAAAAACATCTTTTCTGAAGCAAAACCCTTTCTTATCTAAGAGTTATCTTCCATTTAAAGAATCAGTTCTTCCATCTTGGCTTTCACAAATAAATGAACTATCTATCCTTCCTTCACCCAATAAATTAGTTAATCAGGTATCTATAGATAAGACCAGTAGTCACCTTCAAAAATTGAATTTTATCGAAAAGTATCAGCAAAAATTAGAAACACAGAACATACCTCCTTCAATTACGGTTATGATAGCTAATTACAATATGGGTAATTACGTAGGAATAGCTATTAACTCGTGCATTCTACAAAGTAGCCTTCCAGAGCAAATACTAGTCGTTGATGATGGATCAAACGATCATTCCCTAGAGATTATAAAAAGTTTTAAAAACACACCAGGTTTTAGGTTTCTTAGTAAAGATAATGGTGGGAAAGCAAAGGCTCTTAATGCGGCTCTATCATATGTTGAAACAGAATTTGTCATGGAGTTAGATGCCGATGACTGGCTAGACCCAGATGCATTTTACACTATAAGAAGATGTTTAGAAAATTTAAAGGAAGATGTAGCTGTTCTCTACGGTAATTTAAGAGCATGGAAGCAGAATGGAGAAGAAAATATAAGGTATAAAGGGTTAAGGAAAGGACGAGCGATTCTCAATAGAAACGACCTTCTTTCTTATGTATTTCCCTTAGGACCTCGCATCTATCGCACGTCGACTTTAAAACAAAATAACGGGTTTCCTTTAATTGATTTTGAAGGAGGACGAATGTATGAGGATGTAAGTGTATTAAATGATCTAATAAAAACACATCGATTGTTATATAAGGATATGACAGTTTATAACGTCAGGGAACATCCGTTAAGTATCACGAAAAGAAATCACTCCAGTTGGAGTGATTTCTTAAAATACCTTGACTAGTTTACGCAACTGGTGAAATTTTAATTGAAGTAATTGATGGAAGAGCAATAGTTAAAGGAAGAGTAGTTCCGCCATATCCATATCCCACAGTTTGAAGGATTGTAATAAGGCCATTTGTTACAGCAGTGATAATTCCTTCAACAAAGCCATCTGCTAGTGCGATTTCGACTGGTGTACCAATACGCTTTGTTAATTCAGCTACTAAAGTACTTTCAAACATAGTATGACTCCTTCCTTAAAGTGATGATACTGTTTCAACTTTAGAAAGTGGGATATAGTTTAACGATCCGTCACTTTCGGCAACTGCCACGTAGTCTGATAAAACAGCAAGTAAAACACCTGTAATGGTTTCATTTGGTGTAGATAGTTGAACTGTTTGATTAACACGATTTTTTAAGTCGTTTCTAATCGGGGCTGAACCAGATGAAATTGGTAGTCCTGCTAATATGGAGAGAAGATTTCTTAAAAGATCACTAGCAGAAGTAGTAGTAGTACTTACAAGGCCCGTAGTAGTGTTTAAGATATCAGTTGTAGTCGTATTAACGGTATTTAAAAGGCCAGTTGTAGTTGTATTAACAGTATTTAAAAGATCTGTTACGACAGTAGTAGGATTAATAGTATTTAAGGCGTTAGTTACAGTAGTAGCAGGGTTGACAGCATTTAAAAGGTCTGTAGCAGAAGTAGTAGTTGTGTTGACTGTTTGAGGTAATGAAAGCAGGTTTTTTAACAACGCTGCTCTTGCTTCACTTGATAGTGCCAATAGAATTCATCCTTTCTTAAAGCAAAGTTTTTGCATTATTATCTATGTTTTATAATATGCTTATCCGATTTTAAGGTGCTCGGCGGTTTACCTAATTTACTTAAAAATCCGCCTTTCTTATACAGTAGCAAGAACTAAATAGTAATTAAGAGTGTTCTTTATATTTTAACGCTAGCTGTTCCATTACGTGTTTATGACTATTAATTACAATTTTGTTTTCTTCTTTTATAAAAGAAGCATATTTTTTGCTCCCCATATTTTCATGTATCCTTGATAACAAAAGGGGCTGAGGGATGTATTGTAAATCGAATATTTGAATGATTCGTAACCATAAGTCATAGTCATGAGTATAAAGAAGTGTCTCGTCAAAAAGACCCACATGGTCAAACACACTTTTGTGAATCATAATTGAGCAGCCGTTAATAATATTTCCTTTGCTTATTCTAGTGATAAGATCTAATTTATTTAACGTCTGAATACCTAAAGGCGGACTAATGATTCGTCCTCTATAATTGATGGCGTAGTAATTTGTGTGACTAAAAAAGGCATTATGAGTTTTCATCGATTCTAGTTGTATGGCGATTTTACGATGATCATAAATATCATCAGAACTAAGCCAACATATATAATCACCTGTTGCTTGCTGAATTCCTACATTTAAAGCACTCGCTGTGCCACCATTTTCTTTTATAATATAGATGATTTTATCTAAATAGGGAAGGATTTTATCCGTATGCTTAGTAGATCCATCATTTACTACTATAATTTCAATATTGGTGTAGGTCTGTTTAGTTAAACTATCTAGTGCATGATCGATATAAGAGCAATTAAAGAATGGCACAACAATAGATACTTTTGACATATTCACTTCTCCTTTCAAGAATTAAAAATCTGTGATTATGTTTTTAGGAAAAATAACAATTTTTAAATTTACATCGCATTTATTAACATATGTAACACGGTTTACATATGAAATAGAAGTTTATTAATTCTACACGTAAAGGTGGAGAGGGAAAATGAATGTATTATTCGTGTTTTATGTTCCAAGTGGAGGAGTAGAAACGTTAAATCGTCAAAGGTGTAAAGCCCTTAAAAAGTACAACATTAATGCTCATTGCCTTTATTATGAAAATAGAAAGAAAAGCATAAATGACCATGGGACCCAAACGTTTGTAACGAATGAAGACCATGAAATTAAAAAAATACTTGATGAAGGAGATTATAGTCTCATTGTCGTTGTCTCAGATTTTCAAGCTCTTCCTCGGTTTAGATCGCTTGGATATCAAGGGAAAATGATTATTGAAATACAAGGATACGGCCCAAAAAGTACAGCGAAATCTGCTCTTACAGATGCTATACCTCTTGTCACTAACTATGCTTCAGGATTTCTTAATCCCAAGACTCCTCATATCGTGCAATTACTAGATGAACTCTACCCCTCATTTCCAAAGTTTAGTTTCAACAATTGTTTTGATACTAATCAGTTCTCCTATAAAGCTGTACCTACTAGTCATCAGCCTAACGTCGCATGGATTGGGCGAATCGAAGATAACAAAAATTGGAGAGAGTTCTTAAAAATCGGTAGCGAATTAATCCATAATCACAATTCAAACATACGATTACATATGTTTGAAGACCCTACTCTAAGCGAAGCTAAGGAAAGAGGTCAATTTGAAAAATTAATTAAACAGTTAGATTTAGAAAAACATCTTTTTCTTCATGCAAACGTTCCGAATGATCAAATGGCCGTTTATTTTTCCATGATAGGGGAATCAGGCGGATTTTTATGCTCTACTTCAAAGGTAGAAGGAGCCCCATATTCTCTTCTTGAAGCGATGAGTTGTAAATGTCCGGTTTTAACCACTGACTCCGATGGCGTAAGAAGCTCAATTATTCATAATAAAACGGGGAAATACTATACATTAGGTGACGTTACCGAAGCTGTTAAAGAGGCAAAGGAGTTAATGACGGATTCTCAGTTAAGAGAAAAGATACGTAAAGATGCTTTTGAGCACGTAAAAGTAAATTTCAACCCAGATTTATACTGTGTGAATTTTATTTCAATGATTCAATCACTGGGACTAAACCTCAGTAAGTAAATAAAATACCAGATATTTTCTAGTATCTGGTATTTTATTTTTCTTGATTTTCTGTGTTAAGTTTTTCTGCTTGTTCGTAAAGCGACAAAAAATTAGTAACCATTTTGTTAAGGTCCCATTTATCTTGAGCCCACTCTTTTGTACAAGAAGCTAGCTGGTTTCGAAGTAAATCATTTGCAAGCAAATACTTTAATTGCTCATACAGTTCATAAATATTTCCTACAGAAGAGACTAGCCCGCTCCTTCCCACTTCAATCATTTCAGGTAATCCAGCTGTATCGCTAATAAGAACAGGAAGACCTGCAAGCTGGGCTTCCATAACAGAATAAGGCTGAGTATCGTGAATACTAGGGTGAACAAAGATATCGGCTTCTCTAAGGAAATGAAGAACATTATTCGAAGCACCTAAAAATCTAACTTTATCTTTTAGATCTAAGTTTGTGCATTGTTTTTCTAATGCCCCTTTAATTTCGCCTTCCCCCAGTATCCAGCATTCCCAATCCTCTCTATCTTCTTTTAAGAGGGAAAGGGCATCTAAGAGGTGATGAATGCCTTTTAAATAGACGAGCCTTCCCATATAAAGGATAATTTTTCTACTCTGCTTAGGCCCGATAAATGGCCTTTCTATGGCATCCATATGGAACTTTTGGATATTAATTCCATATGGGAAGGTAACAATTTTTTCTGAAGGAATAGAAAAATTATCTACGATATTATGAGACATCCATTCGGTTGGACTATGAATGAAATCACTTGCCTCATATCCTAACTTCTCAATTACCTGGTGATATTGATATTCAAATGTGGCCTCTATTTGTTTGTCTGTTTTATGAGGATGCATGGTTTTGAGTGTGAAAAAAATATCTTTTGACAGATTTCCAAGAGCACTAGTCACAAGTGGGGTATGAGAAGGTTTAACTCGATTTATAGCGTTTGCCGCTGTGACATCTAGCGCATGTATGAGGTCATATTGCTGAAGATTATAATATGCTGCCGAAAGCTCTAAGCTATAACGAAATAACTCAGTGTTGTATATCCAACTCTTCACTGGGAGTGAAGGAAGCTCAGTAAGCAATTTTTCTTCAATATAGGAGGAAAAAACTTCAATATCTATTTCTGGCTTTTGTCCAATGATTCGATATTTATTTAAATCAGGCGTCTGACTAAGGACATGAACTGTATGACCTGACTCTTTCAGTGACTGTTGGAGTGAGGAGACAAATGTCCAAACGCCTCCGGTATAGGGGAGTGGGTAATAGGAAACTAATAAAATCTTCATTTTATAATCATCCTTTAATTATTTTCTCTCTATTCAATAGGAAGAGGAGAAGAATAAGAATTTTCAACGTCTAAAGCACTTCATTTAGTATGAGAAAGAATTATACTTACAACCCCAGGATCAGGTATCTTATAATTGGTAGGTAAATTAGTTTTTATTTCATTTAAAAACTCAATTAGATGTTCATCAAATAACGAATCCTTATTATCCTTCATGTATGTCCCTTCTTTTCTCAAAATTGATATATGCTTAAATTTTTATTGTTTTGCAAATCCCTATTTATATAATATGTCCAAAATTTTTAATTGGCACGGACGAGTGCACGCTGATAGTAGATAAATATAATGACAAGTTTTGCAAATTTTTTTACAAAGTGTGTTTATTAAAGTTTCCATACAGATTTGTATGTAATAAACTTTACACATTTCCATGTAAAGTTTTTAGAGTGAAAGATAAACTTGTGTCCTAATAATGCGTTTCATTTATTAAATGAAAGTAACGAGTGGAATGCTTATAAAAGGAATAAATAGGGGGGGAAGGGTAATCATAGAAGAGTAAGCTCACCTAATCTTGCGAAGGGTGTGATTTTGACTTGCTGATATATTTTTGCAGCAGAGGGCGGTAATGAAACTCGATAGTTTTCATTTCTTCTCTCATCTCATTTTGGTATCTGCTGGTGCCCGAATGTTCATGAGAACGAAATTTTGTAAGTGCTTCATCATAATAATGGATTTCATAGCCATTAACAAGCATACGAAACCACATCTCATAATCCTGAGTATAGCGAAAATCCGGAGAAAAAATCCCAATTTCATCAAAGATTTTCTTTTTTATAAGAATGGTACAACCGTTGATAGCATTATACGTTAAGTAGGCGTTATACACTTCTTCTAAACTGGAGAAACGTTTACAGCACCAAGGTATTAAAACTTCATTATCTTTATTAATGTAGTCAAAGTTAGTAAAGCTGGCATCTATGTTCTTTTGCGTCATAAAGTTTAGCTGTTTAGAAATTTTTTCAGGAACAAAATAATCATCTGAGCTTAACCAAGCTATATACTCTCCTGTAGCAACGAATAAACCAGTATTTATTGCAGTAGCCGTTCCACCGTTTTCTTTTCTTATATAAACAATTTTATCTTTAAATGACTCTATCTTCGCAGTGTGGGACGTTGAACCATCGTCTACCACAACTACTTCGATATTTTCATAAGTTTGGTTTAAGGCACTTTCGATCGCTTGATCGACAAAGGCACAGTTGTAAAAAGGAATAATTATTGATACTTTTGGACCCATTGTTTCCCCTCCGAAAAAAATTTTTAATAGCATAAGTGAAACGTAGTCTAAATTACGACTTTTGCAGGTGAATAAAAGGTGAAGATGATCATTTTAAGTTTATTAATGAAAGCACACTCTTGATTAGAATATGCATAAACCTCCTTAAGTGACATGCTTTCTCAGAAACTTCATTTACATAAAACATTCGATTTTATAAGAGAATGGTTACTTTTACGCACTTGAATTTTGATTCTCCATAAAGGTAAAGGGGAAGGGATTCTAACGATAGAAAGGTTCTTTAACGATAAAATTCAATAATGTCTTGGATAGTAGATTCTAATGTTATAGTTGGTTGCCAACCCAATTCAGTTAGTGCTGTAGGGTTTAAAGTAACAAAAGTATTTAACGGACTTGTATCATCTACTTTCACTTGAAACTTGATAGAAGTTATCTTTTTGAAGATATTTATAACATCTTGTAAAGAATGATTTTTTCCGGAGGAGACATTGTACGAACGCCCATTCTCTCCTTTTCTAAGTAGAAAATCATAGGCTCTAACGGCATCTCGTACGTCTAAGAAGTCAAAATGATTATTTAAGTTACTGACCCTCAGATATTGTTCTTCCCCTGCTTTCTCCATATCTATAATTTTTTTAGCGAAAATGGAACAAACTCCTTTAGAGAAGCCAGGACCTATAAGATTTGATGGTTGAGCGACAACAACATTCATATTGTATTGATTTGACCAAAATTGCGAAATGAGGGTTTGAATGGTCTTACTCAGACCATAGGGGTGATTAAACGTGGCTGGAACCGTTGGATCAAACTGAAGAGCAGAACCTACAATAACAGCTTTACAAGAAGGCATCTCTTTTCTAAGAGCATCGAGTAAGTATGCTGTAGCCATTGCATTTACTTCTAGAGATTGAATGGGATTATCCCAGGATAATCCCACAGCGTTTTGACCTGCCAAATGAAGGAGGTAGTCCGGCTTGGTTATTGAAATTAACTCCTTTACTGACTCATTATTAGATAGATTGCATGTTCTGCATTTAATTTGCTTATTAGAAAATGAATTCATGTTTGTGATAGCTACGACGTCAAACTCTAATCTTGAAAAATAATCACATGCGTGAAGTCCAGTAAATCCACTAGCACCGGTAATTAGTAACGTAGGTTTCTTATCCACTAACGACACCCCACTCTGAATAATAATCTAATAAATAAAACTTATTATAGATGTATGCTTAAAAAGCTAAATATTTCATCTAATGCTCAACAAGACACGATCCTAAAACATAGGGTAAAAATACAGGCAGAGGTCTATAGCATTACCAAATTCCATGAATACCTATATAGAGAGACTTTTAGAACGTGAATGCTATGGGAAGAGGAGAGAACATAATGAAAATACTGCTTGCTACATTTTGGGAAGTTCCCCATGTAGGTGGAGTTTGGAATTATATGCAGCAATTAAAGCAAGAACTTGAAGGGTTAGGTCATGAAGTAGATTTACTTGGACATGGACTTGGAAATAAATCAGTTCATATTGTTAATAAAAATATAGAGGTAATTAAAGATGAACTATCATTAGTAGAAGAATTGGAACAACATGAGAAAAATACTCCTATTCTATATAAAGATCCAGTAGTGAAATTTTATGAAAAAGAACGTATTGGTTATACAAGAGGTGTTTCTCGGTTAAATATCAACCAATATGATTTAATTCACACACAAGACGTTGTAGCAACTGCGTGTATTCGTTCCTTAAAGAGTGTAAAAACGCCGGTGGTAGCAACTATACATGGTTGTGTTGCTCACGAGTTAAATCGCTACATCAAAGACATTTTGAAGGCTCCTACAGCTGATATAGCTACTAAATATTTTAATGAACTTGAACATACAGGTGCTATGGCTGCTGATTGTACTATAGTTGCAAATCATTGGTTAAAGGAAATTTTAATTCAGGAATTTAGGGTTAATGAGCATCAACTTAAAGTGTTTCATTACGGATATGATATAGATTCTTTTTTAAAGCGAATGCAAACACCATCTAAGGTTCATCCACCAGTTGGTCAACAAGTAATTATTTATACAGGGAGATTAGCTGAAATTAAAGGTATTCATCATCTATTAAAGGCTCTCAGTGAACTCAAAAAAATTAAGAAAGGCTGGGTCTGCTGGGTCGTTGGAGATGGAGATCAAAAAGCTGAGTTGAAGGCTCAGAGTAGAGCGCTCGGTTTAGGTAAGAGGGTTTTATTTTTAGGTAATAGAAACGATGTGCCTTCTTTACTCTCTCTTGCTAACATTTTTGTTTTGCCAAGTCTTATAGAGAATCAACCTTTATCAGTTATTGAAGCTCAGATTGCTAAAAAACCAGTAATAGTAAGTGACGCAGGGGGATTACCTGAAATGGTTCAGCATGGATCCACAGGATTAATTTTCCCGGCAGGTGATGCCACATCGTTATGTGAAAATCTT
The DNA here is from genome assembly GCF_038898415.1 of Priestia sp. SB1. Lineage (NCBI taxonomy): Bacteria > Bacillati > Bacillota > Bacilli > Caryophanales > Bacillaceae > Priestia > Priestia sp. SB1. Next base: position 13,886 of record NZ_JBBJSS010000019.1, on the reverse strand, counting down.
TATAATTTGCTAATAGATCCAGCATATAGAGGCATGTTAGGAGCCAATGCACAAGAATGGGCTTTAAAACATTGGGATCAGAAAGATGCAGTTCAAAAAGTTCTAGATGTTTATAAAGAGGTGCTTTCACATAAGAGTGAAATGTAAATATATCGAAAAGGAAGCTAAATGTATTTTTGGAAATTATTGGGTAGGTAGCTTATACAGGAGCCCTATAGGTGACATATACTATTAAAACTTTAAAGAGGAGAGAATAGTATATGAAGGCTGTAGTAACTGGTGGGGCGGGATTTATTGGTTCCCATCTTGTAGAAGAGCTCATTAGACAAGGCTTTAATGTCCACATAATTGATAACTTAATTTCTGGAAAGTATGATAATATACACCCTCTTGCTACTTTTCATATAGAAGATATATGTAGTGATCAAGCCAAACAAATCATTCTAGATGAAAAGCCTGACGTAGTCTTTCACTTAGCTGCTCAGGCAGATGTTTCACGATCTATCCAATCGCCTCAATATGACGCAGATGTGAACATAAAAGGAACTATAAATTTGCTGGAAGCCTGTAGAGATGCTTCGGTAGGTAAGTTTATATTTGCCTCTACTTCAGCTGTATATGGAAATCTACAAAAGGACTTAATTACTGAACAAGATGCAACTGTGCCAGCTTCTTATTACGGTCTGTCGAAACTAGCTGCTGAATCGTATATACGTCTATTTCATTATTTGTATAATTTACCATATACAATTCTTCGATACGGAAATGTATATGGGCCACGGCAAACGCCAAAAGGAGAAGGCGGAGTAGTAGCAGTTTTTTTAGAAAGGTTGAGCAAAGGGCTTTCATTTAATATTCATGGTGATGGGGAACAGACACGTGATTTTATATATGTAAAAGATATTGTTCAAGCTAATATTGCAGCAATTAAAAAAGGGAACCAAGAGGTTGTTCATGCCAGTACTACAAACAAAACTTCAGTGAACGATTTATTAAAAAACCTTGAGTATATTCATGGTTCTAATATTGATGTTGTTTATACAGAAGGAAGACCTGGGGATATCAAACATAGTTGTCTCGACAGTGAGAAAGCACAAAAGCTATTAGAATGGTCTTCAAGAGTATCTGTTTTAGAGGGGTTAAAGGAAACATATACTTTCTCTAGAAAAAAAGCTTAGTATTTAAGCTTTTCTACATTTCTTAACTAGTTGTCTATTTTATTAACTATATGCTCATTAGCCCTAACATTTTAGGATAGGCCTGCATTTAATATTGTATAGCCTTGTACAATAAGACCCTTTAAGGAGCAACCCATATGAAACTAGAAGATTTAAAAGGGGCATATAGCGCCATTTTTAGTTTAGGCGATTTATGTTTGACATCTCTTCAACTGAGAGACAATAACTTAAGAAAATTTGCGGGGATTTTAGATTGGGTATCCTCACCGGATTTGAAAAAGGTAAACATGCTTTTGAAAGATCAGTTTGCTGACTTTTTAAACCCGGATAATTTAAGGATAATCCAGTACGTATCTGATTGGGATTTATTAGTGTGGGATGAAATTTATAATATAGGGTTTAACCACGATTTTAAGACTGATAAAAATACACTTTCTCACTTAGGAGGATACGGGGAGGTTAAAGAGAAGTACGATAGAAGAATTCACCGGTTTTTAGAGAATTTATCTACTGGCCAGCGTATTCTGTTTATTAGAACGGAAGCTAATCGTGAAGAAGCTGCAGAGCTTGAGAGCATTTTATCTACTATGATTGAAAGTGACTTTAGCATTCTAATTATTAATCATACGGATGTGAATGATTTAGTTGAAAAAGAATGGTCGCTAAATAAAGTTTGTGCTATTGAATTACCCAATCAACAAGATAAATGGAACGCAAATAATCATTATTGGAAAAGGATACTTGATGGTGTTTCCCTTTTATAAGTACGTTAGCTTTCCCTTTAATGTATTTATAAAAGGTTATGTTTTTCAAATGACATCTTTAGGAGATTTGAATGGGAAGAAAACCTCCACCATACTTATTTGGTGTATGTACTCACTTGCCTCTTGAAGCTTATTTAATATTTTCTATACATATAATCTCTATACAATACTAATGGACAAGTTGTATTAATTGAAATGGATACAGTGCAAAAAACTTTTCCTTGCGAAGGTTAAGGTGCTTTTCGAGGTGCCTATATAAAAGTCAATGTTAAAAAAACTAATTTGTTAACCGGATAAGGGGGGAAAGGATATGGATAATAAACAAATAGAGTTGAAACAAGGATACGATATAACTGGAAAGCAACGTTATCGAATTATAACAGGAGCATTTATTGATAAGATTATAGCAGAACAAGTTGCAAAGGAAATAAAAGAACGCTATGGTCTTACTGTATACGTGATACCTGAGCACGTTGAAAAAGCTGAGTCTAATCTCTAATGTAACTTTATTTTCATTTTACTATAAATTAGAATAAGAATAGACAGCTAAGCTATTTTTATAGAAATAGTCTAGCTGTCTATTCTTATTCTTGTAGAAGTATACAATGAATTTTATTATCTGTTTATCATAAGCTAGTATGAGAGAAATCATTTTTAGTGTTTCCCATCTTATCATGTTTTTCTTACATATGGTGAGTACTAGTTATTTTGACATCCACTCTTTTAGCTCCATTAACATCTGCTGGTAACTAGGAGTTGGATAACAAAGATCTGTCCGAGTACTAATAATAGTACGATCTAATATTACATCCTCATCAGGAATAATTTTGACATCATCTTTTTTAAAGATATCTTTAATCAATTCTAGTAATGCAAACTTTGATATTTTCTTCGGTGAGTGCAAATGATATAGTCCGGAAGTATTATTTTCTAAGAAGAAATTAATTGCTTTAGCTAATTCTAACGTTGTTACTCCATTCCACAGTGCCTTTTTATACCCTTTAATTGAGCCCTTTTGTGTCATAAACCATAGGAATAAACCAATGCCATCCTTCTTTAACTCGGGTCCTATTATAGAAGTGCGGATTGTTAAATGTTTTTCGTCAATAATTTCACCTAGCTGTTTAGACTGAGCATATACAGAGGTACCGTCTGGAACATCGTTTTCTGTATAATCTCCTTTTTTTCCTGAAAACACACAATCTGTACTAATATGAATTAATTTTCCTTGATGCCGTTCAACAAATTTAGCTAACTGATGTGGAAGTAGGCTATTTACTTGAAAAGCATGCATTGGATTATGGCTAGCGTGTTCATTTAAAATTCCAATACAGTTAATAAGGACGTCTGGCTTAATAGATTCTATGGTCTCCTCAACATGTTTAAAGTTAGTTACGTCCAAGTAAATAGCATCTTTATCTTTCGGGTCTCTTGATGTACAGAAAACATCGTGATTTGTATGCTGTATAAAATATTTAGTAATTACATGCCCTGCCATTCCTTTTCCACCAAGAATTAGTACTTTCATTTAGATAAACCCGCCTTTCAGCAACATCTCTCTAATTTCCTCTTTACTAATCACTTGTTTACTTGAATCATATTTTTCTAAGTTTACTTGAGCATAGTTTGAATAATATTCTTTTAAGCCTTTAATATAAATTGGAGGTAGAATCACATAATACTCATCATCATAAGTAACAGTTGTTGCGCTTTCATATTCGGATAACAGAAGCTCGTGAATTTTTTCTCCAGGTCTTATACCTAATATTTCAATTTCAATCTTGTCTTTTCCAGAAGCTTCTATTAGTACATTTGCTAAGTCAATAATTCGACAAGTAGGCATTTTCATGACGAATATTTCCCCACCTAGACTTTCAAATGTGGCTTTAAAAACCAGCTTTATCGCATCCTCTAATGTTAAAAAGAAACGAGTCATACCAGGGTCAGTAATACCGATTTTCCCTTTTTCTTGAATTTGTTTCTTGAATACATGAATAACGCTTCCGTTAGTTCCTAGAACGTTTCCTCCACGTATACAAACAAATTTAGTTTTAGTATTTAATGTGTTAGCGTGAATGATTAATCTTTCCCCCATTGCTTTTGATAAACCGTAAAAATTAGCTGGATTTGACGCTTTATCAGTGGAAATATAAACTACTCTATCTACATCACAGCTTATTGCTGCGTCTATTACATTTTGAGTACCATGTACGTTGGTTTTTAAGGCTTCAATTGGTTGATCTTCACATACCGGAACATGTTTTAAAGCAGCTAAGTGAAAAATATAATTGACGCCTTGACATGCTTCAATTAGCGCTTCTCTTTCTTTAATGTCTCCAATAATAAAATTCAATTTAGGATGGTTATCAAATTCTTGTTTCATGGTAAATTGATTTGATTCATTCCTCGAAAAAATACGTATTTCTTTAGGGTTATGTGTTAGTAGTTGCTTAACAAGTTCATATCCCCAAGAACCTGTGCCACCTGTTACTAAAATTGTCTTATTATTAAACACCTTTCATTCCTCCTAGTACAACTTTAATTACCTTGTCTGAAACATTTACATCACCATATCCTTCAGGGTAAGACCAATTTTTTAATTGGTTCACCATTACATGAACACAAGTCAAGATTTGGTTAGCATCTATGCCTGACAGCATGTTACTTCCACATTGAATGGTTTCTGGTCTTTCAGTTGTTTTACGAATAGTTACCGTAGGAACATAAAACAAACAGCATTCTTCTTGAACTGTTCCGCTGTCTGTTAAGACACAAAAAGCATTTTTTTCTAAATTTACGAAATCGAAAAAACCAAAAGGCTCATGAAATTCTACTAACGGATGGACTTCTAGCAGTGAAATATTTTCTATTCGAGATTTAGTACGAGGATGAATACTACATATTATTCTCTTTTGGTAAAACTCAGCTACCATATTGATGCCTTTCATGATTTCCAACAGTCGATCTTCATGATCTACATTTTCCGCACGATGGGCTGTAACCAGAAAGTAGTCATTTTCTTTTAAGGACAGTTTCTCAAGAATGCTGCTTTTTTTTATAGCAGGTTCATAATGTTTTAAAACTTCGTTAATTGGATTTCCAGAAGTAATAATACGATTTGAGGGGATACCTTCTTTAATTAAATTTTCTTTACTTTGAGGAGTATAGGGTAGATTGAAGCTTGAGATTGCATCGATAATCCGGCGGTTTTTTTCTTCTGGCACTTCTAAATCAAAACAACGGTTTCCAGCCTCCATATGAATGACTGATATACCCATTCTTTCTGCTAGAATTGCGCTTAAACCACTATTAGTATCGCCTAATATTAAAACTTTGTCCGGCTTTTCTTTTAAAAATAGCTGTTCGAGCTCTTTATACATCTTCGATAACTGTTCACCTAATGAGAGCTGCTGATTAGCCAATATATAGTCTGGTTTGCGTATGTTTAACTCTTGAAAAAATACCTCACTTAATGAAGGAGTGAAATTTTGTCCTGTATGCACTAAAACGTGCTGTGAAGCATACTCATCTAACTTTTTAATAATGAGGCTTAAACGTATAATTTCGGGCCTTGTACCCAAAATAGTCATAACTTTCATTCTTTACACACCCTATTCACCTTATTTATAAGCATAATTACCCTCTCCTAATTCGCATTCGGCCCCTTATTTATTAAAATATGCTTTTCCTTTTTTCTTGCTATAGGCTAATCTATTAATCTTCCCAATAAAAAGTGATAAGTCTAAAATAATAAGCCCTCCTCTTTAAATTAATAAGAATGATGACTGCTTTTTTGTGGTTCAATGTTTAAATCTTTCTCTGTAAGTTCTCTTCTAGTGGCTAAAATCTTATATTTTAGGCCGTCAAGTACGAATATTTAAAGAGTAAATACAGGGGGGTGAAAATCAGAAAAGACCTTGCTTCCTTTTTAAAAAGAAACAAGGTCTTTGGTGCTTAATTTTATTCTTATTACATAAAATTGTATGAAAATAGTTGTGGGAATTACGCCCAAAAATTAGTTATACTTAATCCACTCAGTACATAGTCCCAAACAGCTTCATCATTTGGGTTGTCTAGAGGTACTTGAACTGAACAAATTCCATCAATTGTCCAGTTCATATCTATTACGCCTTTTAATCCGTCTAAAGGTTGAAGTAGTAGTATATTAAATGGACCGTTTACTAATTCTGATAATGTGGTTTTTAATTCTATCGCTTCTTCTGGAGTAGCTGCTCCCCATCTAATAAATAAAACAGAAGGGCTATTCTCAATTTTTTCGAAAAATCTCGTGATACGTTGATTAAGCTTCTCTTTATAAGAAGGATACATTACAGTCCAGTCTACATTTGGAATAATAGGAAAATCATGAACAGAAATAATATTATAATGCATATCGTGAATAAAGTGAGCATTAACCGGTTCTGTTCCACCTTCTTCAGGGAAAATTGCGACTCCGTCATCAAGAAAATGAGCATATCCATCAGTTCGCTGCAGGTTTTCAAGGTCCATAAATCCACTAAATCTGTTTTGTAACAACCTACTGACATCAGCAATTGAATTAGATATCATCCAGTCTAGAGGGAATGAAAACCTTCTCCAATTGTGTCTTCTTAAATTAAGGGAGGGACCACACCAACTACCTAGCCCTAGCATTAAGTCATAAGATCCTTTAATATCCTGTAAATTCAATATAATCATCCCTTTTTATTTAGCAATTCTATTATAGTAAATGCTAAACCTTGTACATTTGATTGGACAAAGTAACTATATATTTATAAGAAAGTCTTAGTTAAAAAGACACTGGGACTGAATGGGAGGGATTTCCATGTGGCGCCCATCTAGTGACGTAGTAATATTCCATCTAGAACATAGTCCCAAGTCGAAACATTATTTGGATCGTGTGGTACATTGACCATACATACATTATTAATTTCCCAGTCAACTTCGGTAGGAGTCTGTATACCGTCTACGGGATTAAGGATAAGTATTCTAATCTGCGCTTTTGTAAGAGAGGATAAGATTTTTTGTAATTCAGTTGCTTCCTCATATTTAGCTCCCCACCTTATAAACAAAATTGATTTACTGCTCATCATCTTTTTCATAAACCTGTTAACTCTGTAATCAAGGTTTTTTTTGAATTTTGGATACATATCGGTCCAATCTTTATTAGGCACTATAGCAAAATCATGAGCTGAGAAGATATTGTAATAAGTGTCCTGTATAATATAAGATTTAGTTGATTTATATAGATTTTGATGAGGGAATCTAAGCATTTTATCATTAAAATATACATAATCTCCGCTGTCATCTACTAAACTCATATTCTCAATCTGCATAAATCCATTAAACTTATTCTGAAGTAGTCTATTTACATCTGAAAGATACGGAGAATAGCTCCAGTCAAGTGGACTTGAGGTAAAACTTCTCAAATTTAATCGATTCAGTTGTAGTGCAGGATTACAAGCACTACCTAAGCTAATGATTAAATCATATTGCCCTTTAACATCCTGTAAATTCACATTAATTCTCCTATTATTTAAATTTTTATATACACATATTTGATTGGTAGATTTACTTAGAAGACATACATGTACATGGTTATTCAGTAAGTTGCTCTTATAATATAAAAAGCACTGATAATCGGGGTTTCAGCGCTTTTTATACCCTTTATAGACCTGTGTTAAATAAAATTGTTAACACCCGCAATAGATGAATTCTTTAAAGTTTAATGCTAGCGAACTGCTCGATTTGCATTAATTCTTCCATAAGTCCAGTATAATCCTGTACCTGGTACTACATCGCACGTGGATTGAATAGTATTTCTAATTTGGAGATTGGTTTTTCCCTGAGCTGCTAGCAAGGCTGCAAGTCCTGAAACATGAGGGGCAGCCATAGAAGTACCGCTTAGATATGCGTAATAGCTGCCTATATAAGTAGACAAAATTGTTGAACCTGGAGCAGCAACATCTACCCAAGTGCCAAAATTGGAAAAATCAGATTTTTGATCATTGCTATCTGTAGAGGCCACAGCGATTACATTTTGATAAGCAGCTGGGTATGTTGGGGTACTAGAAGCTTCGTTTCCGGCTGCAGCTATAACTACTACTCCTTGGCTCCAAGCGTAATTCACGGCATTCTCTAAAGTGATTGAACTTTGAGTTGAACCTAGGCTCAAATTAATAACTTTTGCTCCTGCATTTGTTGAATAGGTAATTGCATTTGCAATGTTACTCAATAGACCATTTCCACTGTTGTCAAGAGCACGAACGGGTATTATTGATGCTGACGGAGCCATTCCTGCAATGCCTAAACCATTCTCTGTAAGGGCTGCAGCTATGCCTGCTACGTGAGTTCCGTGTCCATTACCGTCGTTAGGAACTAGATTTCCATCTGCAAAATTATAGCCAGGCCAAAGCTTAATAGATAGTTCAGGGTGATTTAACTGAATTCCCGTGTCTACAATAGCAATTTTTATATTTCCATTACTAGTAGTAACATCCCAAGCATCTGGGGCTTGTACCTTCTGAGGACCATATTGATAAGGAAAAAAGGGGTCATTCGGGGTATATGAAGCTTTAAATGTATAATCTGGTTCTGCATATTCTACTTCAGTTAATTCACTATAGCGTTTAATTAAGTCATTAATCTTTTTTTTAGAATGTAAGACCTGAAAATCAAGATCTTTGTTGTGATATATTAGTGTACATTTATTCTTACGATGAATATTTACTTGTTTTTCAAAGCACACATTCTTTTTGAACTTTACAATGATTTGGCTTGAGTTCTGAAAATCATCAGCTGTAAATTCCTTAGTACTAGCGTTGATACGGCGCTTAAATAGTGGTGATGCCTTTTTTATTGGAATGGTTTTTAGGTTTTTGACTGATTGTTGTTTTAAAATCTTAATAATATATTTCACTGCATAAAACAACAGGATAACAACAGAAACTGATAAAGTAGTAGTTAATAAATGAAGCATTTGTTCCCTCCTAGAAATCGCACTCTTTATAGAGTATTCACGATGCATTAAAAGGGCTTGGACAGAGTCTTTATTTAAACAAATAATTGTGTATTTTAAGAGAGTTATTAAAAGTGAAAAGTTATCCTATCTGTCATATTACTAATTTATCTTTAGATAATGAGTGTTATGTTTCGCTTTAAAGCACCAAATTTGTAATTAGAAAGAAAGCCACTAGTATATCTAGTGGCTTAGTCTTTAAAAATCGCTAAATTCTTCGAGGTCATCGTCATCTAAAGGTCCAGAAACGTGTTCTAAATCTGCAATTTTGCCTTCTTTAATGCCCTGATTTCCTACAGGTTGTTCTACGTCATTTTGTGTATGAGAAAAGCCATTAGCCAAAATTATACGACAGGCATTGTTATTTATTCAGATGATGACACGCTGCGTATGAATGAGCAAATGATGGCTTTAAAGGTGTGTGCAAAGGTGTACTGCAGAAAGTAGATGAGACTGGGAGTATTTATTTAAAATGATATCATTTTAAATAAAATAAATGTGATTGAAACATGCAATATGTCCTACACGTATACCAGCAAAATTTCCAAAACTTACTGGATTATACGAAACAGGACTCTATTATTTTAAATATACAACGCGCTTGCCAAGCTTTTATTGATTTAGCGATGCACATTGTAGCTGAAGAACGTTTGGGTTTTACCAAAACGAGCAGAGAAGCTTTTGACATGTAGGAGTCTCAATCTATTATTACAAGCGAGATTGTTTATAGAATGAAAGCTATGGTAGGTTTCAAAAATATTGCTGTTCACGATTATCAAGCCATTAATCAAGATATTCTTCAGCAAATTTTGGACAAACATTTAAGTGATTTTACTACCTATACAAAGCAAATTCTTTATTATGGGCTTTGGAAAGGCATTGGTAAATATAAGGTGTGTAGAAACTTACATATTATGTAATTAAGTTTGTGTTAGAACCTTTAGGCCTACAATCTTCGTTTTTGTTCTAAATGAATAGTTATATCTCTTAAAGTTGTATCTAATATATATTTAGACAGTAGGGAAGCATACTTTCAAGCTTCCCTACTAAATGCTTGTCCTAATTTAAATAATTAAGCTGTTTGCAGACCTTGGATTTCTTCAGCGTCTAAAACAATCACTCCTGCTGAAGTAGCGAAATAAGCTAAAGATCTTGCCTCATCGAAGCTTGAAAAAATAACGTTATTAATTTGAGTACCGCTTAAAAGTACACTTGCAATCGGTGTGCCAGGATCAAGAATTCTCAAAACCTCTGGAATCATACGCGGTGTCCCCCCTTGCTATACCAAATTAAATACAGATCATATGAATCTATATTTAATTTATTATATGTAAGTTTTAAGCAAAGGCTTGTACTATTTAATCATTTTCATTTAATCTTTTTTTGTGATTGAAAATAAGGACTTTAAGAGGGAATTGTTATATGAAATCTCTTTTAAGCCCTTACATATAATGGAGTTTTCATACTAGCTAAAACTTCATACCGCCATCTATTACAATTATCCTTGAAGAAATTATCTCAGTGTTTGTAAATCCCATTCCTACGTTATAAGCATGAGTAGCTATTTTAGAATTAAGGTTCTTACTGGCTGTTTCTGCTGGGGGATTAATACTTACACTTCTTTTCTTCTTTTTTTGTGGGAAGGACTTGTCTACATAATACATACCATTTTTAAAATTATACTTCATATAATATGTTTGTATTTTAATCACCTTTTCTATACCCCTTATATTTTAGAGGGATTTTGCGAGATATTATTAGAATGGTTTTTTCTTCACTTCTCTTCAAAACTGAACTTTTTTTACTTTAGCATTTTTATTTCTTCTTCCACATTCTTTAACAATTACACCGTCTTGGTTCGCATTTTGTCCCCCATGTTTAGCAACCTGACCGCCCTGATTAGCATTTTGACTGTGGTTACCACTAATCTGTCCTCCAGTTTCTGCATGGTTATAAATATAAATGCTAATATAGGTGCAGTTTTTTTCTCTTTTTTTCTTTTTGTTTTTTGAGCTGCAATTAGATTTTTTATTATGATGAGAATTATTCCTTTCTATTTCGATCACCTCTTTTCTGATAAGTTAGGGAGAAGACGTGAGTAAATTCACTTTTACTCATTAATAGTGTATTCATAGGTAGACAAGCTGCAATATGAAAAAGCCTATATTTGGTAAAAAGAGCCTTTCATATTAGGTCTAGTGGCTGTTGTGATACGAGAGTAAGTACATTTAAATGTACAAGGGGTGTTTTTATTGTTAAAAGATCTAATTGGATGAACATTTCCTTCCTAAGGAAACTACGACTTCTAAAACAGCCTGTTATAAAAGCCAAGGGGGTTTAGGGGTTATATGTAATAGTAAAGCTCTTTTTCATATATTTGGATAAATTTTTTAAGGTGAAAGATTTTTAGGTGTGATATACAGGCCATTGTATTGAAGAGATTTCTATACTATATAGGGTTTAAATATAGAAAGAACTATTGCTGCTTTTTTCCGTCAATAGTTCTTTCTATATTAAATATTCAGTTGTATAGGTTGAGGCTTGATTGAATTTTGAGTAATTAACAAGATGGTGGGATGCTTTGAGGGAAATGAAATAAATTTTCAGGATCATATTTAGCCTTTATTTCTCGAAGTCTTGCGAAGTTTGACCCATAATATGCTTTTCCGAACTTTTCAATATTTTGGTCTGGAACATTAACATAGGACCCTTTTACATATGGTTTCATTAGCTGACGTACTTTTTCAACTGATGCAAGATTGGAAGCTTCTTGGGATTTATTTTCCCAACTAGATGTCCATTCTGTATAAAACAATGGACGGCGCCAAAAGAAGGCTGTTTCATTACTTGGTACTCTGCTTAGAGCACCACCCCAATTTATAAAAAAGAAATTGGCTTCTGTACCAGTAGCTTCTTCTAAAAACTTTTTCATAAATGAAATAGGCTCTTCGGACCACAGATCAAGTCCCCAAGCCGATGAAAATTTAACACTCTGATCGGATCTGCCAGGGATTGGTTCGTCAGGGTCTAAGAAATCTATAGCATCTGGATAGGACAATGTTTCTATAACTGTTTGTGTTGGGGTTCCAGCATTTAGTAAAGGCTTTAACAATTTAGTCAGTTCTTTTTTTGAACCTAAGAAAATCCCTTCTGCATGACACAAACCATTTACTTTGCTGTAAATCTCAAGTATGCACCCTAATCGTTCGTCTACAAATGGTGCCCATTCTTGCCAAGTTTTAAATACTGTTTCTAATTGATCCCATGGCCAAATAATATTGAAGACGGTTGCAGTTTTAGGGGCACGGTGAACTTTAAACGTGTATTCGGTATTATATCCAAAGTTCCCACCGCCACCACCTCTAGAAGCCCAAAATAAGTCTTTATTGCAAGATTGGTCTGCTTGAAGAATATGGCCTTTGGCATCTACTGTTTCCAGGGCAAGAAGGTTATCGCTTATAAGGCCAATTGATCGTGAGACTACTCCAAATCCTCCTCCCATCGTAATTCCTCCAATTCCAACAGTGGGGCTATCTCCAAACGGAGCCATAAAGCCTTCTCGAGCTAGCATCTTTACAAGTGGACCCACGTGAATTCCTGTTTGAACCGTTGCAATCTCACTTTTTTTATCAAGGCAAACTCTATTCATGTCACTTACATCAATAACAATTCCGCCATTTACTACTGAAAGGTTCTTATCTAAAGCATGGCGTCCGCTTCTGACACGTAAAGGTACTTTATTTTCCTGAGCCCATTTAATAGCATTACTGACATCGTAAGAATTTTGTGCAAAAACAAAGACAAGAGGATAGACATCAACATAAGGGTTCCAGTTCTTAATCGCTTGTTGATAGCCAGGATCTCCCTTAAAGATGACTCGTCCTGTTAACGGTGTTGACATGTATTTCACTCCCAATAAAGGTTAGATTTCTAATATTAGTATATGTGAAAATAGGACAAACTCTTGGGTGAGTTATCTAGTAACTAAAAAATATATGCCAAGGTTGTTAAAGGTATTGTTTGTAATAAATATGTTTTAGAAAAGAAATTTTTATTATTAGAAAGGTTATGGATTAAGAAAAAAAAAGAGGTTGCACCTATTTAGACATGATAAAAATTATTGAACTGAATGATTCTAATTTCTTTGAATGAATTACGTTAATTGAAGATTATGCGATTTAAGGAATTATACTAAGTTTATTTCTATCTGCGTCAATATATTAAGTTAGAAAAATTTCTATGATATTGGACGAGCGTACAAGCTTGTCCTTAGGTTTATACATATAATAAGTAAATGAATATTGAAAAGAGGGACAAAAATGATGCCAAGATGTATACCTGATGTTCCACGTTGTATGCCTAAGATACCGCATTGTCTACCTAAAGTGCCAAACTGTATGCCTAAGATACCAAACTGTGTACCTGACGTTCCAAATTGTGTACCTAATATACCTTGTACTTCTAAAGACTAATCGTTTTTATTTTTTATAGAATAGAGCAATAGTTAATTTAAAGCAAAAAGATTAATCTTTTTGCTTTTTTCTTGTTTCAACATATATTCTGAAGGGTACGGTACTTTAATTAAGTCTCGTTTAAGCTATGGAACACTATTTCATCAAATCTCTTATTTTGGGTTGAGTTATAAATTTTACAACTGAAATATAATCGTTACCAATTCAGGTAGGAGATCAAAATACAACTAAAATAAAAAACTATTGATTTTTAAAAATAAGTGAGTTATAATAGTAGAGCGTCGTTAAGAGAGAAAGCGTTGATAACGATTTTTAAAAAAGTTATTGACATTTGTTTAATGGATTGTTATGATATTAAAGTCGCTTAAGGGCGGCGCTTGAACTTTGAAAACTGAACAAAGCGACAAACGTCAACGTTAATTTTTATTTTTTAAATGAGCAAGTCAAACATTTC
>NZ_JBBJSS010000018.1:0-49245 GCF_038898415.1 Priestia sp. SB1 | reverse complement strand
GAACACGGAAGTTAAGCTCTTTAGCGCCAATGGTAGTTGGGACTTTGTCCCTGTGAGAGTAGGACGTTGCCAGGCACTTGAAAAAAGACTAGCTATTTTAGCTAGTCTTTTTTTATTATTCACAAAGTATAAGCTATCTACATAAAATGGGGTAAATGAACTGCATAAAGAAGTTACATCTTGTCGATACTTATTTAGTGGAGGTGGAGAGTAATGGAAAAACAAATTAAAACATGTTCCGTTTGTCATGAACAGCATACAAAGGGTATTGAAGTGTTTTCCAGCTTTATATGCCAACACTGCGAGGTAGAGATTGTAGAGGTGGATTCATCTCATTTTCGTTATCAATTGTTAGTAAATCAATTAAAGAGAATATCAGGAGCGTTTTCTTACTAAAAGCCCTTTTTTATAAGGGCTTCTTTATATGGCTCAAAAAAATCATCTAAGTTTGTTATAATGAAAGAAAAATGAATTTTGATAGGAAAAATGCTTACATATTCTTTTATCAAGTTAACAATGTTATATTTACAAAAAGTAAGGAATGGATGTATGGATACATATTTACCTTTATATAACCGTTTAGTAAGGCATAGCGAAAAGAGGTCACTCTCTTACCACGTGCCCGGCCATAAAAATGGTCAAATTCTACCTTCACATATTCAGTCTTCTTACGCAGATTTTTTGCAATACGATCTAACGGAAATTAGCGGATTAGATGATTTACATGAAGCAGAATCTGTTATTAAAGAAGCACAAGAGTTAACGGCAAAGTTGTATGGAGTAGATGAAAGCTTTTTTTTAGTTAATGGTTCTACTGTAGGCAACCTCTCAGCAATTTTATCTCTTTGTCAAGAAGGAGATAAAATTGCTGTTCAAAGAGATTCTCATAAATCTATTTTTAATGCTATTACTTTATCAAAGGCATCACCTATTTTTTTAGCTCCTGAAATAGATTCAAAAACACATCTTAGTACAGGTGTATCCATTAAAACAATTAAAGCGGCTTTAGAGCGTTCTGAGGATATAAAAGCATTTGTATTAACAAATCCTACTTACTACGGGGTAGCACGAGATTTAAAGGAGACCATTGACTTTATTCATAGCTACAATATTCCTATAGTTATTGATGAAGCTCATGGAGCCCATTTTATTTTAGGCAATCCTTTTCCGTCGTCAGCTGTTACGTATGGAGCTGACCTTGTCGTTCAGTCAGCACATAAAACGCTACCAGCTATGACAATGGGTTCTTATTTACATATGCAGGGAACATTAGTGAATAAGCAAGCGGTGCGCCATTACCTACAAGTACTTCAGTCAAGCAGTCCTTCATACCCTATTATGGCTTCTCTCGATTTGGCACGGTATTATCTGCAGCAGTTTACACAGCATGATATCGATAGAATGACTGACAATATTCATTCGTTTGTTGAAAAGATTAATAAGATTGATACACTTTCAACTATTAATGTGGAAACAGATCAAACTGCTACCGACCTTTTGAAAATGACATTGACTTGTTCGGCGGCAACAGGATATGATTTGCAAAAGGAACTGGAAAAACAAGATATTTATACAGAACTAGCTGACGTTAACTATGTATTGTTTGTTCTACCGTTAAGCAGCAGTTGGGACTTTAATGATACAATTAAGCGGGTTAGACAAGCAGTAGCAAATATACAGCGTAAGTCGTATGAAAAACCACTAATCAAACCATTTCGTTTTTCAAGGGCAACGGTTCTCCTGTCTATGGAAGAAAGAAAATTAAGGACAAAGCATATGTGTTCGTTTGAAGAAGCGATTGGGTGTGTAAGCGCACAATCTATTATTCCATATCCTCCTGGAATTCCTATTTTAATGGAGGGAGAAACGATTACGAGCAATCATATTGACTATATTTTGCATATTCAAAGGTTAAATGGTCATATTCAAGGCGGCTCTTGTATGGAAGAAGGAAAGATAGAAGTATTTAAATAGAGAAAGGAATTTATACATGTCAGGAACGTTTATTACATTCGAAGGGCCAGAGGGTGCTGGTAAGACGACCATCATCCATATGGTTCAACAAAAATTAATACAAGATGGCTATAACATTGTATTAACAAGAGAGCCTGGAGGCATACGAATTGCTGAACAAATTCGTGAAATCATCTTAAATCCATCTAACACGGAAATGGATGCCAGAACAGAAGCACTTCTTTACGCTGCGGCTAGGAGACAACATCTTGTAGAAAAAGTGATTCCTGAGCTAAATAAAGGGAATATAGTATTATGTGACCGTTTTATTGATAGCTCACTTGCTTATCAAGGAAATGCGCGGGGGATAGGTGTAGAAGATATTTTTGCTATCAATCAATTTGCTATTGAGCAAACGATGCCACAGGCCACTTTATATTTTGATATTGAGCCTGAGGTAGGATTAGAAAGAATTAATAAAGGTCGAAAAGATGAGATTAATCGATTAGATTTAGAATCCTTAGACTTTCATTACAAAGTACGAGATGGATATCTATCTCTTTTGAGTCAATTTCCAGAGCGTATTCGCCGAATTGATGCAAATCAATCCATTGAAAAGGTCTGTGAAGAAGCTTATAAACAGATACAATTGATTTTAAAATAAATACAGATGATTGTTATTCTTGCTATACTATTCTTAACAATAAAGTAAAATGAGGTGTTATTCATGAAATTAGTAATGGCCGTTATTCAAGATTCAGATAGCTCAAAGCTTTTAAATGCACTTGTAGAAAGAGGATTTCGTTCAACCAAATTATCAAGTACGGGCGGATTTTTAAAATCAGGGAATACAACAATTATGATTGGTACAGATGATCATAAAGTAGATGAAGTACTTGATATTATTAAGGGCCAATGTGAAAACCGCAGACAGATGATTTCTCCTGTGGCACCGATGGGTGGTAATGCAGATTCATACATTCCGTATCCTGTTGAAGTTGAAGTGGGCGGAGCTACAGTATTCGTACTACCAGTAGATCAATTTCATCAATTTTAAGAGAGAAGATTTTAAATAGAAAGTGATGATTGAATGGGAAATACATGGGAACAGCTTGAAGCTCTTCAGCCGAACGTATTAAAGATTTTGCAAAACAGCTTACTTAAAGAGCGAGTTGCTCATGCTTATTTATTTGAAGGAAGCAAAGGAACAGGTAAAAAACAAATTAGTTTTTTGTTTGCTAAAGCACTGTTTTGCCAAAATCCAGTTAATCATAGGCCATGCCATGAGTGCAGTAACTGCCGGCGAATTGATTCAGGTAATCATCCAGATATTCACTTGATTGAGCCAGCTGGTTTATCGATTAAAAAAGAGCAAATTCAATTCTTGCAATCAGAATTCACAAAAACCGGTGTTGAATCTAATAAAAAGTTATATATTGTGAATCATGTTGATAAAATGACAGTAAGCGCAGCAAATAGTTTACTGAAATTTTTAGAAGAGCCTGGCAACGGAACTTATGCAATTTTATTAACAGAAAATATACAGCGCTTATTAGATACGATTATCTCACGTTGCCAAGTAATATCATTTCGATCTCTTACACCAGAACAGTTAGCTGAAAAACTAGTAGAAAATGGCCTTTCCGCAGTAGATGCGTCCATCTTGTCTAATTTAACAAACAGCATTGATGAAGCAATTGAATTAAGTAAAGATGAATGGTTTGGACTTGCAATAAAGTTAGTGATACAATTATATGAAGTGTTAACAACGAGACCTCAACAAGCTCTGCTTTTTATTCATGAAAAGTGGGTAACACATTTTAAAGAAAAAGAACAAGCTCATATTGGTTTAACTTTATTGATGCTTCTTTACCGTGATTTGTTGACGCTGCAAGTTGGACAAGAGTCTAAAATCGTCTATCGTCATAAAATAGAAGAATTAAAACAGCAAGCTCTTCAGACAACGCAGGAAAAAGCGATTTATCGCTTAGAGGTTATCTTGAAGGCCAAAAATAAATTAAATTCAAATATGAATCTACAGTTATTAATGGAACAGCTGGTGTTGGATTTGCAGGAGGGATAAAAGCTTGTATGATGTAGTAGGCGTTCGCTTTAAAAAAGCGGGAAAAATATATTATTTTGACCCTGGAGAACTTACAATTCCAGATGGTGAGTTTGTTATTGTAGAAACAGTTCGTGGTGTTGAATTTGGCAGAGTGGTTATTAACAAAAAGCAAGTAAGTGAACATGATGTCGTGCTTCCTTTGAAAAAAGTAATCCGCATTGCTGAACAAAAAGACAGGCTGATTGTGGATGAAAATAAACAAGCTGCTAGAGAAGCGTATGACGTATGCGTGCAAAAAATTCAATCACACGATTTAGATATGAAGTTAGTAGATGTAGAATATACGTTTGATCGTAATAAAGTCATTTTTTATTTTACAGCAGACGGCCGTATTGATTTTAGAGAGCTAGTTAAAGATTTAGCTGCTATTTTCCGTACGCGAATTGAGCTTCGTCAAATTGGTGTACGAGACGAGGCAAAACTGTTGGGTGGGATAGGTCCTTGTGGACGTATGCTATGTTGCTCAACGTTTTTAGGTGATTTTGAGCCGGTTTCTATTAAGATGGCCAAAGACCAAAACCTATCGCTTAATCCAACGAAAATTTCTGGTTTATGCGGACGTTTGATGTGTTGTTTAAAATATGAAAATGATGAGTATGAAACGGCAAAAGAACAGCTTCCTGATATAGGCTCAACAATTAAAACTTCAGATGGTTCAGGACGTGTAGTAGGTTTGAATATTTTGGAAAGAATTATTCAAGTGGAACTGTCAGATCACGAACAAATTTTAGAGTATACTCTGGATGAGATCAATAATGAAGGTGCTGTTTCGTTTCAAGCCACAGATTAACGAGGTGGGCAAAGGTGGATAAAAAAGAGATTTTTGATTCGGTGACAAACATGGAGGAACAAATTGGTCATTTATATAAGCAGTTAGGTGAGTTGAAAGAGCATCTTGCTGAGCTAATTGAAGAAAATCATCATCTGCAAATAGAAAATGATCATTTGCGCCGTCGCCTTGACCAGACAAACTTCGAAACGAAGCTGAAAAATAGACATTCAAAAGCAAGCGCTCAAACAAAAGAGCAAAAACAAATTGATATCGGAGAAGGATATGACAATTTGGCTCGCCTTTACCAAGAGGGTTTTCATATTTGTAACATTCATTATGGAAGTGTGCGTAAAGATGGAGACTGTTTGTTTTGCTTGTCATTTTTAAATAAAAAGTAACAACACCTCTCCCTTTTGGAGAGGTTCTTTTTATGAGTAAAAGATGTAAATAATAGATGTACAAGGAGAAGAACGATTATGGTTGAGTTATATGGAGATGAACGTTTAGATTATCTATTAGCCGATGAGGAAATGCGCATTATTCAAAGTCCATCTGTCTTTTCCTTTTCATTGGATGCTGTGCTTTTATCTCACTTTGCTTATGTCCCAATTCGTAAAGGCAACTTGGTTGATTTATGTTCAGGAAACGGTGTAATCCCACTGTTTTTATCTAAACGAACAAAGGGAAAAATCATTGGTGTAGAAATTCAAGAGCGGCTACATAGTATGGCACAAAGAAGTATTGCGTATAATCAGCTGGAGGGGCAGATTAAAATGATACATGGTGATTTAAAAAATGCACCTCAAGAACTGGGTTATGGAAAATATGATGTTGTAACATGTAATCCTCCTTATTTCACCACATCCAATAAAGAAGAAATAAATGAAAACGAACACTTTGCAATCGCTCGCCACGAAATTCATTGTTCGTTGGAAGATGTGATTAGAGCCAGTAGTCAACTAGTTAAGCAAGGCGGAAAAGTAGCATTGGTTCACCGTCCAGGGAGACTATTAGATATCGTTACGTTAATGAGGCAATACCGTTTAGAGCCAAAGAGACTTCAGTTTGTCTATCCTAAAGATGGGAAAGAAGCAAATACACTTTTAATTGAAGGTACGAAGGATGGAAGTCCAGATTTAAAGATTCTTCCTCCGCTGGTGGTCTACCAAGATAATGATGAATACACGGACGAATTAAAAAGGATTTTATATGGAACAGAATAATCATTATTTTTATGTAGTTGAATGCAAGGACTGTACGTATTACGCTGGTTACACGAATAATTTGCAAAAACGTATTTCTGTCCATAATGAAGGGAAAGGGGCAAAATATACGAGAGCAAGAAGGCCTGTTTCATTAATTTGGCATGAGGTGTTTACTTCTAAAACAGAAGCTATGCAAAAAGAGTATTGGTTCAAACAGTTAAGCAGAGTGCAAAAACAGGCTTACATTCGAAGGGAGCAAGAAAAGCAGAATGAAATCACAAAAAAGTTATGATGTATCGAATGAACGAGGCGTTTTATATTTAGTTCCCACGCCTATTGGAAACTTAGAGGATATGACATTTCGTGCGATTCGAATTTTAAAAGAAGTTGATTATATTGCCGCAGAAGATACGAGACAAACGAAAAAACTATGTAACCACTTTGAAATCGATACGCCTATTACAAGTTATCATGAACATAATAAACATACAAAAAGTGAACAGCTGTTAAGCGACTTGGACAGTGAAAAAAATATTGCTTTAGTAAGCGACGCGGGTATGCCCTGTATTTCAGATCCTGGTTATGAGTTAGTGGTAGCTGCCGTTAAAGAAGGATATACGGTTGTTCCGCTGCCGGGGCCTAACGCAGCATTAACGGCTTTAATTGCTTCTGGTCTACCTACAGGGCAGTTTTATTTCTATGGATTTTTAAACAGAAATAAAAAACAGCGTAAAGAACAGCTTCAAGAGCTTCAGTATATTAAAGAAAGCATGATATTTTATGAAGCCCCTCATCGGTTAAAAGAAACGCTAAAGAGTATAGAAGAAATTTTAGGGAACCGATCTATTGTGTTATGTAGAGAGTTAACCAAACGCTATGAAGAATTTTTAAGAGGAAGCGTATTAGAAGCAATTGAATGGACAAATGCCACAGATATTAGAGGGGAATTCTGCTTAATTCTTGAAGGGACAAATGAAGAAGCGCCAGATGAAAGTAATCTATGGTGGGAACAGCTCACCATTATCGAGCACGTTGATCACTATGTAGAAGAAGGACTTTCAAACAAAGAAGCGATTAAGCAAGTGGCAAAAGACCGAGATGTATCAAAACGAGACATTTATAGTGAATATCACGTACATTAAAAAAAGCTGTCTATCATAGACAGCTTTTCGTTTTATTTAGAAGCTTGTAAAGAATCTTGAAGTTCTTTCATGATTTGTTCTGCACCTTCACGGCTTAGAATTAATTTGCCGCTAGCAAGTTGAATGTTATCATCAGATACTTCACCTGTTACTTGGCAAGTCATGTTTGGTTTATATTTTTTTAAGATGATGCGCTCTTCATCTACATAGATTTCTAGAGCATCTTTCTCTGCAATTCCTAATGTACGACGTAATTCAATTGGAATTACTACGCGTCCTAATTCATCAACTTTACGAACAATACCTGTAGATTTCATGTTAATCGTTCTCCTCTCAATGATCATTTTTCTATGTTATTACTTTCGTCATTATTCGACAATTTCAACGTACTTTCATAATACCAGCGTTTCCAAAACTAGTCAATCATTTTATATGTAAAAAAATGTAGCTGGGAAAAAATTTTTTCCCCGACTCGTTTAGAAGCTAATTGTGACCGTCAGTCAAGGAATGACAAGGGGTTTCATTGGAAAAAAGATTAATCGCCTAAATAGCTTGATATTAACTATTTTGAAGATAGGGTAAATATAATTCGACATAAAACGACAAAATTAGACCTATTTGTCGTTTTTATCAAAGTGACTTTTTGAATGGGGGTATATTTTTTATAAAAATAGGGCGAAGCTGATACAATTAACAGGATTATTTTTTGGGAAAATAACGATTATTTAAAAATGAAGTGAATCCGTCATATTCCCGTGTATATAGGAAGAGAATGTTTTGAAATTATCATGTAAAATAGTATGATAGATAGTAGAATAAGAAGACAGGGTTTATATGATTACATCCATATAAATCAAAATGTTGAAATGGAATGTTGGAGGTTATGAACATGGCAGATGGAAATAATACATTTTACATTACTACGCCGATTTATTATCCGAGTGGTAAATTACATATAGGGCACGCATACACGACGGTAGCGGGAGATGCAATGGCTCGTTATAAACGTTTGAGAGGGTTTGACGTACGTTATTTAACAGGTACGGATGAACATGGTCAAAAAATTCAGCGAAAAGCAGAAGAGAAAAACGTGACACCTCAGCAATACGTAGATGATATTGTCTCTGGAATCAAAGAGCTGTGGGATAAGATGGATATTTCGTATGACGATTTTATCCGTACAACAGAACCAAGACATAAAGAAATCGTGGAAAAGATTTTCGCGCGCCTTTTAGAACAAGGTGATATTTATCTTGATGAGTATGAAGGTTGGTATTCAGTTCCCGATGAGACGTACTATAC
Source organism: Priestia sp. SB1 (assembly GCF_038898415.1). Lineage (NCBI taxonomy): Bacteria > Bacillati > Bacillota > Bacilli > Caryophanales > Bacillaceae > Priestia > Priestia sp. SB1. The sequence goes on along the minus strand of NZ_JBBJSS010000018.1, from coordinate 40,746 downwards.
AGAGCATCAACTAGTAGATCCAATCGTTGAAAATGGAAAAGTTGTAGGTGGGAAAAGCCCGGATAGCGGACACCCTGTAGAGCTCGTTCGAGAAGAGTCCTATTTCTTTAAAATGGGGAAATACGTAGATCGTTTACTAGCTTTTTATGAAGAGAACCCTTCATTTATTCAACCGGAGTCTCGTAAAAACGAAATGATCAATAATTTTATTAAGCCGGGTCTTGAAGACTTAGCTGTTTCTCGTACGACGTTTGATTGGGGGGTAAAAGTTCCAGGTAACCCAAAACACGTTATTTACGTATGGATTGATGCGCTTTCTAACTATATCACCTCTCTTGGGTATGATACTGAGAATGATGAAAACTATCGAAAATACTGGCCGGCTAACGTACATTTAGTAGGAAAAGAAATCGTACGTTTCCATACCATTTATTGGCCAATCATGTTGATGGCACTTGATTTGCCACTTCCTAAGAAAGTATTTGCTCACGGCTGGTTATTAATGAAAGATGGAAAGATGTCGAAGTCAAAAGGGAATGTAGTAGACCCAGTGACATTGATTGACCGCTATGGGTTAGATGCCCTTCGTTACTACTTGCTTCGTGAAGTTCCATTCGGTTCAGACGGTGTATTCACACCAGAAGCGTTTGTTGAACGTATTAACTTTGACTTAGCAAATGATCTTGGCAACCTAGTTAACCGTACAGTGGCGATGATTAATAAGTATTTTGATGGTGTTATTCCGACTTATGAAGGAAATGTAACAGAGTTTGATGCACTTATCGTACAAGCTCAAAAAGATACAGTGAATAAATATGAAGAAGCGATGGAGGATATGGAATTTTCAGTGGCTCTTGCTTCTATCTGGCAATATGTAAGCCGCACGAATAAATACATTGATGAAACGCAGCCTTGGGCGTTAGCAAAAGATGAGAATAAGCGTGCAGAACTTGCTTCCGTTATGACACATCTAGCTGAATCAATTCGTCACATTGCGGTATTACTACAGCCATTCTTAACACGTACACCTGAGAAAATTTTTGCTCAGATCGGTGTAAAAGAAGATGTGTTAAAAACGTGGGAAAGCACGACGCGCTTTAATATGCTTAAAGAAGGCACAAAAGTAGAAAAAGGTGAGCCAATGTTCCCTCGTCTAGATCGAGAAGAAGAGGTAGCGTTTATTAAAGAGCAGATGCAAGGAAGTGCTCCGAAGGAAGAAAAACCTGTTGTGAAGGAAGAGCCTTCTGAAGAGATTACGATTGATGATTTCATGAAAGTAGAGCTTCGTGTAGCGCAAGTTACGCAAGTAGAACCAGTTAAGAAGGCAGATAAACTATTAAAGCTGCAGCTTGATCTTGGCTATGAAAAACGCCAAGTTGTATCAGGTATTGCCAAGTTTTATAAGCCTGAAGAATTAGTAGGTCGCAAAGTAATTTGTGTAACCAACTTAAAACCTGTAAAATTGCGCGGCGAACTATCACAAGGAATGATTTTAGCCGGTGAAGATGAGAATGGTCTTTCACTAGCAAGCGTAGATCAAAACTTAGCAAACGGCACGAAGATAAAATAAGTATAGGTAAAAGGGGTGTTTCACGTGTAACATGCGAGGACCCCCTTTTATTCATGGAAAGGATCGATTAGATGTTATTTGATACACATGTTCATTTAAACGCAGAACAGTATGAAGACGATTTGCAAGAAGTAATTAATCGCGCGTTAGAAAAAGGTGTTCAAAACATGGTGGTTGTTGGATTTGATGAACCTACCATTAAAAAAGCTATTCAAATAGCTGAAACGTACGACTTTATCTATGCTAGTGTAGGCTGGCATCCAGTAGATGCAATTGATATGACGGATGAGCATTTAGCTTGGATTGAAGAGTTAGCTCAGCATCCGAAAGTTGTGGCTTTAGGAGAGATGGGATTAGACTATCATTGGGATAAATCACCTAAAGAGGTTCAAAAGGACGTATTTCGCCGTCAAATTCGCTTAGCGCGCAAAGTGAATTTACCTATCATTATTCATAATCGTGATGCAACAGAAGACGTGGTAACCATTTTAAAAGAAGAGCACGTAGAGGAAGTAGGCGGGATTATGCATTGCTTCACGGGCAGTATTGAAGTAGCAAAGCAGTGTATGGATATGAATATGTATATTTCTTTTGGTGGACCTGTTACTTTTAAAAATGCAAAAAAACCAAAAGAAGTTGCTGCAGAACTTCCTTTAGATAAACTATTAATTGAAACAGACTGTCCTTATCTAACTCCTCATCCATTCCGCGGCAAGCGCAATGAACCTGGTTATGTGTCATACGTAGCGGAGCAAATTGCAGAGTTAAAAGGCATAACGTATGAAGAGTTGGCTGATATTACAACAGCTAACGCTAAAAAGCTATTTGGCATTAATGATTAAAACTTTTTCTCATATAACAATCATTTTCGTGTTAAAGTAAAGATAGGCGCAGAGGAGAATGTTATCCTCTGCCTTTTTCAGTTAAAATAACAGATAGATGCTTTTTAATTTAGTTGATAATAAGATAAAACGTTGATTTCATAGAAGAAAAATGATGTGAGTAACGAGCATTTCATTTTTACTGAAAAGCAAATGAACAAAACTGAATGTTTTGGAGGAAGAAATGAAGATTAAAGAAATTATTGTAGTAGAAGGTCGGGACGATACCGTAGCGATTAAACGTGCAGTGGATGCGGATACTATCGAGACAAATGGATCAGCTGTAAATGAAGAAACCATTGAAAAAGTAAAATTAGCTCAAAAAACAAGAGGCGTAATTATTTTTACAGATCCAGATTATCCAGGACAGCGAATTCGAAATATTGTTTCAGAACGTGTTCCAGGATGTAAACATGCATTTTTAGATAAAGAAGAGGCTCGCCCTAAAAACGGAAAAGGTATTGGAGTTGAACATGCTTCTATTGCGTCTATTCAAAAAGCACTAAAAGATGTAAAGCAAGAGTGGGTAGAAGCAGATATGGAGATTTCTCAAGAGGATTTAATCGTAGCTCGTTTGGTAGGAGATAGTAAAGCCAAGTCTCGACGTGAAAGAATAGGAAAGTTATTAAAAATAGGCTATGCCAATGGAAAGCAGCTTCATAAACGATTACAGATGTTCCAAATTTCAAAAGAGGAGTTTATCAAAGCTGTTGAGCAGATAAATAAGGAGGAAAAGGAATCGTGTTAAAAGATATTGCAACGCCTAATCGAACCAAGGAAATTTTAAAGAAATACGGTTTTACATTTAAAAAGAGTTTGGGACAAAATTTTTTAATTGATACGAACATTTTACATCGCATTGTTGATCATGCAGAAATAACAGAAGAAACGGGAGCAATTGAAATTGGACCCGGTATCGGAGCGTTAACTGAACAGCTAGCAAAGCGCGCAAAAAAAGTACTGGCATTTGAAATCGACCAGCGTCTGCTTCCGATTTTAGCCGACACTCTTTCTCCTTACCCAAATGCAAAAGTTATTCATCAAGATGTGTTAAAAGCAGATTTAAAAGAGACGCTCGAACAAGAATTCGAAAACATAGAAGATTTAATGGTCGTTGCGAATTTACCGTATTACGTGACGACACCCATTTTGATGAAATTATTAGAAGAGCAAATTCCGGTACGGGGAATCGTTGTTATGCTTCAAAAAGAAGTTGCCGACCGTATAGCAGCTAAACCGGGAACAAAGGAGTACGGTTCACTTTCTATTGCGATTCAATACTATACAGAGGCTGAGACGGTTATGATTGTGCCTAAAACAGTATTTAATCCGCAGCCTAATGTAGATTCAGCTGTTATTCGGCTGCTGAGAAGACCGAAGCCAGCGGTAGAAGTACAAGATGAAGCATTCTTCTTCCAAGTTGTACGAGCAAGTTTTGGACAGCGCCGAAAAACCATTTTAAACAATCTAGTGAACAACTTGCCAAATGGGAAACAGAAAAAAGCGGACATTGAGCAAGCACTTGCAACTGCTGAAATTGATCCGAAACGAAGAGGCGAAACGTTATCTATTCAAGAATTCGGATCGTTAAGTGACCAACTTTTAAAATCATTTCGCTAAATCATCACATTTTTATCATGAAGTCATAGGCTATGAAGAGAATTTATTTTTGAAGTAGCAAAGACGGAGTGAAGCATATGAACATCAAAATTGGTGATATAGTTACACGACCTTCTTATCAAAGAGATTTGCTTTTTCGTGTTATAGCTATTAATGACAGCGAAGCGGGGAAATATGCGACTTTAATAGGAGAAGACGTTCGGTTGATTGCCGACGCTCCTTGTACAGATTTAGAGGTTGTGGATGCTAAAGAACAGGATCAAAGAAAAAAACAAGAAGAAGAACTTTTAGAAAGATCCTTGGAGCTTATTCAACAGGATTATCGGCTCGTTCGAGAGAAAACTGAATATAGCATGACTAATGGATACAGCCATTCACATCGCTTGTTTCAAATTCCTGGAAAGGTCCTGCACGTAGACGGAGACCCTAATTATTTACGTAAATGTTTGTTGGTTTACGAAAAAATTGGTGTTCCTGTTTATGGTGTTCATTGCGTAGAGTCAGAGATGCCGGAGAAAGTTGGAAAGTTAATTGAGGATGTAAGGCCTGATATTCTGGTGCTGACAGGGCATGATGCTTATTCCAAAGGAAAAGGAAATAAGGATGATCTTCTTGCTTATAGACATTCCAAACACTATATTCGAACAGTCCAAGAAGCAAGAAAAAGAGTTGGTAATTTAGATCAGCTGGTGATTTTTGCAGGTGCCTGTCAATCGCATTTTGAATTATTGATTCAAGCTGGAGCAAACTTTGCTAGTTCACCTTCGCGTGTAAATATTCATGCGCTTGACCCCGTGTATGTAGTAGCAAAACTAAGTTTTACTCCTTTCACGGATCGTATTAATGTATGGGACGTCTTACGTAATACATTAACGGGTGCTAAAGGTTTAGGAGGAGTAGAAACAAAAGGGCTGCTTCGCACGGGCATGCCTTATGAAAGCGATGAGTAGAAAAAAAAACAACTGGTTACAGCATGTACACGCATGATGTGCAACCAGTTGTTTTTTTGTATGAAGCCAAAGTATACGCTGAATTTCACAAAATCATTTTCAATATTTGCTAAAGATATACATATTTCGTTAAAAAACGAGCATACTAACAGCGAAATGTAGATTCATGTTGAAAATTATTTATTGACACAATTAGAGATAGATTGTTATAATTTTATGTTTTTGACTATTTTTCTAACATGTGTTACACTATACATAGTGAGGTGGACCAATATGGCGAAAACTTTGTCTGATATTAAGCAAGCGCTGGATTTGCACCTAGGCCAACGATTAACTTTAAAAGCAAACGGTGGTCGTAGAAAAACAGTAGAACGTTCAGGTGTATTAACAGAAACGTACCCATCTGTTTTTATCGTTGAATTAGATCAAGAGGAAAACTCTTTGGAGCGCGTTTCGTATAGTTACGCAGATGTGTTAACGGAAACAGTGCAACTAAAATTTTTCTAAGAATGACATAGGCAATATAGTAAGTGGTGATGAGCAGTGGACATTGGTTTACTGCTTTTTTATTGGTCTTTTTTTCAAATTATATATACATTATTTTTTATACATACTATACATATCGTCCTCGCATTTTCATGTATAAAGAGCGAGGAGGTTCAGGTTGAAATTTCATTTTATACGTAAAGGAGCCATGTGCAATGTCAAGGCGTAGAGGGATTATGTCATCGAAGCTGAAAGAAGAACTGGCTAAAGAACTTGGTTTTTACGATACTGTACAAGCAGAAGGTTGGGGCGCTATTCGGGCAAAAGACGCAGGCAATATGGTGAAGCGAGCAGTGGAGCTTGCACAGCAGCAGCTAAGGCAATAGTGAAAATCAATGCTTATGCGATTATTTAAAGTGAAATGAGGAAAACCGAAGTGTATAACCGCTTCGGTTTTTTTGTCCCAAAATGAAAGATAAAACAGAGGATTAAACAAAGATGTTTAAATGAACAGCTATATCTTGTTCATTTTATGATAAAATAGCGTTAAACTCGATAAGATGAAGTAGGTGAAGTAAGTTGAAATTAATGGTGAAAGCACCGGCTAAAATAAATTTGTCACTTGATGTGTTACATAAACGCCCAGATGGTTACCATGAAGTTAAGATGATTATGACAACAATTGATTTAGCGGACAGAATTGAACTTTCTGATCGTGAAGATGGACGAATTGTTATTTATTCTCATAATCGCTTTGTTCCAGATGACCAGCGAAATCTCGCTTATCAGGCAGCGCAGATTTTGAAGCGACGTTATAACATTTCAAAAGGTGTAAATATATTAATTGATAAACATATTCCAGTAGCTGCTGGATTAGCTGGAGGCAGCAGTGACGCGGCTGCTACATTACGCGGTTTAAATACGTTATGGGAATTAGGGTTATCATTAGACACACTTGCAGAAATAGGGGCTGAGATTGGCTCTGACGTATCTTTTTGCGTGTACGGAGGGACAGCTCTTGCTACAGGGCGCGGAGAGATTGTAGAGCATATTGAGGCACCTCCAAGCTGCTGGGTGATTTTGGCTAAGCCTGAAATAGGTGTTTCTACAGCAGATGTATATCGAAACTTAAAAATTGAGGAAATGGATCATCCTAAAGTAGATGAGATGGTTCACGCCATACAATCAGGAAATTATGATCAAATGTGTAGCCTTGTCGGAAATGTATTGGAAGCAGTAACGCTGAAAATGCATCCGGAAGTAGCTCTCATTAAAGAACAAATAAAGCGTTTTGGCGCCGATGCTGTACTCATGAGTGGCAGTGGGCCAACTGTATTTGGACTTGTACAGCATGATTCACGTATGCATCGCATTTATAATGGATTACGTGGCTTTTGTGATAAAGTTTATGCAGTTAGGTTACTAGGTGAACGAATAACGCTTGAATAAATCCGTATGTTAATGTTATATTTACATTACAATATTCGGATTTTCAGGAGGATGTTATGAAGTTTCGACGTAGTGGACGATTAATTGATATGACCAACTATTTCATTCAAAACCCTCAGCGCCTTATCCCTCTTACGTATTTTGCAGATAAATATGATTCCGCAAAATCATCTATTAGCGAAGATATGGCGATTATTAAACAAACTTTTGAACAGCAGGGTATCGGAACTTTGGTTACGCTACCAGGGGCTGCCGGCGGAGTTAAATTCATTCCAAAGATGACGAATGAAGAAGCCGGTCAGCTTGTTCAAGAATTATGTGGGTTGATTGAAAAACCTGAGCGTTTATTGCCAGGTGGATATTTATATTTAACTGATATTTTAGGGAACCCCCGCGTTGTGAATAAAATCGGTCGCTTGTATGCATCGCTTTTTGCTAACCGCAAAATCGATGTGGTGATGACTGTAGCAACAAAAGGTATTCCTATTGCGTATGCGGTTGCTCAGTATTTAGACGTGCCCGTTGTTATTGTGCGCAGAGACAGTAAAGTAACTGAAGGATCGACCGTTAGTATTAACTACGTGTCAGGTTCATCTAAGCGCATTCAAACGATGCTGTTAGCTAAGAGAAGTTTAGCGGTGGGGTCAAATGTACTCATCATTGATGACTTCATGAAAGCCGGCGGTACGGTAAATGGAATGGTTAGTTTGCTTGAAGAGTTTGATGCAACTGTTGCTGGTATTGGAGTTTTAGTAGAATCAGAAGATATTGAAGAACGTTTAGTGGATGAGTATGTGTCTCTTGTACAATTAACAGATGTAAATATTAAAGATAAACAAATTCGTGTACAGGAAGGCAATTACTTAAAATATATTTGATCAAGTAAGGGAGAGGAACATATGTTACAGGTTCAAACAAAAAATGCACCGCAAGCTATTGGTCCATATTCACAGGGAATTGTTGTGAATAACTTGTTTTACAGTTCAGGTCAAATTCCACTTCGTCCAGATGGTACGTTGGTCGAAGGCGATGTTCAAGTACAAGCTACTCAAGTATTTGAAAATCTAAAAGCAGTTCTTGAAGAAGCAGGAGCTTCTCTAAATACAGTTGTAAAGGCAACCGTGTTCATTAAAGATATGAACGACTTCGCAGCATTAAATGAAGTCTATGGTGACTACTTCGGCGACCATAAGCCGGCACGTTCATGTGTAGAAGTAGCGAGACTACCTAAAGATGTACTTGTTGAAATTGAAGTTATTGCGCTTGTTAAAGGGTAATTAAATTAACAAATTTCTAACAAAAAGCAAGTAACTTCCAATTGTTCACTTTTTTTGCGAAAATTTTCTAAAAATTTTTTCTGAATAGCAGGAAAACACAAAATTCTGTGGAATTAAGTATGTAAAGCTTCGCATAGAAAAAGGTGGTGAACAAGATGGAAGTAACTGACGTAAGATTACGCCGCGTGAACACTGAAGGACGTATGAGAGCGATTGCTTCAATCACATTAGATGGTGAATTTGTTGTTCATGATATTCGTGTGATTGATGGTAATAATGGCTTATTTGTAGCCATGCCAAGTAAACGTACACCGGATGGTGAGTTCCGTGATATTGCACATCCAATCAATTCAAATACTCGCGGAAAGATTCAAGATGCTGTTTTAGCAGAATATCATCGTTTAGGTGAGGTAGAAGTTGAATTCGAAGAAGCGGGTGCTTCGTAAACATATGATACATTAAGAGTCTACTGAAAAGTAGGCTCTTTTCTTTTTGATTACCGCTTATATAATTTCACACCTTTGTAAAACTTTAGCATTACCAAAAAATAAAATTCATGACTTATAAATGATTCCTTGAAATGCTGTCATTTTTGATATAATATTCTTAATGGATAAAAAGGTAAAATTGGAGGCCTGTTATGTCAAAAAGATATGCAGTCATATTGGCAGCTGGTCAGGGTACACGTATGAAGTCATCTTTATATAAAGTGTTACACCCTGTGTGTGGCAAACCGATGGTGCAACACGTAATTGATCAGTTATCACGCTTAGATTTAACAAATTTAATTACAGTTGTAGGTCACGGTGCCGAAAAAGTGAAATCACATGTTGGAGATAAAAGCTTATTTGCTTTACAAGAAGAGCAGTTAGGAACAGCTCATGCAGTAATGCAAGCAGAATCTTTACTTGCACATGAAAAAGGTACGACAATTGTTGTATGTGGAGATACTCCGCTTATTACAGCTGAAACAATTGAATCTTTATTAAAGCATCATGAAGCAACAAATGCAATGGCAACTATTTTAACGGCTCATGCAGAAGATCCAACAGGATATGGACGCATCATTCGAAATGAACAAGGCTCTGTTGAAAAGATTGTTGAGCATAAAGATGCCACAGAACAAGAGCGTCTTGTACAGGAAATTAATACTGGTACGTACTGTTTTGATAATGAGAAATTATTTGAGACACTTTCAAAAGTTTCAAATGATAATGTACAGGGAGAGTACTATTTACCTGATGTTATCGAAATTCTAAAAAATGAAGGTCAAATTATTTCTGCATATCAAACATCCGATTTTGCTGAAACATTGGGCGTTAATGATCGATTTGCTCTGTCTCAAGCAGAAGAAACAATGAAAAAGCGTATCAACAAGCAGCATATGTTAAATGGAGTGACGATTGTGGATCCTTCTAACACGTACATTTCAGCAGATGCTGTCATTGGCAGAGATACGGTTATTTATCCTGGTACGGTTATTCAAGGAACAGTTGTAATTGGAGAGAACTGTGAAGTAGGACCTAACAGTGAAATTAAAGACTGCAAAATAGGTAATAATACTTCTATTCGCCATTCTGTTGCTCACGATAGTGAAATTGGTCACGAAGTCACAATTGGCCCATTTGCACATATTCGTCCTCAATCATTAATTGGAGATGAAGTGCGCGTAGGAAACTTTGTAGAAATTAAAAAAGCATCTTTTGGCAAAGGTAGCAAAGCTTCTCATTTAAGTTATATTGGAGACGCAGAGGTCGGAAAAGGTGTAAACTTAGGGTGCGGATCTATTACAGTTAACTACGATGGGAAAAATAAATTTTTAACAAAGATTGAAGATGGGGCATTCGTAGGATGTAACTCAAACTTAATTGCACCTGTAACAATTGGTGAAGGCGCCTATGTTGCAGCTGGTTCAACCGTAACGGATGATGTGCCAGGAAAAGCATTATCAATTGCTCGTGCGAAACAAGTAAATAAAGAAAACTATGCTGAAAAGCTTGATATTAATAAAAAATCCTGACGGAGGTTTCACAATAAAATGTCAAATGTATATGCTGATGAAAATTTAAAGTTATTTACGCTAAATTCAAACAAGGCTTTAGCTGAAGAGATCGCAAAAGTAATTGGTGTGGAATTAGGTAAATGTTCGGTTGATCGTTTCAGTGACGGTGAAATTCAAATTAACATTGAAGAAAGTATCCGTGGTTGTGATGTATTTATCATTCAATCAACAAGTGCTCCAGTTAACGAACACTTAATGGAATTATTAATTATGATTGATGCATTAAAACGTGCATCAGCTAAAACAATTAACATCGTTATGCCTTACTATGGCTATGCTCGTCAGGATCGTAAAGCTCGTGCACGTGAACCAATCACTGCCAAATTAGCAGCAAATATCATTGAAAAAGCGGGAGCTACTCGTATTATCACATTAGATTTACATGCTCCTCAAATTCAAGGTTTCTTCGATATTCCAATTGACCATTTAGTAGGTGTTCCAATTTTAGGTGAATACTTCAAGAGTAAAAACCTTGATGACGTTGTTGTTGTATCTCCGGACCACGGTGGCGTAACGCGTGCTCGCCGTTTAGCGGAACGTCTAAAAGCGCCGATCGCTATCATTGACAAACGTCGCCCACGTCCAAACGTAGCAGAAGTTATGAACATTGTTGGACAAGTGGAAGGGAAAACAGCAATCTTGATTGATGACATGATTGATACAGCTGGTACAATTACAATTGGTGCAAGTGCATTAATTGAAGCAGGTGCAAAAGAAGTATATGCTTGTTGTACACACCCAGTTCTTTCAGGCCCTGCGATTGAGCGTATTCAAAACTCTACAATCAAAGAGCTAGCTGTAACAAACTCTATTGCTTTAACAGAAGATAAGAAAATTGGTAAAGTAACAGAACTTTCAGTAGCTCCGTTAATTGGTGAAGCGATTATTCGTGTTCACGAAGAGCAATCAGTTAGTACGTTATTTGATTGATAAACAGAACCTCTTTCCATTTGGAAAGAGGTTTTTTTGAAAAAAATTAAATGGGCTAATCCTTGGTTTTAAAGGGATTTGAACGGGATGAGCAAAGATATATTGCTGATTGAAACGAGTTTTATGTTTAGCAGCCTTCTAAAAAGGGTACATTTTAAGTAGAAAACATACTGGAAGGTGAATAAAATGAGTATTTCAATTCAAGCAAATAAAAGAACGGATTTCAAAAATTCTACAAATAGAAAAATTCGCGACGAAGGAAACTTCCCAGCGGTTGTTTACGGAAATAAAACAGAATCCACGCCTATTTACTTAAACAGTGCTGATTTTATTAAGACTATTCGTGAAGCAGGACGCAATGGAGTGTTAACATTACAAGTGGACAAGCAAAAATATTCCGTAATGTTACATGATATTCAAACCGATCCATTAAAAAACGAAATTGTCCACGCCGATTTCCAAGTGGTCGACATGAAGAAAGAAATTGATACTGAAGTTTCTTTATCTCTAGTAGGAGAAGCAAAAGGAACAAAAGAAGGCGGCGTATTACAGCAGTCTCTATATGAAATTTCATTAAAAGGCTTGCCGCAAGATATCCCATCATCTATTGATGTAGATGTATCAGATTTGGGAATTAACGATACAATTACAGTAGGGGATATTAAGGTAGATAAAAAGCTAGAAATTACGCATGATGCAGAAGATACAGTTGCTTCTGTACTACCTCCTCAACAGGAAGAAGAGCCGGATAGCGGCGAAGTTCAGGATGCTGAAGGCGACGTTGAAGCAACAAAAGAAAAAGATAGCGAAGAATAATATAAAAAGACGTAACCAAAAGGTTACGTCTTTTTGTGTGAATTGATTATAATAAAAGTGATACTATATAGTAATGTAAAACATTAAAGACATTTACCTATTATGTACAACTTACATAGAGTGGAAAGGAGTATCTATTTTGAAATTAATCGTTGGTTTAGGGAATCCTGGAAAAGAATATGACCGTACTCGTCATAACATAGGATTTATGGCAATTGATAAAATTGCCGAACAGTTTATGATTTCATTAGATAAAACAAAGTTTAACGGAATATATGGAACAGGTATAATAAGAGGAGAAAAAGTCATATTATTAAAGCCTCTAACATATATGAATTTATCAGGAGAAAGTATTCGCCCGTTAATGGACTATTTTGATATAGACGTCGAAGACTTGCTTGTTATTTACGATGACTTAGATTTACCGTGCGGAAAAGTAAGATTGCGTACAAAAGGAAGTCCAGGCGGCCATAACGGAATAAAATCAATTATTCAGCATTTAAAAACCCAAGAGTTTAACCGAATTCGTATTGGGATTGATCGTCCGAAAAACGGTATGAAAGTAGTTGACTATGTACTAGGGCGCTTTACAGAAGATGAAATGGTTCATATGGAAGAAGCGATGAAAACGTCTGTGCACGCGAGTGAAGACTTTTTAGGTCAAACGTTCTTAGAAGTAATGAATCGCTATAATTAAGCAGAATAAAATTTCTCTCAATCGTCCATACTAACACTAAAAGATTTGGGAGGATTTGTATGTCTATTCATTATTTCTGTAGACATTGTGGCGCAAAAGTCGGTATGATAGAAAAGACAGCTCACAATACAGAAGCACTCGGTTTTAATCACCTGACCGCAGATGAACGAAAAGACTTTATTCACTACCATAATAGTGGAGACATCGTGGTTAAAATTATTTGTGAAGACTGTCAAGAAGCGCTAGAACGAAATCCAGACTATCATCAGTACGAAACATTTATACAATAAAAAGCTTTGGTCTCAAACCAAAGCGTTTTTCTGTTTAGTTTAGACATATCATGGGAGGAGGGAATTCCTTTGCGAGGGATTAGACAGCAATTTGAAGAAAATAAAGAAATTGGAGCTGTTGTCAGCAGTTTAGAAGAAGGTTTGAAAGAACAGTTAGTAACGGGAATTTCCGGTTCAGCTCGATCTGTATTAATGGCACTCTTAAATGAGGATAAAAAATACCCCTTATTAGTAGTGACTCATAATTTATATCAAGCCCAAAAAGTGTATGAAGACCTTTTGCACCTTTTACCGGAAAAAGACGTTTTCTTATACCCTGTTAACGATTTAGTTGCTACAGAAGTGGGGATTGCAAGTCCAGAATTAAAGGCTCAGCGAATTGAAGTACTCAATTATTGGAGTCAACATACAGGTGGAGTAGTTGTAACCCCGCTTGCAGGAATTCGAAAGCTGCTGCCTCCTAAAGCAAGATGGGAGCAAACGCAGCTGCCGTTTCAAATGGGAATTGACATCGACGTTGATCATTATTTAAAAAGGTTAGTTGAGTTGGGTTATGAGCGGGCATCGATGGTTTCAGCTCCGGGTGAGTTTAGTGTGCGCGGAGGAATCATTGATATTTATCCGTTAACAGAAGAGCTACCTGTCCGAATTGAACTATTTGATACCGAGATCGATTCCATTCGTACTTTTACAATTGAGGATCAACGCTCTCAAGAACAGTTAAAAGAAATTTCAATCGGCCCTGCTACGGAAATCCTTGTGAACCAAAATGAAGTGGCCCAAGGAATTGAAGAACTAGAAGCACAGCTGGCTTCGACGCTGCAGCAAGTGAAAAACGCAGCGCTAAAAGCTACCTTAACAGAAAATATTAAAGGTGAAATTGAACAGCTGCGTCAAGGTCAACTTCTTGAAAATATGTTCAAGTATTTATCATTCTTTTACGAATCGCCTGCTAGTTTACTAGATTATTTACCAGAAGGTGGCCTTGTTATCTTTGATGAAACAACTCGAATTCAAGAGACGTCTGATCAGCTTGAAACAGAGGAAGCTGAATGGATAACAGAATTATTAGGACAGGGGCAAATTGTTCGAGATGTTCAATTATCTCATAAGCTCCCATCTCTTATTCAGCGAGCAAAACATCAGTTTTTATACTTATCGTTATTTTTGAAGCACGTATCGTATACGAGTCCGCAAAATATTATTAATATTTCATGTAAGCAGATGCAGCAGTTTTACGGGCAAATGAACTTATTAAAAAGTGAAATTGAACGTTGGAAAAATGCTAATTATACGGTAGTCCTCTTAGGAGCAGATAAAGAGCGCGTGAAAAAACTCGAAGGTGTGCTAGCAGATTATGATATTGATTCATCTATTTTAGATGGAAATGGTCAGCTTGTGCCAGGTCTTGTTCAAATTATTGAAGGCGATTTACAAATGGGCTTTGAACTGCCGATGCAAAAATTAGCAGTTTTAACCGAGGAAGAATTGTTTAAAAAGCGGATCAAGAAATCAAAGCGTCGTCAAAAGCTTTCCAATGCAGAGCGTATTAAAAGCTATTCAGAGTTAAACGTAGGTGACTATGTCGTTCACGTGAACCACGGTATTGGCCGTTATTTAGGAATGGAAACGTTAGAGATTAACGGTAATCATAAAGATTATATCCATATCAAATATGAAGGCTCTGACAAGCTGTATGTTCCTGTTGAACAGATTGATCAAGTACAAAAATATGTAGGCTCTGAAGGGAAAGAGCCGAAAGTATATAAACTTGGCGGAAATGACTGGAAGAAAGTGAAACGAAAAGTTGAGTCTTCTGTTCAAGACATCGCTGATGACTTAATTAAACTGTATGCAGAGCGCGAAGCAAGTAAAGGTTATGCATTTTCCCCGGATGGCGATTTACAGAGAGAATTTGAAACAGCTTTCCCTTATCAAGAAACCGAAGATCAGCTTCGTTCTGTACAAGAAATTAAAAAGGATATGGAACATGAAAGACCAATGGATCGTCTGCTTTGTGGAGACGTTGGATACGGAAAAACAGAAGTAGCCATTCGTGCTGCGTTTAAAGCTGTGACAGATGGAAAACAAGTGGCTATTTTAGTACCAACCACTATTTTAGCTCAGCAGCATTATGAAACCATCCGTGAGCGTTTTCAAGACTACCCAATTAATATTGGGCTATTGAGCCGCTTTCGCAGCCGTAAACAGCAGCAGGAAACAATTAAAGGGCTAAAAAACGGGACCGTAGATGTAGTGATTGGTACACATCGTTTACTATCTAAAGATGTGATTTATAAGGATTTAGGGTTGTTAGTTATCGATGAAGAGCAACGTTTTGGTGTAACGCACAAGGAAAAAATCAAGCAAATGAAAGCAAACGTTGATGTCCTTACACTTACAGCAACACCTATTCCACGAACATTACATATGTCTATGTTGGGCGTAAGGGATTTGTCTGTTATTGAAACGCCGCCTGAAAATCGTTTTCCGGTTCAAACATATGTAGTGGAGTATAATCCGGTTCTAGTTCGTGAAGCGATTGAGCGTGAGTTAGCGCGTGATGGCCAAGTTTACTTTTTATATAATCGCGTAGAAGATATTGAACGAAAAGCAGAAGAAATTTCGATGCTCGTGCCTGATGCTAGGGTAACGTATGCCCACGGAAAAATGAATGAAACAGAACTCGAAGCGGTTATCTTAAGCTTTTTAGAAGGCGAATATGACGTGATTGTGAGTACAACTATTATCGAAACAGGAGTAGATATTCCAAATGTAAATACGCTCATTGTCAACAATGCTGATAAGATGGGATTATCACAACTGTATCAATTAAGAGGACGCGTAGGTCGTTCAAATCGCGTGGCATATGCGTACTTTACGTATCATAAAGACAAAGTACTGACAGAAGTAGCTGAAAAGCGTCTGCAAGCTATTAAAGAATTCACCGAATTAGGTTCTGGTTTTAAAATTGCTATGCGTGATCTTTCAATACGTGGCGCCGGAAACCTACTGGGTGCTCAGCAGCATGGATTTATCGATTCTGTCGGTTTCGATCTCTACTCACAAATGCTTAAAGAAGCGATAGAAGAAAGACGCGGGTCTGACGGAGAAAGTGTGAAATTTAATGTGGAAATGAATCTGGACTTAGACGCGTATATCCCTGATCAGTACATTACAGACGGCCGCTTGAAAATTGAGATGTATAAGCGCTTTAGAGGAATTGAAGCACTAGAGGATATTCAAGAATTGCAAGATGAAATGATTGATCGTTTTGGGGAGTATCCGGCTGAGGTTGAGTATTTGTTTAAAGTAGCTGAAACAAAAGTATATGCAACGCAGAACTTAGTAGAATCTATTCTTCAGTCAAAACAAGAAATTTCTATTCTGCTTTCTGAAGAAGCGAGCTCAACGATAGACGGCCAAAAATTATTCATGCTAGGTGATCAATTTGGCAGAATGGTCAGCTTAGGTATGGAAGGCAAGAAAGTAAAATTAGTGGTTAACGTAAAAGGACTTGCTCAAAAAGAATGGCTCAATATTGTGTATCAGTTAGTAAAAGGAGTAGCCACTGTTAAAAAAGAACAAGTTACGAATTAAAAAGAAGGCTCATTTTTGAGCCTTCTTTTTATATAGCCGAAATAAAAATGTCCAAATCCCCATGTTTTGACGGTTTTTTGGACATTTTTTTAATAAAAGCACACTTTTTAACAAAAAAAGAGATGGTTGGTGAATAGAAGTTGTAGAGTGAAGAATACTAACCTCAACAAAGGTGAACCTTTTATCATATAGCCATCAGTGATATTCACCAACTATTTTAATCATCATATGAAAGAGAGGCTTCAATGAATGAAAGCAACAGGTATTGTTCGTCGTATTGATGATTTGGGTCGCGTTGTGATTCCAAAAGAAATTAGAAGAACACTTCGCATCCGAGAGGGAGACCCGCTAGAGATTTTCGTCGATCGCGATGGAGAAGTTATTTTAAAGAAATATTCGCCAATTAGTGAATTAGGAGATTTTGCAAAAGAGTATGGCGAAGCGCTATACGATAGCTTAGGTCATCCTGTACTTATTTGTGACCGCGATGTATTTATTGCGGTAGCAGGAAGCTCTAAAAAAGAATACTTAAATAAAAACATTAGTTCTTTAGTAGAATCTGTTATGGAAAGCCGCAGTTCTTCTTTAGTAACTGATGGGAAAAACCTTGAATTTGTCGATGGATACGAAGAAAATATTTCTTCTTACACAATCGGTCCGATTATTGCAAATGGAGATCCGATTGGAGCTGTTGTCATCTTCTCAAAAGAGAAGTCTCTTGGTGAAGTAGAGCATAAAGCAGCCGAAACGGCAGCTAGCTTCTTATCTCGTCAAATGGAGCAGTAAGCGTAATTATCTTTATTTTACATTATTTACTGAAAAGGTAGCAGTTTCTGCTACCTTTTTTCATGCTGTCTTACCTTAGAAATAAAGAGAACATGATATAATGGTACGGTATTTTATTTATTGGAAAGTGCAGGATGTTTTATAAGAACAAAGCGCTATTCTTCTACAGTTAGCGGCTCATAAAAAGCGTTGTTCACATAATTACAAGCTGCAGGTGAAAGGTGTAGGAATGCAGAAACAATCAAAGCTCTATTCTATTTTTAACGGCGCGATTATTTTAACGCTCGCAGGTTTATTTACGAAAATCTTAAGTGCTACTTACCGTATTCCATATCACCATATTGCGGGAGATATAGGGTTTTATATCTATCAGCAAGTTTATCCGCTATATGGAATTGCGCTACAGCTAGGTACATACGGTTTCCCTGTAATTATTTCAAAGTTAGTAGCCGATTATGTGGCAACAAATCGGAGAAAGGAAATCCGAGGAATACTTCAAGTTTCATTTGCTTTTTTGTTTGTAGTAGGCTGCATAATGTTTTCCCTCCAATATATCTTTGCAGAAACGATTGCCGAGTGGATGGGAGATCGTCAGTTAACGCTTCTCATTCAAATTATTTCATTTTCGTTTTTACTTATTCCGTTTATTGCTGTCATTCGTGGTTATTATCAAGGATTATATAATATGTTTCCTACTGCGTTGTCTCAAATCGCAGAACAAATTGTGCGAGTAGGGACTATTTTGTGCCTATCTATTTTCTTTATCCACCATGGGTATGGTCCTTATACTGCAGGAGCAGGAGCTATTTTTGGTTCCATAACAGGCGGTATAACATCTCTTATTATTTTATGTTTATTTGTTTTTAGAACAAAGACAAATTCTAAGGGAGTATTTCAACGCATAAAAAAAGCAGACATCAAAAAAGTAGTGAAAATCCTTATTATTCAAGGTTTATTAATTTGTATCAGCGCTATGGGTCTGCTGTTTATTCAGCTTATTGATTCCTTTACATTATATTCCGGTCTGACGGCGCATGGAATGGCTGAACAGGCAGCAAAAGTTTCAAAAGGTATTTATGACCGTGGACTTCCGTTGATTCAATTAGGTACAGTAGTAGGTACAGCTTTTTCACTTTCACTTGTACCCATTATTTCTTCAGCCATTGCGAAAAAAAACTTGTCATTTGTGCTTGAAAAAGTTCAGCTGTCTCTCCGACTATCGCTTGTAGTCGGAGTTGGAGCAGCCTTTGGCTTGATTGCGCTGATGAAACCCATTAATATGCTTTTATATAGTAACTCCGACGGAACGGACGTTTTACAAATTTTGAGCTTGTTAGTTATATTTACAACCGTAGCAGCAACTGCTGGAGCTGTGCTTCAGGGGATGGGAGCTGTTTTCGCACCTGTAATAGCCGTCATCGCTGGCATGACGGTTAAACTGATATTGAATCTTTGGCTAATACCAGATTTTCAAACCATAGGAGCAGCCATTGCTTCCTCAGCTGGATTCGCTATTGTTGCAGCAATCAATCTATTTTGTCTGTATAAAAAGCTAGCTGTATCGCTCGTTCCGAAAAAGGCGAGTGGAGGTATTTTTATAACGGGCATAGCAATGGTCATTCTTTTGCAAAGCTATTTATTTTGTTTACATCACTTTGTATGGTCTAATGGTTTAGATACAAGCAAACAAGTGGTTGAAACAGGATCTGGTGTTTTAATAGGCGGTTTGTTTTATTTGTTTATCATTATGAAACAACATATTTTTACCGAAGAGGAATTACGTTTACTTCCAATGGGAAGTGTTTTAGCTAAATACGTATTAAAAAATAAATAAGAAGGTGAAGCAATGACAGGTAAAGTAACAGTTATTGGTTTAGGAGCAGGCGATCTAGAGCAGCTACCCGTAGGCATCTATCGCTTGCTGCAGCAGGAAAAGCATATTTATATGCGCACAAAAGAACATCCTGTAATCAAAGAATTAGAAAGTGAAGGCTTGACGTACGTATCCTATGATGACGTATACGAATCTTATGATGGATTTGAAGAGGTATATGAACATATATCAAATGATTTAATAGATAAAGCTTCAGTAGAAGAAGTGGTGTATGCCGTTCCCGGGCATCCTTTAGTGGCAGAACGTACGGTTCAATTACTTTTACAAAAAGGAAAAGAACGCAGCATTCCTGTTGAAATTAAAGGGGGACAAAGCTTCTTAGATCCAATTTTTGGCGCACTAAAGATCGATCCTATTGAAGGATTTCAGCTGCTAGACGGAACAGACTTAAAGCGAAGCGAAATAGAGTTAACGGGTCATGTTCTAATTGCTCAAGTGTACGATCAGTTCGTTGCTTCAGAGGTAAAACTAACGCTGATGGAACACGTTCCTGATGATTACCTCGTTTACATTGTAACGGCAGCGGGAAGCAGTGAAGAAAAAATCCAGCCGGTCAAGCTGTATGAATTAGATAGAGAAATGTCGCTCAATAACTTAACGACTATTTATGTCCCTCCAGTAGCGGACGAAACGGTTTTATACCATCAATTTGACTCATTCAGAAGGATTATTGCCACGCTCAGAGGGCCAAACGGATGTCCTTGGGATCAAAAACAAACGCATGAATCGCTCAAGCGCTATTTGCTAGAAGAGTCTTATGAGTTATTAGATGCAATTGACCGTCAAGATGACGATAATATGATTGAAGAGCTCGGTGATGTATTGCTGCAGGTATTGCTTCATGCACAAATCGGTGAAGATGAAGGAATGTTTTCAATTGATGACGTCATTCGCAGTGTTTCAGAGAAAATGGTAAGACGCCATCCGCATGTATTTGGGGAAGTGAGCGTGAATGATGCAGATGAGGTCTTAAAAAATTGGGATGAAATCAAAAAAGAAGAAAAAGGAGAGGAGCCTTCTTCTCTGTTAGCTTCTGTACCTGGGGCTATGCCTTCTTTAATGAAAGCGCACGGATACCAAAAACAAGCTGCAAAAGTTGGTTTCGATTGGTCAGAAGTTGAACCTATGTGGGAAAAAGTACAGGAAGAACTTGCTGAATTCCAAGATGAAGTACAGCATGCTGATAAAGAAAAAATGAGCGATGAATTTGGAGATATTTTATTTGCTTTAGTGAATATTGCAAGATTTTATAAAATCGACTCTGAAGCTGCATTAGCTAAAACGAATACAAAATTTTTAAATCGATTTCAATATATTGAAGAAAAAGTGAGAGCTTCTGAAAAACCATTTGAATCTTTTTCGTTAAAAGAGTTAGATGAATTTTGGGAAGAAGCCAAAAAAACAGGTTTGTAAAACAGAAAGGTGAGGGAATTATGAGGTTAGATAAATTTTTAAAAGTATCACGTTTAATTAAGCGCCGTACATTGGCAAAAGAAGTATCAGACAAGGGCCGTATTACGATTAATGGTATCGTTGCAAAAGCAAGCACAAATGTGAAAGTAGGAGATGAATTAGCCATCACATTTGGCACGAAGAAAATTACCGTTAAAATAGAGGCTCTTCAAGAAGCAGCTAAAAAAGAAGAAGCAGCTAATTTGTACTCAATTGTCAAAGAAGAGCTTATTTCATCTGAAGTATAACTGATGAAGGCTTGTTCTAAATCACCTTTCTCATTCATATGTTTTAAACAACAGATAACAAGAGCGAATGCTCTTAATGAATGAGGTGGGGATGAAGATATGAGCCAATTTTATGAAACAAGCAATTCAAACAAAGACCATACTCCAAATCATGATTTAGTGATGAAGGGTCGGCGTCTCTTAGATATCACGGGTGTGAAGCAGGTAGAGAGTTTTGACAATGAGGAATTTTTACTTGAAACAGTGATGGGTTTCTTGTCAGTTAGAGGGCAAAATCTGCAAATGAAAAATTTAGACGTTGATCAAGGAATTGTATCGATAAAAGGAAAAATCTTTGATATAGTTTACTTAGATGAGAACCAATCGGAGAAGGCTAAAGGATTCTTTAGTAAGTTGTTTCGATGAGTTTAAACATTCAGCTCTATACAATGCTTGCGATGGTATCGATGGGAAGCGGTTTAGGTGCTTCTCTCGATACTTATCGTTACTTTGTTAATCGCTCTAAATCACGCCCATGGTTTGTATTTGTAAATGACGTATTGTTTTGGATGGTGCAAGCTCTTCTCATTTTTTATGTGTTGTTTTTAGTGAATGAAGGAGAACTGCGTTTGTATGCGTTTCTTGCTTTGTTTTGCGGCTTTGCCGCGTATCAAAGCTTATTTCAATCACTGTATTTAAAAGTATTAACATTTACTGTCTCGAGCGTATTAAGTTTATATCGAGGTGTTTTAACGCTTAGTAATATTTTTTTGGTCAAGCCTATCCGCTTCTTTATTCATATTCTACTTGTAGTCGCTTTAGGGATTTACCGAGCTGTTCATAAGCTGCTCGTATTCTGTCTAAAGCTTATTTACTTACCGACTAGGTGGGTTCTTTTCGTATTTTGGAGAATGATGCCTAAACCTGTAAAACGATTTTTACATATGGGTTTTCGGTATATAGAAGGAATTTACAATCGTGCAAAGAATATGATAATGAGAGTCGTTGCATGGGTGAACACTTTAAAAAACAAGGGGGACGACTAATTCAATGAGTGCGGTACGAAAAAAAAAGGTCGCGAAGTTAAATACTGATTATAGCCATAAACAAGAACAAATTAAACAAAATACAGATCGAAAGCGTATCGGTTTAATTAGGCGTTTGACTGTTTTCGGAGTGTTGGCCTTAATCATTGGTGGATTGATGGTATCAGCTTTAATTACGCAAACCTCAGCTATTGAGAACAAAAAAGCTGAGAAGGTAAAATTAGAACAGCAGCTGACAAAATTACAAAGCAAGCAAAAACAGTTAAAAGGTGAAATCGTCAAGTTAAATGACGATGATTATATTAAAAAGATTGCCCGCAGAGATTATTTTTTATCAGAAGACGGGGAAATTATCTTTAATGTAAAAAAAGACTAAACGTATGGTTCGTTGACAGTGTATTTTTGCTTTTTGTATAATATAATAAATTGATTTCTTTTATCATTTAAGGAGGAGCATTTTTTTTATGTCAATCGAAGTAGGCAGCAAGTTACAGGGAAAGGTAACAGGTATTACGAACTTTGGAGCTTTTGTTGAGTTACCAGGAGGTTCAACAGGCTTGGTTCATATCAGTGAAGTAGCTGATAATTACGTAAAGGACATTAACGACCATTTAAAAGTGGGCGACGAAGTTGAAGTCAAAGTAATTAACGTTGAGAAAGATGGTAAAATTGGTCTTTCAATTAAGAAAGCGGTAGACAAACCAGAACGTCCAGAAAGACCAGAGCGTCCTGCAAGAGCGCCACGCTCAGACCGTCCACGTGATTCACGCCCACAACGTAATAACAATCGTGGTGGCGGTAATGATTTCCGTACAAAAGAAACATTCGAACAAAAAATGAATCGTTTCTTAAAAGACAGTGAAGAACGTTTATCTTCCCTAAAACGCCATACCGAATCAAAACGCGGTGGACGCGGTGCAAAACGCGGTTAACTTGCTGCTTATATCAAATAGATAGCGAGTTTTTGGAAAGTACCTTTTATCTAAAAGGTGCTTTTTTTATATGTAAAAAAGAGTAGAAAAAAAGCATGTACTTGTTGTACATGCTTTTTGATGACCCGTACGGGATTCGAACCCGTGTTACCGCCGTGAAAGGGCGGTGTCTTAACCGCTTGACCAACGGGCCGTTATTCGAGTAGCGGCGGAGGGGATCGAACCCCCGACCTCACGGGTATGAACCGTACGCTCTAGCCAGCTGAGCTACACCGCCATTATACGTTCTCTAAAAGACATTTATAATAATATAAAAAAGCAGGGTTATTGTCAATAACTTTTTTGTTATTTTTATAGACTTTTATTTGCTTTTAAAAAAGAATGATGAGCATAGGCTTTCTCTGGGGCGAACAGTATCTCTCATATTTTTTAAATCTCCATGTAAGATTGTACATCTTTTTGTATAGTTTTCAATATAATACTAGAAAATAGTCGAACGATTATAGGTATTTTGCTAGTCCGTTTGACAAAATTTCACCTTTCGCCGCGATATAATAACGAATAAGTATAATTAGCGGGTGGTGGGAGAATGCAAAAGACGGAAAGAGATTTTGCAAGTCCAACAACAGAGGCGGTATTTAACCGAACTAGATTAGAAATGTCCCGTGTATTTACAAAGGCGGGTATGAAAACGGAAAAGGTGTTATTTCAATGGGGATTATTGCTGCTAGTCGTAGGTTTCTTATTAGGACGAGCGTTAATTTTAATGAAAATCATGCCATTTGCTTTGCCATTCTTTGCAGCCGTAATGGCTATAAAGAAAGAAAAAGCACCGTTAGCAAGTTTAGCCGTATTGGCAGGGGCATTTAGTGTTTCCATTCAAAATGGAGGTACCGTATTTGCTACACTATTTGTTTTCTTACTAATTCATCGATTTAGCGGCATACTGACAATGGATCCGTTAAAGAAACTGCCGTTCACTGTATTTAGCGCGATGTTACTTACAAAACTAACTATTTTTTATGTGTTTACCAAGGAATTCACCATGTATGATTTTACATTTGTGGCAGTAGAAGCAGGGTTGAGCTTTATCTTAACAATGATTTTCCTACAAAGCGTGCCTTTAATTTCATATCGAAAGCGAAAACAATCATTAAAAACAGAAGAAGTGATTTCTCTTATTATTTTGTTGGCATCTGTTATGACAGGGACAATAGGGTGGATGATTTACGGCCTTTCGGCTGAACATATATTATCTCGTTACTTAGTATTAGTTTTTGCGTTTGTATCTGGCCCTACGATAGGAGCTACGGTCGGGGTCGTAACCGGTTTAATTTTAAGTTTCGCGAATGTTTCTAGTTTGTACGAAATGAGTTTACTCGCTTTTTCTGGCTTGCTTGGAGGACTTTTAAAAGACGGTAAAAAGCTAGGGGCAGCTCTAGGGCTGGTTGTTGGTTCATTGCTAATTGGCCTATATGCTCAGGCAGATCAAGGATTGACGACTAATTTGTATGAATCACTGACGGCCGTCGTCCTATTTTTATTAACCCCATCTTTTGTTTTGAAAAACTTAAGTAAACTAGTACCAGGGACATCTGAAAATATGCTTGAACAACAGCAGTACGTGCGTAAGATCCGAGATGTAACAGCAAATCGCGTAGAACAGTTTTCAAATGTTTTTCAAGCACTTTCCAAAAGCTTTACGCAAAATGGATTTTACGATGAAAAGCCAAGCGCTGATAAAGAAGTTGATTATTTCTTAAGCAGCGTTACCGAAAGGACGTGCCAATTTTGTTTTAAAAAAGAACAATGCTGGGCACAGCAGTTTGATACAACCTATGAATATATGAAGGAAATTATGCTTGAAGTTGATAATGGCACTCTTGAACAAAATCCAAGGCTAATTCGAGAAATGGACAAACATTGCGTGAAATCGAAAAAAGTCATCGATGTGATTGAGCATGAACTTACGTATTTTAAAGCCAATCAGCACTTAAAAGCACAAATTCAAGAAAGTAGAAGGATTGTAGCAGAACAGCTTCACGGTGTCTCTGAAGTCATGGGGAATTTTGCAAAAGAAATTAAGCGAGAGCGCGAAAATTTAAATGTACAAGAAGAACAGATTTTAGAAGCTCTTCGTAACTTTGGGATGGAAATCAATCAAATTGAAATTTATAGCTTAGAACCTGGAAATGTAGATATTGAAATGTGGGTGCCATATTGTCACGGAAGAGGAGAATGCGAGAAAATTATTGCGCCAATGCTTACGGATATTTTAGGTGAAAGTATTGTAGTAAAGAACGAAGAATGTGCTAAATATCCTCAAGGCTATTGCCACGTTTCGTTTGGCTGTACAAAAGCATACGTTGTTGATACAGGCGTAGCACATGCTGCTAAAGGCGGAGGGTTTGTATCCGGTGACAGCTATTCCATGATTGAGCTAAACGCCGGTAAATATGCACTAGCTATTAGTGATGGCATGGGAAATGGAGAGCGTGCCCACTATGAAAGCAGCGAAACGCTTCAGCTGTTAAAACAAATTTTACAAACAGGAATAGAAGAGACAATTGCAATTAAATCGATTAACTCTATTTTATCCCTGCGTACAAACGATGAGATCTTTTCGACCTTAGATTTAGCGATGATTGATTTACAAGATGCCAATGTAAACTTCTTGAAAATCGGTTCTACGCCAAGCTTCATCAAACGCGGAGATAAGGTTATTAAAATACAGGCAAGCAATTTGCCAATGGGCATTATTGAAGAATTTGAAGTGGATGTTGTGAATGAACAAATGAAGGCGGAAGACTTGTTAATTATGATGAGTGACGGTGTATTTGAAGGACCGAAACACGTTGAGAACTACGAAATGTGGATGAAGCGAAAAATTGGCGAGCTTCAAACAAACGATCCACAAGAAATTGCAGACTTAATTATGGAAGAAGTTATTCGAACAAAATCAGGTTTAATTGAAGATGATATGACGGTAGTTGTGGCAAAACTTCAGCACAATACCCCGAAATGGTCATCGATTCCTTCTTACGCTTATCGTAAAAAAGCACAATAGTTAGATAGAAGTATATTTTATCTCCTCCTCGTCTATCATGTTAATACTGATAATGAGGAGGGGATTTTTTTATGAAAAAAGGTACATTGAAACAGATGTTGGTCATTACGGACGGTGGTTCGAATACAGGTGAAGATCCGGTAGCAATGGCTGCACTAGCTAAAGAACAAGGAATTAGTGTAAACGTTATTGGTGTGATGGAAGAGGATACAATTGATGAGCAAAGCACGAATGAAATAGAAGGCATTGCCATGTCAGGCGGTGGCGTGAGTCAAATTGTTTACGTAAAACAGCTGTCTCAAACTGTTCAAATGGTTACAAGGCAGGCAATGACGCAAACACTTCAAGGCGTTGTAAATAAAGAACTTCAGCAAATTCTAGGTTCCTCTAATTCAAGATTAGAAGAGTTATCTCCTGAGAAGCGAGGAGAAATCATGGAAGTGGTTGATGAACTTGGGGAAACGGTTGACTTAGAGATTCTTATTTTAGTTGACATGAGCGGAAGTATGAAAAATAAGCTCCCTACTGTAAAGGAGTCGCTGTTAGATTTATCGTTAAGCTTGAATGCTCGCATGGGGCACAATCAATTTTCAATCTTTTTATTTCCTGGGAAAAAGAAAGATGTAGAGAAGCTAATGGACTGGAATCCAAGATTAGAGTCGCTTTCAACGATTTTCCCAAAACTAACAGCAGGAGGTATTACGCCTACTGGACCGGCTATCAAAGAGGCTACTCATTATTTCACCAAAAAGCGCTCATTGAGAGGGTTGTTAAAAAATAATGAACAATACATTGAAGAATCAGGTATGTAACCTATCTCCGGGAACAGAAATTCAAGGGAAATGGCATCACGTCCATTATAAAATTCTTGAGAAATTAGGCGTGGGAGCAACTGGAGTTGTCTACTTAGTCCAATTAGTAAACGGAACGCTAGCGGCGTTAAAAATAAGCTTTTCCAACATGTCCGTTACAGCAGAAGTGAATGTATTAAAAAAGTTGTCTCAAGTCAAAGACAAAGTGCTAGGACCGCGTTTACTTGATGTAGATGATTGGAGCTATGGTTCTCACCCTCTTTCTTTCTATGTAATGGAGTATGTGAAAGGGCAGCCTCTCCTTTCTTTTATCTCAACAAGAGGGACAGAATGGTTGCAAGTGTTTGCAAGTCAGCTCTTAACAGACTTAGAAAACCTTCATGAAGAAGGGTGGGTATTTGGCGATTTAAAACCCGAAAACCTGGTCGTAACATCTAACCCTGTAAAAGTTCGATGGATCGACGTGGGAGGAACAACTCTGCAAGGGCGGTCAATAAAAGAATTTACCGACTTTTATGATCGAGCGCACTGGGGGCTTGGCTCCCGAAAAGCAGAACCGACCTATGATTTGTTTGCCTTATCTATGGTTTTGATTCACGCGGCTTATGGCAAGCGAATTAATAAAACAGACAAACCGGCTGAACAATTAAAACAATTTATATTAACAACAAAGCAGTTGGAGCCTTTCGGAGACGTTTTGTATCAAGCGGTTACGGGAAAGTATAAGTCAGCTAAAGAAATGAAAACAGAGGTGTTATCGGTCGAAAAAAGAAGAGGGGCAAAAAGTAGAGGAACAAAGCCTCAAAACGTTCGTCAACCGTCTGCCCCTCGTGTTAAAGTAAAGAAGAAGCGTTCTCACGTGTTAGAGACGCTACTACTTTGTACGTCTGTAATGTTGATTTATATTTTGTATCTATTTATTCAAGTGCTATAAAGTTTGGAGAAATTGTGAAACTTTCCTTATAGTCATTCGTATAAAGTAAATTAATGATACATTATTGCGTGTACATTATAAGGATGAGTCATTCCTATGGAAAAGCAAGTGAACAATTTTATGACAAAACATCAGTTATTATCCGCAGGCTCTACGGTGGTTGTAGGTATTTCTGGTGGTCCTGATTCTTTAGCGCTGCTGCATTTCTTATGGAGTCTGAAAGAGCAAAAATCTCTTACGATTATTGCTGCTCATGTTGATCATATGTTCCGGGGCCAAGAGTCACAGCAAGACATGGAATATGTGCAGAACTACTGCAAACAATTGAATATTAAATGTGAGGCGAAGCAGATTGATGTTACTGCCTATCAGAAGGAAAGAAAGCTATCTTCTCAAGTAGCTGCCAGAGAATGCCGCTATGCATTTTTTACTCATGTTATGAAGAAGCACAAAGCAAACCTTCTTGCATTAGGACATCACGGAGATGATCAGATTGAAACGATGTTAATGCGAATGGTTCGAGGTAGTACGATGAATGGATACGCAGGGATGCAGCCCAAGCGGCCATATGGGCATGGATTTATTATTAGGCCTTTCCTAGCTGTAACGAAAGAAGAAATCAATCGCTACTGTAAGCTACATGGGCTTACACCTCGAATTGATCCGAGTAATGAGAAAGACTCGTACACGAGAAATCGGTTTCGTCATTACGTTTTGCCATTTTTAAAGCAAGAAAACGTCGCTGTACATGAAAAATTTCAACAATTTAGCGAGAACTTGCATGAAGATCAAGCATACTTAGAGGAATTAACGACCGATGTGATGAATAAAGTAATGAGAAAGAAATTGCAAAATGAAATTCTCATTGATAGAGATTGTTTTCTAAGGATACGCAAGCCTTTACAAAGGCGTGGTATTCAACTAATATTAAACTATCTCTATAAAGAAATTCCTCCAACCCTTTCCTCAGCGCATGTTGACACGTTAGTAGGATTTTGTGAAAGTGAAAAACCGTCTGGGACGCTTGACTTTCCAAATGGTTTACGCATTATCCGATCTTACAACGACTGTCTTTTCACCTTTAATGAGGGGAACATCGAGCCATATGAATTTATTGTTCCGATTCCAGGGGTCGTTGAGCTTCCAAATGGTCACCAGCTTATTTGTGAAATACATAATAAAGTCGAAGATATAAAAGGAAACGATGTTTTTCTTTTAGATGAAGCTCACGATTTACAATCATTAAAGGTAAGGACACGAAAAAATGGCGATAAAATGCGAGTAAAGGGCATGAAGGGACATAAAAAAGTAAAGGATATTTTTATCGATGAAAAAATCCCTTTACACTTCAGAGATCATTGGCCGGTAGTGGAAGATAGCCAAGGAACTATTTTGTGGCTACCTGGTTTGAAAAAATCTGCTTATGAACTGCATACACATAAGTCCAGATATGTTATTTTATACTATAAGTAGCGAAAACTTCTAGGAGGCAAGTAAGGAATGAAGCAGGATATTCAAGAAATTTTGATTTCAGAAGAAGAAATACAACAGAAAGTAAAAGAATTGGGTAAGCTATTATCTGAGGAATACGCTGACCGTTTTCCTTTGGTAATCGGTGTACTAAAAGGCGCTATGCCTTTTATGTCTGATCTAATTAAGCGTGTTGATACATATTTAGAAATGGATTTTATGGATGTATCAAGTTATGGCAATGCGATGGTTTCTTCTGGTGAAGTAAAAATCCTAAAAGATTTAGATACATCAGTTGAAGGTCGAGACATTCTTATCTTAGAGGATATTATCGACAGCGGCTTAACACTTAGCTATCTTGTAGAGTTATTCAAGTACCGTAAAGCTAAGTCAATTAAGATTGTCACACTCTTAGACAAACCAACAGGTCGTAAAGCAGCTATTAAAGCAGATTACGTTGGATTTGAAGTACCTGATGCGTTCGTAGTAGGGTATGGATTGGATTATCAAGAAAAATATCGTAACCTGCCGTATATTGGGGTTCTTAAACCGCAAGTATACAGCAATTAAGAAGCACATATCCAAGTGCAATTTATTGGATAGGATAAATGTTCTATGTTAGTATTGAATACAGTATTTGTTTATCGTGGGAGGAGGTAAGAAATGAATCGGATCTTCCGTAATACCATCTTTTATTTACTTATATTTTTAGTCATTATTGGCGTGGTAAGCTTCTTTAGTGGCTCTAATCAAAAAGCAGAACCAATGAGATACGATACATTTGTTCAACACTTAGACAAAGGTGATGTGAAATCACTCTCTATGAAGCCTGAAAGAGGCGTGTATGTTGTGCAAGGAAAGTTAGATTCTTATAAAAAGGATCAAACGTTCCAAACTTACATCGTAGATGGTGACAAAGCACTTGATCGTATTGACGCTGCTTCAGAAAATAATCAAGTAGAAGTTGATTTTAAACCTGCTGATGAAACAAGCGGCTGGGTAACGTTCTTTACGTCAATCATTCCGTTTGTTATTATTTTCATCCTATTCTTCTTCTTACTGAACCAAGCTCAGGGTGGCGGAAGTCGTGTTATGAACTTCGGTAAGAGTAAGGCTAAGCTTTACAGCGAAGAAAAGAAAAAGGTTAAATTTAAAGACGTAGCTGGTGCAGACGAAGAAAAGCAAGAACTTGTGGAAGTTGTTGAGTTCTTAAAAGATCCTCGTAAATTCGCAGAGCTAGGTGCAAGAATTCCGAAGGGTGTCTTACTTGTGGGACCTCCTGGTACTGGTAAAACATTATTAGCAAGAGCTGTTGCTGGTGAAGCAGGCGTTCCTTTCTTCTCTATCAGTGGTTCGGACTTTGTTGAAATGTTTGTTGGGGTCGGTGCTTCTCGTGTTCGTGATTTATTCGAAAATGCGAAGAAGAATGCTCCATGTATTATCTTTATTGATGAAATCGATGCTGTAGGTCGTCAACGTGGCGCAGGTCTTGGTGGTGGACACGATGAGCGTGAACAAACATTGAACCAGTTGCTTGTTGAGATGGATGGTTTTGGTGCTAACGAAGGTATCATTATTATTGCAGCAACAAACCGCCCGGATATTTTAGATCCAGCGTTATTACGTCCAGGCCGCTTCGACCGTCAAATTACGGTAGATCGTCCAGATGTAAATGGCCGTGAAGCAGTGCTTAAAGTACATGCTCGCAATAAGCCTTTAGATGAATCAGTAAACTTAAAAGCAATTGCTATGCGTACGCCAGGTTTCTCAGGTGCAGATTTAGAAAACTTGTTAAACGAAGCTGCCTTAGTAGCTGCTAGACAGGACAAAAAGAAAATTGAAATGGTCGATATTGACGAAGCAACAGACCGCGTAATTGCAGGTCCAGCTAAGAAAAGTCGAGTTATTTCTAAAAAAGAACGCAATATTGTTGCTTATCATGAAGCAGGACATACAATTATCGGTGTCGTATTAGACGAAGCTGATATGGTACATAAAGTAACCATTGTTCCACGTGGGCAAGCTGGTGGATATGCTGTTATGTTACCAAAAGAAGATCGCTACTTTATGACGAAGCCAGAGCTGCTGGATAAAATTGTTGGATTGCTTGGTGGTCGCGTAGCTGAGGAAATTATTTTCGGCGAAGTGAGTACAGGTGCTCACAATGACTTCCAGCGTGCAACAAGCATCGCTCGTAAAATGGTAACAGAATACGGTATGAGTGAAAAGTTAGGACCAATGCAATTCGGTCAATCACAACAAGGCCAAGTATTCTTAGGTCGTGATTTACACAGTGAACAAAACTATAGTGATGCGATTGCTCATGAAATTGATAATGAAATCCAACGTTTCATTAAAGAAAGCTATGAGCGTGCGAAGCAGATCTTAACGGAAAACCGTGACAAGTTAGAGCTTGTAGCTCAAACATTGTTAGAAGTAGAAACGTTAGACGCTGAGCAGATCAATCACTTAGTAGATCATGGAACTCTTCCAGACCGTTCTAGTCACGTAACAGATGAAGATGTTAAAGTAAACATCCAAACAAAGACAGACGATGAAGAGCCAAAAGCATAAGATCAAAAAAGATCAGTGGAGACAATCTCCACTGATCTTTTTTATTGGGTAGAAGTTAGATTTGGCAAAAAGTTTTTCATATATAGTGGATAAGTAGGATATCTACTAGAGAATTGTGTCATTATATTCCTATTTTATCTAGAATATACACGTCTATTTACCAGTTATGGTATGATGGTTTCAGTGTGAATACTGAATTTAAATAAAGTGGTGATTGAAATGATTTTTGTATTAGATGTTGGAAATACCAATACGGTATTAGGTGTATACGATGGAGATGAATTAAGGTACCATTGGCGTGTAGAAACAAG
The DNA here is from genome assembly GCF_038898415.1 of Priestia sp. SB1. Taxonomy (NCBI): domain Bacteria; kingdom Bacillati; phylum Bacillota; class Bacilli; order Caryophanales; family Bacillaceae; genus Priestia; species Priestia sp. SB1. The sequence goes on along the minus strand of NZ_JBBJSS010000018.1, from coordinate 8,613 downwards.
CCGTAATAAAACAGAAGACGAGTATGGCATGACAATCAAAGCCTTGCTTGAGCACGTTAGTTTATCTTTTAAAGATATTCATGGTATTATTATTTCCTCTGTTGTTCCTCCTATTATGTTTGCATTGGAGAGAATGTGTCAAAAGTATTTTCATTTAAAGCCGCTTGTTGTTGGTCCTGGAATTAAGACGGGTTTAAATATTAAATATGAAAATCCACGTGAAGTGGGAGCAGACCGTATTGTCAATGCTGTTGCTGGAATTCAGCTGTACGGAAGCCCTTTAATTATCGTTGATTTTGGTACCGCAACCACATATTGCTACATTGATGAAAATAAGCAATATATGGGTGGTGCAATTGCCCCTGGTATTAATATTTCGACAGAAGCTCTTTATTCAAGAGCATCTAAGCTTCCGCGTATTGAAATTGCGCGACCAAATAGCATTGTTGGGAAAAATACAGTATCTGCGATGCAAGCAGGTATTTTATATGGATACGTTGGACAAGTAGAAGGAATTGTAGCAAGAATGAAAGAGCAAGCAACAGTAAATCCTAAAGTTATTGCTACTGGAGGACTCGCAACATTGATTGCTAAAGAGTCGGATATTATTGATATTGTGGATCCATTTTTGACTTTAAAAGGATTACAAATAATCTATACAAAAAATATGGAGTAAGAGGTGTATATTATGGGCGACTATTTAGTAAAAGCACTAGCTTACAATAGTCAAGTTCGCGCTTATGCGGTAAAAACAACGGATACAGTTGGAGAAGCGCAGCGCCGTCACTATACATGGCCTACAGCCTCTGCAGCATTGGGACGTTCAATGACTGCGGGAGTTATGATGGGGGCTATGCTAAAAGGTGAGCAAAAGCTAACAATTAAAATTGAAGGCCGCGGCCCAATTGGTGTTATCTTAGTAGACAGCAATGCCAAGGGTGAAGTGCGTGGATATGTAACGAACCCGCAAACGCACTTCGATTTAAATCAGCATGGAAAATTAGATGTAGCACGTGCTGTAGGTACAGATGGTACGCTGAGTGTTGTAAAAGATATCGGGATGCGTGATCAATTTAATGGACAAGTACCTATCGTATCGGGAGAATTAGGAGAGGATTTCACGTATTATTTCGTGACATCTGAGCAAGTTCCATCTTCAGTAGGTGTAGGTGTACTTGTTAACCCTGATAACACAATCTTAGCTGCGGGTGGATTTATCATTCAGCTTATGCCAGGAACAGATGATCAAACGATTACAGCTATTGAACAACGTTTACAAACGATTGAACCCATTTCAAAACTGATTCAAAAAGGTCTTTCTCCTGAGGAAATCTTAGAAGAAGTTCTTGGAAAAGAAAACGTAAAGTTTCTAGAGACAATGCCTGTAGAGTTCAAATGTCAGTGCTCAGAAGAAAGAATTGCTAATGCCATTATCAGCTTAGGAAAAGAAGAGATTCAATCGATGATTGAGGAAGACGGCCAAGCTGAAGCCCAGTGTCATTTTTGTAATGAAACCTATCGTTTTGATAAAAAGCAGCTAGAAGAAATGAAAGAACAAGCAATTTAAATGAAATAAAAGATTCTTTAAAGGCGTCATTTTATAAATGAACGCCTTTTTTTATAAGTGTTAAGTCCTATTTATGTATATATTGATCTAAAAATATAACAAAAATAGGTAAATGGAAAGACAAAATGATTGACAATTTAGAAAACATCTGATAAATTGTATACAAAATCAATAAAATTAGTTGGTATTAGGAGTGGTCATATGGCACGTATTGCAAATTCAATTACAGAGTTAATTGGTCAAACACCAATCGTAAAACTAAACCGTCTAGTTGAAGAAGATATGGCGGATGTATATTTAAAATTAGAATTTATGAACCCAGGAAGCAGCGTAAAAGATCGTATCGCATTAGCAATGATCGAAGATGCTGAAGCAAAAGGTGTATTAAAGCCTGGAGACACCATCATTGAACCAACAAGCGGTAACACAGGAATTGGCTTAGCAATGGTAGCTGCAGCAAAAGGATACCGTGCTATTTTAACAATGCCTGAAACGATGAGTATTGAGCGTCGTAATCTGCTTCGTGCGTACGGTGCAGAGTTAGTGTTAACACCAGGTCCAGAAGGAATGAAAGGTGCGGTTAATAAAGCAACTGAGCTTGCAAAAGAGCACGGCTACTTTATTCCTCAGCAGTTCCAAAATGAAGCTAACCCAGAAGTGCACCGTCAAACAACGGCTAAAGAGATCATCGAGCAGTTTGGCGATCAGCTAGATGGATTTGTGGCAGGTATCGGTACTGGCGGTACTATTACAGGTGCTGGCGAAGTATTAAAAGAAAAGTATCCAAACATCAAAATTTATGCGGTAGAGCCAGCTGATTCTCCGATCTTAAGTGGTGGTCAACCAGGACCTCATAAAATTCAAGGAATCGGTGCAAACTTTGTTCCGGATACGCTTAACACGGAAGTATATGACGAAGTTGTCGCTGTTCAAAACGACCAAGCTTTTGAATATGCACGTAAAGTAGCAAAAACAGAAGGCGTACTAGTAGGTATCTCTTCTGGGGCTGCGATTTATGCTGCGTTAAAAGCTGCAAAACAGCTAGGAAAAGGTAAAAAAGTGTTAGCGATTATTCCAAGTAACGGTGAGCGTTACTTAAGTACTCCATTGTTCCAATTCGAGGAACAAACACAAGCATAAAAACCATAAAAGAACAGCTTCTATATGAAGCTGTTTTTTTTCATCTGAGAATCATGTAAAATGAAAGCAGGTGATTTATTTTTAGGAGAGTGAACAAATGCAGCAAAGAATGACTTGGGGCGAATCTATTTCTATCTCTAAAAACCAATGGTTCAAAAAATATCAAGAGTTGTCAAAAGAGGAACCGAATCATATCCTGCTTGAAAGCGGTCGAGGCGGAAAGTTTCAAATGATGGGATTAAAACCTGTAGCCATTTTGCGAGGCGAACAAGACGAGCTTCATATCAAAACGGATGGCCAAGCTACTGTTCAAAAAGGTAATCCGCTTCATCTTATGCGAGACTGGATGAAGAAGTTTGAAGCAGAGGTGAATCCAGATCTTCCTCCTTTTCAAGGTGGAGCAATTGGCTTTATTAGCTATGATTATATCCGCTATGTAGAAACCATACCTGATCTTGCTGAAGATTCATTGAAAACGCCGGACGTTTATTTCCTTATTTTCGATGACGTATTTGTATATGATCAAGAAAAGGAAAAGCTCTGGATTATCGTTAACGATGAAGCAGATTGTAAAGAGCAGGCACATAAGCGTATTGATCAATACAAAAAGGACTGGATGGAGGCAAGTGCTGAAGGGCTCTCATATGAGCGTATTCATCGTGTTGCCGAAAAGAGTGAGGTTTCAATGTCTGAAGCTGCTTTTTCAGATGCCACAACTCGCGTACATGAGTACATCGGGCAAGGCGATGTGTTTCAAGTGAACTTATCTGTTCGACAGTCTCAACAGCTTCAAACTCATCCTATGCATATCTACGAACAGGTACGAAAAATCAACCCGTCTCCTTATATGTCTTATATGCAGACAGAAGAATTTCACATTGTGAGCTGTTCACCAGAACTATTAGTGAAAAAAGCCGGTGACGAAATCAGTACGAGACCAATTGCGGGAACGCGCTCTCGCGGTAAGGATGATCAAGAAGACCAACAGTTAGCGGATGAGCTTATTCATAACGAAAAAGAGCGTGCAGAGCATGTGATGCTTGTTGATTTGGAGCGTAATGACCTTGGTAGAGTAAGCGACTATGGTACCGTTCATGTTGACGAGTTTATGGTTATTGAAAAGTATTCACATGTGATGCATATTGTGTCTAATGTAAAAGGCAAGCTCGCGCGCAATAAAGATTTTGTAGATATTGTAGATGCGGTTTTTCCTGGAGGAACGATTACTGGAGCGCCTAAAGTTCGTACAATGGAAATCATTGAAGAACTTGAACCTGTAAGGCGAGGAATTTATACAGGATCGATTGGTTGGATTGGGTTTAATGGAGATATGGAATTAAATATTGCGATTCGCACTATGATTATTCAAGACGGCCAAGCTTATGTGCAGGCTGGTGCGGGTGTTGTAATTGATTCAAATCCGAAACACGAATACAAAGAATCACTGAAAAAAGCAATTGCACTATGGAAAGCAAAAGAGCAGAGCGAAAATGAGCTGAGTGAGGGTGAGTAAAGATGATATTAATGATTGATAATTATGATTCTTTTACGTTTAATTTAGTACAGTATTTAGGTGAGCTAGGGCATGAGCTTCTTGTAAAAAGAAATGATGAAATTACACTTTCTGAAATTGAAGTGCTAAATCCAGATTTCTTGATGATTTCCCCGGGACCTTGTAGTCCTAACGAAGCGGGAATCAGTTTAGAAGCCATCGAGTATTTTGCAGGTAAGATTCCAATATTCGGCGTATGCTTAGGGCATCAGTCGATTGGGCAAGCTTTTGGAGGGAATGTGATTCGTGCGGATAAATTAATGCACGGTAAAACATCTGAAATGCATCATGATGGCCGTACTATCTTTAAAGGTCTTGATAATCCGTTCACGGCAACTCGATATCATTCTTTGATTGTAGAAAAAAGTTCACTGCCGGATTGCTTTGAGATTTCAGCGTGGACAGCAGAAGATGAAATTATGGCGATTCGCCATAAATCATTACCTATTGAAGGGGTACAGTTCCACCCTGAATCTATCATGACTTCTTACGGTAAAGAAATGCTGAAGAATTTTATTGAAACTTACGAAAAAAAGCGAGTGTAATGATATGTATATATACGTAAATGGTGAAGTAAAGCCTGCGTCTGAAGCCACTATTTCTCCGTTTGATCACGGATATATGTATGGTCTAGGGCTATTTGAAACGCTACGAGTTTATGATGGTCATCCATTTTTAGTGGAAGACCATCTGGATCGACTGCGTAGCAGCTTACGTGAATTAAATATTGTATGGGACTACTCCACACAGGACGTGTTGGCAATTATTAATAGTCTGTTAATGAAAAACAATGAGAGAAATGCGTATGTTCGATTAAATGTTTCAGCAGGAAATGGCGGAATTGGACTGCAAGTGGAAGAATACGACAAGCCATCTACAATTGTATACATGAAATCAATGCCTCATCCATCGAGCCCCCTTGTAAAAGAGGGGCTTATTCTTGAGACAAAGCGAAATACGCCCGAAGGAACCGTGAGGTTGAAGTCTCATCATTATTTAAACAATGTACTGGCTAAGCGAGAAGTTGGTTCAGACTTAAATAAAGAGGGTATTTTTTTAACAAAAGAAGGGTTCTTAGCCGAAGGTATTGTGTCCAATTTATTTTTTGTAAAAGATGATTGTGTATATACACCGTCTCTTGAAACAGGTATCTTAAATGGAATTACGAGACAGTTTATCTTTACGCTTTTAAAAAAGAAAAACATAGAAGTTGTAGAAGGTTTATTTACGGCGGAACAGCTCTTGGAGAGTGATGAAGCTTTCGTTACAAATTCCATTCAAGAAATCGTACCTCTTCGAAGTATAAAGGATAAGAAGTTTTCAGTCGGAGACCATACGTTAACAGCTAAGTTGCAAAAAGAGTATCGCTCTTACACGATGTCGCTAATGAGTCGACGCGAGCTACATGTATAAAAGCGAAAGGAGAGGCTAAAGATGGATAAAATTTATGTGAATGATATGCGTTTCTATGGATATCATGGTGTATTTCCAGAAGAAAATAAATTAGGACAGCGTTTTCACGTGGATTTAACTGTAGAACTAGATTTAAAACAAGCTGGTACTACGGACAATTTAGAATACTCGGTGAGCTATGCAGATTTATACCAAACATGCCAGGAAGTTGTAGAGAAGCGCACGTTCAAGTTAGTTGAAACGGTGGCCGAAACGATTGCATCTGAATTGCTTGCTAATTACGAACTCGTGCAGGCTTGTACAGTAAAGGTATATAAGCCTGATCCGCCAATTCCCGGTTATTATCAATCGGTAGCTATTGAAATTAAAAGGAGCCGTTGAATGACAACAGAAGCATATATTGCATTAGGATCAAATATTGAAAATCGAATGGAACATTTGAAGTCGGGAGTTACTGGCTTGATGAAACATTCTGAGGTTAAGGTAGTGGCTGTTTCATCTGTTTATGAAACGGCCCCGGTCGGGTATACGAATCAAGCAAGCTTTTTAAACATGGTAGTAAAAATACAAACAACGTATTCGTCAGAGCAACTTTTAGATTGTTTGCAAGCCATTGAACAAGCGGCAGGTCGAAAAAGAGAGATTGTATGGGGACCTAGAACCCTTGATTTGGATATCTTACTTTATAGTAATGAAATCATTCATACGGATAGGCTGAACGTCCCTCATCCCCGAATGTTTGAACGGGCGTTTGTGATGGTTCCTCTAAACGAACTAGCTCCATCTCTTATTCTCCCTGTAGCAGAAGAAAAAGTTGAAACCATCACAAAACGGTTATCGGATTTAAAAGATGTAAAATTATTTCGAGAGCAAACAACTGATATACTAGATATGTTCGAAAATAATAGGAATGATTTACATAAGTAAAAATGAATCTTATTAGTTGATTCATTTTTATATTGGCGTAAAGTAGAGTTCACAGTGAAAACTTTAAGGTTTGGGTTCGCAGGTTGTTGGTTTATTCGGTAGCTTGTTAGAGAAATCGAAGAAAAAGAGAAGCGAAGCAAGAATAAAGCGATTTGACATAGAGAAACGACTGAACCTATAATAATTTTAAAGAAACGTAGTAGTTGCCAGTAAACATGCTGGCCTTTTTTCTGTTTCGGAAAACTTAATTATACGATGGAGATGAGTAAACGATGAGTCATGAAGAATTAAATGATCAATTTCTCGTTCGTCGCGAAAAAATGAGCAACCTACGAGATCAGGGTATTGATCCGTTTGGTCAACGTTTTGAACGTACACATACATCACAGCAATTAATTAGTGAGTATGACGAGTTAACAAAAGAACAGTTAGAAGAAAATGAAGTGCCCGTGTCACTAGCTGGTCGTATTATGACAAAGCGTGGAAAAGGAAAAGCAGGTTTCGCTCACGTTCAAGATTTAACAGGACAAATTCAGCTTTATGTACGTAAAGATGCAATTGGCGAAGAACAGTACGAAATCTTCAGCAGCGTAGATATCGGTGACTTGGTAGGGGTTGAAGGTGTTTTATTCAAAACAAAAGTTGGCGAACTTTCTATTAAAGTAAAAGATTTCACGTTACTAACAAAAGCGCTTCGTCCACTTCCAGATAAATATCATGGTTTAAAAGATATTGAACAGCGCTACCGTCAACGTTACTTAGATTTAATTACAAACCCAGAAAGTAAACAAACATTTATCTCAAGAAGCCGCATTATTCAATCGATGCGCCGTTACTTAGATAATCATGGATACTTAGAAGTTGAAACACCGATGATGCATTCAATCGCAGGTGGAGCAGCAGCTCGTCCGTTTGTGACACACCACAATGCGCTTGATATGGAACTTTATATGCGTATTGCGATTGAACTTCATTTAAAACGTTTAATCGTAGGTGGATTAGAAAAAGTATATGAAATTGGCCGTGTATTCCGTAATGAAGGTGTATCTACACGTCACAATCCTGAATTTACAATGATCGAATTGTACGAAGCGTATGCGGACTACAAAGATATCATGGCTTTAACAGAGAACTTAATTGCACACATTGCGCAAGAAGTACTTGGCACAACAAAGATTCAGTATGGTGATCAAGAGGTAGACCTAACGCCAGAATGGACAAGACTTCATATGGTCGATGCTATTAAACAATATACGGGCGTAGACTTCTGGGGAGAAACATCTGTTGAAGAAGCTCGTGCTTTAGCAAAAGAACACGGGGTAGAAATTACTGAACATATGCAATATGGACATATTGTAAATGAATTCTTTGAACAAAAAGTAGAAGAGCAGTTAATTCAACCGACGTTCATTTACGGACATCCTGTAGAAATCTCTCCACTTGCTAAGAAAAATGCGGAAGATCCGCGTTTTACTGACCGTTTTGAGCTGTTTATCGTTGCGCGTGAACACGCGAACGCATTTACAGAGCTAAATGATCCAATTGACCAACGTGAGCGCTTTGAAGCTCAGTTGAAAGAGAAAGAACAAGGAAACGATGAAGCACATGAGATGGATGATGACTTCATTGAGGCATTAGAATACGGTATGCCACCTACAGGTGGTCTAGGAATCGGTATTGACCGCCTTGTTATGTTACTAACAAATGCACCGTCAATCCGTGATGTACTATTATTCCCACATATGCGTCAACGCTAAAAAAAGAGATGGCTACGGCCATCTTTTTTTAGGTATTAATATTAGAAAATTTAAACTTTTAATTTACCTCTTGTTTTTATGAAATTGATTTGGTATATTTATATCTGTTGCTAACGCAGACAAGCGAAAACAACAAAAAGAAATAAAAAAGTTGTTGACATTACGTTGATAACTTGATAAGATAGTAAAGTCGCTTAAGAGCGGCGGTTGAACTTTGAAAACTGAACAAAGCGACAAACGTCAACGTTAATTTTTAT
>NZ_JBBJSS010000017.1:0-49995 GCF_038898415.1 Priestia sp. SB1 | reverse complement strand
TCCACAGGTAGGACTCGAACCTACGACCGATCGGTTAACAGCCGATAGCTCTACCACTGAGCTACTGTGGAATAATATTTATCAGACTTCTTACATTGTAATCGACATTATATGTAATGTCAATAAGTTTTTGTAATTTCTTTGCCGTTTATTTGAGACGGCTTTATTAATTTACCATAATGAATCTATTTTAGTCAAGCATCTTCTACATTTTTTTTAATTTACCTTTACACTTCCCACAAACATATTTAACTGTGTTCACTTTTCTTTTTCGAACATATTTTTGATCACACTGCATACATACATATATGTGCTCTTTTTTCTTTCCATCATTTTCTTTTTTCAATGCCTGACAAAATCGAGGTGCGTCTACTTCTTTCATTAACCTTTTAAAGTCTTGATCTCCATGCTTATACCCTTTCCCCTCAATATGCAAATGATAGTGACAGAGCTCATGTTTAATAATTTCTACTATTTCTTGTGTGCCATATTGTTCAAAGTATTTGTAGTTTACTTCTATATTAGATGTACGTAACAAATACCTTCCGCCTGTCGTACGTAACCGAGAATTAAAAGTGGCTTCATGACGAAATGGTTTGTGAAACAGCTTCAATGAAATTTCTTCTACAAGTATTTGTAAATCCTTATCATTCATCTTATATACTCCTCTACTGTATGAAATCACCTGACTAGCTCTTTGGGCATACACTTCATTACATACTCACTATTCACCTTATCATAAATGAAAAGGAGTGATTGTCCTTATGCCAATGTGGCTACAAAAACAAATGAGGCGCGCTTATTCGGAAAAAGACCGTGCACAAATAAAATTGCTCAACCAATGTTGGTTTTTTTATCAAAAAAATAATTCCGCTTCTTAAATCACTTCTTTTTACAAATAAAATTGCCTTTTCAGAAAATCTGAAAAGGCAATTTTATTATTGATGGGGCGGAATCATCGTCAGTGCAACTCTTCCTTTTTTCATATCTACGTCTTCTACCCACACATTCACCAAATCTCCTACTGAAACGACATCGAGGGGATGCTTAACGTACCGATTCGTTAATTTAGAAATATGGACTAGACCGTCTTGCTTAACTCCTATATCGATGAACGCTCCGAAGTCTACGACGTTTCGCACCGTTCCTTCAAGCTGAATACCTTTTGCTAGATCCTCTAGCTTCAAAATATCCTGACGGAGCAAAGGTTTTGGCAGTTCATCACGAGGATCTCTTTCCGGTCTTACGAGCGCTTCTATAATGTCTTTTAAAGTAAGCTCCCCTATACTTAGTTCTTCTGATATTTCGGGTAAAGAAATATGTTTTAATGCTTCTTTTACTTTCTCCGTTCCAAGTTCAGTCTCTTTCACTTCCGCTTTCTTTAAAAGCTTTTTAACGTCTCCATATGTTTCAGGATGGATACCCGTTCTGTCTAAAGGTTCTTCACCTTCTATAATACGTAAAAACCCAATACACTGCTCATATGTTTTAGCCCCTAGACGCGGAATTTTCTTCAACTGTTTTCGGTTAGAGAATTTTCCGTTTTCATCCCGATATTTTACAATGTTTTGAGCAACTGTCTTATTTAGACCAGCAACGTATTGTAGAAGCGAAGCAGAAGCCGTGTTTGCATTCACTCCTACTTGGTTTACTACTGTCTCTACAATAAAAGTCAGTGAATCATTTAATTGCTTTTGAGACACATCATGCTGATATTGCCCTACTCCTACCGACTTAGGATCGATTTTCACAAGCTCAGCCAGCGGATCTTGCAGCCTTCTGGCAATCGATACAGCGCTTCGCTCTTCTACTTGAAAATCAGGGAATTCTTCTCTAGCAACATCAGAAGCCGAATATACGCTTGCTCCCGCTTCATTCACAATCAAATAATAAACTGGGTTTTCAATTTCTTTAAGAACATCCGCTACAAATTGCTCCGTTTCGCGAGATGCCGTTCCATTTCCAATTGCCACTACTTCAATAGGGTATTCAGCGAACATTTTCTTTAATTTATTTTGTGCTTCAGCTGCTTTTCTCACAGGAGGATGTGGATAAATAACATCAATTTTTAATACCTTGCCTGTTTCATCTACTACAGCTAATTTGCAGCCTGTTCGAAAAGCTGGATCTACTCCTAATACCACTTTACCTTTCAATGGAGGTTGGAGAAGAAGTTTTCGTAAGTTTTCAGAAAAGATGTGAATGGCTCTTTCTTCCGCTTTTTCTGATAGGTCTTTACGAATTTCGCGTTCAATAGATGGTTCTATTAAGCGTTTATAAGCATCTTCTATAGCTGAGATGATATAACCTTCAGCTGAAGAATCCCTTTTCTTGATTACTTCTTTATGTAAATATGAAAGAATACGATCTGTAGGCGCGTCAATACTCACTTTTAAAATACCGTCTTTTTCTCCTCTATTCATAGCTAAAATACGGTGAGGAACGATTCGCTTTACCGCTTCTGTATATTCATAGTACATTTCATAGATATTTTTTTCATCTTTTTCCGGATCTTTGACTGAAGTAACAATTATGCCATCTTTTACAGTGGTCGTACGAATCCATTGACGGTAAGATGCTTCGTCAGAAATTTGTTCCGCTACAATGTCTAGGGCTCCCTGAATAGCTTCGTCAGAAGATTGAACTCCTGCTTCTTCATTTATGTATGTTTGCGCTTCAATGTTTACGTCAGAATTCGGGAAACTTAGTAGCCACTGTGCTAATGGTTCAAGACCTTTTTCTTTTGCTACAGTTGCTTTTGTACGTCGTTTTTGCTTAAAAGGGCGGTATAAATCTTCTACTTGCTGCAATTTCTTCGCTTGATGAATTTGAGCAGCCAGTTCCTCAGTTAATTTCCCTTGCTCTTCAATTAATCGGTGAACTTCCTCTTTACGCTCCTCTAAATTCATTAAGTAGTTCCAGGAATCTAAAATATTCCGGATTTGGACTTCATCCAAAGCACCAGTTTGTTCTTTTCTATATCGAGCAATAAAGGGAACTGTATTACCATCTTCTACTAAAGCAATTACGTTTTGTACTTGCTTGTGTGAAATCTCTACCTCTTTACTTACACGTTGAACAATTTGATTATCTAATTTCGTTGCAACAGACACAGCTTATCCTCCTACCTAAATGAAACTTTGTCTCTATTGTAACAAAACTCACATGCAATAACACATGTGAGCTAAAAAGAAAGGCTATGCAGTTGGAAGATGACCAGCGATATACGTAATATCGTCATTATGAGATCGAATTGCTGCCTGTAGGCGTGTCGACAATTGATCGACATTCATCGAGTTAGCAAAAACAGATTTAATCTCTTTTAATTCTAAGCCATCTGTATGAATCAAAAATTTAGAACCGGAGTCATATGGGAAGGTTTGTGTGCGGAACTTTTGAATTTTCCCTGATAAAAAACCTTGAATTGGCAGAGGGTACGTTAATTTCCCCTCCGGAGAATACAGATAAAAGCGGATATTACCTACATTTGTGTAATGAAATTCGTTATGTTTTTTATCAATTTTCAAAATAGCTACTGCTGCGCCTCTTGTATGTCGAGTAGCCTTGTTGCACTTAGAAATAATCTCATCTACATCTAGATGATGATGACCTTTCGCTACATCCGTAACAGCTACAGAAGCGGCTCTGGCTTGTTCACCGCTTCCTAATCCATCTGCCACTGCACATAGAAAATAATCATCCGTTTCTTTGACATAGTAACTATCTCCACAACACACGTTCCCTTGCTTTGGCTCTTGATATATATGAGTTTGAATCGACTTTGTATTCGGGTCTACTGTCATCACGACATATACTCCGAATCGTTAGAATCTGAGCGAGCTGCAGTCCTTAGCTTATCAAGCGCTCTTCTTTGCAGTCGAGATACATGCATTTGAGAAATCCCTAATTTCTCACCGGCATCTTTTTGACTCAGATTTTCAATAAATGTATAGCGAATTACTTCTTTTTCTCTATCGCTTAATACATGAAGAATCTTTTCTAACACTAAGCGCTGATCAGTTTTCTCATAACCCGACTCTTGTTCACCTACTAAATCAAGGATTGTAACAGTACTTCCATCAGAGTCTGCTTCAATAGAATGATCAACAGACAACGCTTGATAACTTTGCCCCATCTCCATCGTTTCTAAAATTTCTTCCTCTGTCACTCCGATATGATCAGCAATTTCTTTTACTTGAGGAGATCGCTGTAAACGGGTTGTTAGCTCTTCGACAGCTGCTTTAATTTTAGGACCTAATTCTTTGATGCGGCGCGGTACGTGAACACTCCACGTTTTATCGCGTAAAAATCGCTTAATCTCTCCAATGATTGTAGGAACAGCAAACGATTCAAAACTTCTTCCAAATGAAGCATCATACCTTCTAATAGCTCCTAACAGTCCTAGCATCCCTACCTGCACAATATCTTCATGTAAGCTTCTGCCTTTTGAATAACGACGTGCAATAGATTCAACAAGGTTCTTGTAATGTACTACTAGATCACTTTGTGCTTCTTCATCCTGCGTTTTTTGAAAGCGCTCAATTCGTTCCTGAACCTGTTCTTTAGTTAATTTCATAGGTTGAGACTGTGTTTTCATCACTCTCCACCTGCTCTCTTTGCACATACTTAGTCATCATTAGCGTTACACCTTTTGAATTGACCATTTTCACTTCGTCCATTAGTGTTTCAATTAAATATAAACCAAGTCCACCTTCAGGAAGAAATTCAACTTCTTTTGATGTTTCATAAGGTCCTATATGTTCCTTAAGCTCTTCAAAATTAAAGCTTTCGCCTTTATCGACCACCATGATTTCTAAACGGTCATCAAATAAACCAAAACCTACTCTCACTTCACCATTTTCTTCATTCTTGTAAGCATGCTGTACGGCATTTGTACATGCCTCACTCACAGCAATTTTCATATCTTCAATTTCATCATAAGAAAAACCCATCCGATTCGCTACACCAGACAGCGTCAGTCGAATAATCGCTACGTAGTCTGGCTTAGCAGGAATCTTCATCTCAACAAAGTCATAAGGCTGTTTCATTTTACGCCACCTTCTACTTGTGAATTCACGTTTAAAATGTCTGTGAGGCCCGTAATATCAAATAAGCGCTTGATGCGCTCTGATACACCAACAAATTTCAAAGAGCCGTTATTTTTCTTATTAGCTTTTAACAATGCAATAAATACACCTAGTCCTGTACTATCCATGTATGATACATCGGTTAAATCAACTATAATTTCTGGTTCGTTATGTTCAGTAATTTCCATGAACTTTTCTTTTAGCTTAGGTGCTGTATATGCGTCAATCTCTCCAGCCAGCTTAATACGATATGCTTGACCGTCCTTTTGTATATCTATTTTTAAATTCATCGTATTAGTAGACCCCCTCTAATTTTGTGCTATCTTTTCTGTACCCTTATTTAGAATACTTAAACTAAACTCTTCAAAATAATCAATGTAAAGTCATCCCTCAATTGAAAATGCTGTAATTTTTCCAGCTCTTTATATACAGATTCTACAATTTCTTGAGGAGACAAATGCATGTATTTTCGAATTAATTTTATGATGTCCAATCTTTCGATAAATCCTTCTTCAGTTCTGCATTCTGTTACACCATCTGTTAACAGAACAATCATATCGCCTTTTGAAAGCTGCTGCTCGTACTGAAGATATTTCACATGGCGATCGACTCCTAGCACGAGTCCTTTTGCTTCCAAATCTTCAAATGAATCAGCTTTGGCATCATAATAAAAGCCTGGCTCATGCCCTGCAGATGCATAATCAAATAAGTTTGTCTCGGGATTATAACTTCCGTAGAACATCGTAATAAACATACTTGGATCTACGTTTCTCTCTACAATATTATTCAAGTTCTCCAATACGTAACTTGGATTTTTTCTTGAGTCCGGTAAGCTGTCCATTGCATACTTGATCATAGACATACACATTGCAGCTGGAATTCCTTTTCCAATCACATCGGCAATGGCAATACTTAACCCACCGTGCTCTTCTTCTACAAAGTGAAAATAATCTCCGTTCATCTGTTTAGCAGGTACGCTAATCGCGCCAATTTCTAAAGTTGAACTAGCCGGAACCTTTGTCCCTAACAGCGTCTGCTGGACGTTAGCGGCAACTTCGATTTCAGAACGAAGTTCCCGCTGCTTATTTTTTAATGTTTGATGCTCACGAAGAGCAAGACCGTAGCTAATCATTACCTCAAGTAAAAAGTCCAGAGAATGCAGCACTTTTTCTGGAATATCAGAATAAATTTCTTCAATCACTTCTTTATGAATGCTCACAATATCTTCTGGCGATATTTCATTCTCTAAAGATTTTCTACTTAGTTTTTGTCCTTGATACAAAATTTGTTCATTTTGTGTTTGGATATAGTTCCCCAAAATATCTTTGTATAAATCTCTCATCTCTTTATCAAAAGACATTATCTATTTCCTCCTACCGGAGCCACTTAACTGCTTTAATCTCAGTACCTTCTCCGACATTTGTTTCGATGTCAAACTCATCCATCAATCGTTTTACCCCAGGAAGCCCAGCTCCTAGTCCACCCGATGTTGAGTATCCATCTTCCATTACTTTGCGAACGTCGGGGATACCTGGCCCTTCATCTGTTGCTACGACAAGAAGACCGTTTTTTCCTCCACGATTTAATTTCTCAATATAGATTTGACCCTTACCCGCATATAGGTAAATATTACGAGCTAATTCAGAAATGGCGGTTGTAATACGAGCTTGGTCAACTGTTCCAAACCCTAGCTCTTTCGACACATTTCTACCTAATTGGCGTGCCGCTACGATGTCCCATTCTGTTACGATTTTTACGCTGGATTGGAATTCCATATACTAATCCCCCAATTCCGATTGGAGTTTCTCAAGACCTTTTTCTAAATCGAGTGCAGTAAGAACATCGTTTAGGCCAATCCCTAACTCAACAAGTGTAATAGCTACTGCAGGCTGGATACCTGTTAATACTACTCTGGCCCCCATCAAATTAGACATGCTAACCACGTCACCTAACACTTTTGCGATGAATGAATCGATCATATCAATTGAAGTTAAATCGATTACCACTCCTTTTGCTCCAGTTTGATGAATTTTACTTAGCAAATCTTCTTGGAATTGAATAGCCGTTTGATCATCCAGCTCCCATTGAATGGATACCAATAAGTAGTCGTACAATTTCAAAATGGGTATTCTCACGTTTATTCCTCCGATTCTATATCAACTATTTTCCGCTCAGTCATTTCTAACGCAAACTCTACACCTTTTTTTAATGAGTTTTTCGTAATAATTTCATTTAAGTTAATACCTAAGTTCACAATAGTCTGAGCAATTTCCGGACGAATTCCTACTAACAAACACTTGGCTCCAACCAAACGTACGGCTTCAGCAGCTTGAATGATATGATGGGCAACCATCGTATCCACTACTGGTACTCCGGTAATATCTATTAATACGACCTCTGATCGGTGCTTTACGACACCTTGCAGTAAGTTTTCCATAATTTTCTTTGCACGATCGGTGTCAATTGTTCCCACAAGCGGCATTACCGTAATTTTATCAAATACCGGTATTAATGGAGCAGACAATTCTTGAAGTGCAACTTTTTGCAACATAACTGTATTTTCCCACGAGTTGGAGTATTGTTCTACTATTTTGTTATAAATAGGGCTTAACCACTTGTCAAACCGATAGAATAATTCAGAATGAGTTTGATCAGCCTTTACATGTTCACTGTTTACATACCCTTCAACCACTACATGACCCAAGTTACGTACACCCTGTGTCAAATAAGCAAGAGGCCATCCTAAACTCACAACTCGTCCTACTACTTCCTCTAGTTCCTCTGCAAAATTTTCCTGATCACGGAATGCTTTTGCCAAAAGTAAATTTACAAAATCAGAGCTTACATTTACGTACACTTGCTCGGATACAATGTTTTTAATCCGCTCTGTTTCCACATCATTCATTAACACTAGCCATCGATCAAAAATTTCTGATTTATGATTTTGTATATAATTGAATAAATCTTGATTCATGAGGTCCTCCTTGTGAGTCAATACACTCATTTATATCTATATATATATTATCATTTTTAAAACGTTTCTTATTACAATATACGTTTACTGATTATTCCTAGTCAAATTAAAAAAGTTGCTCATAAAGGAGCAACTTAGCATAAATGGAAGTATAATTCTAAAAGTCGATAAGTCCTACACTGATTTGCAAGGCTTCATCCACTCTGTCCATCATTTCATCATCTAAATGGGTAATCTTGTCTGTTAGCCTCTGTTTATCAATAGTACGAATTTGTTCTAGTAAAATAACTGAATCTCGCTCAAATCCATAGCGCTTTGCATCAATTTCAACATGCGTAGGTAACTTTGCCTTTTGAATTTGAGCAGTGATCGCAGCTACAATAACAGTTGGGCTAAAACGATTGCCTATATCATTTTGAATGACAAGTACAGGGCGAACGCCTCCTTGTTCTGAGCCAACAACAGGAGATAGGTCAGCAAAATAAACGTCGCCACGTTTGACTACCAAGTCATTACCCCCCGCTTACTAAACGATCCACAGTATGATCAGCTTCATACTCTGCTAGAAAAGCCTCGGAAGCAATATTTAAGTTTATCTTTGCCATCTCCATATATCCACGTCTCATTGATTCGCGAATATGGCGTTTTTTTCGCTCACGAAGGTACAATTTTGTTGCTTGGTGAATAAAATCACTTCGGTTGCCATTTTCTTGTTTAACCATAAGATCGAGCTCCGATACTAAATTTTTCGGTAATCTTACTAGGATTTCTGTAGTTGCGCTCGCTTCAGACACAAACATACACCTCCAACATCAATACACACACCAATAGTCTCATCTTTCCTTATCATAACATTGATTAGCTTTAATGGAAAGTTAATTCTGTCAATTTCTACACTATTATCGTCAATTGATACCCTCTTTTATGCATGGAAGTTATTATTTTATTGTCTTTTGTTCGCAGGCTTTTTATGTTGACTCAGGAAGATGTATATTCAGCGCAAGATATAATTATTAACATGAATGTGCTGAGAATCTCTTGTATAAACCCTCGGAACCCTTGCTGCAATCATGCAAGGGATTTCATAATTAATTGTTTCAAGATGCTTTGCTACTTCATCAATTGTAATTTCAGCACCTTGTTGTTTTCCAATAAATGTTACTTTTGTACCCGTTTTATACATTTTAGGCAATTTAATCATCAATTGATCCATGCATATCCTACCAACAATTGGCACTTTAACTCCATCTACTAACACTTCAAAATTACTTAATTTACGAATCCAGCCGTCTGCGTATCCTACTGGAATAGTAGCAATCCATTCATCTTCTTTAGCTTCATAAGTAGCTCCGTAACTGATATGACTCCCTTTTTTGACTTTTTTAACATGCACAATACGGCTGTGCAGCGAAAAAGCTTGTTTTAACGGAATTGGCAAGACTTCTTTTAATTCCTCTGAAGGACTCAAGCCATACATAGAGATACCTAAGCGTACGCCATTAAAGATATCGCTCGGACGACGAAGCAAAGCTGCGCTATTTGCACAGTGAATCATCGGAGGTGTAAAACTATGTTCTTTCACAATTCGAACCATTTCTTCAAAGAATGTGTATTGTTTTTCAAAATAAGACGAATTTAGCTCGTCTGCTGTTGCAAAGTGCGTAAACACTCCATCCAGCGCGAATCCTGAATGAGAAGTGATGATATTCATCGTTTCGTGTAATTCTTCTTTTGTTCTAATTCCTAAGCGACCCATGCCTGTATCTATTTTTAAATGCATATGCAACTGACTGTTTGCACCTAGAATGGACGCCGCTTCTTCAATCCAAGCTTTGCTATAAGCAGTGACCGTTACATCCCACTTCAATGCAGTTTGAATGTGTAAGGGAGGCACGGCTCCTAATACTAAAATGGATTCCTTTATTCCTTTTTTTCGAAGAGCAATAGCTTCATCCAAAAAAGCTACAGCTAGCATATCAGCGCCAGCTTGAAGCGCAATCTCTGCTACTTCTTTATCTCCATGCCCGTACGCATTCGCTTTTACTACGGCCATTAACGTTTTATGCCCCGGTATCAGTTCTCTTACATGATTCACATTTTGAAAAACGGCTTCTACATCAATTTCTGCCCATGTTTCTCTATAAAATGTATCCATTACTACGACACTTCCTTTTTTCAGAACCATTCTAAACGTACTTTCCTCTGTTAGTATAATACATCTATAGCCAAACTTCATCTCGATCTTTATTCAAATTAAGCAAGAACAAGCCTACATATATGCAGGCTTGTAAGCTTCTCTTATTTTCCCATCTGACTTTGCACAGATCTAGCAACTGTACTCAATTCATCTGGTGTCAGCTGATCAGAAGCCAGCATAAAGTCTACTCCATTATATGTCCAAGATAGACTTTTATCCGTTAAAGCTCCCACAGTAAAACCTAAATCAAATGGCTCTCCGGCAGTAACTGTAGATGTTGCTGTTTTAGCTACTTGCGCTTTTTCTTGTACAAGCGTAAACGGCTTTTCTCCTTTGTACATTAAAACGACTCTCTCACCATTTTCCGTCTCAATTTTCTTTTCCTTGGAAAGCTTTGTACCTTTTGGAACGTCCTTAGGATAAAGAACGCTAAATGATTTGTGCTGAGCTAATGTCGGAATGTCAATCTTTGCACTTGTCATGTTTCTTTTTGTATCAAAAGCCCCTTTATCAAACTTAGAATCGAATTTCACCTTAGAGAAATCAACTTTTATTAACACTTTATTATCCGTATCCATAATTTTAACCGACACAGGCGCTAAGTCACTTTTGTTCAGCGTAATTTCTTGTTTAGGAAGCATTGTGCTATTTTGATAGTTCGTTTTTGTTTCAAAAATATAATGTTTATCCGTTGATTTAAAACTTGCCTTTTCATCCTTCACAATATCTTGGACAAGGGATTCATACAAATAAGCTTGACTGCTATTTTGCGGCCAGTCACTTTGAAAACGAAAGCTTTTATTTAAGGCAGGCGTTAAAACAAAAACCCCTTCATCATTACGCAAAATCATTTGGCTTTGATCTTTCTTTGTATTTTTCAAATTCACTCGATAGTACATAGGCTTACTATGCCAAATCTCTACATCGTATACTTGAGCATCTTTCCCTGTATTCAATGTCATCTTAGCATCTGATTTATACCCCGCCATTTCTTGTACCTTGGCATCCAATGCATCTGTTACATCCTGCTGACTTTTTTCACCGCATGCTGATAAGGCTAAGAGAAAAAAGGCGCAAACAAATAAGCCAACCCATTTTTTATGCATTTCCCCAACTCCTTTGTTTCGTATATTCACAGCTAAACGGAGAAGCAAGAACATATCTTGTCTCCCCTATCCACACTATGAATATATGAACAAGAAATAGTGAATATGCAGACTAGCTTGACAAGCGTTCAATAATTACTTGAGCAATCGCATAGTGCGCACTGTGGGAAATAGATACGTGTACAGACGCTTCCAGTGGTTGTTTTGTAACAACGTGGGGTTTCCCTCTTTCATCATTCACGATTTCGATATCTTGGAAGCTAAAATCTTTCCCTATTCCTGTTCCAAGAGCTTTCGAATATGCTTCCTTCACAGCAAATCTTCCTGCTAAAAATTCGACCTTACGTCGGCTTGATAGCTTTTCATAGCGTTCTCTTTCATTTTTTGTTAAAATCCGAGTAATAAAAGCGCTTTGACGCTGCACCATTTTTTCAATCCGCTCTAACTCTGTAATATCAATTCCAGTTCCTATAATCATTTTCATTTAATCCTCTCTTACAGAATAGTATATAAAAATGCCTTTATAAAAAGGAGTGACAAATATGTTCGTACGCACAGAAAATGCAGCTGAATTTAAACGTTTTTATCCTGTTACCTTCACGCTTATCTGCATCCACATTGCGCTATGGTTACTTGCCGCTCTTCCCTCACACCTTGCAGAATCTTTTATACATCAGCTTATTGGTGTGAATAGTTTAATTTCCCAAGGAGACTACTGGCGGCTTTTCACACCTATCTTTTTACATCTAAGCTTTTCACATCTTCTTTTTAACTCATTTTCATTGTTCTTGTTAGGACCAGGCGCTGAGCGTATTCTTTCTTCTTATAAGTTTCTTCTATTCTACCTTACGTGTGGATTGCTTGGAAATATCGTTACATTTCTAATCCAATCTTCTTTTTACAGCCATGTGGGTGCATCCGGTGCCATTTTCGGACTGCTCGGATTTTACCTCTATCTTGTCATAAAACAAAAGCATATGCTTTCTAAAAGCAACCAGCAAATCATTGTCGTCTTTTTAATTATTGGATTACTTTCAGGTCTGCTAACGCCAGGAACCAACAATACAGCTCATTTCGCTGGAGGTATTGCTGGATTTCTTCTCGCTTTTCTTACGTTCAAACCGAAAAACAAGCCACAGATATGAGGCCTGCTTTAGGATTTAATATAAAAAGTGGATGAGTTAATAAATTCCACATCTTCATAAGTCTTCAAATCTCTTACTAACTGAAAGAGCGCTTCATCTTTTTTCTTAGCTTCAATCATGCAATCAATTTGCGGTATCGTTCCATTTACTTCTTTTAAAAAGCTGTAAAATCCATTAACATCGATATAATCTGCATGGGCTCTAAATTCTTTATCACTTTTAGGACTAGATATATGCATTTTTAGAGGGAGTGTTTCATGTTCCCATGTTCTAATGATACGGTCCCAATGCTCTTGCCATGAAGTTTCATCGTTGTTCGCCTGATGATGATGAAGATCAAAAATGATTGGGACATTTAGTTTTTCACATAAATACAAGACGTCTTTTATATGAAAGGTTGTATCGTCGTTTTCCAACATAATCATTTGCTGAAGGGATTGAGGTACAAGCCCCCAATTATGAATAAACTGCTCCAGTGCTTTTTCTTTATCATTATAAGCTCCTCCAACGTGTAAAACACAGCGATTTTGAAGCGGAATATCCATTCCTTTCAGCAACTTTTGATGCATGCGAAGAGTTTGGATAGAATGCTTAAAAACCTCTTTATCCGTTGAGTTTAAAACAACAAAATGATCCGGGTGAAAATCTACTCGCATTGGATGTTCCTTCAAAAATACAGAAATACGCTGAAGAGCATCTTTTAAAGGAGCTATGTAGTTCCACTCTTTTAGTGCCTCATGGTTAGCTAATGGAATTAACTTAGAACTGAATCGAAAAAACTCAATTTCACTCCACGCATTATGTTTTAATAACCGTAAGCAGTTTTCTAAGTTGGATATTGCAATACGTTCGAGCTTGCGAATGGCCGCTTCATGGTCTTTCACACGCTGAAATTGTGCAAAAGTCATTGTTTGAGAAGGAGAACTATTTTCCAAATGAACGCTCATCGCCACATAACCTAACCGAACAATGGTCGACATCAGTGAACACCCCATTTTATTTTACTCATAGTGTGCACCAATAAAATAGCAATTAACACATAAAAAAAACGAGCCTGTTAAGGCTCGTTTTTATTTTACGCTTTGCTGCGAGAATCTTTACGATTACTGCTGCTATTGCGATTTCTATTATCACTGCCGTTGCTTCCACCGCGACGCTTGTCACCAAAACGCTTTGAGTTTCCACGACGATTTTGCTGTGAGTAGTTTTTAGAGTTAGAACGTGAACGACCTCCGCCATTTCCACGTTTGTTTTTATCACCTTTTGCAATTACCGGTGGTTCAGCAGTTAATTGAATTGGTGATTCATTTGGTTCTTTTGTAAATAATTTGATTGCCGCTGCCACTAATGAAACTGAATCGTGCTCTTCAAGTAACTCTTCTGCCAACTGTTTGTAGTAAGATAAGTTGCCTTGTGTCACAGATTCCGTTAATTTGTCAGCTGCAATACGCTGTTGACCTTCCATTGCTTCATCAAGCGTTGGAGCAGTCATACGCTCCATTTTACGTTTTGTTGTACGCTCAATATTGTGTAACTGTCCAGTTTCTCTTGGCGTTACAAATGTCATAGCAGCACCCATTTTACCAGCACGTCCTGTACGTCCGATACGGTGTACATAGCTCTCCGGATCTTGAGGGATATCAAAGTTGTATACATGAGTAACACCAGAAATATCAAGTCCGCGTGCAGCTACGTCTGTCGCAACTAATACATCAATAGAACCTTCTTTAAATTGACGTAGTACAGATAGACGTTTCGATTGTGTCAAGTCACCATGGATACCTTGTGCAGAATAACCACGCATATTTAATGCTTCTGATAACTCATCAACACGGCGCTTTGTACGACCAAAAATGATAGCTAGTTCAGGTGATTGCATATCTAAAAGACGAGTAAGGATATCAAATTTACGCTTTTCTTGTACTTCTAAATAATACTGCGTAATGTTTGGCATCGTTACTTCTTTTGCTTTTACTTTTACCACTTTTGGTTCGTTCATGAATTTTTCAGCAATGCGACGGATTGGAGTAGGCATTGTTGCTGAGAATAAAAGTGTTTGGTGGTTCTCAGGTACGTTTGATAAGATTTTTTCAATGTCTTCGATGAATCCCATGTTTAACATTTCATCTGCTTCATCTAAAATAACTGTATGAACGTCTTGTAGACGAAGTGTACGACGATTAATATGATCTAGCATACGTCCTGGTGTCCCTACGATGATATGAGGGTGCTTTTTCAATGCACGAATTTGACGACTGATATCTTGACCACCATAAATTGATAGCACGCGTACGCGCTTTGTTTGACCAATTTTGTAAAGTTCTTCAGATACCTGTACAGCAAGTTCACGAGTAGGAGCAATAATTAACCCTTGAATTGCATCTACGTTTACATCAACTTTTTCAATAAGAGGAATACCAAATGCCGCTGTTTTCCCTGTTCCTGTTTGTGCTTGTCCGATCAAATCGTGACCTTCTAGTGCTAATGGGATAGTTTCTGATTGAATTGGTGTTGCTTCTTCAAAACCCATTTTACTCACAGCTTTGTTAAGCTGTTGACTTAATCCTAAATCTTGAAATAATGCCAAGTTTTTCAAACTCCTTTTATATTTAGACTATCTATATTTTACAAAAAAAAGCATTCTCCGAGGAAACGGAAAATGCTCTAAACGACTACTTCAATAAATTCAACGTTTAGAGTATAAGCGCCTCAAGACACTCAGACTACATCATAACACTATGGCTTTCCGTTTGCAATAGAGCTTACTTATACTCTTTTTAATATCACGGTAATTTATGCATCATTTTTGAGATAACTTCCTCAAGCTTCATCCCTCGAGATGCTTTCACTAAAACCACATCTTCTCTTGTTGTAATCGCTGTTAATTTTTCAACAAGCTCATCTTTCTCCTCAAAGTGTATTACCTTATCTTCTGCAAAATTATTTTTTGCTCCTTGCTCAATTTCAACAGATAAAGGACCGTATGTTAGAACATAATCAATTTTTTCTGCTTGAATAAACTCTCCCACTTCTTTGTGGAACTCTTTTTCCTGATCGCCTAATTCAAGCATATCCCCGAGAACAAGAATTTTTTGCTTATAGCCTTCTAAATCATGCATCAACGTGATAGCAGCTTTAACGGACGTTGGACTTGCGTTATATGCGTCGTTAATGAAGGTCAGGCCATCTGTTCGTTTTACAAGCTCCATACGCATATTTGTTAGCTTTAATTCTTTTAATCCCTTAGCGATTGTTTCGTTGTCTAGTCCAAAATAATGACCTACCGCAATAGCAGAAAGCGCATTGTGAACATTATGTTTACCTAATACCGGGATAAAGAATGAATATGTTGTTTCACGTGAAACAGTGAATGTTGTTCCTAACTCTTCGGCTGAAATAGCACTTGGATACAAATCGTTTTGTTCTGAGCTGCCAAATGTCACCGTTTCAAATGCTGGATTAACTACGCGCGACGTTAAAAGTGGCTCATCACCATTATAGACAAGCTGACCTGTTGGTGCTAAGCCGCTTGTAATTTCTAATTTTGCCTCCGCAATTCCATCACGACTTCCTAAGTCTTGAAGGTGCGATTCTCCGATATTTGTAATAATGGCCACATCAGGCTCCGCTAAATTAGAAAGAAACTCAATCTCTCCTCGGCTGCTCATGCCCATTTCTAAAACGGCAATATCATGAGTTTCATCTAAACGCAAAATAGTAAGCGGCATGCCAATATGATTATTAAAGTTTCCATCTGTTTTCAGAACACGGTAAGTTGTATCAAGCACAGCTTTCACCATGTCTTTTGCCGTTGTTTTTCCGTTACTTCCTGTAATGCCCACTACTTTAATATCTAACTCGTGACGATAGGATTTCGCTAATTGCTGAAGAGCTTCTAGCGTATCATCGACTAAAATAACGCTAATGTCTGTCGGTGGGTTTTCTTCATCTTTGTTCCACAGAGTAGCGACCGCTCCGTTTTCAATTGCTTTATCGACAAATACATGCCCGTTAAAACGTTCCCCTTTAATTGGGATATATAAATTGCCTTGCTGAATAGTTCTCGTATCAATTGAGACTCCCTCAATTACAGTTGCTTCGTTCCCGCTATGAAATACACTTCCTGGAATCATTGCAGCTAGCTGTTTAAGCGTACGTTTAATCATTGTTGTTTTGCTCCTCTCGATATAAAGTAAACTATGGATACTATTTAATTGAAACTAAACACAGAAACACTATTCATGATGAATAGTGTTGTGTGAGTTACATTGTGTGTTTAATTTGCTGCTTTTCGGTATGACGTTCAATTGCTAGTGATACAAGTTTTTCAATTAAATCTGGATATTCAACACCTGCGTGTTTCCACAATAACGGGAACATACTGAAAGGTGTAAAACCAGGCATCGTATTCACTTCATTAATAATGAATTTACCTTCTGGTGTTAAGAAGAAATCCGCACGTACAAGACCAGATCCATCAATTGCTTTAAATGCTTTGATTGCTAGTGCTGACATTTCTTGATGCTGTTCTTCTGTAATTTCAGCTGGAATAATAAGACCTGTATCGCCGTCTTCATATTTTGCTTTGTAATCGTAAAACGCTTTTTTAGGTAAGATTTCTCCAACTACTGAACAAGCTGCTTCATCATTCCCTAACACACCAATTTCAACTTCACGACCAACTGCTGCTGCTTCTACAATGATTTTTCGATCAAATAAGAAGGCTTCAACAAATGCCGCTTCTAACTCTTCGCG
Organism: Priestia sp. SB1; assembly: GCF_038898415.1. Lineage (NCBI taxonomy): Bacteria > Bacillati > Bacillota > Bacilli > Caryophanales > Bacillaceae > Priestia > Priestia sp. SB1. Next base: position 32,731 of record NZ_JBBJSS010000017.1, on the reverse strand, counting down.
GTTATCACATTTGCTAATCCCAACACTTGAACCTAAGTTTGCTGGTTTAACAAAGCAAGGGTATCCAAGTGTTTCTACTTTTTCATAAGCAGCCGTTCGATCTGCTTCCCACTCGCGGCGGATAAATGATACGTACTCCACTTGAGGCAGACCTGCCTGTGCAAACAGCTGCTTCATTACAACTTTATCCATACCAGCTGCTGAAGCTAATACGCCGTTTCCAACATAAGGAATATTCAATAATTCTAATAATCCTTGTACCGTACCATCTTCTCCATTTGGACCATGAAGAAGTGGGAAAATAACATCTAGTTGATCATCTGTTTTTGAATCTGTTAATGCAAACATTTCTGTATTCAATGAAACTGGTGAAATAGCTGTTCCGTTATCTTGAATTTCTAATTGAGCAACTGTTTCAAGCGGACCAGTCAGCTGTGTGCCGCGAATCCATTTTCCTGTTTCTGTAATGTAAATTGGATGCACTTCATATTTATCGTGATTAATTGCTTTTGAAACTGCTAGAGCTGTTTGTAAAGATACTTTATGTTCAGCGGATTTTCCTCCGTATAAAAGGCCAAGCTTAATTTTCACTGATGTTCCTCCTAACACATATTCATCTTTTCTATTTTATCATGCACGTTTAGATAGTAAACAGAAATATTAACTATTATTACGTATGTCAAAATAGCTAGGCTTGTGAAAGAAATTCCAGCTTCTCCTTTCATTATTTAAAATGACCTTTTCACTTGAATCATTTATTTTTAAAAAAACTTTTTTGATTTTAAATCTTTTTTAAAAGTTTATTTATAAAGTTTATTTATGCTAAAGATCACCATCAATAATCGAAACTATAGTTCTGGTATAAATCAGGAGGTTCAACAAATATGAGTAAAATGGGAAAAACGATGATTGCTGCATGCAGCGTAGCCATTGGAAGTATTTATGCAACTGGTTATATAAACACTCTATCTGACGCGCAAGCTGTTCAAGTCACACCGGCTCATCATCAGAAAAAAACGAGAGATCAGACAGACAATCAAACGATTGTTAATGATAACTGGGGAGAAGATATCGCTTCTTCTAATAAGCACCCTTCATCAGCGAGTACCGAAAGTTCTGCTCCTAAAACAAAATACAAAGATGGAACGTATTCTGGTCAAGGAAGCAACCGTATCGGAACTGTTTACGTATCTGTGACCATTAAAAACGACCGAATTGATACAGTTGAAATTACAGAAGCGGATACTCACTATTCTGAGAGTTACATTGAGGATCTTCCGTCTCAAGTCGTACAAAGACAAAGCTCAGATGTCGACGTCGTGAGCGGAGCAACGCTTAGCACGGAAGATTTTCAAAATGCCGTGGATGACGCCCTTCAGCAAGCAATGAATGCATAAAGGAGAAACGAATGATGTCCATAAAAACGTATAGCCGCTCTGTCTTATGTATGGGAACAACCGTGTCCATTCAAGTAATTGCTCCCCAATCGGAGGAAGCAAATGTCCTTCACCATATCTCAAAGGCATTTACTATTTTTAAGACCGTCGAAACGACATGCAGTCGATTTGATGCCAAAAGCGAAGTTATGAAGCTAATTAGACATATCAAAGAACCTGTTGCTGTTAGCCCCCTATTATTTGAAGCCCTTCATTTCGCTATCTTAGTAGCAGATGAAACGCATGGAATCTTTGACCCAACGGTAGGAAAACAATTAGAAAAACGTGGTTTTAACGAACATTATTTAGATGGAAAGCCCGTACAAGTGAACGAAGCAGTCGATTCTGGAAGTTATAAAGACATCGTATTGAATACACATAAAAAAACGGTTCTCTTACAAAAACCGATGATTATAGATCTTGGAGCGGTCGCCAAAGGATTAGCTATTGATTTGGCTGCCCACTCCCTTCCTTATCAGCATTTTATGATTAATGCCGGAGGAGACATCCTAGTTAAAGGACTCAATCAACACGGAGATTTGTGGAAAGTCGGGATTCAGCACCCTCAGATTCAAACGCAGTCATTACTGACCTTGCGTGTAACAGATACGGCTGTCTGCACATCAGGAAATTATGCTAGAAAAAATAAGACGCAACCATTCATGCATCATTTGGTTAATCCCTTATCTCCATCTACTAGAAGCAGTCTAATGAGTTGTACAGCTATTGCTCCTTCTGCCATGCTGGCCGATGCATTATCTACATCAGCTTTTATTTTAGGAGCGGAGAAAGGAGTAAATTTATTGAATGATGCCGACGTACGCGGCGTACTCTTCGATTCTAGTTTCACTCCTTTTTTCACATCAGATATGGAGGAATTAATGAATGATGACCACACGTTCTGAACGAAGAAGCGGTGTTAAATATATTAGTACACCCAAAGGTTATATTATTGTAGATGAAAACAAACCAAAAGAAATAAGTCGGTGGGGGCAGCTAGTTAAAACACCTAAAAGATACGTGATGGCTATGCTGCTGCTTTTAACCTTATTAGGTGAATTCAACTCTTCTGCCTTTCAAGGATTAGGACACCTACTACTCGCCGTATGCTCGGCGGCCGCCTTAGATTTAGGATTTTCTTTTGCTTATAAAAAGAAAATTCAGCTTCCTGACGGCGGAATTATTACTGGATTAATTATTGCCTTAGTGCTCAGCACCTCTACACCTGCTTGGGTCACATTTTGCACTGTAGCTGTTGCTATTTTATCGAAGCACTTAGTAAAAGTAAAAAAGAAGCCTATTTTTAACCCTGCCGCTTTTGGTCTTCTCTTTTCACTTATTGTCTTTTCAAGCGGCCAAAGCTGGTGGGGAAGCTTATCTTTACTACCCGTCTGGCTCATTGTATTCGTGTTTGTGACAGGGTACCTTGTGACGAGCAAAGTAAATAAATTCCCTCAAGTATTTGCGTTTTTAGGCGTGTATTTTGCTATTTTTACGATTATGTCGTTAATAGGAGTAGGTGATGTAGCGGATGCTTTACGAGCTCCTTTTGTTAATTCCGCTTTATTTTTAGCCTTCTTTATGGTGACGGATCCGCCAACTTCTCCTGCGAAGTATAAAGACCAAATAAAATTTGGGATGCTTGCAGGGGCGATTAGCGCCGTAGATTACTTAGTTTTTGGCGGCCTTGCCTATTTATTAATCGGCCTGTTACTTGCTAATGCATGGAAAGCATGGAAGACTGCAAACAAAAAAGTGACAAAAAAAGCTGCCTAATGACAGGCAGCTTTTTTCATAGCGGAATTTTCACATAAAATTCCGTACCCACGTTTTTTTGACTAAAAACCTTAATTTCTCCGTCATGAGCTTGTACAATCCATTTGGCAATCGCGAGCCCTAAACCTGATCCTCCTTCGGCACGCGCCCGACTCTTATCACTTCGATAAAAGCGATCAAACACATACGGAAGATCTTTCGCTTCAATTCCAATGCCTGTGTCTTTGACAATTAGCGTCATAGAGTGATGATGTTTCTTTAGACTAATATGAATGCTTTCTCGAGGTGGGGTGTACTTAAAAGCGTTGTCTAACAAAATCATACATAGCTGATGAAGTCGTTCTTGATCTCCTCCGAACATTAACGATTCAATTTCCTTTGTGAAATGCAGCTCCTTTAGTTCAAATATAGGCTCAAACTGATTAGCTACTTTATCAACTAGCTCACCCATATTAAAGACCGTTTTGTTTAGCAGCTGTGCACTTGAATCAGATCTAGCGAGTGTTAGTAAGTTGCCCACCAGCTTCGTCATCCGCTTTACTTCGTTTAAGCTTTGATAAATGTTTTCGCTTTCTTGCTCAATCGTATGATTTGGTCGTCTAAACAATAGCTCGAGATGCGTTTGCATCACGGAAAGAGGCGTCCTTAACTCATGGGAAGCATCTGCAATAAATTCGACTTGTTTGTTCCAAGATTTTTGAATAGGTACAAGCGCTCGATTGGCTAAAAACAAGCCAGCTACAAGGGAAAGAAGCAGTCCAATAAAAGCTGAAATGACAAGAAGAAAAGCAAGGTGCTCTAAGGTTTGAGTTTCTGGATCTACGTTTAAGACAAGTTGAATTGTTGAAACGTCTTGATCTTTTATATATCCTTCATTTTTCACATTCATCACTCGATAAGCATGACCGTTTACCTCTTGCGACGTTTTGATTTTCCCTTCTGAGAGCGCAGGCTTAAAGTCGTCAATATCGTTTGTATATAACCCTTTTTTAGGTGTAATTTTGATTAATTTTTTATCACTGCTCCAAAGTAAAAACGCAACGCGACGTTCTGTTTCTCTCTCATTGTTTTCCTGAATTTCATGTAAATTTCTTTTTTTAACCTGCTCGCTCATCTCACTTAGCCGATTGTCCGGGTTTAAAAAAATAAGATGCTGCATGTAAAAATATAAAACCACACTAAAAATGCTCAAGATAACCATCAGCACCATTGTGTTAAATAACACAAGCCTGATTCTCGTCTTTTTAAACATGCTCTTCCCCTTTTAACATAAAGCCTACGCCTCTGACTGTACGTACATAATTGTCACAATTAAAAGGCTGAAGCTTCTTTCTTAAATGGTGAACATAAACATCAACTACGCCCACTCCTACATCGGATGTAAAACCCCATACCCGATTAAAAATTTGATCTCGAATAAGGATTTGTTCTTTATTTCGAATAAAATATTCCAAAAGCTGAAATTCTTTAATCGTTAACGTGAGGACACTTCCATTAATCACTACTTCATGATTGGCTTCTCGTATAGAAATGGGACCATATGAAATCATACCTTCTTCTGCCTGCAAGTCCCTAAGCATTACCCTTAACCTCGCAAAAAGTTCAGCCATGGCAAAAGGCTTAACCAAATAATCATCGGCTCCATAGTCGAGTCCTTTCACTCGATCTTCTACACTATCTTTTGCAGTAAGAAAAATAACTTTGGTCAACACCTTTTGTTTTCTTAGTTTTTTTAGTATGTCAAGCCCTGTCATACTCGGCAGCATAATATCTAAAATTAAGGCATCATAAATATTCTGCTCTGCTAAAAACAAACCTTCATCTCCATCAGACGCACAATCAACTTCATATCCTTCTTCTTTTAAGCCTTCTACGATACCGTGTAATAATGAAGCATCATCTTCTACCACAAGTACACGCATATCAAATTCCCCCTTTTGTGATTACCTAAATAATCATTATCTTAGCATGTCACTTTTAAAAATATTTTAAAACTAGCGCGTTATCATCTCTTATACTTTATAAAAAAAGTTATGCCTGCAAGCAGGCATAACTTTTAACTAAACGCTATTTATGATCAGGACGTCGGTAAATGAACACCGCTTCTTTTGGCAGTTTACCAAACAAAAAGCTAGCAAACGGTAAAAGACGATGACATCCCCAAATAATGAGGTAACAGCCCGCTAATGTCAAAATATAACGTGCCAAGATTTCCACGTGAAACATATAGTTGCCTTGTATTGGTACTGCTTTTGCCACAAAGTTTAAAACCATTGGATGAATCAAGTAAAATCCAAACGAGTACATGGCAATATTTTTAACGACCGTCACGGACTTCACAGAAAGCTTTTCAGCTAATATCTCTGCAATTCGGAAGAAGAAATAACTTCCCACGACCAAATAAAGCGTATTAACAGCCTCATACGTAAAGCCTGAAATGTGAATCGTCTTCATTGTGTATAAGTGATAATTTAACAGTGAAATAGCTATTCCCGATCCGAGCGTCATCAGAAATAATACAATATTTGAACGACTGTACTTTTTATCCACTTGTTCGCGATAATAAATACCAATCCAACCGCCGAGTAAAAACGTAGCCATCGTATTTAAAAATAAATTAAATGAAGTGATATGATACGTATTGTTAAGCATTAAATAACCAAGCTGAATGATAATACCAAACAGCCACATGTATTTTTTAAAAATGGTTACTTTTTGTGCTAGCCATACAAAAACCGGCAGCACGAGATACACTTGTACAATTAAAAAGATAAAATGAAGCTGATAGTAGGACTCTCCGCGTAAAATACGTTTCACAATATCAGCTGCATTTAACTCTGTTGCTCCCACATAGTACGAATAAAATTCATAAATAAGTGCCCAAATAACATAGGGGACTAAAATATATGTCACTCTTCGAGCATAATACGTTTTCCATAAAGTCTTTGTTAACGGCTTGTTAATGTAACTATAAAAGAAAACTAAACCTGTGATCACAATGAAGATCCCTGCTTCAATTCGAACAATTCGGTTAAGGAAATGATATTTCTGATAAGCTTCACTTGCAAATGGCAGTACCGTTGCATACGCTGCTGTTACATGTACGAGCACAACCATCATCATAGCGAATAATCGTAAAAAATAAATGGATTGAATATGCTGCTTTTGTTTTTGCTTCACTTTTTCTCTCCTATATAATGTGAAATATACATTCTAGATGAATAATAGAACATTCAATTTTTTCTTATCTTTCCCGTTTTACAAATAAAAAAGCTAATAACATAAAATAAATGTTATTAGCTTTACTCGTTTGTATTTTATCTTTCCTCTTGCTATCACGCAACTGAATTTACAAAAACAATAAAGAACTTGAGTATAAAGGCCTAACTAAGTACCTTTTATTTACGGTGCATTTTGAATTCTAAAAATAATTCATTGTAATAAGCAAGCATTCGTTTGCCTAAGTTATTATATACTTCAAGCTTATTGGTTAGTTCTTCATCCGGATAAAAACGTTCATCTTTCGCTACTTCTTTCGGCAAATAATCTAACGCTTTTTTATTAGGCGTAGAATACCCTACATATTCTGCATTTTGAGCAGCGTGTTTAGGATCTAGCATAAAATTCATGAATTTATGTGCACCTTCTACGTTTTTAGCCGTTTTTGGAATAACCATGTTATCGAACCATAAATTCGAACCTTCTTCTGGAACAACGTAATTCAGCTTATCGTTTTCACTCATAATTTCAGAAGCATCACCTGACCAAACAACGCCAACTGCCGCTTCTTCATTTGCTAGGAGCATCTTAATCTCGTCTCCTACAATGGCTTTTACGTTTGGTGTTAATGTATCAAGCTTTCTTTTTGCTTCTTGAAGATGAGCTTTATTCGTATCATTTAATGAATAATTTAAGCTATTTAGCCCCATTCCCATCACTTCTCTAGCGCCATCTGCAAGTAAAATTTGATTTTTTAGCTTAGGATCCCATAAATCATTCCAACTCTTTATCTTCTTACCATGAATCATATCAGAGTTATAAACAATACCCACAGTTCCCCAAAAATAAGGAATAGAGTACTTATTGCCAGGATCAAAAGATAGGTCTAAAAAACGCGGATTAATGTATTTTAAATTAGGCAGCTTCGAATGATCAATTGGCAATAGTAAATTTTCTTCACGCATCTTGCTAATCGCGTATTCAGAAGGAACAGCAATATCAAATGTCGTACCGCCTTGTTCAATTTTTGTCATCATTGCTTCATTCGAATCAAAGGTCTGATAAATGACTTTAATTCCGGTTTCTTTTTCAAACTGATTCACTAAATCAGGATCAATATAATCTCCCCAATTATAGACGGTCAGCGTATCTCCTCCAGAGTATCCTTCGGCATTGTTCAAATGATGAACCACATACATAAGAACGAAAGAAAGGATGACGATGAAGATAAACGGCTTTGCTAATTGCTTCATTTTCCAGTCGCCACCCCTTTCGCTTTATTGCTATATCGCTGACTGATAAAGTAATAACCAATTACAATCAGCACGGTAAACATGAAAATAAGAGTAGAAAGAGCATTGATTTTCAGCGAGACCCCTCTTCTTGCTAACGAGTAAATTTCTACTGAAAGCGTGGAAAAACCATTCCCGGTCACAAAGAACGTAACCGCAAAGTCATCCAAAGAGTAAGTTAAAGCCATAAAAAAGCCTGCAAAGATACCCGGACGAATAAATGGCAATACCACTTTCGAAAGTACTTCAAAGCGACTTGCTCCCAAATCACGGGCTGCATCGAGCAGTGTCGGACTCATTTCCTGCAGCTTAGGCAGAACCATGATGACCACAATCGGTACACTGAATGCAATATGCGCTAATAATACCGATATAAACCCGAGCTTTACACCGATAATGGTAAATAGAATTAAAAAAGATGCGCCAATAATAACATCTGGACTCACAATTAACACATTATTAAATGTTAACAGTGTATTTTGAACACGTCTGCGCTTCACGTATACGATAGCAAGTGCTCCTATCACGCCAATAATCGTTGAAATAACCGAAGACAATAGAGCAATAATTAAGGTATTCAAGACAATAATGAGCAAACGTGTGTCTTGAAACACTTCTTTGTACCAATCTAACGTAAACCCTTCAAACTCTCGCATGTTTCCTCCGCTGTTAAAAGAGTAATACATTAAATAAAAAATGGGCGCGTATAAAATGAAAAAGACAAAAAATAAATAAAGGTGGCTGAACTTCCACTTTCTCTTCATTTTACACACCTCTCTTTCCAGTGCCTGTTATGAGCATCATAACGGCCATCGCAATAATTAAAAAGACAGCAATTGTGGCTCCCATGCCCCAATCCTGCGTCACTAAAAAATGTTGTTCAATCGCCGTTCCCAGTGTAATGACGCGGTTTCCAGCAATTAAACGCGTAATCATAAAGAGTGACAGTGCTGGAATAAAAACAGCCTGACAACCTGATTTAACCCCTTCTAGCGTTAGCGGAAATACCACGCGCTTAAATGTCACCCATGAAGATGCCCCCAAGTCTCGCGAAGCGTAGATAAGCGAGGGATTAAGTTCTTCTAAAGAGTTAAAGATCGGCAAAATCATAAAGGGGATAAAAATATACACTGATACAAATACAAAACTAAAGTCAGTAAATAAAATTTGATGAGTACCAAATCCCAGAAATTCAGTAAATTTATTAACCGTACCGTACGTGCCGAATATGCCTAAAAAAGCATAAGCTTTTAATAATAGGTTAATCCACGTCGGTAAAATAATCAGTAGAAGCCAAAGCTGCTTATGCTTAAGCTTCGTTAGTAAATAAGCTGTTGGATAAGAAAAAACCAAGGAAAATAACGTAATTAAAAAGGCATACCAAAATGAGCTCAGCGTCATCTGTAAATAAACAGGGGTAAAAAATTTCTTATAGTTTTCAAGCGTCAGCTCATTATCAATGCTGAAAAAAGAATAATAGACAACTAATACAATGGGAGCAACTACAAAAAGCAAAATCCATAACACATACGGGACTAAATAAATATTTCTTGATTTAGTTTGCATGGTAATCCTCTTCATAACCTTCGAGTCGCTTATCGAATTCTTCTTCCGTTTCATTAAATCGCATAACGTGAATAGCTTCAGGTTCAAAATATAAACCAATTTCTTCGCCAACCGTTGCCTTTTTTGTAGAGTGGACGAGCCACTCATTCCCTGCATGGTCATAGCCTAAAATTTCATAATGGACTCCTCTAAACAGCTGTGAATCTACACGAACCTGCAGCTTTCCTTGATCGGAGCTTGTAATGGCTAAATCTTCAGGGCGAATCACAATTTCAACCTGCTCATTTCGGTTTAACCCTTGATCGACACATTCAAATTGCTGGCCGCCAAACTCCACTAAAAAGTCAGCAATCATTTTACCTGGTACAATATTTGATTCACCAATAAAATCGGCAACAAAACGATTAATTGGCTCATCATAAATATCTGTAGGTTCCCCGCTCTGCTGAATTCTTCCTTTATTCAAAACAAAGATTTCATCGGACATCGCAAGCGCTTCTTCTTGATCGTGCGTAACAAAAATGAACGTAATACCTAGACGGCGCTGTAATTCTCTTAACTCGTATTGCATTTCCGTACGCAATTTTAGATCAAGAGCTGAAAGCGGCTCGTCCAGCAGAATGACTTCGGGCTGATTTACAATTGCTCGTGCAATGGCTACGCGCTGTCTTTGACCGCCCGACATTTCCTTTATTTCTCTCTTTTCATATCCTTCTAGGTTAACAAAGCGAAGGGCTTCTTTAACTTTTATCCCAATATCAGCATTTTTCATCTTCTTGATTCGAAGACCAAATGCTACATTTTCAAATACATTCAAATGCGGGAAAAGCGCGTAGTCTTGAAAAACCGTATTAACCTGACGTTTGTTAGCCGGGACATCATTAATTCTTTTTCCATTAAAATAAATCGTTCCGCTCGAGGCCTCCGTAAAGCCTGCAATTAATCGTAAAATCGTTGTCTTTCCACATCCCGATGGACCTAAAAGGGTATAAAACTTCCCTTTTTCAATTTCAAAGCTTACATGATCCAATACAACTGAATCATTATCATATTGCTTGGTCACATTTTCAAATTGAATAATTGTATTCGTAGATGTCATTTCACTTCACCTCTTTTGTTCTATAAATAAGACTCTGTCGCCACGATAATTAACTCTGTTATTCCGTCATGAGCATTTAAAATCTGATGTTCTTCAGAAGCTTGAAAATAGATGGTTTCCCCTTGTTTAGCCTCATATATTCTGCCTCCAAGCTTCACCTTCACACACCCGCGCAAAATGTAGCCAAACGTTTCTGAAAGAGAAGGTTCAAATCTCTTAAATGCACCTTTTTCATGAAGAATAAGACGAATTGGCTCCATTTCCTTTTCATTTGATTCATGTACAAGCCACTGAATATGGTAACCTTTTTCATCTTCGCAATAACTCGTGTAGTCTTCCTCTTTATATACAACCTTTTGAACATGCGTATCAATTTCGAAGAATTCTTTCGGTTCGCACCCCAGCACTTCCAAAATACTAAAAAATGTTTCTAAAGACGGCGAACTTAAATCGCGCTCTAGCTGCGAAATATAGCCTTTGCTTAAATCAGTACGTTCTCCTAGCTCTTCTTGTGTTAAGCCTTTTTTTAATCGTAAATTCTTAATTTTCTTTCCTATTTCCATACTCTCGATCCTCAACTGTATTTAAAATTAGCAAACAGCATGAATAATTGTTCATGCTGTTCCAAACTCAAGTTTTGTTTTACTTAACTTAAAGTTTACTTTTAACCTTAAAATATTATACATGAATTATTTTTTAGTACAACCTTAAACACTTAAAAAATAAAAACTCCTTTTATTTAAAAGGAGTTTTTATTTTTATTTATACAACCTATGCGTTTCGTACTGTTTCCCGGATAATGTATCAAACTCAACTTCATGGTAATCTTGAAGGTCTTTTGCAGCTTTATTAGAGAGCGCTGCCGGATCATCCACTAGCTTTCCTTTTGAGTTTATATACATATTTGAACGAAAAGCCGGCACTTCTGTTTTCATTTGATTCAGCTGATCGTAGAACAGATTACTTTTGTAACCAAGAGATTGAACAAGCGTCGGAGCAATATAAATAGGACTCATCGTACCAAGATTTTTATCTATTTTTGTATCATAATTAGATAAAAATAAGAGCGGCGTCTCATAAAATTTTTGAGATGTTTGCTGCGTTTTCTCGTTTCCAAAACCCGTTTCTTTGTAAGCTTGAAGGTTTTGTCCAAGTGCTGGCAAATGATCTCCCCAAAATACTACAATGGTCGGCTCGTCCAACTTTTGAATTTCATCGTTCAATCGTTTTAAAGCAGCATCTGAACGTTTGATTCCTTCAGCATAAATTTCAATTTCCTTTTGCATTTCTGGTGATAACCCTTTACCGGTTACTTTAATTGTTTCCTGACCATTATACTTATCCGCAGAATAAGGGAGATGATTTGCAATCGTTACAGCATGCACAAATGCAGGCTTTTTCGACTGACGAAGCGTATCGAGTACTTCATCAACTACAGCTTCATCAGAAACAAATTCTTTGTTATCTTTTTGCGTATGCTTCATTTGATCAATAAACTTCACTTGATCAAATCCCAAATTTGGATACACATTTTGCCTCATATAAAGCATACCGCTGTTTGGATGCATAGCTGTTGTAGCATAGCCTTGTTTTTCTAAATAAGAAACAAAAGACGGATATTCTTTTTTACTCAATACATGCTGATAAGGAAGACCTCCAGGGTTAAAGAAAGACAAAGAGTAGCTCGTCAATGCTTCAAACTCTACATTAGCTGTCTCCCCGCCAAATGAAGGACTTAAAGACCACCCAGAAGGATATTTCTTTTGAAGTTCTCTTGTATTTTTCATTGGATCTTCAGAGAACGTCACGTTAAGCTTTGTTGGGTCCCAAAACGTTTCATTCATTACAAACACGACGTTTGGTTTGACTTCAGCCTTGCTTTCTTGTGTTTTCTCTTCCTTTGAATGAATGCGCTTTGCCACTTTGGCCATTACTTCCTGTGAGTAGTCATCCGGCTCTTGCAGCACATCTGTTTTAACATTTGAAATCATGCCAATAACCGGTCCATTATAGTAATAATTATTTTGCTGATTCCAAGGCATCAGCGCAGCATATTGATCATAATATTTTTGAGCAAACGAGTGTTCAAAGAATAAAAATGATTTCATTAAAAAGATAAGCGGCAGAATCATAATAATTCGAAGAAACCATCGAATTTTAATTTTCGGCAAGAAAAACCAAAGAGCAATCAGTACGACAATAGATCCAATAACTCCTATGACAATAGGAATTGAAATGGAATCTTTAATCATCGGAATAACTTCTTTTAACTGACTCGCCTGAATAAAATCGTTCGGGAACAATGGTTCATTTCGAAAGATTTTTTTATAATAGTTTACAAGAGCTAAAATGAAATACAGAACAAAGGTAATCCCAGCCCCTAAATAAGCTTCCCCTACTAGCATAATGATCGCTAGTGTTAACAGCGAAAGTAAAAATACCGTAAAAAGATAGCGTTCAGGGTATGCTTGCATCCACTCTATTGTTTTGCCTGGATTATGTATATCAATATGATAGATAACAAAAACCATAGCAGAAACGGCTGCTACCGCAATTGAAAACACAATTGCCGTAAAAATGGCGTACCACTGCGAACCTTGTATTCTCTCTATCTGATTAAATCGAAGCAGCAAATAGAAAGTGAGCGCCCATAAGACAAGTGAGCATCCCCCTATTAATACGACGAACCCAGCTGTATGGATTTGGGCCCAGTCAAACAATATCTTTGTGTCATTTGATATATTAAGCATAACAACACTGTATAAAAAAACGCTAAGCAGCCCATACGCCACCAGCATTGGCAAAGAACGATACAAATGTTTAAACATAACCTTAAGCCTCCTATTTACAATATCTTAACACTTTTAATATGATTTTAACATTCCTATCTCTCTCGCCTTCACGCCTAATTTTCTCAAAATCACATCAATAACATTTCCCGCGAAATTTCACAAAAAAAATCCCGCTTTTCTGATGAAAAGACGGGCCTCTTAGCCGTTTTATACGTATGTAAAAATTGCTGTTATGAACGCTCTTTCACTGCTTCTGCTTTTAGCAGATCACGAATTTCTGTTAAGATCTCTTCTTCTTTTGACAGAACAGCCACTTCTTCCTCTACTTTCTCTTCTTCTTTTCTCTTAAAACGATTAAAGAAACGAATAAATAAGAAAATCGAGAATGCAACAATTAAGAAATCAACAATTGTTTGAATAAAAGATCCATATAATACCGTAGCATCTCCAACCGTAAAGGATAAATCTTTAAAGTCTATCCCTGCTAACAACAAACCAATCAGCGGCATAATAATATCATTTACAAGAGACGTGACAATTTTTCCAAATGCAGCTCCAATAATAACACCGACAGCTAAATCTAATACATTTCCTCGCAAAGCAAACTCTTTAAATTCTTTAAGCATCTGTTTATTCCACCTCCTGCCCTTCATTTCAAACTTTCATGATAATACATCCTAAATTAAACAGACAAGGTGCATTTTCATTTTTCTCTTTTTCATGAGATATGTACCAGACCTTTAGTTGTATTTCTGCCCATATTTTCACTTTATATTCGCATGTAAAAACGCACTTTCAGTTTTCATTCAGGTAAGGTTCATGTTCAGTCCATTTTTCTTTTATACACTAATAGCATGTAATTCATCAAATATGTAATCGAACAATAGAGGAGATGGCTAGAACGTGAGAAAAATTCTACTGCGAGCAGCGGCTTTGTGTCTCGCAGCTATTATCAGTATTTCTTATACAGCAAGCACGGCGGACGCAAGTGAAAACACAGCAAGTAAAGATTTAATTATTATTAATAAAAAAACAAATCAGCTTGCTTATTTTCATAACGGAAAGTTAGAAAAGACGTATTCAGTAGCTACGGGAAAAACATGGAGCGATACGCCGGTAGGCTTTTTCAAGATTGTTAACAAAATTAAAAATCGCCCTTACTATACAGGGCACATTGCAGGAGGCGCTCCTAATAATCCTCTTGGCTCTCGCTGGCTAGGGCTTAATGCAAACGGAACAACCGGCGACACATACGGTATTCATGGGAATAACTCAGAAGCTAGCATTGGCAAATATGTAAGCCACGGCTGCGTACGGATGCACAATGCGGATGTGGAAGAACTATTCGATAAAGTAGCAGTAGGAACATCTGTAACTATTACGTATTCATCAAAAACCTTCGAAGAGCTGGCAAAGGTATATGGCTACGGACAGCTGTGAAAAATAAAAGCTTATCCAAAAAATGTGGATAAGCTTTTATTCTTCTTTATTCCCATACATGAGCTCCGTACTATGTGAATATAGCTCAATAATATTCCCAAACGGATCTTCGCAATAAATTAAGTAATAAGGTTTTCCAGGTCTTGTATTCCATACTTGGCTACGCTTTTTACCGCCTGATTGTTCGATTTTATCCGCTAATTTTTCCACGTCATCGACTATTAAACACATGTGAAAATAACTTTGATACTGCTCATCGCTGTCTTTTAATACAAGAGGCATTTGCGGCTTATTAAATTCAAACAGTTCAATGCCTACCTGGTTATCAGCTGTCATGTGAGCATTTTTCATTTTTTTAATATGAGACCCTAGTAAATCTTGAGTCATATTTTCAGCTTTTTCTTCCTCCGCATTAAACGTATAAGGACCGGCAATCAGCTTAAAACCTAAAACTTCCCCATACCACTGGACGGCTTCTTCTACATCAGGTACAGCTAATCCAACGTGAGTAATAGCTACCATTTTATCATCCTCCTATACACAAACATTCCCTTTCTACAAAAAGAAAAACAGCCCATTTAAAATGGACTGTTTACACGTATTAGAGTCATTTACGATTTTAAAGCATGATATTGAGCAATGATTTCTTTTGTTAAATTATTACTTGCCTCTAACCCACTGATCTCTTTTAACACATACTCAATACCATAATCATGAATATTCGCTTGAAGCTTTATAGCCTCTTTATCTTCTTGCGGGTCAAATAGAAGCGCAGCAGCGATGGCCTTCGCTAAGTGGGTATAAGAAAGGCCCGCTTTTTTTGCTTCTAGCGCTGGACGAATCAAACGATCCTGAGGTCCAAGCTTGCGAATTGGCGCTCTTCCTACCCGTTTAACTGAATCATTTAAATGAGGATTCTTAAAGCGCTCAATAATTTTTACGATGTAGGCTTCGTGTTCCTCTCTATCTAAGTCATATCTTTTAATTAGATAGTCTCCTGTTTCTCGTAGCGTTTGCTGTACTTGTTGGTAAATATCTGAATCTCTTAACGTTTGATCAATCGTTTCTTTTCCTTTTAAATAACCAAAATATGCAATCACCGCATGTCCTGTATTTACTGTAAATAGCTTTCTTTCAATAAAAGGAGCAAGGTCAGGCACAATCGTCATTCCTTCTACAAAAGGAATATTTTCAGGTGCCTCTACTACCCATTCATAATAGGATTCTACTAAAACATCAAGCGAACCTTGGTTGTGTTGAAGAGGTACGATACGATCTACAGCTGAATTGAAGAAAAAGACCTTATTTACCATATGAGCTTTTGTCTCTTCATCCAGCGCATCAAAAATATAGCCTTTTAATAAATCTGTCGCAGAGATTTGATTTTCACATGCAATAATATATACCTTTTCGTCGCTTGTTTTCACACGCTCAGCCAAACCTTTAGCAATTAAAGGAGCAATGCGAGGCAGAACGTTCGGTCCGATGGCTGTCGTAATGTACGTTGCTTCTTTAATCGCTTTAATGACTGCTTGTTCTTGCGTCAGATTATTTAAACCAGATACGTTTTGAACAGCTAATGTCTCTGGGTGCTCTGCGGCTGTTATTACGTTATACCCTTCATCTGTGTTTAACTGATTAATAATCTTTTCAGCAATATCTACGAATGTAACGTGATAGTTGCTTTGAGAAAATAATGCCCCAATAAATCCTCGCCCAATATTACCTGCTCCAAAATGAACTGCTTGTTTCACAAAAATCATTCCTTTATCAAATTATTTCGAAGGTACTCATGAAACGTATCCTCTAGCCTTGTGCGAATTATCTCTTCGTTCGAAGACGAAAAAACCATCATTGCTTCATGATCTTCAATTAAACTTGTACTAATTAAACTTAAGATTTCTTGCTGTACTTCACTTAACTCCTCAGGTGCTAGCATTAATAGAAGGTTACGCGCCTGCATGTTTGTTCCGTCCATACCTTTAACTGTGCAAGGCTGTTCTAAATGTGAAACTTGAAAAATCAGCTCTTTTACGTGATGTTCACGGCAATGGAACAGTGCCATACTCGTTTGCGGAATACCTAAACCGCCTTTGTTTTCTCGTTCCTTAAGCTGATCAATAACGCAGCTGGCATTGGTTATTAAACGTTCTTTTTCAGCTGCTTTTACTACGTGCGAAATCACTTGATCATGACTCACTGCATCCGAAAATCGATACATTCTAAGGTTTTGAAGAATTGATTCGATACTTCCATGCACATCTTTAATTTGCTTCATCGTTTCCTCAAAAGACGGTTTTTGTGTAGAGACGGTCTTATTTTTATATTGGAACGAACGATAGCCCTTATCTTTGGTTAACTTTTGAATGTTTTTCTGTAAAAAATTCTGAACGGACTGAATATCCTCTTCGGTTAAGAGTGGATTGACTAAAATGTAATCGACATTTAAAAAAGGAAGTCTTACTGTTGAAATCACTACGTCATACCCTTCAAGCGCCGCTTCTTTGATTTCTTTTACCGATTTAATGACAACTGAATTAATCTCCGGAATCTCTTTACGAATACGGCTAGCTAACATTTTCGAAGTGCCGATTCCAGTTGGACAGACAATCAGTGCCTGAATTTCCATGACTTCTTCTTTTAGCACTAGCGTTGAACCGAAATGCAAAACAAGATATGCCACTTCATCATCTGGAAAAACTAAATCCGGCAGCTCTTGATCGATACTGTTTCTCACAGCCATAAATAAAACAGGGTACTTTTTCTTAATCTCTTCCGTTAATGGATTAAAAAGCTCCATTTTTTGCTTAAGACGAAAAATTGCCGGTTCCATATGAGCAAGCAGCCCTTGGTAAAGGGAAAAGTCACCGGTCAAGTCGGTGTTAAGCTGAACAGAAACATGAGAAATCATATTCTTAATAATCTGCCCAACCACTACGCTGTCGTAATATACGTCTCTAGTAGTTTGGAACTTAGCTGCACGCAGCCGTACTGCTAAGAAATGAATATCTTTTTCCGTGAAAGAAAGAGAAAATACCCGTTCAATTTCGCGGCAAATATCCTTCATTAAGAACAGTTCACTCGCCAGCTCTTCCGTTTGGCCGCCGTCGTCTTCTAGATACATTTGCTTTTTCGTTCGCTGTATCATAATGCAAATATGAACAATGAGCCCTATATAATCGCTGTCAGCCAGCTTAGAATGATACTGATTAATCGCTTGATGTACAATTCGGTCTACTTCTGCTAAATAATTCGGATAAAAATAATGCAAAATCGTTTCATCCGTATGCTGGTGATTTTCTACTAGAAACAAACATTCAATTAACTCTTCATTAAAGTGGACAAGAAAATAATTGGCTAATGCGTTCCGTTTATTGGCTTCAGTAGCTTGAACCTCTACTCCGACCCCTCTCTTTCGATGAAGGAAAACGTCAAATGTGGTTAACCACTCTGTTAATTCATCTAGATAAGCAGTTAGTGTAGTAATACTTACTTCTAAGTCTTTAGCCAGCGTTTGTAATTTAAATGAATCTCCTTCTTCTAGAAGAAGAATTAAAAGAATTAATTTTCTTTCCTGTGGAGACTGATCCGTCGTTTTAATCTTCATCAGCTCTTGGATAAGACGAAAAATTTGTTCATTTTTACCTTCAATCATTAGTCCTTCATCTTGTGTACGAATCAGCTTTAAATCAAATTTTTCAAGTATTGATTCAATTGCCTTCAAATCTCGGTGAACGGTTCTTACACTTACATTCAAAAAAGTAGCAAGTGTAAGTGCTGTATGCTTTCCTGCCGTTTTAATAATTAACTCAATGATTGATTTTTCTCTTGAAGTAATAAACAAGAACATCAACTCTTTTCTTATTTATAAACAAAGGATAAAAAGGCATCTTCATGCCTTTCTATCCCGTTAGTTACTTTGAATAATAGCCATTAATTCTTTAGCTGATTTGGCATGAACCATCTTTTCAATATTGTTCATATCAGAACATGTAATCGCGATACCAGATAAAATTTCTAAATGGGTGCCGTCTTTTCCGGCAATTCCGAAAATCAAACGAACTTTCTCACCATCAAAATCAACGCCTTCTGGAACTTGAATTACTGTAAAACCTGATCTTAAAACGTTCTTTTTCGCTTCTTCCGTACCGTGCGGAATCGCTACGTCATTTCCCATATAAGTAGAAGTCATATTGTCTCGCTCAATCATCGCTTCAACATAGTTTTCTTCTACATATCCGCCTTTTACTAACACACTTCCTGCAAATCGAATTGCTTCTTCCTTAGAAGAAAAGTGCTGATTCAAGAAAACGTTTTCTTCTTTTAATAAACCATCATTACTATCTGTATAGTTTTCTGCAGATACGTTCTTTTCTTCTTCCGCCTTAGAAGTAGTATGATCATTTTTTAGTTGATCAATTAGTTTGTCATATTCCGGGCTAGATAGAAAGTTATCCACCGAGATATGATACGCATCTGGAACTTTGTTTTGAGCTCTTGGCGTTAGCTCTTCCTGTGTAATAACGATTTGAGCATCACTTGGAATATTACTGATAGCTGTATTTGTTACCGAAATATTTAAATCTGCTTGTTTAACTTTCTTGCGAAGAAGAGAGGCGCCCATTGCACTCGATCCCATACCTGCGTCACAGGCAAAAACAATTTTTTGAACGCTTGCTGGTACGTCGCCTTGCTGTTTTGTAAAGCTTCCTGCTACAGAGCTCTTCTTGCCCTTCATCTCTTGCATTTTGCGAGCTGCTTCGTCCAAATCTTCTGTTTGCTTGCCCGTTTTTAAAATTAACGAACCTACAATAAACGATACGATGGCTGCAACAAGAACACCTGAGATATTTGCAACATAGCTGCCTGCATTACCTGGTGTAGCAGCTAAAATAGCCAAAATACTTCCTGGTGAAGCAACGGCTTGTAAGCCTCCTCCTAAAAGAACAAATGTAAATACTCCGCTCATTCCTCCTAAAATAGCCGCAATGATTAGAAGAGGACGCATTAAAACGTAAGGGAAGTAAATTTCGTGAATTCCGCCAATAAAATGAATGATGGCCGCTCCCGGTGCTGACTGTTTTGCTGTTCCTTTTCCAAAGAAGCAATACGCTAACAGAATTCCTAATCCCGGACCAGGATTTGTTTCTAATAACAATAGAATGGACTGTCCGTTTGTTCGAATTTGTTCTGCGCCAATCGGAGATAAAATGCCGTGATTAATGGCATTGTTTAAAAATAAAATTTTAGCTGGTTCAATTAAAATACTTGTAAGAGGAAGAAGGCCATGTGCAACCATCCAATCTACACCCACTACAAGTGCACCTGTAAATCCGTCCACAGCTGGGCTAACTCCTAAAAAGGCTAGAATCGCTAGAATTCCTCCAAGAATACCTGCTGAGAAATTATTAATTAACATCTCAAATCCTGTTTTGACTTTACCTTCAATAAACTGGTCAAACTTCTTGATGATATAGCCGCCCAGCGGCCCCATAATCATAGCGCCTAGAAACATCGGAATATCAGATCCAACAATGACGCCCATGGTCGCGATAGCACCTACAACGCCTCCGCGCTGATCGTGTACAAGCTTTCCTCCTGTGTAGCCGATTAGCAGCGGAAGCAAATACTTGACCATTGGATCCACTAGTTTGGCAAGGCTTTCATTTGGAAAAAAGCCTGTTGGAATAAATAAAGCAGTAATAAGTCCCCATGCAATAAATGCTCCGATATTTGGCATAACCATTGAACTTAGAAAGTTCCCAAATTTTTGTACAGCTACTTTTATATTAGATTGAGCCATTTGCTCTCTTCCTTTCTCTACGTGGTGATACTTTAATCGTAAGAGATTAAACGCTTTCATTCAATGAATAGGAAAACTAACTTTGTCGTACCACAGACGGACAAAGCTTTTAATTACATAAAAAAGCAGCTGAATTACACGAATTCAGCTGCTTTCTAACTTAATATTTATCTAATTCACTTACAGGAGATTGAATAATAACTGGATTTTTCTCTGGATTTAACCATTTTAAAATAGAGACAACTTGTTCTTTAGAAGTGGCCGTACATCCTGCTGTATAATTTGTTCCTACATGAAAGAAGATTGCACTTCCCTTTCCTGGGGTTCTAGATTCATTATAATTAATGACAAACCCATAATCATAAGCCGGGATATCCATGTTCTCAGCGCTCGTCCAGCGGCCATTCGCTGGCTTTTGCTGCCACGTATTATACAGAGAGCTTTTTGAATCGTCTACCCACACATCATTTGATGTAATCTTTCGATATGGAAGCTTAGTTCCAGGATTTGCATAGCGTCCGAATGCTGTGCCAATTGTATATTTCCCTGTCGGAGACTCCATATCTCCTTCTTTTTTCGCTAAAGCGAATCCTTTTTGTCCAAGTACACCGTTCGCAGTTAAAACTTGCTTCCATTTTCCATCAACTTTTTCAAATGTTTGAATTTTAGCAGACTTCGTATCGTAGTTATCTGCTGTAACCAAGATGACTTGCTGAGCGTTGCCTAACGTTTTAAAAGAATCGACTACGAGCTTTGGAGACGCTGTAGCTGAAGCCTGTACATAGTCACTGCTTACATAGCCTGTGCGGCCGTTATAGTTAATTTTGTACCAGCTTCCGCTTTTGCTCACCACAGACAGCTTCTGGCCTTTTGTCACACTTCCTATAGATGCGTAGTTGGTGCCTGCTCCGCTTCTTACGTTCAGCGTGCTCGCCGTTACTGTGTACGTTGTGCTTTCTGCTGGTGGCATTGTTGGGGCCGTTGTTGTTCCCGATGCTTGTACATAATCGCTGCTTACGTAGCCCGTGCGGCCGTTGTAGTTAATTTTGTACCAGCTTCCGCTTTTGCTCATCACAGACAGCTTCTGGCCTTTTGCCACACTTCCTATAGATGCGTAGTTGGTGCCCGCTCCGCTTCTTACATTCAGCGTGCTTGCCGTTACTGTATACGTTGTGCTTTCTGCTGGTGGCGCTGTTGTTCCTGATGACTGTACATAATCGCTGCTTACATAGCCTGTGCGGCCGTTATAGTTAATTTTGTACCAGCTTCCGCTTTTGCTCACCACGGATAGTGTTTGATCTTTTACTACGCTGCCGATAATCCCGTAATTCGTTCCCGCTCCGCTTCTCACATTTAGCTTGCTTGCCGTTACTTTATATGTAACTGTTGCTGCATATGCCTTTTCTTGATTTCCCCCAATTGAGCCAAAGCCAGGCGTTACAGCCGTTGCAAGCGTAGCTGTTAACGCCATCCCCACCATTAATTTTTTCAACTGCTTTCCCTCCATTTATTCCTTATAAAATTCTACTATTTTCTATTCTTAATTCATTATCTTACCATATTCCAAACGAAGGGAAAGGGTCAATAGATGCTTTTCACACGGCCTATAAAAAAAGACAGACCTCTTTGATAGGTCTGCCTCTTTCACTATTATCCTAAATCAACGTTGTGATATACTTGCTGCACATCTTCTAAGTCCTCTAATGCATCAATCATTTTTTCAAACTGAGCTTGTGCACCTTCAGGAAGAGTTACATCATTTTGAGCAAGCATCGTTTGCTCAGCTACTGTAAATTCCGTAATACCAGCATCATTGAACGCTTTTTGTACCGCATGGAATTGATCCGGATCAGCATAAACAATTACAGAATCTTCTTCTTCTAAAATGTCACGCACGTCTACGTCTGCTTCCATTAACAGTTCTAGCGTCTCTTCTTCATCTTTACCTTCTACACCAATAACAGCTGTTGGATCAAACATATACGCTACTGATCCGCTTACTCCCATATTACCGCCGTTTTTACCAAAGGCAGCACGCACGTCTGAAGCTGTTCTGTTTACGTTATTCGTAAGAGCATCTACGATAACCATTGAGCCATTTGGTCCAAAACCTTCGTAACGAAGATTATCGTAATTTTCTTCTGAACCGCCCTTTGCTTTTTCAATGGCACGGTCAATAATTGCTTTTGGCACATTGTATGTTTTCGCGCGTTCTAATACAACTTTTAACGCTTGGTTTGATTCTGGATCTGGCTCACCTTGTTTTGCAGCCACATAAATCTCACGGCCAAACTTGGCATATATACGACTTGTATTAGCATCTTTTGACGCTTTCTTTTCTTTAATATTGTTCCACTTACGGCCCATATTGTTTCACTCTCTTTCAAAATTGAATCTAATAAAATAAATAGGCAATGATATATCCGTTTTTATTATACATCAATTCCCTCTTATCTTTCGAGTTTAATACCTAAAAAAGACAAGCAATCTTTTGGTATATTTCGTTAACTAAATAAATGAGAAAACCATTTGATAACAGGCTGAATGATTTTTGTATATACCTTTTTCAGCGGTTTGTATATACATCTCACCCAAATCCACCGTAGGGGATAGTAGATCATATGAATTATGATCCACTTAACTCCTTTCCAAAAACAGAAGAATATACGCTGACAAAATGAAACCACGGGAATAACAATTTCATTGTAAAATGGCAGCACAACATATTTCCATAGAAGATAACAAGGGTAACAAACCATGTATAAAACAGGGTATAAAACATACTTCCATATAAATCTAGTTATAGGCAAAAAACATCGTTTCCAAACGAAGAGAATAAAAGGATAGATGAGGACACTCCATAGCCAAGAAATAGGATAAACGAATAAAAAACGTATAATGTATCTCCAAATGAAATCAATGACAGGTTGAATAATTCTTGTTCCTATCCATATGAGGGGCTTAGCGATAAAATATATCCATATCTTACACAAAATTTGAAATACAAAATAAAAGGGAAAATACAAGACAAAAAAGATGCCTCGCAACACGTACTTTATACTTTGAGCTACTCCACTAATACTTTTCACTTCCTTTTTTATAAATAAGTTTCATTCATTTACCTACTCTATTATATAAAATAAATGAAGCAAGCAAATATATTTTTTAGCTCAATGAGAATTATATACAAAAACACCCTTCTATAATAGAAGGGTGTCTAGAACCTTATTATTCTACAGTAACTGATTTTGCTAAGTTACGTGGTTTATCTACATCGCAATCGCGGTGCAATGCAGCGTAGTAAGAGATTAATTGTAAAGGAATAACCGCTGCTAGTGGTGAAAGTGTTTCGTGAACTTTCGGAATCACGTAGCGATCTTCTTCTGTTTCTAATCCTTTCATTGAAATGATACAAGGATTAGCTCCACGTGCTACTACTTCTTTTACGTTACCACGGATGCTTAAGTTTACATGTTCTTGTGTTGCTAATGCAATAATTGGCGTATTGTTTTCAATTAAAGCGATTGTTCCGTGCTTAAGCTCTCCTCCAGCAAATCCTTCTGCTTGAATGTAAGAGATTTCTTTTAGTTTTAACGCGCCTTCTAAACCTACATAATAATCAACAGAACGTCCAATAAAGAATGCGTTGCGAGTTGTTGCTAAGAATTGAAGAGCAATGCTTTCCATTTCTTCTTTGTCGTCGCAAAGTACTTCCATTGTGTTTGCTACGATTGCTAACTCTTGAACTAAATCAAATTCTAATTCAATGCCGCGTGTTTTTGCTGTTACAGCCGCTAGAATTGATAGGACTGCTAATTGAGCTGTATAAGCCTTTGTTGATGCTACAGCAATTTCCGGACCTGCATGAAGTAATAACGTATAATCAGATTCACGAGATAATGTTGATCCCGGAACGTTTGTGATTGTTAACGCTTTGTAACCTAGTTCTTTAATTTGAACTAATACTGCACGGCTGTCAGCTGTTTCTCCACTTTGAGAAATAAAGATAAACAGTGGCTTTTCAGATAAAAGCGGCATGTTGTAAGAGAATTCACTTGCTACGTGCACTTCTACCGGAAC
Organism: Priestia sp. SB1; assembly: GCF_038898415.1. NCBI lineage: Bacteria > Bacillati > Bacillota > Bacilli > Caryophanales > Bacillaceae > Priestia > Priestia sp. SB1. Next base: position 8,228 of record NZ_JBBJSS010000017.1, on the reverse strand, counting down.
CTTCGCCCACGTTTCAATGAATTGTTTACCTACTAGGCCTGCATGATAGCTTGTTCCACATGCTACGATATAGATGCGGTCTGCTTCATCCATTGCTCCTAAAATGTCTGCATCAATGTGCAGTTCATTGTTTTCATTTTGATACTCTTGAATGATTTTACGAACAACTAAAGGCTGCTCATCAATTTCTTTTAACATATAGTGAGGGTACGTACCTTTTTCAATATCACTTGCATCAAGCTCTGCTGTGTAAGGTGCTCTTTCTACCACTTCACCATCAAGCGTTTTAATTGTTACGCCTTCTTTTGTAACAATTACTGTTTCTTTATCCATTAATTCTACGTACTGATCTGTTACTTGAAGCATTGCCATAGCATCGCTTGCTACAACGTTAAATCCTTCGCCAACACCTACAAGAAGCGGGCTTTTGTTTTTAGCTACGTAGATTGTATTTTTATCTTCGTTATCAACAAGAGCTAGTGCATAAGAACCGTGAAGCAAGCTTACTGTCTTGCGGAACGCTTCTTCTACATCTAAGCCTTCTGCTGCGATTTTTTCAATTAACTGAACGATTACTTCTGTATCCGTTTCGCTTTTGAACGTTACATCTTGTAAATATTCACGTTTTAAAATAGCGTAGTTTTCAATTACACCATTATGCACAAGCGTGAAGCGTCCAGATGTACTTTGATGCGGGTGAGCATTTTCTTGGCTTGGTACACCATGAGTTGCCCAACGCGTATGACCGATACCTGCTGGTGCTACAACACTGTTATCTACTGCCTGACGCAATTCTGCAATACGACCTTTTTCTTTGAATACGTGTACGCCTTCATTGTTAACAACTGCAATACCTGCTGAGTCATAGCCACGATATTCTAACTTTTCAAGACCACGTAATAAAATTTCTTTCGAATCTTCTGTTCCAATATATCCTACAATTCCGCACATAGATAAAATCCTCCTTCATGTATGAAAAGAGAGTCTCTTTTCATCATCAATGATTATCATCTCAATGCTTTTGTCCAATAAGTCACCTCATTGTTTTTCACATCAAGTTTTCGGCCGTGATAATCAACAACCGGGAGGCATCCGCCGATACTTCGATAAACCTCCTCCTCGTCAACTAAGTCGTTTCCGTCCCTTTACTTAGTTCAGGCGCTTTGTATTCACTTTTAAAATAGATTGTTCACTCCTTTACATAAATTAAGAGACGAACAGATTTAATATTACAATAAGAAGTGAGAAAACGTCAATTATCTTCTTTACTATCTGTAAAAACAGCCTTTAGCATCAGATAATTTCCAAGAATTTTTCTCAACAATATAAAAATATGCATAAGCAGCTCGAAACGTCACCGCTTATGCATATAATTAATGAATTACTCTAAGCCCATTTCTTCTTTTACTACTTCTACGATACGCGTTACATAAGTTTCACACTCTTCTTGTGTTTGTGCTTCAACCATAACACGTACTAACGGCTCTGTTCCTGAAGGGCGTACAAGTACTCGGCCATTACCGTTCATTTCTTTTTCCACTTCTTCAATAACCACTTTTACCTTCTCATTATCTGTAACATGATGCTTATCCGTTACTTTTACATTTACAAGAAGCTGAGGATACTTCTTCATTTCAGCTGCTAATTCTGATAAAGGCTTTTTCGTTGCTTGCATAATGTTTACAAGCTGAATAGCTGAAAGCATACCGTCACCTGTTGTGTTGTAATCTAAGAAAATAATATGACCTGACTGTTCTCCACCTAGGTTATATTGATTAGCTTTCATTTCTTCTACTACATAACGGTCGCCTACACCAGTTTGTGCACTTTCAATTCCGCTAGCTTCTAGTGCTTTATAGAAGCCTAAGTTACTCATAACGGTAGAAACAAGCGTATTTTTCTTTAAACGTCCTTGTTCATATAAGTACTTTGCACAAATGAACATGATTTGATCACCGTCTACAATCTCGCCTTTTTCATCGATTGCGATTAAACGATCTCCGTCTCCATCAAATGCTAACCCAACATCCGCTCCTTTTTCTTTTAAGAAGGCACTTAATGCTTCCGGATGTGTAGATCCTACACCGTCATTGATGTTTAATCCGTTTGGTGATGCCCCCATTGTAGAGATATCCGCATCTAAATCTGCAAATAAATGTGCTGCTAACGATGACGTTGCTCCGTGCGCACAGTCTAATGCAACATGAATACCTGAGAAGTCTTCATCAACCGTTTGTTTTAAGTATTGAAGATATTTTTGTCCACCTTCGAAGTAGTCATTTACCTGACCTAAATCTCCCCCAACAGGTCTTGGTAATTGATCTGTTTCACTATCCATTAACGCTTCAATTTCATTCTCTTGTGCATCTGACAGTTTAAATCCATCTGGACCAAAGAATTTAATTCCGTTATCTTGAACTGGGTTATGTGAAGCAGAGATCATGACTCCTGCTTGTGCGCCAAGTGCTTTTGTTAAATACGCTACCCCTGGAGTTGAAATAACGCCTAATCGCATAACTTCTGCACCAATTGAAAGCAAGCCTGCAACAAGCGCTCCTTCTAACATATGACCAGAAACGCGTGTATCGCGTCCGATTAATACCTTTGGTCGCTCTGCATCTTTTGTTAGAACGTAACCACCTAAGCGTCCAATTTTAAAAGCAAGCTCAGGAGTTAATTCACTATTGGCAACTCCTCGTACTCCGTCTGTTCCAAAATACTTACCCATTAATTTTCTCTCCTTCATGTCAAAACATTTAGTTTCCTGATGTATTATCTGTCTGTCCATCTACGGGTGTAGAATTTTCATCACTTTGATTACTACTATCGTCACCAGTTTCTGTATTATCTGTTGGTGTATCTGTATTGTCTTCAGGTGTATCAGTCTCTTCGCTTGGTTTATCAGTTGAATCACCTGAATTTCCCGTCCCAGGATTTGTTCCTGATCCTGATCCAGTTCCCGTGTCTGGCTTTGTTTCTTTATCGCTCGTGCTTCCACTTGTTTCTTTATCCGTTTGCTCATCATTTGTCCCTGATTGTTTTTTCGCTGTTACACGAACTTTTGCCTGTTTAGTCGATAGTGTTGATGTAACAGAGTCAGGACTATTTATTATAATAGGAACCGTGTGCTCCCCAGCAGATAAATTCCCTACATTCGCTGACAAGCTAATGCCACTTTTCGTTAACTTATCTAAATCAGATTTTGGTCCTTTTACATCCGCATCTACTGAAGTAGGAGAAAGCAGTTCATACGTGTACTTTGAGGATTGACCAGTTAAAGAAACCGGCAAATTCTTAAATGACTTAGTCTCAGCTGCACTTGCGTCCGTTTCTTCTGCGTCTTTCTCATCACCTTGTTTGTCTACTTCCACATGAACGGTAATTTGTTTAGGACTTACACTATCTATTCCGTCTGGAACAGGGACATTCACCTTAATATCTTTAGATTTCGTAATACCGGTAACATCGACTGGAATATTATCAATTTTATCGATTTTTTCTAAAGAATCAGATGGACCGATAATTTTCACGGTATCTGTTTTAGGCTCTAGCTTCGTAATGTTGACACCGTCGCCTGGCGTGCCTTCTTGAATCACATCGATCGGCACTTTTTTACTAATATTTTTCACCGGGATTGTTACATTGACCGTTTCTGGTTGAACTGTTACATTCAATTTATTTAAATTCTTGTCTAATGCGACAACAGTTGCTTGTTTCGTCACTGTTTTTGAAGCATTATCTAAATCAATAATAGCTTTTACATAAGCAACTTGGTCTAATTGACTTGATGCGCCCGTTACCGTGACGGCTCTTGGGCTAACGGTTGCTTCCCCTGCTTCATACCCATTTTTGACCTTATTTTTATCATAGCTTGCCTCTACTGAAAACTGTTTTGAATCGCGTTCTTCAATTGTTACATTTACAATATCAGGCTTAACCACTACGTTTAAATTATCAGAGATATTTCGATACTGAACCTTGACTCTATGCTGCCCTAAGCTTAAATTATCAAGGTCAATATAAGCTTGATAATCTTTTTGTAGCTTTGTTTGAGCCAAAATATTTTTAGGACCTTCCAGTGTCATAATGACCGTATCCGGAACACCTCTTACAATTCTGTTCTTCTCATTGTAGGATACTTGAACCGGAACATCTGTTAATGTTTCTACTCCAGTGTTGGCAGAACTGCTTCGGTTCAGAATTTTATTTGATGAACTGGCACCATCATCTAAATTAACAGATAAATATAACATGAAGGCTAACAGCAACGCGATAATTTTCATAACCCACGATCGATTCATCAATTTATCCATTCTTCTTCAACCTCCATTGCCAACGAGTGGAAGAAGTTGCTTTAGAAGTTGTGACTAATTCTTTTTCTAGCATTTCTCTTAATGTATCAATGGTCAATTCACGATACAATTCACCGTTTTTGGTAACGGAAATGCCTCCAGTTTCTTCAGATACAATGACAGTCACACTATCTGTTACTTCACTTATTCCTACAGCAGCACGATGGCGAGTACCTAATTCTTTTGAAATAAAAGGACTTTCAGATAAAGGTAAGTAACATGCTGCAGCGGCTACTTGATCCCGCTGTAAAATAACCGCTCCATCATGAAGTGGTGTATTCGGTATAAATAAGTTGATTAATAATTCAGAAGAAATATTAGAGTTGAGCGGTATACCTGTTTCAATATAATCACCCATACCCGTCTCTCTTTCAATTGAGATCAATGCACCTATGCGTCTTTTAGCCATATAATGCGTTGCTTTTATAATCGCCTCAATCGTAACGGTACGTTCATCTTCTTCAGGCAAATTACTGCGTGAAAACAAACGTCCTCTCCCAAGCTGTTCAAGCGCTCGGCGCAGCTCTGGCTGGAAGATAATAATAATAGCTAAAAATCCATACGTTAACGCTTGGTCCATTAACCATTGCAACGTATTTAGTCCAAGGAAGTTACTTATAAAGCGGACAACTAAAATTACCGTGATTCCTTTTAAAAGCTGTACTGCTTTTGTACCTCTTATGACCATAATTAATTTATATATGACGAACCATACCAGGAGAACATCAACAATTTTTCCTAAATATGAGAGGATTGGCAGGTCTCCAATAGGCATCTTCTCACTTCCTCTATATATGTAATAAAGATAACATAACCGTTTTATTATACCATAAAACAAAATTACACTGTAAATTACATCTTATTTTTAAATCCTTGTTCCTATATAATGTAGCCTTCTTTTTATATAAATAAAACCGTCCACTGTTCCTCTCTAACAAGATAAGCGGACGGTTTTATGTTTAACTATTAAAAGTCAACAGCTTGCTTGGCATGAGTTTTGACGTTATACCATACCCAGTCAAAAATCTTGTCTAACTCTTCAATATTGCCTGTCACTTCTCCTGCAGAAGCTAGATACTTATCACCATGTATAACAGTAACGTTTCCATCTACTTTTCCTTCAATTTTAATATCGCCATTTCTCACAGTAATATCACCTTTGACGGTCTCACCTTTTGGTACAACGACTGTTTTATCGTGAATGACCAGGTTCGGCTGCTTTGAAACAGAAAAGTCTTCATCCGTTTCCCAAGCTGAAAACACCGTGCCGGACATTAACAGCACAAATACAGCAGCTGCACTAAGAATCGGATGGTTTGTAAACCATCTATTCATTCGAATTCGATTCTTCTCACGTGGTAACCCGGCCATAACACCTGCTGTAAAGTTCATAGGTAATTCTATATGAGAAGTGCTTTGCACAAATGCAATCGTTCTTTTTAACTGATGCATATGCTGCTGACAACCTTTGCATTGGTGCAAATGCTCTTTTAATAACAGTTCATTTTCTTTTGTAATATCTCCATCTAAATGCTCATGAATGAGGTTTACATACATTTTTGGACATTTCATTCTTAGTTCACTCCTTACAAGTGGCGAAGTCGATTTCTTAAAGCTTCACGTCCTCTGTGAATTCTAGTCTTTACCGTACCAAGAGGCAGGTCTAAAATATCGCTGATTTCTTTTAACGACAGCTCATCTATATATTTTAGGACAATGACAGTTCGATATTTCTCAGGTAGCTTTAATATTTCCGACTGAATGAATTCTTGCAATTCTACTTGCTCTAGCTCTTCCTCTGGTAAGGCCTGATCGGCAGCTATTTGAGAGTACATATTTAACCCGTCGGTCCCGGCTACTTCTGCATCTAAATAATAGTCTGGCTTTTTTTTACGAATTCGATCAATACAAAGATTTGTAGCAATTCGATATAGCCAGGTGGAAAACTTTTTACTCGTGTCATAGCTATGAATATTTACATAGGCTCGAATAAACGCTTCTTGTGCAGCGTCTTGCGCTTCTTCCCGGTTTCCTAGCATTCGATAACATAGATGAAAAAGTTTATCCTTGTGATATTCTACTATGTCAGCAAACGCATCCTGGTCACCTTTTTTTACTTTTTTTATTTTTCTTTTTAATAATAAATCCATGTAACGGTTACCTCCGCCCATTGCGGGATAGTATATATACGTGTACTTTATCATAAAGTTTCACTTATGCTTAATTATTTTAACAAAAATTTGTCAAATACGTTTAAAAAGATCGTACGTAGGTTATGTAATTAGTATAGATGAAAAGAAGAGGAGTGGAAAGCTTGACTCATACAAAAGAAAACCTTTTGAATCAAATTGAAGAATGTAGAAATAACATGGTCACTCTTGCAGCAGAAAATCCTTTATCCTCACTAACAGTGGTGAGAGTAAGCTCAGAGCTAGATGGTCTATTAAATGAATATGAAAAGTTTTTCTCTATATAAAGAAGCTCTAGAATCTGAACTAAGAGCTTCTTTTTTTTATCTTCACATATGTTTCATGTACCTTTTGGTAGGCAATAATGTTTTATACTAATTTTTCTCCTAAAAGTGAGCCCATTAATGCAACAGCTACGGTAGCTGTTTTATTCCGCTCATCTAAAATAGGATTCACTTCCACAAACTCGGCAGAAGTGATTAGCTGAGATTCTGCCAACATCTCCATAGCTAAATGACTTTCTCTGTAGCTTATTCCACCGATAACTGGCGTTCCTACTCCAGGTGCATCATGTGGATCCAGTCCATCTAAATCGAGTGATAGATGAACGCCATCTGTTTTATCACGCAAATATAAAATTGTTTCTTCCATTACTTTTGTCATACCCATTCGATCTATCTCATGCATCGTATACACTTTAATTCCTTTTTCCTTTATTAGCTCTTTTTCTCCTTCATCTAAAGAACGGGCTCCGATAATCACAATATTCTCGGGCTTGACTTTAGGGGCATAGCCACCAATTCGAGTCAATGCTTCGTCTCCTATACCTATACTTGCCGCCAATGGCATACCGTGAATATTTCCGGAAGGAGACGTATCTGCTGTATTTAAATCTCCGTGTGCATCATACCAAATTACGCCTAAATTTTTATAATGACGACTTACTCCTGCTAGTGTTCCGATAGCGATGCTGTGATCTCCCCCTAGCACTAAAGGAAACCTTTTATTTGCAATAACATCACTTACGGTCTGAGCAAGTCTTTCGCTAGCATCCGCTACAGCTTTTAAATTCTTTAAGTTTGTATTTTCATCACTATGTACTCGTTCAGCTAAGGCAATTTCAATATTCCCTTTATCTTCTACACTATATCCAATATTCTCGATGCGTTCCATAACACCTGCATATCGTATCGCACTTGGCCCCATATCGACCCCTCGGCGAGTTTGACCTAAATCCATTGGTACTCCAATAATTGAAAGCTTATTCATAATATTTCCCCCCATCACAAATGTTGCTACTCTCTTATTGTAACGGCTAAATGAGCGATGGCTCAACTCGACACTTTTTTGAATATATATACAATTCTAATTTGTAGAAACTACACAAAAAAACCTTTAAGCAAATTGCTTAAAGGTTGTACGTTTATATGTATGGTGGAGCCTAGCGGGATCGAACCGCTGACCTCCTGCGTGCAAGGCAGGCGCTCTCCCAGCTGAGCTAAGGCCCCAATATGTTTTTTTATATAGAAATGGAGCGGAAGACGAGGTTCGAACTCGCGACCCCCACCTTGGCAAGGTGGTGTTCTACCACTGAACTACTTCCGCTTATTAAAATGAGCCATGAAGGACTCGAACCTTCGACCCTCTGATTAAAAGTCAGATGCTCTACCAACTGAGCTAATGGCTC
>NZ_JBBJSS010000016.1:0-58960 GCF_038898415.1 Priestia sp. SB1 | reverse complement strand
ATCTTACAAAGAAGAGCATGGATTTACGGAACCATCTGTATTACCGCGTGAGTGGCAAATGATAATAGTAATAGGATTCTTAACAGTCCTCATTAAACTTGGGTTCTTCACTAATGATCCTAATGTTATATATTATGCTGTAGGATTTGGTGCAATAGCAGGAATTAACGCACTGGGAAGCGCATTATCGTGGGAGGATAGCAAAGATACACGTATTCAAGGTTTTACACTGGCAATACTTTCTTATGTGGCTTTCATTGCACTCATGTACGTTGTAATAACATTATAAACGCAAAAAAACCCAACGGCGCAAACGTTGGGTTTTTTTGCAGTTGATTGAAACCAACTAATCCATTCTGTACTTTAGAGAGATAGAGATGGATAGTACAAAACCTCGCTGTTTCCGCAACGAGGTTTTGATTTAGCAATGGTTTCAAAAAGAAGATTATACCTATTGTAACCGATTTTTAATTAATTTACAAACTCTTCAGCGTCTGCTCCTCCTACTAATTCCATCTTATCTACTAGCCATTTGTTTTTCTTTGCATCGTATACTACATCGATATCCAGTAAAGTTTGAGTTTTAGAAGGAACCTTGTTAACTGTGATCGTTTGATATGCACGAACAAATACGTTTGCTTTTTCCTCTGAAATTGGCGTGTAATAGATTTTGCTTTCGTTTAAAGATGATTTTACTGCAGTTTCAGGTGTAGACTTCTCAGGCTCTCCCTCTGCACCAGGAGGGCGTACCATAGACATTCCTCTATCCGTTACAAGACCGTTTACCTTCGTCCATGCTCGCTCGCCTAGAGCTGTATCATAATTAAAGTAGCCATCTAGGAATTTCTGTACATCTTCTTTTACTTTTGTTTCCTGGTTATTTTGCAAAGCAACCAATCTATTCATTACATCGTCATTTTGCTTTTTTAAGGCTTTATTTTCTTTTTGCACTGCAGCATACTCTTTCTCGTTTTCATTCGCTCTATTAAGCTGATAACTGGCAAATGCGCCAGTTCCAACAAAACCCACAGCCAATACAATTACAGCAATCACTAATTTTTTCATTTCTTAATCCTCCCATATCCTACAAAGTGATCTTGCCAAAACTTCTCTTTTAAACTTATCGGCCCAATGCCTCGGCCACTTGAATTGTAATATTCATCATTTCCAATGTAGATCCCAACATGCGTTATATAGTTTGATGTTTTATATGTTCTTGTAAAAAAGACTAGATCGCCTGGCTTCCTTTCCGAATCCTTTATCCGGGCAGTTGCATTGTATTGCTCCTGGGCGGTTCGAGGAAGGTTAATGCCAATCTTTCTATATGACCATTGCATAAGGCCACTACAATCAAAACCTGTATTTGGATTAGATCCGGCCCATACATAAGGCTGGCCCTGGTACTTATAGGCTTCCTCCATAAGAGCTTTATATTTATCATCGCCTAGCGGACTGCCCTTGGCTACTTTACCGCCACCGCCGGTTGATTTCATATCTTTTACGTATCTTAAAACATGATCTACATAATACGGATCGCCATAACACATGCCTTTTGACTTTTCTTCAGCACTTCTCCAGGCGCGGCATGTATAGCCATTCTTTCTAGCTTGCTCAATAGAAAACTGTTTTGCTAGATCAAGAGAGTATTTTCTAGGTAACACATAATTTATAAATCCGGTTCCATAATTGTATGATTGTAGAACAAGTTTAACGTCACCCTTGGCCTGACGATATACATTCGCAAAGTGCTTCATACCGAATTTAATGGAGGTTTCCGGGTCTGTAAAGTAGCCGGGTGGATGGCCTTGGCTTTCGCTGGACTGCATGACATCGGCATGAGTACCACCACTTTCTTGCTGTATTAGTGCGAGAACGATAGGTACTAGATCCTCTGATAAGCCTTCGGCTTTTGTGTATTTCCTTACTAGCGGTTCCCACCGTTGAACGGCCGGCGAAACGTTGGCTGTACCCGTTACGCCGCCTTCATCTTCAACTGTGGTTGTTTGCTCCTCGCCAGTAATAGCAAGCATGAAAACCATTATAATTGAACCAACTAATAGAAGGGCAACACCTACAAGGCCACCTCCGATCAACAACATCTTTTTCAATGTTATTCCTCCTCTTTTTTAGTAGGGGCTTTATATACAGTACGCTGTGATTTGCGTTTCTCACTTAAATTCTCTTTCGTATGAACCTGTGGGCGTTCAGTAGATTGCTTTTTACGAACAGGCTGTGTTTCTGGTTGATTAGTAGTCGTTGCTGTTTTAGGCTTCTTCTCTAATTTTGGTGTATCAGCTTTCTGCGTTTGACGCTTATAGTTAGGGTTATCTTGATAATGTTTGATTTCAATAGGCTTTTTCTCAGCTTTCTTCTCAACCTTTTTCAATTGCTCATTTGGTTTTTCATTCTGTTTCTTACGGCCATTGCTACGTCTATCCATATAAGCAGTGGCAGCACTAATCGCGGCTCCACCAAGTGGTCCAGCATAAGCAGTAGCGGCGGCTGTAGCGGCCGAACCAACTGCCGATCCTTTATTTCCACCATTTGATGATTGCGGTTGTCGATTTCTTCTGATATTTTGAATTTTCTTCTGTGCAAAGTTTCCAGCATTTGAAACTACGCTTCCTGTGAATGCGGCCGTTTGCTTGGCCACTACAGCGGCTGGCTTTTCAACTTTCGTTTTATACTGTCTATACATTTGCTGTGGCATTCCGGCATCTACTGTAGTTACGCGGCCGGCTGTAACGAATGAAATAATTTGATCGCGTTTTACAATCACCAGGATCGTAGCTACTGCAGTTAAAAGTACATTTATAAAGTAAGCAGTCGATGATGTTAAAGGGATAAGTGCCTGGATGATTCTCGTAATTAAGAAAGTGAAAAGCATGATCAAACCGGTGAAAGCCTTCATTCCGAATAGTCCAAACATCTTACCAAATACGTTATATGCGCTATTTGAAAGCGCTGGAAGCATTGAAAGCACACAAGCTACTGGAAGGAAGATTGAAAGCCCGATGATAGCAACTTGAATAATGAAATTGAACAATGCCACGAGAAGGAGGGGTGCTCCTAGTATTAAGACGAAAAACATACTCATAAACGCGGTTCCAATGTTGGCAGCTATATTAGCTGTAGTCATGTTTTCATTTTTCAGCTTTTCAACTTCGTTCTGAACGATTTCTTTCTTTTTCTCGTAACCTTCTTTTGAATTTTTAAGAGCTAAAAGCTCATCAATTCGGTTCCGGCTGTCCTTTTTAACATTTTGCTTTTTGTTGATCGTTTTTTCGTTTGTTGTACCGTAATTCATTAAAAGGTAAGGGCGGTATACTGCAAGATCAAAGAAGTTATTTCTCAAAAGAGTAACTGAACCTTCAAGCTCTTTTCCTGGCTTAATATCGGCATCTGCAAGCGGCGTTCCTGTTTTCATAATAACGACTTGGCTTGCATCACTTAATGAGTTCATAGCTTTTAGATAAAAACCAGCGTTTCCAAACCAAACTGCGGCAATGATAGAAACTGTAATCAATTTTAAAGTCATTTTTCCGGCTCTAGAGCCGTTTCTTTGACCAACATAGATTGCAAATATCTGAATGACTGCAATCGTCAGGAACGCGGCTCCAAAGTTGTCTAAAAGCGCCTCCCATAAACTATTACTCACATTGCTGATCTTATCGGATACTGTACTCAAGATATCCAAGCTATAAAGCATCCCTAAACCATCTTCAATCCAGTTTGTAAGGAGCTTTGTTACGCCGAAGAAAGTATTTGCAAGGCTTAGAAGGCCCTTGTCGATTTCTTCACCACTAAAGGGGTTCCAGGACTCTTCTACAAAAGCCACGACTTCGTAATGCGTTAAACTGTATTTTTTACTTTCTAACTTAACGCCACCAACTTCCACTGTTTTCGGTTTATCGTATACTTCGTCTTTTTTCTCGTCAGCAACGGCGATTGTGAAGGGGATAAAAAGAAGAAGTAGGATGGAGACAACAAAAATAATTTTTTTCCAGGGTTTCATAGGCTCACTCCTTGACTATATCTTCGTTTTCAATGTAATCAGCTTCTTTATTATCAAAGTGCTCTGATCCGGCGAATTTCAAAGAGCCATCTTTTAACTTCTGATAACCCTCGGTAATAAAGTCGTTGTCTCTAATTTCATATGTGATGCGGATAAATTGACCTTTATCAAAAATTTCAATCTTAGCATCCGATCGTTCTAATTTATCGATATCTTTTTCAACGCCTGGAGCTTCCAGATCCTCGTTTTCTAATTTAATAGCTTGATTGATTTCATCCGTATATTTAGTGCCATTTCTATAAATTGCGTAGCTACTCAGCAGAGCAAAAGTAGCTACGAAAATAAGAATGAGTGGCAATAACCTCTTTACCATGTAAATTCCTCCTCGGCTTTAGCGGAGTGCGATTTCTCAACCGTTTTGAATGCTTCTTTCCATTCATCGAATAAGCAATCAATAGCGAGCTTCCCTGTACGGCCATAAAAGTCTCGGAATAAGCACTGTCCTTTGGTCATGTTGGACAGTAGATTTATATTATCTTCGGTCTTTTCAAGGCCCATATATTGAAGGATATCGTTACGTTCCGCATCTTCATCAAAAGCAAATCGTGCTCCAAAGTTCCCTTTATCGTCCTCACTTTGAACATCGCCAACTGACTGCGTTACTAGGTACAACTGGTTTTTGTATGAGCGGCCGATCTTACGCATTGATTTGATCAGCTTTTTTCCTCCTCGTGCGTTGGTAAGCATCCAAGCTTCATCAAAAATGATGCTGGTATTGTCATGGCGGCTTTGGCGGCCAAACTTCTCACAGAACTTTGCTAAAGGAATCATTAAGCAAAGGCTTTTTCGTTCGCCATCCTCGTAGTAATGAGGATCGTCATCTTCTTTCGGTAAATCTAAGCCTTCTAATTGTAGGATGTTAACCTTTCCATTTAGTTCAACTGCTTTTGTATTTCCATAGCTGAAAATAAGCTGAAGCACTGAGTTTTGAATCATTTGAGCAAGTAGTTCACCACAACTTTTAATGCTTTGTTCGCTGTGAGCTTGCAAGCGTTCAATTACATGCATGAATCCTACTTTTTCACCTTTTGCTCTTTCTTCAATAACTGCTGTTAAAGCCTTAAGAATTGCTGTTTTCACATCATCTTTACCGTCTAAAGAGTAGATTTGCTCAATAACTGCTTGAGCTGTTTGGTTGGCTTCATATCCTTTTAAGAAAACGATCGGATCAAGTACACCCCAGTTTTCTTTGTTAGAAGGATCAAGTGTAATGTAGTTGAAAGATTCGATTAGTTCTACGAAGCCCGGATATTGCTCTCTAACTGAGGCATCCTCAATAGCTTTTTTAAACCATTCTTCAATTTCATTTTTAGGATCAGTCATTAAAACTTTCGTATCTAAGAATGTTAGATACATAAGGATTAATTTTACTAAGAAGGACTTTCCTTTTCCGGTTTGGCCAGTAATTGCTATATGCGGCGAGTCTGAGTTAGCGCCGGCAATTCCTTCATTCGCAATGAATGGGTGGAATAAAACAATATCTCGACTGGCAGCTATCGCATGATCTAACTGCACTTTATCAATTGTGCGGTCAACCCGGCCCATATAGAAACCGATCTTACTTCCTAATTGATTACCTACTGCAAACAAGTTTTCTGCAAATCCAGCGTGTCCTGTCTCTTGCACCCAGTTCTTTTCAAGCATTAGCGGTTGGCCATGTAAGAATTTATAGAATAACTGCAGCTGGTCGGCCATCGGCCGGACACAATATATCTCAGCACTTTTCAAGCTACGAATAACAGCGTTGGCGCGGCTTCGACATTCTTCTTTGGTTTGGCCAGTAACTACAAATGCGGCAATCCATTTTAGATAAACAATACCTTCATTTCGTAATCCGTTTTGCAGGCGGTTTAGCATGAAACGGTTAGTTGATAATGCATCGTCCTCATCTGCGCCGGCCTGAGCCATTTCTTCATCTGTAACTTTGAATCGTTGTTTTGCCATCGCCACCCGGCGAAGCATAGCGTCTTTTTCTTGGAATTGAGCTTTGATATGACATTCTACTGGAAAAGGGAAGTGTTGAGCTTTTTGGAATAAGTGCGTGTTGGTCATATCTCGCGGCATTTCATCTACGACTATGAAACTTGAGTAAACCTGACCTTCAGGCGTTTGGAGCTTTAAGAAACCCACATGGCTTGAAGGATCGATGATGGTGTTTGTGATATTTGAAACGCCTCGGTTTGTTCTTTCTTCGTTAATTGCATGTTGTAAGTCGCGCATAAAGTTAAAGCGGTTAAGGTAGTAGACCTGATCTTCTTTTAATCGTCTAGCTCCTGGCAGAACGCTTATTTTATCGAATAGCTCCTGCTCATGTTCAATGAATCTATCAAAGAAATCGCTTTGTACTTCTCGCTCGAGTCCTAGCAAACTAACCAGGGTGTCCGTTACTGAAGAAAAAGCATTAGATACGACATCCTTCATTTCAGCGCTTCCTTCAAGCAACTTGCCTTTTAATCTAATAACCATTACAAATTCGTATTCTGTGACAGCGCCTAATTCATCTTCCAGCATCCGGATCGTTTCACCATTGTAGTATTGGCCGATATGCTTTGTTTTTTCGCTGAAATCCTTCTCCATAAGGCTAAAACGGCTGTTTAGATCCATTTGGCGAGGAACCATCTGTAGGTGGATATCCTTGTAAGGAGCTATATCTGACAGAAGATTTTGAAAATTATTCTTACTTTGAATCATCTTGTTATGGTTGGAGGATGCAATCATTTCTGCATCCACCCCATAAAAAGCGTATATATCACCCGACTTTGTTAGCATTAAATTCTCGTTCAACGTTTTGATAGGCGTTTTCAATCTCATTTGCTTCACCATCGCTTTCTTCTTCTTTTGGGTTAACAATTACATCTTCAAAAGTAACTGCTTTTTCGGTATCGTACATGACCTCTTCATCGTTGGAGAATTTCTTTTTCGGAATGTAGATGGTGAAGAAGTACACGCATAAGTCGTATAGATAAAAGTGAAGTTTTTTCCCTTGTGGATCTCTTCTTAATAGAAAGTGAGATACCACAAAGGGAAGGCCCAGGAATACAACTATATTCAAACCGGGCATAAAACCACTTATTGCTAGAAAAAATCCTCTAAACAAAATCATTAAGCCAAGAACCAAGATATAAATAATCAGTCGCATTAACCCTATTCCGAAGGGGAGGCTGTACTCCCCAAAGGAATATATCGTAATCGGATCGTTAAACGTCTTTTTAAAATTATAAGGTTCCATATTAACCTCCGATGATTTTATTTCCGATACCTGAGAATACTGAAAGGATGCGGTCTGGACTTCCGATTGTGAAGAAAACAAGCCCGGCAAGTAATAGGAAGCCGATCAATTTCCCCCAAGATTGTCTAATTGCATACATGATACTGAAAAGAACCAGGACAATAGTAAGTGCGTTACCGCCCTCTGTTTGAATCCATTGACTAACTCCGTTTAAAGTTGGCATTCCTGCACCTAAAGAAGAACCTGCGATCGCTTTTAAAATAAGATTATTCATATTATTTTCCTCCTAATGTATGGGTTAATTTTTTTACAAAGAATTTATTATCAGAGTCTTGCAAAACAATGGTGAAGTTTTCTTTTTGTCTTATATCAAGCTCTTTTTCTTTGAAACTAGCTTCAACCTTTGCAATGTACTCGTTTTTAGTTTTACTTGGATACACCTTGATTGACTCAATTCCCAAAAACTCCTGAACACCGTTTAAGGCTTGTGGCTCATCCATCATGTACATCATTTCGGATTTTGTTTCATTTGCGTATTTTGGGAAAAAGCTTTCTGTTAGCCACTTTTGAATCTTATCGCTTTTATTAATATCAATCAGTTTTTCATCGCTGTAAGGGTTGGCAACGGCGGCCACTTTCTTTCCAGTTAAGTCCGGAATGGCTGAGAAGTAAGGACTTTCAATAACGATGTAGCCATTTTTTACAGCTTTTACAGGGATATTAAGCAGTGCTTCTTTATCCGTTTTCTGTTCTGCTGCTGGTTGCGGCTTATCTTCTTTGTTTTCCTCATCCTTATTTTCTTCTTTGTTTTCCTCCGGTTTAGGTTGCTCGCCCATCGCTACGTTTGTATATGAAACGTGATATTGTAAGATGGCTTTATCAGCCTCGTTTACGGTATTAAATAACTCGTAACCTCTTAAATCGCGGCGGCCTTGAAAATCTCCAAACTCAGGAACCGGAACATCTTCAGCATAGTGTTTTCCAAGTTCGGCCATTTGCTTTGTTCGATCATCGCCGTTTTGAGAAATAGGTACATATGCTTTTACAACTTCGTTTCCGAATCGAATCAACTTAGGACTGCTGTAATCCGATTGGCCTTGGTTTGGATTCTCTTTCATTTCCTTAACAGCGGCTTGAGCTTCTTTGCTTTTATGCAAAGCGTTCTGCGCCCTGGCGAATCCAAGTGCTCCAGTTAAACAAATACATCCAATGATTGCCCATACAACAAAACGAATGCGTTTTACATTCTTTTGTGCTTGAGGTAATGATCTGTTCATCTTTTTCGATCGTTTTATCTTGTTCTCGGCAGTTACAGAGCGGAAAATGGCTTTCACATTATCTGCGAGCTTGTTTTTCATTTTACCCTCCCGTTATAGACTTTTAAGGGTATCGGGTTTCTTAAGCGATCGATAAACATCGCCGTATGGATTTTTAAGTAAGTCGTCTTTAGAAGCGGCTAATATTGGTTTTTCAGATTTTTGACCTTTTAATTGGGTTAAAATACGTTTCCCCATTGATTCGGTATTTCCGATAAATAACACTCGCCAATCTAAGACTGGATGTTCTAATCCAACATCGGCATCAAATTTTTTCATTCGTTCATCGTGCTTAGGACCCCCGACTCCCCCAAAAAAGTGATTATATTGATTTAACTTTCGTATAGTTCCGGTTTTATCAGCATAGGATCTCTCCATTTCAACCATGATGCCGAGGTTTTGATCATCTCTCCCAGGCGTACCAATGATTAAAATGCCATCCGGTCGAATACGGTGTCTTACGATTTTGTTTTCTTCTTTTTCGTAATACTCGAAGTAACCTTTTGCTTCAGATATAAATTGCTTTACTTCGATTACTTCAGGATTATTATTAACCTCAAAACTTTTGATCACTTCAGCAAGAGTAAGAGCATGCATATACCAAATTTGAGGTTCATAGCTCCATTTATTTTGCCAATGAACAATGCCTGTTAGGTTTTCCACTGTTTCAACCCCGAATCGGGCCAACGTATAAACGTTGCTTGATCGGCCCGATCCTGGAGTAATAGGTAGTGCAAATTTAGTGAGATATCCTTCTTTCACTAATTGGTTCAACCTTCTAAAAACACTTAATTCATGCGCTTTTACTTTCTTTTCATCAGCATCTTTCCTAACGTAGATATATTTTTCAATGAAATCTCTACTCAAGTAAATGTGCTGGTGTAAGTGTAATAAAAGCTGTTCATCTTCTACGGATAAAGCTAAAAATTTTCTCATCGGTTCCCTCCATCAATTTGATGTGGAGGGAGTGGTGGTCAACCTTACGAATTTTCACGAATCTAAAATTTAAAGAAAGATTCTTCATCATCTTCAGATTCTATTATTTCAGCGGCCTCTTCCTCGCTCTCGATATTTTCACCGAGTTCGTCTTGAAGGGCTTGCTGTAATTCATCCTTGTCAAGATTAATTGGTGGGTTAACTTGGGATGAACTTTCTACTTCCAGTGGCAAATCCTCTTCGATTTGCTCGCGATCTTTAGCAACATTCTCTAATTTGCCGAAAAAGCTCTCTTCTTCTTCCTCTTCCGGTTCAACCGGATCAGCAGAAACTGCTACTTTTTCAGCAACTGCACCGTACAGATACGCTTCAGTTTGACGATCTATCTCGTATTTATGCAAGCCACCCATGCTTTGAAGCTCCTGCGCTCGCCCAAGCGTCCACTCGTTGGATTGAGCGGTTTGAATTTCATCTTTAAAAGTGGCAACTTCTCCACTTGGAAGATAGCGGTCAAGCGGTGGAACAATAACCATTGTCTGACATGCTTTTTCTACTCCGTCAACTTTATCGATAATTTTAATAGCTGCAACTCGTTTTCGAAGGTTTCGCAAGTCTGATTCACTATATACCGGCTTGTTTTGACCCGGAAGTATGAAAGATGAAGCAGATATTTTTGCGTTTTGCTTACCTTGCTTACAAACGAAAAGGTTACCCGTTACCTCTGTCATAGCCTTAAATAGCTTTTCAGGTAAATCTAAAACACTCTGACAGATAATCCCCAAGGATAAACCTTTTTTACGCTGTTCTCGCACCATGTAATCTAAAATTTCAGCTTTTACCTTTGGTGCTTCATCGATACATAATTGATGTAGTAGAGGTGTAGTGTTTTCGTCTCGCGTATCTGCGACTCGGTAATACAAGTAGGTTAAATAGCTGCCTACCAGCCCAATCTCTTCTTCACTCATCCCACTCATGTCATACAATATTACGTAACCTTCATCCATCCACTTTCTTACTGGAAAATGGAATTCAGTTTGACCAAAAACTCGCTGTAAGAACTGATTGGAGTAGAAAATATCCAACCGGTTCAATAAAGCGACTGCTGAAACATCCATCATCTTTTCAGCTTCTGTTCTCCAAAAAGTAGTTATTGCTCGGTACTTTCCGGTTGCATCAAGCCTTTTAATGATTCCTTCTCGGAAATCCTCATCATATAGAAGAGGACGAATGCCTAGAATTGTATGTTGCTGTCCAGGATCGGCCATCAATGTTCTAATGGCCATTTTCAGCAATCGTTCTGTTTGGGGCGCAGGATCAAAGCTGTCTTTGATGATCTTGAATACGATATCGACAGCCAAATCGTCACTTTCACCTGGCATTTTATGAAGCAAGTTTAATGCCGGTGGGTGATCGGTGTTTCTGAAAGAAATCCACTTGACTTTCTCCCAGTTCACTTTAAACGCAGGCTCTCGGCCTTCTCGTTCTGCTGCTTGTTTTTCCCAAACCTCGCGAGTCATGAGATAGTTGAGCATTATTAGCGCGGTATCCCTGGCTGGATCGATGAATGAAAACCCTGGTGAAATGCCATCTTTCAAGAATTCATCTAGGAAGCTCTTTAGCATTTGGTTTAATAGGGTTGACTTACCCGATCCATTTTCACCGGATAAAAGCCAGTGTTCGCCAAGGTACTGCGGCATTACTCGAACTTCTCTGTCCTTGATTAGCGGATGCAATTGGTAACCGAATAGAAATCCTAGTGGATTAGATAAGACGTTGTATGGTAATGGCTCATACCCTGGTGAGATATGGGGGATTTTATCTTTGAATTTCTCAGATAACCCCTCTTGCCCTAAGTACGGCAGGTGAACCAGGTTCGCCAATTCCGATGACGTCCACAGCATTTTATAAGGATTCATTGAAGGATACGGCTTAACCGAATACCTCCACCGGCGATATTTGATTTCATTAACATCGGCCATCATGGTTGCGATTGCGTTTCCTGTACTTTTTAAAGTAGAAACACCTGGGAAGTGCTCGGTTGCCAGGGAAATAGTCACTTCAAAAGCGACTTCATTTCCTGACATCCTGTGATCCCAGGACTTAATTTCTTCTTTATCGGTATAGGTTCGGTTTTTAAAATCCGTTTTCAGCTTCGCTTTCTTCTGCGCTTTTTCGATTGCTTTTTCAAGTTCTCGGCCGTTATTCGGAGTAAAACCGATTTGCACCCATGTATTCGGCTGCATGTTATTGAAGATAACCGGCAGTTGATCTTCCTTATATCGTGCTAATGAAAGAGTTGCACCATGCTTTTTACGCTTTATTTTCATACGCCCACCGACTGACTTCTTACCAGGAAAGGTTAAGTTGTCAGCTGGATAAAATCCTACCCTCGCATATAGAGAGGATAGATGCGTTTTTAAATAATTCAATCGGTCTGCCGGAGCACCAAGATAGAAGAAAATTTCTTTTTCATCCTGGTGGATAAGGAAGGTGAATCTTTCCTTTCCAAAGACTAATCTGTGGAGAGGACTTCGCCTCGAACCATGAAAACTTCTCATGGCTTGTTGCAATTTCTCCACCGTAATTCCATCTTTGCTATGCGGCAAGACCAGCGTGTAGAGGTACTTTCTTCTATTCCAATAAGCAACAAAAACGGCTCGAATTACCAATAATAGAGCGAAAAAAATCAGCACCAATATTATTCTAGGAAAATATAACGCTGCTGTGTTTTCAATCTCTTTTGTCGGTAAAAAAGTATCAAGCCATGCTCTCTGCTGTGTCCACAAGTACCACCCTCCAACTGCAAATGCACCGATAAATAATTTAACTGTATCGGCCTTGTTGTTCCAGGCAGTGGATAGGATATTCTCTATCGCTTGCTCCAATTGTTCATCCGATTTGGTTCGTTTGAAATTCACTACTTCATCACCTCGTTTTTAGATTGAGAGATGAGTAAATGAATTGGGATGAGTAGACAGAACTTCTGTACTTGTATGCAGTTTTCAAAGGTCGATCGCGGCGATCGTGTGTGCCTCGCCACCGGATATAATTTAAACGTAGTAGTTAGAAAATCATTCCGCAGATGAAAGCAAATTTAAAATTTGTTTCACTGGGAAAGAATTGAATAACTGCTACAATTTAAATATACACCCATTGTTACCCTTTGGCAATACTTTTTTTGAAAAAAATATGTAAATCTAATTAATTATTTTTTTACGTATATATTTCATGTGTATTTACATATTAATTTCATTATCTATTGACATGTAAGATA
Organism: Priestia sp. SB1; assembly: GCF_038898415.1. Lineage (NCBI taxonomy): Bacteria > Bacillati > Bacillota > Bacilli > Caryophanales > Bacillaceae > Priestia > Priestia sp. SB1. Next base: position 46,130 of record NZ_JBBJSS010000016.1, on the reverse strand, counting down.
TAATGGAATTTGAACACATTCTGTGGTGGGAGGGTGTTCAACTTTTACGAATTTTCTCTGAGTCCGGCAACGGACTTGGGGAGCTAATTTAAAATTTACAGCAAGAATTCTCATACACACTTTTTGTAACTTGAAGGAAAATGTAGCGGCAAAATTATGGAGATTTTACTCATGCATTTTCTGCGGATTTTACTTTTTATATTCGGATAAAGCTAAACAAAAAAGAGCTGGTCAATTAAACTGACCGGCTCTTTTTTTATTTCAAAATTTATTCAATTCGGTAAGGTAATCGCACAACTCACGATCTACTTCGTGGCCTTTTGTTTCTTGCCAAAAATTAGCGCAATAGTTTATCTGAAATAACATTTTATCTTTATTCCAGTTAATCACTTTCATCTTTACTAGCTTATCCAATTCTCGACCTATATGATTTCTTCCTACGCCACAATTTCGGAAATAGCTCAATTTGGGGATGTATGCAATCCCCTCATTATTTTGCCTAGCTAGAAAAGAAATGAAGGCTATTATCTTAGCCTGACGCTTCGAAAAATTACTTTCACAAAAATTCTTTAATAGTAGATCCATATTTTCTTTTTGTTTGTTAAGATCAATTTTATCCACTCGATCAACCTCCGACTCATATTCCCTACTTTCCCATATGGGAGCAGAATTAATTATGAGCATTCCACCGGAACGTTGACAAGAAAAAAAACAAAAAAACCCAAAATGGTAACTCTTTATGCGTTGGTATTTAAATAGTTCGGCATTTAGAGTTCCTGTTTTGGGAATCTATACAGCTATTTAGTTTAAGTTCGGCTGGTAGCTTTTCAATATCCAGCGTATCAGGGATTTCTAGGTTGTTTTTAGCTCCATAATCTCTTAGGAGTTTTTGAAATTCCTTTTTTGCTCTATATTCTTGCTTCAACATACTCATCATATCAATTTCTCCCTTATAAATTATTTTATCGCCAGCAACCGTATCAGATCGCGGCTATCCATTTTCAACCCACACTGTTTGTCATTTTTGCTTTTCGTTTATCGCATGTTTGAATAGCAATAATTCGAACCTACATTCTATCATCATATTGCGTTCCTTTACAGGTAAGATTAACCTACTTTTCCTGCATAGGTAAGGTCTTACATTGAAAGCGTTTCAAAACAATACGAATAAACGTTTGTCGTATACCCGATTTATTTATCAAATAAACCTGTAAAAGAGGAATTTTTGTTAGTAAATGAAGTTATTTTTATGTTAAAGTAAGAGTTAAAGAGAAATAGATACATATTTAGGGATTTTTTAGTGAAAAAGAGGCATAGTTCTTTTAGAATGTTTTTCCTTAATTAAAAGATTTATACTTTACATATGCAGTAACAATCGGTAGAATGTTGTTAAGTAAACAAGATCAGAAAACGAAAAAAGAGCCTAAGTTGTTGGTGCAACTTAGACTCTGGGTTCCCAACCAATGCTGGCAGGCTCTCGGTTTTAAGGGAATAATTATACGATTTGTAGATTATTAATCTATGTACATTATACACTATCGGTATGTTTAAACACAACAGTTTAGCGTGTTTTTATTTACCAAATATAAAAAAATTTAGTGTATTGTTAAAATTTGTATGTAGATATGCGAACGTATGGTTGGGAACCTTTCTTTTTCTGAAAAATCAGATGAGGAGAGGTTTTTTTTATGGCTAGAAAAAAGAAAGAATTACCCGAACAAATGGAGCAAGGTAAGAAAATTTCAGGAAGAAAAGCAAACAGCGACCGGTATTATCAGTTGTATGAGTTTTTACTTTTTGATCCAACGTACAAAAAGATGACAGCTGAAGCAAAGATGCTTTACGTATTCTTACGAAACAAAACAACCTGGTGCGAAGATCAAACTGAAAAGATTGAAAGTGGAGAGATCGCGGTTAGGGATGAAAGAGAAAGACGCACAAAATCTTACCGTGATGAACATGGCGATATATACTGCATTTCAGATAATACAGAATTAGAGTACATGTTAAACTGCGCTGAGAAAACACTTATAGGCTACAAAACGGAATTACAGTTATACGGATTGCTTTCTGAGGAGCCTACACAGTATGGCCCTAATCGCTTATATGTAAGAGAACCAGCAGAACTTGCGGAAAGATGGGTTCACATAAACGAAATTAACGAACTAAGAGCCGAAAGAAAAGAGGCTACTAGACAGCGGTACGAGAAATTGAAAGAGAATCAGCGCCTTAAGAAAGAGGCAGCAGAAAAAGAGAAGCTCGATAAGCTACGCAAAAAACAAGAAGCGGCTGAGAAAAAGAAAGCAGAGAGAGCGGCTGAAGCAAAAAATAAAAAAGCTCAAGAATCCAGTAATGAAGCGACTTTTGACCCTAACAGTAAAAATGACAGTTACCCTAACAGTAAAAATGACAGTGAGCCTAACTGTAAAAACTACAGTAAAATTCAATCTAATAACTTAACTAATAACTTAATATCTAAAAATAAACCAAATCTATCTCTCTATAGAGACGAAGTGGATCAAACGGATTTACCGGCTCCTGTAAAAGAAAGCATTAAGGAGTTGAGCGAGAGATTGATTGCTAATAATATTTCTATTTTGCAACTAAGTAATATTTACAACATATATGCTGATAAGATGAACGCATTAGCCTTTGCTAGAGAGCTTACTAAAGCTGTAACGAATCCTAAAAACGAAGTTATTCACGATATAGATCGCCTAATGGATACTTATCTTACAAACTATTTGAAAAAGGGTATACCTTCTCAGGCTCCTAATAAAAACGGTCGTACAGAAATGGTTCCTGAATGGCTAAAAGAGAAAAAGCATCTTGAAAATCAGCAAGAAGAAGCCTCAGAATCGGATTTTGAAGAAGAAAAACGCAAGTTAGAGCAGGAATTAAGGGAATTAGACCAAGAGCTAAAATCTAAAAACAACAAGCCTAAACAGCCTACACCAGCGGAAATAGCTCAAGCTCAATATGATGCAAGACAAGAAGAATTAGCAAAAAGACTTGCTAAGTACGATAAATCAGTATTGGCTAACTAATTAAGCGGCTCCTTCCGGGGAGCCATTTTAAAAAAGGAGAGGATACCATGAGAAAGTGTAGCGTAGCTGGCTGTGACGAAACCCACCATGCCAAGGGATACTGCAACTTACACTATAGATCGTTTGTGAAGCATGGAGATCCGTTACAAATATCCAAAAACAAAAATAGAACCTGTAAAATAGATGGGTGCAATGAACCTTATCGAGCAAAAGGGTTGTGTAGAAAGCATTATTTTTCGAATTATTGGAAACAAAATCATGTATGGGGGAATTCAAATGAAAAATGTACAGGTGCAAAAAAGTGATCTTACGAATTATTTGTTGAAAGGTTTAGAGGAATTTAAAGACGATCTTGGCATGAGTAAGCAGGAGTATGCGGCCTTAAAATTATTTTTAGTTATAAACCACGATTCAGGAAAATCTAAAACTATAACTTTTGATGAGTTTATGGAGTATTCGAAGGAAAGCCACGATCACTTGCAAACTTTCGTGAATAGGTTTGAAAATGAAGGTTTAGCCAACAAACAACGTTTTTTCTTGGGTTCTCTAGCAAGGATGTTTGAACAAATGAGAATTTATAAAAGTGAAAAGGCCCAGGGATCTTTTACACTAGAAATAAATTACTCGGAAGATGATTATACAAAAACCTATGCTATTCAGGACAGTTATTGGGGTTTAGAAGTGACAGACTTGAATGATGGCATGGGGCTTATGGAAGTTTTATTAAAAGAAATTAACACAGACGGACTCACTGGTGGAAAGAATGCAGTATATATTAATCTAGATGATCTAAAGAAGGTTTCAACATTATTTTCTGAGATTATAAAGGATTTAGAAAACTAATAAGGGGCTTATCCTATGAAAAAAGAAAAGAATATGATTAGCAATGACGATTTCGCTGTTATTGCTAATCATCGCGTTTTCGATATTGAATTATATATGCTGGATAAAGGTAGCAAGCATCGGGAAGAAAAAGAGTTTTTCCTCACTCTTGAATACGAGGATGTTGAAGCCTGGGCCGATTTCTTTAATGGCCTAGTAGCGGATTTGAAAAAGAGAAATAAACTCGATTAAATTACCCTTGCTCCCGGAGCGCTTCGTGAAGTAAGGTTATACAAACCGGAGTGCTCTAGAAAAATTAACCAGGATGGGAGAAAGAAAATGAGAAGAATAGATGCAGTCGTTTTGATCGAAAGGACGTCAAACCTTTACATCAACGACATAGAAAGAGTGGAAAAGGCAGGCTTATCAGGTATATTCAGCATGTTTCATGAAGTGGTTTTAATCCACGAGCTGGCGCATGCCATTGCAGGCGATACATTCAAGTTTCGCGTAGGCGATAAAATTACGGATACATTTAACCAGCAGTGTGAGACGTTGCTTTCGGAAACGGACGGAGAAAAGCACTTTATAAACTTTGCGATCGGTATGAATCCAGAAATGGCTGAAGAAATTCCAAAGGCAATGAAAATGGCAGCTGTCGTAGATTTAGCCAACCTTAACCTTTCGATGATTCAAAAAATGGTGAAAGTAACGAACGAGGGCGTAGATATGAGAGATTTATTTGAAACGGATTATATCTACAATTGCATGAAGGCGCTGTGCGGATATGAAATTCTTGGCCCATATAGAAACTTTCTAGGAGATCCATCTATAACGCCGCACGATCTACTGGAGGACTTACTTATAATTGATGAGGTCTTGTCTGAAGGGTGATGGTTGTTTTTCACCCTTTGTTACCCCTTTAAATGCCCTCGTAATGAATTTTAAATACCCTAATAATACATAAACCCTTGAAGTGGATTTTAAACCCTTAAAAACAAAAATAAGAAGCCATCCACAGGAAGTGGATAAAATGTGAATAAGAACATGTTTTCGGTTGCATTCGGTAGTAAACCTTTGTTAGAATAAAACTACAGTACAAAATGATTCAATATTCGGACAAAAATATATGGAAAAGGCGGTGAACGAACACCTCACGATATATCTCCGATTTTGAAGAAACAAGCACTGTACATTTCGTCCTTAGACAACTTAATATTGCCAAAAATATGCTAATCTTTATTTACAGAGATTGACTTGACTTTTTGTATATGACAATAAAATTTAATAACCATTGCGAAGTAGTATATATAACCCGAAGAAGAAGTTCCACCATACCGAAATATAGTGTCTTATTATCAAGAGGTTCTTTTTTACACAACTTAATTAAATCCTAAACAAATTAAATCTAAAACTGAATAATTTATTCATCTATACTTGTCTAACCCAATGTATTGAAATAAAAAATAATTGGAATTGAGCCTATTATTTAAACGTTTATTATGCTGAGAACAAAAAAAGAAAACGGCTGTGGATGCCGTTTTTTTTTATGCCTTTTCTTCGGTAGTATCTCCGTTTTCCTTCTGATCGTCACGATCTTCGGCATCCGTATTAGTTAAATCTTTCATATGAGCTATAAGTTTTTCTAGTTGTTCAGGAGTTAATGCCTTTCCAGCTCTATGGAAATCGCCCTCTTCTATAAGTTCAGATAATGGTTTTATAGTATCTAATGTTAAAGGTCTGCCTGGAATATCGGTTTCGCCTATTAAGTATGCCACTGAGGTATCTAAAACTTCTGCTAGTAAATGAATATCTCTTAATAGTGGGAATCTATATCCTTGCTCATAACCTACAACTGAAGCTTTTGTTTTACCTATTAGTTTTGCTATTTTTCCAGTAGATAACCCTTTTATATCACGTAATTCCTTAATCCTGTTGCCTAGAATATTCTCTTCGCCCTCGTTTCTAGGTGGACGCTTATCGCTATTTTGATTGTCTTTTAATTGGTTCATACACTTTTCCCCCATACAAATTAATTCTAAAACTATCTAACATATTTTCGCCTATTTTCTCAGTTTTCCTCTAGGTAATAGCATCCAAGAATGAAGAGCTCATTATAAACAACGGTATCTAATGATAAAAGTTTCTACTTCTTGTATATATTACCTAATTTTAAACAGAGTTTCATCATCCTGTCATCGTATTGTATTCCCATTTGCAACAAAAACATACTACCAAAAGTGATCGACTTATGAAAGTTCTAGCTCTAAAACAGGCACAAAGCGGTGGAAAGCCGGAAAAAATAAGTAGAAAAATACGTCTAAAAAAAAGTTTTTTTGCACATTGCAAAATGACTTGTAATCACCCTAGAACAGAGGTATGATAACACACGTACCGGGGGTAACAACCGGTATAAAGGTAAATAAAAAAAAGAATAGAAGGGTGATCAAACCATGAACCTTGACCGGTTTTCAGTACCAACAGCACTTGAGCTAAAACATTCTAAGGAGTTTTACATTAAGTTTTCTGAGGAGCCGCAAGAAGAATTAAAAACATGCTGCGGTTGCGGTCTAGAAATAGACATTGATGAGGCTTACGTAGAAAGCAAGATATACGATGAGGATTACATCCACGAACTAGACGAATGCATCATCGCGTATTACGTAAAAGAAGGTAGAAAAGACCTGCTCGGCACAAGCAAGTCTCGTAAGGTAATTTAAACAATTTGCAAATCAAATGACCTCGGAGCCAAATGACTTTAACAAAGCGTATTATACCATAAATATTTGGCTCCCCACAATAGGAGGAGTAAAAAATGATATTCAAAACGAAAACGGCACAGAAGATTGTAAACGTAAGCGAAATTACGCACGAGGATTGGCTTTCAACCAGAAAAGGCGGTATTGGCGGCTCTGAAGCGGCGGCCATTGCCGGCGTAAGCAATCCGAAATACAACTCGGCTCTAAAGGTTTTCAATAAAAAACTATCTATAACTGTAGATACAGATTCGCCAAGCGAAGAGGCTGAAATGGGCCACATCATGGAGCCTGTAATACGAAGCGTATTTAAGCAAAGAAACCCACAGTACAAAGTATATCGTAGCAACTTTATGTGGCGCTCAATAGAAACGCCTTTTGTAATAGCCAACGTAGACGGAGTTGTATACTGCCCGGAAAAAGGGTGGGGCGTACTTGAAATAAAGAATATGTCGGAATACCGGCTTAAGGAATTTGGAGAGCAAGAGATACCAATAGAGTTTCAAATACAAATGAGCCATTACCTATACTGCCTGGGCCTTAATTGGGGAATATTCGCGGTATTTATAGGCGGTAACAAGTATAGAGAGTTTTTTATCAAAAGAAACGATGCTTTGATAGAGAGCTTAATCAAAATAGAGCGGAACTTTTGGGAATATCACATTTTACAAGGTATCCCACCGGAGCCGGATGGTTCAGAAGCAAGTAACCAGGCTCTTCAGGAAATCTACTCTGTAGCGGATGCCAAGTCAAAAGACGATGTTCTTGCCTTGCCAAAAGATACAAAAAGCCTAACAGAAGCATACGAGTTCTATAAAGGCGAGGAAGAAAAGATGAAAAAGAAAAAGGACGAAGCCAAGCAACAACTCATGGCGATGCTAGGGCATTATCAAAAAGCGCAGATTGTAGGCGATACAAAGAAAATACATTGGTCTTTCCGTAAAGCCTTTGATGCGGTCAAGCTACGCGAGGAACGTCCGGAGCTATATAAAGAATATACAAAGCCAGCATTTGACGCGGCGGCCTTCAAAAAGGCATATCCAAAAGTACACAGCGAATTCATGACCGAAACAAATTCACGCACATTCAACTATAAATAAGCAAACTATAAACCTCGGAGGTAATCAAAATGTCAAATACAATTAATACTAATAACACAGCAAATATTCTTCAGCAACAAGCGGATAAAGTTGGGGCTAACGCTCCAGCTCCGCACCAAAACAAAGCTCCACAGAAAGCGGCTAGAAATACTTTTGCAGATTTTATGAGAACGGATGAAGTAAAGAACATGGTATCGAAGCTTTTATCGGACGAACGAAAACGCGAGCAATTCATGAGTTCGGTAATAAGCCTTCAAGGGGAAGATAGCAATCTACAAGATGCAACAAGAGGCAGTATTCTAAAGGCTTGCCTAAGAGCGGCCACACTAGATTTGCCAATAGATAAGAACCTGGGATTTGCCTGGGTGATTGCCTATAAAACCAAAGTAAAAGATGGGGATACAACCAGGGAAGTAAAGCTCGCCCAATGCCAGCTTGGATATAAAGCATTTATACAATTCGCTTTACGGACAGGAAAGTACCACAAAATCAACGCCATTCCTATCTACAAAGGCCAGCTAAAAGGCTATAACTACCTTACAGAAGAGTATGAGTTAGACTTTTCGGTCGAACCTTCAAGTGATATAATAGGTTACATGGGGTATTTCAAACTGCTAGATGGCTTTGAAAAAACGGTGTATTGGTCAAAAGCAGATATTGAGGCCCACCGACAAAAGTTTTCTAAACAAGCATACGGATTCGGATGGAAAGAAAACTTTGACGCAATGGCATTAAAAACGGTAGTAAAAGGCATGTTGAACAAGTGGGGGCTACTCACAACGCAACTGCAAAACGACCTTAAAGAAGCAGAAGAAAGCGAACGTATCGATATTACGGACGAGGCTTTTGAAACAGAACCGAATTTACAACTAAATTAAAATATATACAAAGAGGACAGTGCATATACAGCATTGTCCTTTTTTTGTGTTTGGAGGCGTTGGATGAAGAGTTATGCAAACCGAGGAAAAGCGTTTGAAAAGATGATTGTACTAAGCAACAGGCATTATGCAATGAAACGGTGGGCCAATATTGAGAAGGTGGAGCCACCATTTAAAACCCTGGGATATCATCGCCAGTATGCATATGGATACTATGAATCAAGCGGCTTTGTTGATTTTGTAGGCATAGCCAATGGCCGAGCACTTTGCTTTGAAGCTAAATCAACCAATGAGCGGACTCGTTTTCCGTTAAACAACATTAAGCCGAAGCAGTATCAAATATTAAAAGATTGGTATCTACAAGGGAGCATTAGCTTTTTATTAGTGGAATTTGAGAAACGTCAAATCGTGTTCTTGCTTAAATTCAGCCAATTAAAGAAATGGTGGGAGGAATCACTGGAAGGTGGCCGTAAATCAATCCCTTTTGAATGGTTCCATTTCAACTGCCAACGAGTAAAAAACGACCGGGGTATACCTTTAGATTACCTGCAGGCATTAAATATCAACTAAAAATTAAAGGAGCGGATATATATGATAACGAAATTGAGCGCGAAGGAATTTAAAAAGATTGAGGCCCACCTGGAGAAGTATCGGAATTACAAATTAGGAATTGAAAACCTGCAGAAACAATTAAATCATATGTACCCAAAAACAACGGCCACATATGATCTAAGTAAAGAAGGCTCCAGCGGAACGTTTTTGTTTAATAGCAACACTGAAAACTTTGGAATTAAGCGAGCGGAGCTAAGTGAAGCGATCGAGGAAGAAATAGCAGCATACGAAATTATTATTAATAGCATTGAGTCTACATTGGATCTCCTGAATAAAAAGGAGAAGCTGTACGTAGAGCTGAAATATTTTGATAATCTGAAGAACAATCGCGTAGCGGAAGGACTGGATTGCTCTATAAAAATGATGTACAACATTCGTGAAAGTTTTAAGGAAAAAGCACAGCTTTCTCTTCGCAATCTCCTTTTACTAGAAAATTAAGGGGTAACAAGGGGTATAAATAGGTTCACAAAAAGGGTGATGTTTATCGGCTTTAGACGTGTTAATATGGTAGTGTGCAATCCGTACCCCCATATGGATTGCGCTCGTGCTTTTTAGCACATTCTCTAGTCGCCAGTCTCTTCTGAGGCTGGCCGTTTAACCTAACCAAATAGCATGCAAATTGTAAGCAACCTCCTTTTACCAAGGGGAGTGCATCCAATTTGCATGCTTTTTTTATACATTTTTTTCAGGAGGGATTTCATGAGTGGAATTAACGAATTTGTAAAAGAGTACCCCATAGCGGATATAAAACCTCATCCAAACAATCCGCGTGTTCATCCGGACTCTGCGATCGAGAAACTTCAACGCAGCATTCAAGAATTCGGATTTGTAAACCCTGTTCTAATATCTAAAGACGGTATTTTACTCGCCGGCCATGCTCGTATTAAGGCTTCAAAAAGCCAACAACTCGATCATGTACCGGCTTTAATTTTGGATTTAGAAGGCACAAAAGCTGATGCCTACTTAATCGCTGATAACAAACTACAAGAAGAAACCGAGTGGGATTTACCGGTATTAAAGGATTTGCTTGAGGAATTAGACACAGGCGAGTTTCCACTTGAATTAACCGGTTTTGAAATGCCAGAAATAGAAGAGCTACTTACTTACACAAACGATATTGATCCAGGCGAAGCGGCTGACGATGGTTTTGACGAAGAGGCGGCCTTGGAAGATATCGAGGAGCCTATTAGTAAGCCAGGGGATGTTTGGACATTGGGCCATCATCGTTTAATCGTTGGAGATGCTACAAACCCGGACCATCTTGCTAAATTAATGGATGGCCGATTAGCGGATATGGTTTTTACTGATCCACCATACAACGTAGCTTACGAAGGGAAAACAAAAGAAGCCCTGCGTATTCAAAACGATGAAATGAGCAACGATGATTTTTATCAGTTTTTATTTGATTTCTACTCAAACATTTTTAACTTCACAAAAGAAGGCGGCCCGATCTATATCTGCCATGCTGATTCAGAAGGTGTAAACTTCCGATCTGCTATGCAAAACGCTGGCTGGCTCATGAAGCAATGCATCATATGGGTAAAAGATGTTTTTGTTATGGGCCGACAAGATTATCACTGGAAGCACGAGCCTATTTTATACGGATGGAAGCCAGGAAGTGCTCATAAATGGTGGGGCGATCGTAAACAATCCACTGTTTGGGATATTCCTAGACCAAAACGAAACACTGAGCATCCAACGATGAAACCTATTGAACTAGTAGGTAAAGCTCTAGAAAACTCAACGCGTCCAGGGGATTTAATTATTGATACGTTTTCCGGTTCCGGTTCTACTATGATGGCTTGCCAACAATTAGATCGCGTTTGCTATGGAATGGAGTTAGATCCTAAATATGCAGATGTAATTGTTAAGCGTTGGGAAACTTACACTGGAGAAAAGGCGGTGAAAGAGAGTGGCCAGGAAGCTGAAGTTAACGCCTGAACTCATCAAAGAAGCGGTTGACCTAGTAAAAGCCGGTAATTATAACGAAACGGTGTGCCAATATTTAGGTATTGGAGAGACAACTTGGTATCGCTGGATGAAAGAAGGAGAAGCGGCGAAATCAGGCATTAAAAGGGAGTTTTGGGAGTCAATAAAAAGGGCTGAGTCATATGCCGAAATCAGAAACGTGGGCATCATTCAGAAAGCGGCTGAAAAAGCGAAAGATGATCCTAAGTTATGGGTAGCGGCCATGACGTTCCTAGAGCGCAAGTTTCCTCAACGATGGGGTAAAACAGATAAATTTAAAGCAGACCTTAATCATTCCGGGGAGGTGATCGACCGCCATGAGCAAAACCACAATGTCAACATCAAACAAGAAGTCAAGCACACCTTCGATGAGTACGATGAAGTCATCAGCGAAGTCCTTAACGAAAGACGAGCAAGAAGAACTTCAAGTTTACCTGACGATCAAGAGGGTTCTCACTAATCCGTACATTCCGCATAAGCCAACGGTTAAGCAATTAAAGCTGTTGCTATGCGATGCCAGGGAAGCATTGTTCGGTGGAGCCGCAGGCGGTGGTTAGGTAAGTCGGATGCTTTATTAATGGCGGCTTTGCAATATATACACGAGCCTGGTTATGCTGCCATTATGTTTCGCCGTACTTATAAGGATTTAGCCATGCCAGGAGCCTTAATGGACAGGGCGCATGAATGGTTGGATGATACGGATGCTCATTGGAGCGAGAAGGATAAAACCTGGACGTTTCCTTCCGGGGCCACTTTAACCTTCGCGTACTTACAGCATGAAAATGATAAATACAATTACCAGGGTGCGGAGTTTCAATTCGTAGCCTTTGATGAGCTTACTCAATTTGAGGAAAGCCAATATAGATACCTGTTTTCACGTTTGCGCCGATTAAAAGGTTCAAACGTTCCTTTGCGTTGTTATTCTGCTAGTAACCCAGGCGGCCGGGGCCATGCATGGGTGCGACAAAGGATACTAATCGAAGGGCAGAAAAAAGGCAGAGAATTCATTCCTTCTAAGCTAGAGGATAACCCTTACTTAGATACAGAGGATTATGAACAATCTTTAGCGGAAATGTCACAATACGAAATCCAGCAATTAAGGCATGGGGATTGGGATGCTGTACCGGATGGAGAAATGTTTAAACGCCATTGGTTCAAAATCGTAAAAGAAGCTCCTGCCGATGTGAAAATGGTGCGATATTGGGACTTGGCCGCAACGGATAAAAAGAAAGCCACTGATACCACAGCTTATACGGCTGGTGTAAAGATGGGCATGAAAGATGGCCAGTATTTCATTATGGATATGAGGCGCGTTCAATTATCGCCTTTAGCGGTTGAGCAATTGATCAGGCAAACGGCCGAACTAGATGGCGTTGGTGTTCCTGTATGGATGGAGCAAGAGCCTGGTTCTTCCGGGGTAAATACGATTGATCACTACAGGCGCAAAGTTTTAAACGGCTTTGCTTTTTATGGTGATCGACCAACTGGCCCAAAAGAAGAACGTGCTAGACCTTTAGCATCTGCGGCCGAAGCAGGAAACGTATTTGTTGTTGAGGGTACTTGGGTGAATGATTTCCTGGATGAAATCGTAGGTTTCCCTGCTGGCCAATATAAAGATCAGACCGATGTTAGTGCTGCCAGCTTATCTATATTGAACGAAATGAAGGATATGAAACATGCTGTCAAACCTACAATTGGCGGTGTTAAGCGGAGGTAAAGCATGGATGTAAAGAGCTTTTATATACACCGAAAAGATCAGTGGGATTTAAAGGGCGGCCGCCCTATTATTTGCATTCACAAACATTACGATCAAGGGAGCGGATGTGCTCGTATTTTTTGTTTGTGGTTTGATGGATTCAAAATAAAATGCCGCCTTGAAAATCCCTTCAAATATCGTATGTAGGAGGTGAGAACATGGCTTTTTGGGATTGGCTTTCTTTTAGCAAAAAGAGAATAGACAAGGATGTACGAGACATTGTGCGAGCATCAGCAAAAGCCACTATTGGCAACGTTGGTGGCCGGCAAACGAGATCCAAATGGGAAGAACAGTTTCTTTGGTACGATAGCGGCGTTATTATGCGCGATGAGTTGCGTTCTAAAGAATTGCTGGATACCTTAAAAATCATACGCGATATTAATCCGGATGCATCGATGGCCGTATGGAACCTGCTCCGACTCGGTAACTCTCGACATGATGTTGAGGTATTGAAGCCAAGCGGCACAGTCGATAAAAAAGCCACCGATCTATTAAACGACTATGCAAAGCGTATGGGGAAATTGTATGGCGGTGGAGTAGATCAGCTGATCAATGTCCTCTTGCTTACTTTATACACCCAGGGAGCAATTGCCCTTGAGGTGGAAATATCGGAAGGTTCAGATGATGTTGTGGACTTTCATGCGGTTGATCCTAGTCGAGTCGATTTTAGAAGAAACCGCGAAACGAACGAGCTAGAGCTGGTGCAGAGGCAAGAAGATGGAACCTATAAGGTACTAAACCCGGAAACAGTCTTTTACTACGGACAAGATCCGGATATTGATGACCCTTATGGACGATCTCCAAGTTTATCTATCTTGCAAATTATCTTTTTCCAAGTGCAAGTTTTAAAGGATTTGCAAAAGGTAGTGCATCACCAGGGGCATCCACGTTTTGATATTTCAATAGTTGAAGAGGCCATAATTGAAAACATGCCAGATTATGTTAAAAACCAAGGGCCGGATGCAGTTCGAGAGTTTGTTTCAAGCTATATTGCTGATGTAGAAGAGCAAATGGCCAATTTGGAGCCGGACAGCGACTTTTTCCATACCGACAGCATAAAGGTTGATTTAGCTGGTGGCACAAGTAGCGGCCAAATGTTAAATGCTGAAAAGTTAATCGGTATTATTAATCAACAAGTCGTTACGGCATTAAAGCAATTGCCTATTCTTCTAGGACGCAATGAGACAGCCACAGAGACGCATGGTTCCATTCAATGGCAAATATATGTGCGAGGGATTGAAAGCCTTCAGAGGGGCGTAAAACGACTCTTAGAACGTGCATACAATGTCGTGTTGCAAGTTAATGGATTGCAAGGTAGTGCATACATTACGTTTGATAAGCTCCAAACGAGCGATCGTAAAACGGATGCTGAAGCAGAAAACATTGAAACGCAAACGAAAATTGCCCAGGTTAACCAGGGGTGGATTGAAAACGATGAGGCCGCAACAGAAATGGTGGGCCATCCAGCAGTTAACGATCCGATTCCTATAAACCCTGTAGCAACAAGCGTTCAGCCGGAAGAAGGAGATCCAAACGATCAAACCGATCGTACCCTTCGCGTGGTTGGAGGCGTAAAAAAAAACAAAATTTTAGCCGATCCGAATCACTAGATGATTATATAAACGGCATAAACGAGGAATGGTCGTCTGAAATTGCTGATATTGCACAAAAGGCAAGACGAGCTTATTCGCGGTTCTTAAAGAATCAAAAGGCTGAATATATAAAACGTTTAAAGAAAGCGCCGGCTCCACCATCCAGGGTGCTAGTAGATATCCGATCTTTAAAAAGCGTAAAACGCGAGGATGTTCCTGATCCTTCAGATGCTTTTAGGTATTGGGTATTAACAAATATTTTATCTGATTCATATGAGCAAATTTCTTCCTGGAACAAAGAAATATACGGATATATGGAAGAAGCTATGATTCTAGCTGGTTCTCGTTCATTAGCTTCACTCGATGTAGATATTCAATTTAACCCTAGAGATTCATTGATGCTTCGCTGGTTGCAAAATCGTAGCTTCAGGGAGGCTCAACTTATACAAGGAGTTACTGACGAATATGTTATCAATTCTTTATGGAACGCCGTTTATGAGGACTATAGTATCCCTGCAGCAGTTCAATATTTGCAGACTGATTTTGGATTTAGTGAAGGCCGGGCAGAGCGCATAGCTAGGACGGAAATTGTAAGTGCTAGTCGATCGGGCCAATATCATGGCGATCAACAATCAGGCATTGTCATTGGTAAGGAATGGCGCTCGGCTCAACAGGAAAGAACTCGCCCAGGACATAGAGAAGCGAATGGTCAAAAAGTGGCTTTTGATAAACCTTTCTACGTAAAGAATGCAAAAGGAAATCCTGAGCCATTGCAATTCCCTGGCGATTCCTCACAAGCCTCAGCCGATAACACTATTAACTGCCGTTGTTGGTACAAGAGAATTCTAGAGGGCGAGGATTTTGAAGAAACGAATTGAGGAGATATCTTGCAATGAAGCGGTTATTAGTGACGTATGAGTTGAGGGGTGAATTGGTAAGGGCCATGTTAAATCTACCAAGCAAAAAGGGCGTAAAGCCTTTATTAATGCAGTATCACATGGAGAACGATATAGAAGCTATTCGTATTAAAAACATACGAGAATATCCTATCGATCAAAAAGTGCTGCATGTTTGGTATTGCGGCTGAAGGGAGGCCGGTTCCTATGATGTACTTTGTGGGTTTCTTTTTAGGAATTGTCTTAATTTATTTGCTTTTAACAAGCCTATTTTAATACTTGAAGGGAGGTGAAATAATTGAGCGCTTTAGTTCAAATGCCTGTAAGGGTTACTGCTCAACCAATCCAAGAGAACGAGTTGGAGCGAACCTTAGAATTAATTAATCGGCATACATTAGAGCCGGTTGCAGATGCATCGCAAGTTTTTACGTTTTCCGGCATCTGCAGTAACGACCGAATTGACGCTTATATGACGCGTATGGACCCGTTTACCACGCTTAGAAATTACGTGGAGGATTTAAAAAATGGTGTTAGCTTACAAGCTGGCCATGATATTAGCAAGAATCCTTACGGACGCTCATACGATGCTCAATTTTTAACTTCGCATGAAGAAAATTCAGTGCGAGGATTTTGGTATATCCTACGCAACCTGAATATTAACGGCGAAAATACAGACGATACGATCAGAGCTATGAAAGCAGGAATTTTACGCGATTTAAGCGTTGGTTTCGGCGGCGATGATATGTACTATCGCTGTTCAAGCTGTGGTAAAGATTTATTTGATCATGGCTGTTCTCACTTCCCAGGATTAGAGGACGAAAATGGACGCATGGTATCGGCAGTTATCGTAAATGGCCGATTGCGTGAGGTTTCTAGTGTATACAAAGGGGCCACGCCTGGTGCGTTTATTGATAAGGCAAGAAGCTATGCCCAACAAAAACAATTAGATAATCGAGAAGTGCTACGACTAGAGAACGCTTATTCAATCCGACTGGATGATGGTAAGGGTTCTTTTTATATGCCGCAAAATAACTTCTCTGCTGGAGGAGGAATTGTTGCGGATGGTTCAACAACAATCACAGTGCCGAATAAAAGGCAGGAGGAGGATAACAAAATGGGTGAAGAAAACAACCGAACTTATTTTTCACGTAACAACTTAATCGCGGATATCCGTCATGCGGTACGCGAAAACAAAATCGAAAAGGCGGCGATTTATGATGTCTTAGCAGAGGAAGGCGATGCTTTCCGTCAACCTGAAGATATCGAAATCCGTAACGTTCTTGGTAAGGATTTATGCAAACCTGAAGCAATTCGCCAATTAAAGCATGAAGCAGAGCAAGGTCGCCGTTACTTAGCGGATACAATCGATCAAGCTGTAGCTTCTCGCGTTCGCGCTTTTGGTGATACATTCAATGCTGAATCTTATCGTTCAATGCTTGCGAAAAGCGGCGAGATCGATCACATCAAAGAAGAAATCAATGCTTACGAGCGCATGGCGAAAGAGCGTTTCAAGCCAGGACGCCAAACTGAGCCACAACCAATCCCTGGTGAAGATGATAACAACCAGGATGATAACCAAAACAATCGTTTTTCATCAGTAGATGATGACAATTTATTTGATCAAGGAGGCGAAGAATAATGCCACGCGTAGGAGGACATTTACCGGATGATTATGGGTTATCCCTTACAGTTTTAGTGCCAACAGCAAGCACTGAAAACCCTGTAAATACAGGTGATACATTAGTTTTTACAACCGAGGCGGCATATAGCGCAGGCCCGGCGGCGGCTGGTGCGGCAGTTCAATTAATTGCTAAACATCCAGTTAGCGATCCTTACACACCACTTGGCGTTCATGCCTTTGGTTTTTCTCGTGTAAGTAAAGTTAAATTTTCAGGAACTGCGCCAACAATCGGTGCTTCTGTAGCGGCCGATGGAAACGGTGGAGTACAAGCGGCGGCTGAAGGAAACGGCACTCGCGTACTTTATGTTGACGCAGCTGGCGGCTTCTGCGAAGTTGCATTCCCATAAACAAAATAAAAGGAGGTTGATAAAATGGGAGCTTTAAAAGTTAAAAATAGATCAGGAAAAATTATTCAATTACCACAAGGGACGGACTTGCAACGTGCTCTTTCCGAAAAATACGGAACTGAGCCAGCAAAGCATGCTTCGTCTTATCATTATCGCCATTACTTAAAAGAGCAAGGATTGTCTCGTAAGGATGTTATTAGCGCTCTAGGGATTGAGGACATCAATCGCGTTCAAGTAAGAGAATTATTAACCAATGACGGAACTAAGCCATTATTCAACTCGGTTATTGAAGATGGTTTACGCATGGGTTGGGAGCGCGAATCAAACTGGCAGCAGTTAGTAGCAGAAACGATCCAAACAGATCAATTCAGCTATTTATGGTATTTCCTAGACTCTGGTGCTACACCGGAAGAAAAAGAAGAAATGTTTGGCCTTCGTGATATCGGTCAAGGTGCTCCAATTCCGGTCGGCACTATTGGCGTGGGCGAGCAGTCCATTAAGATGCATAAAAGAGGGCGAGGCATTGAATTCAGCGATGAAAGTAAAAGAGCGCCTATTAGTCTAGTACAATTATGGCTCCGCGAACTTGGACGTCAATTAGGCCGCCAATATGAATCCGTTGCTGTAAATCGTCTTTTAAATGGCTATTTTTCAGATGGTAGCGATGCGGCTCCTACTGTTGGAGTTTCTAATGCTTCTGATTGGGGATTAGCTGATATCTTCTACGCGGCGGCATATCAACAGGATACTTTCGGTCAACGTCCGAACCGCGCTATTATGAACTTAGAAACAGCATATAAAATTACATCTTTACGTGATGGAAATTCTTATTTATATCGCGATGAGCTTCAAAATAACGAGTTTGCAGACGTTCTAAACAGCAAGCCATTTATTTCTGATCAATTACCGGATAATCGCATTATTCTTGTAAATACCAATGCGGCGCTTGTTCGTTACCAAGGGAAACCTTTTAGTGTTGAAAGCGATCGAAATGTTAAAACGCAAGTTGAGGGAAGCTATGGTACAGAAATCAGTGAATTCGTTCCGTTTATTCCTGAAGCGCGTATCATCGTTACACTTGACCAAGCTCGCGGTTAATATAACTAAATAAAATATTCAGGTCGGCTAGTATTTGGGCGGCTTATTTGCCATGCCTAAATGCTAGAAACGGCCGTATAGGAGGTTTTTCTAATGGCGAAAAAGTCTCAAACTGAAGAACAAAACGTTGAGCTTTCTGAAACCGAAAAGGATGCTCTTGATGTTCAAAAAGCGGCGGCTGAAAACAAGTCGTCCGGTAAAAAATTTAAATTAGCTGATCCTAAAAAGTCTTACCAAGAAGCGGAGTTTACGCTTGCTGGCGACCAAGAGAAAGAATTACCGGAATACCCATCCGATCAATTAATCGCTCGTATTCGTGCAGGGTTTATTGTAGAGGCATAAACCTATGTTCCTTACCATTGAGGATGCAAAGGCCCTTACTACTTTTGAAGAGATAGCAGGGCTTTCCGATGAGGAAGTACAGCGCTATATAGATCGAGCGGATGGATGGATTCGCCGTACTACAGGCCGTTACGACTTAATGGATACGATCGATGAATATATACAGGAAGATTTGCGCCTCGCCACAATCATGCTGGTGGAATATATATGGTATTGGGATCAAGAGGAACCAAAAGAACAAGCCATTTCTAGGGATGATACAGTGAAAATCGGCTCTTATACGTATGACAAAATGAGGGCCGACTCGCGAGGTAGAACGGGGAATTTGGAGTTAGATATGATTTTAGATTCCCTCAAATATAACCCTGCTGCCTTTCTTTTCCGCACAACTAGGAGGGGCCGTATATGAGGTTTAAAACGCTTCTTGTTCATCGATGTAGCCTTTTAACCACTGGGGAAGCAACCGGCGAGGACGATTATGGTCGGCCTATACCTTCAACGGTGGAAACGATCAATGTACCATGCCGAGTTGACCAGGTTCGGGAGCGTGTAGTTTCCGGGGCTACTGGCGATGATTTTATATTAAACAACACTTTGATTTTAGGAGCCTCAATTCCTATATTCCTAGATACAAAAGTGCTTGAAATAAAGGATTTACAAGGGAACCCGGTATTAGAGGGTTCTTTTTCTATTGAGAATATAAACCCTTTCTACAAAGGTCAAAACCTACATCACTATGAAATTGCTTTGCAAAGGGAGTGAGCGTATGGCCAGGAAGGATAATCTTAAGTTCAACATCGATATTAGCCAGGATTTATACGAATGGGCTGATCCTAAAAAGCTCAAGAAAGCAAGGAGTAAGGCGGTGGAGGCCGCCGGTGTTGTATGGGCCGATGAAACCAAGGAACTTACCCAGGTGGAGAACCATATCGATACTTCTTTGTATATAAATTCAATTGGTTATGTCACAAACTTTCCTGATACAAATAAAAGCGGCCAGGGAAGCCGCCAAGCAACCCAGGCAGACGTTATTCATGAATTAGAGGAAAGTCCTGATACAACTACTTTACGTATTGGTTCGGCCGTTTCTTATGCGGATGACTTGGAGAAAAGATTTGCTTTAATGAATCGCGGCCTGGATAAAGCCAAGCCAAGAATGGAGCAAGTTTCTGATTACCAAGTGAAAAAAGCACTCGGCCTTTTATAAGTTCAACTAAAGTTAAACTTAATGTTAAAATGGAAAATTTAAGTTGAACTTGAAATAAAACTGTTAACCTACTTTTAGCCTTTTCAGGCATTTCTTTAGTGAGCGGAAATGCGACAACTGATAGGGGTAACATAGGGTAGTTCAACTCTAGTTCACCTTAAATTTTAAGTTCAACTTGTAGGAGGTAAAGATGGAGCGGCCAAACCTTACAAATAGACCAGGAGCACCTCCACCACAATCGGCCAGGCCGTACTATAAAGCACCTTGTATGCATCGATATAAGCACATTGATACATGCAAGTTTCGTATTACAGAGGGCATGGCCTACAAGTGGAAGGTGGTGGATCGCTTCTTTTGCGAGAAGTGTTTAACTACCAAAACAAAAGAAAGCTTTTATGAGGTGGGGGAGTATAGATGATTGATTACGTTGACGTCATTCCTCCAGTTCGAAAATTACTTGCTTCGCTACTAGATGTGAAAGTTTACGGTAATACATGGCCGACTAATATAAACACCATCCTTCCGGGGGTGCTTGTGCGTACTACTGGCGGCACTGATTATACGCGAATTCAACTAGTAGCAAGGGCAAACGATGACATAGCGGCCATGCAAAACGTTATTAAAGCCATGAACGCTTTGGAACGTAATGCTGCCGATATTCAAGGGTTGAGAATTCTGTGGCTAGAAAGGGAAGCAAACCCGATCGCAACGCCGGATGTGGACACTGGAAAGCCGGAAGCCTGGTGCTTTATGCGAATGGAGCACATGGAAGCATAGACTAGGAGGTTATTAAAATGGCAGAAGAAAAAAACGAGACGAAAAAGTCTGCAACAAGTTCAACTAGTTCAACTCCTTCTAAGATTCAGGTTGTTGGTCCAGTTGATAATAATAGCGGTTCAAGTATTTTGCGTTTTGTACGCGATGCTGAAAGTAAAGCGCCTATCGACATTGTTCCTGGCCAAACATTAACAGTGGGTGGCAATAGCGGCGATGTAACAAAGGCCGAAGCAGAGCGCTTATTATCATATACTCGATGGGAATTTAAGGAGGTAAATGAATAATGGCTGATATCTATAAAGTTAATAGTGGAAATATCGTTGGTGGGGCTGGCCGTTTGGTTTGCAAACCTTATGATGGTACTTTCCCTGCAAGTATTGATGAAGTAATGGATTTAGCTTCTCCGTTTAATTTAAAAACAGGATGGCGCGATCTTGGAGCTACAGTTGATGGCATTTCTACATCTCGTGGCTTTGATTCAGACGATTTCGAAGTAGATCAATATGTAGGTGCAATTGATAGTTCAATTACTGGATGGAATCATTCACTAGAAACGCAATTGGCTGAAAATACAGTGGAAAACCGCCAGCTTTCATTGATTGGTGGAACGATTATTGAAACGCCTCCGACTTTAGGAACGGCAACAACATTAACGGCGGCTTCTGCAGTAAATGCATCTATTATTTCTGTGACTACAGCAACAGGAATTACACCTGGAACCTTCGTCCAGGTATCTGAAGGTGCAAACGTAGAAATGCGACAAGTAAATCGTGTAACGGGCAATACAGTTTATCTAGAGAAGGCTTTATCAAAGGCTTATACGACTGCTGCTAGTGTACGCCCTGTTACTAAATTAGGAAGTCGCCGCATCGGATTCGGTACGGTTCAGAATATTCCTGAGTACACTTATGCTCTAATTAGCCAAAAGAAAGATGGCTCTTTATACATGGCCGTATTCCGTAAATGTAAGGTTACTGGCGATGACAAAGAGCAGACGTATGAAAAGGGGAAAAGAACGATCCCGTTGTCGCTTAATGCCTATCCTGTAGATGGCGTTCCTACTGAAGAGAACGTTTATTTTGAAGTAGAACAGCTGACTGCCACTCCCTAAGAGAGCAGGAGAATACTTTGACGTAGCGCTGGTTTATGATGCCGGCGCTGGTCAATTTTATTCGCCTGCGGTTGATGGCAAAGGCTTTAATGAAGCCACTGTATATATTAATTCATCAGCCAGCGGAACGCTTGACGTAGATGTTTCACCTGATGGTCAAAACTTTACGGATCATGGAACGATGGCTGTAAGTGCTGGTATTACGGCGGTTTATAACTTGCCTTTAGATAGCACGAACAAATTTCTCCGATATAGCGTAACCGGCGCGGCAACAGATAATGTTACCTCATCGGTTGCTTTGAATTAGGGGGGATATAAATGGCAGATACTTATCCAAACTTTGCGGCTTTAGCGGCGGCGAGAAGTTATAGAACGGATTACTCTTTATCTATGAAACAAGGTAAATCCGGCATTGTATATTTCACGCCTCATGGCGGTGGTATTGAAACCGGGTGCTCAGAGCTGGCAGAGTTTTCGGCTGATTTAGATGATTCATATTATATGTTTGAAGCTAAACTATCATCCGGGAACGGGGTGCTTCATATCACTTCGACCAATTTTGACGAACCAAATGCAAGGAGATTTATTCCTAAGCATGATATAGCGGTTTCTTATCATGGCTATGGAGACTCGGCAGTGAAAAACACCAAAATTGGCGGCCTAGATTCTCAGTTACGAAAGTTTGTAGGTGAGGAATTTACTGCTGCAGGCATTCCTTGGGAGCAGGAACCCGAAGGCAGTAACATTGCTGGCGCGGAACCGGACAACATCGTAAATGTAACTAGACGAGGAAAAGGCGTTCAATTAGAGATTTCTACTCTACAGAGGACGTCTTTTTTTGGTACAAATACCGGTGCTCAACGCCGAAATACAACAAACCAGGAATTTTGGAATTACGTGAATGCAGTGAAACGCGCGGTTGCGCGGCATAAATCAACTTTTTATTAAAAATTGGGGGATAAATACACATGGAAGAAATTCTAAATCGACTAGACGATAAAAAAATTATTGGAAAGGTAACTCTAACAGACGGAGCTAAGTTGTCCGTACCCAAGTTATCTCTTTCAAAGATCATTTCTGTTGTAAAGTTTATCGGTACAGATGGCGCTCGCCTCTATGCTGATATTCGTGAATTATTGCTAGATGAAACAGTACAAGGTGTGGAGAAGCTAACTCTTGTTATGGCTGAATTACAAGAGAACCAGCTTATTCACATCTTTTCTATTTTGCTTGACCTTGAAGATGAAGAGGCGCTTTCTCTTGATATTAACGAAATGCTAGACGTTTTATTGGTATACATTGAGAAAACAAACATCAAAAAAACTTTTTTGCAAATCCGGACTCTGTACAAGGCTCTGTACAACAAAGAGATGCCAACGTTCAAGGAGATCCTCAACGATCTATTTCCTCCGGAGGAATTAGAGAAGGCCAAAGCGGAAGCGGCACAAGCAAAATCGGCTTCAATGCCGACAGCGATGCCGGCAACGGACTCACCTGGCGAGAACTAATTGAAATACTAGTTTCTCAAATTGAGTTTGTTTCGGCGCAATTCGGCTATACCGAAGAATACGTGATGGAGCATACCTTAGACTGGCTTAATGCTAAGTTCAAGCATGCCCAACGTATGAAATGGGAGCAATCTCAAGAAAGAGTATGGGAAGGCGTGAAAAGTCTTTTAGTTACACTGGATGTTGCCTTTAATAAAGGGAAATCGGTTGATAAGATCATGCCTTCTTCATACGATGAGGCCATTTCGCAAGATGAAGAAAGAAAAGAAAGAGAAAGCACCTTCGTTCAAGGACAATGGTGGGTTAAAGAATAAAAATCTTCTCCTGGTAAAGCAGGGGGAGATTTTTTTATTTGTCTAAAAGGAGGTGGAAGCGTGGCAGATACAGGTGGAAGTAATATTAATATTACAGCCAGTGATAGGCAAGCGCGGCGCACCATCGCATCATTCTTCCGTTCTGTAGAATCGCAAGCGCGGCGGTTTTCTAGGACTATGGATAGTACAAACCCTGTTGGTAATATAGCGGATTCCTTTGACGATTTAGGTGATCATTTCGATGATACATTTGAGGATATGGAGAATCGATCCAGGGGTTTTTATGATAGATGGGGGAATTACCACCGGAGAACAACTAGCACCATAGGGAGAGCCATTCGTGATCTACCGGAGCATTTAAAGCCATTCCATCAATCCTTAGATGATACTCGAAAACATTTAAGGAGCCTTAATTATGTAACTGTAAGCCTTGATGAAATGAGCGAGGCAGCTGTAAAATCCCAGGTTGCTATTAGTAAGGTGGGAAGTGTAGGAGCTGGCGGTAAAAGAGGAATTAAGATCATCAACGAGTTAAATAAATCCGTCAAAGAAACGCAACTCGCAATCCTGGGCCTTAACAGAGACGGTACTGTAAAAATATCGACTGAACAAACAGAAGATCGTTTGAAAGAGTTTCGGAGAGAAATCGAAAAAACAAAGGACGATTTAGAGGAACTTCGAAATGCTGGCGATTTTGCATCGTATGAAGCAGGAATGACCGTTGTTGAAAGAAAGCTCCGGGATGTCGATGAAGCAATGCGAGCGGCGGCTAGAGGTGGCCCAAGGTATACAGCAATGCTTGAACGCTTGGGTATTAATACAGCCGATGCTATGAACCGGGCGGCCATTGAAATGGAAGCCTACAAGGACACTTGGATTCGGAACATTCAACTGATGGAAAACCGAAAAGGGCAAGCTCAAAAAATGCTGGAGATTGTTCCGCAGACTTCTTCTATTCAGCGGATCGATTCGTTCTTTTTAGGAATTGGTATGCGTCTAGAAAAAATGGCGAAACAAAGCACTGCTGCCAGCATAGCCCTTCGGCAATTAGGGCCGGAAGCATCTATGAAGGATCTACAAGATCGAGTCATGATGATTAATATGGGCCTTATGCGAATGCAAATGGTAGCAATGGCGGCCGGAGTTGCTCTCGCCGGATTTACTGCAGTTATGTTTAACGCGGCTAAAGGCCCAAGCGTGGCTGATGTATTGCAAGAGCAAGCTGATGCGATGGCGAACTATCAAGCAGAGTTAGCAAGTCGGACGGAAGCAATAGAGAGCACCTGGAACATCTTTGAAAAGATACAGCTTGAGAAAACGACTCCAGGCAAGCTAATGTCGAACTTGACCGGCCAGGTTAATGCTATGAAGCAGTGGAACAAGAACCTATCTAGTATTGCTTCTCGAACCAGCACTGATTTTGCAAACTACCTTAGTAATTTAGGGCCGGAAGCGGCTGGTCAAATAGCAGCATTAAATAAAATGAGTGATTCGGAGCTTAATAAATACGTGGCTTTATGGCAGGAGAAACATCGCCTGGCAAGAACGCGAGCCACAAGTGAGCTGGCCCAATTAAAACAAGAAACGGATCAAAAGATCAAAGAACTACAGAATAGCTTAACCCCATTAGGAATTTCATTAGCAAGAGCGCAAGGAGCCTGGGCGCAAGCCTTGGGGCCTTTTGTTGATATATGGGGACGAGTAGCGGCGAAGATACTTGATGCAAGTACAGCGCTGGCAAACTTCATCAATCGTATGAATCAAGCGAACGATGATATAAGTCAAATGGGCGGCATGTTTGCTTACCTTGCAACAGCCATTACCTTGCTACTTTCACCAATGGCAATCGGTATAGGGAGAGCGGCTTCGTTTGCGGCGGCCTTTGGTTCTATGTGGATGATGATCGGCCCACTAATTCTTGGTTTAACCAGGATTATAGGGATTGCCAGCGTACTTTCGGCGGCCATAGTTGTCGTTGTTGGTTCCTTAATGAAAATGTGGGGCGCTTCAGAGAACCTCAGATCGTCCGTAGCGAATACTTTTACTCAACTTAAGCAAATAGTATCTAGTGCGATTGCGCCTCTTGTACCGGCTTTAAATAAGCTGAGAACAACAGTTATGTCAGCGCTCAATAGTATGGTAGGTGCTCAGAAAGCAGGTTCTTTCTGGCAGGCGATGGGCGATATTCTAGCAAGGGTAATAAACTTTGTTGTAAGTGCGCTTCTCCCTAAATTCCGGGCTGGCCTTGAAGCGGTGGTTGGTTTTATTGTTCAAATAGCACCAAAAGTCGGAAAAATGGTTCAAGCAGTAGCTGGCTTTATCAAGGTGCTCGTTTCTACAGTAACCAATGGAAACACGCTCATAGGTAAGATATTCCGAGTGGCCTGGACGGTTATAGAATTTATCATCAAGGGAGCCTGGGCCAATATAAAAGGCATCGTGACTTCGGGAATCGCTATTATAACCAACATTTTTCAGCTTTTCACTAACTTGCTTCAAGGAAACTGGAAAGCGGCATTCGGCAATTTAGTTGCGATTGTAAAAAATGTGCTTATTTTCATTTGGAATTACATCAACCTTATGGCACTCGGCCGGATACTAGGAATATTTAAATCTTTCTTTGTTGGCGGCATTGCTTTATTTAAGTCAGGGTTCGGAAAGATCAGTTTTAACGTCCAATATTTCATGTTGGCTATTCGTGAGTTTATCGAAAAAACATACACGCGTCTTACTACAGCCACAGGAAATGCCTTTAAATCAATGCTCAACTGGGCGCGGTCGATCCTTAGTTCAATGTGGTCGTTTATCCGATCAATTTTTACTACGATCTATAATTTCTATGCCAATATCATGCGTAGAACGTACATCGCTTTTTCTCAAGGGTGGTCAGGAGTCAAATCTCTTACACTATCATTCCTAAAAGCGGTGTGGGGCTTTATCCAGTCTTACTTCAAGTTTATTTATAATTTCTACGTCAATATCCTTCGCAGAATTTTTGTGATTTTCCAGTCGGGGTGGCGCGGAATTTATAACCTAACAATGAGCATTTTTAAATCGGTGTATAGCTTCCTGAGATCAATTTTTTCAAGCATTTATAGCACTATTTCTTCGGCCGTAACTCGAACGCGTCAATGGGTTTCTAATGGGTGGACTGCCCTTTGGAATCAGACAAAGACAATTTTTGGAAATATCAAAAAGTGGACATCTAAAACTTTTGACGACATCGTTACGAACGCCAAGAAGCTCCCAGGCCGCATAGGACAAGGGATTAAGAACATGGCTGGTTCCGTAAAAGGAGGCACTCTTGCTCTTGCGAATACATTAGCAAATGCCCTTGGAAAAGGAATCAACGGAGCAATTGGCGGTTTGAACTGGGTACTAGGTAAAATCGGCGTGGACAAAAAGATTCCAAAATGGCCGGTTCCTCAATACAAACGAGGAACGGCAGACCACCCCGGAGGATGGTTTATAGCCGGAGATGGAGGTCAAGAGGAATTAATCCAATTTGCTGATGGCCGAGTTACACTAAGCCCGGCAAAGGATACCTTGTATTATGGCGATAAAGGAACCCAGGTGCTAGATGGGCCAACGACTAAGAGGTTAAGAGATTCAGGTCTAATTCCTGGATACGATTCCGGTGTCGGTAAGGCTCTGAAGAAGAAAGCATTAGCAGCATTAGCTGCCACTAAATCCGTTGCTGGAAAGGCAAAAGATAAGGTGGTAAGTACGTCTAAGAAGGCAAAAGATTTAACTTTAGATGTATTTGAATATATGAGCAAACCAAAAGAGCTGATGGCAAAAGTATTTGCTAAGTATATCCCTTCGCTTCCTAAGATCGGCGGCGGCTTTGGTGATATTCTAAAAGGCTCTATTTCTATGGTGAAAGAGAAATCAATTTCTTATATTAAGAAGCAATTGAGTGAAGGCATAGGCAGTGCTGGTGGGTTCATGATGGGTTCCGGTAAAGTATCCGGCAACGTAACATCATGGATTAAGCAGGCCATTGCCATTACAGGTTCGCCAGGTTCTTGGCTTGGGCCATTGAGCACCATCGCCATGAAAGAATCAGGCGGACGTACCGGGCCAAGTACGATTAATAGATGGGATATCAACGCGAAACGCGGTATTCCTAGTATGGGTTAACAATTCAGCTCCTTTATATCGCGAGGTATATCGAAAACGCATTAAACTGCTGGAAACTCCTTAGAGCCTATTAAACTACAACGTAACTGGAAACGGTAAGCGTGAATGTTTAAAAATTAATAGGATTGGACAATCAGCATCGAAACTCCTTTCGTGGAGGACGTTCAACGACTATAATATGCGGGACTCCCCTTACAGAGTTCAAGGTATAGTCTAGTCCCTTTTAAATATGCAGAAATGCAGGGTATCAACGTTAATGCAAACCATAGGCCCAACATTTAATGCCTTCAAAAAACCTGGCTTAAATGACATCATGAACCCGGTACACAATGCTGTAGCGGCTATTAACTACATCAAAAAACGCTATGGAAATCCTTTCAATACACCAGGGATTCGTTCAATGGCAAGGGGCGGCCCATATAAAGGCTATAAATTCGGAGGAATCATTAATTCTCCGCAAATAGCAGCACTAGCTGAAAATGGAAAGCCTGAAGCTGTTGTTCCGTTGGTAGGAAGAGCAATGGACCCGTTTGCTGTGGGTGTAGCTGAAAAATTAGGAGAAATATTCAATTTGAATGTTGCAGATCGCGGAAACGGCAGTCCATATGTATTCCAGGTCAATCTAAATGGCCGACAAGTTGCTGAAGAAGTATTTAGAGATATCAATGAGCTTCAGCAAAGAAGTGAAACGCGTTCGAAACGCTCTAGAGGGGAGGTAGGATTGTAATGTCCTTTATGTTTAAAGGAATTTCATCAGAGAACTATTTTGAAGTCGGGAAAATACAAAGAAGTTTACTGCCTCCAATTACAAGAAATACGGTACAAATCCCTGGGCGACCAGGGGAAGTGCCGCAAAGCTCCAGTTTAGGAATGGCGAAGTTTACTATTCCTATTCGGATAAAAGAAGAAAACGTGTTTAGTTTTAATGAAGCCAAACGAGTGATTGCTCGTTGGCTTTTTTCTGATAAACCGGAGGAATTTATCCTTACGAAAGAACCGGATATTTATTACAATGCGTATTTAGAAGGAGAGACGGATCTAGACGAGATCCTCAAAGTCGGAAAGGGTACGCTTAACTTTATTGCTCCTGATCCATTGGGGTTTGATCGTATTGAAACAATAGGGAAATTAATCAGCGAGTCAAGCCAGGTCAAGATTGGCGGCACTTATAAAACCTTTCCATATTTAAAATTCACAGTAAAAAGGGATATAACTTTTTTAGCTTATATGGGGCCGAATGAAAAGGATTCTGTGGTTTTAGGAAGTGAGGTCGACATAGATACGCAAACGGCCAAGCCAAAGGAAGAACTAGTCTTTGATGATGATATGGATTCATTAACTGGATTTGGTTGGAGCGCCGGTTCCACTATCATTGATGGCGGCCAGGTCGCCGGAGAGATGATAGCAACCAACCAGACTTTTACTTATAACGATATTGGAACTGGAACAAAGTGGCATGGCCCTGCTATTAAAAAGGGGTTAACTACACCATTAGACGATTGGAAAGTAGAGTGCTGGCTTAAATTTGATACTACGAAAGATCCTAAGATGATCGCCAGGGCCGAGATTTATCTCATGGACGTGAATGGAGCTGTAATCGCAAAATTTGCTTTAAAAGATATATACCGCGATATTGCCAATACAACAACGGAATTCCGAGCTGGTGATATATCTACTGGCCAATACATCATTAAATCATGGGGAGCTAAACGTGGTGTCTATAACAACTTTTGGGGCCTGTTGTCTTTAAAAAAGGTAGGTAAAACTTACGAATGCTACATTACGAAAATCGTTAACGGAAAGCATACAACACGTATGTTTAAGCGATATACCGATGTAAAAAGTAAGTATAGCACTCCCAAATTGGCACAAATAGAGCTTCATATCGCTGGTACTGGCACGAGTCCTATTCCTACGAACGATCGGATTAACTTTGATCGGCTAAAAGTATGGAAAGTAAACACGCTCGCTCAACCAGCAGAGGTTCCTTATATAGCAAGGGCTGGCGATGTAATAGAGCTAGATCATTACACAAAAGAAGTCTTGCTGAACGGCCAGCCAAGAAAAGATTTGCTTGATCCTATATCTAAACTTTTTCCTATGGAGGGCAATAGCGCGGTTACTATTTATCCATTCGATGCCGTTACAGCAGAGATTTCTTATAGAAGTAGGTGGCTTTGATGTATATTTTAGAACGCGACACGATTATCGGGGAATTGGAGAACGATGGAAGTGGTGCGGCTTCATATTGGGATGATTTCATCGAGGAAAAGCTCAATGACGCGTACCTTACGCTTACATTTAAGATGGATGCAAACCACGAAACGGCGGCCTTGATGGTAGGTGACAGACGTATTGTCGCACCGGATGAGGATGGCCGTCTTCTTATGTTCCGAGTTGAAGAGGTAAAAGATAGAACGGAACAAGATGGCAGCCATTATAAAGAAGTATATGCCGAGCACATTGCCCTGGAGCTTCTAGGGAAAATCATTCGACCGACTACGTATAGTGGCTATACAGCAGAGCAGTATTTTGGTTCTATTCTTGAAAATACAGCCTGGCGGTTAGGGGAAATTGAATGGTCCGGAACCGGCGATGTGGTCATCGATGAGTATTTGAATGCGATCGAAGCCATTATCCAGGGCCGGTCAGTTTTTGGTGGTGATCTACGTTATAGAGTAGAATTTACCGGGCCTACAATATCTGCTCGATACATTGATTTACTTGAAAGGCGTGGTGAAAATCGCGGTGACCGCATTGAATACGCCTATAATATGACCGGGTTGACCAGGACTGAAGATACAAAGGAGCTGTATACAGCTTTAATTGGTATTACGCAAAGTAATGATGAAAACGGCGGCTATATGACCTTTGCTGATGTAGAAGCAGATGATAAGCCTTTAAACCAGGATTGGATTGGCGATGAAGATGCACTGCAACGTTATGGGTTAGAAGTGAACGGAACTTTGGCGCACTATTTTGGAGTTTATACGTATGATGGCCCGGAAGAATTAACGCCTAAATTGCTTCTTAATAAGACGCGAGAGGTACTAAAAACAAAATGTACACCAAACTATACTTATGAAGTCACAGCTAAAAAGCTCGGTGAATTGACAGGTTTGAATCCTAATGATTTTCGTCTAGGAGATACCATTACTATTCAAAACCTAGATTTAGAGCCTCCTCTGTTGTTAGAAGCGCGAATTGTTGAAGCTAAAACGCCTATTGAAGATAAAGACGAGGCTGAGTACGTAATCGGGGAATACCGGGATATTTATAGTGAGCATCAATATGCCATCTTAAAAAGGTTGCGAAATACGTATTTACGTGAATCCGCAAAGTGGGCAGAAACCGGTGCGAAGGTTATCCGAAGCAATTATCCCCCGGACGATCCAACTGCGGTGTGGATTGATACCTCCGGCGCAACGGATATCGTTAAAACTCTAAACCCTGAAAACGGCATGTGGGAAAAGGCCGCACCTACTTTGGCCGAGGAAATCCTATATAAAAATGGATTTACACTTGAATCATTACGTCCTGCCCAGGCTGGCGCTGATATAACGAGCTTAAATACGGCGGCCGATACTAGCAAAGTCGCTGGTACAACAGCAAGTGCGGTTCGTGATAATGCTTCAAGTGGTGCTCAGGCCAATTCTAAAATAGTCAAAGATGTCGGCTCCGGTACGCTTGAAAGTACGTCAGGTTCTCAAACAAAAGCTAATACGGCTCAAACAAAAGCCGAATGGTATGCCAGCGTAAAAACCGGCGTGAATTTAATTTCAAATATCACTGATCTTGCGTTGCCCGATCCGTATGTATGGGAAATGGGCGATACACCGGATGGAGTACCTGGGCCATTACTTAAAAAACAATATGTAGCCGGGGGAACAATTAATAATGCAAATCTAATGTTTCCTTCGATCAAAGTAGATCCTACGAAAACATACTTGTTTGAAATCTATGTAAAAGCTATGGATACAAATAGCTCTTATTGGTTGGGGAGAAAAGAATATCTTGCTGATCAAACCACCGAAAACCAAAGTGGGAATGGGCCGAATATGGTTGGCGGCCGAACACCAACGGCCAGCGATGTAGGCGTATGGAAAAAGCATTATTGTATTATTGCTCCGCATAATGCAGGGATTGCAGACAGCCATACGGTTACGGATTCGCCTTTAACACCGGATACAGACCATAAGTTTTTTAACGCTAATACGGCTTATATCAAGCCAAAAATCAGTTTAACTTATGCTCCGAAAGATGCGGCGCAAGGCTCTCTTATGTTTGCAACAAAATTTAGAGTAAGTGAAATATCTAGTGATGACTCGGTGTATAAAGCTATTCAGTCAAGCTCTAATACGGCTGAAGAAAATGCTAAAAATCATGCTGATAGTGTGGCGGCCACAGTAGAAGCAAATGCCAAGGAATACGCCGAAGATGCCAGCAATATCAAGGTGGGAACGTTGTCAGCTGATCGCCTATATGGGCAAATTCTAAGTGGTAAAAAAATGTACATTGTGGATCTCGATGCAGGAAATATTGTATCGGGCTTTTTGAGTTTCAGTATGGCAAAAGGTGGAGTTTTACGCCTGGGAAGCATTCAAGATGGAAACGGAGTGCTTCAGGTATTATCCGATACAGAAACCGTTATTGGTGAAATAAACGGATTGACCGGGGCTTCATTTACAACGGTTACAGCCGGGGATATTATTTCAGACAGCGTTGTTAAAAGAAATACATCTAATTTAAGTTTTTTTGTTGATCCAATTAATGGTGATGATAACAACGCCGGAAATAACTGGACGTACCCTCTTAAAACGATTCAAGAAGCCATCAATAGGGTTCCTAAATATAACGAAGGTCTTATTACAATTCAAACTCACTATAGTAATGCAACTAACATTACTGAAGAGGTTAAAATAGAAGGCTTTATCGGGAAAGGCTCCTGGGTGATCGATTTTCAGAGAACAACGAATACGCTCAATGGCTCCATTGCGATTTTACAAACCCAACAGGAAGTTACAATCAAGCGCGGAAGATTTGTGGCAGCAGGAAACTATGGTTATTGTGTATATGCTTTGCAGTCAGTTTCTTTTACGGTCGACAGTTGCGTTATGTATTGCAATGGAAGTATTGATTCTTACGGCGTATATGCAAATAGTTCATATGGTCGCGTACTCAGTACAAAAATTTACGATGCAAAACCGGCGGCCATTTGCTCCGGCTATGGTTCGCAAGTTGAAGTTAGGGATTGCGATGGAACTGGAAACAATCGTGGTTTGTGGGTTCTTGGCCCATCCGTTATTTCCGGGCCTAAAGATGGCACAGCGCCATCAGGAACTGCAAATACTTTCTCTTCTGATGGAGGGCAAATTACATCAAGTTTTACATTCCCATCATCTGCTCCAACAGAAACGCCACCGGCTCCAGACAAGACGTTTACATTTAAATCAACATCCAGTCAATCTTGGCGCGATACGTATGGCTGGAGAAGCGACAATAATTACGTGTACCAAGGCGAATGGTCCGGTGGAGGAAACCATCGCGGTCTATGGTTCTTCAATAGCGCAGATATTCGCGCTAAATTAGCTGGTTTAACAATTAAGCGAGTTCGTATTTCAGTTACAAGACTTTCTAAAGGCGGGAGTAGCTCGGCTCAGAAACCAACGTTTTGGATGCATAGCTATGATTCACCACCTAGTGGAACGCCTTTATTGGCTGCGTCATTTACCAGCGCGACTTCTTTCGCATGGGGTGATCCGGCTAAATGGGTAACTCTTCCGAACAATTACGGGAATGATCTTAGAGATAATTTGAGAAAAGGAATTGCCTTATTTAACTCGGATAGAGCGCCTTATATGTTGTTTAGTGGTTCGGCTACATTAGAAATTGTTGCAGGATCATAATTAAAAATTGGAGGGAACATTATGAAGATCATTATTTTTAACAGCGAAAACCAGGTATTAGATATCTTTTTAGCAGACGACATCGAAATTGAAGGAAATACAATTAGTTTTGACGGAAACCAGCTCGGCGGCCTTCGCGCTAATTACATCGTTGTTGACGATGATCAAACGGATGTACAGATCGGCGGTAAAATTCCTGAACTACTAAAAGAAAAAGATAAGAAGGATCAATTTTATAAAAAGGATCCTGTGAACGAATTTCAAAATCAAATAGATTCATTACAACAAGAAAGTACTATGCAACTTGAGGCCATTGCAGATATTTATGAACTATTAATGAATGGAGGTACAAAATAATGGTTATGATTTACGTTTTATTAGTTGAAAAAGGATTAAGAACGATTGACCAAGTACCAGCAAATTTACGCCCGGAAGTGGAACGCGTTTTATTGGAACGTCAAAATGCCAATTCTGAGCAAACATCTACACAAAGCGAGTGATTTTATGACTAGTCGAATCCCTATAGTAGATTTGTTTTTGTCCATCGTTTCCTTATGGTGGGCTTTTATTTGTTTTGCAAATAACAAGCTGTTCGATAATTTCCCCGGATTATTTAGGGTTTTTTCGCAAATAGCCGATGAAAAAACATGGGGATTTGTATTTGTAACTGCTGCGTCTGTAAAGATAATAGGCGTGGCTATTCAAAGAAAGTGGGTTAGAAAATTAGGTCTAACCCTTTCCGCACTGCTTTATGGGATTATTTCCTCCAGCTTCTTTTTATCCGAGTCCCCTTTATCTATTAGTGCAGGAACCTATTTTGCAATGACGGTTCTAGCTATATGGGGCATCCGAGAGGTGAAGTTTAGTGACGCATGACACGGTATTAGTATTAAAAGAAAGAATGCGCCGGCTTGAGGCTGATCTATTAGAGATCAAAGGCGAAGTTCGATCGCAAGGAAACGAAATTGATGTATTGGATAATGATAAAAACATCATTCTTTATCGCTTAGAACAAATTCAAAGACAATTAGATTCAATTTCAGCCACGCTGTCCAAAGATACCGGATGGCGTGGTTTTTTTATAGATTTTTTAAAGGCGGCCGCCCAAATTGCCGCATTGGTGGGCGCTGGAAAGTTTATATTTTGAGAGGGTGAAATAAATGCAAAGTCGTAGTAAACAAAACGTATTAGGTATTGATGTCAGCCACCATAACGGCGTGGTTGACTGGAAAAAGGTTGCTGGTGACGGATATAAATTCGTATACCTTAAACTTACCGAAGGAAAGAGCTATGTCGATAAAACAACTTACAATAATTATATAGCTGCTAAGAATGCTGGTTTACGAGTGGGATTTTATCATTATGCTCATGTAAATAATGATCCAGTAGCAGAGGTTAATTTCTTTCTTCAAAAGTTAGCAGATATGAAGGCTGACTTGCCGCACTGCTTGGATTTAGAAGAGAGCAAGGGTAAATCAAAGGCCCAAATTACAGCCTTCGCTTTAAAATGGATGGAATACCTGCAGCAGAAAACAGGAATCACACCTCTGCTTTATACAGGCTATTCGTTTATGGGGAACTTTTCAAATACAATGGCAAAGTATCCGTTGTGGGTTGCTCGCTATGCTGGTGGTTCAAAGCGTGTACAAGGTTTTAATGCTCCAGGATCGTCTACAGTTTGGAGAAGTTGGGCCATGTTTCAATTTACCGATTCCGGCAAAGTAAACGGCATTAAAGGCAATGTCGATATAAACGAAATGGATATTACTTTCTTTAAGAGTATCGATTCAGGAATAAGCCTTGTTGGTGATGCAAACCCACCTTCCTCTTATCGTAAAGGAGATAGCGGTTTAGGGGTAAAAGAGTTACAGCAAAACCTATTAAAATTGGGTGAAAAGCTCCCACGATACGGCGCTGACGGTTCTTTTGGAACTGAATTAGAGCAGGCAGTAAAATCATTTCAGGCAAGAAATAAGTTAGATCCAGACGGTATTGCCGGCAAACTAACCCTGGCCAAGATTGCTGATCAAATTAATAAACTAAATAAGCCGAAGGAAGAGGATCTACCAAAGGTTACTTCTCTAGGAGATAAATACTCGTTCCAGGTTAGAGCTAAAAAGGATATTGGTGTCTATAAATATTCTAACCTTGCGGAAAATCAGCGCATCATAAAAAAGGACACCGTATTTTCCGTTTACGGCTATACGGAAGGTGTAAAAGCCTATTCAGTCCCTGGAGGATTTGTTCAGGCACAGGACGTTGATACATTAGCTGTAAATATAAAAACCGGCGGCTTGAGCCAAAAGATGGAGAACGAGTTTCGTATATTCCTAAAAGCCGAGGGTATCGATAGCGAATTAGAATTATACGCAAAGGGAAATCCATCTGCCGAAATTACAGTGGGTGGTATTGATCTAGTGAAAGTGAAGCAATTCCTAGACAATAAAGGATGGTGGTATCGATGAGCCAAATCAACTGGAAGGTTCGATTTAAAAATAAATTATGGGTATCTTCGTTTATTTCTCAAACGCTGCTATTAATCCAGGCTATTATTCTTGGACTGGATAGCTTACATGCCATCCATATAAATATAGAAGCGCTGGATGCCTGGGTTAAATGGCTACTCGGTATTTTAAATGCTGTATTGGCCTATTTAACGTATTTGGGGATTGTTCAAGATCCTACTGTTGAAGGTGTAGGAGATTCCGCAAGGGTAATCAATCGGGAAGAGCCAGCGCCTAAAAATTCAAATAAGTTTGTATAAACAAAAAGCCGGGACTCCTTTTGTAGAGGAATCCCGGCTTTTTTACATGTGTGAGTTTTTACTATAAATAAGGGTCGTTACTCATTATACATATTGTTATACCGATTGTAAAACTTTCTTCTATTTGCATATTGCAAAGTGGTTAAAACAGAGCTATGATGTTCATGCCTTGGTAATTAGGCAATATGCAAATCAAAAGGAGATATGAAAAATGACTAAAAAACAGCTTCACATGGCACTGAGAACGCTGAAAAAAGAACTGCAAACGATTAATACTTTTAATGACTACGTAACCATTTCATTAAAGGGCCACAAGGTAACAAAAGCCTTATTTGAAAAGGGTATTAGTAAAACCGATATGAAACTTATATTAGCCTGGGAAGCGGCGAAAGAAGCGGCAAGAAGCCAGGCAATACAAAACGGAGCGGCTTAAAATAAGCCCTCTTTTTTTTGTTGCTTGCATAATGCCAAGCCTATATTCATCACTTTTATTTGCATAAGTGCAATTTGCATATTGCCAATAGACATAAAACGCGGTATGATGGGAATAGAGTTCATTTGCTTTTATGCAAATAGGAGGTTTACGAAATGACGAATAAGACTGCAGATAAATTAGATATGAATAAATTCACTAGGGTAAGTGCCAAGGTCGCAATCGACATGAGAAACGAAGCGAACAAAGAAGAAAAGGGTGCTCTCGTATTAATGAGCAGCATTAACGTAGCGGATTATCTTGGGAAATCTCGTCAGTGGGTTGATTGGGCGATCGTTAACTTAAAAGGTTTTCCAAAGCCGATCGTAGAGGTTAATCGCTATAAAGGCTGGTTACGAAATGAGATTTTAGATTTTGAGGAAGAGTACGGTTCCTTATTAAAAATAAAAGACTCTAAAAAGAAAGAAAAAAATGAGCAATAAGTACCGGTAACAAACGGTAAACAAAAGCGTTTATTTCTGATATAGTAGGGGTAAGTTATTAGCATACTCATTTCATTGCATGCTTGCCATGAAGCACCTTTCTATTCTATATAAGCCGTTTTAGAATATTAGTAAGTTGAATTTGATTGACCACCTTTTGCATAAGGAGGTATCCGATTCTATCTCCAAGAAAAGCCCAGGGACAAATGTTTAAGCCTCATTTGTTTCCTGGGCCTTTTTGGTTTCTACAGCACAAAAAAAGCTCCTGCGTTTGCAGGGGCCTTTTTATCAGTGCATTTCTAGCCTTACTAATATGGTGCGGCCGGTTACGTATTGGCCGTTGCTTATTTCGTATCCTTGCTCTTCGGCGTAGTAGTAAAAATCGTGGTACTCTTGAGCGCCTTTCAAATACGCATATCCCACTCGTAATATCTGCTGTAATTTTCTTTCTAAGCGATCAATATTCATCTTTATTCTCCCTTTCCCATACGATATTGTTATCTCTATTGTTATAGCGTACCGCCATAATGTTTGGGTTCTTTTCTGCAAAGGCTATTATATACTTTTGCATTTTATTAAGGCTTCTATATTGGCCGCCGGTATAAGGGGCCTCTTTTCCGTTGGTATAGATTAAAGTAAACATTTTATCTTCTCCTTTTCATTTGCATATTGCCAAATACCTTACAAACACATCATACCTCTGAAAAATCAGAATTGCAACATAATAGTTTACAATCGGTATAACTTTTTGATAAGATAATAAGTGGTCAAGGAGATTCCAACATCCTTCCAATTTCTCATGTTTTTTGATTTACGCGATGATTTTTTCATAGTTTGCTTTTCTTTTATTAGCTATGGGGCTAATGTTGTAAATCCTTCTTGTTATAGTGGTTAAAGTGTGGATACGGTCAAGCTTTTACGCAAAGAAAAAACCTCCGAGTCATGACGGGGGTTTTTCTTTGTTTTTCTTTTCTTTTTTCCTCTTCGTTTCTCCACCTATTCTTCCTTACAGATTTCAAAAACGCTTCTATTACTTATATACGTCTATTCCTACAGCGGTAATATTAATGAAGTAAATAATCGTTATTTGCCGATGTAGATTTTCAGTAGGTACAATCTCGATTATTAAGACGTCACCGGCTTCTTAGCTTCATATTCTCGTACTCTTTTATAAAAAGTGGATTTGCTCATACCTAGAGCCTTGAAAGCCTGGACAGCCGTAATTTCGTGGCTTCTCCATTTATTATAGGTTTCTAGGAACACCTCATCTATTTCCATTTTAGGGCGGCCATATGCTTTCCCTGCTGCCAGTGCAATATCAATTCCCTCGCGTTGGCGCTTACGGATAGCATTACGTTCTTGTTCGGCCTGGAAAGAAAGAATATATAAAACTAGCTCGGCTACAAAGTTCCCTAAACTATCCTTATACTTTCGAGTATCTAAAATATCCTTGTTATCTAGTACAACAATATCTACGCCCATATCTTTGTTTATTTCGCGCCATTCTCTTGCAATCTCTTCTCGGTTACGTCCGAACCGATCCAAGGAGTGAATATACAAAACGTCCCCTTCTCGAAGATATTTCTTTAAATCTTGATATCCGGGCCGATTGAAATCTTTTCCCGATTGCTTATCTTCGAAAATTTTGTCTATCTCCATTTTTTCCATCTCTTTGCGTTGACGTTCCAAATTTTGGTCTTTGGAACTTACACGTATATATCCAACATTTGAACCTGGCATTTTACATCGCTCCCCACAGCGTTATAAATTAACAATATTTAACTATTGTAATAGAATTATACCAATTACGTGCTAAAAAGTACACGAAATAACGCGCACGTTCTTTTATTATTTTTGGACTTTTTAAGACGGTTGTTTTTATAGAGTTTTATAGAAGTTTTTTTGTCCTAAAAAGTCTACTTTTTTGCACCACAGATTTTACCAATTATATAAATTTAATTTTCAGATAATTATAGGCGCTTTTTTAAATGTGCCTGTTGCCATGTACATTTTCCTATTTACCGAATGTTACCTCTTGGGGTACAATTAACGAAGATAACCAAAACAAATAATTTTACTCATTATTAGGAGGAATTAGCATTGAACGTTAAACCACTTGGAATTGTAAGAAAGATAGATGAACTCGGCCGCATCGTTATTCCGAAAGAAGTTAGACGTCAACAAGGATGGACGACAGGTACTCCAGTAGAAATGCTTGGAAGTGAAGATGGAGTATTTATTCGCCCTTACTCTATCGGAGATCAAGACGCAGTTATTAGAGCATTAGAAGCTAAGAAAAGTTTTGTAGAAGATGTTCGTGTGAAAAAAGCACTCGATCTAGCTATTAATACATTTAAGTAAGGAGAGGATATATTTCCTCTTCTTTTTTATTTGCATATTGCCAAACGGTAACAACCGGTATATAATGTATTTAGAAACATATTCCATAACAAGGAGCTAAACTATGAAAACTAAATTATTAAAAGCTGTGGCGGCCCTGGCGGTTCCGGTTGTATTTTCCCTTTCTGGTTGCAGTGCATCCGACTTCACCACTTCACCACCTCAGAAAACGCAGGATGAGCCAAAGCAAGAGCAAACTTCTACTTCTACAGAATATGACGTAAAAATTGATTTCCCGGAGGATCGTTACCCTTTAACGGCCAAGCATATTAAAGATGCTATAGCTGATGGGCAGGATAAGATTTGCACCATTGATCGAGCTGGCGCAGATGAAAATAGGAAACTCTCATTAAAAGGCGTTCCTACTAAACCAGGATACGATCGTGACGAGTGGCCAATGGCGATGTGCGAAGAAGGCGGCCAAGGTGCAGACATCGAGTATATTCCTCCTTCAGACAATCGCGGCGCAGGCTCTTGGGTTGGCAATCAGCTTGAGCAATACGAAGATGGAACAAAGGTATATATAGAAGTTCAATAATAAGGAGGAAATCATTCATGTATAAATTAATGACGGATATTTTGACTGTAGCAAATAAAGAAGAGGGTACGCCGGATCTTGAGCATTTTAAAAAAGTCATAAATGAATTTAGTCAATCACGAGAAGTAAAAAATACTAAAACTCGCGTTGACTTAATTTTGTTAGTAGCCGGGCTGTTGGATTGGAGCGAAGAAGAATTCCAGGATGTTTTAAATCGCTTTGCAAGTATTCAATTTAAAGATAAGACAGGCATGGATATTGAACAATTTATTTCTTCTACAAAAAAACAAAACTCTAAAGACGTTCATTAAGGGAGGAATTGAGCATGGCTACTGAAAAAGGGTATATAGCTAAATGTATTAATGCAGGGGGGACTGTTAACCTAAAAATAAATAAGAGGTATTATGTTTATCCAAATGGAAAAGATACAGTTTATGTTTCCAAAGAATTTCATCCGAAAAAAGCACACTTTGGTTGCTATTATACATCGTATTTCGAGTTACTGGATGAGATCCCGGAAATGGGAGAGGCAGCAGAACCGGAAATGACTCCAGCTGTAGAATTAGAAGCTGAACCTGAGAATTACGAGCAAACTAGTCTTTTTTAAGGGGGGAGCTAAATGAATAAGCAAATGGACTTTAAAACGTGGATGAGAGAAGTAAAAAACATTGATGTATCTATTCTAAGGATGGCAACTCAAACATGGGATCGCTATCTTGACGAGTACAATGAATATAAATATGGCAAAAGAGAAAAGGCCCACTCATAGAGGGGTCTTTTTTATATGTCGAAAAAATCATCCGGCTTCTTTCCTTTATCGATCGAGCGAATTGTTTTCATTACCTTTTTTAAAACAATTGAACCCGGCACATATTCTTTATCCGTACAGAGCCTCCACATTGTAGCCATAGAAACCTTGCTATGTTCAGCAAAATCCTTTTGTGTAATCCCTTCCCTATCAAGCCATTTCCCAAATTTCGAACGCTTTGGGTTTTTCCACCATGCCATTTTAAATACCTCCTTTTTATAGCATTCTGTCCATTACACTTAAAAATATAAG
Organism: Priestia sp. SB1; assembly: GCF_038898415.1. NCBI lineage: Bacteria > Bacillati > Bacillota > Bacilli > Caryophanales > Bacillaceae > Priestia > Priestia sp. SB1. The sequence goes on along the minus strand of NZ_JBBJSS010000016.1, from coordinate 4,592 downwards.
TATTAATTTTAATTTTTTAAGTATAGTGGACAGGCGGCCATCAATATACTTTATTAAGACGTCAAAACGGACGTCAAAACACAAAAAGGGGCTGTTTTTAATGAATAAAGAGCTTGCGATTGCGTTATTATCACAAAAAGGTGTGTATTTGACGTCAGAAGGAAAACGAATCCTACAGGACTTAATTAAAGAAAAAACCTTACAGGAGGCAAAATAAAAAGCCATTTTTGATAAAAGGAGGAAAATTAGTGTATAGACCAACTGTAAGGTATGCGGATGAATATAAAACGTATGTTGATGAATTGTTTCAGGCAACTTCGCTCGATCGAAACCAAATTTTACGTGCAGCACTTTTTTCTGCTGCCTACTCAAAAGAATTTCATGATATTATTCTACGCTTCAAAAAGAAAGACGTCCCCACTCCCTCGCCTGGATGGAGCCTTGGGGATTCCCGTTGGTGGCGGTATCAAGATGTAGAAAAAGAACAAGAAGAGAGGGACCTCAATGCTTACGATCGCGGAAAAGGAAGTTATGAGAAGGATAGCGCGGCTGGCAATAATGGAGGAGGAAATGCTTCACGAAATGAGCCAACACAAAAAGCGCCGGTTCCACGAAAGGCCGAGAGACGAACTGGGCCGTTGGCTTCCGAACGAGGGAGGGACGTCATTCGAGGAAATGGAGGAGGAATTACAATCCGACTCTCCTAGAAAAATAAAAGTGGTCCGCAATAAAGAACGGCCACATACGTATGACGTCAAAGATACAGGATTTAATATAGAAGATTTAAAATCATTGCTGGCAGTAATCGGTGTATTAGGGGCGTTTCTACTGGCGGTTTTCACATAAAAAAAGAGCCTATATAAATAGACTCTCTCCTCGATTTCTTCTACCTGAAAATTGTGTGCAATAAAATCATAACAAATATGAATGCTTGCGGCAAGAGCCATCGGATATACTGGCATGTGTATAGATGGCTCTTATTATATTTATGTCATATTCCATAAAAAAAGTTCATCTTTTTTTATTTGCATATTGCCAAAAGGAGAAAACAGAGGTATGATGTGTTCGTAAGGTAATTAGGCAATATGCAAATACAACTATATGGAGGAATTCAAATGAAAGAACAAATTTACAACAAAATCGAGGACTTAAACTTTCAAATCTTAGAAGGTATGAAAATGCTAACACAAGCAAGAGAAGAATTGCAGAAAGATCAATATAGCAAAGAGCAATTAGAAGCTCTACGAAACATTGTAACTTTTTACGAAGAAAGACTAGAGGATCTAAAAAGCCAGATCGAAGAGCAATGGAACGAACTAAATAAAATCAACAAAGAGTTGATTGGATAAGCAAGAGCCTGCCGAATAGCAGGCTTTTTTCTTGTTCAAAAAGTTTGTTTATTTATCATTTGCATATTGCCAAATTAATAAAAGAGAGGTATGATATAGAAGTAAGGTATTTGGCAATATGCAAATAAAAGGAGGAAGCACAAATGAACTTACAGGAAAAAATCAAAGCTAAGATTCAAGATAGCGTAAAAGAAAAGGTAAATAATAATATACCGATGAGTGTAAAAGATATGGTATACGAAGTAAGAAAGCATGGCGCAGTAAAGGTAGACTCAAGATACGAAGCGGAGGAAATTAAAAAGGCCGGCGAAGAGCAAGCCTACGAATTCCGCATTAGAAAGAGCGGCTGGAACTTTCTCGTAATAGACGCAGAAGCGTAATAAACCCTGGGGGCTTCGGCTCCCTTTCTATATAAAGGTGATTTAACAATATGCAAATAGCGGAGGGAAAACAAATGAATAACGTAAAAAGCGGCACATTTTTACTGATTGAAACTAAGGATATGGAAGTGAAAATAAGCTCGGTCATACAGACCTTGCAATTGGCCCTGGTTGATACCAAGGAGCGAGACTTCCTTATACAAGAAGCCATTCACCAATTACAAGATACAAAATTAAATTTTTAATAGCTAGAAAACCACCTGACAAAAAGGTGGTTTTTTTGCTCATAATTGACAAGTTTTTCTTGCTTTTTCAATATCAAATTAGTAAAATATTACTTGTACCGGTAACATACGGTATAAAAAACTTAATAAGGAGACTAGAGAATGATGCTAAAAAAATTGGGTGGTATTGCATTAATTGGCGGTTTAGCAGTAGGTTTGATTGGGGGAGCACCTACTGCACATGCGGCGGCCAAGGACGACTTAATCATCGTAAATAAGCATTACAACAAATTAATGTACTTGCAAAACGGGTATGTTAAACAGGAAAGTAAGGTGGGTACAGGGCGTTCTTGGGAATTAACACCGGTTGGCCACTTTAAGGTAGTTCAAAAGATTAAGAACCGGCCATATTACAAGAAAAACATTCCTGGAGGAGCACCAAATAATCCACTTGGCGCACGTTGGTTAGGACTTAGCGTACCAGGCTCATCTGCATCAAAGGCCGGTAGCGTATACGCGATTCATGGTAACAGCAATCCTTCTTCGATCGGCGGCTACGTAAGCTCCGGGTGCATTCGTATGTATAACGATGAAATTATTAAGATGTACGACCAAGTTCAAAAAGGCACACCGGTAGCGGTAACTAATAGCGAGAAGTCGTTCCAGGAGCTTGCTAAGATATATGGTTACAAGATTAAAGGCTGGAAAACTAAATAAGGGGGTCATTGGTATGAATGAGCACCAAAAAAAGATTAGAGAGATTACTAGGTACTTAGAAAAGAAAGGCTATTCTAGTGTGGAATTTGATATGGATTTAGCGGAGATAGGGAGCGATGATAGACATTATTACTTCTATGCAACTCCGGATCATGATCCGAATTTCAAGTGGCATATAGTAATTAAAGATACAGGCAAGGGCGAGGAAGGGTTTGAGATTACCCCAAAAACGCGTGAGCCGAGACGATATGGTTTTTATTAACCAATAAGGGAAGGCATAAAAGCCTTCTCTTTTTTTTAAAACTTTTCATTTGCATATTGCCAAACGGTAACATACGGTATATAATATAAGCGTAAGGTAATTATTAACAAGGAGGTAGCAGATCAATGGCAGCAGAACAACTGGATATATTCGGCTGGGTGGATGAAGGCATGGCACAGCCGAAAAAACCCAAAAGCAAGCCGAAGAAACCAAAGCCTAAACCAAAGCCAAAAAAGCCTGTAGAAACAAAGCTGGAGCCGAAGAAGCTCAAGCTAAAACTGAAAACAGGCGAGGTTGCTTATCAGTGTATGGAATGCGATGACGAACCTACGATATACGATCGCATAAAGCCTATGGCGAAATGCCCTGTATGTAACGTACTTCTAGAGGTTGTGGATGAAAAAATACCTGAAATTAAAATGGAGGCGACTAAAGGATGGCTATGACAATGACTTTAACAGCGAATTCGGATTGGATGAAAATTTACTTATATGCGACTCAACTTGCTTTTGATAACGGTATCGACTTACCGAGTAATATAGACGATTGGAGTAGCAAAAAGCTCCTTAACTATATAGCACGAACTGAGAAAGAGTACGGAAAACTTTCAGCGATTATGTAAGCTAGGAAGCCAGGTCTTACCTGGCTTTTTTAGATCAAAGGGGAGTATTGCAATGGCTTCTAAAATATTATGCGTTGTATTAGTTGTTTTTGTAATTACAGCACTTTCAGGAATAGCATTAAAACTTGAAATTGTAGAGCTAATAGGAGAAATCGGTTCACTGGCAATGGGAACCATGCTATATCAAACAATATCTGATGGGGGAAAAGAAGATGAAATTTAATCTGTGGGATTTTCTAATGATGAATATATTCGTAGAGGAGGAGAGACGAAAGAACGCTCGAAAAGAAGTCAACCCGGAGCACAAGAAGCCGCGTATATGGCCTATAGTCATTGGATGGCTTGCATGTAGTTTTTTATCGGGAATAGCAACACTTTTTGAATTAAAAACGCTGGTGGTACTGACTAATGTTGCTGGTATCGGCCTAAGTATCCTATTTATCAGAGCATTAATAAAAAGGTTATCAAAAAGATGAACGGCTTTTTACTGGCATTTTCGATGATGTTCATGCCATTCTACTTTTCTATAGTATTATCGGTGATTATAAAGGCAGTGTTTCTGTTTAAAGAGCGAGGGTATATGAAGCCCTTTCTAATGATAGGCGGCGCGATTATAACCCTTCCTCCAGCAATAACTTTCTTTAGTCATATGTTGCAACAACTGGAAAAGGCTTTATTATAGTCGTATGGGGAGGTAATTTAAATGTTTTATGGTAATTTCACAATAGATTCGGCACTCTTTTATTTAAAACAACTTATAGGAATTATTGCAGTGCTTGTAGCCATGCAATATGGATTAGGGAAAATAAAGATGGATAAGGGTTTATTCATTATGTATCTCTTAGGAGCTACAATGGGTTCATTGCTTATTGTGACGGGTATTGAATTGTATTTAGATGGAACGATATCATTTAAATAAATCGGAGGTAATGAAAATGACAGAGGAAAAAGAAAGAAATTTATCTTACAAAGAAGAGCATGGATTTACGGAACCATCTGTATTACCGCGTGAGTGGCAAATGATAATAGTAATAGGAT
>NZ_JBBJSS010000015.1:0-59123 GCF_038898415.1 Priestia sp. SB1 | reverse complement strand
CATGTATTAGGCACGCCGCCAGCGTTCATCCTGAGCCAGGATCAAACTCTCCGAAGAAATGTTTGACTTGCTCATTTAAAAAATAAAAATTAACGTTGACGTTTGTCGCTTTGTTCAGTTTTCAAAGTTCAACCGCCGCTCTTGAGCGACTTTCTTATATTAACAAGTTGTCTTTCATTTGTCAACAACTTTTTAATATTTTATTTCTGATGAATTGCGATTGTTTTCCAATCACTCATCAGCGACATTTAATAATTTAACATCTGTGCTGTATAAAAGTCAACACTTTTTGAAAAGTTTTTTTCGTTTTATCAAAAAATCTTATTTACTTCCCTGCTTTCGCCGAATCTTAGCAAGATCTTTGAAAGGATTTGATACTTTTCTTGAATGTTTCGTTCAAGAACTACATGATTCAAACTTTGTTGAAAAGCAACGTTTGATCTCTTTATTTCTTCTCTAAGTAGTGCTTCTAACTCTAAACACTCCACCTGATTAAATAAACAAATTTTCATTGATTCACCTGCTTTTTGCGACATTGATTCTCACACATCAAAATAAAATCAGTTGTTCTTTTCCTTACCTGTTATTAATTGTAGACAAAACGCATACAAATTAGACAAGTACTACTTATTAAATGAGGTGACAAAATGAATATGTTTTATACTATTCGAGCCAAAAGAATCAAACAGACCATGCTTATCGTAGTTGCTGCGTTTTTTACAAGTTTTTTTCTCTATGCTCAGCAGACGTTTCACTTTCCCGTGTTTTCAACGGATAACGGTCCAAGAGCTGTTTATAAGGCGGATGATAAAAATCCGGAAGTTGCTCTGACCTTTAACATCAGCTGGGGAGATGAAAGAGCTATTCCCATTCTGAATGAACTAAAAAGACAGCATATTGAACATGCTACTTTCTTTTTATCTGCTTCATGGGCTGAACGTCACCCAGATATTGTAGAGCGCATTAAGAAAGAAGGTCACGAAATTGGCACAATGGGCTATGACTATACTTCTTATACAAGCCTAAAACCTAATGAGATTAGACAGGATCTTGCAAAATCAAAGAAAGTCTTTGATTCTCTAGGCCTTAAAGATGTTCACCTTCTTCGTCCTCCTAACGGGCAATTTAATAAAGACATCTTAAAATTAACAGCAGATATAGGATATACTACTGTTCACTGGAGCATTGATTCTAAAGACTGGACAAATCCAGGGGTTGAAAAAATTGTCTCGAATGTTACAAAGCCTTTAAACGGGGGAGATATTATATTGCTGCACGCGTCTGACTCCGCTCAACAAACAGCAAAGGCTATTCCATATATCAAGAATTCATTACAAAATAAAAAAGTCTCAAACGTAAGTATTTCAACATTAATTTCAAATTCAAAAACCCAAGTAAAAGATATCCGCTAAGATTTATTCCCACTGTATATGGAAAGCAAAAGCAGACAAATATGCTATTTGTCTGCTTTTGCTATTCTTGCGTGCGTAAGAAGTTTCGGCAAAATAAGAAGTTGATACATATTACAAATTAGAAGTGGAAACAACATAAGGTAAAGCCAGCTTTCTTCATTCGTCCGCAGCGCTGGGAACCATTCAATTGTCGTTACAACAATCATAAAAAACAGCGCTGGTACAAAAGCCTCTTTATTCGTCTGCTTTTTCTTTGCATACGCCACTAACAACCCTACCGCTAACAAGAAAACGCTTAACAAAATATACTTACCTATGCCTTCTCCCGCTTGTTGAAAGAACTTATATCGAAAATAAGCAACGTCAAATAATACAAATAAAACAAATACAATTTGAACCGATTTCCAAAGAGATGCAGATTTAAAAATTCCCAACCCAAATCGGTGAATAGTTAAATATGCAAAGAACCCCATTTGGCTAATTAAACTAAAAATAAACCCTACGCCTACGAGCCATGTTAAAACAGCAACAATTTCTCCTATCTTTCCTTGTTGAAATAAGTGACCGTATTCCCCCCAGCGCACCGCAAACCCAACAACAGCTGTACTTATACCCCCAACAGCTAACGTGGTTAGAAATAGACGAACCCAATTTCGACTATTCACTTCCATCTCCCCCATAAGTTACAAAATTGTACCTTTTCATAAATTGTACCAATCACGTTTTGAAAAATCTAGAGCTCTTTTATGAATAAAAAACCTTGATTATCTCATATTAAGCGTAAGCATATTAGGAAAGGAGCTCATTACTATGAAAAAGCGACTCATGCTCCTCATTTATATAGGAATGTGTATGCTTTTAGCTACAGCCTGTGCACCGCAAGATGAAGAGAACAATGGTATGGATTATGATCAAACAAAGAAAATGGTTGTTGATATTTTAAAAACAGATGAAGGAAAAAAAGCAGTCGAGGCAATTATGAAAGACCCTTCTGTTAGACAAGATATTTTAATGGATCAAAACGCGATAAAAGATACAATTTCTCAAACCTTAGTATCAGATAAGGGCGTGGAATTTTGGAAAAAAGCCATGGATGATCCGAAGTTTGCTGAAAGCTTTGCTAAAAGTTTGGAAAAAGAAAATAAGACGGTCATCAAACAACTAATGAAAGATCCTGAATATCAAGGAATGCTTCAAGATGTTTTAAAGGATCCGGCTATGGAAAAAGAAGTACTGACTGTTTTAAAGAGTAAAGAATATCGCACTTATTTACAAAAGATTATGACCGAAACGTTTGATAGCCCTCTTTATCAATCTAAAATTCAAGACATTCTTTTGAAAGCCGCTGAAGAAACACAAGGTGGACAAAAACAAAGCAGCGACGATGGCGGTTCTTCTTCCGCTGGATCTGACTCAGGGGGAGAACAGCAACAGCAGTGATTAAATACGCATCTCACATGAGATGCGTATTTAATTATGTCATTTATTTTTATTAAAAAACCTAAATGACTTCTTTATATTTTTTAATACTTAGTATTTTTATTGGAATTGTAAACTTTAATTCTTAGCTTTATGGTAAAATATTAGAAATTAACACAATCGTTTTATAGCAAAAGGAGGGAATTCGATGGAATTTCGCGTTATTAAAACGTTTCAAACCATTGTTCGTTTAGGAAGCTTTCAATTAGCCGCTGAATATTTAAAGTACTCTCAGCCTACCATTACACTGCACATTCAAAAGTTAGAATCCGAACTAGGATTTAAGCTTTTAGAACGAGGAAAAAGCATTAAACTTACTGAAGCAGGTAAAATCTTTTACGAACGGGCAAATATTTTACTAAAGGAATATGAATATCTAAATAATACCTTAAAGGATTATTCAACAGGCGAAGCTGGCACGATCCGTATAGGTGCTGCAGAGCCTACAGCAAGCAGTCGACTGCCTTCCATTCTCTCATTATTTAAAAAAAGATATCCCAACACAGAAATTAGCTTACTCGTTGCAGACGAAAAGCACCTTCATCAACATATACGCAATCAAGAAATTGATTTCGCGATTGGCACTGTATCAGAATCGTTCAGAGATATAGAGTTTGAGGCATTGCTAACGGAAAAACTTGTGCTGCTACTACCATTCAATCATGCGCTAACAAAAAGAAAAACAATCTTTGCAAAAGATTTAATACACGAAACGCTGATTACAGCTGGGCAATCTTCCGTTCAAAAGAAAATTGAGCAGCTAATCTTTGAACGAACAGGACAGCTGCCTGCTAAAGTCCAGTTAGGCACTATTAGCACACTTCAGCATTTTGTAAAAGAAAACTTAGGAATAGCCGTTGTTCCACAAATAAGCGCAACTCTTCCGCCGGATCAAGTGGTGGTTAAAACGATTCATGACTTACATGAGGGGCCTGCAATCGGCATTTTAAAGCACCAGTCTCACACCGTAAGTACAGCTGGAAAAACATTTTTAGCTCTCTTAAAACAAAACCTCGCATTTGACTTAAAAAAGACGCAGATTGAACTCTCTGTATAATAATAAAAAGCACGCGCTCGAACAGCGCGTGCTTTTTATTATTTTCCTGTTGCTGCTTTTTCATTTTCGCAAATAAATGCAATCTTGCTTGCAATCTCTCCATATATTTGACCTAAACGATGCGATTCGTCGTAAATGGAAGGTGCAAAATCTTCTTCATTCCAATCAGGCTGACTTAACGGAAGCTGTCCTAACAGCTCTGTCTGAAGTTCCTCAGCCAGTTTTGGACCCCCGCCTTTACCAAATACATACTCTTTTTCCCCTGTTAGCTGGCTTTCAAAGTAAGCCATATTTTCTACAACTCCAATGACCTCATGATCGGTTTTCAAAGCCATAGCACCCGCTCTAGCTGCAACAAATGCCGCTGTAGGATGTGGTGTTGTAATAATCACTTCTTTACAAGCAGGAAGCATGGAGTGAACGTCTAATGCGACATCACCTGTTCCTGGGGGTAAGTCTAGTAAAAGATAATCTAATTCTCCCCATTCAACTTCTGTAAAGAAGCTCGTCAACATTTTTCCGAGCATAGGTCCTCGCCAGATAACAGGTGAATTATCTTCTACAAAGAAGCCCATGGAAATAACTTTTACTCCGAAACGATCAACTGGAATAATCTTTTCACCTTCTACTACAGGACGTTGTGTGATTCCCATCATGTCTGGGACGCTGAATCCATAAATGTCAGCATCAATTAAACCAACTTTTTTTCCTAAACGAGCTAGAGAAACGGCTAAGTTAACAGAGACTGTTGATTTACCAACGCCTCCTTTACCGCTGGCAATAGCAATAAATTCAGGTGCATTCGGACTAGTTAGTAAGTTGCCAGTATTCGGCTGCTCAGCTCGGTACTGCTGAAGTTCCTCAGGCGTAAACTCAACAAATCGCAGTCCAACCGACTGTACACCTGCTTTTTTTAATTCTTCTACAATTGTGCCTTGCAGGCTCAACTGTTCACTCGTACCTGTTTTTGCAACAGCAATCTTCAGGCTTATATGCTGTTTTTCAGCTTTGATTGTTATTTCTTTAATCGCATCTGTTTCTGATAGTTTTTTATTTAAAAATGGATCTGTAATTTCCCCTACTACTTCTTTTACTTGCTTTTCCGTTAGCATACTCCCACCACCATGTTAAAATCTATTTATTTATACTATCAAGTATATCATACATATTAGATTTTTCTGAATAGAAGGGTGCTATGCTTTTTATTTAGGCTTTTCTCCAGTAAAATACCGGCTGACTCCTTCATAAATGGATTCAGCTAACTTTTTTTGATAGCGTTTCGATTGAAGCATTTTACGTTCTGTAGGATTTGACAAGAATCCTACTTCAACCAAAGCACCGGGTGGCTTAGAATGCTTAAGAAGGTAAAGAGTTTGAATAGCTTTTGCTTCACGGGTCGTATTGTCCAGATTATTTCTTAGCTCTTGTTGAATGAGTTTGGCCACTTGCTCGTTTTCTTTTAGGGATCCGTAATAGAAAGTTTGAGCCCCTCTCCACGCAGAGGATGGAATAGCATTCAAGTGAATACTTAAGTACAAATCAGCGTTGGATTTATTAATCATCGTTAAGCGATTTTTTAAGTCTTCTACTTTTCTGCGACTGTATCCTCTTGTATCTTTGGCCGCTAGGTCTTCGTCTTTTTCTCTCGTCATAATAACAAGTGCCCCTTGCTCTTGCAGATAGTCTCGAAGCATTAACGAAATTTTAAGAGTTATTTCTTTTTCAAGCACCTCATCCTCTCCTACCGCTCCTCCATCAACACCGCCATGTCCAGGATCTAGTACAATAACTTTCCCGCTAAGAGGAAGTGAAAGCGAACCGGATGATGTTCTATGATCTATTTGATATTGTACAATGACAAAAAGAACGAGAAGCGCTATAATTGTGCTCATTATTTTTACTTTAGACATTTTATCCCTTCCCTTCTTGCCTCACCTATTTATTTCTATATGGGACAAGAACGGGAATTATGAGTACTTTTTAATGCAAACGTAAACGGCGTCTTTTTTCTGCGGTTCGATAACCTTCTTTCCACCAGTCTTGCACATATCCTTGACACAAATAATACAGACCATCTTGATAAAGATCTGTTACAGACATGCTAACGGCTCCGTACAATGTATCAATTAAAAGAGACTCTTCTTGCTTACTGTGCTTCTGAACATCTTCGTAGCCTTTACCACGTTTACTCACCCGGGCACCTAATAAAAATGATTCGATAGCAATGTCAAGACAGTACTCCTCCACATGTTCGTCTCCTAGCATATTCCACTGAAACATTGGATGAAAATAACGGCGCAGCCTCTCTTGAAGCAAATCAAACGATAGTTCCCTTAGGACTTTGCGTTCATATTTCATTTCTTTTTCATAACGTTTTTCTTTTAAATATGTAACCTCGTTCACGATAACGCCTCCCTTTTTTACATATTGTCTGCACAAGCCTTCGTCTCATACGCAAACAACAAATAAAAAAAGCCTTGGTCCAAAGACCAAGGCTTGAAACGTAATATAAAATTAACGTTTTGAGAATTGTGGTGCACGACGAGCGCCTTTAAGACCGTATTTTTTACGTTCTTTCGCACGAGCGTCACGAGTTAATAGACCAGCACGTTTTAATGTTCCACGGTATTCAGGGTCTGCTTCTAATAAAGCACGAGAGATTCCGTGACGAATAGCGCCAGCTTGACCTGCATAACCTCCACCATTAACGTTTACAAATACGTCATAGTTACCTACAGTTTCAGTTAAAGCAAGTGGTTGTTTTACTACTTCACGTAGTGCAGCAAATGGAATGTATTCTTCGATTTCACGACCGTTGATTGTTACGCGACCGTTACCTGGTACTAAACGTACACGAGCAACAGAGCTTTTACGACGACCAGTTCCGTAATATTGTACCTGTGCCAAGATAATAACCTCCTCTTATTAATTATCCGCGAAGTTCGTAAACTTCTGGTTTTTGTGCTTCATGTGGATGTGTTTCACCAGCATACACATGTAATTTTTTGAACATTTGACGGCCTAGGCTACCTTTTGGAAGCATGCCTTTGATTCCTAATTCAAGCATTTTCTCAGAGTAGTTAGTACGCATTTCTAATGCTGTACGTTGTTTCAAACCACCTGGGTGCATGCTGTGACGGTAATAAATTTTATCAGTTAATTTTTTACCTGTTAATTCGATTTTTGACGCATTGATAAGGATCACGTGATCACCAGTATCAACATGTGGTGTAAAAGTTGGTTTATGTTTACCGCGTAAGATTGATGCTACTTCACTTGCTAAACGACCTAAAGTTTTACCTTCAGCATCGACAACATACCATTTACGCTCTACTTCGTTTGCTTTCGCCATGAAAGTTGTACGCATGAGTTTCCCTCCTAATTTTCATCATCAATTATAAAATTATTTCAACCTTCTATTTCAACACGATTAATTTCCGGGGCTAACCGTGGGGTTAAAATACATACCATATGATATATTATATCTTTAAGCTACTAATGTCAAGAAAATGTTACACCAGGTTTAGTTGTCATAGAAAACGCGCCATAAATATAGTCCTTGCGAAGGCGCAGTTTTCCCTGCACGAGGACGTGATTTGCTTTCTAGAATATCTTTTATAGCATCTGGTTCAATACGGCCTTGTCCTACTTCTAAAAGCGTTCCAACAAGAATACGAACCATATTATACAGAAAGCCACTTCCAACGAATCTAAACACAAGCTGACTATTCTCTTCATACATATCAATCTTGTAAATCGTACGAATCTTATCTTCCACTTCTGTCCTCGCTGAACAAAAGCTTGTAAAGTCGTGTGTACCGAGTAAATATGTGATGGCTTTTTTCATTTTTGAGTAGTCTAATGGATAAGGGTAATGGTATGCATAAGAACGAGTGAAAGGATTTCGATCTTCGCCGCGCAAAATATGATAGCGATACTCTTTTGAAGTAACGTCATACCGGGCGTGAAAATGTGCATCAACTTCACATACATTCTTCATTACAATATCATCTGGTAGCATTGAATTCAATGCTTTTTTCCACTTATCACATGGAATATTTAGGTTTGTGTCAAAATGAATGACTTGCCCCTGTGCATGAACATTTGTGTCCGTTCGTCCAGAGGCGTAAATCGGAACTTTTTTGTTATGCATTTTCTCTAAAACGGCTTCAATCTCCAGTTGAACTGTTCGCTTATTGGGCTGAACTTGATAACCTGAAAAGTGTGTGCCGTCGTATGCAACTATACATTTTAAACGTTTCATCTTTTCACCAAACAATCTTTACGTTCTAATCAGCACTAAAACAACTGCTACTGCCAGCAGAAGTAAAAGCATAATTGTATCTATGCTTCCCCATTTTAATTGACGATACTTTGTACGCCCTTCTCCGCCTTTATATCCTCTTGCCTCCATGGCAATAGCTAGCTCTTCAGCACGCTTAAATGAACCTATAAATAAAGGAACAAGCAAAGGAACGACAGCTTTCAACCGATCCGTAACGGGACCGCTGCTAAAGTCCACTCCTCGTGCTGTCTGCGCTTTAATAATTTTATCTGTCTCTTCCATCAATGTAGGAATAAAGCGAAGAGAAATGGACATCATTAAAGCTAATTCATGAACAGGAAGCTTGAGCTTTTTAAATGGATTCAACAAGCTTTCCATTCCATCTGTTACTTCAATGGGCGTAGTCGTTAACGTTAGCATCGTCGTAATTAAAATTAAGAACAAGAAGCGCAAGGAAATTAAAACACCTTGAATAAGGCCGCCTTTATAGACAGAAAACCATCCCCATTCAAACAAAAGAGGACCTTCCTTCGTCATAAAAATGTGCAAAAGAAACGTGATGATAATAATAAATAGAACGGGCTTTAACCCTCTTAAAATAAAGGAAACGGGCACTTTACTCATGGCCACTATCACAAGGGTATACACACCTAAAAAAGAATAGCCGATAGGGTTATTTGCTAAAAACACAATTAATACATACGCAAATACGAGAAGCAGCTTGGCCCGAGGATCCATTCGATGGACAACAGAATGACCCGGGACATACTTACCAATAATGATTGAGTTCATCATATTCGTTCACCTTGCTGCATAAGGTGCTGCACTTTCTCTACCACTTCAGAAAAGGTAATAACCGTATCCGATGCTTCAAGCTGAAATTTCTCTTGCAGCTTCAGCATAAAGCGAAGCGATTCTGGAACATCCAATCCATATTCTTTTAGCTGCGTATGCTGACCGAAAACTTCTCTAGGTGACCCTTTCATCGCAATCGTTCCTTTATTCATTACAATTAGCTCATCAGCGTACATAGCTGCATCTTCCATGCTGTGAGTCACGAGAATCGTCGTCAAGCCTTTTTCTTTATGAAGACGATAAATCATATTCATAATTTCTTGACGGCCTCTAGGGTCCAATCCAGCAGTTGGCTCATCTAAAATTAGCACATTAGGATTCATCGCTAGAATACCTGCTATCGCTACACGACGCATTTGTCCACCACTCAAATCAAAAGGAGATCTGGTGAGAATGTCTTCTGGCAACCCCACTAACTTGATAAGCTCTCGTGCTTTTTGCTTTGCTTCTTCTTCCGAAATGCCATAATTCATTGGTCCAAAAGCTATATCTTTTTCCACCGTTTCTTCAAAAAGCTGATGTTCTGGAAATTGAAACACCACGCCTACTTGCTGACGAATAGCTTTTAAATTCTTTTCTTTTCGATTGGCTTTAATAGTGCGCTCACCGATTTGAATTTCACCAGCAGTTGGCTTCAATAAGGCATTCAGATGCTGTATGATTGTTGATTTCCCAGAACCAGTATGGCCAATAACAGCCAAAAATGTACCTGATTGAATGCTTAAATTTAAGTCATGCAGAGCAATTCGTTCAAATGGTGTATTAACTTGATAACGATGCTCTACTTCTTTGAATATAATGTCCATAGTTCGTCCACCAAGTCCTCATCTGTTAAATGAATTTTTGATAAAGGAATTCCTACGGAAGCAAAACGATGGCTTAGTTTAACGGAAAACGGCAAGTCTAGTCCAATATCCGTTAACTTGGAACCTAATGCAAATACTTCGCGTGGAGTACCTGTTGCATAGATCTTCCCTTTGTTCATCACAACGACTCTGTCAGCCATTGCTACTTCATCTAAATCGTGGGTAATTGAAATAACCGTCAGTTGTTTTTCTTCTTTTAATTTTCTAACAGTTTCAAGTACTTCAGTTCGTCCAATAGGATCTAACATAGATGTTGCTTCATCTAGAATGATAACAGATGGCTGTACGGCAATTATACCCGCAATGGCCACACGCTGTTTTTGTCCACCTGATAGCTGATGAGGCTCTTGATCCAGAAAAGCACTCATATTGACCATTTCGATTGCTTCAGGTATACGTTTTTCCATAATTTCAAATGGAATCCCGTTGTTTTCAAGCCCAAACGCAATATCATCTTGAACGGTTGAGCCAACAAATTGATTATCTGGGTTTTGAAACACCATTCCAATCTGCTTGCGCACATCCCATATTGTTTCTTCAGATAAAAGAGTATCGCCCACTCGAACCGTTCCTTTTTCAGGTAGCAAAAGGCCGTTTAGAATTCGTGCCAGCGTCGATTTCCCAGATCCATTATGTCCAGCTATCGCTAACCATTCACCTTTATAAGCAGAGAGAGAAAGGTGATCTAATGTTAGGTCTGCTTCAGGATCGTATCGAAAGCATAAATCTTTTACCTCTAAAGACATTTCTTTCAACGCTATCTTCCTCTCAGCTTTTTCTATTGCAGCATTGCCTACATTGGTTTTTTACGCTATTTACCCGGTTTAAGGTATAAAAAAAGGGCAACGACTAGTTACACACTGTCTCGCCCTTTTCTATCTGTATTAAAAATATTAAACTAATTCAATGATAACCATTGGAGCACCGTCACCACGGCGAGGTCCAACTTTTAAGATACGAGTGTAACCGCCTTGGCGATCTTCGTAGCGAGTAGCGATATCGCTGAATAGTTTTTGTAAAGCGCTTTGACCAGCTTCCTCGTTAGCTACTTCATTACGGATGTAAGATGCAGCTTGACGACGAGCGTGTAGATCTCCACGTTTACCTAAAGTAATCATTTTTTCAACAGTTGAACGTAATTCTTTTGCACGAGCTTCAGTTGTCTCAATGCGTTCACTGATGATTAAATCAGTTGTTAAATCACGAAGAAGCGCCTTGCGTTGTGCGCTTGTACGACCTAATTTACGGTAAGACATGTGAGGTCCCCTCCTTTGTTAAGTAGTTAAACAGGTAGATATAATCAGTCGTCCTTACGTAGACCCAAACCTAATTCTTCAAGTTTAGCTTTAACTTCTTCTAAAGATTTACGGCCTAAGTTACGAACTTTCATCATATCTTCTTCTGTTTTATTAGCAAGCTCTTGTACAGTATTGATGCCTGCTCGTTTTAAGCAGTTGTAAGAACGAACAGATAAATCCAGTTCCTCGATCGTCATCTCTAGAACTTTTTCTTTCTGGTCTTCTTCTTTTTCTACCATGATCTCTGCTTTTTGAGCTTCATCTGTTAAGTTAACGAAGATATTTAAGTGTTCCGTTAGAATCTTTGCACCTAAAGCAACAGCTTTTTCTGGCTCGATGCTACCGTCAGTCCAAACATCCAACGTTAACTTATCGTAATTTGTCATTTGACCAACACGAGTATTTTCTACATAATACGATACGCGAGTAACAGGCGTATAGATTGAGTCAATTGGAAGTACACCAATTGGTTGGTCTTCACGCTTGTTAGCATCGGCAGGATTATAACCTCGACCTGTGCGAGCAGTAAGTCTCATACGGAAATGAGCATCTGACTCAAGTGTTGCAATATGAAGATCCGGATTTAGAACTTCGATATCACTGTCTGCTTGAATGTCAGCAGCCGTTACTGTACCAGGACCTTTAACATCGATCTCAAGTGTTTTCTCTTCATCAGAGTAAATCTTTAACGCTAACTTTTTAACGTTTAAAATGATGTTTGTTACATCTTCAACAACTCCAGGAACTGTTGAAAATTCATGTAATACACCTTCAATTTGAATAGATGTTACAGCTGCACCAGGGAGTGAGGATAATAGGATACGACGTAAGGAGTTACCCAAAGTAGTACCATATCCACGCTCAAGTGGTTCGACGACGAATTTACCGTACTTTCTATCATCGCTGATTTCTACCGTTTCGATTTTTGGCTTTTCAATCTCTATCAATATAAACCCTCCTTCAAAACGTCGAAACCTCGGCTAGACGGCTGATTTCTCAAATGCCTAACCGAAATTCCCTATTAGACAGTTCCCGAATGTGCACAACAAATGGAAAACATTTCGTTGCATGAATAAATTCTACACCATCATCATTATAGACAACGAAATAGAATCTATACATATTAATTATACACGACGACGTTTTGGTGGGCGGCATCCGTTGTGAGGTACAGGAGTAACATCTCTAATAGCTGTTACTTCTAAACCTGCAGCTTGAAGAGCACGGATAGCTGCTTCACGACCAGCACCAGGGCCTTTAACTGTAACTTCAAGAGTTTTCATTCCGTTATCCATAGAAACTTTTGCAGCAGCTTCAGCAGCCATTTGCGCAGCAAATGGAGTGGATTTACGAGAACCTCTGAAGCCAAGTGCGCCTGCACTAGACCAAGCAATCGCATTACCGTGAACATCTGTAATTGTTACAATAGTGTTATTAAACGTTGAGCGAATATGAGCTACACCAGCTTCAATATTCTTTTTCACGCGACGTTTACGTGTATTAGTTTTACGTGCCATCTGTTAATGACCTCCCTTACTAATTATTTCTTCTTGTTCGCTACAGTACGGCGTGGGCCTTTACGTGTACGAGCATTGTTTTTACTGTTTTGACCACGAACTGGTAAACTACGACGGTGGCGGATACCACGGTATGAACCAATCTCAATTAAACGTTTGATGTTTAAAGAAACTTCACGACGAAGATCGCCTTCTACTTTATAGCTATCTAAAATATCACGAATTTTACCTAATTCTTCTTCTGTTAAGTCACGAACGCGAGTATCTTCAGAAACTCCAGCTTCAGCTAGAACTTTTTCAGCAGTTGGACGACCAATACCGAAAATGTATGTTAATGAAATTACTACACGCTTGTCACGAGGAATATCAACACCAGCAATACGTGCCATATGAATAGTGCACCTCCTTATTGATTAACCTTGTTTTTGTTTATGCTTAGGGTTTTCACAAATTACCATTACTTTACCTTTTCTACGGATAACTTTACATTTTTCGCAGATTGGTTTAACTGATGGTCTGACTTTCATGTTTCATACCTCCTTGATAGTACGGAGTGCATAGGTTTTATTTGAAACGGTACGTAATTCTACCGCGAGTTAAATCGTATGGTGACAATTCTACAGTTACTTTATCACCAGGTAAGATTCGAATGAAATGCATGCGAATTTTTCCTGATACGTGAGCAAGTACTGTATGACCATTTTCTAATTCTACCTTGAACATAGCGTTAGGTAAAGTCTCAGCAACTGTACCTTCAACTTCAATTACATCGTCTTTTGCCATTAAAGTGCTCTCCTTTCTTTGAAACAGTAACAAGCTATCATTAAACGACTTAAAAAGAACCTGTTCTGAACATCCGGAGATCGTAATCATTAAATTCAAGATGATTGACGCTAATATACATCTTTACCATTTTAACAGCAATTCAGACGAAAAACGATCATCGTGAATTTAGATAATTACTGTTTACTGTCCAGTGCATCTAGCGAGGAATGGATAGAGATAACATCCTTTAACATTACAATGCTGTCAGAATTTCATATCCCGTCTCAGTAATTGCAATAGTATGTTCGAAGTGCGCACACATTTTACCATCCACTGTCACAACTGTCCAGTTATCAGGTAATGTTTTTACATATCGCATACCAGCATTCACCATTGGCTCAACTGCCAATACCATGCCTGGACGTAGACGCGGTCCTTTATTCGGTGGACCATAATGAGGTACTTGCGGATCTTCATGTAAGTCTTTGCCGACACCATGGCCAACATATTCTCTTACAATCGAAAAGTTACGTGATTCTGCGTACTGTTGAATAGCATGTGAAATATTCGACAAACGCTCACCCGGCTTCGCTTCTGCTAATCCTTTGTAGAGAGATTGCTCAGTCACATCAAGCAGCTCTTGATTTTCTAATGAAATCTTTCCTACTCCATATGTCCAAGCTGAGTCACCATGATAGCCACCGAATTTAGCTCCGATGTCCAAACTGATGATATCCCCTTCATTAAGCTTGCGTTCTCCCGGAATACCATGAACTAATTCTTCATTCACAGAAGCACATACACTGCCGCGAAAACCATTATACCCTTTAAAAGACGGAATTGCATCATGTTGACGAATAAAATTTTCAGCAATTGCATCCAATTCTATAGTCGTTATACCTGGAACGATATGTTTTTTCAACTCTTGATGAGTTAAAGCCACGATTCGTCCAGCTTCACGCATGACCTCAATTTCCTCTGGTGTCTTGCAAATGATCATTGCTTAACCCCAGCAAGTAATTGACGAACATCCTCAAACACAATGTTAATATCTTGATTACCATTAATATTGCGTAGATAACCTTTTTCTTGATAGAAATCAAGTAGAGGTTGAGATTGTTTAACATTAACTGAAAGTCTAGTTGAAACCGTCTCAGCATTGTCATCTGCACGTTGATAAAGCTCTCCGCCACATTTGTCACAAACTCCTTCTTTCGCAGGAGGATTGAATACTAAGTGGTAAGTAGCTCCGCAATCTTTACAAATGCGGCGTCCAGTAAGACGCTCCATTAAAATGCTTTGATCTACATCAATATTAATCACATAATCAATTTGCTTGTTTAGTTCTTTTGTAATTGTTTCAAGAGCTTCTGCTTGGGCTACTGTTCTCGGGAAGCCATCAAGTAAAAAGCCGTTTTCACAATCTTGTTTGTTTAAACGCTCGCGCACAATTCCAATTGTTACTTCATCAGGAACAAGGTTACCTTGGTCCATAAATGATTTAGCTTTTAAACCTAGTTGCGTTCCTTCTTTAATTGCAGCTCGGAACATATCTCCTGTTGAGATATGAGGGATATCGTAATGCTCAACGATTTTTTCTGCTTGAGTACCTTTCCCAGCACCAGGAAGGCCCATTAACACTAAATTCATTTCTTGCTTCCCCCTCAGTATCTTATCCGTTTAATGGGAAAGCAGCCTGCCTCCCACTAAACAGCTTTACTTAATAAATCCCTTATAATGGCGTTTCACTAATTGACTCTCAAGCTGTTTCATTGTCTCAAGAGCTACACCGACAACAATTAACAAACTAGTACCGCCGATCTGAGCAGATGAGGGTAGGTTTGCAATTTTGATGAACAGAACCGGCAACACAGCAATTAACGCAAGGAATATCGAACCGATTAATGTCAGACGATATAACACTTTCGTTAAATAAGCTTGTGTGCTTTTACCAGGACGAATGCCTGGGATGTAGCCACCTTGCTTTTTCAAGTTCTCTGCTACTTGTTCAGGGTTAACTTGAACAAATGTATAGAAGTAACAAAAAGCAATGATTAACGCTACATACACTATCATACCAATTGGCTTAGTATAGTCAAATGTATTCTGAATCCACGTCGTTACATCATTTGGACCGAAAAATGATGCAATTGTTGGTGGTGTGATAATAAATGAAACTGCAAAGATAACAGGAATAACCCCAGCAGCATTTACTTTTAACGGTAAATGAGTGGATTGACCTCCAACAGGATTACGACCAGCTGAACCCTTTGCATATTGAATAGGAATTTTTCGTAGCGCTTGTTGGAAGTAAATAACCCCAACAATAATAGCTAAAACTGCAATCGCAATTAAAACTACCGTTACGATACGAATGAATAATTGATCCCCAACGTCTTCAAATTGCTGTGCATAAATTTGATTTAATGTTGTCGGAATACCAGCTGCAATCCCAGCAAAGATAATGATAGAAATACCATTACCTACGCCTTTTGCAGTAATCTGTTCTCCTAACCACATTAAGAAGGCAGTACCTGCCGTTAACACTGTAGCAATTAGAAGATACGTAGAAATTCCTGGATTAGCGATCAATTGTCCGCCCGAAATATTGTTGAATCCTATAGACATACCTAAAGCCTGGATAAATCCAAGCACAATTGTTCCATAACGAGTTACTTGAGCTAATTTACGGCGCCCAACATCTCCCTGCTTTGACCATTCTGTAAACTTAGGTACAACATCCATCTGCAATAATTGGACGATGATGGATGCTGTAATATAAGGCATAATGCCCATAGCAAGAATGGAAAAGTTTTTTAACGCGCCGCCGCCAAATGTATTCAGAACTCCGAATACATTTAACCCATCTTGCAATTTTAGTACATCCGTATTAACACTTGGTACAGGAATAAATGTACCAATTCGGAAGACAATTAACATTAACAAAGTGAAAAAGATTTTTTGTCTTATTTCACGCACGCGCATTAAATTGGAGATTGTTTGAAACATTAGATCACCTCAACTGTACCGCCAGCAGCTTCGATAGCTTCTTTAGCAGTTGAAGAGAATTTAGCAGCTTTAACAGTTAGCTTAGAGTTTAATGTACCGTTTCCTAGTACTTTAACGCCAGCTTTTGCTTTGCTTACTAAACCAGTTTCGATTAATAATTCTGGTGTTACTTCAGTTCCATCTTCAAAACGGTTAAGAGCTTCTAAATTAACGATCGCGTATTCTTTGCGATTGATATTAGTGAACCCACGTTTTGGAAGACGACGGAATAAAGGAGTTTGACCACCTTCGAAGCCAGGTCTTACGCCACCGCCAGAGCGAGCGTTTTGCCCTTTGTGACCTTTACCTGAAGTCTTTCCGTTACCTGAACCAGTACCACGACCTACACGGTTACGTACTTTACGTGAACCTTCAGCTGGTTTCAATTCATGAAGTTTCATTCCGGAGCACCTCCTTAGAGTGACAATTTATACTTATTGCTCTTTTACTGTAACAAGGTGAGCTACTTTGTTAATCATTCCGCGAATTGCAGGATTATCGTCTTGAACGACAGTTTGATTTAACTTACGTAGGCCAAGTGTACGAACAGTTACACGTTGATCTTCTGGACGACCAATTACGCTACGAGTAAGGGTAATTGCTAGTTTGTTTGCCATTCCATATCCCTCCCTTATCCTAACAGTTCTTCTACAGTCTTGCCACGTAGTTTTGCAACATCTTCAGCACGTTTTAGGTTAGCTAAACCGTTAAGAGTTGCACGTACCATGTTGATTGGAGTGTTTGAACCTAAAGATTTAGATAGAATATCACTTACTCCACCCAATTCTAGTACCGCACGAACTGGGCCACCAGCGATAACTCCTGTACCTTCAGAAGCAGGTTTTAAGAAAATTTGACCTGCACCAAATTGTCCAAGGATTTCGTGTGGAATAGTTGTACCAACCATAGGTACAGTAATTAAGTTTTTCTTCGCATCTTCAATTGCTTTACGGATTGCATCTGGTACCTCTTGTGCTTTACCAGTACCGAATCCAACGTGACCGTTTTTGTCACCAACTACAACTAATGCAGCGAAGCGGAAACGACGTCCACCTTTCACAACTTTAGCTACGCGGTTAACGGTAACAACACGTTCTTCAAGCTCTAATTTATTTGGATCAATACGACGCATGATTTTCCCTCCTTTTACAATTAGAATTGTAATCCAGCTTCACGAGCAGCGTCAGCTAATGCTTTAACACGGCCATGATATAAATAACCGCCACGGTCGAATACTACTTCGTTTACACCTTTTTCTACTGCGCGTTTAGCGACTAATTCGCCAACTTTGATAGCAGCTTCAGTGTTACCAGTGCTTTCTAAAGTCAGGTCTTTATCTAACGTTGAAGCACTTGCGATTGTTACTGAATTTAAATCGTCGATAACTTGTGCGTAAATATGTTGATTAGAACGGAACACGTTTAAACGCGGACGAGTTGCAGTTCCAGATAACTTCGCACGAACACGAGCATGTCTTTTTTTACGAACTTTGTTTTTATCAAGCTTCGTGATCATTTCGGGCACTCCTTTCTTTTACCTAACCGGCATTACTTCTTAGCAGTTTTACCTTCTTTACGACGTACATATTCGCCTTCGTAACGAATACCTTTACCTTTGTAAGGCTCTGGTGGACGAACGTCACGAATATTTGCAGCTAATGCACCTACGCGTTCTTTATCAATACCTTTAATAACGATCTTAGTTTGAGAAGGAACTTCGATTTCGATTCCTGTTTCAGGAGTAATCTCAACTGGGTGAGAGTATCCAACGCTCAATACTAATTTGCTACCAGATTTTTGTGCACGGTAACCTACACCGACTAATTCTAAACCACGTTCGAATCCTTTAGTAACACCTTCAACCATGTTACCTAAAAGGCTACGAGTAGTTCCATGAAGAGCGCGGTGCTCTTTATTGTCACTAGGACGATTAACAACTAATACGTTGTCTTCAACTTTAATTTCGATTTCAGGGTGGAATGTACGAGTTAATTCACCCTTTGGTCCTTTTACAGTTACAGTGTTGCTCTCGTTCGTAACTGTAACACCTGCTGGAAGTTCTAAAGGCTTTTTACCAACACGTGACATAGTTACACCTCCATTCACATTTAAAACTTATTACCAAACGTACGCTAATACTTCTCCACCAGTTTGCTTTTGACGAGCTTCTTTGTCAGTTAAAACACCTTGAGAAGTAGAAACGATTGCGATACCTAAACCGTTAAGTACACGTGGTACTTCGTTAGTTTTTGCATAAACACGTAGACCAGGTTTACTGATACGTTTTAAGCCTGTAATTACACGTTCGTTATTTGAACCGTATTTTAAGAAGATACGGATAATACCTTGTTTGTTGTCTTCGATGTATTCTACATCACGTACGAAACCCTCACGCTTAAGGATTTCTGCAATTTGCTTCTTAATGTTAGAAGCAGGAACTTCAATTTTCTCATGACGAACCATGTTCGCATTGCGGATACGAGTTAGTAAATCTGCAATAGGATCAGTCATTACCATATTAATTTACCTCCTTCCCAAACTTGGGTTTTACCAACTAGCTTTTTTAACACCAGGAATTTGACCTTTATAAGCAAGCTCACGGAAACAAATACGGCAAAGCTTGAATTTACGTAGTACTGAGTGTGGACGTCCACAACGTTCGCAACGTGTATACTCTTGTACTTGGAATTTTTGCTGGCGTTTTTGCTTCGCAATCATTGATTTTTTAGCCACATTTTCGCCTCCTCTGCTTAACGTTGGCAGTTATTACTTCTGGAATGGCATACCGAACTGAGTTAAAAGCTCACGAGCTTCTTCATCAGTGTTTGCTGTTGTAACAATAACGATATCCATACCACGAACTTTAGTTACTTTATCATAATCGATCTCTGGGAAGATCAATTGTTCTTTAACACCTAACGTGTAGTTTCCACGACCATCAAATGCTTTTTTAGATACACCACGGAAATCGCGCACACGTGGAAGTGATACTGATACTAATTTATCGAAGAATTCGTACATACGCTCGCCGCGTAAAGTAACTTTCGCACCGATTGGCATACCTTCACGAAGACGGAAACCAGCGATAGATTTTTTCGCACGAGTTACAACAGGTTTTTGACCAGTGATTTCAGCTAGTTCTTCAACAGCGTTATCTAAAGCTTTTGAGTTAGAAACAGCATCACCGATACCCATGTTGATTACGATCTTGTCGATTTTTGGCACTTGCATTACAGATTCATAATTAAACTTGCTAACTAGAGCAGGAGTAATCTCTTTTGTAAATTTCTCTTTAAGACGGTTCATGTGAACTAAACCTCCCTTCACATTTCATTAATTATTTATCTAAAGTTTCACCAGATTTTTTTGCTACACGTACCTTTTTGCCATCGATAACTTGGTACCCAACACGAGTTGGCTCACCAGATTTAGGATCCAACGGCATTACGTTTGATACGTGGATAGGTGCCTCTTGGCTAACGATTCCACCTTGTGGATTTACTTGAGAAGGTTTAGAGTGTTTTTTCACAACGTTCACGCCTTCAACAAGTACACGGTCTTTCTTTGGGAAAGCTGCAAGTACTTCACCTTGCTTACCTTTGTCTTTACCAGAGATAACCACTACTTTGTCGCCCTTTTTAACATGCATCCTATTCGCACCTCCTTAAAAGGCATTTTGTATTTGTTCTATATATCAATTAGATAACTTCTGGAGCCAATGATACGATCTTCATGAAGTTGTTATCACGTAATTCACGAGCAACTGGTCCGAAGATACGAGTACCACGTGGTCCTTTGTCGTCACGGATGATTACGCAAGCATTTTCGTCGAAACGGATGTAAGAACCGTCAGTACGGCGAACACCACTTTTTGTACGTACAACAACAGCTTTAACAACGTCACCTTTTTTAACAACGCCTCCTGGTGTTGCTTGTTTCACCGTACAAACGATAACATCACCAATGTTTGCTGTCTTACGACCTGAACCACCAAGTACTTTAATAGTAAGTACCTCACGTGCACCAGAGTTGTCTGCAACTTTTAAACGAGATTCTTGTTGAATCATGTACGAAACCTCCCTTCGGATGAATCATTCTTATCCGATCTATCTTAACTATTAGATGATAACAGCTTTTTCTACAACTTCTACTAGACGGAAACGTTTAGTAGCTGATAACGGACGAGTTTCCATGATCTTCACGATATCGCCTAGTTGAGCTGTATTGTTTTCATCGTGAGCTTTGAATTTCTTTGAGTATTTTACACGCTTGCCATAAAGCGAATGCTTTTTGTAAGTTTCAACAAGAACAGTAACAGTCTTATCCATTTTGTCAGAAACTACGCGGCCAGTGTAAACTTTACGTTGGTTGCGTTCACTCATTCTGAAAGCCTCCTCTCAGACTTAATTATTTATTAGCAGCAATCTCTCTTTCACGAACTACAGTTTTCATACGAGCGATCGATTTGCGCACTTCGCGAATACGAGTAGTATTCTCTAATTGTCCAGTCGCTAATTGGAAACGAAGGTTAAACAACTCTTCTTTTAAAGCCTTAACTTTTTGTTCAATTTCAGCAGTGGTAAGGTCACGAATTTCATTAGCTTTCATTAGAATCACCACCAATTTCTTCACGTTTTACAAACTTACATTTTACAGGTAGCTTGTGTGCAGCTAAACGTAAAGCTTCACGTGCAACCTCTTCAGATACACCTGAAATTTCAAACATTACTTTTCCAGGTTTAACAACTGCTACCCAACCTTCAGGAGCACCTTTACCAGAACCCATTCGGACTTCTAGAGGCTTAGCAGTATAAGGTTTAGAAGGGAAAATTTTAATCCATACTTTACCGCCACGTTTCATGTAACGAGTCATTGCGATACGAGCAGCTTCGATTTGACGGTTTGTAATCCAAGAAGCTTCAGTAGCTTGTAAACCGAATTCACCGAAATGTACTTCCGTACCACCTTTAGCGCGTCCACGCATTTTTCCGCGATGTTCGCGACGATATTTAACGCGTTTTGGTAATAACATAATTATTTTCCTCCTTCCTCAGTTTTCTTTTTAGTAGGAAGAACCTCTCCACGATAGATCCATACTTTCACACCAAGTTTACCATAAGTAGTATCTGCTTCAGCGTGAGCATAGTCAATATCAGCGCGAAGTGTATGAAGTGGAACTGTACCTTCACTGTAATATTCAGAACGAGCAATATCAGCTCCGCCTAAACGACCAGATACCATTGTTTTGATACCTTGTGCGCCAGCACGCATACTACGTTGGATAGCTTGCTTTTGAGCACGACGGAATGATACACGGTTCTCAAGTTGGCGAGCGATGTTTTCAGCTACTAGTTTAGCATCTAAATCTGCTCGTTTAATTTCAAGGATGTTAATGTGTACACGCTTGCCTGTTAATTGGTTAAGAGCTTTACGAAGTGATTCTACTTCAGTACCACCTTTACCAATTACCATACCAGGTTTTGCAGTGTGGATCGTTACGTTTAAGCGGTTAGCAGCGCGTTCGATTTCAACTTTAGAAACAGCTGCATCGTTTAAACGTTTAGCGATATATTCACGTACTTTTAAGTCTTCATGTAATAAGTCAGCGTAGTCTTTGCCAGCGAACCATCTTGATTCCCAATCACGGATGACACCGACGCGAAGACCGACCGGATTTACCTTTTGACCCATGAATTATCCCTCCTTCTTTTCTGATACCACGATTGTGATGTGGCTTGTGCGCTTGTTAATTTGGCTTGCACGTCCCATAGCGCGTGGACGGAAACGTTTTAAAGTTGGACCTTCGTTAACAAAAGCGTCAGTAATAACTAAATTGTTAGCGTCCATTTCATAATTGTGTTCTGCATTGGCAATAGCAGATTTTAATACTTTCTCAACGACTGGAGAAGCAGCCTTTGGCGTGTGAAGTAGCACTGCTAGCGCTTCACCCACTTGCTTACCTCGAATTAAATCTACAACTAAACGAACTTTACGAGGAGCAATACGTACTGTTCTCGCGACAGCTTTAGCTTGCATTTAAAAGCCTCCTCTCATATTAGCGTCTTGTTTTCTTATCATCACTTGCGTGACCTTTGTAAGTACGAGATGGTGCGAATTCACCAAGTTTGTGACCTACCATGTCTTCAGTAACATAAACTGGTACATGTTTACGACCGTCATATACAGCAATTGTATGACCAATGAACTGAGGGAAGATAGTTGAACGACGAGACCAAGTTTTTACTACTTGCTTGCTGTCAGTTTCGTTTAACTTCTCAATTTTGTTGATTAAATGGTCATCTACAAAAGGTCCTTTCTTTAAGCTGCGACCCATAAATGAACCTCCCTTCGTGATTGTCCTACGGTTCGTTTGAACCGTAGCTCAATCCCGTTATTTTTTACGACGACGAACGATAAATTTATCGGATTTGTTTTTCTTCTTACGAGTTTTGTAACCAAGTGTTGGTTTACCCCATGGACTCATTGGAGACTTACGTCCGATTGGAGAACGTCCTTCACCACCACCGTGTGGGTGATCGTTAGGGTTCATTACAGAACCACGTACAGTTGGACGAATACCTAACCAACGAGAACGACCGGCTTTACCGATGTTGATTAACTCGTGTTGTTCGTTACCAACTTGACCTACAGTTGCACGACAAGTTGCAAGGATCATGCGTACTTCACCAGAAGTTAAACGTACTAATACGTATTTACCTTCTTTACCAAGTACTTGAGCAGATGTACCTGCAGAACGAACTAATTGTCCACCTTTACCAGGTTTCAATTCGATGTTGTGTACTACTGTACCAACAGGGATGTTAGCTAAAGGAAGCGCGTTACCTACTTTAATGTCAGCTTCAGGACCTGACATAACTTCTAAACCTACTTTTAGGTTTTTAGGAGCAAGGATGTAACGTTTTTCACCATCAGCATAATGAATTAATGCGATGTTAGCTGAACGGTTTGGATCATATTCGATTGTAGCAACGCGTCCAGGTATTCCATCTTTATCGCGTTTAAAATCGATGATACGGTATTGACGCTTGTGCCCACCACCTTGGTGACGAACAGTCAATTTACCTTGGTTGTTACGACCACCTTTTCTCTTGACAGGTGCAAGTAACGATTTTTCTGGTTTGTCAGTAGTAATTTCAGCGAAATCAGAAACTGACATACCACGACGACCATTTGAGGTTGGTTTATACTTTTTAATCGCCATCTCAATTTCCCTCCTTCTCTAGTAATCTTAAGCTTCGAAGAATTCGATTTCGTTGCTCTCTTGAGTTAGTGTTACTACCGCTTTACGACGACGGTTAGTAAGACCACTGTAGCGACCTACACGCTTGAATTTACCTTTGTAGTTCATGATGTTTACTTTTTCAACTTTTACGTCAAAGATTTTTTCGATAGCATCTTTAACCTCAGTTTTATTAGCTTTTACATCAACATCAAACGTATATTTTTTCTCAGCCATTAAGTCTGTTGAACGTTCTGTAATTACGGGGCGCTTAATAATATCACGAGGATCTTTCATTATGCAAGCACCTCCTCTACTTTTTCAACTGCGTCTTTAGTGATTACAAGCTTATCATGGTTCATAACGTCTAATACGCTTAAACCATTAGCTGCAACAACTGTTACACCAGGAATATTACGTGCTGAAAGTGCAACATTTTCGTTAAGATCAGCAGTTACTACTAATGCTTTGCGTTCTACTGTTAGGTTTTTAAGAACTGCTACCATTTCTTTTGTTTTTGGAGCGTCAAAAGAAAGAGCTTCAAGAACAACGATGCTGTTATCTTGAGCTTTAGTTGATAATGCAGACTTAATTGCTAAACGACGAACTTTTTTAGGTAATTTGTAGCTATAGCTTCTTGGAACTGGACCAAATACTACGCCACCACCACGCCATTGTGGAGAACGGATAGATCCTTGACGAGCACGACCAGTACCTTTTTGACGCCATGGCTTACGGCCACCGCCTCTTACTTCAGAACGATTTTTAACTTTAGAAGTACCTTGACGTTGAGATGCGCGTTGCATTACGATCGCGTCGAAAAGTACTTTGTTGTTTGGTTCGATACCGAAAACGGCATCTTGAAGTTCGATCTCTCCAACGTTTTCACCGTTTTGGTTAAACAATGCTACTTTTGGCATTGGTTATTCCTCCTTTCTCGAAGAATTATTATTTAGATTTAACTGCAGATTTAACAGTAACTAGAGATTTTCTAGCTCCTGGCACGTTACCTTTTACTAATAAAAGATTGCGTTCTGCGTCAACTTTAACGATTGATAAGTTTTGCACAGTGATGCGCTCTCCACCCATGCGTCCTGGTAATAATTTACCTTTAAATACGCGGTTTGGAGCTACAGGACCCATTGAACCTGGGCGACGGTGGTAGCGAGAACCATGAGACATAGGTCCGCGAGATTGTCCGTGGCGTTTAATAGCACCTTGGAAACCTTTACCTTTTGAGATTCCTGTTACATCAATTACATCGCCTTCTGCGAAAATATCAACCTTGACTTCTTGACCAACTTCATATGCTGAAGCGTCCACACCGCGTAACTCACGGATGAAGCGCTTAGGAGCAGTATTAGCTTTAGTAGCATGTCCTTTTGCAGGTTTGTTAGATAGTTTTTCACGGATATCTTCGAAACCTAATTGGATTGCTTCGTAACCGTCTGTCTCAGCGTTTTTAACTTGAAGAACTACGTTAGCAGAAGCTTCAATTACTGTTACTGGGATCAAGTCACCATTTTCAGCAAATACTTGAGTCATACCGATCTTTCTTCCTAAGATTCCTTTGGCCATTAGTCACACCTCCTAAGTATCTTTTCATTCTTTATTTTAAATTAAAGTTTAATTTCGATATCTACACCAGATGGTAAGTCTAAACGCATTAATGAATCAACAGTTTGTGGTGTTGGATTCACGATATCAATTAAGCGTTTATGCGTGCGCATTTCGAACTGCTCACGAGAATCTTTATATTTGTGTACTGCACGTAGAATTGTATAAATTGATTTTTCAGTCGGTAATGGAATCGGACCAGATACAGCCGCACCAGAACGTTTTGCAGTTTCTACGATTTTCTCAGCAGATTGATCAAGAATTCTGTGATCATATGCTTTTAAACGAATGCGAATTTTTTCTTTTGCCATTATTTTCCCTCCTTTTTCGCCTATTTTACAATAGACATTCTCCGCGGAAATTTCCCCACACTCGCCATGGCAAAGCGG
Source organism: Priestia sp. SB1 (assembly GCF_038898415.1). Classification (NCBI taxonomy): domain Bacteria; kingdom Bacillati; phylum Bacillota; class Bacilli; order Caryophanales; family Bacillaceae; genus Priestia; species Priestia sp. SB1. The sequence continues at coordinate 33,296 of NZ_JBBJSS010000015.1, read as the reverse complement.
CCGGGTGTGTCGGCAACCTTCCGCATCATCGCAGTCAAAGACCAACATTTTTATTATACTAAAAATGGGTTCATATTGCAACAATAAAGTTAAAAAACTTTTTTATGTGTCGCACACTTTTTTCATTATATATAAAAGGAGATCATTTTGCAAGTGTAATAGTAAAAACTATCTTTACCTTTTATCACCAAATAAAAAAGGAGTAGGTTACCCTACTCCCTTTACTGAAACGAGAAATTACTCGCTGATTTTAGCTACAACGCCAGCGCCTACTGTACGTCCACCTTCACGGATTGAGAATTTAGTACCTTCTTCAATCGCGATTGGAGCGATAAGTTCAACAGTCATTTCGATGTTATCGCCAGGCATTACCATTTCTACGCCTTCAGGTAAGTTACAAATACCAGTTACATCAGTTGTACGGAAGTAGAACTGTGGACGGTAGTTTGTGAAGAATGGAGTGTGACGTCCACCTTCGTCTTTAGAAAGAACGTATACTTCAGCAGTAAATTTAGTGTGTGGAGTGATTGAGCCTGGTTTAGCTAATACTTGTCCACGTTGGATTTCTTCACGTGCTACACCACGAAGTAAAGCACCGATGTTGTCGCCAGCTTCAGCATAGTCAAGAAGCTTACGGAACATTTCTACACCTGTTACAGTAGTAGATTTTGGCTCTTCAGTTAAACCGATGATGTCGATAACGTCACCAACTTTAACTTGTCCACGCTCTACACGACCTGTAGCAACTGTACCACGACCAGTGATTGAGAATACGTCCTCAACTGGCATCATGAATGGTTTTTCAGTGTCACGTTCTGGAGTTGGGATGTACTCATCAACAGCGTCCATAAGCTCGATGATTTTAGCTTCCCAATCAGCTTCGCCTTCAAGAGCTTTAAGAGCAGAACCTTTGATTACTGGTACATCGTCACCAGGGAAGTCGTATTCAGAAAGAAGGTCACGTACTTCCATTTCTACTAATTCAAGTAGCTCTTCGTCGTCTACCATGTCACATTTGTTTAAGAATACAACTAGGTAAGGTACACCTACTTGACGAGAAAGAAGGATGTGCTCACGAGTTTGTGGCATTGGACCATCAGCAGCAGATACTACTAAGATACCGCCATCCATTTGAGCAGCACCAGTGATCATGTTTTTAACATAGTCAGCATGTCCTGGGCAGTCAACGTGTGCATAGTGACGAGTGTCAGTTTCATACTCAACGTGTGCAGTTGAGATTGTGATTCCACGCTCGCGCTCTTCTGGAGCAGCGTCGATCATGTCGTAAGCCATTGCTGCACCTTTACCACTTTTCTTAGCAAGAACAGTAGTGATAGCAGCTGTTAAAGTTGTTTTACCATGGTCAACGTGACCAATTGTACCGATATTGGCATGTGTTTTTGAACGGTCGAATTTTTCCTTAGCCATTCGAAAATCCTCCTTAAAATTCATGTAGTTTATGGTTTATGAGGCCGTGAAAGGGAATGAGCTCCACTTTCACAGCGTACATAAGTAGTTATACTTCAATAAAGAGTGAAAATCAATTATTCACCTTTATTTTTTTTAATAATTTCTTCTGAAATTGATTTAGGAACTTCTTCGTAGTGATCGAAGTGCATAGAATATGTTCCGCGACCTTGAGTGTTTGAACGTAATGCAGTTGCATAACCAAACATTTCAGAAAGTGGAACGAATGCACGTACAACTTGAGCGTTACCGCGTGCTTCCATACCTTCTACACGTCCACGACGAGACGTAACGTCACCCATGATATCTCCTAAGTATTCGTCAGGGATAACAACTTCAACCTTCATCATTGGTTCAAGGATAGCTGGGTTACATTTTGATACTGCGTTTTTAAGAGCCATAGAAGCGGCAATTTTAAACGCCATCTCACTTGAGTCAACGTCATGGTAAGATCCATCAACTAAAGCAGCTTTGATATCGATTAATGGATAACCAGCAAGAACACCGTTTTGTAATGCATCTTCAAGACCAGCTTGAACTGCAGGGATGTATTCACGTGGAACTACACCACCAACGATTTTGTTCTCAAATTCAAAGCCTTTTCCTTCTTCGTTAGGTTCGAACTCAATCCAAACGTGACCGAATTGTCCACGACCACCAGATTGACGAGCGAATTTACCTTCAACTTTCGCACCAGCGCGGAAAGTTTCACGGTAAGCTACTTGAGGAGCACCAACGTTTGCTTCTACTTTGAATTCGCGACGCATACGGTCAACGATGATATCAAGGTGAAGCTCACCCATACCAGAGATGATGATTTGACCAGTCTCTGTATTAGTTTCCGCACGGAAAGTTGGATCTTCTTCTTGTAACTTTTGAAGAGCTGTCGTCATTTTATCTTGGTCAGCTTTTGATTTTGGCTCAACAGATAAAGAGATAACTGGCTCTGGGAATTCCATAGACTCAAGAATTACAAGACTCTTTTCGTCACATAGAGTATCACCAGTAGAGGTATCTTTTAATCCTACAGCTGCCGCGATATCTCCAGCGTATACTTCAGAAATCTCTTCACGAGAGTTAGCATGCATTTGTAGGATACGACCTACACGCTCACGCTTACCTTTTGTAGAGTTTTTGATGTATGAACCAGAGCTTAGTACACCAGAGTACACACGGAAGAACGTTAATTTACCAACATAAGGGTCCGTCATAACTTTGAACGCTAATGCTGAGAAAGGAGCGTTGTCGCTAGACTCACGCGTAACTTCTTCTTCTGTGTCAGGTACGATACCTTGGATTGCTGGTACATCAACTGGAGATGGTAGGTAATCAATTACTGCATCTAGCATTAATTGTACACCTTTGTTTTTGAATGCTGAACCACAGATAACTGGGTAGAATTCAACGTCACAAGTACCTTTACGGATACCAGCTTTTAGTTCTTCAACTGTAAGCTCGCCTTCGTCTAAGTACTTCATCATTAATTCTTCGTCAAGTTCTGCAACAGCTTCTACTAGGCTTGCACGGTATTCTTCAGCTTGCTCTTTGTATTCCTCAGGAATTTCACGAGATTCTGAACGAGTACCTAAGTCATCTTCGTAGAAGTATGCTTTCATTTCCACAAGGTCAATGATTGCTTCGAAGTCATCTTCAGCACCGATTGGCAACTGAATTGGGTGAGCATTTGCACCTAAACGATCGTGGATCGTTTTTACAGAGTACAAGAAGTCAGCACCAATTTTGTCCATTTTGTTAACGAATACGACACGGGGAACACCGTACGTAGTCGCCTGACGCCATACTGTTTCTGTTTGAGGCTCAACACCAGATTGAGCATCAAGAACTGCCACAGCGCCATCAAGTACACGTAATGAACGCTCAACTTCAACAGTGAAGTCTACGTGTCCAGGAGTATCGATGATGTTAACGCGGTGACCTTTCCAAGAAGCAGTTGTCGCAGCAGACGTGATAGTGATACCACGTTCTTGCTCTTGCTCCATCCAGTCCATTTGTGAAGCTCCTTCATGAGTTTCACCAATTTTATGGATACGGCCAGTATAATAAAGAACACGCTCAGTTGTTGTTGTTTTACCAGCATCAATGTGAGCCATGATCCCAATATTACGAGTGTTTTCTAAGGAGAACTCTCTTGCCATCTTAGGTATTTCTCCTTCCATATTATAATTTGTTTTTTTAAAAGTTTCGTTAAAAGATTACCAACGGTAATGAGCAAATGCTTTATTAGCTTCTGCCATTTTGTGAGTATCTTCACGTTTCTTAACTGCAGCACCAGTGTTGTTAGCTGCGTCAAGGATTTCGTTAGCTAAACGCTCTTCCATCGTTTTTTCTCCACGAAGACGAGCATAGTTTACTAACCAACGAAGACCTAAAGTAGTACGACGCTCTGGACGTACTTCTACAGGAACTTGGTAGTTAGAACCCCCTACACGGCGTGCTCTAACTTCTAGTACAGGCATGATGTTTTTAAGAGCTTGGTCGAATACTTCCATAGCTTCTTTACCACTGCGCTCTTGTACTAAATCGAATGCTCTATAAAGAATAGCTTGTGACTTACCGCGCTTTCCATCAAGCATCATTTTGTTGATTAAGCGAGATACAAGCTTAGAATTGTAAATCGGATCTGGTAATACGTCTCTTTTTGCAACAGGTCCCTTACGTGGCATTCTACTTCCTCCTTTCACTTTTAAAAGTTTATCTATTAATTGTTAAGCTATTATTTTTTAGCTGCTTTTGGTCGCTTAGTACCATATTTAGAACGACCTTGCATACGGCCATCCACACCAGCAGTATCAAGTGCACCACGTACGATATGGTAACGTACCCCTGGTAAATCTTTTACACGTCCACCGCGGATAAGTACCACGCTGTGTTCTTGTAAGTTGTGACCAATACCTGGGATATAAGCTGTTACCTCGATACCGTTTGTTAAACGTACACGAGCATATTTACGAAGAGCCGAGTTCGGTTTCTTCGGTGTCATAGTACCCACACGTGTACATACACCACGTTTTTGTGGAGAAGACTGGTTAGTTTGAGCTTTCTTGAAGCTGTTGTAACCTCTGTTTAAAGCAGGTGAGTCAGATTTTTTACCTTTACTCACACGACCATTACGGATTAATTGGTTAATAGTAGGCATTTAATTTTTCCTCCTTTCGCCTTTTGTAAGACCACACATCCAGGTGGTTCATTTTTTAGCAAAAAACAAAGTCTTTGAAACTAAAAGTTCAAAAACGTGTTAACTAATAATTGCAACAGTTGCAGCGTTAACTTCTATCCTACAAGCTTGACCAAGCTTTCGCATAGAAGGGACATACGTATACGGAACGTTTTCTTGCTGTGCCGTTTTTGCCACAATGGATGTGACATAAAAATCAGCGTCTTCAGCAATGATGACTTCCTTTACTGTACCTTTTTTTAATGCTTTCACCGTCTGCTTTGTTCCTACAATAATATGATCAGCCTGTAATACTTTTTCATAAGACATTATCATATCCTCCAAAGTAACAGGTAGTTTATAGGAGCACCTTTGATATAGTATCATTCCCTAGAATGGATGTCAACTAACGTTTCGTAGTTTTTTTAAAAAACATCCATTCTAGAGTGATGATTTTATAATTAGTCGATTGTTACCGTTTCTTCAGCTTGGTTTTTGATTGGTTCAGCATTACGATATCTCGTCATACCTGTACCAGCCGGAACTAGCTTACCAATGATAACATTCTCTTTAAGTCCAAGCAACTCATCACGTTTTCCTTTGATTGCAGCATCTGTAAGAACACGCGTTGTTTCTTGGAATGATGCAGCAGATAAGAAGGAATCAGTTTCAAGAGATGCTTTTGTAATACCAAGTAATACAGGACGGCCTGTCGCTGGACGATTGCCTTCAAGTAATACTTTTTCATTAGCATCAGTGAATTGGTGAATATCAAGTAATGAACCTGGTAATACATCTGTATCTCCTGAATCCATTACGCGCACTTTACGAAGCATTTGGCGAACCATTACCTCTACGTGTTTATCTCCAATTTCTACCCCTTGCATACGGTATACTTTTTGCACCTCACGAAGCAAGTACTCTTGTACAGCCGTGATGTCTTTTACTTTTAGTAATTCTTTAGGATCAATTGAACCTTCCGTTAATTCTTGACCACGTGCAATGCGCTGTCCTTCAATAACTTTCAGGCGTGCACTGTACGGAGCTGTGTAAGAACGAGTTTCAATCTCTCCTTGAACAGTAATTTCGTGCTGACGATCGCGTCCTTCAGAAATGCCGGCAATTGTACCTTCAATTTCAGAAATAACGGCTTGACCTTTAGGGTTACGCGCTTCGAAGATCTCTTGGATACGCGGTAAACCTTGAGTGATATCGTCTCCAGCAACCCCACCTGTATGGAATGTACGCATCGTTAACTGTGTACCTGGCTCACCGATAGATTGAGCAGCGATGATACCAACTGCCTCACCCACTTCAACTTCTGAACCAGTTGCAAGGTTACGACCGTAACATTTTTTACATACACCGTGGCGAGTGTTACATGTGAATGCAGAACGAATCCATACTTCTTCAACACCAGCATCCACAATTGTTTCAGCTAGGTCTTCTGTAATTAGTTCGTTTTCTTTCACTAACACTTCGTTTGTTCCTGGGTGAAGTAGTGTTTTTCTTGCATAACGTCCAATTAGACGCTCATCAAGTTTCTCAATTTCTTCTGTTCCTTCTTTGATTGCAACAGCCAGAATACCGCGGTCTGTACCACAGTCGTCATCACGTACGATAACGTCTTGTGCCACGTCAACCAGACGACGAGTAAGGTAACCTGAGTCAGCTGTTTTAAGAGCCGTATCGGCAAGACCTTTACGTGCACCATGGGTAGAGATAAAGTACTCTAATACTGTTAAACCTTCACGGAAACTAGATTTGATTGGTAACTCAATGATACGACCAGACGGGTTGGCCATTAGTCCACGCATACCTGCAAGCTGAGTGAAGTTAGATGCGTTACCACGGGCACCAGAGTCACTCATCATGAAGATTGGGTTGCGTTTGTCTAATGACGCCATTAATTTACCTTGGATAACGTCTTTCGCGCTACTCCATACAGAGATAACACGCTCATAACGCTCATCTTCAGTAATTAAACCGCGACGGAATTGTTTTAGTACGTTATCTACTTTAGCTTGCGCTTCTGTTAAGATAACTTCTTTTTCTCCTAAAACCACGATATCAGCTACACCAACTGTAATACCAGCTTTAGTAGAATATTTGAAACCTAGGTCTTTCATACGGTCAAGCATTTTAGAAGTCTCAGTAATTTTGAAACGTTTAAATACTTCAGCGATAATATTACCTAAGATTTTTTTCTTAAACGGTGCGATAGCCGGTTGATTCTTGATGAATTCCTTCACATCTGCACCTTTTTCAACAAAGTACTTCTCAGGAGTTTTCACTTCTAAGTTTTCTCTTGTTGGTTCGTTAATGTATGGGAACGATTTTGGTAAAATTTCGTTGAAAACTAATTTACCAACCGTTGTAACAAGCAACTGTTGATTTTGTGCTTCTGTAAACGTTTCGTTGTTTAAAGAACCTGCATACACACCTACACGTGTATGAAGATGCACATAACCGTTTTGGTACGCTAATAGTGCTTCATTTGTATCCTTGAACACCATGCCTTCTCCAACTGCCTCTTCACGCTCAAGCGTTAAGTAGTAGTTACCTAATACCATATCCTGTGAAGGTGTAACAACTGGTTTACCATCTTTAGGGTTCAAGATATTTTGAGCAGCAAGCATTAAGATACGTGCTTCTGCTTGTGCTTCCGCAGATAATGGAACGTGAACCGCCATTTGGTCACCGTCAAAGTCAGCGTTATATGCTGTACATACAAGCGGATGAAGACGAATAGCGCGACCTTCTACAAGCGTAGGCTCAAATGCTTGAATACCTAGTCTGTGTAGCGTTGGTGCACGGTTTAAAAGAACTGGATGCTCTTTAATAACCGATTCTAATACGTCCCATACTTCAGGTTGCACACGTTCAATTTTACGTTTTGCACTCTTGATGTTATGAGCTAAACCGCGTTCAACAAGCTCTTTCATTACGAAAGGTTTGAAAAGCTCTAACGCCATTTCTTTTGGAAGACCACATTGATACATCTTTAAGTTCGGACCTACAACGATTACCGAACGGCCAGAGTAGTCAACACGTTTACCTAATAAGTTTTGACGGAAGCGACCTTGCTTACCTTTTAACATGTGAGAAAGAGATTTTAATGGACGGTTACCTGGTCCTGTTACCGGACGGCCACGACGACCATTATCGATTAATGCATCTACAGCTTCTTGAAGCATACGCTTTTCGTTTTGAACGATAATGCTAGGAGCTCCAAGGTCTAATAAACGCTTTAAGCGGTTGTTACGGTTAATTACACGGCGATATAAATCATTTAGATCAGACGTAGCAAAGCGTCCACCATCTAATTGAACCATTGGACGAAGTTCTGGCGGAATAACCGGTAGAACGTCTAAAATCATCCAAGAAGGTTCGTTACCAGAATGACGGAAAGCCTCTAGTACCTCTAAACGTTTAATAGCACGTGTACGACGTTGACCTTGAGCAGTTTTCAATTCTTCTTTCAAAGCATCTACTTCTTTATCAAGATCGATGTCATGCAATAATTTTTTAACAGCTTCAGCACCCATTGCTGCATGGAAAGTTTGTCCGTACTTCTCACGATACGCACGGTATTCTTTCTCTGATAAAAGCTGTTTCTTTTCAAGTGGTGTATCACCAGCATCTGTTACTACATAAGAAGCAAAATAAATGATTTCCTCTAGCGCACGAGGGGACATGTCTAAGACAAGTCCCATGCGGCTAGGAATACCTTTGAAGTACCAAATATGTGAAACAGGTGCAGCTAGTTCGATGTGACCCATGCGTTCACGACGAACTTTTGCGCGCGTAACTTCTACGCCACAACGATCACATACAACACCTTTATAACGAACGCGCTTATATTTTCCGCAGTGACATTCCCAGTCCTTTTGTGGACCAAAAATACGCTCACAGAATAAGCCGTCTTTTTCAGGTTTTAACGTACGATAGTTGATCGTTTCAGGTTTTTTTACCTCACCGTACGACCAAGAACGAATTTTATCTGGCGAAGCTAGACCGATTTTCATATACTCAAAGTTATTTACATCTAGCAAGGAGCCTACCTCCCTTTTAATCTACAGGTTTTTTCCCTTAACGTTTATATGAAAGTAATTCCTTACTCTTTTGTGACAGGATCTTTTTGTCCTTCAGAAAGGCTTTCTTCGTTATCTGCAATAATTGATTCTGTTGGTTGCTCATGGTCCTCTTCTGAGTCCATGATATCAATTTCTTGCTCGTCAGCAGAAAGCATCTTCACATCCATACCTAAACTTTGTAGTTCTTTGATTAATACTTTGAACGATTCAGGTATGCCAGGTTCTGGAATGTTTTCACCTTTAACAATTGCTTCGTATGTTTTCACACGACCTACTACGTCGTCTGATTTCACTGTTAAGATCTCTTGTAATGTATAAGCAGCACCGTATGCTTCAAGTGCCCATACTTCCATCTCACCAAAACGCTGTCCACCGAACTGCGCTTTACCACCAAGTGGTTGTTGTGTAACAAGTGAGTATGGTCCAGTAGAACGAGCGTGAAGTTTATCGTCTACCATGTGAGCAAGTTTGATCATGTACATGATTCCTACTGATACACGGTTATCGAATGGTTCACCTGTTCGACCATCATATAGAACTGTTTTAGCATCACGAGACATGCCAGCTTCTTCGATTGTTGCCCAAACATCTTCCTCACGCGCACCATCAAATACTGGAGACGCAACGTGAATGCCAAGCTTACGAGCAGCCATACCTAAATGAAGCTCTAGCACCTGACCGATGTTCATACGAGATGGTACCCCTAATGGGTTTAACATGATGTCAATTGGCGTACCGTCTGGTAGGTAAGGCATATCTTCTTCCGGTAAAATACGTGAAATTACACCTTTGTTACCGTGACGACCGGCCATTTTGTCACCTTCAGAAATTTTACGCTTCTGAACAATGTATACACGGACTAATTGGTTTACACCTGGTGGTAATTCGTCGCCATCTTCACGGTTGAAGACTTTAACATCAAGGATAATTCCACCGCCGCCGTGCGGTACACGAAGAGAAGTATCACGAACTTCACGCGCTTTTTCACCGAAAATAGCGTGTAGAAGACGTTCTTCAGCTGTTAGTTCTGTTACACCTTTTGGCGTTACTTTACCAACTAAAAGATCTCCATCTTTTACTTCTGCACCAATGCGGATGATTCCACGCTCATCTAAGTTGCGAAGCGCATCTTCACCTACGTTTGGAATGTCACGCGTAATTTCTTCAGGTCCAAGTTTCGTATCACGAGACTCAGATTCATATTCTTCAATATGAACAGACGTATATACATCGTCTTTCACAAGGCGTTCACTCATGATGATGGCATCCTCATAGTTGTAACCATCCCATGTCATGAAACCAACCATTACGTTTCGTCCTAAAGCAAGCTCACCTTTTTCCATTGAAGGACCGTCGGCTAAGATCTCACCTTTTACTACTTCGTCGCCAACTGAAACAATTGGACGCTGGTTGTAACAAGTACCTTGGTTAGAACGAACGAATTTTAATAATTTGTATTGATCTAAGTTACCTTTAACTTTTTGTCCGTCTACTTCTTCATAGCGGCGAACAAAAATTTGTTTTGCTTCTACGCGCTCTACAACGCCAGGGTATTTACAAATCACGGCTGCACCAGAGTCTTTACCAGATACATATTCCATACCTGTACCTACGATTGGTGCTTCAGGATTTAATAAAGGTACTGCTTGACGTTGCATGTTCGCACCCATTAATGCACGGTTAGAATCATCGTTCTCTAAGAATGGGATACATGCTGTAGCGGCAGATACAACTTGTTTTGGTGATACATCCATATAGTCTAAACGATCGCGACGGATAACCGTGTTTTCTCCACGGAAACGTGCAACGACATTTTCATCTAAGAATGAACCATCATCACCTAGACGAGCGTTCGCTTGGGCTACAACATAGTTATCTTCTTCATCAGCTGTTAAGTAGTCAATTCGCTCTGTCACTTTACCTGTTTCAGGATCGATACGACGGTAAGGTGTTTCGATGAAACCGAATTTGTTTACTTTCGCATAAGAAGAAAGTGAGTTGATTAACCCGATATTCGGACCCTCTGGCGTTTCAATCGGACACATACGGCCATAGTGGGAGTAGTGAACGTCACGCACTTCGAAACCAGCGCGTTCACGCGTTAAACCACCAGGTCCTAGAGCTGAAAGACGACGTTTGTGCGTCAATTCGCCTAATGGATTCGTTTGATCCATGAACTGTGATAATTGAGAACTTCCAAAGAACTCTTTAATCGCCGCAATAACTGGACGAATATTAATTAATTGTTGAGGTGTGATTGTATTCGTGTCTTGAATTGACATTCTTTCACGAACAACACGTTCCATACGAGATAAACCGATACGGAATTGGTTTTGTAACAATTCACCTACAGAACGCAGACGACGGTTACCTAAGTGGTCGATATCATCTGTGTCTCCTACTTGATGAAGCAAGTTAAAGAAGTAACTGATTGATGCTAAAATATCAGCAGGTGTGATATTTTTAACTTCTTCTGTTACATAAGCGTTGCCTGATACAGTGATGACTTTTTCACCTTCTGGATCATTTGGCGCATAAATCTTAATAGATTGTAATGTAACATCGTCTTCTACTACTCCACCAACCGGACTATAAGTTTTGAAGTTTACTCCACCTTCAAGCATCGGAATCAAGCGATCTAGCAGACGGCGATCAATCATTGCGCCTTTTTCTGCAATAATTTCACCTGTTTCAGGATCAACTAATGTTTCAGCTAGCTTTTGATTAAATAAGCGATGTTTGATATGAAGCTTTTTATTAATTTTATAGCGACCTACGTTCGCTAAGTCATATCGTTTTGGATCAAAGAAGCGAGATACTAATAGAGACTTCGCATTCTCAACTGTCGGTGGTTCACCCGGACGTAAACGCTCATAGATTTCTAATAGCGCTTTTTCCGTTGTTTCCGTATTATCTTTTTCAAGCGTATTACGGATGTATTCATTATCACCGATTAAATCGATAATCTCTTGGTCAGAACCGAAACCTAGCGCGCGTAACAGCACTGTTACTGGCAGTTTACGAGTACGATCAATACGCACGTATACTACATCTTTTGCATCAGTTTCATATTCTAGCCATGCACCACGGTTAGGGATAACAGTTGCTGTATATCCTTTTTTACCGTTTTTATCAAGCTTTCCACTATAGTAAACACTTGGTGAACGAACCAACTGTGATACGATAACACGCTCAGCACCATTAATTACAAAGGTACCTGTTTCGGTCATCAATGGGAAATCTCCCATGAACACATCTTGGTCTTTTACTTCACCTGTTTCTTTATTAATTAACCGCACCTTAACACGAAGAGGTGCTGCATAAGTTACATCACGTTCTTTAGACTCTCCTACTGAATACTTTGGCTCACCTAAGCTGTAATCAATAAATTCTAGTGATAAGTTACCTGTAAAATCATCAATTGGAGAAATATCTTGGAACATTTCTCGTAAACCTTCATCTAAAAACCATTGGTATGAAGCCGTTTGAATCTCGATTAAGTTCGGTAACTCTAAAACTTCACTAATACGAGCATAACTTCTGCGTTGGCGGTGGCGTCCATACTGAACTAGTTGACCTGTCAACTGATTCACCCCTCAAATCAAGCGTTATTATTCAAAATATATAATAAACCATATGTTTATTATTGAACAAAAGAAAAATGGTCTCTTTAAATAGAAAACCACAATTTCATAAAAACGTACTATTGATTTTATTAGTTTTTCCCATATAATTCAAAATTATACCTTTTATTTTATGTATAACCCGAGCTTATATGGAATATTTATATATTGGCATTTTATAATGCTAACATACTAAAAAATATTAGTCAACATTTTTTAGCACATATGATATAATACCCTTTTTTCTTTTCTACTACTTCTACTTCATTAAATAGAGATTCTAATTTCGCAAGAGCAGATGGCGCTCCTTGCTTTTTCTGAATCACAATCCAAAGTTCTCCTTGGTCAGCAAGGTGATCTAATGACTTTTCTAGAATTTCATGAACAACTTTTTTACCCGCACGGATCGGCGGATTACTAAGAATAGCTGCAAAATTCGTTTCCTTCACATTTTCATAGCAAGTGCTTTGATAGATTGAAACATTTGATACTGAATTAACTTCAGCATTTTTTTGAGCTAGTGCTAATGCACGTTCATTAACATCGACCATATGAACGTTTCTTTGGCTATCCTCTTTTGCAAGAGCCAACCCAATCGGGCCATATCCGCACCCAACATCCAGAAGCGGGCCGGGACTCTCAGGCATTTGAAACGTTTCAATTAACAGGCGCGATCCAAAATCGATCTCTTTTTTTGAAAAAACACCGCTGTCACTCGTAAATGAAAAAGAGGTTCCTCTCAATTCAAATGAAAAGCGCTCTTCATTACTTGCAGACGATGGTGTATTAGAAAAATAATGTTCTGTCAAAATAGAACCTCCTAATCAATATGTTCTTCTTTACTATAAATGAAAAGGATGACAGAAGCAAAAAAGCTCGCTTGTACAAGCGAGCTTTTTTATATCAGTTGTTAAGCAATAATTACTTAACTTCTACAGAAGCGCCAACTTCTTCAAGTTTAGCTTTTGCTTCTTCAGCTTCTTCTTTAGAAATACCTTCTTTAAGAGCTTTTGGAGCGTTATCAACGATTTCTTTAGCTTCTTTTAAGCCAAGACCAGTGATTTCACGTACTACTTTGATAACTTTGATTTTTTGTCCGCCAGCACTTTCAAGTACTAGGTCAAATTCAGTTTTCTCAGCAGCAGCTTCACCAGCAGCACCGCCAGCTACAGCTACAGGAGCAGCAGCAGTTACGCCAAATTCTTCTTCGATTGCTTTTACTAAATCGTTAAGTTCTAAAACAGTCATATTTTTAACTGCTTCAATGATTTGTTCTTGAGTCATTGTTAATTTCCTCCTTGTGATTGTGTTATATATAACAGACTAGATTATGCACCTTGTTCTTCTTTTTGATCTGCCACAGCTTTTGTAGCAAGAGCAAGGTTGCGAATTGGAGCTTGAAGCACGCTAAGCAACATAGAAAGTAAGCCTTCGCGAGATGGTAGTTCTGCAAGTGCTTTAATTTCTTCAACAGATGCAACATTACCTTCAATTACACCAGCTTTGATTTCTAACGCTTCGTGTTCTTTAGCGAAGTTGTTTAAAATTTTAGCTGGAGCAACAACATCTTCTCCACCAAATGCGATTGCATTTGGACCTACTAACGCATCATTAAGATCTGTTAGTTCAAGTTTTTCTACAGCACGGCGAGTTAAAGTGTTTTTGTAAACTTTGAACTCAATGCCTGCTTCACGTAATTGCTTACGAAGTTCAGTAACTTCAGCAACATTCAAACCACGGTAGTCAACGACAACTATTGAGTTACTCGCTTGAAGTTTTTCAGCAATTTCGTCTACGACTTGTTTCTTTTGTTCAATTACGTTGCTCATCTTTACACCTCCTGTAGATTTCCTTCCGTACACTCAGACAAGGTGCAATAAAAAACCTCCATGACAATAAAGACATGGAGGTGTAGTAAGCGAACCATAACGTTTCACTAATTTATCTCACACACCTCGGTAGGAAATTAAGCTTTGCAGCACCTACTGTCTACGGTACAAATGTTATTCTTTTTAACAACATTATCTATTATAATCAGGGACTTTCAAAAAGTCAACACCGATTTATTTCCAAATTTATTAAGCAGAGAATGAAGCAGTATCAACTTTGATACCAGGGCCCATTGTTGAAGTAACAGCTACGTTCTTCATGTATGTGCCTTTTGCTGCTGCCGGCTTAGCTTTTACCATAGTTTCGAAGATTGTAGTGAAGTTTTCAACTAACTTGCTCTCTTCGAAAGATACTTTACCGATTGGTACGTGGATGTTACCAGCTTTATCAACACGGTATTCTACTTTACCAGCTTTGATTTCGTTAACTGCTTTTTGAACATCAAATGTTACTGTACCAGTTTTAGGGTTTGGCATTAAACCTTTAGGTCCTAATACACGACCAAGTTTACCAACTTCACCCATCATGTCTGGAGTAGCTACGATTACATCGAACTCGAACCAACCTTGTTGGATTTTGTTGATGTAGTCAGCATCGCCAACGTAGTCAGCGCCTGCAGCTTCAGCTTCTTTAGCTTTTTCGCCTTTAGCGAATACTAATACACGTTGAGTTTTACCTGTACCGTTTGGTAGTACTACTGCACCACGAATTTGTTGGTCAGCTTTCTTAGGGTCAACTCCTAAACGGAATGCTACTTCTACAGTTGCATCAAATTTAGTTGTGTTTGTTTTCTTTACTAATTCAATCGCTTCTTGTACTGAATAAGTTTGTGTACGATCTACAAGCTTAGCAGCTTCAACGTACTTTTTACCTTTTTTAGCCATTTTTGTTTCCTCCTTATGTGGTTTTAACGGAATAACCTCCCACTAATAAAGGTTGCGAGCATAGGAAAACTTCCATTTCTCGCAACCTTCTAACACCCAATCAAATGGAATTAGTCTTCAACTACGATTCCCATACTGCGCGCTGTACCTTCTACCATGCGCATTGCAGATTCAACGCTAGCAGCGTTTAAGTCAGGCATTTTAGTTTCAGCAATCTCACGCACTTTGTCACGCTTGACTGTTGCAACTTTATTACGGTTTGGTTCACCAGAACCAGACTCAATACCAGCCGCTTTCTTAAGTAGTACAGCAGCAGGTGGAGTTTTCGTAATAAATGTAAATGAACGGTCTTCAAATACCGTGATTTCAACAGGAATGATAAGACCAGCTTGATCAGCTGTGCGAGCGTTAAACTCCTTACAGAAACCCATGATGTTAACACCGGCTTGACCTAATGCAGGACCAACTGGTGGCGCTGGATTTGCTTTACCTGCAGGAATTTGTAACTTAACAAGTTTAATTACTTTTTTAGCCACGAGACACACCTCCTTAAGTCCGTGATGTGGTAATAGGGCGATGCCCTCCCACTCAATGTTCTTTATATATAAAATAAAGAAATAGTTGTTTTAGTCTCTAGTTTTGAGACATACTGACTTATGAAATATTAACATTAAACTTCATGAATTGCAAGGTCTTACAGATTATATTTTTTCAATTTGTGTAAAGTCTAGCTCTACTGGCGTTTGTCTTCCGAACATATCGACATGAACCTTAACTTTACGTTTATCTGTATCGATTTCTTCAATGGTACCTTCGAAGTTTGCAAACGGACCTTCTTGAACCAATACTGTTTCTTTTAGTTCAAAGTCAAAGTCAGCATGATGCTCGTCCATGCCCATTTGTTTTAAGATCATTTCTACTTCTTCTGGTAGAAGAGCAGTTGGCTTTGATCCAGAACCTGCTGAACCTACAAAGCCCGTAACGCCAGGTGTATTACGAACTACATACCATGAATCATCTGTCATGATGATTTCAACTAACACGTACCCTGGGAATACTTTTTTCTTTGTAATCTTTTCTTTGTTGTTCTTAATTTCTCTTTCTTCTTCTTCAGGAACAACAACGCGGAAAATTTTATCTTGCATACCCATTGTTTCTACGCGCTTTTCTAAATTTGTTTTTACTTTATTTTCATATCCAGAATAAGTATGGACTACATACCAATTTTTCTCCATTTCTGAGGACTATACGTCCTTCCCTCCCAGCTCACTATAAAATAAGATGTCCTAATCTATTGCACAGACAACGCACTAGGAAAATAGTTGACTCCTAGCACAATCATTCTTAAAGCAAATTAAAAAACCCGTCTCCGGGCTTTTCTGAAAAAAACATAATTTAGCTTTATTATACCATGATTTAAGTCAATTTATTCAAGGGATTAAACGAATAAGTGACGAAATTCCGTAATCAACTACTACAAAAAAGAGTGTCATAAATACAACTGTAGAAATAACAGTAATTGTATAACGAGTTAGCTCATTTTTTTTAGGCCAACTTACCTTCTTCATCTCACGCCCAACATCACGCAAGAAATTTCCTACACGGTTCATGTTTGTAACCTCCAATAAATTAAAAGGGGTATTAGTCTGTGCAGATTATTGATCTACTTTGTTTCACGATGAATCGTATGTGCGTTACACGTTTTGCAAAACTTCTTCATTTCTAAACGCTCTTCGTTTTGCTGTGTGTTTTTCATAGTCGTATAGTTACGACTAGCGCATTGCACACACGCAAGTACAACTTTTTTACGCATAATGTCAACCACCTATAGAGTGATAATGTCTATAAAAAAGTATCACAGACTTTCTTAGCATGTCAATATGAGGATAGAAGGCTACATTGTGATTTCACGAATCTCGAGGTAGCGCTCTAATTTCCTCTTCACACGCTGAAGTGCATTATCGATGGATTTGACGTGGCGGTTTAACTCTTCTGAAATCTCTTGATAAGATTGACCATCTAAATAAAGAACGAGAACTTTTCGCTCAAGATCACTTAACAGTTCAGCCATCTTTAATTCAATATCATCAAACTTCTCTCGATTAATGAGCAACTCTTCTGGATTTGCTACTTTTGTCCCCGAAATAACATCCATTAAGGTTCGGTCGGACTCTTCATCATATATTGGCTTGTCCAATGATACATAAGAGTTTAATGGAATATGTTTTTGCCTTGTTGCGGTTTTAATAGCGGTAATAATTTGCCTGGTAATGCAAAGTTCAGCAAAAGCTTTAAACGAAGTTAGCTTATCTTCTCTAAAATCTCTAATTGCCTTGTATAACCCTATCATACCTTCTTGTACAATATCTTCACGGTCTGCCCCAATTAAAAAATACGACCGCGCCTTTGCTCGCACAAAGTTTTTGTATTTATGAATCAAATACTCTAATGCGTCAATATCGCCTTTATGCACAAGATCGACAACTGTTTCATCCTCTTGTTGTTCGAAATGAGCATGCAGTTTTCTCCCATAAGTATCGCCCATATCGATCCCCCCGACCGCACAGTAGATAGAAATATTATACAGTAGCTAATTCCGTACCGTCAATAACCTCACCGCTGTCCCCGGCGCCATTTTTCGAAAATTTCGGCTACTTGATTGGAAAGTTGAATGCGTGCCGCTGGCTTTTGATTTTGAATAGACTTCACATCAAGATTAATATGTTTCTCAATTTGCTCAATTTCGTTGTACAATTCTCGAGCAGAAATTCTAAGCGCACCTTGTCCAAAGATTGCCCACTGCTCCGTAAAATCAGATGTAGCAACATGAATCTGTGTCTTTACATTGTTTAGCTCTTGAGCCAGCTTTTCAATGTACTCATCCGCTGTTTCATTTTCTCGTGTAAATACAACGTCAACCTTATGATTTTTTGCCTTCTTTTCAATTCCTTCGACCATATGAGCATCGAAGACAATAATGACACGATACCCCATATATGCTTGATACTCTGCCATCTTTTCAATTAACAGGTCTCGAGCACCCGCTAAATCATTATCTCTAAGCTTTCTTAGGTCGGGCCACGCACCTATCATGTTATAACCATCCACCAGTAGAATATCCATTTTTATTCACCTAGAGGATGGCGTTTTCGGTAAACCTCATACATGAGAAGACTAGCTGCTACAGATGCATTTAACGATGTAACATGCCCAACCATTGGAAGCTGTACAAGAAAGTCGCATTTTTCACGAATCAAACGACTCATGCCTTTTCCTTCACTTCCAATCACTAACGTAAGCGGCATACCTCCATCTAAGTTGCGGTAATCGTCACTTTCTTTCGCATCCGTTCCAACAATCCATACGCCTCGATCTTTTAATTCATCAATCGTCCTTGATAGGTTTGTTACCCTTGCTACAGGAATATGTTCAATCGCTCCTGTAGACGCCTTTGCTACAGTGGCCGTTAATCCAACTGAACGGCGCTTTGGAATAATGATACCGTGTGCGCCAACGGCATCGGCTGTTCGCATAATAGAACCTAAATTATGGGGATCTTCGAGCTCATCTAACAGAAGGAAAAACGGACTTTCATTACGTTTTTCCGCTAAGTTAAATAAATCATCTAACTCTGCATACTGATAAGCAGCAACTTGTGCAGCTACTCCTTGATGAATACCGTCTACCATTTGCTCAATTTTCTTTTTCGGTACAAACTGCACCAATACACCATTACGTTTTGCTAACTGCGTGATTTGCCCCATAGAACCGCCTTGCGATCCTTCGGCAATCCATAGTTTGTTAATGTCACGCCCAGACTTTAGGGCTTCTAGGACCGGATTACGTCCAATGATAAATTCATGTTCCATGATTCATTCCTCCCTCTCCTTCATCGACGAAAGAGATAGCTTTAGTAATAAGTTCCATCATTCTTTCTTCTTCACCTAAAAGATACAAATAGCCTACGACCGCTTCAAATGCTGTACTGTAGCGATACGTTTGCACATCTGTGTTTTTAGGGACTGTACCAGACTTTGCATTGCGTCCTCGGCGCAGTACACCTTCTTCTTCTTCAGTAAAAAAGTTTTCATTTTTAAAATAATATACGATTTGTGCTTGTGCTTTTGCTGATACGTATTTTTTAGCTTTATTATGAAGCTGGTTAGGGCGTACTGTCCCTAACACCAGCAGGTGGCGGCGAACATGTAAATCAAACACCGCATCACCCATATAAGCAAGAGCTAAGCTATTTAGCTGTTTTACATCTAATTTACTGCTGCTCATAACACTATTATCCTCTTTTCCATCTTGTTCCTTGCGCCGTATCTTCTAAAATAATATTTTTAGCCTTTAATTCATCTCGAATTTGATCTGCTAATTGGAAATTACGATCTTTACGAGCTTGAATACGATCTTGGATCAATTGATCAATTTCTTCGTCTAGAAGTTCAGCTTCTCCAAACGCAATGCCTATTGCAGCACCTAGTTCTTTAAACTCTTTAATAAAGGCTTCAATTACATCTGTAGACGTTGTTTGTTCTAATAAATACAAGTTAGCTTGCTTTGCTAGCTCGAACAGAACAGAAATGGCATTTGCCGTATTAAAATCATCATCCATCTCTTCAACAAAGGTTTCGCGGAGCTCTTTTAGCTTTTCGAACCATTCTGAAGCATCTTCTTGAAGATTTGTTGCTGCCTCTAGACGGTGAGTTAAGTTGCCGTAAGCTGTTTGCAGACGCTCAAACCCTTTGCGCGTATTCTCTAAGATTTCTTCGTTATAGTTAATTGGGTGACGATAGTGAACAGATAAAATAAAGAATCGAAGTAGAGAAGGATCATGCTTTTTAATAATGTCATGAACTAACACGAAATTCCCTAGTGATTTAGACATCTTTTCATTATCAATATTGATATATCCGTTATGAAGCCAGTATTTCGCAAACGATTTCCCAGTGAGCGCTTCTGATTGAGCAATTTCATTTTCGTGATGAGGGAAAGCTAAATCCTGGCCGCCTGCGTGGATATCAATTGTATCACCTAAATACTTGCGTGCCATCGCCGAGCATTCAATATGCCAGCCTGGTCTTCCTTGACCCCAAGGGCTATCCCATGCAATCTCTCCATCTTTGGTTGCTTTCCAAAGAGTAAAGTCTAATGGATCTTCTTTCTTTTCTCCAACTTCGATACGAGCACCGGATTGCAATTCATCAATGGACTGATGTGATAATTTTCCGTATCCTTCAAATTTACGCGTACGATAGTATACGTCGCCCTCTGACTCATACGCACAGCCTTTTTTCACCAGTTCATCAATGAATTCAATAATGATATCCATATTTTCAGTTACGCGTGGATGCACATCGGCATGCTTGCATCCAAGAGCTGACGTATCTTCAAAGTAGGCATCGATAAAGCGGTTTGCGATCGTTGGAACATCTTCTCCTAACTCTTTTGCTGCCTTAATTAATTTATCATCCACATCTGTGAAGTTTGAGACATACTCCACGTCGTAGCCTCTAAATTCTAAATAGCGGCGCACCGTATCAAATACGATCGCAGGACGTGCATTTCCAATATGAATATAGTTATACACGGTCGGTCCGCACACGTACATTTTGACTTTGTTTTCTTCTAGCGGTACAAACGTCTCTTTTTGACGTGTTAACGTGTTATATAGCTTAATTGCCATGGTGAATCTTCCCTTCTTTTAATTCCTTTAATTGATTTTGCAGGTGTAAAATTTCTTTCTCTAGCTGTTTGAAACGCTCTGCATCTGGATCTGGCAAATCTTGATGATTCAAATCTTTTGGAATCCGGACGCCATTTTGAATGACGACTCGGCCAGGGATACCAACAACCGTTGAGTTTTCTGGGACGTCATTTAACACAACTGAGCCTGCTCCAATTTTGGAGTGCGCATGAATCGTAATCGATCCTAGCACTTTAGCACCTGTTGCAATTAAGACATTGTCTTCAATCGTCGGGTGACGCTTTCCTTTTTCTTTCCCTGTTCCTCCGAGTGTTACTCCTTGATATACTGTTACATTATCTCCAACTTCGCACGTTTCCCCAATAACAATTCCCATTCCGTGGTCAATAAAAAAGCGGCGGCCAATTTTCGCACCCGGATGAATTTCAATCCCTGTGAAGAATCGGCTAATTTGTGAGATTACACGTGCCAGAAAAAACCACTTTCTTTTAAAAAGCCCGTGAGCGAATCTATGTGCCCAAATAGCATGCAACCCTGAATAGGTTAATATCACTTCAATATAACTTCTTGCTGCAGGATCTTGTTCAAATATGGCCTCAATGTCTTCCTTTAACAACTTTAGCATCATCTCACCCCAATTCCGCTATTCCTCTATCTACTCATTGATTGTATAAAAAAACGCCCCTATGTCAAATGACACAGAGACGTATATACGCGGTTCCACTCTGTTTGGATCAACAAACAATCCCAACTCTTCTCTCATAACGTGAAAGTAACCGCTTTTGCCTACTTACTTAGTAGCATTCAACAAAAGACTCAAAGGCGCACTTCAACAAGTTTTGTCATAGGTTACTTTCAGCCGGTGATAACCCTCTCTGATATGCAATGAACTTGCCTACTCTTCCTTCTCAACGATATCCATATTTGATTATTTTATCATATGGGCAAAATAGAAATTTGTTAACTATAAATGCTTTCTAGACGAGCTAAAACTGTTTCTTTCCCTAAAAGAGAAATAGCTTTTGGAAGCTCGGGACCGTGTGTTTCGCCTGTTGTTGCTACACGAATTGGCATAAATAGTTTTTTACCTTTTTGACCTGTTGCTTTTTGTACAGCCTTTGTTGCTGCCTTAATTTCATCAGCGCTGAATTCTTCTAAGGAAGAAATCTCTTCAGCAAATGCTTTTAACACTTCCGGTACTTGTTCTTCAGCAAGTACTGCTTTTGCTTCTTCACTGTAATCAATTTCTTTCTTAAAGAACATTTCAGTAAGTTCAACAATCTCAGCGCCAAAGCTCATTTGTTCTTGGTATAGAGCGACTAAGTCACGTACCCATTGTTCTGTTTCTGCATCGCGCGTTTCTTCAACTTTTCCAGCTTTCACTAAGTGAGGAACTGATAAAGCTACTACCTCGTCTAAATCCAATTGTTTCATGTATTGGTTGTTCATCCAACGTAATTTGCTTGTATCAAATAGTGCTGGAGATTTTGATAAACGAGCTGGGTCAAAAATTTCAATAAACTGTTCTTTAGAGAAAATTTCTTCTTCCCCCACAGGTGACCAGCCAAGCATTGTAATAAAATTAAATAGTGCTTCTGGCAAGTAGCCTAATTCTTTATATTGCTCGATAAACTGAATGATTGACTCATCACGTTTACTTAGCTTGCGACGATTTTCATTTACGATTAACGTCATATGACCAAATACAGGAGGCGTCCAGCCTAAAGCTTCATACACAAGAATTTGCTTCGGTGTATTGGAAATATGGTCATCTCCGCGTAGAACATGTGTCATCTTCATTAGATAATCATCAATGGCTACAGCGTAGTTATATGTTGGTGTACCGTCTTTTTTCACAATAACGAAATCACCAATGCCTTCAGACTCAAACGATACTTCATCTTTGACAATATCATTCCACTTAATTTCTGTGTTACTAGGAACACGGAAGCGAATGCTCGGCTCACGGCCTTCTGCTTCTAGTTCAGCACGCTGTTCAGCTGTTAAGTTACGGCACTTACCTGAATAGCGCGGCATTTGACTGTTCGCCTGCTGTTCTTCACGCTCTTTTTCAAGCTCTTCTGACGTACAGTAACAGTGATAAGCTAATCCTTTTTCAAGAAGTTCTTCCGTATATTTTTGATAGATTTCCGTACGTTCAGACTGGCGGTAAGGACCGTACTCCCCGCCTACGTCGATACTTTCATCCCATTCAATACCTAACCATTTTAAATAGCGCAGCTGACTTTCTTCGCCGCCTTCGATATTACGCTTTTGATCTGTATCTTCAATACGGATAATAAATTTACCGTTTTGATTTCGTGCAAATAAATAATTAAATAGTGCTGTTCTTGCATTCCCTATATGAAGATGTCCAGTTGGACTCGGGGCATAACGAACTCTTACTTCGCTTGACATAACTAAGATGACCTCCAATTTAATATTACTTATAGTATGTATTTATATGTTTTAGACATGTTCTAATTTTATCACCAAATAGGTATCTGTCAAAGTCAACTGTTTTTATTTTTGATAAACTAAAACGGCTGCTTGGGCAGCGATTCCTTCTTCACGTCCCGTAAAACCTAACTTTTCTGTTGTTGTTGCCTTGACGTTAATTTGAGAAATGCTTGCTTCTAACAGCTGCGCAATACGCTCTCTCATTGGTTCAATGTAAGGAGCCATTTTAGGTTTTTGCGCGATAATCGTGCAATCTACATTGCTTAATTCATAACCTTCATCTTTTAGTAGTTTCCATACGTGTTGAAGAAGCTTTGCTGAATCAGCATCTTTAAATTCAGGGTCTGTATCCGGAAAATGCTTTCCGATATCTCCTTTAGCCGCCGCTCCTAATAAGGCATCTGCGATTGTATGTAACAGCACATCTGCATCTGAGTGGCCTAATAATCCTTTTTCATACGGAATTTCTAAACCGCCGATGATTAAAGGTCTTCCTTCTGCAAATTCATGTACGTCGAAACCTTGTCCTACTCGAATGTTCATTTTTCCACTCCTTCAGTCCTGTTTAGCTTTGTTAATATAGCTTCTGCATATAACAAATCTTCTGGTGTTGTTAGTTTTATATTATCGTAATTTCCCTCTACAATCGATACTTTTTGTCCTGCTTTTTCTACTAAGCTTGCATCATCGGTGCCTAAGTATTCATTTGTTTTTGCTTTTTCGTGTGCATCTATTACTACATCAAAAAGAAAAGCCTGCGGCGTTTGAATAGCCCACAAGCTAGAGCGCTCAACTGTTTCAATGACAGTCCCCTGTTCCACACGCTTAATTGTGTCTTTTACTGGAACAGCCAGTACAGCAGCCTTATCACTAGCAGCTTTTTCTACTAACTCATGGATTGTGTTTTGTTGAACAAATGGTCGAGCGCCATCATGAATTAATACCATCTGAGCCTGCTTTAGACTTTTAAGGCCGTTATAAACGCTATGTTGACGTTCATCGCCTCCAACTGTCAATGATTGAACCTTTTGAATTGGATATTCAGCTAATAACTCTTCAAAAATCGCCACTTCTTTTTCGTTTACAACTAGTACAATTCCACTGCACCAAGGATCTTGTTCGAATTTTTGCAGCGTATGAATGATAAGCGGAACGTTTTGAATAGTTAAAAATTGTTTGTTCCGCCCCGCTTTCATTCGCTTCCCCTGCCCTGCAGCTAAAACGATAATTTCATACTTCATAGGTATACTCCCTTTACCTGTTACGTCACAGTGCTTTTTCTAATAACTTGGGTTTCGCAAAAATCATACGGCCTGCTGAGGTTTGGAGTACGCTCGTCACCAGTACATCAATTTGCTTTCCAATGTAATTTCTTCCTTCTTCTACCACGATCATTGTACCGTCATCAAGATAGGCAATACCTTGATTATGCTCTTTACCGTCTTTTATAACCAACACATTCATTTCTTCTCCCGGAAGCACAATTGGCTTAACGGCATTTGCTAAGTCATTAATATTTAAGACGCCGACATTTTGAAGTTCACATACTTTATTTAAATTAAAGTCGTTTGTAACGACCAACCCAGAAGTCAGCTTTGCCAATTTGACCAGCTTACTGTCCACTTCTTGAATGTCTTCGAAATCGCCTTCATAAATTTCTACCTTCATTGCCAGTTCCTTTTGAATACGGTTTAGAATATCTAGACCTCGTCTACCTCTGTTTCGTTTTAGAACATCCGACGAATCAGCAATATGCTGAAGTTCCTCAAGCACAAAGCGCGGAATAACAATCGTTCCGTCTAAAAATCCTGTTTGACAAATATCTGCGATACGACCGTCAATAATAACGCTTGTATCTAAAATTTTAAGAGACTTTAGTGATTCTTCATTATCTGCTTCTTCTTCTTGCCCTTTTTTCTTCCCAATTCGAGATGGCATGGAAAACACGTTCACAAGCTCATCACGTTTTTTAAACCCGACTTGAAACCCTAAGTAACCTAAAAGAATACTTAGAAAGATTGGTAAAATGGTACTTACTACTTGAAGTTGAATTCTGCCTAAAAAAGCTCCGACCAAGTAGGCTACAATAAGCCCTAAAATCAATCCTAAGCTACCAAAAAGTACATCCGTTACAGGCGCCTTCAGCAACGCCTCTTCCACTCGGCGAATTAATTCAACTATATAATCAACAATCCAAAACGTGACAAGGAAAAACAAAATAGCTCCCAGTATTGCATCGACGTAAGGTTTTTCTAGAAATGCTACATCTTGCAGATTTAATAATTGAATAAGTTCAGGTATAAAAAAGACGCCCAATGTACCACCTGTAATAATAAAAAATAACTGTACAAAACGTTTTAACACGCCTTCACCTCCCTTTATCATTATAAACAGTTTACAATGATTGAAACCTGTTATTTAACCAAAAAACAGAATTTGTAAACAAACTGTCACTTTTTTTGTATTTTCACAATATCTTAATGAATCAAACATTTAATGTCAATTAATATCCTATAGCTGACGGTTTGTAAGATGCTGCTCTTTTAGTCTTTTTAGGCCTTCTCTAATTTTCCGTGCTCGAATTTCACCGATGCCTTCTACCTCATCCAATTCTTCTACCGACGCATCTGCTATCGTTTTTAAATCCCCTAATTCATCAATGAGATTTTCAATAATAATCGATGGAAGTCTTGGAATTTTATGAAGCATTCGATACCCTCTAGGAATAACGCTGTCTTCAAAGCTTGTATACATAGGATATCCCATTAAGCGAAGGAGCGTTTGGTCATCGAGAAGAACATTATTTGACGGCTGCTGCATGCGTTCAATTACTCGGTAAGGGTCAAAGCTGAGGTCATACATATAATCTTTGATTAATAAAGTTGCTTCTTCCTCTAAGTGAGAAAGCAGTTCATTCATTTGGAGACGAATTAGCCTTCCTTCTGTTCCTAACTCGCTAATATAGCTCAAAATTTCATTTTTAATACGCAAAACCATTTCTGTACGATGAAGCGACTGCAGCACATCTGTATGAGTTACTTGCTCTTCAAACTCTAATGCACTGAGACTTGTAATCGATTCATCTAATACCGCCTTGTACTTTTCAAGGGTTCCAAGCGCTTGATTCGCTTTTGCTAAAATAACGCTAATGTCTTTCAATACATACTGCAGAGACCCTTTGTAAAGCGTAATCACATTCCGTCTTTGTGAAATGGCTATCACCAATACACCTGACTGCTTAGCTACGCGCTCCGCTGTACGGTGACGCATTCCTGTCTGTGAAGAAGGGGTAGAGGGATCTGGCATGAGCTGAGCATTAGCAAACAATATCTTGCTTCCGCTGTCGTTTAAAATAAGCGCTCCATCCATTTTGGCTAACTCGTATAAATGCGCAGGTGTAAATGCACAATTAATCGAAAATCCTCCATCTACCATCTTTTTGACTTGTTCATTGTAGCCCATAACAATTAAGCCGCCCGTCTTTGCCCGCAAGACGTTATCGATACCGTCACGAATAGGGGTTCCTGGTGCTACAAACTGCAGAATTTCTGATATTTGTTTTTGACTAACTGTTGTTTTTTCTCCTTCCACTGCTTATCCTCCTAATGTATATTGCAGAGCCTCCGCTACTGTTGATACCCCAATCACATCAATACCATCTGGGACTTTCCATCCTCCTAAATTTTTCTCCGGAATAATAATTCGTTGGAACCCTAATTTTACCGCTTCTTGAACGCGCTGTTCAATTCTAGACACTCGGCGTACTTCGCCTGTTAATCCTACCTCTCCTACAATAACATCTGTAGCGCTAGAAGCAGCATCTCTGAAGCTTGAAGCAATGCTAACGGCTACAGCTAAATCGATTGCTGGTTCATCTAATTTCACTCCACCTGCTACTTTTAAATAAGCATCTTGATTCTGCAGCAGCATTCCTACACGCTTTTCTAAGACAGCCATGATAAGCGAAACGCGATTATGATCTACTCCTGTCGCCATTCTTCTAGGGTTTCCAAAGCTCGTTGGACTGATTAGCGCCTGCAGCTCTACTAATACGGGTCTTGTCCCTTCCATTGAAGCGACAACAACCGAACCTGCTGCTCCCTGAGACCGTTCTTCTAGAAAGATTTCAGATGGATTCAATACTTCTTCTAGCCCACTTTCTTTCATTTCAAAAATGCCCATTTCATTTGTAGATCCAAATCGGTTCTTAACCGCTCTTAATATACGATACGTATGATGGCGCTCTCCTTCAAAATAAAGAACCGTATCTACCATATGTTCAAGAAGTCTTGGACCCGCAATGGCCCCTTCTTTCGTTACATGACCCACAATAAAGATGGCAATGCCATTCGTTTTAGCAACACGCATTAGTTCAGCCGTACACTCTCGCACCTGTGAGACGCTTCCTGGCGCTGATGTCACATCAGCATGGTAAATGGTTTGAATTGAATCAATCACCACAAAATCAGGCTGCATGCTTGAGATGGCCTCTAGTATTAATTCTAAGTTTGTTTCTGCGTGAACATAAAGCTCTTCAGCTTTTACACCTAGCCTGTCCGCTCTTAACTTTGTTTGTTTGGTTGATTCCTCTCCCGAAATATATAGTACTTTATCTTGTTTCATTGCTAACTGCGCGGAGGTTTGCAAAAGTAAAGTAGACTTTCCGATACCCGGATCTCCCCCTATTAAAACGAGTGACCCTCTGACAATACCGCCTCCTAATACACGGTTTAACTCTGCAGAAGGTGTAAAAATCCGTGGTTCTGTTGTAGATTCAATCGCTGTAATTGACTGAGGTTTTTGAACTTTAGAAGCAGTAGCTCCGGAAAAAGCTCCTCGGCGTGATGATTTCGTTTCTTCCATTTCTTCCACCATCGAATTCCAGCTTCCGCATCCAGGACATTTCCCCATCCATTTTGCGGATTCATATCCGCAATGCTGACATGCAAATTTTGTTTTTCGTTTCGCCATTATGTTATCAATCTCTCCGTTCATTCAATCGATTTCTATCTCTATTGTACACTATTTCCTAAGCTAAAATAAAAAGGGAGGCATACGTGTTTTTTCGTATGCCTCGTCTTGGTTTGAGTAAATTTAGCTGATGCTGCTTGGAGCGGAGGATTTAACAACAAATTCTCCTTTGTCTACATCTAGCGTCACTTTCTGACCTTTTTGAACAACCCCTTTTAGCAGCTCTTCAGATAAACGGTCTTCAATATGTTTTTGAATTGCTCTACGAAGTGGACGAGCGCCGTATTCTGGGTCAAAACCTTCCTCTGCAATCTTATCAATTGCTTCTTTTGTTAATTCAAGATCAATTTCTTGCTCTTTTAAGCGTTTTGTTAACTGGTCCGCCATTAATTTAACGATTTCAGCTAAGTGGGGTTTCTCCAATGAATGGAAGACGATAATTTCATCGATACGGTTTAGGAACTCCGGACGGAATGCACGCTTCATTTCCGCCATTACTTTTCCTTTCATATCTTTGTAGTCTTGGCCTTCTGCTTCTACTGTGAACCCTAAGTGCTTGCTTCGTTTTAATGTGTCCGCACCTACGTTTGATGTCATAATTAAAATCGTATTACGGAAATCAACTGTACGGCCTTTTGAATCTGTTAAGCGTCCATCTTCTAACACTTGTAATAAAATGTTAAATACATCCGGATGTGCTTTTTCAATTTCGTCTAAAAGAACAACTGAGTAAGGTTTTCTTCTTACTTTTTCCGTTAACTGGCCGCCTTCTTCGTATCCAACATATCCTGGAGGTGAACCTACTAAGCGTGAAGTAGAATGTTTCTCCATGTACTCAGACATATCGATACGAATCATTGCGTCTTCGTCGCCAAAGATTGACTCCGCTAATGCGCGTGCAAGCTCTGTTTTACCAACCCCTGTTGGTCCTAAGAAAATGAATGAACCAATTGGGCGTTTTGGATCTTTCAAGCCTGCTCTAGCACGGCGCACAGCTTTTGCAACTGCTTTTACCGCTTCTTCTTGCCCAATTACACGAGAGTGAAGAATCTCTTCCATGTTTAGCAGTCTTTCTGTCTCTTCCTGTGCCAGTTTAGAGACCGGTACACCCGTCCAGCTAGATACCACCATCGCAATATCTTCTACGGTTACAGCTGAGTTTTCTTTACCTTGCTGTTCTTTCCAAATTTTCTTTGTGTCTTCTAATTCTTCGCGTAGGCGTTGTTCTGTGTCGCGTAAAGATGCTGCTTTTTCAAATTCTTGACTTTGAACAGACGCATCTTTTTCATTGCGTACTGATTCTAATTTTTGCTCTAATTCCTTTAAATTTGGCGGCGTTGTAAATGAACGTAAACGCACTTTTGAACCAGCTTCATCAATTAAATCGATTGCTTTATCCGGTAAGAAACGATCTGAAATGTAGCGATCTGATAGTTTCACCGCTTGCTCAATTGCCTCATCAGAAATAGATACTCGGTGATGCGCTTCATAACGGTCACGAAGCCCTTTTAAGATTTGAATAGACTCTTCCAACGTTGGTTCATCCACTTGAATTGGCTGGAAGCGACGCTCTAACGCTGCATCTTTTTCAATATATTTTCTGTATTCATCTAAAGTCGTAGCACCGATACACTGAAGTTCTCCACGAGCAAGAGACGGTTTTAAAATATTAGAAGCATCGATAGCACCTTCTGCACCACCAGCGCCAATTAATGTGTGTAACTCATCGATAAAGAGAATGATATTACCTGCTTGACGAATTTCATCCATTACTTTCTTCAGGCGATCTTCAAATTCTCCGCGATATTTTGTACCAGCCACGACCGTTCCCATATCCAAAGTCATAACGCGTTTGTCACGTAAAATTTCTGGAACTTCATTGTTGACGATTTGCTGAGCCAAACCTTCAGCGATTGCCGTTTTACCGACACCTGGCTCCCCAATTAATACAGGATTGTTTTTTGTACGTCGGCTTAACACTTCAATAACACGCTGAATTTCTTTCCCACGTCCGATAACAGGGTCTAAGCTTCCTTCGCGCGCTACAACTGTTAAATCGCGTGCTAAGCTGTCTAGCGTAGGTGTATTGGCATTTGAAGAACCTCCGCCTTGATGGCTTGAAGCAGCTTCATTGCTACCTAATAAATGAAGTACTTGCTGACGAGCTTTATTTAGGCTGACACCTAGATTATTTAAAACGCGTGCTGCAACGCCTTCACCTTCACGAATTAAGCCTAGTAAGATATGTTCTGTTCCTACGTAAGAATGACCAAGCTTTCGGGCTTCATCCATTGAAAGTTCAATGACTTTTTTCGCTCGAGGTGTATAATGAATGGTCTGCGTTAATTCTTGGCCTCTGCCAATTAATGCTTCCACTTCTTTTTGAATTTTTTCAGTGCTTAGGCCTAGAGCAGAAAGAGCTTTTGCTGCAATTCCTTCACCTTCACGAACGATACCTAATAAAATGTGCTCCGTTCCAATGTTGTTGTGACCTAGGCGTAGTGCTTCTTCCTGTGCTAAAGCTAATACTTTTTGTGCGCGCTCTGTAAATCTACCAAACATCATATAATCGTCACCCTCCACGTTTAATTTGTGTTTTTATTTATAGTGAGACGTTCTCGAATTAAGGTGGCTCTTTTAATGTCACGTTCCTGAGGCTTTAGGGGCCCTCCCGAATACTTTTGTAAAAAGCCTGGCTGCGTCATAATGATAAGTTCATTCAATATATTTTGACTCAGTCCTTTTATATACCCTAAATCGATTCCTAATCGAACATCTGATAAACATTGTGAAGCTTCTTTGGACTCAATAATACGGCTATTGGCCAATACTCCATATGAACGATACACTCGATCTTCTAACTCTACATGAGATGTTTTAAACAGTGCGTCTCTTGCAGAGTGCTCTTGTGTAATTAACTGCTGTACGACACTATTTAAATCTGCCACAATATCTTCTTCAGATTTCCCTAAGGTTATCTGATTAGAAATTTGAAAGATATTCCCTAAAGCTTCGCTACCTTCTCCATAAATTCCTCTCACCACTAAGCCAAGCTGGTTAATAGCGGGAATAATACGATGAATTTGACGGGTCATCACTAAAGCCGGCAGATGCATCATCACAGATGCACGTAGCCCAGTACCCACATTTGTGGGACAGCTGGTTAAATACCCTCTATTTTCATCAAACGCATAATCTACGTATTTCTCAATCCAATTATCTACTTTATTCGCTGTGCTTAAAGCTTCAGATAATTGAAGGCCTGGAAATAAACATTGTATGCGTAAATGATCTTCTTCATTAACCATAATACTCAAATCTTCTTTTTCTGATAAAAAACAAGCTCCGTTGTTGTCTCCTTCAGCCAAGTTAGGACTGATAAGATGTTTTTCAACCAACACTTGCTTTTGAAGAGGCTGTAATTCGTTCATCTTTAGTAAATGCAAATTCCACTGATTGGTGTTCTCGCTTTTTTGAAAAACTTGCTCAAATACTCGAACCACTTCAACTGCTTGTTCTTTAGAAAAGAGAGTTGGAAAAAGATAATGAGTTAAATTTCGAGCCAGCCTGATTCGACTGCTTAGCACAATATCTGAATTCGAAGCTTCTTGACGCATCCAAGAGCTAACAGGCTGGGAAAAGAACAAATCCTGGGACATGAATTACGCTTCCTCCTCTCTCGATTCGTTCATCTTCTTTTCTAGTAATCGAATGTGATCTCGGAGTTCGGCTGCTTTCTCAAACTCCTCTTTTTCGATATACTCTTTTAAGTTCAATCTTAATGCCTGTAATTCCTTTTTTAAATGAAGATTACTTGCAATTCTTGCTGGTATTTTTCCATGATGTAGATAATTACCTCCATGCAGCCTCTTCAAGAAAGGAATAAGAGGTCTCTCAAATGTTTTGTAGCAATCTGCACATCCAAACCTGCCGATTTTAGCAAATTTTTGATATGTCATGCCACAAGTAGGACAAGAAAGAACGTCCTGACTTTGTTTCTTATAATTTTCAGTTACTGCTGGGTCTAGGTTAAGTAGGCCAGCTAGTAAGTTATTGATTGAAAAACCTTGCTGATTTGAAAAAGAAAATGCATCTCCATTTTCTGAAGCGCATTGTTCACATACGTGCATCTCCGTCTTTTCACCATTAATAATTTTTGTGAAGTGAAGAGTTGCAGGTCTCGTTTCACATTGCTGACAAATCATCCTGTCATCACTCCCTGTTCTAAATAAAATAGATCATGAGCTTATCGGTAGCGTAATGAATTAAGCATTGCTTTTAAAAGATTGGCTCTTAGCTCATCACGATAAGGAAGTTCAATATTAATAACTGAACGATTGATAACGCTCAACATGATTTTTGCTTCTCGTTCTGTGATGACTTTTTCTTCAACTAACCTAATAATGACATTTTCAGCACTTACTTGTGAAATTTCATTTTGAATCATCTCAATCACTTGCTGAAACAAATCCGCTGCATCATGCATTTTTACTTTTGCAATACGAATAAATCCGCCGCCGCCTCGCTTACTTTCTACAAGGTAACCTCTCTCAACCGTAAAGCGGGTATTGATAACGTAATTAATTTGCGACGGAACGCATTGAAATTTATCAGCAATCTCACTGCGCCTTATTTCAACAATTTCTCTTTCACTTAATTCAAGTACTTGTTTTAAATACTGTTCGATAATGTCAGAGATATTTGGCACGCTGCCCCCTCCTTCTGACTTTGACTATATTTGACCTTAATTTAAATATAAAAGGAAACGAAAAAATTTTCAACTATGTACTATTAAAGTTTATTCTTTACTTTTATCGTTGCCACTAAAATTTATTTCAAAACCTGCAAATCGCGAATTTTATTGTTCTTACTATACTTTTTCATAAAACAAATAAATTGTAAACAAAAAAGGACTAGCTAAAATAGCTAGTCCTTTTTCAGGTGCCTGGCAACGTCCTACTCTCACAGGGACAAAGTCCCAACTACCATTGGCGCTAAAGAGCTTAACTTCCGTGTTCG
>NZ_JBBJSS010000014.1:0-59259 GCF_038898415.1 Priestia sp. SB1 | reverse complement strand
AAAATTCTTAATAAAGAACAATAAGATAAAAGTATCATTTTATGAATATTTATGTCAACACTTATTCACCTGCAATAGTTCTATGAAACATTAATTTATTCAATAAGGATTGAATAAATTAATATTTTCCCTTTATAAAGTTTGTGCAAATAGAAACAAACGTCGGAGAGAAGATAAATTAACTTTATCTTTGTTCCCAAAAGGTACGATATTAAAATTACACTCTTCTCTTCTCGTATTAGTTAAAAACTTTAAAGATAATAGATGTTGTTTAAAGTTCTGTATAGCCACACAAGATTTATATTATTTTCCAATTAAGCACCCCAGCTACTTAACTGTTGGTGCCGTTTGAAAAACCTCTGTAACTTAACAATTACTCTTATTATAGGTATAACTCGTTTTTAGCTTGCTTGCTATATAATTCATTTAAATTGCACTCAAGGTTCAAAGTCTTGTGATTCATTTGATATATGGAGATACATTCGTCTAATTTGGATTTTTTAAAGCCTTATTTATATAAATTGCCCATCCCTTACCCAAACTCTTAGCATAATAATTTAATAGATCCATTTTTTTAATCAATGCATTTTAAAAAATATAGGCACTTATGAACTGTTTGCTGTAAAATCTGATTTTAAGAAACTCCTTGTAATATTAAACTATTTTATACATATTAGTTATAGAAAAAAGTAACAGATTTATTCTGAGGGGGTTATACTACACAATATTTTAGTATATAATATGATACGTTAAGAGGAGGAATATCATGGATAATTATGAAAATTATGAAAAAGGACTTTCTGAAGAATGGATTCTGTTAGTTGAAATAGCTATGAGATCCACTGTGACTAAGGAAGAATTTAAAAGATTTCTCGAAAATAAATCCTAAACAAATACTGTAGCAATAAAAAACATTAGATACCTAAAAAGTTTTGGTCTAATGTTTTTTATTGCTACAGTATTTGTTTATTTGCTAAAAACTCCTTAATTTCTTTAATAGACAGTTCTAGCTCTTTGGCTTCTCGTATAAGCTTTACCCATTCTTCATCTAACTCTTGCTTTACAGATTGGTGCGAACTATTCATAAAAAATACCTCCGGTTTCCCAGGTAGCCCAGCTGTCGTAGTAAATTGACCTTAGACCTGTAGCTTTGCGTCCTAATCTTTCAACTAGTTTGCCTTTGTCTGAATATGTAAGTTTATAACTATTTTACTGTATAGTTAGTGTCGGATTTTGTCACAATAAGTCAATATAATCAATGTTTAGACATTTATTTCAAAAACCACCTACTTTAAAACAATTGTTTATCTATTAATTATAACATGATGCTTATTAAAACTTTTATGTTTTTCAAACAATTTCTAGACTATTTAAAGTATCTAAGAACAAAACTATTAAGGAAACTCACTTTAGCTAAAAGGAAAATTAGAAGAAAAATATTAATCGTATGTTTATTTGATTAAAATAAACAACGATTAATTTCTGTTAATTTCTGTCTAAAAAGAGTTGTTGAATTATTTGACTTGCATTGGTTGTGTTCAATTTTTTCAAAACTAGCGCATTTCTTTTTTTGTAATAATATTCATTTCCAGTATTAGATTTATATAGTTGAACATTGATTAGGTTTAACGGTTTGTAAACTTTACGTACGGAATAAGTAATAGGCATTATGATCCTCCATCTGATAACATATTATTGCATAATATTACATGATTTACCTCGATTATTTAATGGGTAAAATGGATCATTGTATTGTTTTTTGAAATCTAACAAAACAATACAAACCACATAAAATAGTCATAAAGTTTTATTTAAATCACGATAACATTCTTAAAAAGATGTTATAATGCCTATATTTTAGCGTAAAAAGAACATATCTCATTTTACTCATTTAACGCCCTAAAATACAATTAAATCGACTATTTAAAGAAATAGGTCTTTATGGACTTTTTCTTTGTACAAGAATCATGACAGTTCGTAGTTTATTTAAGTTTTAAGACAGATTATTTACTGAAATTAAGTCAATATTATCTGTTATTAAAACTGCTGAACAGATTACGCATTAGTTACCAGCTACAAAAGAACTGTTTCCAATCGCAAATAAACCAACTATACGTTATTGAAGAAGCCCTTGAATATGATATTAAAGACATTATTATAGCCTCTGGTAAAGAAAAATGTACAATTGAGAATTACTTTGTTATATACTGATAGTCGGAAATAACTTATTATCAAAAGGAAAGTTTGATATTTTAGAAAAACCAAATTAATTTTCTAACGTAGATGTTCCTATATTCTTCAAGAAAAGCCAAAAGGTTTGGTGCACACTTAAGTTCATCGATAATGAACCATTTGCTATGTTATTAGGTGACGGTATTGTCAAAGCAGAAAAGCCATGTCTTAGTCAGTTTACAAAGGCATTAAAATTTGAATTAATTCTGTTACAAAGATACTTATTAATTGCATTAATTTTCTCCATAAAGGTCCTCTCTATCCCTAATCTTAGACATTAGTAGCATTCCTTTATATACTTTCATAATCAGCGCTTAAATTTGAAATACAGAGCCTGAAAATTAATTATGGTACAATACTTCTAACCAAAACCTATCTTCTATTTATTGAAGAGAATGGCTCCCTTTTTACACATATTCACCGATAAAATACATGTCGTTTTTTTGATCCATTAACAAGTGATAACAATACGCAAACTCCGGTTTTCGGATAAACATGATTTGCGATTTGATATCCTGATTATGATCAATTACTCTATTTTCCATCTGGATATGCTGACTATCAAAATACTCCTGTATGTGCATATATTCTTGAAAGTCCGAGTCATTAGTGTAAACACGTAAAACCGTATACATTTCATACGAGGTATCTTTCTGCCTGTGCTTTGTAAGTTTTTTCAAGGAGAATACTGAACTCTCACTCTTAAATTTCAGAGCAAACATTACAACAATCCACCCCGAAACAAACATAAGAGGATAAAAGAATCCACTATGAGTTAAATTAAACAGCTGACACGATACAATCAACACAACGAATGCCGTAATAGGTAGCCAATAATCGCTCCAAACGCCTTTGACATTCCTAATTACAATGGCTTTTATGCTTTCCACTTGTTCTTTTTCCATGCTCTCATCCTCTCTTTTTATTAAGCTACACGTCGCACATTTCCATTAAATCGGTCTTTCCAATACTTTGTATTTAAATCTCCCACTGACACACCTTGTGAACTGCTGTCATTAAGAAACTTACCATCTCCCAGGTATATTCCAACGTGTCCATTTATCTTATACGTATCAAAGAAAATGACGTCTCCGCGCTTCATTTCACTTGCCTTCACGACTTTACCAAGTTTGACTAAGGTATCGGTTGTCGTAGCACTGACCGGCCCTAAATCAACACCGGCTGAACTATAGGCCCACCTCACATATGAGCTACAATCAAATTTACGTGCGTTGATATCCCCTTGATTTCGTCCACCGCCCCATACATAAGGGCTTTTTCCGACAATAGATGACCCTACTTTAATCGCTTTTTCAATAGCCTCTGAACCTTTTGCAGAACCACCTTTAATGGAAACAGCTTCAACAGAACCACTTGTGTACTCTTTCATAAATCCCATGACTCGCGAAACGTACCAACTGGCATGATTGTATGCAAACACAGCCTTTTGATAGTTTCCGGAAGCTCCACCATTTGCGGCCAGATAATTTGCTGTTGAATACATGGCATCCGTCACATTATAAGGATCAGCTTTTCCGTCCCCATCGCCATCAACCCCGAAACCACCGTATTTTGATATAGCAGCTGGACTCATTAGAGTTTCTTTGGGAATAGAGGCGTCACCGAGCCTAGTTCCTCCTGGAAAAGACCATCCCACCCATGTTTTTACCATGAATTGCGTATGGCCAATGGCCCCAACTGAAGAGGTATTTAAGTCCTGTCCAAAGTTCGTTTCGACACGATGAATCGCAGCAATGAGTGTCCAGGGGATATTGTATTTCTCACCTGCTGCTTTATAAATAGGAATATACTCTTTCGGTATCTGACCTTCCCCGACCTTGGATATTTGAATATCTCCGAAATCTACAGCTGTACCGTCCAATTCTGCTACGTCTTCCTGATCTGGTAAAAGGATACCAAACACACTTACCATAGCCATCGCACTTACGACGACACCTAATGCTAGTAAAGCTGCCATAATAGCTAGTAAAATTTTAGACCTTCGTTTGGTAGAATGATTTAATTTATGGATGGGCTTAATTCGGTACGTTGACACGAACACCCACCACCTTATATCCGGCCTCTTGCTTTTCAAGTGTGACTAAATACCAATCTTCCTCTTGTTCAGAGTTTCCGTCTACGTCGTACACTTCCCCTTGCATAATGACATTCCATTGAATCACATCGGTATTATCATTTGAGACCTCTGTCGTTTCAAGGTTTTTGGGGACAACCTTATCATAAGTAAGCGTACCTCGCTCTTTTTGTTCTTTATAATTTTCATACATGTCCTCTGACATATAAGGCTTAGCTTTTTCAATATGTTCTGAAGGGTTTTTAGCATTAAAACTAGCAAAAGCTTTGACAAACTCTTTTGCGATTTCTTTCGTACTCTGTAAGTCTTCGTTTGTATTTCGTTGTGTCTGATCATAGGGATTTTTATTGCCTTCTGTAGACTCTTCTTTCTCTTGTTGAACAGATTCAGAAGAAGGATCCTGCTTCTCCCCTTGCGAAGAAGCAGGCTTTTCTTTTGAAAAAAAAGAACTAATCATAATGCCCAAAAAGACAACGACACTTAGAAATACAAGCATTTTCTTTTGTTGAACACTCATGAAAAGCCCTCCCTTTTAATCTTGTTGAGACTGTCGTCTCATTTGTTCAATCTCTTTAGAACGGTCTATATGACTTCCATTTGATTCATTCGCAACAGAAGCTTCTTCTTTCCCTTGCTGAATCTCTTGTCGTGCCTGTTGTTGCCTCATTTGTTTATGAAGTTGCTGATTGGTTTTGTCTGTTTGTGGTGGTTTAGGTTGTGCTTTTAACGGTGCATGCTCTTGGTTGAATTGTTTCGTTGAGACGTCTCCACTAGCTGGAACTAAACGGCGAGAACTTTGAATGGGTGCTTGCTGATTTCCTGAACGAGCTTCTTGGCGTCTCATTTGCTCTACAACTTTACTTGATTGAGAAGAACTTGATGTTTGCTGCGGCTGTGCTTTTAATGGTGAGTTTTCTTGTGTTTCTTGTTGTCTTATTTTTTTCATGACTTGTTCATTTTGTTTCCCCGAAGTAGGTCCATGTTCTTTTATACTCTCTTGTTGAGGTCCTTTAGGCTGTGCCTTTAATGGTGCATGCTCTTGTTTTTTCTGTTGCCTATCAATCTGATTAGACACAGCTTGATTATAATTTGATGCCTGATCCTTTTTGTGAGGATTAGGAATTACACCATTTTCAGACGATAAATTATTTTTCCGTTCTTTATCTTGTCGTTTTTTAAACGGCATTACATTTCGTTTTGGTGTATCTTCAATTACGTTCCCATTGCTATCGATAGGCTTATTTCTTCGTAAAGTAGGTTTATTACTTTGTCGTTCCATTGCTTTTTCCATCTGTTCTCTAGCTCTAACGTCTGTTGTTCCCCTTTGGACAGATCTCGAACGTGAATGTACATTGTCCCCTGTATAAAATGGCTCTACGTGTGCATATTGACGTTGTGCATCTCGAAATTTAATGGCATCCACTTTTTGTCTCCAAGCTTGTTGGATTTGTTGCTTCTTTTCTGAATAAATCTTATATCCAAAAAGCTGTTTTTGAAGAGCAAATATGGCTGCAACCACAATTAGAACGGCTACAATGGTTTGAGCATAGGCCCAATTATTCTCACTCGCGACTTTATAAGTGATGTTAACAAAACTAAATAATAAAATGAGTAAAACCGTCAGTCCGATACACATGGCCAAGAACCCTACTAACTTACCAACAAATTGTTTAGCGAACCGTTGAAACGTTGGAAAGATGCTAAGAAATAAAACAAATACCCCTGTAATGGCTGTTAGTAAGAAACCTACTCCATATATCTGAATGAATGTGGCTAAATAGCCTACCATTGCTAATATGACAAGTGCCGGAACCCAAATTAAGAGAGATAGAACAATCCGTTTATTTGTATGTTCTGGAGCAAAAAGAGAGTTTTCAGCATTCTTCTTAACTATTTTTTTTCGCTCGTCACTTCCTGGCTTTTTATTTAATAATTTTTTGACTGCTTCTTTCCCCTCATTTATTTGTGCTGGTGAAGCATTATCACCTTTTCCCCCACCAATAACACCGTAATTTGTTGTACCAAACTCTAGTAACAAGTACGGTTTTACAATCAATAAATCGTGCATTAAGTTCCGTATTCTTGATACACCATACCTTACGGATGATGTGTCCTTATAGCTTTGTGTAGCTTGATCTCGTTGTCTATCTTCGATCATTTCTTCTCTTATGGCTTCCTCATTCCCATCACCTAATGAGTAAGTAGAAGAAGTTAAAACAGCACCTGATATATAGTTACGAGCTTGATTTAACTGACCTAGTAGCTGATCACTATTTTGTACATAAACAGTGAAAACCGCAGATAAGAGCGCTGCCATAAAGAGCCCTGAAACGGTAGCGCGATATTTCTTTTGAGCAAAAGAATAGACCAGCCATCCAGCCACCATAATCATCATAAAGCCCATAAATTGACCGATTCCATATGTTCCACCCGTTTCTGAAATAAATCCAGTAATGTATGAAAGCATGCTGTCGATGATGTCAAAAGTGAACGCTTGCTCCATTAAGAAAATCCCAAAATTGACAACTACTAAGTATCCGTACCAAATGCCACTTAAGATTTGTTGTTGAAAGGCTGCGATGTTGTTATAAACTTTTTCATCTACTTTAAAAATATTAATAGAATCAAACCAACCTTTATCGTCATCATCCTTTACATACACATCAATGTCGTAGTTTTCCAGAGGTACTTCATTGTATCGAAGTAAAGGTGCATTTGTTTGTGGTAAATCACTTTTGGGCATTAATTCATCCATGACATTCGGTGCAGCTGCTGAGACTGATGAGAAAGGACATAAAAAACATAATATAAACAGTGCCATCATTATTTTTATATGAAGACTGTTTTTCACTTCTTGTTCCTCCTTTTTTCTCAATATTGCTCAATTAAGTCTGGAGTAAAGTCTTCTTTCATTTGCTTATCTATACCTATTGAATAGTATCTTTTATGTTTTGCTATCTCCCCATTTACTGTTACATCTTGTTTAGTTGCTCCACTGTAGTATTCATTTGCAAAATACTGATTTTGTTTTTTAGTAATACCTACTGTTATGTTTTTTGTTTCTTCAGTACGGAAATCTTTATATTTGAATTTATAGATATATTTTTCATCTGGATTAAGGACATACTCCACTACTCCATAATGCTTAATTTTTTGATTTTGATATTGTTTATAATCGTCATTAATATCTGCTTTAGCTTCTTCCAAACTGTCATAACTTTTGTGCTCTCCCATTTGGTCTTCCATTTCATAAACTTTATCTTCTGCGCCTTGCTCTACGTATGTGGCGTACTGTAAAGCTGTTTTACAAGGCTCAATTTGTTCGCATGTTTTTGGTTTTGGCTCTGTAGTAGCTTCATCATTCCCACAACTTGCAAGCATACCAACGATCGCAATAGTCGAAATAAAGGCAAGTACCTTTTTCATATTTAGTCTCCCTCTCTCTAAACCTCTTAAAAGGATTAACCTTCTATACTTGGTTTGCAAGTTCTCTCACGTCTACCGATGTGTCAAAGGCATCAAATAAATGTTCTTGCAAAATACGAACTTGCATGACACCCGTTCGTTGATGCAAGTCACGATATAGGCAATAACCCGACTGCATTTTAGGCATCATATCTTCTAACCCAGCACTATCTTCTAGTTTCATAAACTCTTGAATCGTTTCGATTTCCTCTGGTATATCGGTACGGAAACAGTAGGCCGTACCAATTTGGCCACGCATACTACTTGGAATATCCATTAGATTTTGGGTCATTAGATAAATGGGTGAAAACAAAGAACGGCCTTCACGGAATAAACGATCAATTAAACGTTCTCCGGCTGGGTTTTGGAAGAAGTTCCATGCTTCATCAATCGCCACAACCGTTAATTCATTCTGGAACATCCGTAAGAACTTCATCATGTAGGCCGTTAGACTAAACAAAATGGCGACGGATACAATGTTTGCTTCTGTGTATTCTTCTGCAGATGTGCTCTTTTTGGGTAGCTGTAAATTATCAACTTGCAGCACATTAAATTGGTTCGCATAATTCAAGACGTTTTCATCATTCATACGCTCCCCGAAAATCAAACGAGCCAGGGACACATCTTCAAATTCTTCTAAAATGGAAGCTAACTCTAATGCCATTGGACGATGATCTTCTGGTAACGTGTCATGTTCTTGTACTAAGTTTCGCAACTCGTCTTTGACAAATCGGATAGATGGATCTGCCAATTGACCAACACGCTTAACGGCTTTGGTGACAATTGAGCTTTTGACGCTATCATTTCGAATATTGATATTTAACAAGTAATAAATAATCTCTCTTGAAACCTCCACGGCTTCGGCCCGATTATCAAATAAAAGAAATGGGTCTAACTTTCCGGCATCTTCATCCTTGGTAGAAAAGGAGATAAAGTTGAGCTCGCTTCCCAATTCCGTTAATTTTTCATCCCATTTACAGATGTCCTTCCGTTCGGATTTTGGATCCAACAGCAAGACCTTGCCCCCACTCAATGCGGTCTCATAAATATCTCGATTAGCAGCCATGGATTTACCAGAACCCGTTTTTCCTGTATATACCGTGACAAGCGACTGCGTAAGGGCTGCACCTGATGCAGCAAGACCAGGTAAGACATAAACAGCCGTGCCACTTAAGGTTCTTCCTGCATAATAGCCGTATTCATCGCCCAGTTCTTGTCGGTTTCCAAAGAAGCTAGCCGTCACAGCATTAATGTCTACGTCTTGGATAAACTCCGTTACATAGCGTCTGGAACCTGGTAAACATTCAAGCAAACTGCGTAATTGAAGGCCATATGTGTTTTGCAAGGTAATGCCCATTCCGGCATATTCATCAATAAGATCATTCACTCGTTGCATTAATTCATCTTTATCAGAGGAACTGACCGAGAAGATCGCACTCATTAAGTAGCCACCCTCTCGTTCCTTTTCTACATTGGAGATAATACTTTCAGCATGTGAGATCCCTTGATACACATTTGATCCTGCATCTTCTCCAAAGGTATTTAAATGGTTGGCTTGATCTTCTAAATTGGATTTCTTGCGACGTAACTTGCGCAATCGTTGATCCGCATCTTGATAACTCATTTTTAAATTAACGCCTACCGCAAAAGGTAAGGACCGTAAGGCTTCTAGCCATCGAGTTTCAGGGAAATGAATTTCTTCTGGCATGCCGACCATATGCAAGAACGCCACGTGGGTCTGATGATTGTAGCCTTTCGCATCAGTTTGATGCAGCGTTAAATATCGACGTGACCGAGGGTTTTCAATCCCCGTTAATTGAAGGTTAAGTACATCTTCTTCTGTCTGGATACGAGCAATAAGCTCTCCTCTTTTATTAAAAATAGGCGTAAACCGATCTTCCCAGTTCTGCCAATTAGGTGGAAACCGCAGTCCTATGTTAAAGATCCATGGAATTAATTTCGTCATCCCTTCTGGTGTAACAGGCATAAAGGTAAAGGGTAATCCTTCAAGCAACCGTGTGACCTCTCGATTAGCACGATAAATTCTTCGTAAGCGATCTTCGGTTAAATGAACATGACTATCTCCACGGATCTTGGCAAATTTCGAAGACACCCAATCTTTTAAGGCTTGATACATTTCCTTGTACGTCATATCCTCTGCCTCGTCATCTAGTGTGCTCTTACCTAGCTCAACACCAATATAAAAGTCATAGCGACGCTCTTCTGCGCCTAATTCATCACTTGTCTTAAGATAATTAAAAACAGATTGGATATGAGAGCTTGCTACGACTCGCAAGTTGCCACGAATCATCGATGCATATTTTTCTTGAACATCATCAATGGATTGACGTGTTGGCACAACGATACATTGAATTTCTCGCTTAATTTCTTTAAATAAGCGCTTCAACTCTGAGAAGTGAGCCATCAACTGGGCTTCTGAATCAAAACTCGTATGGAATCCACTAAATTTAAACCAGCCTTGATCTCGTGCATCCCTTGTTATGACTGTGTTTTGCCAAACAGCTATAATGTCGTTTTGGATATCCATTTCCATCACCACTCCTTACATCATTTTCGGTAAATAGGAATCTTGCGCTTATACGTGATTTTTTTTGCTTGCTCCACTTCTTCAAATCGAAAGAGCTCCTTTGGCTCCATGAACGTTTTGAACTTCACTTGCCAATAACGAATAATATTCATGTTTTCTTTCGTCTGAGAGCCAACGAGATAACCAAAGAACATGGGCGCCGCCATACACACAACAATGACTCGTGCAATTTTATTAGGGATCAGAGGGGTTAAAGGAACAACGAGAAGAAGACTGAGAAGAAAGAATATAAATATCACAATGATTTGAGTAACCGTAACAGAAAAGGGAAGCGAAATGCTTTCCCTTCCCCCAGCTAGTCCTCTTACGATATTTGGAATGGCAAAAATCTTGTTTGTACAATATCCCGTAACACGTCTCATGTATAGACCTCCTTAAGTTGAAAGACCAAAGAATTTTAAAAGGGAATCACCTAACGAAACGATGTTACTTGGACCATAGATGAAAACACCAATCACCCCGCCGAAGACCACAACC
The DNA here is from genome assembly GCF_038898415.1 of Priestia sp. SB1. Lineage (NCBI taxonomy): Bacteria > Bacillati > Bacillota > Bacilli > Caryophanales > Bacillaceae > Priestia > Priestia sp. SB1. The sequence goes on along the minus strand of NZ_JBBJSS010000014.1, from coordinate 48,382 downwards.
ATAAGGGCACCACGATATTTTTTCATGACCAACGAACCGATAATGGCAAATAGCACCACCCAGATAAACACGGTTTGTAAAACCCCCATTACGTTTGTGTCCCCTTGACTACTAACACCTTGCAAATTAATGTCGCCTAGCATAAATGTGTGTAAGAAGCTTGTAAGCATACTGAATCCCTCCAATGGTTTACTTATTGAATGTCATATGAGACAGGTTTCATGTGTAAAATTTCAAACTTATCTTGACCATCGTTTTGAACATCAAATTCGTAGCTATGGTTGCTTTGAATGCCTGTATCTGGCTGTTCAAACTTGACTGAACATCTGACAATATACCTTCCTTTGGAAGACGGATCTTCATAAACCGATACGTTATTCAGAGATTTATAGTTCATTAATCCATTCAACGACTGCGCTTTTTTCGAGTCTTTAAAGAAGAACTTGGTTTCATCACTTCGATCTTTTGCTGTATAGGTTTTGAAGAACGATTCTAGAAAGCTTTGAACCTCATGATTGACAACTGAATCCATATTTTTGTTTTGTTCATTCTCAGAAACCGTGACGCGTTGATTTTCTTTTGGCATATACGGTTGTGGCAGATCAATGACACTATAACCGTTTTTGCCTTCGTAGACTCTCAATAGATAGTAAACGGTAGCCGGCTTCTCTTCTTTCGTTTTCTCTACTTTCTCTTTTCCATCTTTATCTTTCGATTTCTTCTCCACTTCTTTTGTTGCTGTGACCTGAACTTTTATGGATACATCTGAGATGTGGGCATCTTTTTGTTTAATAGAAACGACGTCACTACTTTCATAACGCTGGCTTCCAGGGAGATTGGCATAATCAATTCCAGCGTCTTTATCTAGACCGGTTGCTAAAAAGCTCTGCAAAGCCTCTTCCCTTGCTTTCTGTTTATCCTCACCTGGCTCAATGCTTGTGTACTGACGCATAAATTGGGTAGTAAAGTATTCGACAGCTTTAATATTTTGATTATTTTGACTTTTTTCTTCACTCGTACCTTGTTGTTGAGCTGATACTTTGTCTTCTAGATCACTAATAGCCAAGTTGTGGCGAAAGGCACTAAAGACTCCTAAAGCTATAATCACTAGACTTAGAACCATGACAGCTCTTCCTATAATGGCTGCTGTTGAGCGTTTCATCGTTGCTCGCTTAATCATCCGTTGTTCTTGTTGCTTTTCTTTTTCATCCCTCTTTAGTAAGTTCGGCATATACTTCTTGGATGAACCGACTTTTTCTTTTCCATTTTCTTTTGGCGCCTGTGAAGGGTCAGTAGAAGCAGGCTTCTTTTTCTTCTGCCATTTCTTCATCGTCATTCCTCCTTACTTTTTACCAAAGAACAAGAAGGCTACAATCGCTATGATGATGAGTGTACCTGTCACGCCATAACTTGCTACACTTTGGTTATAGAAAACCGAAAACTGTTCTTTCCCTGTCTCCCAAAGTACGTTCGCTTCTGGGAATGTCCGTAGGATGAAACTTCCTACGAGACAAATTCCAGCGATGTATAGAAGGGTTTTAAATAAACTACGAACCACTAGACGTCCCCTCCTTACAACCCTCTTTTTACCTCTATTGATTCACTGAATATATAGTGATAAATATCTCCAAAGGCATCTTTTTGTACATCTTCAATGTTTGCTGTCAAAACAGGGATTTTGATATGTGACCGTTCTTGACTTGGAATGCTTAAGATATCACGCATGGTCTTTTTCGTGTTTGTTTGATTTCCAGCGACAAACAAGACTCGCCAATCTAAAACAGGTTCTTCAAAGCCCACATAAAGATCATACTTTTCGAGCGTTTCTTTTCCACGTTTCAAAAAGTCGTTATACCTTTGGATCTTTTGAATGGTATTTTGTCGTTTGGCTACACTACGTTCTAGTTCAATAAACAAGCCAATATTTTGCTCGCTATCTGCTTCTCCAACAACCAATACGCCGTCCGGTTTGATTACCTCTGACTTGCTCTTTCCATATTGGAAGGTCCCTCTTGCTTCTGGAATCCATTCCTTAACAGCTAGACCTACTTCTTCTGCCTGCTTCCTGTAGGATAAAACCAAACGGTTTAACATCAATTGATGCTGATACCAGGCAGGTACGTCTGTTGACCATTTTTTCTGCCATTTCGAGAACCCTTGCAATTCCTGTACGTTCTCAACACCAAATGCATCGAGTGTATATAGATTGCCTGGCTTTTCATAGCCTGGCATGGGAACGGTAAAGCTCTTAAGATACTTTGATTCCTCTAGCAATCGCAAACGCTGCATCACATATTTTCGGTCTGCGTAATTCGTTAAAATGTGATCCACAATAAAATTTGAATCAATGTAGATAAAGTCATGTAGCTTAATAAGTAAATCGGTGTCTTGTTCATTCAGTGTGATATATTTTTTCATGTTGTTTCCCCTCTCTCCTTTGTCTATAAGAGAAACGTTACGTTCGTGAGCCATTAACCTATTTTTCTATCTCTGTTTATAGTAAAACGCTTACTCCACTCTTTTCCTGCCATCTCTACTCATTCTTTTCTGAAGGTTTTTTCTTTCGTAGTGACACAATAGGCTGTGGCTCCATTGGTAAATCTTCTATCTTTGTCTTGGAAAGCTCCACAGCAGGTTCCAACGATGTAGAATCCATTTCTGGAATTTGTTCTTTCTCCTCTGAAACAGGCTCGACAGCTGCCGCCGTTTCCTTCGTGCCTTGGGTTTCTTCTTTCATGGTAGAGTTCCCCCACGAAAGGGTAAGCATAGGTTTGAAAGGCCTATGGACTATTGGTTGTTCCTGTTCTGGCTGTTTTCTCTGTTTCTTTGAAAGGGTAATCGTCGCAAAAGAACTTTTTTCATGTTTATTCTCTTGCTTCACACTTTCTTTTTGACTTGTTTCAACTTCACCAGCAGATGCTGCAGCAATGCTCTTTGATGGCTCAATAGTTGAATCCGTTTTCTTTTCTAAGGAAATCGGCGCCTCTGGCTGCGCTTGTAACGGGGCCTTTGGTTTCTTAGGCTGTAATTTCTTCACTTGTTTTGGTTCATAGGTTTCACCTTGTAAATAAGCCCGAATCATGACGTCAACTTCAGATTGATGATGGCCATTTTTAGATGACAACTCTTTTACTTTGGCCTTTGTCCACGCATCTGCCTTCGCTTCTTCCGTTGCATGTTTGTATCGTGCTTTTTTTCCATTCGGCATATATCGATCTAATGGAGGTAACTTGGCCACACATTGCACAATTTCATCCACACCATTTACATTATCCTGTGTACGAATGACGGTTACTAAGTCAGGCAAGTTTCGAAAATACGATTCTGAAAAAAGAGGTTGATCTTTTTTGGTGCCTTGAACACTGAACATTTTACTGGCTGCAGCTGCACCTTCAGCCCCTTGTCGGCAAACAAAGAAATTTCCCTGAACTTCTGTTAGGGCATTTTTGAGTTCTTGGTCTAGTTGATGCATAGACTGTGTACCAATTCCCAGCGACAATCCTTTTTGACGTTGTTCCGCAATGATACGAGGCAGAATCGTCATTTTCTCTAGTCTGGCAGCTTCATCAAACACGAACTGATGCATTAAAGGATTAGGCGTTCTGGTATCAGCCACTCGGTAATACAAGTAGGTGAGAAACCCACCAATTAATCCTGTTTCTTCTTCACTTAATCCACTAAAGTCATAAAAGATAATATGTCCTTCATCCATCCATTCGCGAATAGGAAGAGTGAATTCTTTTTGGCCAAACATCCGACGTAATAATGGATTAGCTGAAAAGGTATCTAAACGATTAAATAATGCAATGCGACTAGCATCAATTAGATCTTCTGCTTCATTCTCCCAAAAATCTAATACGTCATACGCTTCAACATTATCCTCTAGACGGTTCAAAATCCGTTTTCTGAACGTAAAATCATTCACTAATGGTTTTACACCCAAAATCGTATGTTGACCTTCTACGTCCAATACGAGCGTTTTAATACAATTCACCAAAAGACGTTCCGTTTGTTTCGCCACTTGGAAGTTTTCACCGATAATCCGCATGACAATTTGTGTGACTCGTTCAGGTGATTCACCTGGAAAACGATGAAGCAAGTTTAAAGCCGGTGGATATTCTGTATCTTTAAAAGAGATCCAATGAACTTTATCCCAGTTAATGGTGGCCCCATCATATTCAGCCTTCAACATTTGATTCAATAAAATCATGGCCGTATTTCTGGCAGGGTCACCAAACGAGAAACCAGGTGATGGTTTGTTTTCCATGCCTTGCTTAATAAATTGATGAACATAACTCATCAATACATTATTGAGTAGAGTGGATTTCCCAGAACCCGTCACACCCAGCAAGGACCAATGCTTTTGGAGAACACTCATTAAAATTCTGATCGTACGATCTTTTACAAACGGATGATATTGTACACCGAAATCAACAGACCCTTCTTCATAACTCAAAAGATGGTCTGGAAGAAGCTCTTCACCACGTTTCGAATGGGGAACCTCTTTCGCAAGCTTTTGCATAATGGTTCGTTCATCAAAGTGAGGTAAATGAAGGAGGTTCGCAAGCTCTCCCCCCGTCCATGTCATACGATACGGACTCATAGTCGGATACCATTGAACAGCCTTTTTCCACTTCTTGTACTTCAATTCATTCACATGATGCAAAACGGAATTAATCGCGTTGGCCATACTTTTTACGACAGGTACACCAGGGTAGTACTCGGAAGCCATGGACACTGTACAGTCAAAAGCTACTTCATTGCCTGAGTAACGATGTTTTAAGCCTACTAATTCCTCTTTATCAAATGCAGACTGATCTCTGAGAGGTCTATCCCCTTTTAAGTCCTTTTCAAGCTTCTGGATGGCTTTTCGGAGCTTCCACCCATCATTAGGGGTAAAGCCTACTTGTAACCATGTACCAGGCTTCATATGCGAAATGATACCGGGTAGTTGATCTGACTTATACCGTGAAAGAGGAAGTGACTTTTTCAAATTATTGCTTTTTAATTTCAAACGTCCACCCACGGCCTTTTTTTCTGGAAATTCTAAGTCATCCGCCGGAAAGAACGTTAAATTCGGATAGACACTCTGAAAATTGGACTTAATGGCTTCTAACTGATTCTTTTCGGCTCCCATATAGAAACGGTATTGGATCCCTGCAGATTCATCTACTACGTGGTGAATGAGAAATGAAAAGCGTTCCTTCCCAAGAAAGATCCTTTCCATCCACCTACGCTTTGTTCCATGGATCCGTCTCATTAATTGTCCTAACATTTCTTTCGACACGCCATCATCTGCGTGTGGCAGCATTTGAACATACTCAAACTGTCGTTGAATGCGAAAGACAGCGCATATCCACCGGATCACAAGAAATAGCAGCAGCAATGCCAGTAGTAATTGAATGCCGTGAATAAAAAGTGTGAGCCCATGCTGAATAATTTCTGGGCGGTATGACAGAAGAGATAAAAGCAGTTCTTTCTTCCAAATGCCAACGCCAGCCAAACCAAGAACAGCAATCGCTCCCCCCTGCCGTGGATGTTCAACCAGTTGATCCAGTATATCGTCAAAGATGGTCGATTGTTTTTTAGATCGTTTTTGGTTCATTTTGTTTCCCCTCCTTGCGAAGAGAGGAAGGAAAAGAGCTATGAAGTTTTCGAGGAACGAGGTTCATAGGGTGTTAGGTTCCGAGTTGTAGTGAAGTACGTTTCTAGGGTGATGTGCATCGGTTCGTATGGTTTCCAGCATGTGTAAGGCCATGTTGGGTTGACGCTAGGTGCGCCCGCCGCCGATACGAATGAATGATACAACTAAAAATAGGAGTACTAGTAGGACTTCTCCCATCGGTACATGATTACTAACGTAATCAATGTTACCTCAGGAAAAGTATCTTGAAAAAAGTAGGATGTTTAGTGCTTACTTCCATGATATTCCTTCCCTACACGTGCTTCAAGGGATTTCCAGAGAAAACAACCTAATACCTAGTAGAAGTTTTACTACATAGCCCTTTAAGGTCACATTTTTTAACAAAACTGTAATAAAACCTCCTATTTTTATTACTTTCATCCTAATGCATATTTGTCACGAAACATATGCACATTTAGTCAATTATGTATGAGCTATCCTATTGAGTCATATACCAATTCAAGCTTTAATCAGACATTGACAAAAACGAGGTTGCGATTGCCTTTTGTCCATCATTTTTATACAATGACAGTGATTATTCTGTAAGGAGAATAGTTACGTTTGTGAATCGCATCAAGAAAGGATTTTGGATCTTTTCTTGATGCTTTTTTTATGAACGTTAATCATCTGTTTTCATGAAAAGTTTGAACTGATTCAAGCTTGAAGTAAGATCAAAAACAGCATGATTTGTATAATGCTTGCGTCTTTGGCGAGCCGATTCTTCACGTTCTATCTCTCTTAATTTAGCAACCTGCAGCTCTCGATCCACTACATGCTTTTTCTCCAATATCTCTTCTAACTCCATACCTACATGAGACAACATGACGTCACTTAAACGCTCCATCTCTTCCACAAATTGAGTTAGTTGAGCAGATCGATGCTTCTTGAACAGCCCTTTCATCACCCCAAAGAGATACTTAAAGAAGACATCTTCTCCTTGGAAATCTCCTGCAATCACAGAACCCTTTTTCTGAACCGTTAAGCCAACGGCCTCCACGGATAAGCGTACATAATCCGGAGTAGACGAAATAGAACAATAAGAAATAGCAAACTCTTTAAAGGCTAACTGAACTTTCCCCCAGGCCCTAAAGATAAAACGACCATCTGTAAAACCCCTGTTAAACAACGCACTAGTAAAGGAGGAAGGAACATTCCCCGGAATAGGTGCCGTCTGTAGACTAGTAGAATACGTGGACGGTAAATTTAAGATACTATGTTCAGAAGAACGAGCAAACTCTGTACCCTGAGAAAGCGATAGAGCCGTCCCACCCACCACCGTATCTTTAATTGTATTTGAATTGAGCCCATTATTTTTAGGAGCAGTGTATGGCTCTTTTTTTGAGGCTTCAGATTGCGTTCTACGGGCTTTTACTTCGTTAATGATACATAACTCTGTTGAGGCCCCTCTTCCTTTACCAGAGACCTTTTTCAAAAGGATTTCTTGCTCTTCCAATCTAGCAATTACTTTTTTAAACGTGGCATAAGGGATTTTCTTCTCAGCATTCACACTAGACGTAATTTGCTCAGCAAGATCACGTTGTGCCCCTGATACACGTCCTCCCTGCGCACGAACAAATGCTAAGACGTCGCCTTCCCACTCTTGGATATGGCTATATATACGTTCTTCACGTGGTTTTGCTTCTTCCCAAATGACATAGCTAAATAGCATGCCCGATAACTCGCGAATTTTTTTCGCAGATGGAGCATGGAAACGGCCTTTATATGCACTCTTTACTTTTCGTTTAACCTCAATTTGGCGCATTTGAGGCATATTTTTTTGATTCCAGTTATGTAAGTATGCTTCTGCTGTTTTTTCATCGTATCCAGCTGCCTTATAAGCTAAGGCAAGCGTGTAGCAAGCCGTATCACGTTGACCTTTATTTACACCTTCTAGGATCTTTTGAACAGCAGGATGTTTTAAAAGAGATTCATAGCCTTTGCAGAATCCTTTTTTGTATGTATGTACGTCTTGTTGATCTTGTTCCTGAATCAGTTGGAACCATTCACATAGGTCATCAAACGATACGCGCTCTTGTGAATGAAAGACCGTATTTTCATCCGTTGGTAAACGGAAGAGTCGCTCTGGACCAATCGCATTTGCGTCCCCTTTTAACATCTCCGCGATGCATATTTGAATACGGCTATAATGAGCATTTAACTTGTCCGAAGCCCGTTTTGACTGGTCTAAAAACCAGTGAACATGAAACCCTTTAGAAGGCGTTTGAACGATTAAAGAAGGCATTGGAAGTCCTGCTTCTGTAATCAACTCTTGCACATCTGGAAGAGTCATCCCCTCGTTCTCACCGTTTTTTGCATCAATATCAATCGACATCGCATTGATCCAACGTAGCGTACTTAAACGACGTAGATCATTTCGATAAAACGTATTAGGCGTAAAGTATGTATAGTCTTTGCTGACATTAAATAACGAACCATAGGTACGAACAGCTTTTGTCTTCTCTTTCGTAAAGTCTTTTGATACGAATACCCACCCTAAATGGCTACTGTAACCGTTTTTTTGCTTTTGTGTTTGTTTTTTTGAATATTCCGTCAACTGGTTCCCGTAGATTTGTTGCGCAAGGTTTCTCATTACATGTGTCCCTCCATTTATTCGGAAACACAAAAAGCGTCGTTTACCGTTAAGTGGTAAACGACGCTTTTACATAGAGAGAAACTCTATAAATTTAGCGTTACCTGTTCAAATTAATCACTCATATTATCTTGATTATATTTTCTACTTGTAGTAAAATTCCAAGTAGGAAAATACATTATGTACGTTGAATACGTACATTGAGTGAAAAGCTTGAGCAGCAGTTTACCGTAGTGACGTTACGGTGAACGATTAGATAGGATTGCCGTCCGATTCTAATCGCTTGAGCTTTTTGCTTTTTTCCGTTCATTTAGTTGTACTTCTATGATACTGCTAAACTTAACCACTTTACAAGTATAAAATAAAAAAAAATAACCATTTTATTCTAAATAATCTGATAACTTATTACACAAACTATTATCTCCTATGATGATTCTTAATGACTTATTTCTTTACCATATGTTATAACACTGGCGTATTATTTATCGAGTATTATGTTACAGAAATAGACCTTTAATGCTGTAGTCTATGTTCAAAACGCGTAGAATCTTAAAAGATTCTACGCGTTTTGTCGTTTTTAAAGCACGATACTTTATTTTTAAATATATTAAGTTTTATTATACCTTAAAGAACTAGGTTATAATTAGCATAAGATTATTTTAGTTAAACTAAAGTCAAACTAAAGATCATGTAATTCCCTATGTACATAGGTTTATATCTTTTAAGTTGAACTTACGAATCTCTAGGATAACATATATAACACAACAATCATCTTTCAAGTTCAACTAATTGATTAAATTACCAAGAAAGATCAAAATTCTAATTATTTAGTTCAACTAAAGTTTAACTGGTATATCTTTTTCATCTATCAAACCCTATTCCAAAAGTGTATTATAGGCACTTTCAACCTTTTAACATATGTAGTAACATTTAAAGTAACTATCTCCGCAAAGAAACAAATGAAAAGATTTTGAATTTAAAAAGAGGATATATTATCCTGGTTACATAATAGTTCTCTATAAGTTTCAAATTGGGTTCCAACTATTAGAGTGCTGATAATCAAGTTTACATAAGTTTAATAGTTATATTGATAGGAAGAGAGGTAAAAACATGGGTACTGATGATAATCAAGTTAAAAACCAAGCTGTTGAAGAGCAAACAGAAGAACGTGAATACATTATAAAAGATATAGCAGAGATTTTAGAAGAAGAGCCACATACCATACGTAACTGGTTAAAAGAACTTGAAGGCTATATTCCTTTCACAAAAAAGAAAAATGGATATCGTATTTTTAAAAAAGATGGATTAGAAAGATTTCAATTAATTAAACAGCTAAACCGAGATCAAGATTATACACTTAAAGAGATAGCTTTATACCTTGATACTGGAGGAGAAGCATTCAAGCCAGTTCCAGAAATAAGGGCTGATTCCATATTAGCTGATGAAATGAGAAGGATGAGAGAACGTCTTGATCAATTAGAGGAACGTGATAAAAAACGGGACGAAGTACTTATCAACTTAGCAGAGCAACTAACTAAGCAAAATGCTTATATTGAACATACCTTACAAGAAAGAAATGAAAACCTCACTGCTGCTATGCGTGAGATGCTAGAGGGTAAAAAGCTCACCGCAGTAAGTCAGCATGAAGAACAACCTACTAAGAAAGGTTGGTTACAACGATTATTAGGTAAGTAAAGTTGTAAAAGTGATTATTCATAAACATACAATTGCTTTTCGGTAACCTTTACTTTTAAATTAATAAAGAATTTTTATAATTAGTAAAAAATAACACATTAGAGTAATTTCATTCCATTCTGTGCAACAAAAAACCTTGTTCTACTAAGGACAAGGGTTTTTTTCTATAAAAATATGAATACCTTGAACAAAGACCGCCCATTATCCATAGTGTATAAGGCGGTCTTAACTATATTCATGCTATATGTTTATGGTCAAAATATCGACATTATTCTAAGAAGACGTCAGATAAAAAAGGCAATGGCCAAAATCGTTGCTAAACAAGCTAAATAGATATTTCCACTCCAATCTCTCTTTACTTTTTCATCCACCAAATAGCTATTATAAGAACCTTGAATTGGTTCTATTTTAAGCTTACGTTGTTGCTGAACCTCTTCATCTAAGATCAAGTCGTATTCCTCCATTGTTTGATAATTGTACGGCAGGAAACGTCCTTGTTCGTCTCTCAATCGATTGCTGACGTCTCTTTGACTCTGTTTGTTCTTCATTGATAAAGAGCGGCTGTTTGGGTTGAATAATTGTTTCTGATATTGTTCTGCTATTTGTTGATGTTCCAAATAGTGTAAGAGCATTTGGAGACGCTCCTTTTCGTTCACTGTTATCACATTTCCTTCCTCCTTTCTCTTCAATAATAGGCTCTTGCTCCATCCATAACTGGTGGGAAGATTGTTTCCACGGAGAGGAGGGAAGAGGGACGTCACTCATTTTATACTTTTTCATTAGTTCTAAGAAAACAGGGTTGTGGGCTGCTGTAAAAAGCGCACACCTCATAATTTGATTTCGGTCTAACTCGGTGGCCTGAAAAAGATGATTTACATATGTACGATAAATAGCATGATACCGAACCGTTGGTCGATAAGTACCTACTTGATTTTTCGACGTCTTATTTCCCTTCATACGTGTGTTTTCCTTTTAATATAACCTCTAACATCTGTTTACCCTCTAGCGTTAAATAGACGACGTCTTTTCGACTTAATAACGAGATCGCTAATTCTTTTGTCATTTAATTCGCTCCATTCGTGTTAGTTTACAATGACGTCTTGCTCTGACGTCTTAATAAATGTTATGAGCCAATACTTGTCCACTATGCCTACTTAAATAATCATTTATGTATATTTTTGTAGGCAGTTTGGAAATACTGCTAATACATAAAAACTAAAATGAAGGAGCTAGTTGATTACTAATGAATTTTTTCGGTTTAGGAAAACCCTATAAAACCAAATTGGGAAAGTACCTTGAATCTAAAGGAATTAGTGTTACATGGTTAGCGAAAAAGACTGGTTTAAATAGAAACACAATAAACAAGTTAGTTAACGAAAGTAAAGATTATTCGCCAAAGTTAGTGACAATAAAGAAAGTTATGAAGGTAATAAACAGCGAAATTGATAAAAATAAGAAAATACATGATTTTTTTGATATTTGACATTTAAATACTAAGAATATGCATCATCATTTATATTAAAGTTTTTTAATTGACGCTTCATCAAAGTTTCGTTTAGGTTAATATAAAGTTTTTCAGGGTATATAAACAAATCCTTAAACTTTTATATAATCTCTTTAAAGCTTAGTAAATACATGAATTTATATATCATTGAAAATGCTTATGAGTACATAATATAAAACCTACATGCCTTTTTTATAAAATAGCTGTATAGTCGACGTCTAATCGATAAATTTCAACTTACAAAAAACACCTAATTTTAAGATTAGGTGTTTTTTGTTTAACTTTTAATTCTCACTTCTTTTTAACTTATCCATTAAACACATCAAATGGAGCTCCATTTTCTTTTTGGCGTATTTCAATGGCTAGCACCCATTTATATATATGAGTAGGTGTAAAACCTGCTTTCTCCAAACCCTTTGGAAAATAGTCTGGATGATCGCGAAGCCAATAAAGACGTTCAAGAGCTTCTGGCATGGCCCCTAAACTATACAACGATTTACTCTTCACTTTTTTTCCTTCACGATAGGTTTTTTTTATAAATAAATACGTTTTTCCTTTTGCTTTTTGTTTTGCAAGATACCCAGGCTCTGTTTTTTTCCCTTTCACAAAACCAGCTCCTTCTTGGTTTTACTACACATTTAAAATTTAAAAGTGTAGTAAAAATCCCTAATTCTTCACACGTGAAAATTTTCACTCCAACCAACATTACTAAAAACTATTCGTATTCTTCTTCAAAATCATCATTATTCATAAATCATAGTCTTCAACATTTCGTTAGGACACTTCAGAAAATGGCGTAAAACTAAGCGTTAGCAACTTTCTTTCACCTGCTTTTTGAAACATACTAAAATTAACCTTTTACTTTAATACATTATACGATAGTGGATTAAGGATTGTAAATCAGTTTAACAAAATTAATTCACTATTGTATAATGTATTTAAATTAAGGTGGAGGAATGAACATGGTAACTATAAAGCCCAGATTGCGAGAGCTACTAAAAGAAAGAGGTCTTACACAAGGACAATTGTCAGAAATGACAGGAATCCCACAGGCAAGCATTTCTCGTTTTGACAAAAACGAACAACATTTAGATTGGCATTTGTTTAGTATTGCTAAAGCTCTAGGAATATCAGTAGAGAAATTATTTGAAATAGAAGAATGACGTTTCACTTTTTCAGTTGAGTAGAAAGCTAAGAAAGTTAATTTATAATTACGCTAGGATGCTGTTTTACGTATAGACTAGTAACAATATAAGGGCAGGAAGTGTTTTTTATTCATTAGTCTAGTCTAGCTAATACTTAATATATTGTTAGATCGATTAGAAAGAAGGGAAAACTTTTGTCAAAAGGTATCAGTAAAAAAGAAATAAGGGAATTTTATAAATATAAAGCTGGAATTAATATAACTGAAGATATTAGAAAAAATTGTGCCAAATGTTGTTTTTTCAATAACATTTCAAAGTATTGTGGAGAACATAAAATTAAAGTGAAAACCAATGAAGGTTGCGATAAATTTAAAACACAAAGATTGCATAAAATATTTTCTGGAGGGTCTATTTCTCCAAAGTAATAAAACACTCTCTTTTAACATTTAATACTAGAATAATAAAGACATTTTCGTACTTTTAATTAAATGAGAATTAAGAGTATGTAAGTGTCTTTTTTTGGCTACGTTGCATGCAGTTTTAATTCTTTTAAGCTCTTCACTAAATTCCAATTTAAGTATTAAGAAAGTTAATAATATTAACACTATAAGCAAATATAAAGCATTTAAAAATATATTGATTGTTATATTTATAAAATAAAGAGATTAATTAACTACTCTTAGGCCTTCTCTACTACATATAGTTTAAAGAAAGTATCACTCACTATTCTTTTAAGGATGCTTTCATTAAAGTTGTCCCTTTACCTTTCGTACCTATATTCCTGCTTTTCACTTCTATTATCAAGCATTATATGAGAATAATTGTAATTTTTTTAGGTAAGAGGTTGAATATCCTACGTACGTACATTATAATGAAAAAGTTGTAAAAAAATATCAAAATAAGGGGAATTTGATATGCCAGTAACTCAAAGAATTGTAATAGATGCTGATCCTTCTATAAAAAAAATGTTATCTGAAATATCAGAAGAGTACGATAAAACCATGAAAGATATAGTTTGTAGCTTAATAGAAAACAAGTATAAAGAAATGTATCTAAAGAAACAAGAAGAAAAAAGTGTCCGTCTGCTTAATTTAAGTCTAGAGGATTTAAAAGCTAGACTAAATTAACAAATTAGCACAGCTACTGTTCACATTCTAGTCCTGTCGGCTTGAATAATGGGAATTTCAACGCTCTTCTTTTGAATGAACATTAAAATAATTTTATTCATTTCAAAAAAAATTCTGTTTTATCTTAGTCTTAACTAATTCATAAAATTGTTCAGGGAAGTAACTATTTTACCTATGTAGGAGTGCCATATGCAAAAAAACAGGTTTATGATGGGATGTTTATGGGGATTAGCCTTCGCTATTCCTATTTGGATACTTATTATAGTTTTAATATATCATTTTATAAAATAGTAACCTCTGAAGAATTTATTTTAGATTACTATCTTAAACTCGAATGATGATCAAAACGATTAACAATTCTAATACCTTATGAGTGAGATGGGGGAGTATATTTTTCATTTACTAATTAATCTTTTTTAAATATAAGGAAATAAATTTATTGGAGGCTATCATGAAAGAACCACTAAACTTGAAAGAAGCGTTTCAACTATTAAAGAAACGCCTCTTATTTATCATCGTTATTACAGCAATTTTCACTACCATAACTGGCATAGCTAGTTACTTTATTTTAACGCCAATATATCAATCCTCAACACAGATTCTTGTAAATCATGCAAAAAGTAAAGATGCAGTTTATAGTCCTAATGAAGTACAGACTAATATTCAATTAATTACTACTTACAATGCTATCATTAAAAGTCCAGCAATTTTAGATAAGGTCATTAAAAAGGAAAATTTAAAGATGACTTCTGGACAGTTAAATAAATTAATTTCTGTTTCAAACGAACAAGAATCACAACTTGTTAATATTACAGTACAAAATGAAAATCCACAAAAATCTAAAGATATTGCCAATGCAATTGCAACAACATTTCAGAGTGAAATTAAAACTATTATGAATATTGATAATGTAAGCATTCTAGCAAAAGCCGAATTAGGCTCGCGGATTAAACCTAACCCTGTATTAAATATGACCATTGCTTTAGTAATTGGACTAATGGCCAGTGTAGGTGTAGCATTCTTACTTGAATATTTAGATAACACACTTAAAGAAGACAGAGATATTGAAGACCAACTTGGCCTTCCTGTCCTAGGAACGATAAATATTATGAACTTAGATCAAGCCACTAAGGAAAACAAAAGCAAAATGAGAATTAACGAAACAAGAGGTGATTCAATTGGCTCGCAAAGATAAAGGTAAAATTTTACAGTTACGTAATAGGAGTTTAATTTCCTTAACGAATCCAAAATCGTCAATAGCTGAAAGATTTCGAACAATACGTACAAGTATTCAATTTTCAAACGTTGATATGGATTTAAAAGCCCTAGTGGTTACGTCTCCCCAACCTGGTGAAGGTAAATCAACGATAACTTCTAATCTTGCTGTTGTATTTGCTCAGCAAGGAAAGCGTGTTTTGTTAATAGATGCTGACTTACGTAAACCTACTGTTCATTATACATTCAATACGGAGAACCATGTTGGATTATCAAATGTTCTAAGTAGACAAGCAACATTGCAGAAAGCTGTGAAAGCATCTAGCCAAGAGAATTTATGGATTTTAACAAGTGGACCAATCCCACCCAATCCTTCAGAACTTCTTGGTTCAAAAAGCATGAATGCTTTATTAGACGAGGTAAAGAACAAATATGATTTTGTCCTCCTTGATTCACCACCAGTGTTGGCTGTGACAGACGCACAAGTATTAGGGAATTTAACTGACGGAGTGGTTCTCGTTATCAGTAGCGGAAATACAAAGATCGATTCTGCAAGAAAAGCAAAGGAACTACTTGAAAATGCAAAAGCAAAAATCCTTGGAGTTGTAAATAACAATAAAAAAGAACAAAATATTCTTTACTATTATAACGAAAAATAAAAATAATCTAAAAAAAGCTCGTTAGTGGTAATTAGCCCATTTTACATTTTTAGGAATTTTATAGATACCATGATAGTACGTTGGTCATGGTAGATGCAGTTAATACGATAAGGCTAGCATCGCATAAAGGGGTTACCAAGATAATTGCTACTCAAAAACATCGGCCAAGAATTTATTAATTGTTGTTAGATGTTTTTGAGCGGGGGGATATTCTAGCGCTTCATCTCAGAAACTACCTATATGTTAGGTTGTCTTTTAGATATATTTCAAACTATACGAAAAATCTTTTGTTTGAGATGTAATTAAAGGCGTGACACAGATTCTTGTACATTGAGAGAGAATAATTGAGTTGGAAAACACCCTAAGAAAATACCTTAACTTGTAAAAAAATAGAATACTAAGCTTCTAAAACAAAGTCAACCTATGCACAAGCAAGTACCAAATAGGATTAAGTGTGAAAATCCCCTTAAATTTCCCATACTTAATTTGCAGTTAGGAGACACCTATGAGTAATTTTAATGAATTTCCAAAAACAATAAAAAAAACAGTTCGCTATATCTATCAAGAGGCACCGTTAGACAAACTGGTAGATATTCAGAAAGTAATAAATGATGCAATTGCTAAGAGAAAAATAGATAGTACTAAATAGACATTTTCAGATGTCTATTTAGTAAGTACATATATTATTTAACAAAATATTTTTTATAACAAAATTTCATGTAAAGAAGGGGTCAAGTTGGTTTACTCAAAAAGAGTGTCACTACTCATGGGGATGGATTCACTTATTGTCTTATTTTCAATATTTAGTGGATATTATATTTTAAATCCTTATGTTAATACTTATAGTTTAGAAATGATAACAATTAGTTCTTTGACTTTACTTATAAGTCATCATGTGTTTGCATTCATTTATCGTTTGTATCATAAGGCCTGGGAGTATGCAAGTGTAGGAGAGCTTGTTACGATTGTTAAAGCCATTACATTATCTCTTGGAACCGCAGCTCTTGTTCAGTTGCTTGTGAGTGGGCATGTATATGTTCGAGTTTTATTCATCACATGGCTTTTACACATGTGTCTTATTGGGGGATCTCGATTCTCCTGGAGGATAGTCAGATATCGATTTATTAAATCAAATGTGACAAAAAAGAATGCACTTATTATTGGAGCAGGTTCAGCAGGTACGATGCTTGTTCGCCAATTATTAAAAAATAATGATAGCGAACTAAAACCAGTTGCTTTCGTAGATGACGATATGTCAAAGCAAAAACTTCAAATTTACGGTGTAACAGTACTTGGAAAAACGGAAAATATTCCTGAGATTGTAGATAGTAATGGAATTGAACATATTATTATTGCAATTCCATCACTTAATAAGCATGAAATTCAAAAGATATATCAAGAGTGTAGCAAAACTAAAGCACAAACAAAAATTATGCCTATGCTAGAGGACATAGTTACAGGTAAAGTATCTGTGAATCAATTTCGAGACGTACAGGTTGAAGATTTATTAGGACGTGACCCAGTAGAGCTAGATATTCAAAGTATATCAAAAAATATAACTGGAAAAACAATCCTTGTAACTGGTGCAGGAGGGTCTATCGGTTCAGAGATTTGCCGACAAGTAAGTAAATTTAAACCAGATAAAATATTACTACTTGGTCATGGAGAAAATTCAATTTATTCTATTGATATGGAACTAAATAACAAATATAAAGGTGAATTCGAAATTATACCTATAATTGCCGACGTACAGGATCGTAACCGAATTTTTGATGTGATGGAAAAGTATAAACCAGATGTTATTTATCATGCTGCTGCTCATAAACATGTTCCTTTAATGGAATATAATCCAACAGAAGCCGTAAAAAATAATGTGATTGGAACCAAAAACGTGGCGGAAGCGGCAGATACATTTTTGGTTAGCACTTTCGTGCTTGTTTCATCCGATAAAGCTGTTAACCCAACAAATGTTATGGGGTCTACGAAGAGAATTGCAGAGATGGTGATTCAAGAATTAGATAAACATAGCCAGACAAAGTTTGTAGCTGTCCGTTTTGGAAATGTTCTTGGTAGTCGTGGTAGTGTAATTCCGTTATTTAAGAAACAAATTCAAACTGGTGGTCCGGTTACCGTAACGCATCCTGATATGACGCGTTATTTTATGACGATTCCGGAAGCTTCAAGACTTGTAATGCAGGCAGGAACACTTGCTCACGGTGGAGAAATTTTTGTCCTTGATATGGGTGAGCCTGTTAAGATTGTTGATTTAGCGAAGAACCTAATTAAACTTTCCGGTTATACAGAAGAAGAAATTGGGATCAAGTATGCAGGAATTAGACCTGGAGAGAAAATGTATGAAGAGCTTTTAGGAAAAGATGAAGTACATGACGAGGCGATTTTCCCCAAAATTTTTGTTGGAAAATCGGTAGAAGTAGATTTTTCTCAGGTTACAACGTTAATTAGTAATTATGAAGTTTATGACACAGAGTATACCAGAAATTATGTATTAAACTTGGCTAATAATCATAAAAGAATACTTGCACAAAGTATGAATTAGTTTGTTTCTTCATTATAGAAGAGAGTAATACCATCTTTCATAAAATAAGGAGTAAAATATTGTGGATAAACTATTAATTTTAGGTGCAGGTGGTCATGGAAAAGTAGTATCTGAAATTGCCCAACTCATGAATCAGTGGGAAGAGATAGCTTTTCTAGATGACAGGGAAGATATTTCAGAAGTATTAGAAATTCCTATAGTAGGTAGACTAGCTGACTTACCTACATTAACAGACGAATTTAAATATGCATTTGTAGCTGTAGGTAACAACGCTGCTCGGCTTAAATGGACAGAAAGATTAAGTAATCATGGTTTCAAAATCCCCACTCTCATTCATCCTTCGAGTATAGTAAGCGCAAAAAGCTCTATAGAAGAAGGTACTGTAATTATGGCAGGAGCAGTTGTAAACCCAGACACAACAATTGGTAGAAGCTGTATCATTAATACAGCTTCTACCATTGACCATGACTGTACATTAAAAGATGGTGTTCATATATCTCCTGGTACTCATATCGGTGGCACTGTGAAAATTGAGAAGCAAACATGGATTTGTATTGGGGCCACTATTATAAATAATATTAATATTGGTCAAAATTCAGTCATAGCAGCTGGAGCAGTTGTTACTAAAAATGTACCAAGCAATGTTATAGTCGCAGGTGTACCAGCAACTATAAAAAGAGAATTCACAGCATTTAAATAAAATAGAACGCACCTGAAAATGAAAGGAAGTCCTTGATATGCAAAATAGAATTTTTCTTTCCTCTCCTCATATGAGTGAGGAAGGATATGAGAAAGAATATGTAAAAGAAGCTTTTGACACAAACTGGATTGCTCCTCTCGGAGAAAACGTAAACAAGTTTGAAGAAGAGTTAGCAAATAAAATAGGTTCAAAATCTGCAGCAGCTTTATCATCTGGAACAGCTGCCATTCATCTCGCTTTAAAAGCAGCTGGAGTAGAAACTGGAGATATTGTTTTTTGCCCGACACTTACTTTTTCAGCTACGGCAAATCCAATAATCTATCAAAATGCTACCCCTGTTTTTATTGATAGTAATGAAGAAACTTGGAATATGTGCCCTGAAGCACTAGAAAAGGCTTTTATAAAGTATCCTAAGGTAAAAGCTGTTATTGTTGTCCACCTTTATGGCCTATCAGCTGATATGGACAAAATTACAGAGCTTTGTAGAAAACATAACGTTCCCTTAATTGAAGATGCAGCTGAAAGTCTAGGGACTTATTATAAGGGAAAGCATACAGGTACTTTTGGAGACTATGGTATCTTCTCATTTAATGGTAATAAAATTATTACAACTTCTGGTGGAGGGATGCTTGTCTCAAACAATATAGAAAAAGTTGCCAAAGCTCGTTTTTGGGCTACACAAAGTCGTGATCTGGCAAAGCATTATCAACACAGTGAATTAGGTTTTAACTATCGTATGAGTAATGTTGTTGCAGGTATTGGTCGAGGTCAGTTAAAGGTCTTAAATCAGAGAGTAGAGAAAAAAAGAGAAATCTTCTCTTTTTATAAAGAGCACTTAGAAAATCTTGATGGACTAGAATTTATGCCTAGCAACGAATGGGATGAACCAAACTATTGGTTAAGTAGCATAACTTTAAACGGTCAAGTAAGACCCCTTGATATTATGGAGGCACTAGAAAAAGAGAATATTGAGTCAAGACCTGTATGGAAGCCTATGCATATGCAACCTTTCTTTGCAAATTATGATTGTGTTCTTAATGGAACGTCAGAGAAACTATTTAAAAACGGTGTATGCTTACCAAGTGATACGAAGATGACATCAAACGATTTGATAAGGGTTGTAAATGCTATTAAAAAGTTGTGGTATCAATAATGCAAGGGTCTAGCAATGGTATTTATAAAAAGTACATAAAAAGGCTTCTAGATATTACATTATCATTAACTGCAATTATTTTTTTAAGCTTTTTAATTTTAATCATAGCACTATTCGTTCGATTAAAATTAGGGAGCCCTGTGCTGTTTAAACAAAAGCGACCTGGTATGAATGAAAAGGTATTTCTCATGTATAAATTTCGGACAATGACAGATGAGCGTGGGCAAGATGGAAAACTACTTTCTGATGATATAAGGCTTACTAAGTTTGGAAAGTTTTTAAGATCTACCTCCCTGGATGAATTACCTGAATTATTTAATATTCTAAAAGGTGATATGTCATTAGTGGGTCCCCGACCTTTATTAGTGCAATATTTGCCTTTATATAATGAGCACCAAAAGCGCCGTCACGAAGTAAGACCAGGTTTGTCTGGATTGGCACAAGTAAATGGAAGAAATACTCTTAGTTGGAAAGATAAATTTGATTTAGATGTGAAATATGTGGAAAACGTAAATTTCATTCTGGATATTAAGGTTATATTTCTTACAATTAAAAAAGTTTTTATCCGTGAAGGTATTAATTCAGAAACTGCTGCAACAGTAGAGGCTTTTGAGGGAAATAAGGACAACTCTTAAAGAGGTTTTGTCTTATTAAGTTCGATAAGACATTTAACAGCAGTAATGCAGGAATCTACAAATTTATATTAACAATTTAGATAAAGTATCAATTACTATCAATAAAGATTAATACTTGGTTATCCCAGGAGGAAATATATGATTTATTTATATAGTATTCTACTTTTCGCAAGCGCATTTATCATAGTATGGGCCATGATTGGTTATCCATTTTCTCTGAAAATGATTAATAAGGTAGTTAAAGAGAGAAATTTAGAAAAGGACTATACTCACCAACCTACAGTTACGGTTATGGTAGTCGCTCATAATGAGGAAAAGGTTATACTAGACAAGTTGAAAAATATTATAGAATTAGATTATCCAAAAGATAAAATAGAATTCTTAATCTCATCAGACAACAGCACTGATAATACTAATAAGATAGTTCAAACCTTTATAAATGACAATAAAGAACATAAGATTCGTCTTTTTGAAGTAAAAGATCGCAAAGGAAAAACAAATGCTCAGAATGAAGCTCAGAAAACAGTAACAAGCAATTATCTAGTTATGACCGATGCTAATTCTATATTAGAAAAAAATGCAGTTAAAGAACTTATGGCTACTTTTACTTCAGATAAGATTGCTTATGTTTCTGGGCGACTTTCAATTATAAATCAGAACTCGAGCGATGTTAGCGGAGCTGAGGCAAGTTATTGGGACAGTGATTTAGCTATTCGGGAAATTGAAGGAAAAATACAGACTATAACAGCTGGTAATGGAGCTTTATATGCATGTAGAACTAATGATTATCATGATTTTAATCCCATTGAATGTCACGATAGTGCAATGCCTCCTTATTATGCTCTACAAGGAAAAAGAGCTATTGCAAACCATGATGCAATAGCCTATGAGAAGGCTGGGGAAGTAATAGAAGATGAATTTGGAAGAAAAGTAAGAATGAATAGAATTATCTTAAAACACATACTACCGGATTTAAGAATACTTAACATATTCAAGTATAAGTGGTTTTCTTATTTTTATTTTGGACATAGAACATGTAGATATTTATTATGGATCTCTCATTTAGTCCTATTAATAACTAGCGCCTTGCTCTTGGAAGAATCTAAATTTTATTTTGCACTGTTTACAGGACAAGTTTTATTTTATTTATTAGCAGTAATTAGGGTTTTCACTAAATCAGACAACAAATATTTAACTCTAATTTATTACTATTGTGTAACAGTCATGGCTCAATGGGTGGGTGTATTTAATATACTTACAGGCAAAGCAAAACCTTTCTGGGAAAAAGCAGAAAGTACGAGATAAAATATTTTAATAATAGGTAGAATATATCTAAGGTTCTAACGAGGTGCATAGTGAAAAGTATTATAAGTAACATATATATAAATTCTCCTTACATAGTAAAAAGGCTTTTTGCAAATCTAGAAGCAATAAGACGAGACAAATATAGAAAGAGCGAAGATATAGATTACTCTAATTTTCGCACTTTCAAAACAGTCAGTCAGTCATATTATAATGTAAGCCTAGTAGAAAATTTCATTCAAGAAGCAGCAAATAATGTCCCCTACTATGAATTTCTAAAAGAATATACGACTCATTCTGAGAAAGAGTTTGAAAATATTCCTTTATTAACAAAAGAAATAGTAAGAGGAAATCTTGAAAATCTCTTTTCCAAAAATGTAGTAAATATTAATCAACAGCTTTGGAAAGGTTCTTCAAGTGGATCAACTGGTATGCCATTAAAATATTACCGCGATAAACAAAGTGTAACCATAGAAAGAAAACAATATAACGATTTTTATACTTATTGTGGATGTGATATAAACGATAAGTCTGTCAGAATTTCAGGTGTTAAGGTGGCATCTTTTAATAAAAAACGCCCTCCCTACTGGGTCTATATAGATAGATACAAGCAACTACAGTGTAGTGCTTACCATATATCAAAAGAGACTTATAAAGATTACATTAGAGCTTTTAAAAAGGTTAAGCCTACTTATGCAACTGGTTTTCCTTCAGGTTGGGCAGCATTAGCTGAAGCAATGATTGAAGATGGAATAGTATATAAGGGGCTAAACGCAATTATTACTGATAGCGAAGGCCTATCGTTAGAAAAAAAAGAGAAGATTCAAAAAGCATTTGCATGTCCTGTATATCAGACTTACGGATTAGGAGAAGTAGGAATGTGTTCAGTGCAATGTGAGAACGGAAACTACCATATATTACCTTCACACTATGTAGAAGTGGTTAACGAAAATGGTAATGGAGTAGAAGATGGCAACATTGGAGAAATAGTAGTAACAGATTTTAATAGTAGTAAAGCACCCTTTATTAGATATGCCACGGGTGATATGGGGATAATGTATAGAACTCCTTGTGGCTGCAAAATCGAGACTCCTTATCTATCTAATATAGTAGGTAGAATAGAAGATTATATTCTCACAAAAGATAACAGGAAAGTAACTAGAGTTACTCAGCTTCTTAAACCTGCTATTGGTATAAACGAAAGCCAAATTATTCAGGTTTCACGTGAGGAAATTGTTATTAACGTCATTCCAAATGAGAATTTTGATAAGGAATCTATGAAATTAGTGGTGAAGAACGCTAAAGAATTTGTAGGAGATATGAACGTTTCCTGGAGAGTAGTAGATAATTTAGAAAGAATGCCTAGTGGAAAGCTGAAATTTTTAATAAGAAAATTTTAATATGCTAAGTTAGAGTATTCCTAAATTAGAAAGTTAGGTGTGTAATTTTGAATATCCAAGTACTTGTGTCAGCTATGCATCGCACGAATCATGAAATTTTAAAAGAGATGAACCTACAAACTGATGCAATAATTATTAATCAATGTGACCAAGACAAAAGTGAAACTTTAGATTTCCGCGGAAAATCTGTACATTTCTACCATTTGAATGAGAGAGGGGTAGGAAGAAGTAGAAATACTGCATTGATAAAAGCATCAGCAGATATTTGTCTTTTTGCAGATGAGGATATGATATATGTTGATGGTTATAGTGAAATGATTATTGAAGAATTCAATAACTATCCAGACGCTGACGTTCTCATTTTCAGTTTAGAAAGTCTTAACAAGGATAAACCTTTAAGCACTATTAGAAAGAGTGGTAGCGTGGGTCGAAAGCAAGCAATGAGATATGGTTGCGCAAGAATTGCTTTTAGAAGAAATAGTATTTTAAAACAAAATATATGGTTTTCTCTTTTGTTTGGTGGAGGGGCAAAATATAGTAGTGGTGAGGATACGATATTTCTTCAAGATTGTTTAAAGAGGGGCCTTAAAATATACAGTAGTACTAAAAAAATAGCCTATGTAAAGCAAGAAGAATCCACATGGTTTAGGGGGTATAATGAGAAACTTTTTTATGATAAGGGAGTACTTTTATCAACTGTTATGCCTAGATTGGCGGAAATTTATGCATTAGGCCTTTCTTATAAATACTCTAAGAATAAATCGGTGACGATGCCGTTCAAAGATATATACTCCAGCATGAAGAAAGGCATAAAAAATAAAAAACGAAATTAAATAAAAAACTTTTGTAATAGTTTAGCTTAATTAAATTTCGAATAATGAGGTAATGAGGTAAGGATAATGAGTAAAAAGATCAAAAATATTTGTATCATAACTGATGCATATCCAACACCAGACGATCCAAAAAATCCATTCATTGATCAGTTAGTTGTTGCTTTTGCTGAGAAGAACATTAACTGCACAGTAATAAACCCAGTATCAGTAACAAAGAAAATAATAAGAAAATCAGTGCTACGCCCTAAGCAATGGAGTAAAAAAACATTAAATAATAAAATTCAAATATATTCACCAAGATATGTAACTTTCTCATCAAAAAAATTTGGTTTTATTAACACAAATACTCTTAATCTAAAGTTTTTCGAGTACAGCTGTATAAAAATGTTAAAAAAATTAAATATTAAATTTGATGCTATCTATGGACATTTTATTTTCCCTTCAGGAATATCAGCCAGTACTATATCTAAGAAATTTAATATACCTGCATTCTTTGCGTATGGTGAAAATACTAATTATACTATTGATTATTTAGGAAAAAAACGTACAAGAGAGCTGTTAAAAGATATAAGTGGAGTAGTCTCTGTTTCAACTGCTAATAAAGAGATACTAGTGGAACAGAACATTGTACCGGAACAGAAGATAAAAGTGTTTCCAAATTCAATTAACAATAAGTTATTTTATAAGCGAGATAAGGATAAGATGCGAGAAAAGTATGGTCTACCTAAGGATGCTTTTATAGTTGCTTTTGTTGGCAGGTTTGTAGAGGTAAAAGGAGCTAACCGATTAGCTAAGGCCATAGAAAAAGTAGGGGCTAACAAAATAAAATCTGTATTTATAGGTTTTGGAAATGTCAGACCTAACTGTGATGGAATTTTATTTGAAGGCAAGCAGCCTCATGACAAAATTCCTGAGTTATTATCTGCAGCAGACGTTTTTGTATTGCCAACGTTAGCAGAAGGTTGCTGTAATTCAATAATTGAAGCTATGGCTTGTGGTTTACCAATAATATCATCTAATAGATCTTTTAATGATGACATATTAGATGAAACCTGTTCAATAAGAATTGACCCTACTAATATAGATGAAATTGCAAAGGCTATTGAAAAGGTATATGAAGATGATGAATTACGTGTAAGACTATCTAAAGGTTCACTAGAGAAGTCTAAATCCTTAAATATTGAAGAGAGAGCTGAAAATATTCTAGGTTTTATTAAGGGGAATTTACAGTAAGTTACTTAAATTAGAATCTATAAACGATTTTAGAAAAACACCCATTTTCTAGTTGTTATTACGATTTTTAAAAATAAAAGTAAGAGGTGGGTGAGCACATTATGTTAATAAAAATTAGCAAAATATTCTATATTTTATTAGTCTTGTACTATGGTTGGTTTCAAGTCGTATTTTTAAAAATTCCAAATGCTTTACCAATACTTGGAGCAGGGGTTATGGGATTTATAATTCTGCATGCATTTACAACTAGAACCAGACTAATTACTTCTTTTACCATAGAATTAATGTTTTGGGCTTTATTTGTATTGACATCCTATATATTTGGATTATTAATAGCAACAAGTTATGGTTTTCTTTCTAGCGCACTTTTTATATTCATTGAATTCTTACTCTTAATGTTTGGGATAATATATATATCAAAACACGATAATAATATAGATTTTTTTATCAATGTTTTTATTCTGTTCTCCTTAATTTGTGCAATCACTACAACCTTCAAAGGGGTAGAGTACGGCCAAGGTAGAATTTCAATGGGTCCTGACAATAATCCTAACTCGCTAGGGATTACAATGGCTTTGGGTGTTTGTTGTATTCTATTCAAACATAATTTTAAGAAACTAGTATTTTCTATTATCTCTTTTAGTGCTATCTTATTGCTACTTTATGTATGCCTGTTAACGGGTTCTAGGAAATCTTTTATTAGTGTAATTGCCATATTCGTTTATTGGTTTGCCTTTGTGATATTTAGAGATATCAAAAGTTTAAAATTTCCTGATAAAATAAAGGGTCTCCTCTCTATACTTTTGGTTATATTTTTAGGTTATCAATTATTAGTCCCTTTATTCGAGGGATCAGTTTTAATTCAGAGATTAACCTTGTTATTTGAAAACGGATCAGATACAAGAGAAGGGATGTACAATGAAGCATTTACATTCTTTAAACAGAGCCCTTTAGTAGGATTAGGGTTTAATAATTTTAGAGCTGTTTCTATGTTTGGAACTTATTCTCATTCAACTTATTCGGAAGCTTTAGCATGTACGGGTATTATTGGCTGTATATTATACTTTATTCCTTACCTTAAATTGCTATTTAATTATTTTGGACTAATACTAAGTAGAAGGTTGGACACAGAACTCTTAAAACAATCTAAAATCATGATGGGTTTCTTAGGCATACTATTATTCCTCGGTATAGGAGTAATACACTTCTATGAGCTAACATCAAGTATAGCGTTTGGAATGGTCATAGCTTTCTTATATACGACTAGAAAAAAATTAAACTATAAAAATGACAAGAAATTTATTACAGGGAGGCAAAAGCCTTGAGAATTATTAATATGTGTAAGCGTTACTTACATTCACCGAATAAGCTAGTGCTTGCATTTGGAAAAAAGGGCCTTTTTAACTGGATACCAGATTCTCTATACTTAAAATTACTCTATTGGAGTGAAACAAAGAAGACTTTAAGTTTAGATAATCCATCTACATACAATGAAAAGCTACAATGGTTAAAATTATATAATAGGAATCCTGATTATAGTAACTATGTGGATAAATATAATGTAAGATCTTACATTGAGAAAACCATTGGAGAAGAATATTTGATTCCTCTCATAGATGTATATGAAAGTGTTGAGGATATAGAATGGGATAAGCTTCCTGAAAAATTTGTATTAAAGTGTACACATGGATCTGGTTCCAACATTATTTGTCAATCAAAAAAAACGTTAGATAAACAAAAAGCTATAAAAAAATTAAAAAGATGGATGAAAAAAAATTGGTATTGGTTTGGAAGAGAGTGGCCATATAAAAATGTCAAACCACGTATAATTTGTGAAAAATTTATGATTGATAAGTCTGATGAAGATTTAAAAGATTATAAAATATTTTACTTCCACGGTGAACCTAAGATTATACAAGTTGATTATAATCGATTTAAAGGACACATGAGGAACTTATATGATATCAATTGGAATTATATAGATGCATCTATTGAATACCCAAATAATCCTGAGGTAATTATACAAAAACCTAAAAAGTTAGATGAGATGCTTAGGTTAGGGAAAATTCTTGCAAAAGACTATCCTCATGTAAGAATAGATTTTTATTTTATAAATGGTGATATCTACTTTGGGGAAATGACTTTTTATCATGGAGCAGGTTTGGAAAACTTTTCACCAGCAGAATTTGGAGAAAAAATGGGCAGTTGGATAGATTTGAAAAGGGAAAATAATCTTCATACCTAAAAGATCTATACATGTTATATAGTGTCGATATTAAAAATATATGATGAGAATACCAGTAATTGAGTATTCTCATTCGTAAGAGGAGATTCTTTTGGAGAAAACCGAATTAAAAGGTAAGATGATAAATGCTACAAGATGGTCTGCTTTTTCTCAAATAGCTGCAAAGGTTATAACACCTGTTACTAATATGATTCTAGCAAGAATATTATCACCAGATGCTTTTGGGGTAATAGCGATTGTTACCATGATAGTTAGTTTTACAGATATGTTTACAGATGCGGGTTTTCAAAAGTATTTAGTTCAGCGTGAATTTAAAGATAAGGAAGAAAAATTTAAATACACTAATGTAGCCTTTTGGACTAACTTAGCTCTTTCTATTATCCTTTTGGGTATAATAGCAATTTTTGATGATAGTATTGCAAAATTAGTCGGTAGTCCTGAAATGGGTTTTGTTATAACTATTTCGTGCATACAGCTACCGTTAACAGCATTCTCTAGTATTCAGATGGCCTTATATAGAAGAGACTTTGACTATAAAACCTTATTCTTTGTAAGGATGATATCTATATTCCTCCCCTTAGTAATTACTATTCCTCTAGCATTAGCAGGATTGGGTTATTGGTCTTTGGTTATTGGGATGATAAGTGGTCGTTTAGCTGATGCACTAATATTAACTGTTAAATCAACATGGAAACCTCAGTTGTTTTATAACGTAAGTATTTTAAAAAATATGTTGTCATTTAGTATATGGTCCTTATTAGAGGCTATTTCAATTTGGTTAACAATATGGATTGACACATTAATCATTGGTAGTTTTCTAAATGAATATTATGTAGGTTTATATAAGACTTCAACTACCATGGTAAATTCTCTTTTGGCATTAATTACAGGAGCTACCACTCCTATACTTTTTACAGCCTTGTCTCGTTTACAAGATAATAATAAAGAATTTAATTCTACTTTTTTCAAAATGCAAAGATTTATCGCCATACTTGTCTTTCCAATGGGAGTAGGTATATATCTTTATAGTGATTTAGCAACTCAAATACTTTTAGGTAGTAAGTGGAGCCAAGCCAGCGAAATTGTTGGAATATGGGCATTATCTAGCTCAATTACAATAATTTTTGGGCACTATTGCAGTGAGGTATATAGAGCAAAAGGAAGACCTAAGTTATCATTCTTAGCTCAACTTTTGCATCTGGTAGTTCTGGTACCAACGTGTTTAATAAGCGGAAAATATGGATTCATAATCCTAATTTACGCTCGTACTTGGATTCGGTTACAGGGGATAGTGGTCCATTTATTACTTATGAAATTTGTAGTTAAATTTCCCGTAAAAGAAATGTTTAGAAATGTGTTACCTTCCTTAATCGCTTCTTGTTCTATGGGGATTATAGGTTATTTTTTAAAAAGAAGTTTTAATACTGGAATTGCTTGGAGCATAATCTCCATTTCTACCTGTATCATTGTTTATTTTGCAATCCTTCTATTATTTAGAGGGATAAGAGTAGATCTGATTAAGATTATAGGCAAAAGATTCAAACAAAAATCCCAGAGTCCAGATTCTAAGTTTAATAGCATAAAAGGAAAATAAATTACAGTAAAGGAAGATAAAATTATGTTTAAAATAGCTGTAGCAGGTACCGGGTATGTTGGGTTAGTAGCAGGCGTATGCTTTGCCGAAATGGGCCATCAAGTAACTTGTGTAGATATTGATCAAAAAAAAGTAGAATTAATGAAGTCTGGTATTTCACCAATCTATGAAGCAAATTTACAAGACCTAATGATAAAAAACTACGAATTAGGAAATCTTAACTATACAACAGATTATCAAACTGCTTACAAGGACGCAGATGCTATTTTTATTGGCGTAGGAACTCCAGAACAACCAGACGGTTCAGCAAACCTCTCTTATATTGCAACTGTGGCACGACAAATTGCTGAATCGGTAGAAAAAGATTGCTTAGTAGTAGTAAAATCAACAGTTCCAGTCGGAACAAACGATAAAGTAGAACAATTTATCCAAGACTTCTTAATTAATGATGTTAGAGTAGAAGTTGCATCAAACCCAGAATTCTTAGCCCAAGGTTCTGCAGTGCATGATACATTGCATGCAGAAAGAATTATCATCGGAACAGAAAGCAAATGGGCTGAAGAACTTTTACAAGATATTTATAAACCATTTAACCTTCCTGTTGTCTCAGTAAACCGTAGATCTGCAGAAATGATTAAATATGCTTCAAATGACTTTCTAGCTTTGAAGATTTCTTATATGAACGATATTGCCAACCTTTGTGAGTTAGTAGGCGCAGACATTCAGGATGTTGCTAAAGGAATGAGCTTTGATAAGCGTATTGGAAGTAAGTTTTTAAACGCAGGTATTGGATTTGGTGGATCATGCTTCCCTAAAGATACAAAAGCATTAGATTACCTTGCAAAACAAAATGGTTACGAGCTAAAAACAGTACAAGCTGCTATTGATATAAATAAAGAGCAAAAGATAATGCTTTATAAAAAAGCAAGTCGCCGTCTTATTACATTTAATGGGCTAAAAGTTGCTGTACTAGGTTTAACTTTTAAACCAGGAACAGACGATTTACGCGAAGCTGCTTCTCTTGAAAATATACCTTTATTATTAGAACAAGGTGCTGATATTTATGCATTTGATCCCGTTGGAGCAAATAACTTTGCTAAAGTACATCCTGAAGGTCGCCATGGAAGAGGAAGTATTACTTACGTGTCTAATGTTGAACAGGCAATCAAAGATGCAAATGTTTGCTTTATCTTTACAGAGTGGGGTGAAGTAAAAGAAATTACGCCAAGTATGTATAAGGAACTAATGAGAACACCATTAGTTTACGATGGACGAAATATCTATAGTGTAGATGAAATGAAACAAGCACAAGTAGAGTATCATTCGATTGGAAGAAAAACAGTAGAAAGACAAAACATCAAGGAGTCGAACGAACGTGAGCTACAGTCAACTAGATCTTAATAAAACATATCTTATTACAGGAGCAGTAGGGTTTATAGGCTACTTTTTATCTAAAAAGTTACTAGAACAAGGATGCACAGTTATAGGAATTGACAATATTAATGACTACTATGATATAAGGCTTAAACATACTCGCTTAGAACAATTGGAGCCATATGAGAAGTTTACGTTCCTGAAAGTAGACATTTCTAATAAAGAAGCTCTTACAAATGTGTTTAAAGAATATACGCCAAACATTGTTGTAAACTTAGCTGCTCAAGCAGGGGTACGATACTCAATTGAAAATCCTGATGTGTATATACAAAGTAATATTATTGGATTCTATAACATTCTTGAGGCATGCAGACATTACCCAGTAGATCATCTAATCTATGCTTCTTCAAGCTCTGTTTATGGTGCTAATAAAAAAGTTCCATTTGAAGAAACAGATTTTGTTGATCATCCAGTCTCGCTTTATGCATCAACTAAGAAATCCAATGAACTAATGGCTCATACTTATAGCCATTTATATAAAATTCCAGCTACAGGTCTCCGATTCTTCACAGTATATGGTCCACTAGGACGCCCAGATATGGCTTACTTTGGATTTGCTAATAAGTATTTTGCGGATGAGTCAATTAATATATTTAATAACGGTGATTTCGAGAGAGATTTATATAGAGATTTCACATATATTGATGATATTGTAGAAGGAATTGAGCGCCTTCTTCCAAACCCTTCGGTTGGAGAAAATAATGTGCCTCATAAAGTGTTTAATATCGGAAACAACAATCCGGAAAAATTAATGGTTTTTATTGAAACTCTGGAAAAATGCTTGAGTAAGACTCTAGGTAGAGAAGTATTATTTAAGAAGATATTTGAACCTATTAAACCGGGTGATGTACCAGCCACCTATGCATCTACAGATTTGTTACAAAAGGCTGTAGGGTTTAAACCGGAGACATCGATAGAAGACGGTTTACAAAAGTTTTCTGATTGGTATGTGGATTATTACAAGATAAAATAGGATTTTTCAGGTAAACATGCTATTACTTAAGCACCACAGTTATAGTTTATTTTACAAGGCTAGTTCATTCCAATGTTAATAGAATGAGCTAGTCTTGTAATTTTATTAAAATAGGCTATTCTAGTGTGCAGAATTAATAGAAAACCATACTAGTTATGATAAGGAATATATAGGGAACTATGTTGTCGAATTAACGAATAAGAATGAAGAATTATTAGTAAAAAGTGCGAATTAAACTTTGAGGTGATATATATGAAAAAAGTAAAAAAGGCTATTATTCCAGCTGCTGGGTTGGGTACTCGTTTTTTACCAGCCACAAAAGCAATGCCAAAAGAAATGCTGCCAATCGTAGATAAACCGACTATCCAATATATTGTTGAAGAAGCGATTGAATCAGGTATTGAAGACATTATTATTGTTACTGGTAAAGGGAAACGTGCAATCGAAGATCACTTCGACTATGCTCCAGAGCTTGAGAACAATCTAGTATCAAAGGAAAAGTTTGATATTTTAGAAAAAGTACGTCAATCTTCCAATGTAGACATTCATTATATTCGTCAAAAAGAGCCAAAAGGTTTGGGTCACGCGGTCTGGTGTGCACGTAAGTTCATTGGTGATGAGCCATTTGCTGTGTTATTAGGTGATGATATTGTCCAAGCAGAAACTCCATGTCTTCGTCAGCTTATGAATCAATATGAACAAACATTATCCTCAGTTATCGGTGTACAAACCGTACCAGATAATCAAACACACAGGTACGGAATTGTTGATCCTACTTCAAATGATGGACGCCGTCACCAAGTCAATACTTTTGTTGAAAAACCAGTAGCAGGTACAGCGCCTTCGAATTTAGCGATTATGGGCCGATACGTGTTTACTCCCGAAATCTTTAAATTTTTAGAAGAACAAGAAATTGGTGCTGGTGGTGAAATTCAGTTGACAGATGCGATTCAAAAGTTAAACCAAATTCAACGTGTATTTGCTTATGATTTTGAAGGTACAAGATATGATGTAGGTGAGAAGATTGGATTTATAAAGACACAGGTTAAATTCGCAATTCAGGATCAGGAATTACGATCAGAATTGCTTTCATACTTTAAGTCATTAATTGAGTCCAATAAAGTAACAATATAAATTTTATTTGAATTTAAATTTGGAGGTTATTTCAAAAGCCTTTTACTACATTATATTGATAACCATTAGGAAAAATTTTATATTTTAGTCATACTTATACTATCCGTTAAGATATTTTACAAATGAGAATTTTAATTATTTAAAAACTTTCTGATTGATATGTGAATTATTACAAGATAAAATTGGTTATTCTCATTCATCTAATCTTTGAGATTATAAGATTTTTGGATCTTTTTTGTCAAAAACGTATTAATTCTGGATGCTTATTTGTTAGTTTTCAGAACTTTACAAAACTCTGTATAGTAAAGGAATAGGAGAGTCAATTATTCTATGATTAACGTTGGCTTTCCTATTTATGAAGAATTTTGTTGTCTCCACAATACGTACAGACAGGCAAAGGATTATCTGGACTGCATATAGTTGGATCTAGGTATTCCCTCAGGATAAAGAAAGGCTACTTTTATCTTACAACGTACGTAACCAACCTTTTTTACATTTAGAATTAGTTTACCCCTCCTATATTATTATGACTACTTAATTTCTGTTATATAAGATAGACATTGTGTAGGTGACTTAATCTTTCTCAACAGAAGGAATGGGTCGCCTATTGTTGTTTCTTCTAAATATTCCCTGCCGTTGGAAAACTACTATTTTTACTTCTTATCATCTACTATTATATCTTTTACTTCCCTTTCAAGAAATTATTAAAGAGATAATTATCAAATATAAATTTTATAACATTTTCTTCGTTAAATGCATGTATAAATGGTTTTCTTTGATGATTGTAATCAGCGACTGTAAAATACTCAATAACAGCGATTCAAAATTCCCCAATAATAACAGATAATCGTTTCAAGACAACATCATGGATGGAGTGGAGAAACGGTGCTGAAGATTGGGGAGTTTTTTATGATTAGAGAATTGTTTCAAAAAGGTTGGACGAAAACAGCTATTGCAGAAGCAACGGGTTTCGATCGCAAAACAGTCAGTAAATACCTAAAAGATAACCAGTTACCTAAGCGTAAAGGAAGTAAACAGAAAAAAGAAAGCAAATTAACCCCTTACAAACCGTATATACTTGGACGGCTTAAAGAGGGTACCACTAATTGCGTAGTCTTATTAGAAGAAATACAAGCAATGGGTTATGAAGGTCAGCTCACAATCTTAAGAGATTTTGTTCGTCCTCTTCGCCAACAACCAAAGAAACAAGCAACCTTACGGTTTGAAACGCCACCTGGAAAGCAAGCTCAAATGGACTGGGCGTATGTCGGGAAGTACTTAGTAAATGATGTGCTGCAAGATGTATATGGATTTATCATGATTTTGGGTTATTCCCGGATGAAATATGTAGAATTCACAACGAATATGAACCTAGAAACTTTAATGAAATGCCATATGAATGCTTTCTCTTATTTTAATGGGATACCAGACCAAATCCTTTACGATAACATGAAAACAGTGGTGATCAAGCACAGCCCAGTGGAAGTTCGTTTTAATCGGAAATTCGAAGATTTCTTGGCTTACTATGGAATTGTGCCAAAGGCCTGCCGTCCAAGGAGGCCTCAAACAAAAGGGAAAGTAGAAAGAACGGTAAAGTATTTAAAAGATAACTTTTTTCAAAGAAAACATGAACCAACACTGAATGCGTTAAACGAGGATATAAAAGAATGGTTAAATCAGGTGGCTAATAAAAAGGAAAATCAGACAACAAATGAAGCACCCTTTAAGAGGTTTGAGCAGGAACAGAAGTTCCTGAAGGCCTGGGGGGGAAAACCTTTATTTCCTACTTCCCATTGGGAGCATAGAGAGGTTAGTCGAGATTGTTTTATATCATACGGGGGAAAACAATACTCCGTTCCTTATCGTTATGTTGGACAGACCGTTAAAGTAAAGGAAACATTAAATCATCATATAGAAATATACGATGAACATGAATGTATAGCAAAACATCCTATTCTTACTGGAAACGCAACGACACATATCCGGATGGAACATTATCAAGGTTTACAGAAGACAGAGATGGGTCAGAAAGAGAAACACATTGAAGGTTTGGCGACCGATGTTTCTCAATCACAAGACCCATCCCCTAAAGTAGAGAAACGTCCTCTCGCTGCTTACGCAGCATTAGAAGAAGGTGAACATGTATGATGAACGAGCTCTTAATTGACCGGCTAAGGAAGCTTGGTTGGCACCATACAGCTAACCAACTAGATAGTGTATTAGAAGACGTATCTAAAGATAATGTATCATATTCTGAATTTCTTCACACCATCGTTTTACAGGAAATAGAGAAGCAAGAGTCGGGACAATTGGAAAAACGAATGAAACAGGCAAAACTCCCTTATAACAAAACGATTCACGACTTTGATTTTACATTTCAACCAAGTCTTAGTGAGAAACAAGTAAAAGAGACACTTACGTGCCGATTTATCTCGAATGGAGAAAATCGAATTTTACTTGGTCCACCTGGTGTAGGGAAAACGCATTTAGCTATTTCTTTCGCGGTAGAGGCCATTACCAAAGGATATACAGCTCTCTTCTTAACCTCAGATGACTTAGTAGAACAATGCCGAAAGGCAAATGAGAAAGGTACCCTCCATCGGCTTGTCAATCGATGGAGCCGGCCAGATATTTTAATTATAGATGAAGTAGGATATTTTCCATTTGACGAACTCACAGCAAATGTTTTCTTTCAAGTTGTATCTAAACGGTATGAGAAAGGAGCAATGGTTTTAACATCAAATAAATCCTATCTTGATTGGGGAAACGTCTTTGGAGATGAAGTGTTGGCAACAGCTGTATTAGATCGGCTTCTTCATCATGCGATTACATTTAATATAAAGGGAGATTCATATCGTCTACGCGAAAAGAAAAAGGCAGGAATTTATCCTGCCAAGTTGACTACTTAACCGTTTATAACGGGGAATTTGTTTTCGCTGATATTGGGTAAATTTAAAACGTTGTTGACAATGATATAGCTAATGTGTCTATAACATCTTCAATGGCAATGATTTTACTAAGATTATCTATTGTAGACGTCAAGTCGAATTTTACACTTTTTGCTTATTTGCTTTTTACACTTCTGCTGAAAATACACTTTTTCGATGTTTCATTCGATAACTATCTCCATCCATATGAATGACTTCTACACGATGAAGTAAACGATCTAAAATTGCAGTGGTAATTCCTTGATCTCCCATTAATTCACCCCACTGTTCAGGGCTTTTATTGGATGTGAGAATGATGGAACTTCGTTCATACAAATGATTAATTAAATGAAAAAACAAATTTGCTTCTCGCTGATCCATTGCCATATACATTAAATCATCAATAATGACCAGATCGGCGCCTCTTAATCGCTTTAGCTGCACGTTTGATTTATTTAGAAATTCTTCCGTTTTTAAAAGATGAATAAGCTCACCCATAGTTACGAAATAGACGTTGAAACCTCTGTGAATAGACTCAATTCCCAAACCGATTGCTAAAAATGTTTTACCAACGCCTGGCGGTCCCAATAAAATTAAATTATACTGCTGCTCAAGCCAGTTTAGCTCTGCGAGCTGGGTCAATTGGCGCCCCGTTAAAGCTCTTTGCTCTTCTAAATTAAATTCACTTAATGACTTCACGTAAGGGAAGTGCGCCCACTTCATTCTTCTTTCTAAACTCTTTACTTCACGTTTTCTCAGTTCATAACGTGTGATAGATTCAAGAAATTCTAAATACGTCCAAGAAGATTTTTCAGCCTCACGTAGGAGCTTTGGTAGCTCCTCAGCTGTTTCCGATAACCTTAATTGGCGAAAGTGCTCCTGCAAGTCATTTACAGTCTTATTCACTGTGGTTCACCCCCTAAAATACTTGTGTAAGCAGTAAGGGAGCGAGTTGTCACTATGATGTTGTCTTTACCTGAATGTTTTATAAAGGGAGGCTTCACCTTTTGGGTGCATTCAGTTTGTAATGCATCTTGATGGTTTGCGATATCCCGAAAGTCATTGGCGCTGTAAAGTTTATCTATGATGCATTTAGTCAAAGTGTCTTCAATCCACATTGGGTATTTCTCAATGACGTTTTGAATAATTATGAGCTGATCACGCCGATACCGTGGGTATCTTAAACAAATTTCATTTAAATAAAAAGTTGCACGTTCCTGATCTTCAAAATGTGAAACCAGTTGTTTCTTAAATTCTTCAATACCTTTTGAGCGATCCCGGATATGATGTAGATGTTGAATAAGCTTTCCCTTTTCATTACTAATGCTATGTTCAGCAATTACTTCTCCCTCTAACTGTTTACGGATAATCAGCGTTGGCGGTTGGCTCGAAGTGACTTCAATAAAAACCTCATTATCAGAGGCTGCACTATACGTTCCGAGAGGAACGGAATAACGGTTTGATTTGAACCGTATTGTATTGTCCTTACTAATATTCCTTGTTATACTTGGGGTAATGACGCTTTCATATGAAAGTGGTGAAGAGACGGGCTGTAAGTGTTGCTTTTCGACGGGGAACACTTCAGCTGGTCTTTTTTTCGTTGTCTGATGAACATGTTGATTTCCAGTGCGATGTAGCCACTGTAACGCACGGTTATTCCAATCTTCAATATTGCTAAATACTCGGCTATCTGCGAAATTTCCCTTTATGTACTTTACAACATTCTCAATCATTCCTTTTGATTCTGGGTCTGCCTTACGACATAAATGAACTTTAAACTTACGCTCATTTACATAGCTTTGAAACTCAGAAGTTAAAAGTAGCTGACCTGAATTTTCGCTTACTGTAATTAAACGATCCTGATCATACACAATTTCTTCTGTACGTCCTCCGTAAAATTGAAATGCATTTTCATGACATCGAATGGCATCATTTGTTGTAAAAGGCCGGTCCTGCCACTCCATGTATTTGTATCGAGAGTGAGCTAAGACAAAAGCGATGAAATATAGTTTGATTTCATTCTTTTCAGTTGTCTTCTGTTTCGTTTCTCCCCAATCCACCTGGATTTGCTTACCCATAGGTTGTTCAGGGATTGCTTCATATTGCCGAATTATTACTTTTTTCTCAATCTGATAAATCTCCCGCATCTCTTTCACATATGCTCTTACTGTACTCTCGCCCACAACTAAATCGGGATAACGCTCTAAGAGCCAATCGTGGATTTGTGCTGCACTGAGATGAGGGTATTCTTCAAGCCAAGCGATAATCCAATCCCTGTAGGGATCCAACTTCTTACCTTTACCTTGAAGCTGTTCCATGTATGCTTTTGTCTCTTCAAATGTCATTTTTAAATATTTATAAACGGTTGGTCTTGATACTTTGAGCTCCTGTGCAATTTGAGATACTTTAAACTTCCGTTGATGTAGTTGTTGAATATTTAAATAAAGCATTAACTTCTCCTCCAAGACGCTGTCCCCCCAGTAAAATAACACATTCTATTATTTTACTAGAGTTCTAGCTTATTGAAGCAAAAGTGTAAAATTACATTGAGCAAAAACTGTCAATTATATTCTAGCGTTTACATCTATTATACAACATACTCATTTTACTTATGTTACCTAATGATTTGTTATATTACATTCATACAAAGTTACAGATTAAAAGTTTTTATAGTATATGTGTAAAAGATATAACTAACTTATAAAAAGTTAGGTTATATCTTTTACTCTTATTGATGACAAATAGGCAATTTTTCTACAATATGTGTAATGCCTAACACTATTTTTAATAAAATACGTTTAACATTATCTAAAAGATAAAGAGCAACATCATTAAAGATTGTAATCATCTAATGATGTTGCTCTTATCTACATTTTTATTTCTATACGAATATGTATTTTAGGAGAATTTAATAAAAATGTATTATAAACTCTTTATAATGAAAAACCTCGTAAAACTAGTTTAATTACAGAAATTTCATCGTCTATCTAAAAGATGAAATTCAATTTTTTAGTTTATTCTTTATTTCTTTTCCATAAAATGAATTCAATGTAGTCTTTTAAGTCCCTAAGTTGCTCGTCATCCATATTAATCAAATACCTTTTTACATATGAAAAGGAATCATCCAGACTTGATATCTCATTTTCATCTTTTCTCCAACCTAATAATAATTCTGGTTCAGTATTAAGAGCGAAGGCTATCTTCTCTACAAACTCAATCGTTGGATTTTTACTAATACTACGCTCAATATTGCTTAAATATGATTTAGTAACCTTCGCTTTTTCTGCAAGCATTGAAAGTGTCATTCTCTTTTGAACTCTAATTGTATGAATGCGGTCTCCAATCATTAATTATTCTCCTTAGTATGAATATATAATTTTATAACATTCATTATATAGAACATTTTATATTTTGGGAGGAATTCTCCAAAAATATAATTAAATAAATTTAACAAGATCATTTATAGGTAATTTCTTTCTTTTCCATTCAATAATCTCAACATAGCCTTTTAGTTCAATAAGTTGCTCATCATTCATTGTGTTTATTGTATTCTTTATATCGTTTGAATAGTTATTAGCACTCTGTTGTAACTCTTTCCTATTTTCTTTCCACTTTAAAAGGGCTGCAGGGTGAACGCCAAATCCATTTGCTATTTTCTGAACAATATCGATTGTTGGATTAGTACAAATGTTACGTTCTATATTACTTAAATAGGACTTAGTAATTTTAGTACGTCTTGAAAGTTCTGAAATTGATAACTTTTTCTCCAGTCTTATTTCTCTCATACGTTGACCAAACATTAAGTACCCTCCCTATTAAAAAACACTAATAATTAATTTACTATAAAAGAAATAAAGATTCGTTTATGCCATTCAAGAAATCAATATAATTAAAAAAGTTGTTATATCTGCTAATTGAGAGCTATATTCTCTTTATCTTTATCTTTTTCTTCTTCTTCTTCTTTTCAATTCACCTTTTCAAAATATGATTAGAGTGTAAATTAATAAAAATAAGGGTAGATACAAAGAATAAGAGAATATAGTAAACAAGTCAAAGATGTGGATTATTTTATGAGATGCAAAGTTCCTTCCCACAAATTAGTGTAGTATCTTTGCATAATATAATATATGTTTCTTAGTCTAATCTTCTTACCACTTACGTATTACTTCTAACATGCTTTTATAAGCGCACAATATTACTATCCTCTTTAAGACTTTTTATTCTTAAAAAAGCTCAGTTTTCCTTATTTTTCTTAAAATAAATAAAAACGGTCGTAACGGGAAATATAAAAAATTAATACATTTAGGTAACTTGAGTGTTCTCTCATCTGCTACACTTGGATAAAACATAATTGTAATATATTCTATTTTTTTTCGTTTGGACTTTAAAGAAAATAAATACCTTTTAAAGGATTTATCTAACTGACTAGGTCTAGATTGTACATTTGAATGTAGTTGTACCATCTCTCTAATATAAGGAAGAGCTTTTTCTGCCAAAATTTTCGCTTGTCTTGTTTCCACAAATTCTTTAACATGACTATTTATCGGTGTATTTAGGAGTAAGTTAGCTAGCTGAAAAGCTTGTCCTACTAGACGTTCCTGTTTATATCTTCTAGTTAGTAAACTAAAATGTTCATAATTAATATCATCATTTATAACTATTTGATCTATATCCTTTAACCAACGCAGGCGAAACCATCCATGACGGGACCCATGAGAAATAAGATATAATAGTAAGTCTTCTCTACCCATAAAGGGTAACGGATGATTAGTTAGTAAACTTTCCCTTTTTCTGTGCCATAGCTCCTCAAAGTTTGCTCCTTCAATTGAACGATGATGTAATCTCCAATGCATTTCAATTTGAACCCTCTTTTGTGGATGATAATAAGCAATATGATGGCGTCTTAACTTTATTTCATTGAACACAACTGGTATTTCCTCTTTTTCATACCCCAGATTTAAAAGTATTTTTTCAGTTTTCTCTATGTCCTTTTCCAGAACTAAAATATCTAAATCCTTAGACATTCTAAGCGAAATATCCCCAAAAAGTTCATATGCAAGTGCAGGACCTTTTAAAAAAAGAAGAGGAATATTATTCTGATTAAAAACCTTATCCACTTGTTCCATCTCTCCACTTAATTGAAGCATCTTAATAGTATTTTTCTTGTATTCGCGATTAAGGGTTTGCATCACATAAGGAGGGATCAATCTCCCATCAAACCCTTTTAATTTCTTATAAATTAACGGATAACACCGATGATGCTCCACTAATTGAAGAAAAATTCTCCAATCAATATCTTTTAAGTGGTCATGTTCATTTTGGTTTATAGTTAATCCTTTTTTTTCCTTCAATAATTCCAATAAAAAATTCAATTCATGTGATAGGGGTTTTAAATCAGGTTTAAATTTCTTATTCATTATTTTCCACTTCACTTCCTCGTTACTTATTTCTTTAGAAAGGTTCCCAACAATTGTGAATGACCTTCATTTCTTCCTATATCGTTATGTAGAAGAAACCACTATGTAACCAAACGTAAGTAATTATTTTTCCATCCTTATTTTTAAGCGTTGTAATAAAGTGGACTTCCAGTTTTATAGCTTTTAGCAATTTTCATTTTGACTATTGTTTTACTCATACGCTCACTATAATTTTTAAGATACCTTTACATATTTTAATCTAAAGATTTAACTACATAATTTATTTTTTAAAAAGCAGTAGCAGAAAATTTGTTCAAGCAAAAAACCTACTTTTATTTTTATTTGCTTTCTGGATAAAACCTTCTAATATTAAGACAAAACACCTAATTAATATTACTGACTTAACTCTTTTTGTATATCTAGCAAGTTACTGAAGATTCCCTTTTTTTCTTTTTTTAACTGATTATATTCACCAACTTGAACAATTTCCCCATCTTCCATGACCAACACTTGATCTGCATTACGTATGGTAGATAGTCGGTGAGCAATGACCACAATGGTCATGGTTCCTTTTAATTTTTCTATAGCACCTTGAATTTTTGCTTCATTCTCCGTATCTAATGCACTCGTTGCTTCATCTAAAACAAGAATCGATGGTTTTCTCAAAATTGCTCGCGCAAGTACCAGACGTTGCCTCTCTCCCCCTGACAATCGAATACCCCTGTCACCTATTAGTGTATCTAAACCTTTAGGAAGCTTTTTTACAAAATCAGCGGCTGCAGCAAAATTTAGGGCTTCCCAAATTTTTTCTTGACTAGTACCAGGATCAATTATAGTTAAATTCTCTCTTATTGTTGCGTTAAAAAGAAATGGATCCTGTGGAATATAGCTAATAGATTTCCTTAGTGATAATAAATGATCATTAGTAAGAGGCAAATGATCTATAGTGACTTCTCCTCGATCTGGTTGATTTAAGCCCATTAAAATATCAATTAAAGTACTCTTTCCAGCTCCGGATCTCCCCACTATAGCTGTCATGCGGTTCGATGGTATATTTACATTTATTTTTTTAAGTGCATATATATCCCCATTTTGATTGTACCTAAAATATACATCATGACAATCTAACCCATGTTTGATATTAATCGGCTGAACATTTTTATAATCTTGACTATTTAACTCTTTTGCTTCTAAGCATTCATCTTGTAATTCCATTAGTGCTTTAAGAGATGGAACAGTGGCTCCAAGTTGCTCTAAATTAGATTGGATACTTGTAAATCTTGGCCATAGCCTCGTAAAGATAATCATAATTAGCATTAATTGTGTTGGTTGTGCCTTAAAAAGCTTTATGGAAAGAAACACAAAAATGGCAATTAGGAATGCAGAAACTAACTTAAAAATCATTTGAGAGGTAGTGCTTACAGCAGTTAATTCCACTCTATTTTTCTCCATTTTCTTACTTAGGGAAAGAAACCAACTCAAATGCAGTT
This sequence comes from Priestia sp. SB1, assembly GCF_038898415.1. NCBI lineage: Bacteria > Bacillati > Bacillota > Bacilli > Caryophanales > Bacillaceae > Priestia > Priestia sp. SB1. The sequence continues at coordinate 5,737 of NZ_JBBJSS010000014.1, read as the reverse complement.
CTTCTAAGGAGTTACTTTTAATATCCTTAATTCCATTAAAATGATCAGTTATACCTGCTAAGTACGTTTGTGTTAATTTAAAGGTTTCTTTTCCCAATGAACGGGAATTGTGAATAAATTTCCTAGAAAAAAACATAAGTACTAATCCAAAAAATAAAATACAACTAGTCATCTTAACAGATAAATAAAACGCTATAACAATTTGTATCAATGTAAAAATAATAGAAGATAATAGCTGTAAAAATAAATTAATTCCAGCACTCACATGAAATGTTTCATTTGTCATGATGTTAATAATGTCAGATTTTCTTTTTTTTAAATAAAATGCCCAATTTGCTTGTAGCAAATCTTTGTAGGTTTCTTCTCTTAAATATCTAATAAAACGTTGTTGGATTTTCACACCTAAGATTGTTTGATGGCGCTTAAAAACTCCTTGTCCAGTCATTAATAGAACATAGACTCCTAATATGATCAAAAGGCTGATTGTTTCAGAAAAACCTGAAAATAACTGAGTAACCCAACTTAAAAAGGAAGTTTCTTCTCTATTAATATTAAATATTCCTATCAATCCAATTAGTGGAACTAACAAAAAAACTCCCACACTCTCTAGTAAACTTATTAATATTACACAAATTAGATTAATATAAAGAATTTTCCCTGAATAATTATGTATTTGTTTAATAAAGTGCAAGAGATGCTTCAAAATCATTTCCTCCAATCACAGGGCTTATTCTAAGTCTTACTCCATTTTTGTCTCATCTGCCGTAAATCTTGTAATAATAGCATTAGATATTTAGAAATTAGTTATACAATATACATTGGCTTTTTAAGAAAGAATGATGGATGGACATTCGAGGACACAAGTGCCTTTGGTTTATGAGTAGTTATATTAAGAGGCTCCAAGTATGGTTAACTATTTTTCCAAATATGAAAACCGTTCTTTCGATGAAGTACATTATGCCGTATAATTTCCTCTATTATTAATTAGCAATCTTAGAACTAAATCTTTAATTTTATACAACAATGTCATGTCCTTAAAAATGTCAGAGAGATATTCTCTCTATCCTTACAAAATATAAATAAAATCACATTCTATTATTTTCAATTCATATTTTAGTAATAATAATTTGGTTTATTTAATTAAAATAAACCGTAAATTACATCTAAAAAGATTTAATTCTAAAAATTCAAATAATTTATCTATCTAGCTTATTAGTTTTAATTTCTTTGGCAAACTTAGCCACGACAGTGAACTGGTGCATTACTTCAGCACCTGATATATATGAAGATCCACTACGGAGCCATGCATGTGCAACTAACTCTCCATTTTTATCTTTAGCCGTACCTAAATAAAGAGTACTCTCTATTCCCCTTTTTTCGAGCATCTTCATGCCAGCAATTGCTTTTACAAGACATTGACTTTCCCAAAGAGTATAGCGACTCATAATATGAATGGCCTTAGATATATTGGCTAGCTCTTCTTTATTTGATGTTATAGGGGAAAGAGGCGTCTCTTTCATTTGTTCTCCTAAAGAAGGAGCAACTTTCGAAAATGCGATGCTCTTGAGATAACGCGCCTTTCCTAAATTAATAAAGGCTTCTATAAAAAGCAATTTAGTTTTACTATTCAAACTAAAAAAAGCCAGAATTCTCCTTATAATGTTCATTTTTTCCTCCTAAAGGCTAGAAAATTATAAACTGTCATTTTTTTTATTTTCCTCTACTATAATTATTCCTTCCTCACTTAATTGCTTCAAAAACATGGTAACTTGTCGTTCACACTCATCTTGACTGACATCATATAGTGAGCATACGGTTGTAACTAAATTGTGAACAGAAGTAGGCTCTTGTATTAATTCCCATATTTCGCCTCCTACTGCACCTAAATTAAAATACTTGCCAGATTGAATACTTAGCATCACTTTTTCTCCATCCATATCACTTACTATATTCCCCTGTTTTTGGCTAACTAAAGTATTTTGTGTAATCTTTATTTTAGTCATTATACTTTTCCCTCCACTTTTATTGTGTTTAAGATTAATTCTGTTAGATCGTGAGCCGTAAAGCGAGTTGTTGGTCGCCGTAATTGATAAAAATCAATTTTATTAATTATTTTTGAACATGTATTAAAATGCCATTCCATTAAACCAGAACCTTCAATAAAGAAATTACGATAGGTGTGATAATATAACTTGTAAAATCGTTTTAAGTTTTGAATGGGTTGAAGTTCAATCTCCTCTTTATCTCCTTTAACTAATTCAAATATGCCAGCCAAAGGTAATGCCTCTGTAGCAAACTGAGAATGAACAGGGACAGCATATTTTGTTTCCCTAACAAAGAGGGGTTGGTACTTATTTGATTCCATTCCAAAATGATTTAAGCTTTCTAACCATAATTTTTGCTGTGGATAAGAAGGTTTTATAATTGGAATATTCTCATTATCAAGTGTTACTGGTATGACATCATCACTCAAAAGTTGAAATCCTCTTGTTAGAAAGGCCGACGCTAGAGTAGATTTCCCTGCACCAGAATCTCCTACAATTGCGTATGCCTTTCCGTTTATAGCTATTGCACTCCCGTGCAAGGGAAGGATTTTTCTTTGCAATAATATTGCTCCCATGCAGGTTCCCAGAATATAAAGGCGAATTTCGTTTTCGTGGGCTACATTCATTGGTGAAACCAATATTCTACGACCGTTTTGAACTAAAAAAATAGCTGTTTCCGGCATACGAAACATGACCCAATCTTTTTTTATGACGAAATCCTCGTCAGAACTTGCATGCTGTAACCATAATCTAGAGAGATCAGCTCTTTCTATAACAATATCTATTTCATCACTTACTACATTAGTTTGAATTAATTCTAGTAAGGGAATTTCGCTTAAAATAGTTAAACCAAACGCTTTGTATACATTTTTTTTAAAAGTATTAATCATATATTTTTTCCCATTTATTATACCTTTCTGTAATTTGAACATTCTGTTAATTTAGATATTATATTCTAATTATTTTTATACTTAATTAATTAGCACATAGGTAAAACTAATATAGTTACTTTTTTAAATAAAGACCCCTATTATCTAAAAATAGGGGGCTAATACCTGTTAACTAACTATTCGAATAGTCTCCTATGTACGAAATCTAATAAGATACTATTAAATAAGATATAACTAATGATTCATTTCCCTTTAACTTCCATATGTTATATCACCTTTAGGAGTGTGCGTTGGAAAAGCAGCATCAGTATAATCTCCATGACTTCCAAGCATTGTCTTATTAACATCGAGAACTTCTAGCTCGGGTTTCTTCCATTCCTTTTTCATAGTTATCACCTCCTTTTAATTAATTTTTTGTAAAAATCGACTAACTATTAAACAACGCATTAAAAATTTAAGATTAGGATCAGTAGCAAATTCTGCTCTAGGTACCTGCTCAACCTTTGATAAGGATGCCTGTATAGCTTCACCATTTAAAAATTCTAAAGCTCTTTTATTTGTACTAAGGTGTTGTATTTCATTTTTAAATTCATCCCATTTGGGAATCATTCGATGAACCCAATCAGCGCCCTGGACACCCCGAATGCGTTGATTTAATCTAACATTATCCGGTAAATAATTTTCTGTAGATTTTCGTATTAGGGCACGATCTAATCCGTTTTGTACGTATTGACCCTCTGGAAGAGATAAACAAAATTGAACTACGCGTATATCGTTGGTTGGATCCCTCTTCCATAATGAGTGACGTAAAGAAAGCTTGGCAGCTAGCGTATTACCTGCATTCCACTGAAAGATGTCCTCAAAATGCTTTTTTCTCTCGTTAAATAAATTAGAATTGGAGTACCAACCCGTACGATCAATTCCATATTCTTTAAACTTGTTATAAACGTCCATTTTTTCTGCAAAATCAGGATTAATTAAAGAAGGAATTGTATATGGTGTGCCTTCTGGAAACATTCTATTAATAATTGGAAAACCAATTCTCGCCATAATTTTCAAGTTACGTAATCTAGATCCTCCCACTTTATTCCTGTAATGTATTAATTCCTGATATAGGCGAAACCATCTTAACCTCTTTAAAAGTAGTGTGTAATACTCTAAGGCAAATCCCCACGAAATAGAAAAATTCCCTCTATCACCATTAAGCAGCACACCGATGTCTTCTTTACGAGCTTGTTCAAACATACCCTTTAACCAAAAAGAATTTTCAAAAAATTTATAAGGCATTTCTAATGTCTCAAGAAAGTCATCAATTTCAGAGAAGGAGTCTTTTCCTTTAAAGTCACAGTAATGATCAGTAATTCCACCTATATGATCTACTGTAGATTGAATATAAATTCTTTCGTCTGCTAATAAATATTTAGGTGTAAAATCTCTAAAATCCTTAGGAGGAATATAACTAAAGGTGTGCAGCGGTCTTTTCTCCATTTGTAGCTTCTTTACGGCAAATCCAACGACTGCGCCTGAATCTAAGCCTCCACTCAGTTGTGCCCCAACATTTTTATGTGTCCTTAACCGAGAGGTAACCGCCTCTTGAAAGACGCTTTGGAATGCTTCTATGTATTCTTCATTCGATTTTAGTTGTAATCTTTTTCCTTGAGTTAAATAAGAATATCTTTTGACAATAACGTTATTTTCCTCAATTAGAATGCTATGAGATGGTGGCAACTGTTCTATATTTTGATAAGGCGTTATCGATGAATCAACGGCGTCAATCATGCCTGATATCGCCAAAAATTCCGCCAACCACTGTTCATTTAATTTTTTTTCTATAAACGGTAATGATAATAGAGGCTCTATTGTTGTACAAAAAGCAAATTTTTCTTGACTTTTGTGGTAATAAAGCGTCCTGCTCCCTGAAAAATCTCTTGCCCCAAACAGCCTTTGTTGTTTTTCATCCCAAATCATAAAGGCAAAATCACCGACTAAAAATTTCGGAACATCTTCTTTCCACTTATAGTAAGAAAGAAGAATTATTTCACTATCAGTAATATACTTCTGTCGTGATGGTTCAACTTCTAGCTTTTCAAGCAATTCCTTTCGGTTATCAATAATTGCATCTGAAGTAATTGCACACTGCCTTTCATAATCGTAAAATGGAAGCTTTTCCCCCACAGATTCTGGAGTAATCCATTGTGCATGACATCCAAGAAACACCTTTTCTAAGTACCATGTTTGAATATTGTCAGCAGGATATTTCTGTAAATTCATCATCAAGTCACGACAATGCTGGATATTTATAGGTTCTTTATTTAAATGATAAATACCGGTTATAGCACTCATATTTTTCACCTGCTTATTTGGGCAATTATATAAGATATTGTAGGATTCTAATCTATAAAGAAATTACCTAGAACCCTCATCTTAATAGACTATTTTACTTTTTGAGCAACAAAGTCATCGCTCTCTTCCGTAGCTTATAGACTATGGGAATTCGTCTCTGTCTAATTTTGAAATATTCCATATGTAATCATTTTTGCTCTTTATTTGACTTTCCATGTCGAAGATAAAAATTCTTAATAAAGAACAATAAGATAAAAGTATCATTTTATGAATATTTATGTCAATACTATCAACTTGCAAAAATCCCTTAAATTGTAATTTTTTATCTTTTTATTTATAAGATCATGAAAAACGGACCATTAAAATTCAGGAAACAAGTAATAAAATTCTTAATAAAGAACAATAAGATAAAAGTATCATTTTATGAATATTTATGTCAACACTTATTCACCTGCAATA
>NZ_JBBJSS010000013.1:0-74613 GCF_038898415.1 Priestia sp. SB1 | reverse complement strand
TTGCATGTATTAGGCACGCCGCCAGCGTTCATCCTGAGCCAGGATCAAACTCTCCGAAGAAATGTTTGACTTGCTCAATTTAAAATAAAAATTAACGTTGACGTTTGTCGCTTTGTTCAGTTTTCAAAGTTCAATATTCCATAAAACAAGTTGTCGTTTCAACGACGCTTTATAATAATAAAACATATCAAATGAAACGTCAATAGTTTTTCTAAAAAAACATTGTTTTTTATTCTCATTGTTTTTTACACACCACGATAACAATTATTCACCAAACACGGATTGTTATACCTTACTATCCATGTTTCACTTTTTCACTTTTATTTTCTACTATGAAATTGATTCTACTAAAATATGAACGGCGTAAAAGATATAAAGTATTTATATTCTCTTTATCAGGCATACTTATAAAGAGAGGAGTAGTGAACAATATGTATTATAGTAGAAAAAATCAAGAACCTCCGGTTCAAGAAGAAACAGAAATTTGGGAATGTACGAAAGAAGAATGTAAAGGCTGGATGAGAAAAGATTTCTCTTACGATAGCCATCAGAAATGCCCCTTATGTAAAAGTCAGATGAAAACTAAAAAACGCCTTATTGATAAAATTTCCCGTAATCTTCATAAAAAATAATGTACGCCTACGATTTTAAACAGAGTAAACATTACTTATACGTAAAAACTTCATTTATATATCCATATTTACTTTCTATTTGAAGTAATAGATAGTAGGTAAATCATATTTTTCACTTACAAGACTGTAAAAAAAGACTCCTTTACAGGAGTCTTTTTTGTGATTACTTTTAATTATGCTTTGTGAACGTTAGCAGCTTGCGCTCCACGTTGACCTTGCTCAACATCAAAAGTAACCTTTTGGCCTTCTTCTAATGATTTGAAACCTTCACCTTGGATTGCGCTGAAATGTACGAATACATCGTCTCCGCCTTCAACTTCGATGAAACCGAAACCTTTTTCTGCATTAAACCATTTTACTGTACCTTCTGTCATAATTGTTGCCTCCTGCTGTGGAATGCTCCACAAATGTATTACCATTCTTGCCAAACATACTCTTTAAAGAGAAAAAACTTCTTATTAAGCTTTTCTCTTCTCAATACACCGAACAAAAATAAGTTATGTGAAGTGTACCATATAGTAAGATTAATAGTAAATAAAAAATACCAGTTTTAACAAATTTCATCTATTCACCATAAGACTTCATTATTTAACCTGCTTTATAAATAAGGGTACATTCAATCCAAAAAAACCTTTTACTTTACTGAATTACAAATAAGTCCTTGGGATATTCTATATAGCGAAGAAGGAAAACAAGTGATTGATTACAACTAATCGTTGCAAAGCTTCTTACATTTGGGATGAGGTGTCTACAGCAGGCATATTTCAGAAAACCTTATTGTAAATCGATGTATGTTTGATTCATAAGGGGATGGTAGTCATGAACGTAGTAAGAATATATATAATGGGTAGACAATAATATTCATTTATCACTATACAAATGAGGTGTTTGTCCCAGACCAAGAACGATTTCGTTCATATTATATATTTTTTAGCCCAATGCTTAAATGAGGTGTTTGTTAAAGAGAATATACTTTTTCAAGTGACTGTTTCATTAGGCAATGCAATTACGTAAATGAGGTGTTCCTTAAAGATCATATGCTGCATTAAAAGCTGATTTTCCTTCTTCACATGGCGGGGTGTATAATCGTTTACATCCCGTTTGTGTTATATGGAATATCTCAACTAATTATAAAAAAGAGGAATCATAAAACAGCTTTCGATTGCTTGCTGCTTCTCCCCCCCTTCTACAATCGTAGTATGGAAAAAGAGGACCTTTCACTCCTTCCCTTGCTCTCAAACTTTTGCTTTTTTTAACGTTCCATTTCCTGTGTTGTACTCCGTTTTTTTAGAATGTGCTCCACTATTCCGTGCAAAAAGTTTCGAAAATCTATTTTATGATTTCTATTTTTCCACTTTGTTATAATCCTTTATCCTTCACAGTACCTCCTCCTTTTTAGAATGACTTTTAAAGAAACCTTGGCAAGAAATCCTTTCTTCCTTTATCTATTTCGTCTATTTTTTTAACTGCAACTGGATCAATATTTCGTAAAAACAGATCCATGATATTCGTTCCTTTCCTGTAAATTGTGGTTCCCCACTACAAAAGAGAGAAGAGCATAAGGGGTTTTTGCCCCCACCATAGGTGTGGGGCTAGGCAGAGCCTAGCAAAACCGTGGGTACAAAGAAAGTCGCTTAATGTCCCCTTTGCGTCCCCTTTTTTTGGTGTACGTCCCTTTTGAGTCTCCTTTTAAAATCCTAATGTCCCCTTTATGTCCCCCTATTTTGGAACCATGTCCCCTTTGCGTCTCCCTATGTTTTTATATTTTATAGATAAATATTGTTGCTTTTCATTCATTTTTTCATCTTGTCACATAAAATTTTCTGCTTATATTCATGAAGCAAGATGCTTTTAGCATCAAAGTGAATCTTTTATATCCTTGTTTTCTGTTTCTCTATTCTTTTGATAAAAATTAAAGACATGTACTTTTCAAATTAAAAATTTTTCATTAATTCACTAAATAACTTTTTAAGATTTTATTATCAACCTAATATATAACTAAACAATTAGATTTTCTTTTTTCTTCTGCAAGAATCTAACTCTAATTTTTTTAAAAAAAGAGTTAATTATCACTAATTTAGAATCAATTGAATTAAAATTAACTCAACAAAAAAGAAGTTTAATTTAATTAAAATAGAGCATATCAACTTTTCTAATTAAGAGCTGTCGAATCTATATTTTTTATACCTAATTAGTAATTAATTGATTTAAATTAATTTCAATTAGGTATACACAGACTAAATGTACCAATAAAAAATGACTCTACCTAATTAATTTTCATTCAAATAAGATAACTAATCCAGACTCAATTGAGTCTGGATTAGTTAGGAATACTGGATAAAATTAAGAAATGAACATAAGTGGGAGAAAATAAAATAATGACTTAAAAAATAGATTATGTATTTATACCATGCTGAAAACTTGGTTAAATAATTAATCAGCGAATATAGTGATCAAAAGTAACAATTTATAACTGCTTAAATGTATTAACATCTTTTAACGCAGAGGAAAGATATCTAGTACCTAGAGAATTAACTAAGATTCTTCAAAAAAGAGGCTATGGTCATATTGAAGAAAAGGCAAAACACATTTTAGCGCTTCAAAAATTTATCAAATCTCTCTAGACAATGAGTGCATGAAATTAAGTATGTCTCTATGATACGAGGCGGTTGGTTTTGTTTAGCATCTTCATTAAATTCACATTAAAGAAATCGTGTACTATTTTTTCTCGTTTAATCACATCAGAATTAATCATTGAAGCACTTCAAAAAGCTTACACTGTCCAAAAGCCCTAAAAAGGTTTACCTATTCGTAACGATTTCGATTCACAATAAATAAGACATGAGTTTACTAAGCATGTCCACAAATAAGAGATAAAGCATCTTTTCAGCCAAAAAGAATGCTTTTATGATAATGCCTACATAGATATGTTTCACACCATATTACAGAAGAAGTGTATTATCTAAACAGAATCGACAGTAGTCTCAGCTATGAAAATCCTCAATAGATTGAGGATTAAATGAGAAAAACAACTTAACACATAACTTTTTTGTTCTAAATTATCAATCCAAACTTGATAGTTCAACTTAAGGTTAACCTAAAATAATCCCCGTTGCATAAAAAATATTTTAGTTGAACTTAAAATAAAATAAGTTTTACTAAATTAAATATAAATAAATAAAAGTTTAAATAAAATACAATTAAATTGTACTTAGTTGAACTTAGTTTAACTTAATTGCATTTTAATTAAACTTATTGTAATATTTTAAAAAATTATAATGGATTTGTAGTTTTTTAAAGGACTCAGTTCAAATTTAATTGAACTACATAACGTAAAATATAATAAATTTAATTCAGTTAAGTGTGAAATCTGCTAGAATAATAAAGACAAGCTTTAAAATAAGTCCAATTTAATTAGTCAGGACCAATTAAGTTAGACTTAATTGAGTTATTAAAAATATTTCATATAATAAGTTACTAACTAAGTTAGATTAATTCGTTTATGAGGGAGGTACAATTATGAGCGAAGAAACAATGGTTATTTCAGAAGTTGCTAGAAAATTTAATATAGAAAATCATCAGTTACGGGACTGGTGCGAAGTCGGGTTAGTACGACATAAAAGAATTGGAAGAATAAGATACATATTTACTGATGAAGATAAAAAAATCGAAAAGATTATTGAACTAAAGGAAAAGTTCGGAAAACATGCACCAAATGAAATGATTCGTGAAGAATTAATTAAAGCAAATTTAATGAGCGAAGAACAAACAAAAATTATTAACAAGGATTTAGAGGAAGAAGATATAAACGAAAACTCCTTTAAAGAAGCATTTCTATTGCTTGCTAAAAAAATAGAAGAAATGGATAAAAAAATGGAAAAGAAAGAACAACTAACGCTTCCATCTGAAAATTTGGCAGAAAAAAAAGATGTTATAGAAATAAAAGAACAGATGAATAAACTTGAACAAGACAATCAGCGTTTAAAAGAAGTGAATGATCAATTACTTAAAAAACTAGATTCTATCCATTCAGCTATGACCGAAATTCAAAAAGAACAAGGAAAAAGCATATGGAAAAGAATGTTCACAAAATAATAAAACAGCTTCTAATTACTGCTCAGTAATTAGAAGCTGTTTTATTATTTTTGTAGCAGTTGTCAGAGAAAGTTCTCTTAATACCTTCAACATAGATAGGATTTGCACCTCATAAAAGGTGCAAAACTAAATCTTTTGAGATATATTACTAATTCTTATTGAATTATGAGATTAATTAACGCTATAATAAAACTAACAAAAATGACCGGAATAGAAAAAAGACTTCAACTGTTTAAGACGTGTTGGTAGCACTCTTAAACCGTTCCCCCTAGCTACAGTAGGGAAAACACTTGTCGAAGTCTCTTGTTAATAGAGTTAGTTTTTCTATAAAATAAAACTTATGGTTTTATTTTATATGAAATAGCTGTCTATTTCAAGGGCTTAGTTCATCAAAATCACGACATTGTTTTCCTTTTTCCAGGGAAACAGTGTCTTTTTTTGTTCCTTAAAGGAGATAATGAACAAATGACAAAAATATTGACCTGCTATTTAAAAGATGTAGACACCTTCAACGGACGGTTTAAGTGGTTGTGGAAGAACAAATCCACACTTCGGAAAAAGAAAGAAGAGTTTTTAGAAATTATCCGTACTCATTATAAACAGAACCAATCAGCTATACATAAAGAATTTCCTAAAAAAAGAATGGAAATGCTTGATCATGTCATCTATAACCTAGTGGCTACAGGCATCCAAGCCATTCGTTCTGAAACGCTCATGAAGAAATTTAAAGTTTCTAAAAGTACGGTTTCTCGTTTTGTACGGTCGTTAAAAGCTACACCTTTTATACTTGTAGCACGTTACATTAAAGAAGATGCAACAGGTACTCATCCTGATAGCTATGTATTTATTCTTAAAAGCCATAAGAACTTTAATCACATTTGCGAAGAAATCTTTTTTGCCCATGATACAACAGGTATACAAACAGTCCAAGAAGAAGAAATGACAACTCCTGTGACGCTTCCTGTGGTGTATCCAGAAAGTGCTGAAAACGTTGATACACCAAGCCTAAAGGCCGATAAATTACCTGGTGCCTTTATTAACCTTGATTTACCTGTAAATCATATAAATAATCATTTAATGTCTGCTTCACAGTCATTTACCTATATCAAAGGTGTTCCTAAGAAAGTCAATCAAGTCTATGCAGGTAAGTATGGTCATCAACTAAAAGACTTTTATGCTCGCATTCAAAATGCTGCAAAAACGGTCAAACGAGATACAGAGATGGATATTACTAAAGGGCAAGTACATGAAATTGCGTATACATCTATTATTGGATTAGACAAATATGTACATGAAGCTAATCATAAAGGAAATTCCTTGTCCTTAGATAATATGTGCCAATTACTCTATAAAATTGCGAAGAACCAATTCTATCAGTTGGTGAATCCTAAAAATCAGGATTATTCATCAGTATATCCAACTCATGAGGAAGTTATACATAAAGAGGCGTCATCAACAAAATTGTTTATACCAAAACATATTATCCGTAAAGAAATCGTTCCTGATTGGTTAGAGGCTGAGCAGGGTCAAGAGAAGGGTACAAAAAAAGTAGAAATACCTTTAGAACAACAACTTGAAATGATTGAGTTAAAACAAGACCTAGGACAAGAACTTACACCAGAAGAAGACTGCTTGCTGCAGCAACACAGTGCTACGTACAGTTCGTTAGAAATGGCGGAACTGAAACAAGATTTAGGACAAGCATTAACACCTGAGGAGCAGAAATTGTTGCATAAACATGCTAAATTAAAGGAACCAGCTTCTTAATTTTTAAAAATAGTTAAAGCATAGCAAGGATTTTCATTATTTCTAACGTATTCAGTGTTTTAAGAGAGGACTTGGCAGGATTTGAACCTGCAAGACACCAAAGTTGTATAGTGTAATACGACTGGCTGCTCTGCCATTGAGCTACAAGTCCACACTACAAGTATGCACATAGTCTCTGGTTATATGTACGACAGAAGAAATTGTAAAAGTGAAGAAATCCCTTAGAAGCTAAATTATTATTAGGATATGTTTATTTAGAACACTATTCTAAATAATAAATAAATCTATATCTACGCAGGAGGAGCACATTATGCCACATAAAATTACGTTAACTGGATCAGCCACAGGACCACTACGAGAATACGATCGCTATGTTGCCTTTGATATGCGTGAAAAAGGGTCACCATCTGCGCCTAAAGGCTTGAAGAAGAGTACGTTTATTTCGTACACGGTATTTGTTGCAAAGAAGGCTTTTAACAAAACAGGTCTCACGAAAAAAAGTATTATGCATGAAAAAATCTTAATTCAAGGGGAACCAACATTAGACATTCCGATTGATGAATGTCCTGGTGAGGTAGGAGTGATCTGTTTCCAGATTACCGTTCTTCCGAATAAAAATGATAAAGAGAAGAATGATTCAGATGCGAAAAAAGAACTTAAGAAAGAGGCTTCTGGGCCTTCTGGAGCCCAAAAGAAAACGGAATCTACTAAACAGGAAGAGGCACAAGAACCTGTTTCTCAACCTGTAGCAAAAGAAGAGAAGAAAGCTGAAACAGTACAGACAGAAGTAAAAGAGCCGCCTGTTCAAGAGAAAAAAGTGGAGCCACAAAATAAACAGATAACAAATCAGCCAAAAGGAACACAGGATCTTCTAAACTTCGATGAAATCATCGTACCTGAAGCCTTCTTAAAAACACGTCCAAACCCTGAAAAAACACAAAAGGTCATTGATTTTGTGAAGCGCACAGGACGACTGGATGAGCCATTAACGATTGAAAAAGGATCGAACGTCTTAAAAGATGGCTATCGTCGTTATGTGGTGGCCAAAACCGTGAAAATGGGTAAGGTTCCGGTTGTTTACGAATATCAAAAGTAAGAATGATGGGCTTCTTCCTATGATTCGTTAACCGATATATCAACAATTATTTTAAACTAAAACATGATAAGGAGAAGCCTATATGAAAACATCAACACCTTTTCCAGGGTGTCAAAAACCTATTACAATTGAGCATTTTGAAGATTTCTCAAGCCCTTTTACAATGAAATGCCCACATTGCCGAGCAAAATTAAAAGAAACGAAGATGACGCCTTGGTTATTGTTACTAGCTGTTATTATCGTTCCATTATTGATTTACTTAGGTATTACGATAAAAAGCTTTCTAGCCGGACATTTTCCTGTGGTGGAAAAGGTGCCTACTATGATTGTCTTTATTGCTTTTTGTTACCCAGTGTATGCTCTATACGAGGCTTATAATGCTGTTATCATTTTTAATAAGGGGAATTTGCAACTAAAGAACCCTCAATAATTTTTTAACTTGTGATATAAGTATCTCTTTTTCCTTTATCACCCGATGAAGGAAAAGAGGGCATAGTAAGAATCTGAAGATTAGTACACTTATGTGGATAAATTAAGAATATTTTATATTTTTTACCTCTCACTGTATTCATGTTACCATCATGTGAGGAGCTACTTAGATCGATAAAGTAGTAATTTATAAGAAGGGAAGAAATATAAAATGGATCAAGTAATAAAACCAGCAGGATTTTGGATACGCCTGTTAGGAAACTTATTAGATGGCATTATTGTCAGTATCCCTTTGGGACTTATTGGTTTTCTTATTACAGGAAATTTTGATGGTGACGACCCTGTTACTTCAATTATAGGATTTATCTATGCAGTTGCTGTACCTATTTTATGGTACGGGTATACTATAGGAAAACGAATTGTTGGAGTTAGAATTGTTAAAGTCAATGGAAAGAAACTTGGAGTCGGAGCAATGCTATTACGAGTTCTTGTAGCTGGTATCGTTTATGGTCTTACATTAGGTATCGCGCTAATTGTGAGTGTATTCATGGTAGTTTTCCGTAAGGATAAGAGAAGTCTCCATGACATGATGGCAGGTACATATGTTACATACGCAAAACCTGATGAAATGGATAAAGACGTCCAACTATAAGATAATCATTAATTTGTAATAGGTGTAAATGTACTTTTTACCTGTTTATATACAGGGTGCAGACAGGAAATAGATGTTTGATAGAATAAAGGTGGAAGTTAAACCTTTATTTCATTACACTACCCGATATCCTTTGTTTCTAAGCTAATATCCGGGACTGTTTGGAAGAAGCATATACGTATGAGTATATGCTTCTTTTCTGTATATCTTCCTTTAGTTTATATGCACTAAAGGCAATGGATTGGGACGAGACTAACTTATAAACGTGTAAATGTTTTTTGCGATTAATTTGCTTTTTTATAAATTCATTAATCATATTCACAACAAAGACCGCCCATTATGTATCAGTGTATAAGGCGGTCTTAACTGTATTCATGCTATATGATTATGACAAAAGTATCGACATTATTCTATAGAACTATATAAAAATATTGTACCATTTACTTTATTGTATGCAGAGAAGACTCCCAAGTTTCCGTTTTTTATAAATAAAGTTCTTTTTTTTTCGTAATAATTGAATATTTTTCGTAAATTAAGTCAAGCCTTTATAAAAAGGAGGCTTTTATTATGTGGAGTCGTGGAAAAAAAAGAAGCAAGTTGGGGAGATTTCTAGATAAGAATGGTTATACTCAAACAGAGTTAAGTAAATTGACAAAACTTAATAAAAGTACAGTTAGCAAGCTTTGTACGGATGCTAATTATGTTCCTTCGGGTACTACAATAAAAAAAGTTATGAAAGCTCTTAGAATGCTAGATTCTAATTTAAAACCGGATGATTTTTTTGATATATAACAAAGTACAGCATATATTTCTTTACTTATTATCCTCCATATTTAACGAGAATGATCCTTTATTTGAGAATAGAAGGTCATTATTGCATTCCTGCCTGTCAGATAGTCAACCCTCGAAAGGTGACATTTCTATTGTTATCCACCATATATGTGTTTTAAACTTCTATAAAAATTTTAGTTAATATAATACCTGTTATCAGTAC
This sequence comes from Priestia sp. SB1, assembly GCF_038898415.1. NCBI lineage: Bacteria > Bacillati > Bacillota > Bacilli > Caryophanales > Bacillaceae > Priestia > Priestia sp. SB1. The sequence goes on along the minus strand of NZ_JBBJSS010000013.1, from coordinate 64,948 downwards.
AAAAAAAGAAGACCACTATACAAATAGTCGTCTTCTTTTTTTATTTGTCCATTATCCTTTCATGTTTGTATAAAAGCAAGCCTCTAAAATCATTTTTAAAAGCTCTATATTGTTCATATCCTTACTGGGAAACTAGCTGAAACAAGTACTACAAGAAGGAGAATGAATGAAACCATTAATAGTGACCAAAGCCCTTAGTTTATGTTTGATATTAGGAATGGCCACCTATTGATTTAGATAAAGCTCTTCATATTTTTCCTTTTATATACAGACTATCATTGCCGTAGGAATGGGCTATTTTATGATTAGTTATTTATCTGTTTTTGAATTAAATCTCATATATTTAGTGTCTTGAAATTAATTCACTCATTAACCTGTTTAAAGCTATGCCGACGATATCATGCTCTGTATAATCTTTTGTAATATGTAGATGTCTTCTTTCTTTTTTCTTTAACAACCTTTTAATCTCATTACACAAATGGATTTGAGAATCTAACAGCTTTATCTCTTGTATACCGTGAATCTGTTTAGACATGAAATCAGCCCCTTTATGATTTCTTAAGGAATTATTCCATTTTTAAGAGTGAAAATCCTTTTATTTTTGTAAACGGTTACCAAATTATATTCCTTATTAATATATTTTAAAAATAGTTCTGATATAAAAATATGTTTTGCTCTCTTAGTGTGTTAATGTAAGGGAATAACAAGCAAATCATTTGGTCTCTTGGTGCCTGGAATTTTCAAACACACAATGGGAAGGAGTACATCTATTTATGAATATAATTGAAATAAAAAAAATGCTTCGTACTCTGATTCAATATGAAAATACAACCATTACCCATGTTATACCTGAACTCATTGAACTAGTTTATTCTAAAGGAACTCAAAGTTTTCACTTGACCACACTTGCTGATGGAATTGTTTCCCCGTATTACGACATAGAAAGTGCTTCAGAAGCTTTATATATAATCTTAAATCCTATAGAAGAGAACCTCTAAAAAGGCTCTCTCCTTTTTCAGAGTTTAAAAATTTAATTGGCATAAAGCGTATTCCTAGAAAGTTTGCGCTTAATTATTAGTAAAAACTGATTTGTTTACTCAGCTTCAACAAATTTAAACCTTTTTGCCTCATTCGTTCCATCAGTTACAAGCCATTTTTTTGATCCCTTTTCGAAATAGGTCCAATAATGAGGGTCAATTTGTCCAGCTTGGTACACACAAAAAGCATCATTACTGGAAATACCAAAAAAGCTAGTAGTATCGCTCACGTGCCATGTACTTGCATTTTCCTTTGTATCAAGATATATCCAACTCTTTCCCGATCTGGTGAAGTAAGTGTAGTTATCCCAATGAGAACTAGTCATTTTTATTCTGTATGATGCATTTCCTGCATCTTCAAATTTTATTTTAGTTCCATTTCCATTAACTTCTCGAACATAATCATAGTTTGCATATACTTCGTAACTTAACCCTTTTCCTGAATGTTGATCAACGAGATAATACGATTTATTTACATCTAGTATCATTTTTTTTCCTACTTTCTTTACTAAGAATAATTTGGATGAAAAAAATAACATAATATGTTTTTTTTGCCTATATAGGTAGTTTACAATACATTTTTTAGTTTAAAAAATGTATATTATATACATTTTTCGATTAACATAACCACTCTTCTCATACATATTACTAAAAAGATTCATTGAGAGTTAACGGTTCTTGGACGTTATTAAAATTGTAGTATGCAGCTTTTTATGCATTGATGATAATATAAGGTTTATGTTAAATTAATTTTGATTCCACCAGAAGAAGCTGGCGGCCTTACTCTTGCTTCTTTTGTTTGTTTTGAAGAACTTTTGTATTTCTCCATTAATTCATGAATGCTGGCTACTTGTATAATGCGTATGTGGTTAGAAGTAACAGCATACCGAACAGGTGTAATCAAAATGACAGAAGGGAAGATGGCTGATCGATCTTCTGGCTGCCAATGCAATGCTTTCCATTCATCCGAAAAGAAAAACTCCTCATATAAATTAATCTTATCCTGCATTTTCTTTTCGGAATACTGATTACGTTGTATTTCAATCCAAAAAGGAGACCCTTTAAAAATACAAAACAGATCCGGTTCAACCCCTCCTTTTCGCCCGGTGGGCTTATCTTTATAAATTCTAATAATAACTCTTTACACATTTGTATTCTTGAATCAAAGATATTAATGTACTCCTCTTTATTATCCTTGAATGAAGCAGACATAGCTTTAACTTCTTCATATACCATAATAAGAGCCGGATGAGCGTATTTGAGGTTTTCACCAACAGAATTTATGATTTTCTCAAATAAGGGATCTGGTCTTAACAATTTTTCTTCGTATTCTTTTTCATTATACTCTTCGCCTTCACTTTCCATAATTTCCTTAATCTCTATACATGATGCTTTATCAGCTTCAGCTTCGATATAATCTATTATTGTAAAAATCACTGGTGAATACAAATGTTGAAGACATTCTCTTTCATATTTCTTCTTTTCCCTTCTGTTTGTGAGAATATGAGAAACGATTTGTGCTGTTGAAGCAGCCCCAAAAGACCCCATAATTGTAATTGCTGTTGTCCATTCCATCAGTCTATTTTCTCCTAATATTATCTTTTATGTCTTTTTATTCACATATATAATACCAGCAAACTGAACACACTAATATAACTAATTATGTGTAAAAAGGTGAGATGAAAAATGAGCATTTCTAAATTTGACAAATGTGTTGTAATTGAAGAAAAAATTATAAAGGAAAGAATCGAACAATCTTATAAAATCATCAATGAAACGATAGATAAACCTGATTTAGATAAAATGATTTTTGCAACATCGCATAATATCGCTTTTTGTGACTATTTATTGGGTAAAGAAGTGAAAGATAATAAACGGCTCAATTCATTACTTGATGTTGTTAATAAAAGACGTAAAACAAATTATGAGTTAACAAATTTTTATATTCAGTTTTAATTTCATAACAAAGAAAAACGTTCGTAAAGGTATGTGTAAATTTAAGAACGTTCGAAAAGCATTCTTTAACTTTTACGGATTCATACAAATGTAAAAGTTAGTAATTTTCTATAAGTTCGCAAATGTATACTTTTGCGGACTAATTAAAAGCTATCTTATGTAACACATAGGGTGTGAAAGAAATTTACCCAAAAACGATTACTCTAATCTGAGTAATCGTTTTTGGGTTTTAACCATCTATACATTTTAGTATCATTGTTGCTGCCAGATATACATTAAAATGCGATTTATTATAGCGATTGTAATATAAATAAGTGCCAGAGAATGCTTACCACTAGTGTATAGAGCAACAGAAGGAAGCCCAAATATAAGAAGTTCGAGCAAAATATGAATAGGGGTAGATAGTTGAACGTAAGAACGAGGAGAACCAAAAATTCCCCAAACTACTGCAATTATTAACGGAGCACCTATTGCTAAAAGCACTCTCATTGGCCCTTTTCCAGTTTGAACTCCCCAGTAAGCTAGTGAGCCAAGTGCGAATAATTCCAAAGAAAATCGTAACATCAAATTTAAAGTTTTGATGAAAGGAAGAAGATTCATATTAAATTAATCGTATTCATTGTTTTTACTCACTTGTTTCATCGCATTTATTCCTCTTAAAAAAATATCTACTAACATGAGAAGACTTACATCAAGATCATGGGGGAGACCAAATCCTTTTTTCTGCTCAAGTGAAGCAAACCCATGTAAAATACTTCGTAGCCCTCGTGCAGCGTGTAAAGTTTGCTCCGCCCCTAAGCCATATTCGTTAAGTACTCGAATAACAATATTAATGGTTTCGTTTTGTATGTGCTTAAGTTCCAGGTCATCAGAATTAGGAGAACGAAGCATTGCTTCATACAACCCTGGATGATTACGAACAAAAACTATGTAAGCTTCCCCTAGTGCACGAACTGCATTATCTTGTGAACGTCCTACAGTTGCATGTATTAACGCTTTATAAAGTTGTTCGTAACCATAAATAGCAAGCTTTTTCCTTAATGCTGGTAATCCATTTACGTGGTTATATAGAGAAGGTGGACGGATATTTAGTTTTTTAGCAAGTGAAGCTAATGTTACTTCGTCTAACCCTTGTGTATTTGCCATTTCTGTGGAGGCTTTTAAAATAGTGTCTAAATCGATTCCTGGTCTTGTGGCCATAGTTAGACCCCTTTCTTACTATAGGTTAAATGTGTTTTAAATTTAATCTAGCTTTTGTAATAGCGTTATTTATAGCTTTTTCTGGTTGTTTTATCATTTTCCCATGCCCTACAGCAAGCAATGAAGGCTTGTAATCCAATAATTTGTGAGCGCTGTGAAGTGCAACTTCCTTATTCCATGTAGCCATTGCTGGAAAGGGAAATAAAGGCTGAAGCTGGCCAGTTACTGCTATACCACCCCTTGTTTGAAAGGCATCACCAGCAATTAAGGTATTATTGCGGGTATCAAAAAATGCCATTGAACCTGGCGTATGTCCAGGAGCAACTATCGCAATTAGTGAACCAATTTGGTCACCATCTTTTAGTAAAACGTCTGCTCTAGTTTTTAAATTTCTAGGTATTCCCCCACGTATAGGAGTATTGGGTTCATTAATGTCTAATGTAGTGTCTCCACTCATTAATCGGGCATCTCGATTTGAAATATATACTGAAACACTCGGAAGTAATTGCTTTAACTTATCAAGTGCTCCTACATGATCGTCGTGCGCATGAGTTAGAAGAATGCGTGTTATGGGTTTGTTAATCTTTTTAGCAGCTTGTAGTATTTTCTTGGCACTGTAAGGAAGCGCTGCATCTACCAAAGTTAAACTATCGTCCTCTTCAACTAGGTAACAATTAACTGGGAAAAACCCTGGTAAAAAAATTAATTGATGTAAATTCCCTTCACGAATAACCCTCATAAGAATATCACCTTCTTATATTAGTTTAAAAACTATTTATGTTTATATTTTAACTAATAACGTTAGTTAAAACAAGGTAATATATAAATATTAGCTTTAATTAGCATAAATAACTAATATATTAGAAATGAATTTTAAATGCTAAAACAAAAGAAAAATGCACACACGTATACTTTTACGGATATGCTCCATTCATAGAAGTAAATGAAAAGATCCTACATCATTTTGATGAAGGATCTGCTTTTAGTGTCACGTTGGTCTCTTTGTCTAGATTATTTGAGGAACCTATATGTTAACTACCTGTGTATATGGAGATTTACTTACTTCCCATTATTCCAAAGAAAGAATGTTAAATCTGCTTCACACACAATATTATTATCTACTTTAGCAATGCCATGAGCTTTTGCAACAGCTCCTCGGACGCGTGTCATTTCTACTTCTAAGTATAATTGATCTCCTGGACGAACTTGTTTCTTAAAACGACAATTTTCAATACCAGTTAAAAGGCCTATTTTTTCATAATTTTCTTCTTTTTGCAACATTATAATTCCACTAACTTGAGCCAAAGCTTCAACAATCAATACACCTGGCATAACCGAATAGTCGGGAAAATGTCCATTAAAGAATTCCTCATTGGCTGTAACGTTCTTAACCCCAACTGCATTTTTTCCTTCTCTTAATTCAATAATTTTATCTATTAGTAAAAAGGGATAACGATGGGGTATAATTCTTTGGATTTCTTGGATATCCAGCAAAATTTTTTCTCCTTCTAAACATTACTTTTTAATTCTTTAAATACTTTTGAAATCACTGCGTTTGTTTTTTCTGTAACAACTTCTTTATCTTTAGGCATTTTAGGTACATAAATAGGATCCCCTAAAATGATAAACCTTCTTTTTCTTCCTAATAAGTCTTTTATGGTATGAGGTCCTACATATACTGCTGGTATAATAGGAACACTTCCCCTTGAAGCAATATGAATAGCTCCATTTTTTAACGCTTTCTCTTCTGAGTTTCTTGTTCCACTTGGAAAAATTCCAACTACTTGTTTCTTTTTTAGCAATTGCAAAGGTATTTTTAAGACACTGGGTCCAGGTTTACTTCGATCTACAGGAAATGCATTTAAATTTTTTAAAAGCTTTTTGATAAAAATCTTATTAAATAACTCTTTCTTAGCCATAAAGTGAATAGGAGTCGGATATAATGCTATTCCTAAACACACTACATCAATCCAGCTTTTATGCGTACAAACAACAATAAACGGATCATTTTGAGGAAGTTTTTCTTTGTTTACTGTTTTCATTCTTCCGTTCATCAAAAATAGTATAAGCTGTAGAAATCTTGTTGCAAAGGTATACATTGATTATTTACTCCTTACCTAAATCCCATTTAATAATATGACCTGCGTGGGTAAGTCCTCCTCCAAATCCGTAGAGTAAGAGAATGTCTCCATCTTTTAATTTCCCTTCGTTTATCCCTATTTGTAGTGCTAGAGGAATGGAAACGGAAGAAGTGTTTCCCATGTACTCGACACTAGTTAATGTCTTCTCAACTGGAAACTCTGATCTTTCACATATAGACTCAACCATTCGTAAATTGGCACTGTGTGGAACGAACCAATTTATTTTACTCCTTTGTAGATTTGCTTGTTCTAGCAATTCAGCCATACCTAAAGGAATTGTTCGAGATGCCCACTTATATACTTCCCTTCCATTTTGCACCATCTTGCCACTCGAACTCAAAGGTTGTCCATGCATGGTAGTAGATAAATTGGTACGGTATACATGTTTACCTCCCTTTCCATTTGTACCAATATGCGTAGCAATAAAACTTGGGCGCTCTGCATCACTTTCGACCAAAACAGCTGCAGCCCCATCCCCAAATAGAACACACGTAGTACGATCCGTGTAATCTGTAACCTTCGATAACGTTTCTGCAGTTACGACTAAAACTTTATGATGAAGTCCGGATGTAATAAAGGCGTTTGCCATGTGTAATCCATATGTAAAACCAGCACAGGTAGCGTTAAAGTCTAGAGCCCCAGTTGCCGGAATATCAAAGTAATCTTGTATTTGGGCTGCTACGCTTGGAAATGCATAGTCCGGTGTTGTAGTCGAGACAACGATACATCCTACATCCTTTAAATCTTTCTGATATTGCTCCACTAAGTTTTTAATTGCTTTAATAGCTAGGTCAGAAGAATATTCATTTTTATCAGCAATTCTTCTTTCCTTCATGCCAGTTCGTTTCACAATCCATTCATCGTTCGTATCTACAATTCGTTCTAAATCGTCATTGGTAAGTCTTTTTTCTGGTACGTATGTACCTATTGCTGTAATACGTGAAGTTGATTTCATTGTATTCACCCTTCTTTACTACCAAGATATATAAATTGATATTAGTACTAGGTACTAATAAAGTCAATGATTTTATATGAAAAAATTGTAAAATAAGTATATGCAAGCCTAATAATAAAACATAAACACCTGTGCTGATTCATTCTAGGAAAGAATAAACTAGAAATAAAAAAAGGTTCCTTATTAAATATTAAGGAACCTTCTTTGTTTAATTATCTAAGTTTCTTTTCAACAATTTCATCCTGAAGTTTTTCAATAAAGCTATCTAAATTAAAAGTTTCAGACTTTTCCTCTCCGTGTTTTCGTACATTTACGGAGTTGCTTTCCATTTCCTTATCTCCTAATACCAAAATATAAGGAACCTTCGCCACTTGAGCTTCTCGAATCTTATATCCGAGCTTTTGTTCTCGATTATCTAATTCTACTCGAATCCCTTTCTTTCCTAGAGCTTCTTTAATCTCTTGTGCATATTCCTGATGAACCTTTAGAGAAACTGGAATAACCTTTACCTGTACAGGTGCCAACCATGTTGGGAAGACCCCTCCAAAGTGTTCAATTAAAATCCCAAAGAAACGGTCAAGAGATCCAAAAATAGCACGGTGAATGACAACTGGACGCTGTTTTTCGTTCTTTTCGTTAATATAATTTAAATCAAATTTTTCTGGAAGCTGGAAGTCTAATTGAATTGTTGCACATTGATGACTTCTTTTTAAGGCATCTTTAATATGAAAATCGATTTTAGGACCATAAAATGCTCCGTCGCCTTCATTCAGTTTATAATCAAAGTTCAATTTTTTTAATACGTTTTCTAAAGAGCTTTCCGCAAGTTCCCATAAGCTATCTTCTCCCATGGAGTCTTCTGGTCGAGTTGAAAGTTCGATATCATATTCAAAACCAAATGTTTTGTAGATATAATCAACTAATTCAATGACTGATTTAATTTCACTTTCAATTTGTTCAGGAGTAACAAAGATATGAGCATCGTCCTGACAAAACGTACGTACTCTTAATAATCCATTTAGAGCCCCACTGAATTCGTGACGGTGAACTTGACCGAATTCTCCCATTCGAATGGGTAAATCTCTATAGGAATGGAGCTTATTTTTAAAGATAAGCATATGACCAGGACAGTTCATAGGCTTTAGTGCAAATTTAGCATTATCCACTTCTGAAAAATACATATTATCCTTATAATGATCCCAGTGACCAGACTTTTCCCATAACTGTTGATTCATCATAAAAGGAGTACGTACTTCCTCATAATGATGCTTTTCTTGAACGGATCGCAGGAACTGCTCCAGCTGATTTTTAACCATTTGTCCTTTAGCTAAATAAAAAGGCATTCCTGGTGCTTCATCAGAAAACATAAATAATTCTAGTTCGTTTCCTAATTTTCGATGGTCTCTTTTCGCTGCTTCTTCTAGAAACATTACATACTCATTTAACTGTTTTTGAGAACGAAAAGCTACGCCATATACACGTTGTAACATTTGGTTATCGCTGTTACCTCTCCAGTATGCTCCTGATACTTTTGTTAATTTAAACGCCTTAACCATTCCAGTAGAAGGAAGATGTGGGCCTCGACATAAATCGAAAAATTCCCCTTGTTTATAAATCGTAACTGTTTCATTCATAGGGATATCACGTAATAACTCGAGTTTCAACTCGTCGTTTATCTCGCTAAATATTCTTTCAGCTTCACTACGTGTCACTTCAGTACGTTCAATAGGATGATTTTCATTAATAATTTTCTTCATTTCATGTTCAAGTTGTAGTAACTCATTAGAAGCAATCGTTGTAGAAAGATCCATATCGTAATAAAATCCATCTTCAATAACTGGTCCTACCCCTAACTTCACATTCTTATGTACTCTTTTTACTGCCTGAGCAAGTATGTGGGCTGTTGTATGCCTCATAATTTCTAGACCTTCGTCAGAATCTACTGTTAAGATTTCGATTTCTGCATCTTGATTAATAGCTCGATGCAAGTCATATAATTCTCCATTTACTTTACCCGCAATGGCTTTCTTCTTTAGGCTGGAACTAATGGATTCTGCAATAGCATGTAATGTAATACCTTTTGAAAATTCTTTCTCATTTCCATCTAAAAAGCGAATTTGAATTAAATCTCTACTCATGATAACCTCTCCTATTTAAATAAAGTCAAAAAAAACATACTTATCCCTAAGTAAGGGACGAGTATGTTTTCACACGTGGTACCACCCAAATTCCCATCAATATAAATATATCGATGGCTCTGGTGCTGTAACGTCGCAAACGTTATTAATTACTACTATTTCACTAATAAAGCTCCAAGGTGGTAAATTATCTCTCTTTCTTAAGGGCTCACAGCCAAAGACCCTATTCTCTGCAAAGAATTGTAAAAATAATTCATGTCCTTTTCGTTGCTTACTTATTTATTTTTAAACATAAAAAAACGCACTCATCCCTCTAACAGGGACGAGTGCGGTCGTGGTACCACCCTAATTTTATAAAACACTACAAGTGTTATATTCTCAAAAAGATAACGGATTTCCCGATTGCGGTTACTCTATCTACATATTTCCACACAATAGCTCCAAGGTGGTAAATTATTTCTCTTTCTTAAGGGCTCACAGCCAAAGGCCCTATTCTCTGTAAAGAAATATAAAAATAATTCGTGTCCTTTTCAACGCTCAACATGTTTATTTCCAATAAATAGAATTATAATTTATATTATTTGTAAATGTCAATACTTAATTCTAAATATGTTATTAATTGGATGTATTTATTTAAAAAGATGGTTTATTGGTAGTTCTATTTTTATCTGTATTTTTTGTGTTGTGCACTAGTAAATAACCAAAGAAACTTATAATGCCAAACATAACACCGAACATTATGAACATGGTTTCACTTCTCAAAAATTCTAGTAATGTACCTGACAAAATGGGTCCTATAGACATACCAGTATATCTGACAAAGTTAAATACTCCCATAGCACTAGCTCGATTTTGCTCAAATTGATGGGTCAATATGGTTGCATAGGAAGGTGTTAGGATTCCAATTCCCACCCCATAAATGAATAGGCTTAGCGACATAAGTAATAAAGAAACAGTATGTGTGAGTCCAAATCCTGTAACACTAAATGCGATTAAAAAATTAGTAAAGGTAAATATATTTATAAGAGAAATCTTCTTCTGAATGTATTTGAATAACAGACTTCCGGCTATAAGGCTTATCGTCATAGGAAGATAAAGCAAGCCAACAAGTTTTAGATTTAGATGATAGTGGCTTGTTAATAAAACGGGGAGATAAACCAGAATAGAAAAGTAAATCAAAAAGTTCAAGAAGCTTAATGACAACAATATACTTCCCATCTTATCCTTCATCATTACAAGATAAAAATGAAGACCGTTCCTCTTACTTGTCTTGTGCTTTTTCTGATCTTTAGGATAAAACAACATATTGATAATAAGTAAAAGAATAGATATACCGACTAATGACCAGAAAACACCATCATAATTGTATCGGTCTCCTATAAATCCTCCTAAGATGGGAGCTACTGCAGGAGCAATAGATAACAAGGTTTGATAAGTTCCCATAGCACTACCACGTTCTTCCCCATCAAAAAGATCCGTTATTGTAGCAGCTGCAATCAATGGAATAGCTGCTGTTCCGAGGGCTTGCAAAGATCGAAAAACGAGAAACAACGTAAAGTTACTTGTAACAGCACACCCAATACTAGCCAATACTGTAAGTATAAGACTAGGGAGAAGAATAAAACGACTTCCTTTAAAGTCAAGAATGGTCCCGTAGACTATTTGCATAATAGCTGTAATAAAGATGAACAATGAAACAGTTAAATTAACTAATGTTGTGCTTACATCAAATGAATCCTTAATTAACGGAATAATAGGCGAATAAATATTTTGATTTAAAGATGCAAAAAATGCACTTATACAAACGACGTATAAGATAAAAATAGGTTTTGTATTTGTATGTCCCATATAAATCTCCTACCTTGTAAATAAGTTTTTCCATATAAAAGTATGTTTGACATTCTAAAAGCACCTAATGTGTCTATTCTTGTCTTAATTTATTAATCATCGTTTCAAGGAACTCTAATATAATTTTTTGTTTGTCATCAGAGAAATCATCAATTAAATCATAAAATTGTCGTTTCCTTTTGCTATGTAGTTTTTCGTGAAGTTCAAAAACTTGTTTTCCTTTTGCTGTTAACTTGAAGTAAACCTCTTTCTTATTGTCTGCTAATTGAAATCTTTTAATTAACTCATCTTTCGTTAATTTTCGGGTGATTTTTGTGATATTTGCTTTAGATAAATTCATCCTAGTCGCAATCCCTATATTATTTATAGGTCCATTATTTCCAATGCATTCAATCACGTGGATGCTGCTCATGTTACTGGGTAATGTTCCTATTTCGTTCAGTTCTTTTTCATCAAGATAATCAAAAAATGTTTGGGAGACTGAATCAGCTTTTTGTTCGTTCAGGTGTAATAATTGCAAATAATTTTCGTATATTAACTGTTTAGATAATAGAGACATATTAGTTCCTTACCTTTCTAATGTATAAATAATTAATGTTTACCAGTAAACATTATACTACTAATAAGCTATTAAATTACTATGAAATCTCATTTTAATACAATAAAATGAGATTTCATAGTAATTAAAACCTATTATATTTGCAGATAAAACGCTTATCAATTTACAAAATAAAGAAAAAATGTTGACTTTTACAAATATTTGGATTTAAAATAGTTTTTGTTTACTAGTGAACATTAACTGTTTAATTATAGGAGTTGAAATAGCTATGTCACAAATTCTTTTAGAAAAAATAGCTAAGCCTTTATTTGCTATTGAACCTTTATCACAAAATTGCCAGAGAATTTTTGAAAGAAGAAACCACATATTAATCGGAATTAGCCCCTTTAACAGTAGATTTTCGGAAGAATATATTTATCGACTAATTGAGTGGAGCATTAAAGAGTTTAAGGATGTCTCTGTTCTCTTAGCTGGAAATGAGGCCGCAAATCTTTTGGAAGCTTTAGGAACTTCTAGGGTAAAAGCTGAGCGTAAAGTGAGAAAAGAAGTAAACAGAAATCGTCGATTTGCTGAAAGAGCTCTCAAAGCTCATGGTGGTAATCCTGAAGCTATTTATACATTTTCAGACTTTATTACTCAACCGGTATATTGTGATATGCGTACTAAGATTGAAGAAAGTTTTTTACATCAACCAAACTTTCAAAATGCTTGTTTAGAAATGTCACATGCAGCAATTGTAGGAAGAGCATCTGGGACAAATATGGATATTTCAGTTATTACTTCAGAAATGTTACATAATGCTGTGCAATATGTTTTGGCTGAACTGCCGTTCTTTATTGGAGCACCTAACATCTTGGGTATTCAAGAAACTGTACTTGCTTACCATAAACCTTGGAGGCTAGGTGAACAAATAAAAGATGAGCAATTTTCAATTAGAATGCAACAAAATCAAGGATATATAACTGTCGATGAAATTCAGTAAATTTACACCCTTAAACTTTTAGGAGGAACCGTCTTGAATACATCATTTAAAACTTTTAGTATCTTATCAGAACAGTTTCATGAAGATCCATACCGATATTTTTCAGAACTTCGAGATTTCGATCCTATCCATTATGAGCAAGATATTGATAGCTATTTTATTAGCCGATATAAAGACGTAAGATATGTATTACAAAATACAGAAATCTTTACGACTAAATCTCTTGCTAAACGTGCTGAACCTGTAATGCGTGGACCTGTCCTTGCACAAATGAAAGGAAAGGAACATACAGCAAAACGTAAAATTGTAGTAAAGAGTTTTATAGGTGATTCACTTAAGAGACTCATTCCCTTAATTAAAGAAAACGCAGAAGTGTTATTATCACCACACTTAAGTAAAGGGAGAATTGACTTAGTTAACGATTTTGGAAAAACTTTTGCTGTATATGTCACAATGGATATGCTAGGACTTAACAAAAAAGATCATCAACTTATCGCAGATTGGCACAGTGGAGTTGCTAACTTTATCACTACTATACAGTTGTCATCTGAAGAACGTGATCATTCATTATGGTGCAGTGAACAACTAGCAAACTACCTTTTACCCATTATAGAAGAGCGTCGACAAAACCCAAAATCAGATCTCATTTCAATATTATGTCAGTCTGAGTATGAAGGAGTTGAGATGTCCGATACGAACATTTTGGCACTTATCCTTAATGTACTATTAGCAGCTACCGAACCTGCAGACAAGACATTGGCATTGTTAATGTATTATTTATTAAATAATCCGTTACAAATGCAAGATGTGATGGAAGATCGTTCATTATTATCAAGAGCAATTGCCGAAACTCTAAGGTTTAAACCACCAGTACAACTTATACCAAGGCAATTATCGCAAGATGCGAAAATAGCCGATAGATTACTACCTAAAGGTTCAACAGTATTCTGTATGATTGGGGCTGCCAATCGAGATCCTGAAGCGTTTGATAATCCTGATACTTTTAACATTCATCGTCCTGACCTTGACGTCAAAACGGCTTTCACAGGTATTGCTCGACATGTGGCTTTCGGTTCTGGCATACACAACTGTGTAGGAGCTGCCTTTGCAGGAACAGAAATTGAAGTAGTAGCTAACATTGTTTTAGATCAACTACAAAACATGAAATTAGAAGAAGGATTTCATTACACGGAAAGTGGTCTTTATACACGTGGACCCGTTTCTCTTCCATTAACGTTTGATCCTATTAAAGGCTAAGATAATAAATTGTATACAATTAAGCAAGTGGATTTACGACATGCTCATTAGACATGTCGTAAACCTACTTCTATATTTGTTTGGTCCACTCATTTAAAAACTTAATAATTATTTTTAACTCTACTTCTGAAAATTTATTAAGTAATTCTACATATCTTTTCTCTGCTATTTCATGCATTTTATCATGAATTTCAGCTAACTCCTCCCCTTCCTTTGTCAAGGAATAAAAGGTTTCCCTATTATTATGGATATTCTTGTTTGCTAGAACAATGCCATGTCCCACAAGTGTATTAATAGCCTTAGATACAGCAGGTTTTGAGATATTAAGTTCTTTAGAAAGAAGAGCATTGTTTACATATTGGTCTTTATTTATTAATGAAACAATATGTAATTGAGTAATTGTCCATTTTTTATTCGTACTATTTACACTTTGAGTTAGTTTATTAGCTAGTATTTTCCTACTTTGAACCTTTTTTTCTCTAGTCATAATTAGAGATTCAATAGCTTGGAACGCTTGCTTATGAAGAGCTTCCATCAGAAACACACCTTCTTCAATATAATCGTTAACTGGTTAACTATATATAATAGTTTACTGATTAACGATTATATTGTCAAGTTCATTTGATTTAGGCTTTGCATACAATATAACTGATTGATAGGATACATTAGCCTTCTCTGTTTATAAAAAAATTAATATATACGGCTGCCTTTTTATAATAGGTTCCGGAAACATGTCTTATGTTAACTACAAAAGTATACTTTTACGAACTTATAGAAAACCTATATTTTTATTAAATTGGTGTAAAATCGCTTTATATGACCACTGGAACTGAATAACTACCTAACATATGATATGATGGATAATTAAGGAATTAATGTATAGGTAGCGAGGGAATTTCAAATGAGAAAGTTGAAAGAATCTTACTTTTGGGTTGTAGCAGGGCTCCTGTTGTCTAGTGCCTTTGTCAATTTTGTTTGGAAAGGAAAAACTTGGCCAGGATACTATACTTTGTGTACATTATTGATATTAATCATTATAAAGATAATGCTATTTAACTATGAAAAGAGTGAGAATGAAAAAAAGTAATACATCACACTTTAGGTTTGCTGTATTACTTTTTTATTTGGCCATAATTTGCTAACACCTTACATTGTGAATTAGGTAGTTACATATAGAGGAATGAAAAAGGAGGCTAAGTGTGGGATTATTTTTTAGAAGGATTGACTCTGATAAAGATAGTAAATATAGACGATGGTTAAATTCCATGTTGCCAGTCGCGATGCTAATAAACTTCATAAATAGTTTGTTTCTAAATTGGGGATGGCTTTCTTGGACAATGGCCATTGTAATTGGCATACTGGCTATTTTAATATTTAAGGAATATAAAGGTGAGAATTAAAGGCTGCATAAAACATCTGTTTTTTATATGTGTACCGGAAAGAGACATTATGGTAACTAACATTAATAAGTAAGGCTATTTATGTTAGAGTGTACATAGAAACATGTATGAGTTTGGAGGCAGAGTCGTGAAACGTGCAATAGGGATATTTCTTCTTGCTCAAGCTTTATTAACGTACTTAACTATTAAGATGATGTATACTCCGTTTATCGTTAAAACATTACATAGAAATACTGGAGTTATGACAGTTTCATATAGTTACCCTTTAATGTACTGGTTAATTTGTATAGCTTCGGGCATTATGCTTATAGTGGGAACGTATCTAGTTTTCGCCAAAGAAAGAAAGCAGGAAACTGTATAACTGGACGGATACTATCGTCCTTACGGACAAACCCATGATAGTCCCGAAAGGGAGCTAACTTCTCGTTGGTCTCTCGTAGGAACATAAGGTTGTGGCTATCTTCTGAGGAAAGAAACGTACTGTTATGTATACCTCCATTTGGAGCGTCGGCGTACGTTTTACTTACGATATGGTGTGTGATGAGGATACGACAGCAAATGGACCTGCAATAGGAGGCTTGAGCCGATGTGTCTTGAAAGGGACTCGCACGGTTCTTAGGGGAGGAAGGGGCAGTGATGCCCCTAACTTACCCGACGTAACTAGCTTCGCATACGGTATGCATTAAAACAAAGAACTTATTTAATTAAAATTTTGTAAGCAAACTAACCTAAATGAAAAAGTTAATGTGAGTTATATTGGAGTCCATTGGTCGAAATATATCAGTGGACTTTAACTTTTACTTGTTTTAAACTGAAAATAAATGTAAGATATAAATTGCATAAAGTAATATATATCTTACATGAGTTTTATATAGATAAGAGGTGGGTTTATCTTGGTTAATAGAATTAAGATTGCACGCATAGAGAAGAATTTAACTCAAAAGGATTTGGCTAGTAAAGTAAATGTTACTAGACAGACAATTGGGTTAATTGAAGCTGGTAAGTATAATCCTTCATTAAAATTATGTATTGATATTGCAAAAACATTAAATAAGACTCTAGACGAACTATTTTGGGAGAGAGAGCAATGAATAAATTTAAAAAAATATTACGTATTACAGAACATGATGATGAAAGAGTTCAGGCATTAGAGTACAGATCTTATGCTGAAGCAGGTTTTCTTATTGCTGTGTTGTCAGCACTAGATGTAATCATTAGAGGTCTGGTATTAGGCCATCCGTTGAGTGAATGGGGTATGAGCCTGTTCATTTTAATCATTTACATAATCTATGTTGGATCTAGACAAATTACAATGAGAATAACTAAAGATGACTTATTAGAGGAAAATGAGAAAGAGAAAAATAGAGCAGAGGAAGTTTCTACTTTACTTGGTATTGCACTCTTTGTGATATGGAGAAAGGTTATCTTAAAAGAAAGCTTAATTCCTTCAGGCTTACTAAATTGGATTGAGAATATTGGTGTTTTTATAGTTATCTTCATCATTACGTACGGGATGACGTATTTATTCAGAAATAAAAAACAGAGTGAAATATAGAAACATTGCTTATGTTTATTTAAGATTAATAATATAAGCATAAAAAGAAAACTTGCAGTAAAAGGCGTTTTCTTTTTATTTATACCAATAACTAACTGTGATTATGGTAACTAGATTTTCACATCGTATCCACTTAAATAAAAAAGCAGCCAATAAAAAACAGCACTGTCCATTCAAATGGGATAGTGCTGTTTTTTATTAGTTTATTATATAGATCAATACTGCTATTAAGTTAGGAAAAGCAATTGAAATAAACTTTTTAGAATCCTCTAAACGACTTTTATGTTTTTTTCTGTCGGAGGTTGATAATCGTTTATTACCTAAACTATAAATTAAAAAATCTACAGAAAGCACTATAGATACTAATCCTATAGCTCCACATAAGTAATAAACAAAACTCCAAATTCCTGAAAAATAAGAAATAGATAGTACGATAAGTAGTGCAATTACGCCCGTTATGAGTCCTTTTTTCATTTGATAATCCCTCTTTTTTAAAAGTAATCCACCTATATATTACCATTATATTTCTTTTTTGTGAGAGCGTACCTAGAGAATTCATTATGTTAACTCACTTTATATGTTATTTAAGAAACCATACATAAAAGTAGCCATATAACAGGATTGCAACTACAAGTTGACAATGTTCATCTGTAATAAGATGGAAAAATAACGTTGTATTTGAGATGATTAATCTATCGAAAGATAGGAGGTCATTATTATATGACATTTGGTGAAAAACTTTTTAAATTAAGAAAAGAAAAAGGTCTCTCACAAGAAGCTTTAGCCGAAAAGGTAAATACAACAAGACAGGCGATTAGTAAGTGGGAAAATGGCCAGGGCTTTCCCGAGACTGAAAAGCTCTTAATGTTAGGAAATATATTTGAAGTCTCAATTGATTATTTGTTAAAAGATACAGTAGTGCAAGAGAGCACCCGTGAAAAAGGCTATTATGTCAGTAAGGAAATGGCTGAAGGGTTTTTAGCCTATCAAGGGAAAGCATACAAATATGTATCCCTAGGGATTAGCTTACTCATCCTATCGAGCATACCTTATTGGTTGTTTGACCAAAACAAAGCACTTTCTACATTTTTAATTATTTTAATTGCTACATTTGGTGTGGGCGTTATCGTTTCTACCGTTTTTTTAGGAGGCCATCAGTATAAGGTACTTAGTAAAGAACCTTTGCTACTGGATCATCATTATCTAAAAGAATTATCTATAAAATATACTCATACTAAAAAGAAGTATGCTGTTGTAATGGTAGTAGGGTTTTGCTTATTAGCAGCAGGCATAATGCCTTTCTTATTTGAAAGAAAGGGCATTGTTTCAGGAGATTTAGTTCCTTATTATCCCTTCTGTTTGGGTATGATTGCTATAAGCTCATATATCCTACTTCGAACACTCCCTATTCTTTATTCGTATACGTTGTTAGTAAATAACGAAGAGTATGTAAATAGATTAAGCTTTAAACTTTTAAAGAAAGGAAAAAAGAAATTAGAAGAGATGTAAGTAAGCAGACTCATTGAACAGTTATGTCTCAATGAGTCTGCTTACTTTTTACAAAATACAGGTTACCTAGAATGTTGCTTATGTTAACTAACTTTGTATATCGTATACAGGGCTAGTGTTCCAAAGGTTATAAAAGAACAACCTGTTAGAATGGTTAATGTTTTTGCTATACGCATTGGGAACCTGTTCCATAATTTAATTAAAACTTCAAGCTCAATATAACCACTTACTCCAATAGGGCTTTCACTCTTGTAATCATTCTTTTTCATTTTAAATAGAGATGAGTAGAAAATAATAATTCCCCACACAAGAGACAATCCTGCTATAAAGGTTAACAAAGTATTTACCTCCCGTTTAATTTTAATTTTTTCACCTCATAAAAAGAGCTTTAAACCTTACGAAATATATTTAAGGCTTAAAGCAAAATAAATAATAAACGACATAACTAAGTAGCAACTAATAATTCCTATTCTTAAACGTTTAGAACGTCCTTTTAGCCAGCCCCACCTTTTATCGTCATAGTCGAAAATAAAATAGTCCGCAATGATCGATAAAATAATGATAATACTTACTATTAGTACACTCATTCTTAGTCCCCCTTCATTATTTGCAACTATTAAATAATATAACAAAATAACCAATAAATAACAAAAGGGTATCTAGAAAATCCATTGTGTTAACTTCCTTTGTATACGATATCCATTCATTTCCCTATCCTTATATTATGTTAAAATGTAATTATAAGGAAAAAAGGGAATGTTTAATATGTTTACAGTTGGGATCGATCTAAAGAAAACAGAAAAAGAATTAATTATAAAATGGCAACTTGCTAAATTTAATATTCCACTAGAAGATATTATTGAAGTTACAGAAGACAATACGTATGGAGGTAAAGACGCTGATGCAATCTGTATAGGGCCTCCCTATGGAACAACTGATCGAATTTTCATTAAAACTAAGAAGCAAAATTATATACTTTTCACTACAAACAGAACAACGATACTAAACAGAATAAATTCATAATTAATTATTCTTATATACATATAATAGGTATTCAACGGTAAGGAGGGGGAAAACATTAGCAAAATTATTAGAGTTGTAATTGGTTTAATCAGTAATATTATTCTGTTCATTTTTGGAATCAGAGGTTTATTAATAAATGAACCAATACCATTTGCTTCTTACCTCTTTACGACAAGTGGATTAATTGGGATTATTGCTCTTCTGATGGAATTGAAAAAGAGAAATAATACTGAATCTAAGACTTCTAAACAAATATAGATACCTGCGCTTAGAATTGATATTCTAAGCGTCTTTTATTATTGATTTCCGATAACTGTGATTATTTAAAATTGATGTTTATATTGTACGATTTCGGAAGCTATTCCTATAATTTATTCTCTGTTAACCAATGGTTTACACAGTGTTACTAAGCGTTTGTGGTAGTTACACCATAAATGTTATAAGGTGGTACATGAGGGGGCGATGGTACATGGAATTAGGAGAACAATTACAAAAGTTAAGAGAACAAAAAAACATGTCTAGAGAAGAATTAGCTCAAGAGATGAATGTATCTAGGCAGGCTGTATATAAGTGGGAGAATAATAAAGGATATCCTGATATTGAAAACCTTATTAAGTTGAGCGATTTATACAATATAACGTTAGATAAATTAATTAAAGGTGACCATTCTTTTCAAAAAAAAATAGTAATAGATAAAAAAAAGAACAACATCGAGGATTTATCTGATCCTGGTTTTTTAATTGGTATCATTCTTGTATTTGTAGGATTATTTTTAGATTTAGGTACATTTTCAGCAGGTATTACAATACTAGGTTTTTTAACGATGTTTCTTTATGAGGATTTTAAGAAAATGTTTTGGACTATAAAAAAGGATTTTAAGAAAGAAAAGTGAGAAAAAGCCTTTAGACTGAAGCTAAAGGCTTTTTTTCTACCGATAAGGTGTATTATATTGACTAGCTGTGTATATGGTATACATTTAACTTGATAAGGTCATTTTTTATGTTTTCAAGATAAATACTCCCAAAATATAGTCAAACTCTAAGAAAATATTTATGTGTAACAAGAATCGTATGAATGCGTTATAAAAGTAGATTTATTTACGAGGTTCAATATAATAATAAACACCAAACTTTTCATTGATTTTCGGTGTAACTTCACCGCCTTCTGTTTCAATTGGTATATTTTTGTCCTCTGCTGTTCCTGTATAAGCAGTGAATTTTTTTCCTGATTGTGTTTCTGTATCCCAACTTACGGGAGTAGAAGGGTTATTACCACTCTTAATTCCAATGTTTGCGCTCTCTCTGTACCAAGCATACTTACCATTCTGCTTAGCTATGTTAGCTATACCGATGACTATATCCTTATTTTCTTCTTCTAACTTGTAAAAAACAAATGTTTCACCATTTTCTTTCATTTCTCCAACAATATTTTCCTTTGTATTTAGATCGCCGTCTTTAATCCCTTGATTAATAGCTTTATCCTGCGTTGTAAACCATTTTAATTTGTTATCATTTCCATTCGAACAACCGGTAATAATAAGCAATAATAATAATATAGTTAAAACCCTCTTCAAACTATGACTCCTCCTCTATAAATTACAGTATATAACATATTTATTTTACTACATTGCAGTTACTTTTTTCACTTTAATGGAATAAAAGTTAAAAATTGTGTTTTAATAGATATTGGAATATTTATTAAAATGAACGGGGATTGTCGAAATGCACAATATAAAATTCAATTATTTAACCGAATTATGCTCAAGGTATCAGCAAGACAAATTTTTTATTGAAGAAATTCCTCTCTCTATTTTATCCAAGGCAAATAAAAGGTTTAACATTTCAAATAATGAAGAAGTAGTTGCTTTTCTCGACTGTACGATATTTGGATCGGGGAAAATTGGTGTGTGTTTTACCGATAAGGGGTTAAGGTGGAAAAATCTAAGTGGTGAATTAGGCAATATTGAATGGACTGAATTCGGTAAAGTCAATCAAATTACAGTTCAAAATAATGTCGAAGTTCATTTCGACAATAGAAAAGCATGTTTAATAGGTGGAGGAAATACGTATCCAATCCCATTATTTATAGAACTTTTAACAAGTATAAGAGATTTCTTAAACGAATATTCGTACGAATTACTTGTAAAACCGCACAATGTTTCTTCTTCTGTAACGTATAATGACTTGATGAATATAAGTACATTATTTGAGAAATATGAAGAAGCTTTTGAGCCTAATAATGGCCTGTTAGTAAATCAGCATATTCCTTCAGATTTGAAAAAGAAAATAATAAAGTATTTTAATTTACAACCTAATAAAGAGATTGTTGCTTTTTTATGTACGTTTCCTTTAAAGAAGACAGACGGTATTATTATTGGTGAAAATGGAATTTATTTTAGAGAAATATTCATCTCTCTTTATTATCCCTGGTATGTATTCCGAACGTTGCCTTTATACTTATCAGAAGATGAGCTTAATATTGGGAAAGATAATATTTTTCATCTTACTCATGCCAAAATGGAAGGTACAGAGATTCTACTTTTTCTAAAAAAACTTCAAGAGTATGCTAATTCTGCTTATGAGAATGTTCCTGATGTAGTTGATCTCGACGCTGCTAACACTAAAATTTAAAAGTTACGTTATATATTAATTAAAACCCACTTCATAATAAGATGAGACCCTGAAGTGGGTTTTTGACGCTTCTTGGAAGCCGTTTTATGTTAACTAAAAGGCGAAAAAGCCATCTTTGGGGAAGATGGCTTTTTCTACTGATAAATATTAGGTTGTAAGTGGAGTCCTAAAAGACTTCTCGAATAGTTTGCTCAATTTAATACACTTTATTCTTACACAACATATCCATTGCTTTTTCTAAAAGTAAAATGTCTTGCCTCATCATTACTTTCATATCGTCGAGATCAAGTTGAATATATTCTCCTTTTAAACGTTCTAATTCCCTCACGAACAGAGATCCAGTATAGTACCCGTAATTTGTTTCCAATGCATATCTCCTTTGTGTGCTATTAATATGTGTAGTTCCCTTTTATTCAGGTTAACAACCAATAAAAGTAAATTAACTTAAAAAATAATCCCTTGCCCATCAGGCAAAGGATTTCAAATTTATTGGAAAAGGGGAACACGTTAGTAGTCTTGCCAGATTTGTAGATTCATATACATATAACTTTAAAAATAAATATTTTAATTGAATAACCTCTTTTAAAACAACTTTATTTAAGTGATATTATTTGTTGAGTAAATATTAAAGTATGTTAGTTATTAATAAGGTTTCACCATTTACTTTATGTGACGACAAATTGTGAGTTTTTCTATAACTCTCTATCATCTAAAAAGGTACACCTTTTTAGACTATTTAGAATCAAATGACCAAATGTCTATTTAGTTAATAAATTTAATCTTTATGGACGTATAAAAAGTATTTTACCTTTATAGACGAGATGTGATATTTAACTTTAGTTAACATAAAACGTATTGCAAGAACACCGAAAAGTCCGTAAAGGTATACTTTTATGGACAGTGTATTTGAATTTATTTTAAAAAGTTAAAGGAATAAAGCAAAAAAAAACACCTCTTATTATATAGTTGACTCAGTCAATCATAAAACATACAATATAATTGACTGAGTCAAACAATAACCTCGAGGAGGGTTACTTAAATGAATGCAATCAAGGGTGTAGAAAAAATAAGAAAGTTTAACCGATATTATGCAAATACTTTAGGGAAATTAGACCAAGAAATTTATAATGACTCCTTTCAACTTACAGAAGCTCGGGTTATAAATGAGATTCATTCAAGAAGTGGATGTACATCCACTGAAGTGGGAGAAACTTTGGGAATAGATCGGGGCTATATGAGTAGGATTATTCAACGATTTGAAGAAGAAAAAATAGTTATAAAAAAACAATCATCAATCGATAAACGTCAATACCTATTATATCTAACTGATTATGGAGAAATAATCCACAAAGACCTAGTTGAACATTCAAACCAAAAAGTTGGAGAAATGATACAGGACATTTCGAATGCTGACTTATCAAAGCTGCTAACATCTATGGAAATTATCGAAGGTATATTCTCCAAAAAACATTCTTCTCAACCAAAAGTATCCATTCGTTCATTTAAGCCTGGGGATGTTGGTTACGTGGCTCACCTTCATGGACAACTTTATGATGGAACATACAAATTTGGACAAATGTTTGAGTATTACGTTATGAAAGGGTTAACAGAATTTATGATTAATTCCGAAGGAGGGGACCTATGGATTGCTGAAGTAGATGGCAAAGTTGCTGGTTCAATTGCCATTACTAAATCTTCAGATACAGTAGCTCAATTACGCTGGTTTGTTCTGGATGAAAAATATCAAGGAATGGGATTAGGAAAGAAATTAATGGAGACTGCTATGAATTTCTGCAAGGAAAAAGGTTACCGCCATATCTTTTTATGGACAGTAAGCATCCTTGGAGCAGCTCGTCATCTTTACAAAAAGTACGGTTTTGAATTAACAGAAGAGAAGCCAAATGAGGAATGGACAGGAAGCCCTTTAATTGAAGAGCGATGGGATCACTTTCTTTCCAACGAACAGAAAATTCTGTAACAACAAAACCTTTAATTCCAAATGTTGAATTGTAGATTCATTTACACTGGGTGTAAGCTTTATGATATTCGAAAGTGTTGTTTGAGTGGATAATGATTAGCAAGATAAAAAGCCACCCAGTATTTGCAGGACAGGTGGCTTTTCACTATTAAAATGCATGTGCAAAAATATAATAACATATTACTTTCATAAAGACTATATTTTACCGTACAAGCATATGAATAAAGCGTGCGCTTTTTATACATGTCTCTTGCCTCCGTCTTCGAGAGAAACCTTGTGAGATCAACGATGTATAAAAAGCTGCATAACTCATAATTGAGACCTCTTTCGAACCCTTACTCCCATAAGGGTTCTCTTTTTTGATGTGTTTCGGAAAGAGACATTATGTTAACTACCTTTGTATATCTTATTCATTCATTTCTCTCTCTTTATAATGTGTTAAAATGTAATTATAAAGAAAAAGAGGTGTTTATTTGAAAAAGATCACAAAGAAATATGCATTTATTTTAACAGGATTTTTATTTGGTTATCTGCTTTTAGTAGCGTTTGGTGTAGATATTTCTACTAATACTTTCAAACTGTTTATTCCTGTAGCAGTTGCAGGAATAGCATTTGGAGAAATTATAAATGTAACAGTTAAACGAAACAAAACAGAATTAAATTAGAATGACAAAAGCTTATCTATCTATAGGTAGATAAGCTTTTTATTTCCGGGAATCTGGATTATGGTAACTGGATTGGTATATTGTATTCATTCTGAATAAATACATAAATTTTGATATAATGTAATTATTAGGTAAGTGATAGTTAGGAGTGCTGTATTTGCATTTAAATTATATTGGGATGTTAGTAGGACTAATAATAGCTTTAATAAATATTTTTGATCCCCAATTTGAAGGGTTTATGCGTTGGGTTATTGTTAGTGTTGGATTATTAGCATGTATACTTCATTTAAAAATAATTTTAGGGAAAAAACGTAATAAAGCAGTTAAGGAAAATGGAACAAGAAGTTAAAAGTTAGAAAAAGGATTATCTATGGGACATAAAGTTTCCTTTGTGGTACCTAGAAATGGTTTTATGTTGACTACAGCTATAAGACATGCGCTCTTTAGTAAGCATTAAAATTTAATTATAAAGAAGAATAAGTGTAAATATCTTAGTAATAAATGTTAAAAAAACCCTTTTTTGTTAATAAAAACTATGGTAGTATTTGTTTTAGTTAAAGATTACTAAAAAAGGAGAATGCGGTTTATGAAAGCTTTAAAAAGTAAATTTTTAGTGAGAATGTCTTTTTTGTTAACTATGACATTTATGATTGTTTCAGCTTTACCAGCAGTATCACATGCTGAAGAAAATGTAGAAGTAGACATTGATCCAGTCACAGAAAGAATAATTGAGATTAATGAGAAGTATGATATTGGAGAGCCTTTTTCGGATGAAGATGCCAAGTTTATTCTCGAAAATACAGAAAGTGTTGAACAAAATGAGCCAGGAAAAATGTCTACAAAAGTAATTATTGGAAGTGGAAAAAGAAATTTTGATGTACCCAAAACTTTTGAAGGACTAGGTGTTAACATAAAGGGAAGTTTATATGCTAATGTCAACAACCCTCTTAATAATAGATATAGTGCACAGTTTACTGCAAAAGTCACTAAGGGAAAGAGTACAAAACTTGTAGCTTCCCTTTCTCATACAGCCTATGGTTTACTTGGAGATAAAAAAGTTGGTAAAATATACTCTAGGACTATGACTCAGAGTGGTACGAAAACGGTCTCATTCTCTAATGGTTCTCATTACAGTGGGGCAGTAACGAACTTTAACATGATTGTAAAAGGCACTGCATATGCTAAAGGAAATCAAGTAGCTGCAATGTTTACACCATAAGTAATTAACGGGAGGGGTTATTGTGGGATTTGGTTCAGGAATGATTATAGTTCCTCTATTGATTGTATTAATTATTTGGGCTTTATTTAAAGTTAAAAATTGGTGGACAACTAGAAATAATAATTAATTTTTTATAATTCTTAATTTCAGAATTAACTTTACACAAGAGAAATGGGCTGCTCAATAAGGTGGTTTCACTTTATGAGCAACCTATTTTTTAGTTTGTATGATAATAAACCTTTTATAAATAAGCTACTTTTAGAAATTCAAGAAATTTTTTATTATTTTACATTTTCAAGAGGGTAATACGATACAGATTATGGATAAGGTATATTTGAATCTGTTTACTAGAATAGAAAGAATAAGTTAGTGTTCTATGTAGATTTATAAAAATACATACATATAATTTAAATTAATACCTACATCTATTTTTATACTCAGTAAATTAGTCTTACCAAGAAAATATAGCATTCAAGCCTAAAGGCTTGAGAGATAAATAAAAACAGCCATAAAATGGGCTGTTTTTATTTTAATCCAACTATTTCATCTCTTAAAACCTTCACATATATGTATTTATAGAATAGAAAACCAATTCCAACGCCAATGGTGTTTAGTAGTAAGTCATCTACATCAAAGCTTCTATATGTAAATCCTATGATTGAAGAAATAGTAAATTGTAATGATTCAATAAGAAGAGAAACTAAAAAACCTATAAGTACAATTGTCTTAAATTTTATTAGTTTAGGGAATAAAATTGGAATGAAAATTGCCAAAGGAAACAACAAAATAAGATTTCCACCTAGTTGATGAATCATTGACATGATAAAATTCCCATCCATTGCTCCAATAATGGATTTTAAAGGAATAAAGTTATTTACTTCATTGTCTCCACTACTAATTCGGTATTGTATTAAATTATCATCTACAGGCATAGGAAAGAATGTTACAGATAGCAACCCTATAAAATAAAAGATTGACAATAACAACATAAAAACCTTTTCAAATTTATATCTTTTCTTTAAGAATATACAATTAAACAAAAGAATGAATATAACAATACCTAAAACCCACGAACCATAAATAAAAGGAAACACTTCTGTTAACATTTTTTTACACCTTTCAAGATTTCTTGCATTAAGATAACTAAAAGGACAATTATAGCATATTATACAAATAACCTGTCCTTTCCTTCATATAGTCGGTATGTAAAAAGAATTAGATCTGTATGAGCTGTTCACTTCTAAATAAAGATTTTATTTTAATTTTTTCTATTTTATGAAATAATTGTATGGTTCGTTCGACATATAACAATTATTTTATAAGGAGAGGAAAGAATGAGGTTAATAAGAAACATCTTATTTCTTAGTTGTCTTTCATTAGTGCTTGCAGCCTGTCAAAATGATAATACAGCTTCAAGTACTAAGAATAAGGATTTAGATTCCATTCTCAATGATGTGTCTGATGAATACGCAGTTGTAAGCATGGGGGCGGACTCAAATAGCGTAGAAGTAGAGGTAGAGGATACGGAGGATGCGAACAAGGTAAAAGCATATATTATACGTCAATTGAAAGAGAATGGTTTGAACGTTTATAAAGTTAATGTTCGTGAGAGAAATGTTAAACAATTAGAAAAAGAGAATCGTTGGTTGAGGATTGAAAATCGTGTTTATGGACATTTACAAGACAATAAAGAATACAAAGATGTAACTTACAAAATAACTAAAGTTCCATTAAATCAACCTGTTACAGTTGCTATCGTTACTCCTATCACTAAATCTGATGGAAATGCCCAAGAGTATAGTGAAAAACTTAAGAAAGAAGTAAATACTTTTCTTCAAACTAAAGAAATAAAAGAGCAAACTAAAGGTGATTCTTACAAAATTGTTATCTATGATCAAGATAATCAAGTAATAAGCTAACGAATACATAACTATAATAAAGTCCCAATAATTATATAATACTTCTTGGGACTTTATTTATTCCTAAAATGTTGATTATGTTGATTAGAAATGAATAGCATCGGCAAAGCATTTTAAGCTTTATATTGTAAAGTTACTTGTTT
This sequence comes from Priestia sp. SB1, assembly GCF_038898415.1. NCBI lineage: Bacteria > Bacillati > Bacillota > Bacilli > Caryophanales > Bacillaceae > Priestia > Priestia sp. SB1. The sequence continues at coordinate 36,834 of NZ_JBBJSS010000013.1, read as the reverse complement.
GTTTTACGATAATCTCTGAAATAATAGATTATAAAAATTGAAATAAAGAAACCAATGAAAAGTCCGATAAGACTTTCTATTTGAATATCTTTATCTCCAATTATTTGACCATAAATTATTCTAAATATAATACCAATAAAAGAGAGAACAGCAGCTATTATGGTAATACGTAAAAGCTTGATAAAAATCACACCTTTTTATTAAGTGTATTACCGTTTTTTAACATATTCAAAAGACTAACAAGTAAAAATTAGTATTTTGAATCGTTCACTCTTCCTAGAACGCGTTTCATGTTAACTTAAAGTGTATATTATAAGCTGATTAAAAGTAGATAAGAATACTGTTCGTGAACTAGCCTCCAGGTGTTGAACTGTGTCTAACACCTGAAGGCTAGTTCATTTTAGTTAACTTATATTTAATTTTTATCTTTAATTAGGGTTAATTCATTCGTTTGAGATATTAAATCAATTTTTTTAGGTCCTTTTTCATAATAAGTAGAGGCTCCTTCTCGATCTTTCTCCTGCCATCCTTTTGATTTAATTACTAATTTATATCCTGATGGTATCCCATTTTCTTCAGAAGCTTTAGACCAATCATACATGTCTACACGTTCGTTTTCTTTTACTAACTGTGCATTTTCAGGTACAGGGAAACCAGAGAATTTATCAGATGAGACATATCCATGGAATGTAACAAAGTAGAAAATCACTGCCCCAGTTAGTACTATTCCTGTAAGAGTAATTATCGTATTCTTTTTCAATTTAGGCCTCCCTTTCATATCCATCTATTTTTTGAGTAAGAAGAGTTATTTGTTAATTTATAAAGAAAGAAACAAAACCAAAAATAAGTACAATTGCTAACGAAGATGCCAGCATCCACCAGGCGAACAAACTTATAGAATTTTTTAAGTTCATTGCTTCTTGCCAAGATACTTTAAAAGATCTTTCGTTCAGTTTGTACCGTTTGATTTGAACATACTGAAAAATGTTCAGGATTATAGAAAATATAAATAGTATAAGTACAAAAGTTAGTACTTGGTTGTTCATCTTTTTTCACCATCCAATATATAGTAGTCTTCATATATATTACGTTAAAAATTGTTAAAAGTTTCTATATTTTAGTTCTTTATGTTAAAAAGATGGAGATTTAAATGTTTAAATATTGATTTTATGCAATATTAAGGTAAAGTGTTTCTGAGAGGTGTTTTTATGAAAAAAATGATGATTTTTTTGATACCAATGCTGTTAATCTTTTTCGTCTTTTCATCACAAATCTTTGGAAAAGATCTATCTGCCTTCATCTTCACAGGAATAATTTCTATTATCTTTGGCAGTATCATTGGATTAATAGTTCAATTAATAATTCAACTAACAAAAACAAGTAAGAAAAAGAATCTATAAAGATAGATTCTTTTTCTTACTTGCAATCACAATCGTACTAGGTCATCATATATTATTAATAAAAAACGGCTGTATATCCTAAAAACGCTAAAAATAATACAGAAGCTTGTATAACTAACCCTACTGTACTGAGAACTCCTCCAGTAACAGCAATGCTCTTGCCTCGTTCTCTAGTGGATTTCATTTCTTTCATGCTCTTTGTGCAAAAAACAATTCCTATTACGCCAAAGATTAAACCAATATAAGGAACAATCATTGATAAAACGCCAAATAGAATTGAGATAATAGATTTGCTATTATTTCGTGTCATGTTTCTATCTCCAATAAGTTAATGATTTTTCTATACCTGCTTATTTTCGTTTACGCTTTATGATTGAAAGAATGTACCATCCAATACTAATTACTACCACTATAAATACTAGTTGTGCGCTTGCTGCACCTAAATCAAACATATTTTATATACCTCATCACTAATTTATATGTAACTGCTCTATATTAACATAATTTAATAATTTTAGAAGTTTTTAGATTATTATTAGATAAGATATAATTAATCATTTTCGAAGGAGGAAACAAAATGAAAGAAAGCATTCGTTTCTTTATACATTATTTAGGTCGATTCATGTGTTTTTTTCTACTTACTGCTTTTTTTCTATATGGAGCTAGTACTTATTTTCCGAATAGTCTAATGAGTATTTATTGGATATCTTTAACTTTATTAGCTACCTTTCTAATCTACAGCTTGTATTTGTTTAAAAGAAGTATATGAAAATGAGTAGAAATTTAACAATTGGAGGCCTATTTGTTTTTATATGCTAAATAATAAGCTATCTATAATGGTAATTAAGGAGAAACTGGATGGATAAGCATTGCTGTTAATTTATGAACTGTCATGCTAATTTTAAGTGTAATATTCATGAGGATCTATTTGAATGCCTGGATAAATTCATTTTATCTGATAAAAGAGAGAAATGAGTGTGGGCTTACTATTCATGATAGTGACGGGTCAGTTGTTGAGATACTATTTTACTCGTGGTATGTTAAAAAGTTATAAAAGAGAACAAAATTCCTAAGAACTTCTAAGACGGATCCTTCTTAGAAGTTTTTTATTTTGGATACAGAGCATTAGGGGCTTACACGCCTTAACAGCAGTGTTATGTACAATCGAATTCCAACGAGATGTTTGTATAAATGTAATTATGTAACTTTTATGTAATTAATTAGTATATATTATAGGGAGGTACGATGAAAAGGCAATATAAATGTTCTAGCCATATAGAATTACTCCACATACAGAAAGTAGGTTAATCTTTTCTAATGAACAAATTGACGTGTTTTTTCACAGATATCATTAACATTTTTTTAACGGTTTTAACTATTATTTTCTTAGCAGCATGGTTTAACCTTTACTACAGTAATTATGTTGCTGATGCTTTAATGGCAAGAGCTATTCCATTATCTATCATATTAAGTTCGTTAATCTTATCGTTAGTATTGTACAACCGCGGAAAATGACAGACTAAAAGCAATAACATGAGATCCTACTATTTTTGACTTTTAGTGTTATCTGAAAAGGTCCGTTATATCAAAGTAATTGTTCGTTATTACAACATGAACAGGGGGCATAACAAGCTTAGGATGATTATTGGGGGAACAAAATGAAAAAACAACTAGTAGGTTTTACGATATGTTTAGTAATAGGTGTAGGGTTAGGAACAATCGCCAAGTATTTAGATACTTTCACTGGTTACGATGGGAATTGGTTAATGAATATTCCTTCGTACTTAGGAGACCTATTTACAAGGTTAGGTATTTGGGTACTAATTGCTACAATTATAGCTGCATACAGCAGAACACAGATCAGCGCTGCTCTTAACACGTCGCTCTTTTTTATAGGAATGCTTATTAGTTATTATCTCTATTCAGCTTATTTATTTGGCGTTTTTTCAACCAGTGACATTATTTATTGGAGTGGTCTTGCACTAGTTTCTCCTTTTCTTGGAGTCATTGTATGGCATGCTAGAAATCATAGAAGGCTAGCCTGGACTTTACCAGCACTACCTATCGCATTTATGTTAACTCTTTCGCTAGGCTTAGGGTTCTTTTATATCGTATTAAATCACATTGAAGAATTAATAATGTCTGTTATTTTGTGCTTGATCTTTTACCAATCTCGGAAGCAGTTAGTAGTAATCATGTTTATTTCCTTTGCTCTTTCGTTTGTTATCAAACAAATAAGCCCATTTCATTTTTGATTTCAAAAAGGTCAGTGTTTTATGGCAAGTAAAGTTATATTCCAGACGCCGTGTAAAATGTAATAATACTTTTCTCTTTTTTTCATGCAGTATCATAGGGGGGAAGAAGTTTATCTAATCTATGCTTATATTATTTAAATCCTTTTATTGAGAGCATTTGTGTACGCTACAGCTTGATGTAAGCTTGCAAAGGTTTTAACATGATCAATCTTAATCCCTAGGCCTACCATTGTTTGAGCAATTTCTGAGCGTATACCACTAAGCACGACCTTTACTCCTATAAGTCCCAAACCATCTATAACTTTGAACAATTGATCTGCTACCATGGTATCAATAATAGGGACAGCAGATAAATCCATAATGAGCCAAGCTAAATGGTACTCACTACTTTTTGTTAATGCGTTTTCTATCAAGATTTGAGCTCGCTTTGTATCCAAATCACCTACTAAAGGTAGAATACCAACTGTTTCAGTCATACGAACAATCGGCACAGAAAGCTCATCGATGGCATACTGAGCATATTGGATGTTTTGCTTATAATCGTTAAGATAGGACTTACTAATATATTGTATTACGCAATCGATAATTGCATTAAAGTGGGAGAATACAGAATAAAACTCTTTAATGGAGATATCTTGTTTATCTAATTCATCTAGTATTATCTCTCCAATGATGTCCCGGTAGTAACTAATTTCTTCTAAAGCAAGGTTTAAAGGAAGGTCACGTTCTACTAGTACGTTGGCCATTTTTTTCGCCCAGTTTTTAATGAGATTGGCAGCTGTTTCTTTATCTGAGACAACGGAGTGAGCGTAAATCGTTAAAAGGTCAATTCGAAAAGGTGTTAGTTCTGTATGAATATGATGAAACTCTGCAAGGTCTTGTCTCTTCTTATCTGCAAGTTCTTCTTTTTGTTGAATAATTTTATCTTTAACAGTTTGTAATTGTTGGATATTTAGTAATTTCACAAGGCACTTCTCCTCAGAGTTATAATATATAAGGTATAAAAAAGCCTTCTACCTTTTAAAGGAAGGAAGGTTGGCTCTTCATTGTACCACACGTTATTACCTTTTAATGACTTATAACTAGTTTAGGAAGCAATTACCTACCTTTTGAAGGAGCTGTTATGGATAAATTCCATAATCTTTGTAAGTGCAAATAGAATACTCTACATTTTAAAGCTAAAAAAAGAGAAACTCCTAACGATTCAGGAGTTTTTCTTTTTGATAATACAGCTATATTTTCCTGTTATTAACATTTTGATAAGTTGTTTTCAAGCTTACATATCCATTTATAGCACCCTAGTACAATTAAGAGGAGAACGGGATCAATAATGGCTGAGTAACCTAAATTCCACCAACCATAATGAAAGTACCCCCAGGGTTCAGGAAGTAATGTAACAAGCTCATAAAGTAAAATACCTACTAACCAAAAGGTAAAGTAGCAAATTTGTTTCTTAATAGGTCTTTTAAAAGGGTACCAATTAAGAAACATCATGTTGACGGGTGGAAGCAATACAGTATGGACAAGAATTCCTTTCCAATCAGCTTGCTTTGTAAAGTACCAGTAGGCATGATATTTCAAATCAATAAAAACATCAAACATATGTTGAAAAGCAATAGTAAATGTCCAAATATGAAAAATCTGGTTCCCTGTTAATTTTTTATTTGTGATAAATGCAATTAAGTTAAATAAGATAATAGCAATAGCAAGTCCAATCATATCTTCTAGGGTCCTTTTCAGCCTAGAATAAGCATATATCTCTGGATATAAATTCTCTTTAGGCTAGTTTTTATTATGAAAAGCATTGCAATTTAACTGTAGAATCTATTGCATGACATATGAAAAAAAAGAGATGGTCTCTCCTCAGAAAGAGGCAATTTTCAGCGATTTTTTATAATTTCTCCATAAAATATAATTTGATTCAAATCGGGGAAAAGTATTCTTTAACTAAATTCTCTTTGCTACAAAAGTGAAAGTAAGTGTTTTAAGAATACTTACAGATTGATTTCACATACTAAAAGCAAATGATATCTATAAGGAGATAAGTACATGAGAACTGAACATAATATTAAATTGAGTGCTGCAGAAATTGCACAACTGTGGTCATCTTATATGAATAGTAGCATGTGTCACTGTTTATTTACGTATTTTTTAAATGTGGTGGAAGATACTCAAGTACAAACTATTCTAGACAAGGGCTTAGAGTTAACGCAAATCCATTTACAGAAACTAACTACTATTTTTCATAAAGAGAAATTCCCCTTACCACAAGGCTTCGTTGTAAAAGAAGACGTAAATACTACTGCTCCGAAATTGTTCTCTGACAGCTTCATGTTATATTTCAGCTATAGTATGGGGGCCATGGCTCTTAATTTTTACGCTGTTGCGAAGGCAGCATCTGTACGATCGGATATAGATACCTATTTTTCTGAATGTATCCATGAACTTAGTGAATTTGATAGTCTAACTAAAAATTTATTATTGTCAAAAGGGTTATTCATCCGTTCACCGTACCTAAGTCCATCTCAAGAAGTAAAGTTTGTTAAGGACCAAAGGTTTATGTCTGGTTGGTTCGAACACAAAAGACCTCTATCAGCAATCGAAATCACAAATCTTTTTTTAAACTTGCAAAGGAACGCTATGGGGAAAGCTGTAATGATAGGATTTAGTCAAGTCGCCCAGTCAAAGGAAGTAGGTAGGTTTATGGTACGTGGAAAAGAGGTTGCCTTTAAACATACAGAAATATTGGGTTCTGTATTGAAAGACGATGATTTGCCAGTGCCTATGACTTGGGATAATGAGGTAACGAATTCAAAAACTCCTCCTTTTTCCGACAAAATGATGATGTTTATGACGACAGCTTTGATTGGTCTTAGTATAGGTTTATATGGGGCATCAATGGCAACCAGCATAAGAAAAGATATTTCTGTGGATTATGTTCGTTTGGCTGCAGAAATCGCTAAGTATGCTGAAGATGGTGCTAAGATTATGATAAGCAATGGTTGGATGGAGGAACCACCACTTTCCGAAGATCGTGACACATTAGCTAATACGTAAACGACAAGCCATAAAGATAGTACAAAGAGGTTAACTATAATAACGAAGGTCCTTATTCCCACTAGAGAAAAGATAGACTATGTATGAATAAGCAAATTAAAAACTATTGACTTGTGAAAGAAGATAGTTTTTAATTTTCGGCTTTATCCAATGATACCTCACAGATTCTTAAGTAGTTTAGGCATTTAGGGTATAAGGTATTCGTATAGATATTTCAACATGTGTGAATAATTTATAGATCATTATAACAAACGAAATACATAACTAAAAAGATAACTGTTTTTATATAATTTTAATTTTAAGTTATTTACAAGAGTAATATTTAATGTACTTTATTAAAAATAGTTATACCTTTTACACACCTTGTAGAAAAACGTTGTATTTTCCTACTTATATATACTAAATATACAGTTTTATGACAACTGATACAAAAACGAAAGATATAACATTATTTATATAAATACAATTTAATGTTATTAATAAGAGTAATAGTTAACATACTTTATTAAAAATAAAGTTAAGTATTACACATCTTGTAGAAAAACTTCTTATTTGTCGTCACTAACTGTAAATAGTAAAACTTTAATAATAAATGAAATAATTTAATATTTACTTAACGAATAATAACACGTAGACAAGGTTATTTTCCATAAATATAGTGAATGACAACATTTTTTTAAAAGGTATATGTATATGAATCTACAAATCTGGCTAGACTAATAACGTATTCCCCCTATTCCAATAAATTTGAAAACCCTTTGTCTATATGAGCAAAGGGTTCTTTTTTTATGTAAATATTTATTAAGGCGCAAACCCTTGAAAACTGACAGCAAGATAGATACCAAACGAAAGAGCACATAAGGAAACAAAATGTAATGTTAAAAAAGGGATTTTCTGTTTACCTTTGATAAAGAAAGAATAAATAAACCCGAGTATTGTAACTAAAGTTAAAATAGGCACAATAATCTTAATAACAGTACCAAAAGCGTCTGCTGTAACAACTGATAAAAGAAAGAACCCAATTATAACTACATACAAGATTATTGAAGTAACTAAAGAGGCTATTGATACCTTTAAAGAATCTTTTAAGAATTTCTTCATTTAAATTCCTCCTATTTGAGCACTTCACATTCACCATAATATAAATATAAGAGGGGATAATTACCTTTTAACTTTCACTAAAATTCATTGCGAAAAAAAGCATACCTAACATGATAAGAAGTGGAATTACAACAAAAGAGGTCAAACTAAAATATTTCATTAGCCCTTTTTCATGTTTTCCAAAAGCTATTACTCCACATAAAAAGCCCACAAGGTAAATTACAATCCCTATACAAAGAATATTTGAGCTATATATTGGTGTGAAATATTGTCCTACCCCAATAACAATTCCAAACAACGATAACCACAATGAGTATTGACTAAAACGTTTTTTCAAGTTGACCCTCCAAGAACTAAATATATGGCTAATAATACCATTTATTCACCTGTTAGTTAATATAAAACTAATTACAGGAAAAAATATCCTTATCAGAAAAAATATCTGTTATGATAACAATATAATCTTCTCTAAAGGATGAAGTCTATGAAGGAGTTTTTATCAAGTTTTTTACTTATAACAAGTTGGCTTATATTTGCTATAAGTGCCTATTTGTTTGTTAGTGTTTTAATCGCACCTTCCTATGCATTTATTCCTTTTTGTAAGGTGGTAGGTGCTGGATTAGTTTGTTTTTATTTATCAAAAAAGCTAAATAAAAAAACTAAAGTTAACTAGGTTTAGTCTTTATATAATATACATCCGTAGACTAGACAAGAAGGGTGTGTTCATTCAGTGACATTTAAAGAGATTTTGCCATATCATGCGTTAACAGTTATTAGCTCTAGCGTTTCTTATTCCATATTTCTTATCGTCATTGAGCCTAGTTATAGAGCTGTTATTGCATTTTTCATGATCTCACTTATTACAATCATTCCTTATTCTGTTGCAGCCGTATCACTGCAGCTATTTCTAAATAAATGGCCCAAGAAGTTCAATATTCTCTACTTATTTATCTATTGTGTCGTAGCAACCCTATTCCTTTATATCTCTTATAAGCTTCAAGGAAATTGGTCTGATCCAATATGGGATTATCGTAAAATGCTTATATTTGCAGTAGGTGCAGCCATCATATACTGGTTTTGGGATTCCGTTATCATGAACAAGAAAGAATATCCTTATTATTAAAATTCAAATCTATGTTAGCCAATCTACATAAAACGGATTGTAAGAAGCATCTAAAAATAAACGCACCCGCCTAAATGAAAGGTGAGTGCGTTTATTTAATCTAATAATTCCTGATTTAATATTTATGCTTTTAATTGTTTAATACCTTCTTTTACGTTCCATACAATAACACCAAACGTAATTAGAAAGATTGCAATTGTACAGCCACTAACTAATACAGAATTAGGTGTCTTTGTTCCAGCTAATTTAGCAGATATGTAATAACCGATTGCTATAACAATAAGGGCTAAAGTCGGTATTAAATGAGATATAAATGCTCTCTTTCCATGCTTCTTCATTTCCTTATAACCAAATATCAGTGTAATAAGTGGAAAAACAAGTGGAGCGAAAAACAAACTAAAATAGTTTAATGCCGATAAAAGACTACGATTAGAGAACATACCCGTTCCTCCTTTCACTTTGATCTTACCTTGTAAAGAACGATCTCCCTTTATTAACTCATCAAGACTAATTTCAAATAGTTCACTTAGCATTATTAGGTTTTGAATGTCAGGGTATCCTTTTCCACTTTCCCATTTATAAATCGCTTGTCTAGTCACATTCATTTTTTGACCTAACTGCTCTTGTGAAAGATTTTCGTTTTTACGTATCTTTCTAATCTGTTCAGCAAGTTTCATCTTAGCTGCCTCCTTCATAATTAGTGTATGGTTTTAATCAATATAAAGCGATAAACCCTTGGTATACACATGACAACGCTTAGTTTACATTGAAAAAAAGCCCACTTTTCATTGAGTAATTTTGGGTGAAATAAAAAGCAAACCTTTAATTAAAGATCTGCTTCTTTTCTTTGCTCTTTTTTCTTGAAAATACCAATCAATAACACTACAAGTCCTATTACGAAAATTACGGGAAAGATATACCACATTATTAAGGCTGCCCATCCGTTTTCTGCAATAACTGCGTATGTTAAACCAATTGCGAAAGATAAAAATGGTGCAATGGTCAACATTAGCGCTATTCCCCAAACAATGTATTTTCTTTTTTTCGTTTTTCCCTTGCTTAGCTGATAAGCTATCATCGCTCCTATGATGGCAATTCCATAACCTACTACAAATGGCATTCTACCATTCCTCTCTTCTTAATTCCTATAATTTTATAATAATGGTAATTAGAGTAACAATAAAGGTGATTACTGATTTAGAGTTATTATTGTATATCTTATATAAAATTAGTTATTAAAATGGTACGTATCGGAAACGAAAGAAAAGCTTATAGAAGTATACTTCCCTAAGCTCTTCTTCGTTACAAGTCCCTACAAACTCAGTATTTATCAACTACGGCTCCTAAACTAGCTGCTTTAACATACGGTTTATTACGTAAAGGAAGAATCTCTTCTTTTGCTCCTGTAACTACTACGCCTATAATTAATCCATTTTCTTGTCTGTCTTTTAGACTTTTGACTTCCCCTGGATCTGTTTTTTGGAGCTCATTTAAAAAGTCTGCTTCTGTTTTGACTTTATTACTCGTTAGTTTTACTCCTAGTTGTGGTGATGGTTTAGAAATACCTAATAACCATCGTCCACTTTCTGGCTCACCTCTGTACCCAGTAGACTTTGCATATTTATAGTTATAGTTATCTACCCAATACCATGTTTGGTGAGCAGATGTAGGCAGCATCTTTTGTACTTCTTTCAGTGTGTAATTTTTATCAAAAGATATGGCCATCTCCATATATTTATCATTTGGATAATCTTTAATCATGTCAAAGTCATTCGCATACACCTTATACTTATACTTAGGTACGTAGAATAGCATCTCACGTTGTCCATTAGGAATATGATACATTGTAGTGTCATTAACAATCGTACTGTGCGTTGAGAAGGATGCATTAAAGTTTCCATTTAAATCGTACGTTATTTCTTCTGTACCCCAAGGTATAACTTTATCTTCAATCACTTTAAATACTTCACTCTTAATCGTTCCCTTTAAAATTCCTGTTGAGACGGTATCCGTGTTAGTAAATGTGTTCGGAGACATCCTTACATGATTTTCTTTAATGAACCGTTCAGTTAGTTTATTTCCTTGTGTATTTATAAAATAATCGTTTCCTTTTATTAATACAGTAATAACAAAACAGACTACGAGTGCTGAGATAAAAACTGTTCGTAAAAATGCTATGTATTTTGCTTTTTTCAGTGTTCTATGTAAAGACTTTTCATCAAAAATGGAATCTAACTCATCATTCTTTTTTTTCATGACATTCTCTCCTATACATTTCTTTAAACGTTTTCCTAGCACGAGCTAAATACGTTTTGACAGCTTCAGGTTTCATATCTACATATTCCGCAATTTGTTTATAAGACCAGTCTAGCTCATACTTTAAAAGAAGTAGTTGCTTAAAGGTGGGAGACACCTTTTGAAGGACTCTTCTTACTAGAAGCTGATTTTCTTTTGCAATCATTATTTCCTCAATTAATTGCTCATTGGTAATAAGGTACTCCTCTACTATTGCGTAATGAGATTTTTTGTTTTTTCGACAATAATCGTAATATAAGTTTATCGCTACTTTGAAAAGCCACGATTTATATTTACCGGTATCAATCGAATCAAGATGAATAAGTAACTTACAAACTGCTTCTTGAACAATATCTTTAGCTGTTTCTTGGTTTGCACCTTGTTTGATTAAGTACAAATAAAGTTGATTCATGACAATTTTTAGCTGATCGTTTGATAACCGATTTTTCAAATGTGTTTTCCTCCTTCTTGTCTTATAACGTATGAGCAGTGAAAAAGTATACAATCATTTCACATTTTTCTACAAAAAAGGAAAACAATTAACCTCTTATTACATGTTTACAGAAAGAATGAGTTAATTCTATATTTCATGCGACATATTTTTGATAATACCTTGTATTAAAAGGTATTCTTTTTTATAATTTCATAAGAGGTGGATAAATTGGAAATTAGTAGAGAAATTTTGAAAGGGCATATTGATACGCTAATCTTATCGCTACTGCATCAACGGGATATGTATGGCTATGAATTAGCTAAGATTGTTCGTGAGAAGAGTGAAGAACAATTTGAATTAAAGGAAGGTACTCTTTATTTGTCTTTAAAGAGATTAGAAAAAAACAATTGGATTTCTTCGTACTGGGGAGATGAACAAGGCCCTGGTGGAAGAAGAAAATATTATAAAGTCACATCATTAGGTACGCAAAACTTTGAAGCCAAGCGTTTAGAATGGCAATTTGTAAAGAAAATGATGGATTCTTTTTTATGGGGAGGCACTAAGTGAAGAGAATAGAAAAATTTGTGGATTCTATGTACCTGAATGTAGAAGGAGATCAACAAGAAATTAATGAGCTGAAAGCAGAAATGACCAATCATCTGTTGGAAGCAGTCCATGAATTAAGAGCAGAAGGCAAAACAGAACAACAGGCCATTGCAATAGCAATTAAACGGTTTGGTGAAGAAAAAGAAATACGAAATGTGATTGGACAATTGTTTGAAATACAGAAGATATTTGCAAAACGCATCCTATACATAGCAATCGTGTGTTTAATTGTAACAATGTCTAGCTTTTATTTTTTTTGGAAAGTGGAAGAATCAACGGCTCAAGGAATATCTGACACAGGTTCATTAATATCCTATGAATTGAAAGATAAAGATGCAATAACCAGAGACATGAAAAGAAAAATAGAAGCTTTAGTAGAAGACACAAACTATGTTTCAGGGGTTACTATTTATAAATCAAAAAATATAATAAGCCGTTCTGGCGAAAATTATATTGAATATCACTGGAAGGGAGTGCAGCCAGATTTTCAATATCAGAGAACCATTTGGGCTCCAAAATGGTTAGGAGCAAACTTTCACACATTTGGAAACGGAGATGAACAATGGTTCGTCTCAATAGATAATAGAAGCTTTAGTCGATTAGAAGCCGCCGTATTGTTTGTGGGAATGACTGTTTACTGGACCCTGTTTACTATTTGGGCAATTATTAATGCCCATCATCAAAAAAGATTACGAATTGGATGGATTTTTATGTTTGTATTCTTTAATGTTCTAGGCTATTTAGTTTACTATTTTACAGCAAAACAAGGTCTTATCCCTAGCAAACATGATGAATTTTATGAGGATTACATTTAGGAGGCACACTTTACGTGGTTTGCTTTTCATTTAGAGTAATAGCTTTTGAAAAACTCGAGAAAGGACTAATGATGAGCTCGTTTGTTCTAATTCTAGTTCTTCTCATGCTAGGTATGCTATTATTCACGCTGGATTTTAATAAAACCTTTTACCGGTAACAACACAAAGAAGAGGAAATTTTAAGCTTTCCTCTTCTTTCTATTTCTGAAAATGAAGCTAGCTATAAGTAAAACCCCAAAAAATATTGTTAAATCAAAAGTTAATGGATCTCCTGCTAAGTTTGTTTCATCTACAATTATACCTTCCTGAAACAATAAAACTGCTGCAATTATTACAAAAAATAAAGAATTGAATAGTATATAGCTAGTTGCTTTAATTCTATTGTTTAAAAACACTACATACATGAAGTTACATACTAAAAGAAGAGCTATTAAATAATAAACCGGTCTAAAAAGTGTAAAAGTATCCCCAAGCATCGATATGTTCCTCTCTATTCATTATCCTGTTTTTAAAATCAATATATTTCCATTTTATCAAATAATTAAGCTTATTTCATCATGTGTATCATATATAACCTTAGCTCACATAATGTAGTTTATCCGCAAAAAAAAAGAGACGGCTATTTAGAAAGTCGTCTCTTTTTTTACTCGCTTTAATTAAATAAATAACGTAACATGAGCTCTCTTGTTTTCTCATAAATCTTATATTCTTCGTACAAATTTGTATAGGTAGAGATTTCTTTTTCTAAAAGAGAATATTGAGGAAAAACTTCAAAAAAAGTCAACTTTAATTCATCAATCTGATTTTGAGGGATTTTCTTCGTTTTACCTTTCAACATATAACTTAAACTGCCAGCAATATTCATCCAATAGCTATTAAAGTCTGCGGTTAACAGGTCGTCTTCATGTAATTTCCCACTAAATTTATCTTGTATTTTACAAATGTCTTCATGAGGAAATGGATGATATAGATCATTATTAAGCTTTTTTAATTCATCCAATATAGTTAGTTTCCCTATATTAAACTCCACCTTTTCTTGTTATGTAGAGCTTTATCTTACCACTGTTTACACAATGTTCAATACAAAAGATACATGCATCCTCTATATACTTTTAGTTAATAAAGTCACCATTTTAAGAAGAAATATAACAAGGAATGATTACTAGTTTAATTAATTAAAATAATGTATTAGTGGTATATCAACAGATATATTATAATGAAATAAAAAGGGAGAAATATCCAAGATGAAAAAGCGCTTGTGGAAGTGGGGCATTATCATTGGAATTACTACTATTTTAGCTATTGGTATACCGCGAATAATAAGTAATGAAACAGAGAATTTAAGTTCAACAGAAGAAAAAAAGGTAGCACAACTTGAAGGAGATTTCCGAAAATGGTCACTTAGACCACTGGACAAATTTATGGTGCAGAGTTACCAAGCCAAATCAAATGGACATCAGTGGAACACCGTAGAGCAAAAATCAATTAAAAATTATCGCGTTACGTACTACACTTTTTTTGGTATCCCTTACATGGAAGTAGAAGTCAGTTAAATCTAATATATATAAATCAAACAAGAAGCCATAGGAACAAGCAATTCCTACGGCTTCTTACCTTTATGTTGCTCCCAAGACCGTCACTATTGTAATCGATAAAACCATGCTTAATAGCAAAGAGATGATCCAATCCTTTTTATCTGTCATTTTCAAAAGTATATTTAAAATTGAACTAATTGCAAGCAAAAAAAGAAAAACAAATAAGGTCATAATAAATTCCATTTTACCATCTCTTTTTTTCCTTATAATTACATTTTGACGCATTATAAAGAGAGAAAAATCAATGAATGCCATATATAAAACCAGTTTACCTAATACAGCTTAAGTGGAAGTTATAAGTATTAATAAAATTATCCCCACCACATGGCTAAAACAAATAATGACCATAGAGAAACAAACAAACTAAGCCCTAAAATAACAAGCCAATACACATCTAAGATACTCTTTTTAAGTTTATTTTTTTTATTGAATATGTAAGTCAATACAATTGTAACTAGATATAAAAAAATGCTTATGCATGTTGTAGCAGTAAGGTAGTAGATTGGATTTAACTTTATTATGTTCTTATCCATAAAATAAGAAATATCTTGACCAAATATTGCTAATAAAGTAGCTGAAAATAGAAAAGTACATATAAATACATTAGCTTTCACTATATATTACACCTCCAAAACAAACTCTAAATAAGATATATTTTATCCGATTAGTGTAATTTTACACTAATTTTTATTTTTTTCAATGTAACAAAAGAAAACTATTAACTAAATATTTTTCCTAATATAGATGGTATTAATATAAAAAGCAGAACATCAAATGTGGTGTTCTGCTTTTTATGACATTAATTTATAATACTATAAAAATATTAACGTTCATTTTCCTACATTGTTCGGTAAGGCATAAACGTTCCGCCAAAAAAATAACTCCATACTACGAGAAGTACAGCAAATAAAACAAACAAGAACCAACCTCTCACATATGTGTTTAATTCTTGTTTGTTTTTTAGCTTTTCTCTGTATTTTCGTTGGAGATCATGATGTTTCGATATATTTTTCATTAACATCCCTCCCTTGAATATTGAACAAACAATTGGAGCCAGTGTTATGAAATATAAAACATAATATACATTACCTTTTTTTCTTACAGCTATATTTATGAAAGGTGTTCTTTTAGGTTGAAGTAATCTTTGCACCAGAATCCCAAAGACTTCAAGGTACCAGTGAGCTCTTATTATTTTCTCCTTTGCTATTCATATCCATTACCACTTCTAACAAAAAGAGGAGAAACACAGCTATAAGCTCAGTTATAGAGGGAATAGTAATGCCTCTAATTAATTCATCAGCAGTATGTATAGCAAACCAAGAAAAGCTACAATCAATGATCAGTCTCACGAGGAATTTTCTTTTAGAATTTCTAATTTGTTGAGAAAATGTATTAATAAGAAATATGGATAGTAAATCAACTATAAATCCAATAATAAAAAACAGTAAAAGGAATATTAATAGAGATAGAAATGAGTCGTATTGTACCCCAAATATTTTAAATAAACCAATAAATCCAAACACAAATGCTCCTAGCATTAATGAAATAGCAATAATAACAATTAAAGTTATAAGAATAACAGTAAATGATTTAGCAAAAAAATTAGATATATTGTGAGAGGGTCAAGTTTTCTTTGCTTTCAAGGTAAACATTTACACCCCTTGCGGCTAATTTTTCTTTAATGTATTTATCCTAGCCAATTGTGCGTATAAGCTAGTATTCCTAAGATGGCTCCAATTCCAGATCCAAATAAAGTAGCCCCTACTAGCTTTAAGTTATTCTTATTATAAGTCATAACCCCCCTTTTCATCCAATTATATACAAAAATGGTTTTTAGTAAATAAATCTCTTTAAACGATATAATTAATGCGTATATACACCCTTAGTTAACATAAAACGTATTCTCGGCAATCAAATGCATTTCTTAAATCCATTTACCGAACCATTTTCTATCACCATTTACACTTCCTAATTTTGAAATACTTATTTCTTGTACGCTCTTATCAACATAATAAAACTCTAATCTTATCTCATGGACTCGATCAATATATCCAATGACGTATAAACCTTGGTCATTAGTAATTTTATAATTGTTTTTTCCATATGCTTTTTCAATTTTTTTTATATCAGTATCAATTCCTATGTGTCTGTTTGTATGAAACTTTTTTAAAGTGGAGCTAAATATTATTGTTTGATCCTTTAAATCTGTTCGTATATAAGCATAGGAATTAGACCCGTAATTATATCCAATCCAACCATCTTCTTTTTCATTTTGAACATCAGGCTTTTGAAGATTATATTCTGTTCTTATATTGATGGACTTATCCATTAATCCAAAGTTATTAATCTTCTCGTTCGATAAATCCGTCGACTTTGTTTGAATTTGTTTAATATCATTAATACCGCCCAAAATTAAATAAATTGAGAAACAGCCTAGTAACAACAAAGTTCCTATAATAATTAAATATTTCTTTTTCATTTTCTTTCCCTCTTTACATTAAATTCCTTAATAATCATAAAGGAAAAAATATGAAATGTATATGCCAGTTACCATAATGTAGCTTCTAGGTAGAAGAAATATTAACTAATTGCACTTGATCAAAATTAAATAAATTACCAAAAAATATATTGACAATTCTAATTTGGTAATTTATGCTATAAAAGCAAGTGGTTGCTTGCATTTATTGTTTTTAAAACTTTTTCAAGGGTAGGTTGAATATGAATAAAATGAAAGACACATCAGATCGTATTATAGAAGCGTTTTTAGAACTATTCAGTACTCAAGGATATAAAGGAACAACGACACGTGCCGTGGCAGAATTAGCAGGTGTAAACGAAACAACTATTTTTAGGAATTTTGGAAGTAAAAAGAAGATAATGGAAAAATCAATAAGTTATATATCGCGTAATATTGTATTAAACAAATTAATGCATGAGGAAATTACATGGAACTTAGAACATGATTTGTTAGTAATCTCAGATGGTTATCATCAATATATTGAGAACGAGAAAATGAGAAATCTAATTTTCATTAGTTTACAAGAAGCTCGAATGTTTCCAGAGCTCAGTGAAGCTATTTCATTAATTCCCAATCAGTTGAAAGACGAGTTGGTTTCATATTTTACTGAGATGTACAAGAGAGGTAAACTCATTGAAACTAACATGGAAGCTCAAGCCATGAACTTTATTTGGATGAATTTTGGTTACTTTCTCTCTAATTCTCGCTTTAGTAAAAATTCATTTTCTGATTCAAAGGAAAATTTTCTAAAATACAGTATTCAGCTTTTTTCTAGGGGGTTAACTCCCTAATATTTTTTGCAACAAAAGCAAGTGAATACTTGCTTTAGGTAGTTAAATAAAAAGGAGTGTATAATGATGAAAACTTTTAAAAATTTCTTTAAGCACCGCGAAACTTATATTGGAATTGCAACAGCTTTTGCTTTTTTACTAATCTTTTTCTGTGTATGGATGACTGCCTATGATGGTGTTACAGACCGTGTAGACCAATTAAAAGTTGGGTTAGTTAATAATGACACTCAAATGGGAAACAATATTTCAAAGAACCTAGAGAAAAATTTACCTTTCAAAGTTAAAGCCTATAATTCTTTAACATCTGCTAAAGGAGATATGAATAAGCGCGATTTAGATATGGTTATAAACATTCCTGCAAATTTCTCCAGTTCATTAAAAGAGAATAACAATACAGAGATAAAATATTTTATTAACCAAGCAAATTCATCTTTAACAAAACAAATTATGTCTGGAGCAACAAAAGATATTACACAAACCATTAATAAAGGAGTATATACGTACAAACAAGAACTTATCCTTTCCAATCTATCTACAGGACTAAGTACATCACTACCATCAGAAGAGTTGGCACAAAAGTTATCAAAAAACATTACAAATGTGCTAAATTCTTTAACTGTTGATCCTGTTCAATCATCTGTTAAGAAAACCAACAATACAGAAGGTTTTGCAGCAACTATGCTTCCATTATTAATTGTTCTCGCTTCATGGGTTGGTGCTATGATTATGAGTTTGAACCTTAATGGTGTTTCAATGCAATTAAAGAAAACCCATGGTAAGTGGTCTATCTTTTTCACAAGACAGTTTATTAATATCGGCGCATCTATTATTTTAGCTTTTGTTACCTTATTATTTATGTACGCATTTGATATAAAACTGAATACAAACTTATTTCAAACTTGGGTATTTCAAACTTTAGTATTTTTCTCTTTCTTATGCCTAACACAGATGTTTGTTGTTCTATTTGGCCCAGCTGGTATGGTATTTAATATTATTTCACTTTCATTGCAGCTAGTTACTTTTGGAGTTATTGTTCCAAAAGCGATGTTATCAAACTTTTATCAAACTGTAGGTTCCTATTTTCCCGCAACATACGTGGCAGATGGATACTACACAGTAATTTTTGGAGGAACAAGTTTATCACACGACATGAGCATCCTTCTTCTTGTGTCACTTGTTACTGTATGTATCGCAATTGGAAAAGTAGCTATACAGCCAGGTGCTAAATTTGAATCAAAACCCTTACCTGCCGAAAAAAATGCTATGGTGCACTAAAATAAACACATATAGATTTGCTTACTTTATCAAATGGATTTAAAGAAGAAATCTTGTTTACATAGTCCATATTATAGGAAATCTTATTTCTAAAAAACCTCTGCCAAGAAGCAGAGGTTCAATCATTTATTTAGCTAGTTCTTTGACTAAATTAATAAAGTCCATTGAATGCTGTTGATTTTTCTTTATCATCTTTACTCTTTTAGGATCTAAAAGGATTTTTTTAATCTTGTTATTCTTCCAAATAACAGTATTGTAAGATGGGACTTTATATAAATCTCTAAACCACTCTTCAGATGTTAATTCTTCTATCGCTAGTTTTAGTTTTGAATAAGAAGTTGGCCTCATTAAAATACCGTAAGACAGTAAATCTTTAAACTCCTCCATCTGATCACCTTCCCATATTCATATTTTATTGGATATCAGCAAATAAATGATTATGCATACTATATACAAAACAAGTTTACATAATACCTCTTTCCGGAACACATCACAAAAAGGAACCCTTATGGGAGTAAGGGTTCAATCTAGGACATCAATATACTTTATGCAGCTTTTTATACATCCTTGATTTATCAACGTTTGGCCTCGGGCTGAGTGACAAATAGATGAATAAAAAGCGCACCTTTTATTCATATGCAACTTAAGTAAAATATAGTATATATGGTAAAAATATGATATTATTGTTTACGGTGCTATGCTATGATTCTTCACTAATTTTGAATCATGAAGAAGCAACCTCGTCCGCCATGTCGAGGTTGCTTTTTATTTTGCTACTTTTTCATCTCGACAAAGCATGAAAAATGAAATAAGTAAACTTAGAGATAAAAAAAGGTTATTCTCTTAATAGAGAATAACCTTTTCTTTATGCTTATCAGTTTGAATACTAATTTTAACACATATTTGTTATTTAATACGGTTATTTATAAAATTACGTTTCAATCTCTTGTTTTTTTCTCAGTCAAAAGTGTTTAACTTATCGGGGAAGAAAATCCTTATTTCAGTACCTTTATCCTTTTGAGAATTTGCTTTTATAGAAAGTCCCAATTTCTCACATAGATTGTTACATAAATATAGTCCCATCCCTGTAGATTTAGCACGATTTCGTCCGTTTATTCCTGTGAAGCCTTTTTTAAAGATGCGCCCAAGGTCAGCTTCACTAATCCCGATTCCGTTATCAGAGACTCGTAAAATAGTTCCTCCCTCAATTTTTTCTGCAGTGAAAGATAGCTTTAAGGAGAGACTTTGATACTTAATAGAGTTATCGATAAGCTGCTTTAAAACAAAGATAATCCATTTGGAATCAGAAGTGACCTTTAGGTTAAGTTGATCCATATTTATTTGAGCACTTGCACGTATGAGAGTCAAAGATAGCGACTTAACAGCTTTATTAACAACGAAATGGAGTGGAAATGTCTCAATTCTGTAATCTTGGTTTAAAGTGCTACTTCTTGCATAGTATAGGGCTTGTTCAACATATCCTTCAATTTTAGACATTTCTGTTTGCATATGCATCTTTTCAGAAGTTCTACGGTTTTCCAGCATTAATCTTAATGCAGTAATGGGAGTTTTCACTTCGTGAACCCACAGTTCAATGTAATCATAGTATTCTTGTTGAGCATTCTTTAGGGAGGAGATCCGGTCGTTCATGACCTTTGTAGCACTTTTTAATATGCTATAAAAAACCTGTCCAGAATGAAACGTTGGCTCTTGTACGATATCAGCAATTAGTGTCTTCTCGTCCAACTGTTCGAATAGAGCCATTAAATTGCCATAATAATGTTTCATTCGATAGTACTCAAATAATACGTTACATAAAAAAAAGAATATAGAAATGGTATTAATTAAGATAATCAAATTTACAGGAAGATCAAATAAAAGAAGCATAAAGGAAGTAATACAAAGAGAAAGTGCATTTAAAAGAAATGAAACCTGCTTTTCCTGCAAAAACTGAAACGCACTCATAGTTGGTACCCTTGTCCTCTTTTTGTCAATAAGTAACCTTCTAATCCAATAGATTCTAACTTTCTTCTCAGTCTAGCTATATTTACATTTAACGTATTTTCGTCTACAAAATCTCCATTTTGCCAAAGTTCATTCATTAGCTCTTCCCTTGAAATGATATTCCCTTTATTAAGTGTCAAAAGACGAAGTAGTCCTAATTCATTTTTGTTAAGCTCCACTTCTTCTATACCAGATATAACTCTACTTTTTAACACATCTAATGTTAATTCTTTGTAGGTTAATAAAACATTCTGTGCACTTTCATTCGTTCGTTTTAGAACTGCTTGAATATGTGCTAAAAGTATTTGCAAGTCATAAGGTTTTGTAATAAAGTCATCTGCCCCAATATTAAGGCTTAATAGTTCATCCATTGGTGTATTTCGACTAGTTACAACAATAATTGGAACGGAAGAAACCTTTCGGATTTGTCGACATATTTGAAAACCATCTTTGTAAGGGAGGTTAAGATCTAAGAGAATCAGGTTTGACTTTGACTCTAAAGATGCCTCTACAATATTTTCAAAGTCATCACTGCTGTTGCACTCATAGCCATATTTCGTAAGGAAATCCATTAGTTCGTTTCGAATAGTTTGGTCATCTTCAATTATATATATTTTCATAACCTTTCCTCCATATTAAGTGATTACAAGATTGTCAAAATTACAATGAAGGAATTTAAATACCAATTTAAAAATCCCTTGATGTTATTTGTAGTACATATGTAAATGAACGACTTTTAATTTGTTTCCAGTGAACTGTAGCCTTCCTTTTGCAATCCTAATAGGTTGAAATGATAGACATCACACATAATATTATATACAAATTTGGATTAAATTGTAATAACCTCAACCTTACAAATCGGTAATGTTGCGGTAAGAAAGAACGATAGTACCAAAAAGATTTAAATGATATCCTGTAAAAAACAGGGAGGGAAATTCAATGAGCACAATATTAAAGGTCGAAAATATTGAAAAAGTGTATGGAAACCGATCCAGCATTACACATGCTTTACACAATATTTCTTTTGAAGTTGATAAAGGAGACTTTCTTGGAATTATGGGGGCAAGTGGAAGTGGAAAAAGTACTTTATTAAACTGCATTTCAACTATTGATACAGTGACAGCAGGTCATGTTTATGTCCAAGGTTCTGATATTACAACACTGAAAGGAAATAAATTATCAAAGTTTCGTCGAGAGAAGTTGGGATTTATTTTCCAAGATTACAACTTACTTGATACCTTGACTGCTTACGAAAACATATCATTAGCATTATCGATCATTAATTACCCTCAAAACAAAATTCACGAAGAAATTAATAACGTGGCAAACGCGTTAAATATACAAAACATCTTACATAAATATCCTTATCAAATGTCCGGCGGGCAACAGCAGAGGATTGCAGCAGCTAGAGCTATTGTAACGCAGCCTTCACTATTATTAGCTGATGAGCCGACTGGTGCCCTTGATAGCAAGTCAGCAAAAATGTTATTAAAAAGCTTAGAGATATTAAATAAACAACAACAAGCTACGATCTTAATGGTTACTCATGACGCATATAACGCTAGTTTTTGTAAAAGAATCATCTTTATTAAAGACGGGAAGATATTTAATGAACTAGTAAGAGGAAGTGACGATCGTCAAACCTTCTTTAACCGCATTATGGAAGTTGTAGCATTGCTCGGAGGAGATATAAGTGATGACTTTTAATCTGATTTTTAAAAATGTAAGACGGAGTATGAAAGATTACGCAATATACTTTCTCACATTGTCTCTAGGAGTGAGCTTGTTCTATGCTTTTAACTCAATCTCTTCTCAGCCGGATTTAAATAAATTAAATTATGCTATGGAACTGTTCGGAGATGCTCTGGTTACATATATAGGACTACTATCCAAATTCATCGCAGTTATTCTTGCTTTTCTCATCATTTATGCTAACCAATTTATTATGAAGCGAAGAAAGAAAGAAATGGGCATTTATATGTCCCTGGGAATGAATAAATGGAAGATATCTTCACTATTCGTAGGAGAAACTTTTTTAGTAGGGATATTAGCTTTAATGGTGGGGCTTGGCATAGGTTTTGTTTTATCACAAGGAATATCAATCGTCGCTTTAAAGTTATTTGTAGGTAATGCAGCAGGTTTTCAACTAATGTTTTCAGCAGCAGCGATGAAACAAACCATTCTAAGCTTTGCACTTATTTTTATTATTGTTATGTTATTTAATACTCGTACAATCATGAACATTAAACTTGTTGAACTTTTGACAGCAAATAGAAAAAACCAAGAATTAAAAATTCCTAATAAACCCATTACACTGCTATTATTTCTACTTTCACTCGTATCACTTGTGTCAGGCATTACATTACTTTTATTTTATGGTTTAGATAAAGATAAATTAACCCGGATAATGGGCCTCCTTGTAGTTGGAGTTATCTTATTTTATTACACAGTTTCTGGTGTGATTATTATGCTAATGAAAAGGAACAAAAAAACATATTTTACTGGTTTAAATGCATTCTCTTTTAGACAACTAGGAAGTAAGATGCAAACTAATTTTCTAGTTATGATTGTGCTGTGTGGACTTCTATTTACATCACTTGTTGTGCTTGGAACAGGATTTAGTACTACGAGCTCTATGAACAAGCAGGCTAAAGCATCTACTCCATTTGATCTTACAATTATGTATCCATACCAGAAAAACATTGCACCTTTAAATCGAGCAGATCGTGACGGAATTAAGCTTAGAAAAAGCCTTAAGAGCTACGCTCAAACTACGTTATATAAAACAAATATGACTTATGAAGATTTGTTTAAGGGGCAGAAGCTAAATCTAGCTAAAGCAGAGCAAAAAATGCTACAATCTCACATCAATTTCATTTCACAAACAGATTTTAACAAGCAGATGAGATTGTCTGGACAGAAACAGATTCAATTGAATCCTAATCAATACATTATAAATGCAAACCACGAAGGTACTGAAAAAAACGTAAAGTATTTTTTACAACACAATAAAACCCTTACCATCGGACACAAAATACTAACCCCTGTAAGTGATAAACAATTTAAAAATATTATCTCTTTATCAAACTCCACAATTACAAATGATATGGGTACAGTAATTATTCCAGATCAAGTCGCTCGTACACTTAAACCAGATAGCTACTTACTTAACGGTAAATTTCCATCAATAAAAGTGGAAGGTCAAGTGTATGAAGCTATGAATAATAAATGGATTGAACATTCACTAAACGGAAGCATGTTTTATGTAACTAATAGTGTAATTAAAGATACGTATTTTGGAACCTTTGGTGTATTTGCATTCATTTGCAGTTATCTTGGCATAGTTCTATTGATTGTAACCTTGTCTGTGCTATCGCTACAGCAGCTAACTGAAATACAAGATAATAAAGAGCGTTATCGTACTTTAGCTAAAATTGGTGCTGATAAAGGAATGATTAGCAAGTCCATTTTTAAGCAGGTCGCTTTTTATTTTGTTATGCCGTTGATTATGGCAGCAATACTCTCTAGTTTCACTACTAGGGTAGTATTAGATAAACTAGAGCCTTTCTTTGAAATATCAATTGCTCAGAATATGATTGTCAGCTACGGGATTATTCTAGCACTATATGCAGTATATTTTATTGCCACTTATCAAAGTGCAAAGCAAATTATCGTTGAAAATAATATTAAATAAGCTAGGGGGATAACAATATGGAGAAGTTTTTAGAAAAACAAGGATTATCCGAGGGGATCATTGAGACGATAAAATGGTGGCTTCCGTACTTGGGAATTGCTGGCGTAATGCTTCTTGTTATTGTCATTACAATGCTCATCCATAGACGTAATAGTTAAAGGAACTAAGATATTTTGATATTATTTACATGAATATTTTATAAGAACCTTTTTTATAAATATTGTTCTACAAAGTGAGAAAATTACTCACGATACAAAAAGGTGTGATTGTACAACGGGGTATATCAAGGTTTTTTTTCTCACATCGACATTGATGTAATATTTACCTTATGTTACAATTATTCCAAACGACAAAACATAGTATATGCAATATATTATGTTCATTTCTTGCATTCAACACAAAAAGCCACTGTCTAGGCCAGTGGCTTTTTGTGTTCTCATAATTTATGGTTAACGGTTCAAATAATTGATTTTACACGAAAATATGATACGATAATAGAGATCAGACTATTTTTTACAAATTTCAACATAACCCTGTTTAAAAGCTACCTCGCCTTCACTCCGAGGTAGCTTTTTATTTTGTGGAGGGTAAAAGTATACTTTTATACGTGTTGCCAGAAATAAAAAGACTCTTATGCATTGCATTGTAAAGGTCTTTTTATTTCCTATTTAGCTACGCTCAAAGAATGCTGTTTATTTGCTACCTCGATGGTTTGAATATTTCGCCCATCAACTTCTCTCACAATAAACTCAAAATCATTATACACAAGGACTTCATTTAACTTAACGTCTATTTTCTGAGATAAGATCCATCCACCTATCGTATCCACCTCATTAGTTTCAATTTTCGTTCCCATTAGTGTATTTACGTCTCTCACTAATACTTTCCCATTAAAAACATAGTGATGTTCACCAATTTTTTGCCTATCGAGCACTTCATCAGAATCAAATTCGTCATGGATTTCTCCTACGATTTCTTCTAAAATATCTTCAACGGTTACTAAACCAGCTGTCCCTCCATATTCATCAAGTAAGATTGCTATGTGGATACGTTCCTTTTGCATCTTTTTTAATAGCTTATTGATAGAGTACGATTCAATCACTTGAATCACGGGTTTAACGTAACAGCTAATGAGTTGGTTTCGTAAGGTGTCATCAAATGCAACATCGCTTAAGATTTCTTTTATATTTACCATCCCTATGATTTGATCTTTATCTCCATCGGTTGTTACTGGGTAACGAGTATACTGCTCCAATGCAGCCATTTCTAAAAATGCACCAATTGTGTCATGTTCAGAGATTGTTATCATCTCAGTTCGTGGAATCATGATTTCTTTCGCCAGGCGTTCATCAAATTCAAAAATATTGTTTACGTACTTTAGCTCACTCTGATTAATAGCACCACTCTTATAGCTCTCAGCTAACAGGAGACGAAGTTCCTCTTCTGAATGGGCCAATTCGTGCTCTGAAGCAGGTTTTAACCCAAACATTCCAACCAGTATTCGTGCAGAACCATTTAAAATCCAGATAAACGGATACATGATTTTATAAAACCAGATGATGGGTCCTGAAAATAACAATGTGACAGCTTCTGCTTTCTGTATTGAAAATGTCTTAGGTGCTAATTCACCTACCACAACATGAAGATAGGTCATCACAATAAAGGCGATACCAAACGATAAAAGGTGTGTAATGGACTCATTTAAGTCAAACTTCATAAAAATGGGACTTAGCAACCTTTCTACCGTAGGTTCACCAAGAACACCTAGCCCCATCGCTGTTACTGTAATACCTAGTTGACAAGCAGATAAATATTCGTCTAAGTGCGTAGTGACCTTTTTCGCAGACACAGCACCCTTTTTACCTTCAGCTACAAGTTGATCAATCTTAGAGCTTCGTACTTTTACAATCGCAAATTCTGTAGCTACAAAGAAACCAGTCAATCCAATTAATACTGCTAGCAATAACAAGTTAATTATGTCCAATTAGTTGTCTTACCTAAGTAAGACGTACACCTCCAATAGATTTAATGACAAATACATTATGTAGAAACATCTAGCTATCTACGCTTCTTTTAAAATAACTCGTTGTAAAGGAACACCACCCATGCTTATCGTCTTTTCAGATAACGTATATTTCTGATGATCAACTAATAAGGTATGAGTATCAATAACTTCACAGGTCGTTCCTTTGTTCTGAAAATGTTTTACGACAGCTTTCTTTAAATCAGTTAGGTTGTAGTATCTTTCTTCAAAATCAATGACAATTTTCTTTTTTCTAAATAACCCAAACATCTAAATCCCCTCCCCTATCTATGCTTATACGATTCATATGTATAAAAGTTCCATATATTTTCATATATTTCATTTATATATGGGTAATTGAAATTAAAATAGCAGATATTTTATATGGTTTTGTTATTTATTGTTAATTTTGTTATATTATTTAATGGATGTAAGAATGGAGGATAAAAATGAGTTTGCTAATAGTAGGGATCATTATTATTTTGTCGGTCGTTGCAGACTATTTTATTTTCGATTACGACGATAAAAGATGGGGATGGCTAAAAGGATATTCTAAGCCTGTAAGAATAGGGATTATCAGTTGTTACTTAGTTATTTCATTTACTATTTACTTTGCTTTAAGCCTTAAATATATCTCTTAAGGTTTAAAGGCTTTTTTTATTTATATTCCATACATTTCTAGTTAGCATAAAACTGTCTATAAGAACTAAAAAGCCTAGAAACATAGTGTTTCTAGGCTTTTTAAACATTATCTATAACGTCTGGCAGAAAAGAATTGAACAATTGGAAAGATAACCAATGCCAGACATAAAGCTGCAAACAAAGAGATATTTCCAAAATCATTTTTTCTGACAAAAACAATACGATCTAAAATCCAAAGAATGAAAAGACCTATAGTTAAGATATGATAGCTTCTTTTAGCACTCATCGTAGCAATTTTCTTACCCATCTCATCTTTTTGAATTTGTCGATCAAATCCCCACGTAGCAAGTTGACATAAAGTAGTGATAACCAAAACTATTGCTATAACTCCCGTTACACCTAATCTAACTCCATCTTTAAAATCTGTTATATAAATCGTATAGAATGCAAAAGCGCAGCTTAGTAAAATAATAGCAGCCCATACATAATTGTTTTTTACATTTTTCATTATAAATTCCCCCTGTTTTTGTATAAAAATAATTCGTCTACACTAACATTCAAATTTCCTGCTAACTGAAATGCTAGCTCTAAGCTTGGATCGTACTTGTTATTCTCAATCGCATTAATCGTTTGTCTCGATACATTGCAAGCATTAGCTAGCGCTTCTTGAGATAACTTTTTAGATTTCCTTAGTTCTTTGATTCGATTATCCATACTTATCAACCCACCCCTAAAATGTAAAAAACATTTTACATTTATAGTATATGGTAATATTTTCATTATGTCAAACATCTTTTACAAAATATCTATTTTTTATGTATATCGCATACAACTTTAGTTAACATAATGCGCTTTAGAGACAGTGAGAAAGAATTTATATTTTTGATTAAAAGTGTAAAAGGGTTAGATTCATCGCTAAGAGTCTAACTCTTTTTATTATCATAAATTGTATAATATTATTTATATTTTGTATAACTTTACTTTACCTTTGTATAAGTTTGTTGTATTATTTGTTTGTAGTCAAAAAAGGAAGGTGATTACATTGAAAGAAAAAAATGGTGACTACGTTGAAAATAAAGTGTATGAGCACCGAGTTTTAAAAAGAATGTCTCAAAAAGAATTGGCTGACGCTGTAGGAGTATCCAAACAAACCATATATGTAATGGAGAAGAATAATTATTCTCCTTCTCTTGTTTTAGCTTTTCGAATAGCTGATTTTTTTGACGTGGATGTTAACGATATCTTTAGTTATGTGAGAGGAAGTGATTGAAATGATAACTGACAAAATAGAAAATGCTGTCTTTTATCCTTTGAAAACCTGGACAGAACAATCGAATAGTAACTGGAATATGCTTATCGGTATTGGACTTTTATCGCTTATAATCGCAATGGTTTTGGTATACGTATTTCAGAAGAAAATGGGTATGGGCGTGTCTGACGAAAGAACAAGTCAAATAAACTTAAAAAGTTCCCTTGTTATGTTAATTGGAATCATCTTGTGCGACCTAATCTTCCCCAAAGAATATATGTGGCAAATTTTCTTCTTATTTAAATATTCCCTCGCATTCCTTGCTGCAGGTATATATCTTGCTGTTCGATATAAAAAGGATTTCTTAAACTAATAAATGGTGTATACCATATTCAGAAGTAGTTAACATATTGTGAATTCTAAGTAGCAAAAGAAACCTATAGAATTTTCTATAGGTTTTTTTAACAATCTTGACTATAAGGTTAGCTTAAAAAAATTATTTATCATTATGTTGGTTGGGATTATACATTCCATTTTGAACCATATAATATTCTATTACTTGGTCTAACCATTTTTCTTCTTCCTCTGTATAAGGTGATGCCATCATACTTTGAAAGTCTTCTATTTCCTTGTCCTCTAATTTTCCAAAAGCATTCATAGCTTCCTCACCAACATATTTAAGAGATGCCTGCAAATGTTTATTTGCCAACTCTTGTACTTCTGGATCATGAACTGGTTTTCCAACTAGTCTTTTCACTTCTCTCGATAAATCAATAAATCCTCTATCTAAAGACAAATTCTCCTCGTCAGATCTATTATAAACCTTATCTGCAATCTCTTTAGAAGTGAAATGCTCAAGCCATGTACGTTGATCTTCTTCATTTTGAATGTTATTAATCAAACTAATTAATATTTCATTTGGAACATCCTCTTGATCATCTAATAAAGAAATCGTCTGATTAATTACCTTCAGAACTTTCTCTAAATGCTCCTTTTTTTTCTCAAATGCTTTTTTCTGTTGAATTAAAGTGTTCTCTAAGTTTAAATGTAGACTTTTATTTGTTAGCATTAATCCTATTTCCTCTAGGTTATAACCTAAGAATTTTAATGCTACGATTTTTTGAAGTTTTACTATATGATCCTCTTCATATAGTCGATGACCGGAATTAAGGTCTTTTTGAGCTTTGAGTAGTCCTATTTCGTCGTAATAATGCAGTGTTCTTATTGAAACACCCGTTTTCTTGGAAAATTCACCAATTAAGAAACTTAAATCATTACCCAACTTATATACCCTCCTTACAATCTAGTATTAATCTAATTAATTTCATCATAATACCTGACGTAACTGGAGGTTCAAGCATTAATTTTAAAAATTTAAGTTTTGTATATAATAATAAACTTAGTTAACATAACAGGTATTATCGAAAATAATATGCTCAAGATCCCATTTATTAAAGGGAAGTTAGTAACGTTGGGTTTTGATGTCATTTTCCGTTTACTAAAAAGATAATTCCTAAATAGGCACTGAACTCCTGCATCCTAGTTGATAAAACAGTACGACCGTACTATAATGATATCATGACAAAAACAAAAGATAAAATCATCCAAAAATCGATGGAGTTCATCTCTAAATATGGCTATGCTAATTTTTCAATAGGAAATATTTCTAAGGAATTAAACATAAGCAAAGGAGTTGTTAATTACCACTTTCCTCAAAAACAGATGTTATTAGAAACATTAATTACCCAATTTTATGAAAAAGCAGCTACTTATATGGGGGAGCACATGGACTTGAGTAAGGATGCAAAAAGCACTTTAGAATCATACATTGAGTCTAACCTAAAATTTGCATCTGAAAATAAAGAAGAAATATTGGCAATAACTGAAATAATGTTAAATGCAAGAAATGAAGATGGAAAATTGATTTTTATGGATGAAAATCAAAACATATTCATGCCATTGATTGAGATATTTCAATATGGCCAAGATGTTGACAAAAGTTTTAGGAAATTCCCTCCCGAAATAATGGCCAGAGCTGTTAGAAGCATTATAGATAATTTTAGTTTAACAATTGCAAAGGGTGAAATAACTGATATTGATTCGACAATAAACGAAATAAAAGGAATATTTAATAAAGCGACCGAAAGAAGTGAGTAAAAATGAGTAAAAATGAGTAAAAATGATTTGCTCAGACTAGCAGGAGTTATTTTTTTTATATTTGCAGTTCAAGGGATTTTAAGGCCTTTGATCAATCTGTTCCTTGGTCACCGGGCAATCTTTAATTTGTTCCAGCTTCAGAGTCCTATTTCACTTACAATCTATGTAATTCTTTTAGGATTAGGCCTCTTGTTAGTTACAAAGACAAAGCCGTTTGAAAATGAGAAGAAATAGTATGCATTATAATTAAAACTTTGAGCAAACTACCAAAGACGCCATGAGGCATCATAAAATAGCTCTCCATTCCTTACAAGGATAGAAAAAGCCACTGATTAGGTCTGGTGTTTTTTTCTGTTTTAATCTGTATACCATATACAAACATAATCAGCATTACAGGAACCAAAGCCCCTTTATTCTACATAGAATAAAGGGGCTTTTATTACCTATAATTACTTTCTACAAGTGCACCTAAATTATCTAAATCTTGACTAATATTTAAGATGATTAAGTAATGCCATTCTCCTTTATGTTTCCCTAAATTTACTACTTGATGAACTTCAACTTGATCATTTTCATACTCTCTAGCTGATTCACACATTTCTCTCAATGTACTGCCAAACTCTGTGTTATTCAAATTCCTTATTGTCAAATCAATATAAGACTGGCTTTTTTTGAAATTCATATCTCACTCTCCCTATTACTAAAAATAACATTAAAGTAATAGTTTGGGTGAAAAATCAGTTACCATAATGTGCGTTATTGATACAAGAAAAGGAACATTCTATGATGAGCGTTCCTTTTCTCTAATCTCAATTCTCTTTAAAATACTTGTCCATTCTTTGCTTTAAATCTTCATAATTTTCATCGGTGGCTCGTTTGAGACCATATGTAAGAACATCTTTCGCTTTCTTTTTCTCATTAGCCATTAGATAAAAATCACATACTCTTTCATAAAATACATCTTTCTCATTCAAAGCCATCTCAGCTGCTGTATTCCAATCTATAATCCGTTCATAATGAGGAATACCTATATTTATTACATTTTGAACAAATTTATTAAACTCTTTTTTATCTGACTTTTTATTGTAAAGTGTAAAATATTCTTCATTACCTTCTAACCAATTAGGAATATTCCAATCTGCGCTGGCAACAACTACATTATTAGCTAACTGAGTACCCCAAGTTTGCTCATACCATTTCCCATATTCATTTGACGATACATCCCACGTAGTCCAAAAAATGCATTCATCTTGGGAGCTATACTGACTAATACAAAAAGATAAACTTAAACTGAAAGGCCCTGTCTTTCTAGAGAATTTAAGTGTGCTTTTGGCATATTTGAAGCTTAAAGGCTCTAAGAGAGAAAGGAGATCAGTTTTAATATAAAAATTAAGTAAGTCTTTTGGTTTCATAATTTCTCCTCAATTAGATGCTAAAGCTGATTTCCATTAGGTAGCAGCATGTAGCTAAAATATTCTTGAAAAACACCCGTCCCTTTAAGCATATTCTTAACAGTGGTAGAATGCTTTTCTACTGCGTTACTAAAAGCCGGATTTCTGGATGGAGTTCGTCCGGAAAGGTAAATAAGTTCTATAAGTGGATCTTCTTTGTTCAAATTGAATGATTTATTAATCAGTGATTCACCGAACTCTTTCGTTTTATCGTAATCTTCTCCAAAGTATTCTGGAAACAACTCAATCATAAAACCAAAAACAGCATTAAAAAATGCATCTTCTTTAAAATGGATGATTCCATATTGATAAAGTTCCTGCAGCAATTCTTTATAGTCATCAGGATCACTTTCTTGTACTTTACTTGTGTTTTCTACGTCCCATTCTACAACTAAATACCAACATAAAAAGCTAAGTTTCAGAAAAACCTTCAAGTTATGGGGATTTTCTTTCCAATTATGATATAACTTATCCCTTGCTGCGTTCCAATCAGATTCTTTTTCCAACTGATCAGTATCTTTGAGTTCCCAGTTTTTCATAGATTACCTCCAATTTTCTTTTAGTCTCCTACTATAGATATTTTTTGGATTTCATGATTACTCAATATTCTTATTAATTCGCTCAATGCTGGATGATAATCTCCAGGGATAAATATTTTTATGTTCTCTAAATCCTTTATAAATTGATCAATTTCGTCTCGATCAAACTCTACGTCAGTTAAATAGTAATCTCTAATTTTTCTCAGATACAAATAACTCCCCCAGTTATTATTTGTGTGAAATAGAGCATCATGTAATGACTCCTCAATTTCTTTAAAATCAAGATACCGATCTTCTTTACCGTACATCTCAATATCAAGTCCCATGTGCTTCCCTCGCTTTCTAATTAATTTATCCAACTAAAGTAATTATATCGCTTTATAGATAAGTATCCTCTAATTAAATTTAATAATAATAGCCACGATAAAAAAGTCCGCAAAAGTATACCTTTACGGACTGTTTGTTTTTTTATATGAAACCTATCACTTTTATAGTTCGTTTTAATTTAAAAACAAATTACGAACGTTTTCATAAGTGTATACACTTTTATGAACGTTCAATTATATATTCGCATAAAAGTTTTATAAGGTTAGCGAATGTATATAGCTATGGATTGGAAGGAGTTCGTTTAGTGCAGAATTAAAATAAAAAGCAGCATTCTCATGTATAAATGGCATGGGCATGCAGCTTTTTTCTGCAAATATAGTTATATACTTTTTCTTTTACAATTTACACTATTAACCCTTATTATGGAATTAAACTCAAAATAAGGTGGGAGATGCTTGTATGAGAGCTAAGATTGAGAAAGCGAACCATGTAGTGATGTTTGAAACAACTGGCGAGTTTTATGCACATGAAGTGACTCAAGGTCCTAAAGTGGGTTTCTTTGCTTGCCCCTCTTGTGGAGTGAAAGTTTATCATAAACAAGATCATTTCTTTTCCCGTGAACATGCAAATACGTGTACTTACGTACAAGAGCAATCTAAGACAAAGTTTTAAAACTGTATCCTAAAATCTAGTTTGCACATTTATTATTGGTGATATTATACATTTATAGTATAATATGAAAGTTGTGCTTATGAACATATAAAAGGAGAGTCAGCATGAAAGGACTAAGTACGTTGAGAAGGATAGATGCAGTGGGGCGCATAGTAATTCCCATTGAGTTAAGAAATCTAATGGATATAGATAAAGATGATGAAGTAGAGATTTTATTGGAAGATGATCATATAGAGATAAAAAAATACAGAGAATCTAATGAATGTCTGATTACAGGTGAGATAACGCCTCAAAACCGTAGATATGCAAATAGCATGGTTCTAAGTCCGTTAGGCGCAAAAATTTTATATAATGAAATAAAAGACAAGCAAAAAACCTTTGAATCTTAGATTCAAAGGTTTTTTATTGAATTATTTTTTATTCTGTATACTTTCTAACCAGTTTTGTACAGAAGACCCTAAGCTAGTTGCTCCTACCTTTAGTTCATCCATAATATAAGAAATTAGATTGTGTAAACTGTACTCTTCCTTATAAGGGTTATTTTTATTGATGAATTTTAGGACTTCTTTTAACTCTTTTATCCTCCCCTGGTCCAATTCTTCTTCTAAATGCCGAGTCATGTATTCATCAACAAAATCTGAATTCCTTATACTTGCTTCAATTAAGAAAGATGCTGCTAATGCAGGAGAGCAATCTAAAGCATAAGCTAAGCGTTTCAGAATATCATACGTTTCTCCATGTCCATCTTTTAAGCGCGTAGAGACACGCTCTTTCTCAATATTCTTGTATAGATGTCTAATTGGCTCTTTGGACATATCTCCCATATACACAGTGCTGCCAAAGCTAAATCCTCTTCTAAAATAATTTGATAGATAGTTCATTACTTTTGAAGAAGCAAGGCCTGATATACAAATTGATTCAATTACATTTTTTACAGGCGTATTTGTAATGTAAGACAATCGATAAACACATTCTTTAAGATCAATTGGAAGTGATGGTTTTACATCTCGTTTTTTGTCACTTCGAATTTTTCTTTTCTTCTCTTCTACTCTCACATAATCACTCCTAAAATCTAAAATTATCTCTAGGACAATGACTTTTTGTACATACCTAAAACATGTATATGGCAGGGGAGGGAGGAGCATGTATATTTTTTTGAGATAGTGGAAAAAACTTATAATACTAGAACATGAGAGGAGTCTTTTGTATGAAAATGACGAAAGAAGAAGCACAAGAAATCGTAAAAAAAATAAAAGAAAACTCTAATAAGTACGGATTACCTGTGAAAAAAAAGAAAAATGCTAGTGCAACTTAAAAGGGGATATATAAGAAAAGGTCTTCAATTTAATAAAAAAAATAAGACTTATATTTTCCTACTATAGTACGCAATAACATTTAGTACGCTGTATAATAAATATAAGCTAACTCAATTACAATAAACTTCAAATTAGACGTACTGATAATGAGGAAGTTAAAAAAAGAGATTGCCTAACAAATTAATTTGTTAGGCAGTCTCTTTTTTAATTGTAATTATTGGTGACGTAATTTATCAATTTCTTCTGGTGTAAGGTTTGTAAATTCAGCGATTGTTTGGGTATCTAAACCCTTTTGAATCATACTTAAGGCCACCTTTATGATCCCTTTCTTTTCACCTATTTCTTCACCTATTTGTTTTCCTTTTTCTTCTCCAAGTTTCTCAGCTCGTTTTAAAGCTGACTTTTCATCTAATAATGCTTTTCTTCGGGCTTCATATGCTAGTAGCACTTCCGGATCTTGACTAACACGTTCCCACTCGTCCATTGCTTTCTTTAATACTTGATCTTCTTGCATCGCAATCTCCTCCAATACCTGAGTGATTTCTTCATCTTCGGATGCTTCAAGTAATAATAACCATCGCACAAGCTGATCTTCCCGTGGATCTACCTCTCTGTTACGCCATTTTATTAATAACTTAGGTAGCTCCATAAAGTGAATTTCCAGCATATCTGTTAAGAGTAATTTTTGCTCTCGCTCATATAACTGAAAAGTGGAGTGATAATCATGAATATGAGATAAATAACGGAAGTTCACAATGTTAATGGTAATCGTTTTACAAAGCTCTCCGTAGTCCATTCCTTCTTTCATTTGACTACTGTACATTTTAGACCAGTAATAGAGTGTTCGTTTTTCCATGTCATGCTTGTTATTAAGCTGAATTTCAATATTAACTCGGCTTCCATCCTCTAACTGTGCGTGTACATCTAAAATAGAGCGTTTATCTTCTTGGTTTTCTTTATTAAAATGCGGATCTAATAACTGCACCGTCTGAATTTTTTTATCATCTGGAAAACGGAGTGCTGCGTTCAAAAAAGCAGCTAAAATAGATTCATTTCCATGTGTGCCAAATAGTGATTTAAATGCAAAGTCGACACGCAAATCTAATCGTTTTGTCATAATACCCTCCATCATTTCCATGTTTGCTATTAGTATACCATGACTATACCGATTCCTTCTATCTAACACTTTAGGAGTAATTTTATTATCAATACAGTATCTGTTACACCTAATTATTGATGTTCTTCAGACAAAGAAGTAAGGAGGGGATTTTGAATAAATAGAAGTACTCGTGCTGATTGTTATTGTTCATAAATAAAATCCTCTTTACCATTATTCTTTTAGTCCAATCAGGTTCTGTATACATATAGAAATACACTAAAAATCAATAGACCATGTAAAGCAAAAAAGCCACTAGAATAGGGACTGACCCCCTAGAGTGAGACAAATAAAAAACACCTTTAAGTTAAAAAACGGGTATGTAGTACCTAACAATAAC
>NZ_JBBJSS010000012.1:5035-111015 GCF_038898415.1 Priestia sp. SB1 | reverse complement strand
TTTTTTAGCTCAATGCTTAAATGAGGTGTTTGTTAAAGAGAATATACTTTTTCAAGTGACTGTTTCATTAGGCAATGTAATTACGTAAATGAGGTGTTCCTTAAAGATCATATGCTGCATTAAAAGCTATTTTTTCCTTCTTCACATGACGGGATGCATAATCGTTTGCATCCCGTTTTTGTGTATAAAATATGAGTGGCTATTTCGTGCCTGCTGATTGCATTTCTACTTTGTGGTAAAATAAACGTACATGTATACCCATACATTTATATTAGTAACGGAAGGTGAACATAATGAGCACACATGATGAAAACTGTATTTTTTGCAAAATTATTCGCGGTGAAATTCCAGGTGCAAAAGTATTTGAAAACGAACATGTATTAGCTTTTTTAGACATTAGTCAAGTAACAAAAGGTCATACGCTGGTGATTCCAAAAGTACATAAAAAAGACATTCACGAACTAACACCGGAAATTGCGCGCAATTTATTTGAAGTGGTTCCTCAAATCGCAAACGCAATTAAAGAAACATACAGCCCAATCGGCTTAAACATCTTAAATAATAATGGTGAAAAAGCTGGTCAATCCGTGTTTCATTATCATATGCACATTATTCCACGCTACGGGGAAGGCGATGGATTCGGTGCTGTATGGAAAGAGCATACAAGCGAATACACGCCTGAAAAACTTCAAGAAATTGCTGGCAATATTTCTTCTCGCCTTTCTTGAAACAAAAAAAGCTTACACATGTAAGCTTTTTTTGTTTTATCTATTAATCAGTTTATGATTTAAAACTCAATACGTCTCTCGCTCATTATGAACCATTTTCTTCCTCAACTTCTAAATTCATACGCTCTTCAATCAATTTTGTTAATGCTCTTGATCCTTTAGGTACCAAGTGGACACCATCTGATGTAAAGTATTCAGGGTGCTTAGAAGCCTCAGAGTACCAATCTACAAGCGTGACGTGATCAAACTTTTCAGAAGCAGCTTTCAAGTTCTTGTTCACGGTGCTTTCCCAGGAACGAGGAACGCGCGTATTCACTAAGTAAACGTCCGCTTGTGAAAAAGCTTTTAACAGTTGTTCAAGTTCTTCATTGGTAAAATAACCGTTCGTTCCTAACTCAATAATCACTGCGCTGTTCGGATTATTAAATGCTTCATAACTAGGAGTTAGCTGCAGTGCTTCATTGAGCTGCCTTCCTACTTTTCCGTCAATCGTAATACTAAGCGGCATCTCTTTAAGATTAGGAGCAATATCCAGCATGACCGAATCTCCAATCGCAAGAACATCTCTGTAAGAATTCGGCTGCTGTTCTTCTTTTGCATCAGATTTTTCTTCTGCGGAGTTCTTTTCCGCGTTCTTTGTTTTTTCATCCTCCGCTTTGTTCTTGTCTTTGACAGAAGTTGAAGCATTTTCTTTATGATTCGTTTGAATTTTAACCTCTGTTTGTTTTGCTTCGGTCTCATCCTTTTGCTGCGTACTAATAGCAAAGCTTGTCATATCCGCTGTAAACAACGCCAAAAAGAAAATGAGACTGCCCAAAACCGCTTGTCTCGAACGAGAGAGATTACGCCATTTAAAAAGCTCTCTCGGATGGTAATGCCGGAAATAATAGCGAAAACCGCGTGTGCGAATAGGCACCTCGATGTAACGGTACGAAAGTTCAGCAATGATAAATGTAATTCCTACTTGTAACAGCGCATGCCAATAGACCGGGCGGCCAATCTCGGCTACAGGTGTTGTAAGAACAATAACCGGATAATGCCACAAATAGATACCGTATGATCTAGTACCAAGCCAGCGAAGCGGTTTAAACGACAAAGCTTTTCCTAAAAAACTACTAGGGTGACTAATCGTTGCAACCAGCACAGCAGCGTTTAAACAAATCAGCAGCATGCCGCCTTGATAAAGAAAAGATGCATGCGTATACTCATCAACGCTCCATACGCAGAGAATAAATACAAAGAAGCTTACCATACTTACTGCGTTTAATACTTGCTTGCCCACAGCTGGAAGATTTTTTGATGATAAACGATACATCGGCCAGACAAATGCAAGTAAACAACCGATTAAAAGGGCAAACAGCCGAGTATCGGTTCCATAATAAATGCGGCTAGGATCTCCTCCTGGCTCATATAAAAAAGACATCAGAATGGCTGAGGCCATTACTCCAGCTAAAATAAATAGAGAAAGAATTCCTCTCTTTTTAATAAATTTCAAACCCAACAATAAAACAAGTGGCCATACAATATAAAACTGCTCTTCAATAGCAAGTGACCATAAGTTTTTTAATGGTGACGGTGATCCAAAACTATCAAAATATGAAACTTTATGAAAAATAAACCACCAGTTACTCATATAAAAAATAGACGATAATGCATCGCCTCGTAGCGTTGTTAACAATGGTCGATTAAATAAAATAACCCACGCTGCAGTTAATACGACCATCACATACACAGCTGGAAGAAGTCTTCTCGTACGGCTAATCCAAAAATGCTTCAAATTCTTTAAAGGATTTTCCCAAGATTGCACCAGTAAAATTGAGGTAATTAAATACCCAGATAATACAAAGAAAACGTCAACTCCTAAAAATCCTCCAGACGCCCATCCAAAGCCTAAGTGATAAGCAATCACAGCCATGACAGCAAAGGCCCGAAGTCCGTCCAAACTATATATATACCTATTTTTCTTTTCTTTTGCACTCATAAAAATGCCTCCAAGCAATATGTACAACAAATTTCTTTTCCAATAAATATTAAGAATATTACGTAATTGTTACATTTTTGTTACAAAAATCATTATATACAATATTATTACTTTCTTCAATATATCACTTACTGAAAATCAAAGAATAAGTAAAAAGAAACAAATTCACTATCTATCTTATTCATAAATTACTAATTTAGTAGTAGTCATATCGATTCTATCTGCATGCCACTAAACCCTACACGTTTCTTTCACCTTACCCGTTTTAAAAATAGAAAAACTTCACACAAATGGTGAAGTTTCTAAGGTGTCTTTAGCATATCGACGTGTGGGAGTCCTTCATCTGAATAAATATCGGAAATAGGTCTAAAACCAAACGATTCATACAATGTTTGAAGTCTGCTTTGAGCTTGAATTTTAATTGTCTTCTCGTGCAATTCATTCTCTAGAAAAGCAATTCCTCTTGCTACTAGTTCTCTTCCGAGACCTGTACCGCGCTGTGCTTGTTTTACAATAATACGTCCAAGAGAAGCTTCCTTATAGCTAATTCCTTTTGGTAAAACTCTAAGGTATGCGATAATTTTCTCATCTTCTTTTTTGAACAAATGATAAGCAAATTTGTCTTTTCCATCTACTTCTAAGTAAGCACACTTCTGTTCCACAACAAAAATAGAGGTGCGAAGCTGTAGAATTTCATAAAGCTCATCGTTTGTCAGCTCTTGAAATGATTTTATGCACCAACTCATGATCTGCTCACCTTTTCTTATTGTTCTTTTTCAATTAAATTCAGCGTACGTTCAAGCCAATTGATATAGCTTGTCTCCCGGTCTTGAGCGCGAGATAGCACCAAGTAATGACCAAATTGAGGAGAAGAAACGGTAATGTGGTGATTAACTTCTTCTAAAAGATCATCCATTCGTTTCTTTAAAAAAGTCAGCTTCATTTTCCTGCTTGATAATTGGTTATCTATTTGTTGCTTTAACTCTTCTATTGACATGGATGAAGCAAAATAAGCTTTTAACATAAATTCATCTTTAGTTGTTTCAGGAATAGGATCAATCGTAGTGAGCCACTTGCTTAGCTCGACTCTTCCTTCTTTCGTTATCGAATACATCTTTTTTTCTAATTTTTTGCCTTGAATCACCGTTTCATAGCGAATAAATCCCTCTTCTGTTAATCGCTTTAGCTCGGGATAAATCTGGCTGTGTTTAGCGCTCCAAAAATTACCAACCTCTTCTTTAAAAAGTCTGGTAATGTCATACCCGCTGAGCTCCTCCTGGTTTAAGAGCCCTAATATTGCATATTTTAATACTCTCATTCTGTTCCTCCACATTATTTCTTCCATCAGTATAGCATATAAACATTTCATTTACATGTTTGCCAAAACATGTTTACGTATACTTTTTATTTATCTTTTTTCTATTATTTTCTCTTTACAGATTAATTTAAATTTTTGAAAAGTTACCTCCACAACTAAGAGTTTTCATGATAGTATAATGATATTCTTTCTGACATCAGTCATTAGCCATTTTGTATGATGAGTGTTCGAACTAATTTGAGGAGGAATTAATGTGATTACGTTAAACAGAGCTTATAATTTTAATGCAGGTCCATCTGCGCTTCCCCTACCTGTCTTACAACTTGCTCAAGAGGAGCTAGTTAACTTCAAAAATACAGGTATGTCTGTGATGGAATTATCACATCGCAGCAAAGAGTTTGAAGATGTATTAACACATGCTAAAGAAACACTAACGGAATTGCTTAATATTCCAGATACACATGAAATTTTATTCCTGCAGGGCGGAGCAAGCCTGCAATTCTCTATGATTCCAATGAACTTTTTAGCTCCTGATCAAGTCGGGGCATATGTGCTAACGGGATCATGGTCGGAAAAAGCGTTAAAAGAAGCAAAGAAACTTGGAAAAACAGCAGTTGTTGCTTCTACTAAAGAAGAGAACTACCGCTCTATTCCAGCTTTAGATGATATAAAGCTTCCAAAAGAAGAGATTGGATACTTGCATATCACGTCCAATAATACCATTTTTGGTACACAATGGGCTGACTACCCTTCTATTGAAGGAGTAGACTTAATTGCTGACATGTCAAGCGACATTCTTTGCCGTCAAATTGATGTATCTAAGTTCTCACTCATTTATGCTGGTGCTCAGAAAAACCTCGGACCATCTGGTGTAACAGTTGTCATTTTGAAGAAAGAATTGCTTAAACGTATCCCTGAAGGTTTACCAACAATGCTGAACTATGAGACTCACGTAAAGAGCAATTCTCTTTACAACACTCCTCCAACGTTTGGTATTTATATGCTTTCACTTGTTTTAGATTGGATTAAAGAACAAGGGGGCGTTAAAGCCATTGAAGCTCAAAATCATAAAAAAGCTAAGTTACTCTACGCAAGCATGGAACGTTCAAACGGTTTCTATACTCCTCACGCTACAGAGGAAAGCCGTTCAATTATGAATGTCACATTTACTTTACCAAACGATGAGCTAACGGCTGAGTTTTTACAGCAAGCAAAAGAAAAAGGCTTTGTAGGATTAGCTGGACACCGTTCAATCGGCGGATGCCGCGCTTCTATTTACAATGCTGTGCCGCTTGAAGCGTGTGAAGCTCTTGCCGTCTTTATGGATGAATTTGCGCAGGCAAACGCGTAATTGGCAGAATTAGCTGATTCTTTTTTCACATAAATATGTTATAATCAGTATGTAAATATATGCAATGGGCATAGACGCACTATTGGTATATTTCGAGCTTAGCTTAGAAGAGGAGAGATGAGAAATGAATACAAAAGTTTTAGTTTCTTTAGCGTTATTAGTCGGAATTGGAGCGGTTCTCCACACGGTGGTACCTCCTATTTTATTTGGAATGAAGCCAGATATGATGTTAACAATGATGTTTTTAGCAATCCTGTTGTTTCCTAGCGTAAAAAATGTAGTACTAGTAAGCTTCACAACAGCTTTTATTTCTGCTTTAACGTCTAGTTTCCCGGGAGGACATATTGCAAACATAATTGATAAACCAATTACAGCATTTGTTTTCTTTGCATTATTTATGCTTGTGAAAAAAGCAACAGGCATCAAAACACCAGTTGCCGCTGCTTTAACAGCTGTTGGCACGCTCGTATCAGGAACCGTATTCTTGTCTGCTGCCGCGCTAATCGTCGGCTTACCGGGCGGAAACAGCGTCATGGCGCTTGTTGCTGCGGTTGTATTACCTGCAACAGTAGTGAATACAATCGTTATGGTCGTTATTTATCCAATTGTTCAATCCGTTCTAAAACGCACAAGCATCAAAGCAAAATTATCGTAACGTCAAGAGCCTGATTTAGTTAAGAATCAGGCTCTTTTTTTACACCAAAAGCTAAGGCCCGCCAAAGCGTGGCGGACCTTTAGATAAAACGGTTCATTTATAGTATGTTGCTGATCTTTTAGAGACAATCTAAAGTCCGGCTCTTAACTTGTTGTTTAAAAAGAAATGATACAGGATGCTTTTCACTTAAATTTCATTTGCAGCTCATACAATAGGTATGAAGACTTACTATGTAATAAAGGTTTAAGTTCCCCATCCTAGGTTACATAATAAAGTATAAGCGCCAATAAAAAACTCGCAAAAGCCACTGTCGCACATGTAAGAGACTTTTGTTTAAGCACATGTTTAGGTGGATATGATGCCGTTCTAGTCGTAAGGCTAAACCATTTAAAAGCAGCGAGAAAAAAACTCAGGCTAATCATCAAAAGAATGAATAAA
Organism: Priestia sp. SB1; assembly: GCF_038898415.1. Taxonomy (NCBI): domain Bacteria; kingdom Bacillati; phylum Bacillota; class Bacilli; order Caryophanales; family Bacillaceae; genus Priestia; species Priestia sp. SB1. Next base: position 104,544 of record NZ_JBBJSS010000012.1, on the reverse strand, counting down.
GCTATCCCATGTTGATAACCTCCTTCTTTTGTATAAATCTATGCTATTTTTTTATGATTATGTCAGAAGGAAGTGTTAGCAATTACTTTACTACATAGGAGGAAATAAATAATGAGTAGAATGAAAAAACTAGCAGCTGGAGCAGCAATTGGAAGCACCGTAGCCGCTATTACAACGCTTCTTATTACTCCATATTCAGGACGAGAACTTAAACAGCGCGTCAGTTCTCGAAAAGACCGAGTTAACGCTTCACAACAAGAGCTCTCAACAAAAATAAAAGCTGTTTCTCAACAAGTACAAATGACCGCCAGAGAAGGAAATACTATAGTGAAAAATATCGCAAGTGACCTTTCTACTACCCTTGGTCAGTTTAAAGAAGAAATTGTCCCTCATAAGGAATCCATTCAGCATCATTTGAAAGAAATCCAAAATTCTTTGTCAAACCTAGAGGAACATGTACAGACAACTAAAAATCCCAATGAAAAAATTGACAAAAAAGAAGGTTAAAGCGCCTTCTTTTTTAATTTTTTAAAATTTTGTAAATTTACATCTTTATAATTTTTTATTTTATTGGCATAATAGAAGATAAATAAAAAAAGAGACTAAGTAGGTGGGAGAAGATGAAAAAGACTAGTGATCAGGATTACAGTTTGAAAGAAGCACTTCTATTTAGCCAACGTATTGCCCAATTAAGTAAAGCCCTTTGGAAAACCGTAGAGAAGGATTGGCAGCAATGGATTAAGCCTTATGACCTTAATATTAACGAGCATCATATTTTGTGGATTTCATATCATTTAAACGGGGCTTCCATTTCCGAAATTGCCAAGTTTGGAGTTATGCATGTTTCTACTGCATTTAACTTCTCCAAAAAACTAGAAGAACGAGGTTTACTTGAGTTTTCTAAAAAAGAAAGCGACAAGCGAAATACGTACATTCAGCTGACAGATAAAGGCGAGGCCATTTTACTGGATTTAATGGAACATTACGAACCTTCTAATAATTCAGTATTCAGCGGCGCACTTCCGTTGCGCGACTTGTACGGCAAATTCCCTGAGTTTATGGAACTAATGACCGTCATCCGCAAAATTTACGGTGAAGATTTTATGGATATCTTCGAGCGATCTTTCCATCATATCGAAGAAGAATTCACTGAAGAAGATGGCAAGCTTGTCAAGAAAGATAAAGAGAACCACCAGGAGACTATTTCAAACTCTTAATGGTTAGTCCCTTATCCATTGAATAATTTCAAAAAATTCATTCATCACATCTTGATAAGAAGGTTGATAACGAAGCGATTCGACCGTCTCTCTGGGAGTTAATTTATAATTCAGCATACCAACAAATTGTGTAAGAAGCGGAACAAAGTCTGTTAGGCCTTCCGCTTTTTGCTCAATATATTCGCTTTTTGTATCTTCACACAGAATTAAAATTTCCTCTACTTCCTTCTTTGTAAGCTGATTTCTTACCACTAAATCAATAAATGGTTTAGCTTCTTGTTCAGATGTCCCAGATAACAGTTTTATGTAATATTCTAAACGTGATACTCGAGATTCTAAAGTTTCCATCCGCTTCCCCTACTCCTTCAACGTTCATATATCTCTACTCCATATTGTACATGATTCATTCATGTTCTTCCAAATAATTCTTTCTTCGTCAATCACATTTCCTGTTTGAGTAGCACCGTATAAAGATTTTCATATACTGATTATGTACTCACTGCATATATTAATATAAATCCCTCTGTCCTTTTTAACAATCCTTTTGCACAATGGCTGATTGTTACTCATTTCTTATCCATTCACTTTGCTATTTCGTTTAAAACCTATTTCTCAACTTCTTAACTACCCTTTATAAAATAAAAACCGCATTTCTGTGTAAATACCTTTTGAAATTCTTTGCTCAACTGTATATATAACTATCTATTTTACCGCTTTTTTGGTAATGTTAATATAGATATTTGTAAATTCATACAAAGCTGTACTATATAAATGACTATAAGACTTTTTGTCTTCGTCACACTGATTTTGTTAGGGGGATTTTTATGTACATATTCTTTATTGTATTTGCACTATTCATTTTATTCTACATCAATGCACTAACAAATACATTGTGTATTCAAAAAGAAATTCCAGCTGAAAAACAGCCTAAAGTTTTTCGTACGATTAATGTATTAATTACCATTTTATTAGTTTCATCTTATATTGAAGTATCATTTACATAAAAAACGGTGAGATGTCTCACCGCTTTTTTATAGGCTTAGCAAAAACAGCTAGCGCCGATGATAACTAATAAGATGAATAATACGACTAATAGAGCAAATCCACTGCCGTATCCGCATCCGTAAGAACCCATATCTATCGCCCCTTTCCTTTTATATTCATCTGTTTCCTAGTGGTAACATGCACAACCAACAATGACTAATAAGATAAACAGTACAACTAATAGTGCAAAACCGCCTCCATATCCGCATCCGCTCATTTGAGCACCCCCTTTGTTTACTAATACTGCATCTTATGCATCAGCTCAAAAAACGTCTAGGCTTTTAGCCCAAACTCCATAATTTATTTCTCTTGCTTCTCGTTTGGAGATTACTCTGTGAGTTTGTCCACCATTTTGAAAACGCTTTATAAAAAAGCCATCATAAGCGTATAATCACTCCATGCTTAGTGGAAAATAAATGTAAATTTACGTGGTTTTAACTTCATTTGCTAACATCAGGAAATGTGATATAGTAAATCTTGAGTCAAGCTACATAAGTAAAAATGATGAGTAGGAGTGTTTACGTATGAAAAAAAGCTTAGTTGCACTAACAACGGCAGCCAGCCTCGTTGCTTTATCAGCATGCAGTGGGGGAAATGATGCTTCAAATGCAAACGATTCTTCAAAAGTAATTGTAGAAACAAAAGCAGGCAATATCACTCAAGGTGATTTGTATAAGCAAATGAAAGATACAATCGGACAAGACCAATTTAATACACTCGTACGAAGCGTTACCGAAGAAAAAGTATTGAGTAAAAAATATAAAGTAACGGATAAAGAGCTTGATCAGCAGCTGAACATTCTAAGAGAACAATACGGTGATCAGGTGGATTCAGTTATTAAGCAAAAAGGCGAAAAAGAAGTCAAAGATATGCTAAAAGTTGATATTCTCCGTGAAAAAGCTGCTACGGCAGGCATTAAGGTATCGGACAAAGAACTGAAAAAAGCTTATGATGAATATAAAGCTCAAAAACCTCAAATTCGCGCAAGTCATATTTTAGTAAAAGACGAAAAAACAGCAAATGAAGTAGAAGCGAAAATCAAAAAAGGCGATGACTTTGCTAGTCTGGCAAAAGAATACTCAACGGACCAGCAGTCTGCAGCTAACGGCGGCGATTTAGGCTACTTCGGTGAAGGCCAAATGGTGAAAGAATTTGAAGAAGCAGCTTATAAGCTGAAAAAAGGTGAAGTAAGCAAGCCGATCAAAACGGAATACGGCTACCATATCATTAAACTAGTCGATAAAAAGAAAGTAGAATCGTTTGAGAAAAAGAAACCTGAACTTGAGCAGCAAATCAAACGTTCAAAAGTAGATCAAGCAGAAGCGAACAAGAAGATTCAAAAAGAGCTTGATAAAGCAAAAGTGAAACCAAAAGATAAGGATGTAAAACCAATTTTCGAAGAAGGTGCGACAGACAGTCAATCTGGCGTAGAAACTCCTCAGCAGTAATGCTAAGAGCCTGTCACTCATGTGACAGGCTCTTTTATATAATCAGATAGAATCGCTGTTGCGTCTTTCTTTTTCCACTTGCATTCTTTCGATGAAGACTTGTCCCTCTTTTTCAATAAACGAATCATCCACTTGCTTATCATGTTGTGCAGCACGAATCGCCATAAATCCACTAAAGAAAATGCCTGCTACAACTAAATAAATCCAAATTGGTAGTGTCACCATATATTGATCCCCCATCACAGTTATTTACAACCACTATATGCGAAGGAAGAAAGACTTATACCTTTTTAATCAATCGTTGGTTTATAAAATGAACGATTATCAAGTGCAAAAATACGCTCTGTAAATTCACCAGGCTTCACTTTTGTTAATGCTCGGTCCAGCATATTCATTTTAGCGTCTACATTGTCAATCAAATGAAGCATCTCAGCCTCTTTAATTAACGGCTTTTTCGGACTTCCCCACTCTTCCTTACCGTGATGCGATAATACAAGGTGCTGAAGAAGCATGACCTCTTCTCCTTCAATCGCTAATTCTTCCGCCGCTTTTCCAATTTCATTCACCATAATCGAGATATGGCCAAGCAAGTTCCCTTCGACTGTGTATATCGTCGAAACAGGACCTGAAAGTTCAAATACTTTGCCAAGGTCATGAAGAATAACTCCAGCGTACAGCAAGTCGCGGTTTAAGCTTGGATAAAGGGTTGAAAATGACTCAGCCAGCTTCAGCATAGACACCACATGGTAGGCAAGCCCAGATACAAACTCATGGTGATTTTTAGTTGCTGCCGGATATTCTAAAAATTCCGTTTGATATTTTTTAAACAAATGGCGAGTAATGCGCTGGACATTTGAATTTTTCATTTCAAATATACTCTTTGTAATATGTTCCACCATTTCTTCTTGAGATAAAGGCGCCACTTCTAAAAAGTCAGATGTGCGCACTCCGTCTTGGGGCTGTGCAGGACGAATGTTGCGTATTTTCAGCTGGTTGCGCCCGCGGTAATTCATTACTTCTCCAGCAGCTCGCACAATCTTTTGAGCAGCATAATTTTCCTCGTCATCTGGGGATGCATCCCACAGCTTGGCTTCAATATCACCTGTTTTATCCTGTAGGATTACCGTTAAAAATGGTTTTCCATTGCTTGCAATTCCTCTCGTTGAGGATTTAATTAAAAAATAAAGATCAACTTGCTCTCCTACTTCGTATTGAGCAATTCCTTTTGTCATGCCCTTTTCCTCCTTACCACTTCATTCTATGTATTTGATAGCAAAGCTCTTATCGCTTCGTCCGCTTATTTACAGCTCTTTACATTTCATTTTACCATCGCTTGGCACCGAATGCACGGGTAGACGCTTTTTCATAAGAGATGAGATTATGACACAACAAAATCAATACAATCTAAAGACAAACAGGTTGGATAAAGGAGCGAGTATGAATCGCTTGAGGCACCGCTGTTGATTTCCGTGCAAGACTTCTCTTTCCGGCAGCCGCTGAGCCTCCTCGTCGCTTCCGCTTTCTCCGCAGGAGTCTTCGTCTTGCTCTCCAATACACAGCTAGAAACAACTACATACATGCAAACTATGGTCACCATACCAATAAAAAAATCCGGACGAGTTGGATTCTCCATCAAGAATCTAGATTGTTCGTCCGGACCTCCCTTCAACTAATCTACTTTTGTCTCAGCCTCTCACTTCTTTATGTTTCTTTTTTCGTTAACTGCAGCGCCTTTTTAATATCTTTAAAAGAGGTAGATTGACCATACATAAGGACTCCTCCTTTATACACACGGGCACCAAATATAGCTAAAGCAGTAATCGTCACAACCAAAATCCCTATCGATACACTCACTTCCCACATAGGAACATTTAACATACCTACACGCAAAAACATAATCATCGGAGCAAAAAACGGGATAAAAGATGTGACCGTAATGATTGTGGTTTCAGGATCACCAAGTCCAAACATAGCAATTAAAAAAGCGACCACAATCACAAGGGTCATGGGCGTAATCATTTGCTGTACATCTTCAATACGGCTCACAAGAGAACCTAAAAAAGCCGCGAGCGTAGCAAAAAGAAAGTACCCTAATATGAAAAAGACAAATGCATACACGAATGTAGTCAGCGGAACATCATTAAATCCGAGATAAGAAAAGATGCCGTTATGATTTGTTTCCACACTGGCTTTTAACGATGTGTAGCCCACGCTCAGTATCACTGCAAGCTGTGTTAAGCTGAGCAGTGCAATTCCAATGATTTTAGCAAACATTTGTGTAATAGGTGATACGCTCGATACGAGGATCTCCATAACGCGGGATGATTTTTCAGTAGCTACTTCCATCGCAATCATGCTCCCATACATGATAACGGCAAAATAAATAACAAACAGCAGAACATACACAAGACCTCTTGCTTGATTTAGCTCTTGTTCTGTTTTGGCATTTTCAACTAACGCTTCTTTTTTAAATGAAACAGGGCTGTAAAGCTGATCAATTTGCTTTTCTTCTAAACCAATTTTCACTGTAGCCATAGCCACTTTTGTTTGCTGTACCGCCTGTTCTAAGGTAGATGAAAGATTTGATTCGGCCAAAGAGTTAGCTTTGTACACAGCTTGAGGCAGCTGCTTATCGTTTAAAGATAAAAGTAAATAGCTATCGAGCTGCCCGCTTTTTACCGCTTGCTTTGCCTTAGACTCAGACGTAAATTCTTTTAAATGAATGTCTGAATCCATAGCATTTACATTTTGTTTGAACAACGTATATACGCTTTCCACTTCATAGATGACACCCACATTTGTGCCATTATCGTCTGAATTAAAAACGTCGATAATTTTCTCCATATTTGTAAGAGCAACTAGAATAAGAGCAGTAATAATCGTCGTAATAATAAAAGATTTTGTTTTTAATTTATTAAGATATGTATGAAAAACGATGACCCAAAATTTATTCATAGGAAGCACCTACCTTTTCAATGAAAATATCATTTAATGAAGGCTCTTCCACTGCAAATTTAGATACAAATGAAAAATGTTTAAGTTCTTGAAAAATGAGTTGCGATACGGATTCATGCTGAATTTGAACAATCATGCCTTCAACCGTTTTTTTCACCTTTACAACACCTTCAAGCTCCGTAATTCTCTCAAACGGACCTTTCCCATGTATAATGACGTTTTTCTTGCCAAATGAACGCTTGATCTCCGGCAGTCTTCCATATACAACAGGCGTACCATGATGCATAATACATAAATATTCACAAAGTTCTTCCACATGTTCCATTCGATGACTTGAAAAAACAATCGTCGTCCCGCGTTTTTTCAAATCAAGTACCGCTTCTTTTAGTACCTCTACGTTTACAGGATCCAAACCGCTAAAAGGTTCATCTAAAATAAGCAGCTCGGGACGATGAATAACGGAAGCGATAAATTGAATTTTTTGCTGATTTCCTTTGGATAGCTCTTCTACTTTTTTTGAAGCATATTGAGGAATATTAAATCGAGATAACCAGCGCTCCATTTCTTGCAGCACGTTAGCTTTTTTCATCCCGCGCAGCCGTCCTAGATAAACAAGCTGATCTTTGACTTTTAATTTCGGATATAATCCCCTTTCTTCTGGAAGGTAACCAACTAGATGGCTTCTACTGTAAGTTAAAGATTTATCATTCCATTGGATGTGACCTGAGGTTGGTTCAATGAGCCCTAAAATCATTCGAAACGTCGTTGTTTTGCCAGCACCGTTTGCACCTAAAAAACCAAACACTTCACCCTTTGGAATTTGCAAGGATAGTTCATTTACAGCTGTAAATTCACCGTACCTTTTTGAAACTTCACGGATAGAAAGAGACATTTAATTCCTCCTTTGTAAATAAACCTATGTTTATTGTATGGAAAAAAATGATATCTGTAAACCTTAGCAGGATTTAGAGGAATAAGACGAGAAATATGTTGAATACGCTTACAATTATACTATAAGAGGAGAGTAGATTTTATGAGTACTTATACATTAACCGCTTTTGAAAAGACTGGAGAAAAATTAATAGATGAAAGCTTCGAAGCAGCTTCTGAAACAGAAGCAAAGACAATCGGCACCAAAAAGTTAGAAGAGCTTGCCTACTTAGAAAAAACACATCGATGCGTTAGCTCTAGCGGAAAACTTGTATTATTTCATCGTTAATACAAAACGCCGGAAAGGTTTAGCTTTCCGGCGTTTTATATTACTTTACAGCTTCTTTTAGTTCTTTACCAGCTTTAAATGCCGGTACTTTTGATGCTGGAATTTGCATTTCTTCACCCGTTTGAGGGTTACGGCCTGTACGAGCAGCACGCTCGCGTACTTCAAATGTACCGAAGCCGATTAACTGAATTTTTTCACCTTCACCTAGCGTTGATGAAATTGTTTCTAGTAATGCGTCAACTGCTTTAGATGCATCTGCTTTTGTTAACTCTGATTTTGTTGCCACTGCGTTTACTAAATCTGTTTTGTTCATTTCCAATCACCTCATTAGTTTCTACATTATCTTGTGTTACCACTGTTTTGCAACTTTTAAACATGCTCTATCAATATGATAGACAAAAATATTGGCTTTTAAACTAGTTCACTTAATTTTCGGAAATATCTTTTTCACTTTGATTAAAAACAGGCGCTCGCTTTTCCAGAAACGCACGTACACCTTCCTTATGATCCGAACTTTGGCTCATAGTAAACTGACTTCTTTTCTCAAGCGCAAGCACTTGCTTTAATTGTGAAATAGATGTCTCCACATAAATTCGCTTTGTTTCCTTCAAAGCACGTGAAGGTTTTTTTAGCCAATATGAGAGATAATCTTCTACACGCTTCGCCAAATCTCCTTCTTTTATTTCATCAATTATACCAAATTGATGAGCTTCCTCTGCTTTTAATGTCTTTCCTTCCCAAATCAGCTGTTTCGCACGATGAGAACCGATGCGCTTTTCTAGTAAAAAGTGACCGCCTCCGTCTGGAATTAGAGCAATGCCGATAAAGTTCATCGCAATTTTCGTGTGTCTTTCTGCAATAATATAATCAGAAGCAAGCGCAATGCTGAGCCCTAGCCCTGCTGCCGCACCGTGCAGTACACTTATCGTCATTTGAGGCAGGCTGTATAAAGTCAGCACGGCTTCATTAATTAAATCCATCACCTGCTCAAAACGTTCTGATTGTGAAGGTGACATCATCATATTAATATCTCCCCCTGCTGAAAACACTTTTCCGTTTCCTTTTACTACTAAGAAGTCCACTTCACTTTCTTCGACAACTTTTAAACATTGAATAAACTGCTCTAGCACTTCTTCGTTTAATGCATTTAACGCATCCGGCCTGTTAAACGAAATTGTGGCGACACGCTCTTGCAAAACTAGTTCTACTACTTTTAATTCGACGGTCATATTTACTCACCCTTTCTGATAATGATTGAGGACTTGTTCACGAAGCGTACGTTTTAAAAACTTTCCGACCGTTGTCTTTGGGATTTCATCCATAAATAAAATGTCATCTGGAAGCCACCATTTTGCGAACTGCGGCGCTAAAAATTTGAGCAGCTCTTCTGACGAAACGACACCTTTATATGCATCTTTTAACACGACACAAGCAACTGGACGCTCTTGCCACACCTTATGAGGGACTGCTATGACACAGGCTTCGAAAACAGATTCATGGGCAATCAGCGCGTTTTCTAGATCAACCGATGAAATCCATTCTCCTCCGCTTTTAATTAAATCTTTTGTTCGGTCTACAATTTTGATCGTTCCCTCTTCGTCAACCGTCACAATATCTCCCGTATACAGCCAGCCGTCTTTAAACGTATCTTCTGTTCTTTTATCCTTGTAATATTCAGAAGCTACCCATGGCCCCTTTAGTAATAGCTCACCCATTTCCACTCCATCCCAAGCAACTTCTCCATTTTGACCTATTACTTTCATTTCAACGCCAGGAACTAAGAAACCTTGCTTCGCTTTTACGCTGAGCTGATACTCAGGGTCTTCGCTGTACTGATAGCTTTTTAAGCGGGAGACGGTTACAACAGGGCTTGTTTCCGTCATTCCGTATGCATGCATAAATTCAATTTGATATTTTTCCTGAAATTCTCGAATGACGCTTTTTGGGGCCGCTGATCCGCCGCATAAAATAGCCCGCAAACTATCAACTGCGTAAGGCTTTTTTTCTAACTCTTGTAAAAAATTTAACCAAACGGTAGGTACTGCTGCAGCAAGAGTTACTTTCTCTTGTTCAATGAGAGAGGCAATCGTCTCTGAGGTACAAAAAGCGCCCGGCAGCACGAGCTTTGTCCCAAACCAGACCGCAGCAAAAGGAATTCCCCATGCATTTACATGAAACATTGGAACGATAGGCATAGCGGTATCACCTTCTGATAATCCAGCACTATCAGCAAGTCCTAGCGCCATACAGTGTAAATAAATAGCGCGATGAGAATATACAACGCCCTTTGGCTCTCCTGTAGTAGCAGAGGTATAACAAAGACCTGCTGGTTCTTCTTCGCTTAAATCTTGAACAAAGGAATGCGATGCATTCCCTTGCTGAATCCAATTTTCGTAATGATACACTGGCAACTCTGTTTCTGGCAGCTCACCTTCATCTGACATAAGGATATAGGCTTCAACATGTGGAAGCTTTTGATGAATGCTTTCAAATAAAGGTAAAAAGCATTCATCAAGTAAAATGACTTTATCGCGTGCATGGTTAATGATGTATACAATTTGCTCAGAATCTAACCGGATATTAATTGTGTGAAGCACAGCGCCTATTCCCGACACAGCAAAATAACCCTCTAGATGTCTATGATGATTCCATGCAAACGTTCCGACTCTTTCTCCTCGCTTCACTCCAATTCGTTCTAGCATACTAGAGAGCTGCCGAGTCCGTTTTATTAACTGATTATAAGTTAAACGTTGAATCCCTTTTGAAGATTTAGAAACCACTTCTTTTTTACCAAACAGCTTTTCAGCTCTTTCCATCATAGATGGTACGGTTAACTGTACATTCATCATTAAGCGGCACCTCGCATCGCCATAATAAGAAAACGCTTACAACTTTCTTATATATTCAACAGATTCCGACATTTCCCTGCTGAAAATAAAAAAGATCACTAAAAAGTGACCTTTTTATTTCCTAAACAATTCATCTAAAATCTTGAGTTTCTCTTGCGTATAGTGCTCGAATCCATCGTTGTACGATTTTGGGTCTTTTGGATTCGCAAACCTTGTAATAATGCCTGTTTCTGGATGCACGAACTTACTGGATGCCCCGCACCCAAGGCCAATAATCGTCTGCTTTTCTTCCATGATCATAATATTGTACAGGCTCTCTTGACCAGGGAATGAATATCCAACGTTCTCTAAATTACCTAAAATATTTTTTTGGCGATATAAATAATAAGGTTCATATCCTTGTTCTTGAGTCCACTCAGTCGCTAAATCCATCATTTTACCAATTTCATAGCGATCTGCTACTTTGTATTTCCGTTTATTTTGAGTCATTTCAGACGCGCGTTTAAACGATAGCGTATGAACAGTTAAAGATTCAGGAAGCAATTTTTTAGATTCGTCTAGCGTATGCTGAAATTCTTCTACACCTTCATTTGGAAGCCCAATAATTAAGTCCATGTTAATGTTATTCATCCCCATTTTTCGAGAAAGATGAAATTTATCAATCGTTTCTTCAACTGTATGATGACGTCCAATAGCTTTTAAGGTTTCTTGAATATAAGATTGCGGATTTACACTAATCCGGTCAATATTCCATTTGTTCAAAACAGCTAGCTTTTCTTCCGTAATCGTATCGGGTCTTCCTGCTTCTACCGTAATTTCACGGATATTTTGTACATCAGGGAACGATTCATACATCTCTTCATACAGCATGTCCATTTCTTCAGCCGTAATGCTCGTTGGTGTGCCTCCGCCATAATAGACGGTTGTAATCTTGACGTCATTTTCTTTTAACCATTTCCCTACTTCACGCATCTCATAATGCAAGCCGCCTAAAAATGACGTAACAGATCCTTGACGTCCGTTAATCGCATAGGCTGGGAATGTACAGTATGCACACTTCGTCGGACAAAACGGAATGCCTATATAAATGCTTACCTCGTTCTTTAACTCATGTAAATCGGGAATAGCTGCTAGTTGACGATCCACAATATGCTGCATTAAATTAATTTTGTCATCAGTGATTAAATATTCTTCCTTTAGCTCACGATGTGCTTGTTCTTTACTTTTGCCTGACTGCAGTTTCATATGAAGCAACTTCGTTGGACGTATACCGGTTAAAATACCCCATTTTTGAACAATGTTTGTATACTCCTGTAACACAGATAAGTAGACGCGAAGCACCACATTTTTTATTTGCTTAAATTTTTCTTTTTCTGTTTCATACGGCGTAAACGATTTAGAAAGCTCTTCTGTAAACACCTTGTCCGTTGCAGCATCATGCAGCACTGCTTTCGCATAAATTTCTTCATGAACTTTTAGCTCTACTTCAACCTTCAGCTGAGCTTCATTATCATCCTCAAAGGAGACGTTGCTTTCTTCAAAAAACAAATCTGAAATTCGGTGAAGCGGACGTAAAAAACGCTCATCTTCTATACCTTTTATATAAATGTTCAATATAATCACCTTTCAAATCAATTCTATCTAAGTAATCAGTTTACAAAACCTACGTATGTCCGGTCAAGGTGCTCAGCTCAAGGGAATACGCGGACAGGAAACAAACGGAAAAAGAGATTGAGCCATAATTACATTAATTCAACCTACAGACGAACAAATGGGATAAATAAGCTCATATGAATTGCTTGTTACACTTCTGTTGATTTACGCAGGAGTCTTCGCCTTGCCCTTCAATCAACAGTTAGAAACAGCTACATACGTGAAGCTGACGTTTATCCTACCAATGAAAAAAATCCGAACGAGTTGGATTCTTCGTTCGGATTTCCCTTCAACTAACATACTTTTATTTATTTTAAACGAAAGCTGTCAATTTGATGAAGATAACCAAGACGCTGCTGCTTTCTAAATAATTCTTTCACCATATAGGCTACACCATTTTCATTATTAGAACGAGTAACCCAATCCGCAAGCATTTTTAATTCCGTTGGTGAATTGCCCATGGCCACACCCATTCCCGCGTGTTCAATCGTTTCTACATCATCATAGCAATTTCCAATGGCTACTACGTCTTCCATCGGTATCCCTAGACGATTTGCTACATAACGAACGCCGGCAGCTTTTGTGGCTCCTTTTGGCGTAATATAGCATCTATTTTCATTTGGATACGAAAACCATTCAATATCCGGAACTGCACTGGCAATTGTTTGCTCAGCGTATTCTTTTTCTCTACGATCTGCAAAATACACTTCTATTTTTGGAGTAGAAACAGGTTCATCACGAAGCGTATCCCCTAATGAATCTACGAACTGCACGGGATAAAAGAGCGGTTCTCCCGTTTTTAACACGCTTTTAGCTACAATATTATTAGGAAGCTTTACACGATTTCCAATTGAAAACCTTTCATGCAAAATGCGGACATGACAATTAAAATTTTCAAAAAGCTGAATGAGATTAAATGTTTTTTCCTCGCTAATTCTCTTATCTAGTATCGGTTTGTCTATCGATGTTCCGATAAAGGCACCGCTATGAGTAATGAGCATTGCTGGATGAACTTTAAGTGATCGAGCAATTTTTTTAGCAGACGGAAAATGCCTGTTTGTTACTAACGTAACGTAAACCCCTTTATTTTTCACAAATTGAATTGCGTCTTTCGTTTCTTTTGTAACGCGCCCTTGGCTATTTAAAATGGTTCCATCAATATTCAACGCTAGCAATCGATAAGCCATATGAGAACCCCTTCTTTCATAGATGTCTAATCCGTTAGGATACGGTTATAAATGACCTTTTCATGATAGTCGGCATGTGTAGCCTTGTTACTAAGCTTATGAGCAGAACTGCACAATTAGAAGGAATTTCCGCATAAAAAAAGAGGAAAAGATTTCTCTTTTCCTCTTTTCTCTATCTCTTATTCAGCCGCACCGTAAAGTTCTTCAAGTGGCTTCATGATAATTTTGTTTAATTCACCAATTACCATGCTCATACGTTGCTCAGCTTCCATTAGCTTCGCGATATTTTGATCTTGTTGAACGATTGCAACTGTTTGTTGAGCTTGCTGAACTTCTTCTTCAGTGATCTCTTGGCCCATCATTTGCTTTTGTTGCAGCTCCATTTGCATTGTACGGAAACGCTCAAATAATTGTTTTGAACCTTGATCAGCGTTTACTGCTGCATATAAGTTTTTTAAGTTTGTGTAATCGTCGCTTTGACGAATTGCTTTTTCTAAATCATTTGCTACATCATGTAAGTTTACAGACACGTTAAGTTCCTCCTAATTCAGTTCTATAATTTCTTGACTTCCCTAACTATAACAAATTATTATATAAAATTCAGCTTAAGACCTTTATTTTCTCAGAAAACGATAAATTCTCTTCACAGATTGGGCTAATTCCTCATAGTATATATCAGCATTCGCCTACTAAAGGAAAGAAAAAGAGGATTCGTTTATGAATACTTTTACCATTTCTCTAAAACCACTAGAGAACCATATGAGCGACGACATTTACATTAGTTCTGCTCTGTTCTCACGTGTGAAATGCAAGCACGAGTTTACGTTAACAGTAGGCTCCATCACGAAAGAAGTTAAAGCCACTGTTTTTCAGCATCGAGAATGCTGCTTCATGATGTCGGAAGCTCTATTTGCAGACTTTTGCTTTCCGTATGAAACGCATCAGCTGAGAGGCATTTACGAAGAGAACACGTTTAGGATGGGACCCGTGATTAGCATCGTAACAGAAGTTCGAGAAGATGAAGAACCCTTTGGCTCCATTTCTGTATTTTGTAAGGAATTTGTTCAAGCTTGCAAGGAGTTAGGGTGTTTTTGCTATGTGAGCAAATTGAGCGACGTGAAGTCATTGTCCCCTAAAGGATATGTTTATCGCGGTGATCGATGGGTTTATTCAGACGTTCCCTTTCCGGGAATAGTACACAACCGGATTCATGCCAGGAAAACCGAGCAAAGCGCTGATTTTCAAACCTTTAAAACATTTTTGAAAGAGCATGACGTTCCTTTCTTTAACGCACGCTACTTAAATAAATGGACGGTTTTTCAACAGCTTAAAGATGTTGTACACTTGCTTCCATATTTGCCAAAAACGTATCAGCTTCGTTCACGTCAAGATCTTCTTGACGCTTTGGAACTTCATGACGATGTTTTTCTGAAGCCTGTTCATGGTAGCCAAGGAAAAAATATTTTTAAAATTTCAAAGAAAGAGAAGTATATTTTAGACTATACAACGTTTACACAGACGTATGAAAAAGAATATGAATCTCTCTATGACTTATTTGAAACGCTTTATAGTCAATTAAAAAGGCAAGGATTTCTTATCCAAGAAGGAATTTCACTGCAGACATACAAACAGTGCCCTTTTGATTTCCGCATTCTCTGTCATAAAAAAGACGACTTGACGTGGAAAATCACGTCCATTGTCACACGTGTATCAAAACCCGGCAATTTCGTCTCAAATCTTGCTCGTGGAGGGGATATTCATCCTCCTCAGCAAGTTTTAACTCAGCTCTATGATTCAAAAACGACGCGCCATATCCTTTCACTTTTAAAAGAGATTGCGATTGAAATTTGCACACAGCTTTCTCACCCGGCTGAACTTTATGCAGAATTTGGTATTGATTTAGCGATTGATCAAGAAGGAAAGCCTTGGATTATTGAAGTAAATGTCAAACCTTCCAAACAATTAGATTCCAGCGCTTTCTCTGTTCGTCCCTCAACAAAAGCACTGCTTGATTATTGTCTGCATGCAACGAATTTTCAATTTGCCAAGGAGGATTTACGATGATTTCATTAGGCTTTTTAACGATTCACCCACAGCAAGAAGTGGAGTATGTGACCGAAGTTGCTAAACATGCTTCTGAGTTTTCAATTGAAATATACCGTTTTACTCCTTTTAACATTCATCCTAACACCGAAAATATTGAAGGCTTCCGCTACGATTTACAACAAAAGAAATGGATAGAAGATTCCTTTTTACTTCCTTCGTTTATTTACGATCGCTGCTTTTATCGAAAAGACTCGCTGTCTAATAAGGCTCGCCCTATTGTAAACTGGCTTAAACAGCGGGAAGATGTTACATTTTTAGGCCATGGATTGCCCAATAAGCTAGATGTCTATGAAGCCATTAAAAACGATAGCTATTTATCTTCATATATTCCTCCTACCACTCCAATCGAAAGTGTAGAGCAGCTTGTTCAGCTGCTTCGAACAAACGATAGCCTAATGATTAAGCCTGCTAACGGCTCACAAGGTAAAGGAATTGTGAAATTAAGACAGCGTGGACGTGAAATTGAAGCTTCTTATCAACAAAATGACATTGTAAACACCATTCTATTTTCCTCTTTTCAGGAGTTTAAGAACTGGTTTACGAAAACGGCCCGTGATGTATTGTATATTGCTCAGCCCCATATTTCATTTTTCCCTTATGAGCGCACTCCTTTTGATATAAGACTGCTATTACAAAAAGGAAACGATGGTGCTTGGAAAGAAATTGGAAGAGGAATTAGACAAGGTGAACGAGACTCCATCGTAACAAATGTAAGTTCAGGAGCCTCTATTGTACCTTTTGAGAACTTGCTGCCTCGCATCCCTCGCGTTCACCGTCAATATGTGATGGATGAAATCAACACCATTTGTAAAACGATTCCGTCCGTACTGGAAAAACATTTTCCTTCTCTTTTTGAATTAGGTATTGATTTATGTATCTCGAGAGACTTCAGCATCTGGATTCTAGATTTAAATTCGAAACCAGGAAGAAAAATCGTAATGGAGACAGCTCCTGAACAAAAAGAAGTCATGTATAAAAATGTCCTGTCTTACTGCATCTATTTAGCTAACACACTATCGTATCGTAAGGAGTAATGCTATGAAAAAAACTCTTACTCGCCTTGTTGTAGTAGAGCAGCTAGGATGCGATCTTTCTGTTCCTGCATCTCTTTACAAAGACTCCTTGAAACAAGCAGCTTTTGGAACAATGACAGCTCCATGCCTTATACAATCTTCAGAATGTGAAGAAATTCAGATTTCAGCTGAGCTAATGACAAAACTGCAAATTCCTTTCGCTCATATGATGCACCCTATTATTGTGAATGAGACCATTCACTTAGGACCTTTAATTGGTGTGTTATCAGCTGGTTTTACTGGTTCTCTGCTGCGGCCAATTGGAAAGCGTTCCCTTCACTTAGCTAAACTTCTTTCTACTGCAAGTATAACAGGGGGACTTCCTTTTATTTTTGGAACTCATCATATCAACTGGGAAACCGGGACCATAAACGGCTATTTTTACGAGGAAAGCGGCTGGACACAGCATGAAGTCCCGCTTCCTAACGTTGTATATAACCGTTTGCCAAATCGAAAAACAGAGGGGTTAGCTCCTTTTAAGTTCATTAAAGAAAAGATGATGACTGATTACGGCATTCCATTTTTTAATCCTGATTTTTTCAACAAGTGGGAAATTCATGAGCTTTTAAAACTGAACGAGCAGACAGCCTATTTGTTACCTTACACGGTTGAAAGTCCTTCGTGTGAGCAAATAAAAAAACTTCTGCTTCTTCATCAAACCGTTTATTTAAAGCCGAAAAACGGAAGCTTAGGCCGCGGCATTTATACGCTAGCTTTTAAGGATTCCATGTACACGCTGACTTACAAAGGAGAAAAAGGTCTTCATGTTCAAGAAAAAGAAACCTTAGAGGAACTATTATCAGAATTTGAATATTTACTTACTAATCCTTCATACATTGCTCAGCAAGGTATTTCATTAATCAAAAAAGAAAAGCGCTGTGTAGACTTTCGCGTGCATACGAATAAAGACGGGAATAACCAATGGGTGCTTACTGCTCTAGCTGCTAAAGTAGCCGGTCCCAACAGCATCACTACGCATCTTGATTACGGCGGAGAAATTGAAGCTACAGCCAAAATATTCACTAACCCTTCTTACAAAAAAGAAATTGAAAATAAGCTAAAAGATGCCGCTATCTCAATTAGTCATATACTTGAACAGAAGTTGAACGGATTAATTGGAGAGCTTGGATTCGATTTTGGAGTGGATTATCAAGGAAACGTGTGGCTGTTTGAAGCTAACTCTAAGCCCGGTCGCTCTATTTTTTCACACCCTGCCTTACGAAAAGCGGATCAACAAACTAGAAAACTTTCTCTAGAATATGCGATTTACTTATCTGGATACTATCTAAATACACCTGAAGGCATCAGCATATGATTACAATTTACTATCACAAAGAAAAGCAGCAGTGGTTTCATAATAATCCTTCAGCATCTTACACATGGGGAGTTCAAGAAATTGAACTTCCCTTTACTCAAAGTATTTCTTCTACTCAAGCTTTTCTTCGTTTAAAAGGAGAAAAAGCAGGTCCTATTGTGGGAGTTTTAACGAACAAAGCTGTTTTGGAAAAACTGAATGTAAAACAGCGTCCTTTATTAGAACTCTTACATCATACCCTGCAAGAGAAAGGCGGGCTTCTTGCTTTATTCGCTGAAGAAACAATGTCTCATCACTTCTTTGAAGGGTATTGCTTTGACGGGGCAAAAAAGCAGTGGATCAAAACAACTTTGCCGCTGCCAAACGTTATATATAATCGTTATCCAGGAAGAAAATCAGAAACCAAAAAGCTGAAATCTTTACACAAAAAAATAAAAAGCAGGCACATCCCCCTTTTTAATTCCGCTTTTTTTTCAAAATGGAAAGTGTATCAGTTATTTTCAAAACATCCACTATTATCTTCTCACCTTCCTAAAACCTATCGTTTAACACCAGAAATTGATATTGCTAAGCTTCTGCAAAAACACTCTTCTCTTTATTTTAAGCCTATTAACAGCAGTAAAGGCGCTGGAATTTTCCGATTATCTTCCGATAAGCATACGATTATTTATCAAGATCATACACGCAAAGAAGAATTTTCTTCTTTACAAGCAATTGACCTTCCCAGGTCTGCTTATCTCATTCAAGAAGCAATTGAGACGCAGCCATTCAAAGACCGGCGCTATGACTTACGTATTTTAGCGCATCACAAAGATAGCCGGTATGTTATTAGCGGCGTCGGTATTCGACATAGTCCCTATCACTCCATTACAACACATACGTTAAACGGCGGAAGCATTTCACCTTCTCAAGATCTTGAAGATGAAGTAGATACTTCCTTTCTTTCGTCTTTTGTAAATACGTGCGGGCAAGTCCTTCAAAAGTCCTTCCCTCTCATTGAAGAATTTTCTCTTGATATGGCAAAGTCAGTCCAAGGTCATTATTATCTGTTTGAAGTGAATGCAAAACCGATGATTTTTGATGAAACAGACATTCAAACGCAAGGTGCTAAACACATATGCAACATATTTTACAAATTAACAAAATTTTTAGATTAAATGATTTTTCATCTCCTTTTCTCATGGTAAGCTTATAATAACTACTTGAGAAAGGAGATTTTCTTTATGGTTGCACATTTTCAGGTTAAACCACTGTATCAAAATAATCGAATGCCGGGCTGGCACATCTCGTTTTATATGAATCGGGTTTATTACGAGGCTGATTATTTAAAAGATGGACAAATTGTATGGAAAACTGCGCTTTCTAATCAAATAGATGAAACACAATTAATTGATTATATTCATGAGCTTATGCTTTTTCACGTTTATGAATAGTAAGCTTTCACCGAAGGGAACGAGCACAGATGAAACAGCTGCACACACTATTTGGGGATAAAATGATTAAGGCTAAAATCCCTTCTCAATTTGAACGATACAAATGGTTTTCATGTGATGAAGGCTTCATTGGAATTGAACACACGGCTTTGTCTCAAAAAGAGCAGGCATTACTTTCTGCTTTTTTAACGCCTTATGATGAGGAAGTTTCTTTCCTGACGCCAGAACAATTGTATTGGTCAAACCTGTTATTTAAAGCACCTGAAAAAGTCATTCACTCTCATCATACGCACCATTCTTTTCGCTTTACCCAGTTTTTAATTAAACGTTCGTTTGAACAAAAAATAGAGTTTGAAAATGCGCTTCACGCCTTGTATTCTACCTCGATTACTGTGTTGTGGATTGATAAACAATCAGGTATCGTTATCGAAACCTTTGATGATCCTAATGACTTAACTGAAAATTTATCAGATTCTATCGAGGTGCTATGTCATGATTTTGAAACTTCAATTCAGTTCTTTGAAGGACAAATTCACTTTTTTCCGTCTTCACCGCGATTAATTTTTGAGCGTGAAAAGAAATGGTTTTATCAAATTAAGCATACAGTCGAACAAAACCATGTTATCCATTTTACCGACGTTTTACCCCATTTGGTTCTGCAAGAGTCTTCAGAGGCAATCCAAAATCATATGATACATTTACTTGACTTAGTAAAAGATGATGGAGATCTTTTAGAAACGATTAAAGTTTATTTAGAATGTAATTTAAACGTATCTCTTGCTGCTAAGAATTTGTACATGCATCGCAACAGCTTGCAGTATAGAATTGAGAAATTTATTGATCGCACACACCTTGATATCAAACACTTCACAGGAGCTGTGTCTGCTTACTTAGCTATTCTTGCGTTAAAAAATTCACAGGATAAAAAATAAAATGAAAGGGTTTTCGTAAATAGTGCACGAAAACTCTTTCTTTTTTTTGTGCATGTTTGCCATTTACCGTTTCATTAAAAAAAATTACACTAGAGTTAAGAAAACGGTTTCACAGAGTACATACAAGGGGGAAATGGAAATGGCTGAATTACGTTTAGAACATATTTATAAAATGTATGATAAAGATGTGACGGCGGTAAAAGATTTTAACCTTCACATTCAAGATAAAGAATTTATTGTATTTGTTGGGCCTTCAGGCTGCGGGAAATCGACAACGCTTCGTATGGTTGCAGGGCTAGAGGAAATTTCCAAAGGTGATTTTTATATTGACAGCAAGCGTGTAAATGACGTTGCTCCAAAAGATCGCGATATTGCAATGGTATTCCAAAACTACGCATTATATCCGCATATGAGCGTATATGACAACATGGCTTTCGGCTTAAAACTTCGTAAATTACCAAAAGATGAAATCGAACGCCGCGTAAAAGATGCCGCTCGTATTTTAGGACTTGAGCAATACTTAGAGCGCAAGCCAAAAGCATTATCCGGCGGACAGCGTCAGCGTGTAGCTCTAGGTCGTGCAATCGTTCGTGATGCTAAGGTCTTCTTAATGGACGAACCTTTATCAAACTTAGACGCGAAATTACGTGTGCAAATGCGTTCTGAAATTGCGAAGCTTCACCAGCGTTTGGGTACAACGACAATTTACGTAACACATGACCAAACCGAAGCAATGACAATGGCTTCTCGTCTGGTTGTTATGAAAGATGGGATTATCCAGCAGGTTGGTACACCAAAAGAAGTATATGAAAAACCTGAAAATGTATTTGTAGGCGGGTTTATTGGTTCTCCTGCTATGAACTTCTTAACCGGAACGTTAAAAGACGGAAAGGTTCAAGTAGGCGATTCTCTTCTTGCAGTTCCGGAAGGTAAAATGAAAATACTTCGCGAGCAAGGATATTTAAATAAACAAATTATTTTAGGCATCCGTCCTGAAGATTTCCATGATGAACCTGTATTTATTGAATCTTCACCCGGCACAAAAGTTACTATTAAAGTCGATGTATCCGAGTTAATGGGAGCTGAAACCATGCTTTATTCTAAACTCGGCGGACAAGATTTTGTAGCACGCGTAGATTCAAGAACAGATATTAAACCGCTTCAGTCTCTAGACTTAGCATTAGATATGAACAAAGCGCATTTCTTTGATGCAGAATCCGAACAGCGCATCCGTGCTGAACACGAATAAAAAAGACCCTTAGGGGTCTTTTTTTATTCCTGTATTTGCTTCAATTCCTCACTGTGACAAGTAGAGCAGTAAAAGAGATGAATACATTGGTGATTTGCTAAATCACTAGGATACCCATTTTCTACTTTTAACTGATCGATTTCCATGTAAGCACTGTAATCATCAAAATAATCGCTGACTTTTCCCATATCCCCTAGCACTTCTCCACATGCTTTGCACGTCATTTGTACATCACTAAACCCATTACATAAAGAACAAATCGACATCCGCACACCTCGCTTTACCTGATCAATATGTACCTATAATATGCACGGAATAAAACTCTCTTACTCTTTATCAAACTCCACACAAAAATTTCTATAAATTACCAATAAAATTCTATGTATATGTTTTTTTCCCTTTCGCCATAATACTAGTAACAACCGAGCACAACAGCTCGCAAACATTGAGTTACGCCGCGGTAGGCAAGCAGATCTAATCGATGCATCTGCTCGGCTGGTTCAACTCCAGCTAACTCAACCATTAAATCTATTTTATCTAACGAGGAGATGAATACACATGGCAAATTATCAAAACGCATCAAACAGAAATTCATCAAACAAGTTAGTAGCGCCTGGTGCTCAAGCTGCTATCGATCAAATGAAGTTCGAAATCGCTAGTGAGTTTGGTGTAAACTTAGGACCAGATGCAACAGCTCGTGCGAACGGATCTGTTGGTGGCGAAATCACAAAACGTTTAGTACAATTAGCTGAGCAAAACTTAGGCGGCAAGTACTAATATTAACTAATTTCATATTATGGCTTTAGCGCTCCAAGATCTCTTGGAGCGCTTTCTAATTTCTTTTAATCAGCTTCCTCATTCTTATTCGCAAATGATTTTACAGAAACTTTGCGAATGCGTCGATTTTCTACTTCCTTAATGGTAAACAATATCTCTTCATATGAGAAAAAGTCTCCTTTAGCAGGAATATGATCAAACTGCTCATATATCCATCCCCCTAAGGTATGGCACGTACTGTCAGGAGAACTAACTGCTACATAGGTTAAAAATTCATCAATAGGGATGTCTGCGTTAAATTCGTACTCCTTTTCCCCTATCTGATGTACATACTTAACAGCTTCATCATGTTCATCCCAAATCTCTCCCACAATTTCTTCTAATATATCCTCTAAGGTCACAAGACCGGCCGTTCCACCAAACTCATCAACTACAATTGCCATGTGCACCTTACTTTTTTGAAGCTCTGGCAATAGTACAGATATTTTCATGGATTCTACTACAAAAATAGGTTGTCTCAACAAATCACGAATAAAAATCTCTTTTCTTTGGACTAAACAGGTTAAAAATTCTCTTTCTGATAAAATGCCAATAATGTTATCAATATGATCTTCGTATACAGGGACTCTCGAATATCTCTCTTCAAGAAACATTTGACAAACCGAATCAATATCAGCATTTACGTCAACTGCTGTGACATCTATTCTAGGTTTTAAAATTTGCCCCACCACAATGTCATTAAAATTGAGTGAGCGATGAACTAGCTCTTTTTCAATATTATTAATCGTTCCTTCTTCTTCGCTTAAATCTACCATCACTTTAATTTCATCTTCTGTGATCGTTGGTGTGGGAGCAGACGCTAACAAGTGAGAAGCTCCTTTTCTCACCTGTAAAAATAAGAAGGAAATCGGGGTTAATAATTTAATAATAAGAAATAACAAGGAAGAAATCATCAGCGCAAAAGATTCGGCATGCTCTTTCGCTAACGATTTCGGTAAGACTTCACCAAAAATCAAAATGATGATGGTCATAACGATGATACTAATCACAAGTGCTAGGTTTCCTTTAAACACATCGAGGGCAATTTTAGCTGCCAAAGAGGACGCAGCAATGTTTACGACAACATTTCCTACTAAAATTGTCGATAGCGTCTGCTCAAAGTGTTCAGCAATATGCAGCGCTTTTTTACTTCCTCGATATTTTTTCTCAGCGTAATGTTTTAAACGAATTTTATTTACGCTTGAAAAGGCTGTCTCAGCAGATGAAAAGAAAGCTGATAACATAAGCAAAACGACTAATATCATCATTTGATTCAGAGGCAAGTCTCCCAAAAGACATTCACTCTCCTATTTTTTGATTTTTCTGTCTTTTTATCATATCAAATTTTTTTGATGTTGAATATTTTCTTCATCAACTTTGTATTACTTTATGCTACGCATGCTTTTTATTATGAATAAGTATACAAATTGTATATTCTAAAGAATAGATACTATCTTTTATAGAGGGGTGCAACCAATGAAAATTTTACTATTTGGCTCAACAGGACGAGTTGGACAGTCTTTATTAAAAATGATGCTAAAAGATGAAAACGATGTTACGGTACTTGTTAGAGACCGCAATAAGCTAAAGATTAGTCATCCAAACCTACATATCTTACAAGGCGATGTCCTTGATCAAGAAAATATCAGCTTTGCCCTCAAGCACCAAGATATCGTAGTCAGCGCGTTAAATACAGATGGTGCAGAGACCATTTCAAAAAGTATTCCGCTTATTATAAACAGCATGAAGCATTACGGGGTTCATCGTATTCTTACTATCGGAACTGCAGGTATTTTACAGTCACGGACAGAACCGGAAAAGTATCGTTTTCAATCAAATGAATCGAAGCGTAAAACGACCAGAGCAGCAGAAGATCATTTAAAAGGATACTTACACTTGAAGGAAAGTGACCTAAACTGGACCGTTATATGCCCAACCTACTTGCCTGATGGTGAAGTAACAGGCACATACCGAGTGGAAAAAGATATTTTGCCAGCAGATGCCGTTAAAATTTCAACGGGAGATACCGCTCACTTTACCTACCATGAAATATGGGCTCAAAAATTCCCAAAATGCCGCGTTGGAATTGCTTATTGAAAAATCAGGAGAACTTTTCGTTTTCAAAACGAAAAGTTCTACATCCAAAAAATACCAATTATAGCTAATCCACCTAGAACAAAACCTCCTATTTGACCAACGAGAGCCGGTGTCAAAACAGGCTTTCCTTTTTCTTTCTCTAATGTGCTAATATCAAGCTTCATCTGATACATTTCTTCTTTTAAATCTTCAATCTGGCCGTGCAGCGCTTGAATCTGACGTTCTTGGTCACTCATCCACTATCTTCCCTTCCCTTTTTTATTTTTATCATATGCGTAAAAAAGTTAAAGCTTTACTTTTCAGCATCACTTTTTCTAAATGTTAAAAACTCCTTTCCCCGGCTTTAGGATAAAAAACACTTTCCTTCTCATAATAAAAAAGAATAGAGTCCTTAGTCATTGTTGAAAGGAGAACATGATGATAAAACTTGTGTTGATTAGGCATGGACAAAGCGTATGGAACCTTGAAAATAAATTTACAGGCTGGACGGATGTAGACCTTTCTAAAAATGGATTGCAAGAAGCGCGAGAAGCCGGAAAAGTGCTAAAGAAAAACGAATATGCTTTTGATATCGCCTATACTTCTGTTTTAAAACGATCCATTCGTACTCTATGGATTGTCTTACATCAAATGGACTTCATGTGGATTCCTGTATATAAATCTTGGAGACTGAATGAACGACACTACGGGGCTCTTCAAGGTTTGAACAAAGAAGAAACCGCAAAAAAATTTGGAGAAGAGCAGGTGCATTTGTGGAGAAGGTCGATGGACGAACGCCCTCCTGCTTTAGAGACAACAGATATTCGCTATGAAGCTTCCAACCCTAAGTATAAGGAATTAGCCAAGGGACAATTTCCTGTAACGGAAAACTTAGCCGATACAGAAAAGCGGGTTCTAGAATATTGGAACAAAACTATTGCTCCTTCTATTAAAGCTGGCAAAAAGGTTATTATTTCCGCTCACGGTAATACGATTAGAGCTCTGATGCAGTATTTGGATAACATTTCACCTGATGGCATTGCGAACTTGAATATTCCCACAAGCGTACCGCTTGTGTATGAGCTTGATGATAATTTAAAGCCCATTAGACATTATTATTTAGGCATCGATGGAGAAATTCCGACACATATTCCTTCTTCATAAAAAACGTGCCTAGATTGTAGGCACGTTTTTTTATATATTTGAACGAAAGTATTTTCTATACGCCCAATGATTAGTAGGACCGTGTCCCGAACCAAGTTCAAGCGTATGCTTAATCGCATAGTGAACAAAATCCGAAGCGGTTTGAACTGCTTCAACTACGCTTTTGCCTTTCGCTAGTTCAGCCGTGACGCAAGCAGCAAACGTGCATCCCGTCCCGTGTGTATGCTTTGTATTCATCTTTTCATGCTTGATTTCAACATACGTATGACCATCATACACTAGATCAATCATATCCTGATGAGATTGGTCATGTCCGCCTTTAATTACCACGTGCTTTACACCTAGCTCATGCATCTGTTTTGCCGCTTCTTTTCTGTCTTCAATCGTGTGAATTTCTTTCCCCGTGATGACTTCCGCCTCCGGTATGTTCGGCGTAATGACTTCACAAAGGGGCAATAATTCTTTTAGCGCCTGTATAGCTTCTCTTTGAAGAAGAGATTGACCGCCTTTTGCAATCATAACGGGATCAACTACAACATTTTGCAGTCCGTGCTGTTTGATTTTACGAGCCACTGCGTAAATAATATCAGCACTGAACAACATACCTGTCTTCACTGCATTAGGAAATAAGTCAGTCGCAATTGAATCTAACTGCGTTTCAACTGCTTCTACTTCTAAAGGATAAACTCCTTGAACGCCAACTGTATTTTGTGCAGTCACAGCTGTAATAACAGACATGCCAAAAACGTCACGCTCTTGAAATGTTTTTAAATCTGCTTGAATGCCCGCTCCTCCACCGCTGTCTGATCCAGCAATGGTTAATGCTTTTGGTACTGTCATGCTTGAAACCTCCATCTCTTTCTTACCCAATATACCGATGATAAAGTGACTTTGCTTCTACTATATCGTTTGTTCCATGGACAAAGACGCGCCCATCTTGAAACATCACTAAACGGTAATCATCTACATAAAAAGAAAGCAGATACGGATTTTGTTCAATTTTATATCCTTTTTCTTTTAATCGTTCACCTAAAGACTGCAGTGGCTGCTTGGCTGATTTGCCCGGACGGATTTGTACCGTGTTTCTTCCGCATAGCACAGCTGTTTTCGTTTGATTTTCATATTGTAAAAAGGGATACGTTTGTTCACTGCCGCATGAGCGGCAAGCAGATTTGCGAAATACGTTCACATTGATGCTCGTATACTCATTTTTCCATACGTCAAACGAAACAAGTTCCCTCCTGAGCGCATTCCAGTCTCCAACTAATATTTTTAACACCTCTGTTACTTGATGAGCGACTACCATTTGTACAGCAGGACTAATAATCCCCACTGTATCACATGTTAATCCTCCAAGCGGTACAGATTCAAGCAAACAGGATAAACACGGTGTTTCACTTGGTATGATAGTATAACTAATTCCGTAACTTCCTACACATGCTCCGTAAATCCAAGGAATATCATATTTTTGTGATAAATCATTCATTACAAGGCGTGTGTCAAAATTATCGGTTGCATCAATCATAACATCTACCCCCTCAACAAGCTGTTCTAAAACTTGAGGGGTACCGTCCGCTACGTGGGCTTCTACTTTTACATCATGATTAATATCGTGAAGCCTTTTTTTAGCGGCAACTGCTTTTGGGATTCTTTTATCAGCATCTTTTTCACTATACAATTGCTGACGCTGAAGGTTGCTCCACTCTACATAATCGCGGTCAATGAGCGTTATTTTCTTTACTCCCGCTCGTGCAAGGGCCTCGGCGTTCCCTGTTCCAAGAGCACCTGCTCCTACAATCAGAACATGCTTTTCTTGAATTTGCTGCTGTCCGCCTTTTCCAATAGGTTGAAACAATTCTTGGCGGGAATAACGATTAATCAACCGATACTCATCCCTTCTGTTGGACTGCTTGCCGTTGCATATTGTTTCTTTTCAATACGTCCTGCTTCAAATGCTGCTCTTCCTGCCTCAATCGCTAGCTTCATAGCACGAGCCATTTTCACAGGATCTTTTGCTCCTGAAACAGCTGTATTTAATAACACACCATCTGCTCCTAGCTCCATAGCTTGAGCTGCGTCTGAAGCCGTTCCAATACCTGCATCTACAATTACTGGAACGGTTGATTGTTCAATGATAAAACGCATGTTCAACGGATTAATAATACCTTGACCTGAACCGATAGGCGACGCTCCTGGCATAATGGCATGTACGCCTAACTCCTCTAAACGACGCGCAAGTAAAACATCATCTGATGTGTAAGGTAAAACGGTAAAGCCCTCTTTTAACAGTTCTTCACTAGCTTTTAATGTTTCAACTGGATCAGGAAGCAGCGTCTTATCACATCCAATTACTTCTACTTTCACCATGTCACAAAGTCCAGAAGCCTTTGCTAATTTAGCAATACGTACGGCCTCTTCTGCATTTTTTGCTCCAGCAGTGTTAGGCAAAAGAGTGAAACGCTTCACATCAAGTGCTTCTAATAAATTAGGCTGATTTTGATCAAAAATATCCATTCGTCTAACAGCAAATGTTAAAATTTCTGTTTCCGACTCTTCTACCGCTTGACGCTGAGTCGTAAAGTCCGGAAATTTCCCTGTTCCTAATAATAAACGTGAATTAAATGTATATTGTCCAATTTTTAACATACTCTTCATCCTCCTCCAACAAATGAAACAACTTCTAATGTATCTCCATCTTTTAAGCATGCATCGCTATGTTCTTCTTTTTGCAAAATATTCTTGTTTAATTCAACAATTACAACTCGCTCATGCAGACTCTGAGCCTGCAGCAAGTGCTCGACCGTTTCAATTTCATCTCCGACAGTGACGGTCTTACCGTTAATAATTAGATTCAATGAACTCCCTCCATTGCTCTCGTTAGCTGAAATGATGTAAAGAATGAATGATTTGGCTTTTTCCCTAACAAAGCATCAGCCATAATTTTTCCAGTTGCAGCGCTTAATAAAATACCGTTTCGGTAGTGGCCAAAAGCCATGTGCAGATTCGCTATTTCAGGGTGCTCTCCTAAATAAGGCCAGCCATCATTTGTTTGTGGACGAAGACCAGCCCATGCTTTTTCAAATGTGGCTTCTTTAATGGCCGGCAGAAGCGCAGAAGCTTTATTCAGCAAAAATTGAATACCTTGTGCAGAAACGGTCTTAGTAAAATCATGCTGCAGCTTAGTTGCCCCGATTACGATTCTTCCACCAGTCTTAGGGACTAAGTAAAAACCTTCATCTAAAAAAATCGTTTTAGAAAGCAGGGGCTTATGACTTTGCAGAGCAATACACTCTCCTTTTACAGGAAACACCTCGCCTAAATGTTCAGAAGAAATAAAGCGTTTAGCCCATGAGCCTGCTGCAATCACTACTTTTTCTCCATAAAAAGAGCCTTTGGACGTCTGTACCCCTTTTACTGTTTCATTTTCCATAATAAGAGAGTGAACGTCACAGTATTCAAATACATCTGCTCCGTGATACAAGGCTCCATGAGCAAGAGCTTGTGTTAACTTAGCCGGAGCTAGCTGGCCGTCTCCCGGTATTGTAATGGCTCCGTATATGTCTGGAGAGAGCCCGGGTTCTAACAAACGCGCTTCTTTTACATCGATCCATCTTACATCTTTGTCCCACCGGTGGTGCTGAGCGGCTTTTTTCTTTAATACGTGTGCATCTTCTTCTGTTACAGCGACTTTTAATAAGCCTTTTTGAATGAGCTCTACGTCGATAGCCGTTTTTTCTTTTAGTTCCTTCACCAGTTCAGGAAACATGCTTCTGCTCTTAATAGCAAGGTCTAAAAGAGGACCTTCTTCATCAATTTCAGCTTGAGCACCTAAAATACCAGCGGCTGCACTTGAAGCTTCACAACCAACTTGATTGCGTTCAAGAATAGCTACTGACGCTCCTTGTTTTGACAAATGATAAGCGATAGAAGAGCTGATTATACCTCCTCCGATTAACAGTACATCATAATGCTGCTTCATTTTCTCCACCTCCAGATGTCCATATATGAGAATATTGTTTAATCGCTTTCAGGGGATCTTGCGCAAGCATGACACCAGACATCACGGCTATACCGTGTGCTCCTGTTTGAAGTACCTCTTTGGCATTTACAGGTGTAATTCCTCCAATGGCAATAACCGGTATCTGCACAGCGTCTACTACTTCTTTTAGTGCCGCTATCCCTCGACTTTTTAATTCTTTTTTTGAATGTGTTGAATAAATATGTCCGTATAAAATGTAGTGAGCACCATCTTTTTCAGCTTCTAAAGCCTCTTCCACAGAGTGAACTGACTTTCCAACAATAAGAGAAGGAAATGCGTCTATAACAAACGAAACGTCTAAACTATGATAGGCAAGCTGTACACCTTTTGCTTTTAAAGCATGCGCTACATCAACTCGGTCATTCACAATAATTTTAGAGCGACAAAATGGTAGGCTTTCTAGTAAACATTGAATCTGCTTTGCCGTTTTCTTTTTTTCTCTAATATGAATGGCGCCCGCAAAAGGCGCGATAGCCGTTAAAATTTTTTGAAGCTCTTCGATTGGCTGCTTATCTGTTGTAATGACATGAAATTTAGGAATATCCACATGATCGAAACCTTTCCATTCAGAATAAAGAGAAATTTCAATCACTTCATCTTGTGCAGAGGGCTTTATTACATACAAAAAACCACTCTACAACGTAGAGTGGTTAGCATGCATCGTTATGTAAACATGATCGCCACTTCCCTACGCTGGTCCAAACCAGATCAGGTTCAAAGGGTCCGAAATACATCCGTCTCAGCTTCAAAAAGCTCCCCTAGTGATTGCTATTTATTGATTTTGTTTTTGCACTTAAAATTATAACACAACTAGATGTAAATACAATATCTCTTTATGCTCTTACGGCTCTCTTCCTTTTATAGATGTATCTTTTAAGCTTCTTTACTAAGAGGCCCGGCGCACCGAATCATTCTGCTTTTTATATAGTTAGTAATCGGTATAGTCGTCAAATTCTTCTTTGTCTTTTTCCTTTTTCCGATCCCATATAAACAGCAGGAGTAACATAATAAAAGTTAGAATATAAAAACCGTAAAAAATAAATGCCGCCACAACATTTATAAATAAAAATAAAAAACCAATGATCTGACCTGCAACAGCTACAATCAACAAAATGTATTTCCAAACTTCTGCTTTTCTATCCATTCTCTACTTCTCCGTCTTTTTGTTTTTCCCTACTAGAAACGTTCTCTTTACTTATAATAAAAACGTTCCTGCCAGTAAACCGACTGTAAATAAACCAACTGTTCCAAATGCTGAAATCCCCACGTACGCCAACATTTTCCGATAAGATTTTTCCCGAATTAACTGTACGGTTTCCACACTAAACGTTGAAAAAGTGGTAAAGGCACCAAAAAACCCAATGCCAATCATTAAAAATATTGAATCATCATAAGCATGACTCGGAACCTTTCCATAATAACTACCGTAAAAAAGACCAAGCCCAAACGCACCGAGCAAGTTTACAAACAGCATTGAGACTGGAAAAGGAGGGTTTGAAACTGTTTTTGTAACTTTTAAACCCAAAAGATAACGGCATATTCCTCCAGCTGCCCCGCCAAGTGCCAAGCTCACTATGCTCATTTACTTCACCTCATGTACTTTCACTAAATTTTTCCCTGCCGCTTCACCGCATAGATAGCCTGCTAAAGCAAGAAGGATTCCACCTACTAAAGAGACAATGACATAAATGGCTCCCCAAAATAAATGGTGCTGAGTGAGAGAAATGACGTCTCCTGCAAAGGTTGAATACGTTGTAAAACCGCCGCACACGCCAACTCCTAGTCCAAGCTTTATCCATTCTTTTGGCTTTTTCCACGCAAAAAATCCTGTTAATAGGCCTAGTATGAAGCTTCCTAATAGGTTTTCAATTACCGTTCCTATTGGATAGCCCGTATATAATAAGGAAATATTTAGCAAATAACGCGCATATGTACCAGCGATAGCACCAAAGGCAATTGAGATTAAGTTTATGGCTTTCATCATATCGCTCCGTTTCATAAATTCTTCTTTAAGTGTACCATAAGGAATTTATTTCTACCTTAACATTTAACTATATGTTTATTGCACCAAAAGTCATGAAAAAATGAAAGAGAAAATCGTCGCATGAAACTTCCTTTTTACTCCTCAAATATCCCTTAAAAATCCACTTAATCCAAATTTTAAAATCTTTCTGTATCCTTATGACAAACCGTGTATAGAAGGTATATTTCCCTTATTTTAAGTCACATTAATCGTATAAGTTTTTTTTGTTGACTTTTGCTGTGTTCTTGTTTAGTATCACAGAGTATCATTTCCTATCAGAATACTAGGGGGTTTAGAAAATGAAGAAATTTGCTGCACTTTTGTCGCTACTATTAGCTTTCACAGTTGTGCTTGCCGCATGCGGTTCTAGCTCAAAAAATGAAGCAAACAATGGAGACAATAAATCTTCACAAGAGGATTTATATAATAAAGTGAAAAAAGATGGCGTATTAACAATTGGAACTGAAGGTACATACCCTCCGTTCACTTTTCATGATGACAAACAAAAGCTAACTGGGTTTGATGTAGAATTGGCTCAAGAAGTAGCTAAACGTCTTGGCGTAAAAGCTGAGTTCAAAGAAACACAGTGGGATGGCATGTTTGCCGGATTAGATGCTAAACGCTTTGACATGATTGCTAATGAAGTGGGTATTCGTGAAGATCGTCAAAAGAAATACGATTTCTCTGACCCATACATCCAGTCAGGCGCCGTATTAATTGTTCGTAAAGACGAAAAAGATATCAAATCATTTAAAGATTTAAAAGGAAAAAAATCAGCACAGTCATTAACAAGTAACTACAAAGACATGGCTCAATCTTATGGTGCAAACATTACGAGTGCTGAAGGTTTTGCTCAAGCAGTAGAACTAATGAGCGCAAACCGTGTTGATGCTACAATCAACGATAAATTATCGTTCCTTGACTATAAGAAAAAGCACCCTAACGCACCTATCAAAATCGCGGATGAAAAATCCGATGGTGCTGCAAGCGGCTTTATGTTTAGAAAAGACAGCGGTAAGTTAGTGGATAAAGTAAACAAAGCATTGAAAGATATGAAAAAAGACGGAACATACGCAAAAATTTCTAAGAAATGGTTTGGCGAAGATGTTTCTCCTAAATAATATTTTTCCTGATGGAGAGCGATTGAATCAATTGATTTCAATCGCTCAATCATCTCTCTTACCAATGCTAAAGGGAGCTATTCAATATTCTATTCCACTAACATTAATCACGTTTGTACTCGGTATCATTTTAGCTGTCTTAACAGCCTTGGCTCGTTTATCATCTATAAAAGTTTTAAATATAATTGCGCGCATCTATGTATCGATTATTCGAGGTACACCGCTGCTTGTGCAATTATTTATTATTTTCTACGGCTTACCCAATTTAGATATAACAATTGACCCATTTATCTCTGCTATTATTGGATTTTCATTAAGTGTAGGTGCGTATGCATCTGAAATTATCCGAGCAGCGAT
This sequence comes from Priestia sp. SB1, assembly GCF_038898415.1. Classification (NCBI taxonomy): domain Bacteria; kingdom Bacillati; phylum Bacillota; class Bacilli; order Caryophanales; family Bacillaceae; genus Priestia; species Priestia sp. SB1. Next base: position 71,268 of record NZ_JBBJSS010000012.1, on the reverse strand, counting down.
TCAATCTATTCCTAAAGGACAGTGGGAAGCTGGCTACTCACTTGGTATGACCTATTCCCAAGCGTTAAGACGGATTATTTTACCGCAAGCAGCACGTGTATCGATTCCGCCATTATCTAACTCTTTTATTAGCCTTATTAAAGATACGTCACTTGCATCGCTTATTCTTGTTTCTGAGATGTTCCGTAAAGCTCAAGAAATTGCTTCGACTAACTATGAATTTTTACTTCTTTATAGTGAAGCAGCGCTCTTGTACTGGATTATGTGTACAATCTTATCCATTATCCAAGGACGCATTGAAATAAGACTAGATCGTTACGTATCTAAATAACCGTTTCGAGTAGCTAAAGGAGTTTTTCATATGATTAATATCAAAAATTTGCATAAATCATTCGGTGATTTGCAAGTATTAAAAGGGATTGATTTAGAAGTTGAACAGGGCAAGGTAATTGTATTAATTGGTCCTTCTGGATCGGGTAAAACTACTTTTTTACGTTGCTTAAATCTTTTAGAAATCCCAACAGACGGCACGATTGAACTTGATAAAAAAAGCATGAATTTCACCAAACCTGTTCGTAAAAAAGACATTACTTCATTTCGAAGCCTAACAGGTATGGTCTTTCAAAACTATAACTTATTTCCTCATAAAAGTGCGCTTGAAAATGTTATGGAAGGTCCTGTAATTGTAAAAGGCGTTTCTACTCAAGAGGCAGAAAAAAGAGGTAAAGAATTGTTAACACGCGTTGGCTTAGGCGATAAGCTCGACTTTTACCCTTTCCAGCTGTCTGGCGGACAACAACAGCGTGTTGGCATCGCCAGAGCAATGGCGATGGACCCAAAAGTTATGCTATTTGATGAGCCTACTTCAGCTCTTGACCCTGAGCTTGTAGGAGACGTTCTTCAAGCGATGAAAGACCTGGCAAAAGAAGGAATGACGATGGTGGTGGTAACTCATGAAATGCGCTTTGCCCGTGAAGTAGCAGATGAAGTTATTTTTATGGATCAAGGTGTCATTATGGAAAGAGGTACACCGGATCAAATATTTTCAAATCCTCAACAAGAGCGGACACGTCAATTCTTGAATATGATTCATTAAAAAGGTTGCACATTTTCACGTGCAACCTTTTTCTTTATTTGGCTACTGCTTTTTTCATTAAATCTGTAATGTACGTAAAGAATGCTTCAGCTGTGACGTCATACACGACGTCTACAGGTCGTCCCTCTTCAGAAATTTCTGTTCTTCCTTGTCTTGGTGTTTCTGTATACACAATACTCGAAACGGTTTTTACCTTCACAAGTGTTGAATTCCCTGTAAATGCTGTTGTGAGTACGTCCCACAAATAATAAGTCGAATTGGTTTCAACATGCACAAGCGGCGGGCAAGCCGCGTAGCACTGCCCTACAAAGTCTACTCCTTCATACCTGCGAAGTGAAGCCCACATTTGGCGAATAGCCGGCGTTAATGGAACTTGATTCGTGCTTTCTAAAGCAACCATCTCAATTTTAATGCTGCTTTCCCATACTCTTGCTACTGCTTCTGGATCCCAAAAAGCATTCCATTCCGCCGTTCCATCATGTTCAGGCTCCTGCACATTTCCTACTTCTTGAAATGTACCGCCCATCCACACTAACTTATCAATTTTCTCTTCTATTTCAGGCGCTTTTTCAAGTGCTCTTGCCAAATCAGTTAGCGGTCCTGTAAATAATAAAGTCGTTTTTCCGTCTGTGTGCTGCAATGTTTCAATTAAATGATCATGAGCAGGCAGCTGACTTATTTTTGTTTGCACTTTCCCTTTTTCATTTAAAATTGGCAGTGCATCTACATAAAACGTATGCATGCGCCATTCTTTTGGAAATGGGTTCATACCACGTGAAGTAGATTTGGCTACCTCGATATCATAACTTCCAAAACGATCAATAATTTTTTGGCTTGCGCTGATACCTGGCTCTAAGTATCCGTCAGCAGGAATGACAGATACCCCCGTTACCTTTACATCATCCATTTGCAGCAGTAAAAAAAGGGATACTAAATCATCAATCCCTGCATCATGGTTAAAATATATGTTTGTGCTCATGTCTCTTCTCCTCTTTTCTATGTATCGCTACGTAATAGCTGTACCGCTATTTTATAATGAAATGGCCTCTTTGGTAATCAAAGTATTATGAACTTCTTTTACTATTTTCTATAATGGGTATAGAAATAAGGTAATCTATGTATAGGCATATACATCTCAGTATAGAAAGGAGAAATAAAATGAAGCAATCATTTTCAGCATTAGTAGTAGATAAAACAGGTGAAGAACAAGTGGAGGCGTCTGTCCAAGAACTGACGCTAAACGATTTGCCAGAAGGCGATGTACTTATTCGCGTTCATTATTCAGGGGTGAATTATAAAGATAGCTTAGCCAGCATCGCAAACGGCAATATTGTGACAAGCTATCCGTTTGTTCCAGGTATTGACCTAGCAGGAATCGTTGTATCTTCTGACAGCCCTGATTTTAAAGAAGGTGATCGTGTCATCGCAACAAGCTATGACATTGGCGTATCACACTTTGGAGGCTACAGTGAGTATGCGCGCTTACGCAGCGAATGGATTGTCCCTCTTCCTGAAAATTTGACGTTAAAAGAAGCAATGATTATCGGAACAGCTGGCTTCACAGCTGCTTTATCTGTGCATCGCTTAGAGGAAAACCATACTAGTCCATCTAACGGCTCTGTGCTTGTAACAGGGGCTACGGGAGGTGTAGGAAGCTTTGCGGTTGCCATTCTTTCAAAATTAGGCTACACAGTGGAAGCAAGTACAGGAAAAAGCTCGGAAGCAGCTTATTTGAAAGAGCTTGGCGCTTCCTCTATTGTAGCGCGTGAAGACGTTTATAACGGCAAATTAAAAGCATTAGGCAAGCAAAAATGGGCCGCTGCGGTGGATCCTGTGGGTGGAGAGCCCCTAGCTTCTGTCCTCAGTCAAATTCAGTACGGAGGCTCTGTAGCGGTCAGCGGGCTAACAGCTGGAGGCAAAGTGCCAACAACGGTCTTTCCCTTCATTTTGAGAGGGATTAATTTACTCGGCATCGATTCTGTTTACTGTCCAATGCCTACTCGAAAAGAGATTTGGAATAGACTCGCTAATGACTTTAAACCTGAAAGCTTCGAACCTTTCATTCAGCAGGAAGTTTCTTTACAAGATCTCCCTCAGGTTCTTCCTACTTTATTAAAAGGACAAGCTCGAGGACGAACAATTGTGAAGCTATAAAAAAACGGAGAAACCTGGGTTTCTCCGTTTTTTTACGAACAGACGCATGTTATTATGCATCTATTTTTGCTATTAAATCCGTCACTAATTCTTTCATCGTCACATCGGCTAAGACTTGTTCCATGGCATCTTGAGAACGTTTTAAAATCAATTCAAGGACACTTTGAATATTGGCTCCTACAGGACACTCCACATTCGGATTTTCATGCATTTGAAACAATTCTCCTTCTTCCACAGCCGCTACCGCTCGATAAACGTCTAACAACGTTATCTCTTCTAAATCTTTCAATAGATAAGCTCCGCCAGCTCCGGCTTTTACGCCCACAAGTCCAGCTTTCTTTAACATCCCAATTACTCGTCTTATAACAACAGGATTTGTATTTACACTGCTAGCAATCCACTCTGAAGTACTAGGATGACTGCTATCTACTTTAATTAAAGACAGTATGTGAACGGCCACGGTGAATCGACTGCTAATTTTCATTACTCTCACTCCTATTTTGTTGTAATCATTATAGTTACAACATTTATGAAAGTCAAGCGTGCTTTTTTAGGAAAGAATGTCTTCTTCTACCGCCTCATAAAAACGAAGCGTTTTCTTGATTTCCATAGCTTCAGAAAATGCTTTCGTTTTCTTTTTATTCGCTTCTTTATGTTCGTTCACATGTTCTTCTCTTGAGATCCACGCTTGAAAGAACTGCTTGTCTTCCCACTTTGATACAAAGACATATTCGACTTTATCCGCGGAATCTTTTTTCCAGCATTCGAACGATAAATTTCCTTTGGCTTCCTCGATTTCTGTTTTGTTTTTCTTAGCTTTTTGCTTGAGCTTTTCTTCAAATTTCTTTTCTGTTTCAAAACTTGCGTTTACAACAAACATCTTATCTCCCTTTCTAAATGAAAATGATTCTCACCAAATTATTGCATAGTAATTTTATTTTTTCAATTTATATGGATAATAAAATTACAGAAGCACAAAAAGACCGCTATTTAAGCGGTCTCCTTTTTATAAATGTTTTCGATGCACTGTTTTCCCGTCATACGTGAAGGCAATTGGCTTGCCTTCCATCATCGTTTCTAAATGAACGGGGCGGCCCCAAAGCTGATGAACATAAGGTACCACTTTTTCTAAGTATTTGACATCTAATTCAATTCCTTCATACCAGTGTTTTAAATAGAGCTCTCCATTTTTTAAATAGTCTCCATTGGTTACTGTGATGTAAGGAAATCCTCCGTTTACGCGCATATTAACAAGCTGATCTCTAACTTCTGTCCACTCTTTATCGACAATTTTATAGTCTTTTCCTTGTTTTTGGAATAAGTACATATCCTCCCGCATAACTAAATCTTTTGTTAAGTAATTGCGGATAAAGGAAATATCTGATTCAACCTCACGTACCTCAAACATCTTCTCTCTTCCTGACCCGGGCTCGACGCCCCGGCGAATCATATCTTCGGTTGGATTGTTGTAGCGTTCTTCAATGTCTTCAAAGATTTTTAATCCCAAATAATATGGATTGATTCCCGTCTTGGACGGCTGCACAACCCCTGCATTTAGCTTCGCGAATTCTATCGCTTCATCACTCGTTAAGTCCATTTCTCGAATAATGCGTTGATGCCAGAAAGAAGCCCAGCCTTCATTCATAATTTTTGTTTCAAGCTGCGGCCAGAAATAAAGCATTTCTTCTCGCATCATCGTTAAAATATCCCGCTGCCAATCCTCTAAATAAGGACTGTATTCTTCAATAAATAATAAGATGTCTTTTTCAGGCTGAGGCGGAAATTTTTTAAAAGACTTTGGAGGTTTTGGTTTTTTCTTTTCTTTATAATCCAAATTCCATAAATCATCATAAGGAGAAGTGATTTCTTCTTCCGATGATTCTACATCATCTATGCTCCAAGAAAGCTTGGCACGCATAAGAGACGGATCAATATGTTCCTGAATCGATAAGACAGCATCCAAAAACTTTTCTACTTCACGCTTACCGTGCTTTACTTCGTATTCTTTAATTCGATCAGCGGTCGCTGCCATACTTTCTACCATATCCCGTTTAGTGTTGGCAAAACGGCTGTTATTTTTAAAGAAGTCACAGTGAGCTAACACGTGAGCTACAATTAATTTATTCTGAATAAGCGCATTGGAATCCAATAAAAATGCATAACAAGGATCTGAATTGATAACTAATTCATAAATTTTACTCAATCCAAGATCGTAGTGTAATTTCATTTTGTAAAATTGTTTTCCAAAGCTCCAATGTGAAAAACGAGTTGGCATCCCATATGCACCAAACGTATAAATAATATCTGCCGGGCAAATTTCATAGCGCATCGGATAAAAATCCAAACCGAAACCGCTAGCTATTTCCGTAATTTCATCAATCGCACGGTATAATTGCTTATAATCTGCTTCTTTCACGACAGCTCCCCCTTTCACTCCTTACTTCAATCTATGTACAAACATGTCAATTCATGTGTTTTCATCAAAAAGAAGCTTTATTTTTTCAAGAAAAGGGGATTTTTATTTAGTTGTCTTAAATAATGGATGTAATGTAACTGTTACGCTTCGTTATTCGTTGCCTTTCTTATCATTTATCCGGTGCTGTACGTTTATTCTTCTTACATAATGACTACAACCTCTTTTAATTATGCACTGGTCTTTTGCCCAACATTTACAGCGTAAGAATTCCCGCAAATATCATACACTAATTTCAACTCCTCAAAAGGAGGAACGTTATTAATGGATGTAATTGATTATGATCGAGCTTTATATTACACACACCGTTCACAATGGGATAACTTATTAATTTTAATGGTTCGAACAGACGACGATTTTCTTTCAAAAAAGATTGAACATTTTTTGCACGCCTACAATTTTGAACGAAACTACCGCATCATTCAAGAAGAGCTTTATTCTTTACTACGCTACATTGATCATGCAACGGAATATTCGGAGCACAACCCGGAGCTTCTGGAAGAATCATTGTACTAGTATTTTTGATACACACACTTGGACAAAGAAGGGATGAATTCCCTTCTTTATTTTTTTATGTTGCACTAAAAATATGCATATTTCATTTCAAAAAACATCAAATAATATATGTAAACATATTTATTTTTATCGTTGACATAAAAGTGAATTCGACGTACAATCTTCAGTACATACGCTAAGATATTTCAGTACATACTGGGAGGAACATATATGAATACTAAAAGGTTTCGCACATTAGATTTAACATTAGCCGGTATGTTTGCAGCTCTTATGGCTATTGGTGCAAACATTACTTCTTGGGCACCTTTTTTACAAGTAGGCGGCGTGCCTCTTTCGCTTCAGCCTTTTTTTGTTATATTAGCAGGACTTTTACTTGGGAGCCGAATGGGTTCTATTTCGATGATTGTATATGTATTAATTGGCATTGCCGGCGCTCCGGTATTTGCTCAATTTAAAGCAGGAATTGGTATTTTATTTGGAAGCACCGGCGGCTTTTTGCTTTCTTATATTGTCGCTGCATTTATCACAGGAAAAATTATGGAAATGCGCGGCAAGCCGACTTTTTCTATCTTTTTAATTTCATCCCTAGTTGGTATTGCCGTTATTTATTTAATTGGTACTACGTATATGTATATAGCGGTTAACTACTGGCTTGAAGCTCCTGCAATGACATATGCAGCTGCTTGGAAGATTATGTCGTGGTTTGCTGTAAAGGATCTTATTTTCACTGTTCTTGGGGCTATGCTTGCTCCGAGAATTTATAAAGCCCTACGATCTTCTTCATATTTGTCAAATACACAATCAAATAAAGTATCATAAAAGAAGCCTGCTCAAGTTTGAGCAGGCTTTATTTTTATACCGTTTTCACTTTATCTAGTACACGCTCCACTTCACCCATTACAGCTGTTTGTACAGCTTCTAAATGGGCAATGCTCGTTGCTTCATCTTCTGACACAACGCCAAAATAGAACTTCACCTTTGGCTCTGTACCAGACGGACGAAGGCAGAACCAAGAACCGTCCTCTAAGATATATTTTAATACATTTGATTTTGGTAATGTAATCTCTTCTACTTTTACTGCTTTAATATGCTGGCGCTCACTTAATGTATAATCCTCTACAACCGAAACATTTAACCCTGCAATGTCAGTAGGAGGCTCATTTCTAAATGTAGCCAAAATATGCTGAATTTGCTCAGATCCTTCTTTTCCTTTAAGCGTTAAAGATTTCAGACCTTCACGATAGAAACCATATTTAGTAAACACTTGCTGAAGCGCTTCATATAGCGTCATGCCCTGCTTTTTATAATAAGCACAAGCTTCTACCGCTAGAATGGCTGCTTGTACAGCGTCTTTGTCACGAGCAAAGTCACCAATTAAATAGCCGTAGCTTTCTTCATAACCGAATTGGAATGTATACTCGCCCGTTTTCTCATATTGCTTAATTTTTTCACCGATAAATTTAAAACCTGTTAGAGTGTCAACAACTTGCAATCCAAATGAGCGAGCAATTTGTGCGCCGATTTCTGACGTTACAATCGTTTTTAACACAACGCCATTAGCAGGCAGCACGCCTTTTTCTTTCTTTTGAGAAAGCAAATAGTGAAGCAATAAAGCACCGGTTTGATTTCCTGTTAATAACGCATATTCGCCGCTTGGATCTTTGACAGCAATTCCTAAACGGTCTGCATCTGGATCCGTTGCGATTAAGAGATCTGCATCAATTTCTTTTCCTTTACGAACAGCATATTCAAATGCAGCCGGCTCTTCAGGATTCGGAGATTTAACCGTCGAGAAATTCGGATCAGGAAGTTCTTGTTCTTCAATAACCGTGACATTTTCGTAACCGATTGATTGAAGCGCGTTGCGAACTGGCTTATTAGCTGTACCATGTAGAGGTGTAAAAACTACCTTTAAGTCTTTACCTGTTTCAGAAGCTAGCCCTGGATTAATTAAAATCGTTTTTAGTTTCTCATTGTATGCTTCGTCAATCGCTGAACCAATCATTTCAATAAGACCTTTTTCTTTTAGCTCCGCTTCAGATTGAACAGCTAATGTAAGTTCATTTTCCACAGCATTTACAAAGCCAACTAGTTCATCAGCTTCTTTTGGCGGCAGCTGACCACCGTCTGGGCCATATACTTTGTATCCATTATATTCAGGAGGATTGTGGCTCGCTGTAATAACAATACCTCCAAATGCGTTTAACTCACGCACTGCAAATGAAAGTTCAGGTGTTGGTCTTAGCTCTTCAAATACATACGTTTTAATTCCTTGACTTGCTAATGTTTTTGCTGCTTCCATCGCAAATTCAGGCGATTTGTGGCGAGAATCATATGCAATGACTACGCCTTGCTTGACAGCTTCTTCGCCGGCTTGTTTAATGTACTCAGCAAAGCCTTCAGAAGCTTTTCGGATTGTATACGTATTCATACGGTTTGTACCCGCTCCAATTTCTCCACGCATTCCGCCTGTTCCAAATTCCAATGTTTTGTAAAAACTATCTTCTAATTGTTTTTCATCATCTTTGATTGCATCCAGATTTTGACGTAATTCAGGATCCAAATTTGGGTGATTAATCCAAGATGTATACGTTTCTTTCCAACTCATAAAAAAAGCCCCCTTATATAAATGTAAATATGTATGAAAAGAGAAAAACGAGTAATCGTCTTTCTCTTTTTTTAACAGTCATATTATATTTCTTCGTCAAAATTTGACTTCCTGCTATTATATTATGGCTGTATTGACAAATTTTGAGGTACTTTTTTATTTTATCATGAAATACCTGTCATACGGTTAACTTTTTCATCTACTGGTACAACTGCGTCATGAAGGTGCTGTTCTAATTCATCGGTATAAGCTTTTGTTTGCTCAGGCGTCCACTTTAACTCTTCGGCCATATGAGCAATCACTTGTTTTTTCCAGCTTCTTACCCAGTTGATATCAAAGAATAAAGCGCCCGTACGTCGAATGAAGAAGTCCACTGGTTTTGAAACCATTTCTTCTTCTATGCCATATTGAATTTGCAAAAATACACTAGCTGGAAGGTCGCTGTTTTTTAGCTGATCCGGACGTTCAATCATGTAGCGGTATACTTTGTCTACGTTTGAGCCATAGCGTTTTACAAGCTTTTCAGCAGCGTCACGTGATAACCCTAGTTTGATGCCTTCTTTGACTTTTTGCTCTACAAACGTTGGGAACCCGCCTGAACCTCCTACATTACCTCCAGAAATCGGTAAATGTTTAGTTTGACAGCTTTCAAATTCGCGTCCTTCTGCTTTAAAATCTTCAGCTACGCGATTTACGACAATTTCAGCCATTTTACGGTACCCAGTTAATTTCCCTCCAGCGATTGTAATTAAACCTGATTCTGATGTCCAGATTTCATCTTTACGCGAAATTTCAGAAGGATCTTTTCCTTGTTCGTGAATAAGTGGACGAACACCAGCCCAGCTTGATTCTACGTCGTCTACTGTAATATCAACCGTTGGGAACATATAGTTAATCGCATCAATAACATATTGACGGTCTTTTACAGTCATACGCGGATGTCTAGCGTCTTCTTTATAGACCGTGTCTGTTGTGCCTACGTATGTTTTTCCATCACGCGGAATTGCAAATACCATACGTCCGTCAGGTGTATCAAAGTAAATGGCTTGTTTTAACGGAAAGCGCTCTTGATCAATAACTAAGTGAATTCCTTTTGTTAATTGAAGCTGCTTGCCTTTTTTTGAATTATCTTTTTCACGAAGCGTGTCCACCCATGGACCTGCAGCATTGACGATTTTTTTTGCATAGATATTATATTCTTTATTCGTAAGCTGATCGCGAACAACAGCCCCTACTACTTTTCCTTTATCGTAGATGAAGTTTTCCACTTTTGTGTAATTGACTAAATCTGCTCCTCTTGCGGCAGCTTCTTTAGCTACTTCAATCGTTAAACGTGCATCATCTGTTTTATATTCAACGTAGTAACCGCCGCCTTTTAACTCTTTAGATTTCACTAGTGGCTCGCGTCTAAGCGTTTCTTCTGCGCTAAACATTTTGCGGCGCTCTGCACGTTTTACTCCTGCTAAGAAATCATATACGCGCAGTCCAATTGAAGTTGAGAATTTCCCAAATGTTCCACCCGTATGGAAAGGTAACAGCATCCACTCCGGAGTCGTTACATGAGGGCCATTTTCATATACAATGGCACGTTCTTTACCAACTTCGGCTACCATTTTAACTTCAAACTGTTTTAAATAGCGTAGACCGCCGTGAACAAGCTTCGTTGAACGACTAGATGTTCCTGCTGCGAAATCCTGCATTTCAACTAATGCCGTTTTCATGCCTCGATGAGTCGCATCAAGTGCAATACCTGACCCAGTAATTCCCCCACCAATTACTAGTAAATCATATTGATTTTGTGTCATGTTTACCAATTTATTCGAACGTGTTTGACTTGAAAACATACGTCATTCCCCTTTCATTTTTCAAAGATATCAAAATTTTCCAATATACAAAAAGAGAGACCACAAATCACATATATAGTATGCCTACATATGGATCTGTGGTCTCTCCGATTCTCCAACCAATTTATTAACTTGAATACATTATATCATACATGCGCTTTTAATTAAAGGGTTTTCATCAAATAATTACTTAAAAGCCATTGTTGCATGTACGGCTTTTTTCCAGCCGCTATATAATTCTTCACGCTTTTCTTCTTCCATATTTGGTTCGAAAGATTTTTCCATATTCCACTGCTGCGCAATTTCATTGCAATCTTTCCAGTAGCCGACCGCAAGACCCGCTAAATATGCTGCCCCAAGAGCGGTTGTTTCATTCACTTGAGGACGCTCAACAGGAACGTTTAACACGTCACTTTGGAACTGCATTAAGAAATTATTTTTAACTGCTCCTCCGTCTACACGCAATGTTTTTAATGTAATTCCAGAGTCTGCTTCCATTGCGCTTAATACGTCTCTTGTTTGATAGGCTAATGATTCAAGCGTTGCACGGATAAAGTGTTCTTTTTTTGTACCTCGAGTTAATCCAAACATCGCTCCACGTACATCGCTATCCCAATAAGGTGTTCCAAGTCCTACGAAAGCTGGCACAATATATACGCCGTCTGTAGACTCTACTCGTGTTGCATAGTTTTCAGTTTCAGCCGCATTTTTAAACATTCTTAAACCGTCGCGAAGCCACTGAATAGCAGATCCTGCTACAAAAATACTGCCTTCAAGCGCGTATTCTACTTTGCCGTTGATCCCCCATGCTAATGTAGTTAACAAACCGTGATCTGACTTAACTGCTTTTTCACCTGTATTCATGAGCATAAAGCAGCCGGTTCCATACGTGTTCTTCGCCATTCCTTTTTCATAGCACGCTTGTCCAAATAAAGCGGCTTGCTGATCCCCTGCTGCTCCAGCGATTGGAATGTTTTGACCAAAGAAATGATAATCTACGGTATGAGCGTATACTTCAGAAGAAGGCTTTACTTCCGGAAGCATAGATTTTGGTACTCCTAAGATATCTAGCAGTTCATCATCCCATTTTAAATCGTAGATATTGAACATAAGCGTGCGAGAGGCATTTGAGTAATCCGTTACATGCGCTTTTCCGCCTGATAACTTCCAAATTAACCATGTATCAATTGTTCCAAACAACAATTCACCGTTTTCCGCTTTTTCTCGTGCACCTTCTACGTTATCTAAAATCCACTTTACTTTCGTTCCAGAGAAGTATGCGTCAATTAATAACCCCGTTTTGTCGCGGAACGTATCGTTTAATCCTTTTGCCTTTAATTCTTCACAAATACCAGACGTTTGACGAGATTGCCATACGATAGCATTATACACAGGTTTTCCTGTTGCTTTTTCCCATACTACGGCTGTTTCACGCTGATTCGTAATCCCAATTCCTTCGATTTGATTTGCATGAACACCTGACTCAGATAAACAAGACGCGATAACAGCAAGGATAGAACCCCAAATTTCACTTGCATTATGCTCTACCCAACCTGGTTTTGGAAAGTACTGTGTAAACTCTTTTTGAGCTACATGCACAACTTCACCTTTTTTATTAAATAACATTGCTCGTGAGCTCGTTGTTCCTTGGTCTAAAGATAAAATAAATTTTTCCATATCAATATCCCCTATTCTCTGTATAGTGTCGTTTCTTTATTGTACATAGTTAGATGGTAAAGCGCATTCATTTTTTTGGTACTACTGCTGATTGAATTTGTGCTGCTTTTTGTTTAGAAACAGCGTAGATAACAGCTAAAACAATCACCGCAATGCTTAAGACAATCCATAAGCTGTTAGACATCTTATTTAAGAATGCTGCTTGATAAAATACTGCGCCAATTGATCCGCCTAATAAAGGACCCACTACTGGCACCCAAGCGTATTTCCAGTTTGAGCTGCCTTTACCCGGTATCGGCAAGATAGCATGAGCAATACGAGGCCCTAAATCACGAGCAGGGTTGATGGCATAGCCTGTTGTTCCTCCTAATGATAAACCAATACTTACGATTAAAAATCCTACTACTAAAGGATTTAATCCATCTGTAAATTTATTTGCTCCAATTGCTAAAATTCCTACCACTAATACAAACGTTCCAATTGCCTCACTTAGAACGTTTGCAAATGGGTTCGCAATTGCTGGTCCCGTTGCGAATACGCCTAATTTTGTACCAGCATCTTTTGTTTCTTTCCAGTGTGGAAGATAGTGTAAATAAACAACTGTTGCACCAAGAATCGCTCCAATAAACTGAGCTAAGATGTACATCGGTACTTGTGACCACGGAAAATCACCTGTAATAGCAAGCGCTACGGTTAACGCTGGGTTTAAGTGTGCCCCACTCATATTACCAACCGCATATGCCGCCATCGCTACTGCCATTCCCCATCCCATTGTGATAACGATCCATCCTGAATTAGCAGCAAACGATTTTTTTAAATTGACGCCCGCACATACACCAGCGCCAAGGATAATTAAAATCATTGTTCCAATTATTTCTCCTAAGAATGCCTGCATATAAATAACCTCCCCTTTGTATGAAAACAATTATAATGACAAGAAAATAAGAAAATCCACCATACATGCCCCTAATAAAATCATTAAAAGGCTATATCGTGGATCTCCTATTCTCCCTCACATCTATTAACTTATCTAGAAGTTTACTAGATGATGAAAGCGTTGTCAAACAGTTTTTTTAAGTTGAAATACTCCACAGTTCTCTATTTGATGTTGTAACAGCAGAAGCCCCGGCTCCTAAAGCATTACGAACTTCTTCTTCGGTTCGTATTAAACCTCCGGCTAACACCGGAATGCCTGTTTCAGCTTTGACTTCTTGGATTAAAGTGGGCACAATTCCAGGAAGAAGCTCAATATAATCGGGTTTTACTTTCTTCATTAACTCGTAGCTTTTCTTCAAAGCCGTGCTGTCTAATAAAAAGACCCGTTGAATGGCATAGATTCCTCTTTGTTTAGCTTTTAAAATGACGTTTGTTCTTGTCGAAATAATCCCCGCAGGCTTAAACTCCTGACACAAAAAATCAACCGCATACTCATCGTGCTTTAAGCCATGAATTAAGTCTAAATGAATGATTAGCTTTTTTTCATGCTTATGAACCTCTCTCATAATTCCTTTTAGCATGCCCACTTGATTGTCTAAAAGAACTCCGTACTCGTAATTGCTTACTAAAAAATTTTCCAATTGCTTCATATCTCGAACAGCGGGTAATACCGATTGTCCATGAAAACTCATGTTTTCCCCTCTTTTCCATGGTTAGTCCACAAAATTCATTGTAATAGTTTTTATTATGGCAAAAGTTGAAATAAAAAACACCATGCATTTGCATGATGTTTTTAGAAACTGCGTTATTTTTTATATTTAATATTGTAAACGTCATGGCGTCGATCTTTTAATTGACGAACCGTTCCTGATTGACGCTGGCGACGAAGAATTTCTAAATCTACATCTCCAATAACCACCATTTCAATATTAGGGTTACATTCTCCTACAATACCGTCTCGTGCAAATTCAAAGTCAGACGGTGCAAAAATAGCAGACTGAGCGTACTGAATATCCATATTTTCTGTTTCAGGCAGATTTCCAACCGTACCTGCGATAACCGTATAAATTTGGTTTTCGATCGCACGAGCCTGAGAGCAGTATCTTACGCGCAGATAGCCTTGACGATCTTCCGTACAGAATGGTGTAAAAATAATATTTGCACCTTTATCTGTAGCAATACGAGCAAGCTCCGGAAATTCAATGTCATAGCAAATTTGGATCGCAATTTTCCCACAATCTGTATCAAACACTTCAACTTTATCTCCTGGGCTAATTCCCCACCATTTTCTTTCATTAGGTGTAATATGCACTTTGTACTGCTTTTCAATTGTTCCATCTCGGCGGAATAGATAGGCAATATTAAAGATATCTCCATTATCTTCTTCGACGAAGTGGGATCCTCCAATAATATTTACATTATATTTAACCGCTAAGTTAGTAAATAACTCAATGTACTCTTCCGTATATTCTGCTACGCGCTGAACCGCTTTGCTTGGAATCTTTTCATTCAAGAAAGACATGAGCTGAGTTGTGAAAATTTCCGGGAATACGCAGAAGTCGGCTTTTGCATCATAAGCAACATCTGTATAATATTCTACCTGTGTTGCAAACTCTTCAAATGAATTGATCTGTTTCATCATATACTGAACAACACAAATACGCACTGGGAATGATGTTTTAAAATGGCGTTTTGAACGGCGAACATAATCTACGTTGTTCCATTCCATAAGCGTTGCATACTTATTAGAAGCTAGGTCATCAGGAAGATAACCAGGGTTTATACGCATAAGCGTAAATCCGTTCATTAGCTGAAAAGATAGTACTGGATCATAAATTTTATGATGAATAACTTGCTCTACATACTCTCTAGGCGACATTTCAGCTGAATGCTTATGGTAATTAGGAATTCTTCCTCCGATGATGATACTTTTAAGGTTCAATTCACGTGCTAAATCTTTACGCGCTTCATATAAGCGGCGTCCTATTTTCATGCCGCGATACTTTGGATGAACCATTACTTCAATTCCATACAGATTGTAGCCTTCCGGGTTATGATTTGTAATGTATCCTTCGTCTGTAATATCGTCCCACGTATGCTGATCATCGTACTCATCAAAGTTCACAATCAAGCTGGAACAAGATCCGATAATTTCCCCGTCGTACTCTGCACATATTTGTCCTTCTGGAAAAATGGCCAGATGACTTTCAAGCTGTTCTTTTTTCCACGGATCCATTCCGGGGAATGATAGCTTTTGAAGTGCTAAAATTTCATCTATATCGTCCGGTTTGATGTTACGAATAATCATTTTTTTCTCGAATTTTGATAAGTCTATTGTAGACATACGCTCAAACAACCCTTTCTCTCTCTTCATTAGGCAATTAGTTTCCCTGTTTTTTATTATAATAAACATTATTAAAAATTCAAAAAATGAGGGTGAGACATAACGAAATAAATCCAATCGAAAGACGCACAAATGGATTAGCTCGTATGGATAGCTTGTGACACCGCTGTTGACTTCCGTGCAAGACTTCGCTTTCCGCGGGCGGCCGCAGGAGTCTTCACCCTCCCATCAACTGCTAGAAGGAACGAAACAGATGAAACCTGCGTTCACCATAATAAAAAAAACGAACCAAGAATCAAAATTCTGATCAATGGTTCGTTTTTCACTTAGGCTAAAATACTTTTGTCCCAGCCTCATTTTCTATTTGCAAATATCTAATTTTATGGATGTTTTTTTATTAGGATAATTTTCAATAAATCCTGGTCCTAAAGAGACTTTAATGCCATCTATTTTATATACATTGTAACGTTCACCGCGATTTAACGTACGAATCTTTACCCATTTTCCTTGTTCTTCTTTTAACAAAACCATCGGTGATTGAATCGTTACAAAACCAATTTGGCCTTTTGAGAGCTTTTTCGTTTTACAAAGATTCTGGGCAACTGGAGTACTGCTTATTTTGTATTTGTTTTTCATAGCGATTGAATCAAAACTTTGAGAATGAAATTGACCAATAACCACTTTTGTACCGGTTTGAACGCGGTCAAACAGCCAGCGTACTTCTTCATCATACATACGAATGCACCCTGAACTTGCGTAGGTTCCGATAGAACTTGGATTATTATTTCCATGAATAGCGTACGTGGTGCCATACGTTCCGCGCGCATTTAATCCTAGCCAGCGATCACCTAGTGGATTCCTAGGATCTCCTCCCCGAATGTTGTCTTTATAATAAGGCCGGTTTTTAATTTTATTCACAATGCTAAAAGTACCCTCTGGTGTATAACTCATCTGCCTCCCTGTCGCAACTTTGAACGTCTTTACTAATTTTCCTCCATTATAAAAAGCAAGGGTGTTAGTAGATTTATTAATGATAATAAGTTGATTTGACGCCGCAGAAGCATTGCCTGTCAGACCCATCCCTGCGAGTAAAAAAACAAGCCCAACAAAAAAAACAGCCACCTTTTTCATTTATCGACTCCCCCAATTTCTCTTATATCTATATAAGAAAAGTATAGGATGAAAGGCAAACCATCAGAACACTTTTTACCTTATAAGTCAAAATACATTAAAATCTTTCACGCACCCCTTTTTACTGACAAGAAGCAATAAATGTACATAACAAAAAAACGGCCCTTTAAAGGGCCGTTTCATTTGTATTTAAAGCTTCACTTCAACTTTTGCATTTTTCTTAAGTTCTTCAACTTTTTTCTGTAATGCTTCTTGTTTCTTTTGTTGTTCAAGCTGCTGCTTAATTTGAGGCTTTACGTCTTCAAGCTTTGGCATTTGAGATTGTTCTTTACTGCCGCTTGCTTGACTTTGGCTTTGTTTTGCAAATTGATTGTAATAATCTTGAATTTCCTTATCTGTTACTTCAGGTGTTTGGATATCTTTATCTACGTACTGCTGATATTTAATGCTGTCAGCCAGCTCAGACTTTAATTGTGATTGAGTGATTCCTGCATCTTTTAAAGCCGCTTTGAACTGTTTATCTGTTTTGAACTGCTTTTTCGTTTCTTTTAACTTTTTATTTACTTCTTCATCAGTTGCTTTATAGCCTTTGTTTTCAGCTTCTTGCAATAGCAGCGTTTGACCTACTAAATTGTCAATTGTTTGCTGCTTTACTTGTTTAGCTGCTTCTTTAGAAGTTGGGTCTTGTCCCATTTGTTGGTACTGATTTTGTGATGTAGCCAGGGCTGCATTATATTCTTCACCCGAAACTTTTTTACCGTTTACAACTGCTACGGTTTTCTTTTCATCTACTTTTTGTTTATCTAATTTCTTCTGCATTTCTTTTGCTTGCTTTTCCTGCTTTTCCTGAGCCTCTTTTTGCTTCTCAGTTTGTGCAGTTTTTTGATCATCGTTCTTTGATTGCTTTGCATCATCGTTTGAACCACAAGCTGTTAAAGCTGCAGCAATTAACCCAATGAGCAATGTATACATCAGTTTTCTCATGATTAATCTCCTTTCATAATCCCAAACGATTATTAGCTATTCGAAAAAATCATCTAGGGGGCATTGTATATGATATAGGCGTAAAAAGAAACCATTTAGGCTAATTTTAAACATATGTAATAAGATTGAAACGTTTTGTAATCTTATGAAAGGTAAATGCTTTCGTTTATACGACCTGTCTAATCATAACATTATTTAGTATGATTTACATAATTTACAGTAAGCTATTCATCATACATTCTTTTCTTTAAAGCTTTTTTTACATTAAAGATGACAGTATTTGATCACATAATCTCATCGTTTTTACATTGTCGCTCCCACTGGAAAGAGGTTCTTGGTCATTTGTACAACACTCAATAAAATGAGCCATCTCTCCAACAAAACCACGAAGGTAAAGATCTCGATAAGCTCCCGACATCGGTGAAGCAGAAGGTGTAAACACACGATTGTTTTCTTTTAATGATTTCCACGGTAATTCATCAAAAGTCTGGGATTCGTGAATAGTTAATGAATTTATTTCGTCAACAAAAGCAAAGCCATCGTCAAATGTCACTAATAAGTTTTCACTTTCTCGAGACCATGCTGTCATGCCAGTAAAATACAGGCTCCCTACAGTGCCATTGTCAAACTTCAGCGAAATACTATTTGAAATATATTCACCATGATTATTTCTGAACCCTGTCACGTGAACGACTTCGCCGAACAAGTGACGGACGAGATCAACAATATGTATGGCAGCAAGCTTCATAAACTGCTCTTCATCTTTACAAAAAGGGGTACTGTCTACAGCAAATCTTGCTTGAAATGAACGGACACTTCCTAGGCTACCTTCTTCAATTAATTCTTTTAACTTCATATAACAAGGCGCATAGCGCTTCATAAAACCTACCATAACTTTTACGCCAGCTTGCTTAGCAGCATCTGAAATCTCTTTTGCTTCTCTTTCATTCATCCCCAAAGGCTTGTCCACATAAACATTTTGTCCTGCTCGAATGCAATCCAGCACCAAAGCAGGATGATCTTCAGGCTGTGCCACAACCACTACTCCATCGCACTTTTCTTGCTTTAGCATTTTCTTATAATCATCGTACGGCGTACCGCTGCTCCCAAATCGTTGAAGAGCAGTTTTTGATCTTTCGATACTGCGTGTGGAAATTGCTTTAATTTCTGCTCCCGCTTCAATAACAGAGGGGTAAATGTTCGTTGATGCGTGAAAGCCTGCACCGATAAAACATAATTTTGCTTTTGTCATGTTTTCGCTCCTATTTATTTTTTGATGGATTTATACAAGTTTGACCATATCACAAGCTCTTTTTGAATGTCCAATAGAAGTCTGAAATATATGATTAAAAAGAGGCCGGTACAGAACTAAATGAATCCAACCTAAAGACGAACAAATCAGATACATGAACTGAACCGCTTATGACACCGCCGTTGATTTCCATGCAAGGCTTCGCTTTCCGCGGGCGGGCGCTGAGCCTCCTCGTCGCTTACGCTCCTGCGGGGTCTCATCTGTCCCGCTTTTTCCGCAAGAGTCTTCGCCTTGCCCTTCAATCAACTGCTGGAAGGACGAAACAGATGAAGTTGTATTCACCATAAAAAAAAAAAACGAACCACTCATCAAACTTGCTGATCAATAGTTCGTTTTTCACTTAGGCTAAAATACTTTTCTCCCAGCCTCTTTAATTTATGTATGAATTATAAAACGATTCATACGAATACGTAATCAAATTGTTTTCTTTTGCAAAACACTCAATGGAAACAGGAAATAAAAACCCGTATTTTTTTAAAATTGCAATATTTTTTTCGAATTGCTCGCAGTCGCTTTCTTCAATCGGCCGATGTTGAATCGCTTCAATTACGGCAATTATTGTCTGAAGGCTACTAATGACTTGCAATGCTTCATCGAGTAAGCCATTATATAAATGGTCTGTACAATAATCTGGATTTAATAATTCATCAGGATTAAGCTTATCTACAGATACATACCGAGGTAACAAGTCATAGCGAAGCTGTTCAGTCAACTCTTCTATGTAATTCTCCATTTCTGGCGGAGCTGCTTGGGCAATTTTCATGGTTACCCCCCCTTTTTTCTCTTAACTTATGTCTCTTTATTTAGCATAACATAAACATAAAACGAGAACTTCAGGTAGTTATTTCCTCCTAATTATTTACAAGTTCTTTTTAAAGATTAAAGGATATTTACTAGTATGTAAGGAAGGGATTAAATATGAGTATACACGGCCAATGGCTAGAAGATAAAATCGCAAAAAATGATGCAGGGCAAACAATTGAAGATTATTTAAAAACGAAATGGCGTATTCCTAAAAAAACGCTGCATCAGTTTCGGATGAATAAAAATGTGCTTATAAACGGTGAACCTTTACCATGGAGGAACACTCTTAAGGAAAATGATAGAGTGTCACTCCCTTTTTTTGAAGCAGAACCTGATGAAATAACACCTTACAATGTTAATATAGAGATTTTGTTTGAAGATGAACACGTGCTAATTGTAAACAAACCAATAAACCTAAATACTCATCCTTCATCAGAGCAGGACCAAAAAACTCTTTTAAATGCTGTAGCTGCTTATTTTCAAAAAATAGGCCTCAAAACAAAGCCTAGACACGTTCACCGTTTGGACAGCGATACATCAGGTGCTATCTTATTCACAAAGCATTTTGTAGCAAGCTCTGTGTTTGACCAGCTGCTGGCTGAACGTAAAATTGACCGGACTTATGTTGCTCTTGTCCAAGGACTCATGAAACAAGAGCAAGGAATCGTTAATGAACCTATTGGACGCGATCGCCATCACGCTACGAGAAGAAGAGTATCTAGAACGGGACAAGCTGCCAAAACATCTTATCGCGTGTTAAAGCGCAATATGGCAAAAAATGAAACGCTTATTGAACTTTCGCTCGAGACCGGACGCACTCACCAAATACGTGTTCATATGAGTCACATCGGCCATCCATTACTTGGTGATACGCTTTATGGCGGAAAGAGATTAAAAGATCAGCAGCAAGCTTTACATGCCATTAAGCTTTCTTTTATACACCCGTTTACACATCAGCGCGTGTCAGCTGTTGCACCTCCAGATCAGCAGGTTTTTTTACCGTACAGCAACTTGTTTTCCTATTAAATAAAAAAGAGCGCCAATAACATATTGGCGCTCTTTTTTATTTAATTTTAAATTGACGAATCAAGTTCGCCAATTCTTCACTAATCTCTTGCAAATGTTCAGCCGATTGAGAAACAGTAGAAATAGCTCTAATTTGTTCTTCTGTAGAAGCCGTAATTTCTTCCGTTCCTGCTGCTGATTGCTGTGCAATAGCTGCTATACTTTGAATGGCCGCTACCACGTCTTCCTTATGCTCATCAATGCTGTCCATGCTGCTTGTTACATGTTCGACAGCCGCTGCCACCTGCTCAATGGTAGTAGCAATTTCACGAAAAGCTTGTTCTGTGTCTCCTACCACAAAGTCTTGAGATTTTGAAAGTTCTTCTGTCCGGTTGCATTCTTCACGAGCAGCCGCGACTTCCCCTTGAATCGCTGCAATCGTGTGGCGAACTTGTTCAGTAGCCTGAGAGGACTGTTCAGCAAGTTTTCGTACCTCTTCAGCTACTACCGCAAATCCTTTGCCATGTTCTCCTGCACGAGCTGCTTCAATACTAGCATTTAGTGCAAGTAAATTTGTCTGATCTGAAATGCTATTAATTGTAAAAATAATAGATTCAATTTCTTTCATCTTACTTGTTAACTCTTCCATTACCGTTTGAACACCGTGAATCGTCTGAGATGATTCGGTAGTTTGGTTGCGAAGCAGCTGCATTTGTTTTAAGCCTTTCTCATTGATGGTTACAGCTTCAATCGTCATTTTATTAATCTCGGAGTTTTGTTCAATGACTTCTTCAATTTGTGAAGATAAACTCATCGTTTTGTGATTAGTAGAGTCAGCGTCAGAAGCCTGCTGCGTGGCGCCGCTGGCAATCTCATGGATAGCCCGGCCAATTTCTTCACTGGATGCAGTTGCTTCTTCAGATACAGCACTCAAGTCTTCAACAGACGTTTTTACTGTCTCAACAGACGTTTGAACCGTGCCAATCAATGTTTTCATTTTAGCTACCATATCGTTAAATAAATGAGTAAGTTCACCAATTTCGTCTTTTGACTTCGTCTGAACCTGAACTGTTAAATCGCCAGCTGTTACTTTGGCTACTTCGTTTTTCAAGCGGCGAATTGGATTCGTAATGATTCTTGAGAAAAAGATGGTTAACACCACTGATAATAAGATGCCAATTAACGCAATCCAGACAATCACATTCAGTAAATGATGAGCGCTTGAGAGCATTTCATTATAAATAAAGGCGTTTCCTATCTTCCAATTTGTTCCTCCAAGAGTATCATATGCCATCACTCTCTCTTCACCTTGAAAGGTATACTTCATGAAATCTTTATTCCGGTCTGCTTCGTACATTTTTTTCATAAATGGCTGATTCATTAAATTTTTTCCAGCTTCTGTTGGATGAACGAGCGCTGTGCCATTTTGATCAAATAAAAATGCATATCCACCGTGATTTACTTCTGCTTTACCTACAATGTTTTTTAATGCATCTAAGTCTAAATCAGTAGCTATAACGCCCAGCACCTTTTGAGTATCTGGGTCCAAAATGGCCTTTGCAATCGTCACGACCGTCTTTTTTGTTGCTGCATCCTCATATGGATCCGTATAAATTACTTGATCAGGTGATGCCACTGCTTGTTTGTACCAAACTCTTGAAGTCGGGTCATAACCTGATCCGTACTCTTGCTTGGGAACAGAATACATTCCTTTATTTTTAGTGCCTATGTATTCAAGTGCCAGGTTTGGATATTTTTCTTTAAACTGCGTAAACTCTTTTTGAACCGTATTCCATGTAAAATACGGATTTTTCTCTTGGTTTGTTTGATTTCCTTCCTGCTTAACAAAATTAACAATTACATCGTTTTCACTATACGTCAGCAACGAACGACTATACATGTCTAAGTACGTATGAATCGTTTCTTTTAACTCTTTCACTTGACTTTGAGACTGAATCTCTACATCTTTTTCTATTTGCGTTTTGGTAAATTGATAAACAGCCCCTGAAACAACTAATAATAAAATAGCTATAAAAATACTAAAAAATACTACGAGCTTTGCACTTAACTTCTTCATTCCCTCACCCTTCTACAAAAATCTTTATATTACTAATAACGGCTTTTCATTTTCATTTTCGAAGAAGTTTTTGTGAATTATTTCAAATTTCCCCAAAAATAAAACCAGCCCATCCTTTCATAATGAAAGAACGTGCTGGTTTTATTTTTGCTTTTCGTATGCATCAGGTTCAATATGAACAAGCGTATCTTTAATCTGATGCTCATCGTTCATCATATGTTCAATTTGATCAGCAATTTCATGACTTTTAATAACATTTAAATGGGGATCTACTTTAACAGTTACATCAATCACGACTTGATTACCAAGCTTGCGCGCTTTCACATCTTCTACTTCTTTTACACCTTCTACAAGCCCAATGCTTTCTTTGTAGTGCCCTAACTTTTCTTCATCAAATCCGTCCGTTAAGGAGTGAGCCGCTTCTTTAAAAATCTCGATGGCTGTTTTACAAATAATAATTCCCACAGCAAAAGCAGCTACCACGTCCAGCCAGGGCAAGCCGAATTGTGAGCCGAAAATTCCCACAACAGCACCTATACTCACAAGTGCATCAGACAAATTATCTTTAGCAACCGCATATAAAGACTGGCTATCAAGTTTTTTAGCAAGCTTACTATTATACCGGTAGACACCACCCATAACAGCAGCCGCTCCAAGACCTACCCAAGCAGCCAGTAAATTAGGCGCTTCAGATTTGTCCATAAATAATGACTGACCCGCGTCGACCAATACTTCTAGTCCGATGACCATCATGATAAAAGAAGCAATAAGTGAAGAGATATGTTCCGCTCTGGAATGTCCATAGGGATGATCATTATCGCGAGGTTTTTTAGAGATTTTTAAGCCGACTAAGACGGCAATTGATGCAATAATATCTGTAACATTATTAAGACCGTCGGCTTTTAAAGCAGAGGAAGCGGTGACACCCGCAATAATAAGTTTACATGCTGATAAAAAGATATATGATAAGATACTAACCCAAGCGCCTTTTTGGGCTTGCTCATAGTAGTTCTCCATCCCTTCCACTCCTTTATTCAAAATAAGCAAACTTAGTGTAACAAATGGATTTCGTGTGGGTCTATAGAAACATTATTGGTTGTTAACATACAAATAGAGAATGTTAAACTCTTTAGCTTTCTGCAAAACAAGTTGCCTTTACTCAACACTTTAAACGTTTAAGATCTTTCTAAATGTGGCACTTCATGTAGAAGAACCCTTTTTTAAATCGCCCTGTAAAATTGTTTACTATTTTTTTTAAGGGTGTGATTTTTATCACAGCCGAGGGTATTTATTCTTGTTACACTAACATTGTGAAAAACATCACAAAATAAAATTCAAAGGATGATACAAATGAAAACACAATTTACACCAAAGACACGAAAAGTTGCCGTTATCGGAACTGGTTTTGTTGGCTCAAGCTACGCTTTTTCAATGGTGAATCAAGGTATTGCCAATGAATTAGTGTTAATCGATATGAACAAAGAAAAAGCAGAAGGCGAAGCACGCGATATCAATCATGGAATGCCATTTGCCACACCGATGAAAATCTGGGCTGGAGATTATAAAGACTGCGCTGATGCTGATTTAGTAGTTATTACAGCGGGCGCTAATCAAGCTCCAGGGGAAACGCGCTTAGATCTAGTTGAAAAAAACGTTAAAATTTTTGAATGCATTGTAAAAGATATTATGAACAGCGGATTTGACGGCATCATTTTAGTGGCAACAAATCCAGTTGATATTCTCGCACACGTTACACAAAAAGTATCAGGATTACCAAACGAACGAGTAATTGGTTCAGGAACGATTCTTGACACAGCTCGCTTCCGCTACTTGTTAAGCGACTATTTCGAAGTAGATTCTCGCAACGTCCACGCTTATATTATGGGGGAACATGGAGATACGGAATTTCCTGTTTGGAGCCACGCGCAAATTGGCGGTGTGAAGCTCGAACATTTTATCAATACTGCTGCTATTGAAAAAGAGCCGGATATGCAGCATCTATTCGAACAAACACGCGATGCGGCTTACCATATTATTAATCGAAAAGGAGCGACTTATTACGGAATTGCGATGGGACTTGTACGCATAACCAAGGCTATTTTAGATGATGAAAATTCTATTTTAACGGTATCTGCTTTATTAGAAGGACAATACGGTATTTCTGATGTGTATATCGGCGTGCCGGCTATCATTAATAAAAACGGCGTGCGCCAAATTATTGAATTGAATTTAACTCCTCACGAACAGCAGCAGCTCGAGCACTCTGCTAGCATTCTTAAGCAAACTCGCGACAGAGCTTTTGTGTAACATCAAAAGATTTTTGCGGGGGACTCCCCCGCTCCCTTGTTTTAAATATGTAGTAGAGGTGTATGAATATGACGTGGACTCAAGTATATAATCCGTTAAATAATATTTGGCTTTCTGCACTAATTGCACTCATCCCCATCATCTTTTTCTTTATTGCTTTAACTCTTTGGAAATTAAAAGGACACATTGCTGCTGGTATTACGGTACTTCTTTCTATGATTATTGCTATTTATTTTTATGATATGCCTGCCTCAATGGTTTTAGGAGCCACAGGCTATGGGTTTTTGTATGCACTTTGGCCCATCAGCTATATTATTATCGGCGCGGTGTTCTTATACAAGCTAACTGTCAAAAGCGGACAGTTTACTACCATTAGGCAATCTATTATTTCAATAACCGATGACCCCCGCTTGCAAATGCTGCTTGTTGCTTTTTCCTTTAATGCTTTTTTAGAAGGAGCAGCAGGATTTGGAGCTCCAATTGCCATTACAGCAGCGCTTCTAGTTGGACTTGGATTCAAACCGTTAAAAGCAGCGGCGCTATGCTTAATTGCTAATACAGCTTCAGGAGCTTTTGGCGCCATGGGGATTCCTGTCATTGTCGCAGGACAAGTATCTGGCATTGATCCAAAAGAAATTGCTCATTTTCTTGGCACGCAGCTTCCGATTATTTCTTTTCTTATCCCTTTTTTACTTGTCTTTATTATGGATGGGATAAAAGGATTAAAAGACGTATGGAAAGCAACGAGCATCACAGCCATTTCCTATGCACTGACGCAGTATTTAACTGTTACATACATCGGCCCTGAACTTCCAAATATCACATCTTCTATTGTGAGTTTGCTTGCTCTTGCTTTTTATATTAAAAGAACAAGCCCGGCAGCAGCTAAAAGCTTCAGCCTGTCACCAAAACAAATTTTAAAGGCTTGGTCTCCTTTTATTCTATTAACGATACTCGTTACGGCTTGGAGCATTTCTTTTGTCAAAACGGCGCTTGAACATCTGAACCTGCTTATTAACGTCCCATTTTTACACAATCACGTAATTAAAGCAGCGCCTTTAGTAAAAGATCCTACGCCTTACGCTGCTGTCTTAAAAATAGACTTATTTGCAGCAACAGGTACGGCAATTCTTATCGCTTGTATCCTTTCAGTTTTCTTGCTTAACGTATCGGCAAAAGTGGCATGGGCCACTCTTTTGGAAACCGTAAAAGAACTATCAAGACCTATTATGACGATTATGATGGTCATTGCTTTTGCTTTTATTTCAAATTATTCAGGACAGTCCTCTACACTTGGATTGGCACTCGCTACATCAGCTGCTTATTTTCCATTTTTATCTCCATTTCTTGGCTGGATTGGCGTATTTCTAACGGGGTCTGTCGTATCGAATAATGCGCTGTTCGGCAACTTGCAGCTAACTACTGCTCAGCAAATTAATGTCTTGCCAATTATTCTCGTAGCGGCTAATACTGCCGGCGGCGTGATGGCTAAAATGCTTTCTCCTCAATCAATCGCTGTCGCTGCTGGAGCAGTAGGTTTAGCCGGAAAAGAGGGTGAACTGTTTAAATACACGCTCAAATACAGCATGGGATTTTTGATACTAGGAGGATTTGTTACCTTTTTATTGGCTTGGTGGTTATGATAAAAAACTGCTAAAAATCCTGTTATTACCTTGTTTCTTTCATTTAAACAAACGTTTGATTATATAAAAAAGTCCCCAGTTAGCGCCGGGGATTTTTTTATTCTGAAATAAGTAAACCTATATTGCCAAATTGTTTTCCTTTATCTAATCGTTCGCAAGCTGCAGCTGCCTCTGACAGCGGATAGAATCTATCGACGATTGGTTTAATTTGATGTTTCTCTATAAAATCCATCATGTCCACAAATTCTTCCTGACTTCCCATAGATGTGCCAAGTATATTGAATTGAGGATAAAAAATAGTTCTTAGAGGCAATTCAACTTCATTTCCAGAACTCGCACCAAAATTAACAATTCTTCCATTTGGCTTTAGTATTTCAAAATACGTCGGAAATAAAGCTGCCCCCACACTATCAAGTATGATATCTACTTTTCTATCGTTGATTTCTTCTTTTAGGTTACTTCCACTGTCTAATGCATAATCAGCTCCGTACTCTAGGGCTTGCTTTCTTTTTTCATCACTTCTAGAAGTAACCGTTACGTCAGCTCCGATAGCTTTTGCGAATAACAAGCCATAAGTCGCGACTCCGCTCCCTATACCAGGAATAAGTAGATGTTCTCCTTTTTTTAACTGCCCTTTTGTAAAGAGAGCTCTATACGCAGTTAAAGCTGATAATGAAAGAACTCCCGCTTGTTTCCAAGATAGATAAGGCGGCTTTTGCACAACATTATCCGCTTTTATGATTACATACTCTGCAAACGTTCCATTCGATGGACCACCTAAAATTTTAGGCGTAAACGGAATGTCCTCTATACGATCCCACTCCAGACTTGGATTAATGATCACTTCTATTCCAATTTTTAAACCTTTTACGCCTTCTCCCACTTCTTCTATAATACCTGCACCGTCTGAACCGAGAATAAACGGCTTATCTCCTTTGCCTCGATTATTCATAACAAATAAATCTCTCCGGTTTAAACCTGCTGTTTTTAACCTTACTTTTACTTCTCCTCTTTCAGGGGGCATCTCCTGAAGATTTCTGTAATTCATGCCTGCTATACCGCTTTTCTCACTGTGTATAATGGCTTTCATGATTTCGCCTCCTCTTAATCTACTCTACTAAAAAGCTCAAAACCGCAAAAGAAATATGCCCAAAAAAAGGAAAATAAACTTTTAAAATCGCTTTTTCATCGTTTTATCTTTATTTTTCTGTATCCTAAAAGTATTCAGCTTCTTTTATTACAGTTTTGTTACAAAAAAAGATTATTTGTAACAAAACGAATATAAAATAGAAAAATCGGTTTAAAAATCCTGATAAATCAACATTTATCCGCAATTCACTTACTATATCTACTTCAAAAACTAGTAAAAATCTAAAAAAATTTAAGAAAAAAAGACAAAACACTTTCTTTTATTACAGATTTATTGTAATATAAATGTAACAAAAGAAATATAAAACACATAATTGTTACATAAATAAGGTTAATTAATTAGGAGTGAGTTAGAAATGAAAAAAATTGGACTAGTTTTATCATCAATCGCTATTTTCTTTACACTAAGCACTGGAGTTACAGCACAAACAACATCTCCAACACTAACGGATGCAAATGCTGTCAAAATTGCAGCTAGTGCCAGCAATCATTTCTGGAGTGCTCTGCACGGTTATAAAAACAAACCATGTACAGAACGTACATTTGAATATAAAGGAACTGAGTACGTGTACCTTTGCCCTGAATTTGATACAAAAGCTGAGCTATCAAGCTACTTATCTGAGACATTTACAAATAGTGCAGTAGAAAAAGGATTAACAAATTACGGCTATATCACATATAACGGTAAACTTGCACATCCAATCGGCGACGGATTCAGCATGTTAGAGTGGTCAAAAGCAAAAACAAAGCTTGTGTATCAAACAGCAACAGTTCGCTCTTATGAATTCACAGTTCCAACTGTAGATGGCGGCAGTGTAAAACGAACTGTCACATTCTATAAATCTAATTCTCAGTGGAAAGTAAATAAATTTGACGCTGTTCAATAATAAAAAAAGCAGGCCTGCTTGAGCAGACCTGCTTTTTTCTTTTTGATCGATAACATAAATAAAACTTCTACTTACAGCGCTCTAATAGCTGTAAATAGAAGTTGAGATCACAAGTTTAAGTAAATCAAATTTTGTCGAATTCTGTAGAAATAGTGATAAGTTACGTTTTATATTACAGGCTAAATTGCTTATTGTCAACATAATTCAGCAAAAAGATAGGGCAATATATTCAGAGCATAATAAAGACATTAACTTGGATTTTGTTCATGTTCCTCTGGGTTATCATGTACAGGATGAGCGCCTGGAAATAATCTTTGCGCTTTTTCATGAAGATTTTTGTTTTCATAATTAAATGCGCTATACGTTCGCTGCCCTTCTTCCCATGAAGTAGATTTCCCCAGTTTTTGATTAACCGGAGAGCCGAAGGGACCGTCTGGAAATTCTTCAGCGGTTATATACTCGTGACTTTTTTCTACTGTAGAGAAATCACGATACGAGGGCTGTTTGTCTTCTTTCAATGATTTCACCCCTTCTTTCTAGAAGATTTTCTACTAGTATGCACACTTCTTTGTAAAAAACCCTCTTAAATTAGTCTAAATCAGGGTATGATAACTATACATTTACTTTTTAAAGGAGTTGAACAGCTTGGAACCTAGACCTCAGAAAGGAACTTTTTTCCGAGAAAAAATCTTAAATAATAAATTTGTTGTATATACAATTATTATTTTTATTCTCAGCATGACTATTTTTTCGTTATCAAAAATCGGATTTATTTTAATTCCTATCTCTATTTTTATTAAAACAATCGCACTGCCGATTATCTTAGCAGGAATTTGCTTTTATTTATTTAATCCGCTTGTTGACTTTTTAGAACGAAAAGGTGTAAAACGAATTATTTCCATTCTTGTTTTATACATAGTGATTATCGGCGCATTAGCCATTATTATTTCATCGGTTATCCCGCCTCTAAAAAATCAAGTTGACCGTCTTATTGATAATATCCCAGAGCTGACGCATGACGTTCAGCATGCGGTGACGAATCTTTCGAATAACCGATATGTCGAACAGGGTCTTCAGTCGGCTAACACGGACCTAGATAAGATTTCAAAAGATGCATCAAAACACTTGAGCAAATATGTTTCTGGATTTTCAAGCGGTATTGTGAACTTTGTCGGTACCATTACAGAAATTATATTATCGGTTGCCGTTTTACCCTTTATTCTTTTCTACTTATTAAAAGATGGGAAAAACTTACCTAATTACATTGTAAAACTGCTTCCAAACCGCTCTCGTTCTGAAGCTAAATTCATTTTAGCCGACATGAACCACGCATTAAGCGCATATATTCGCGGGCAAATTTTTGTTGCGATTTGTATAGGTGTACTGCTTTTCATTGGCTATCTGATTATTGGGTTAGATTATGCATTACTTCTAGCGATTATCGCCATGGTAACCAATGTTGTCCCTTACCTTGGTCCTATTATCGCCATTATTCCAGCCATTATTATTGCGTTTATTACGTCTCCTTTCATGCTTGTAAAACTGGCCATTGTCTGGGCAGTTGTTCAATTGCTTGAAGGCAAAGTAATCTCTCCGCAAATTATGGGAAGAAGCCTGGATATTCACCCGATTACGGTCATTTTTGTCATTCTAACCGCCGGAAACTTATTCGGAATCATCGGTATTATTTTAGCCGTTCCTGGATATGCCGTTTTAAAAGTTATTATTACGCATATTTACCAATTCATCCGTTTGAACT
Organism: Priestia sp. SB1; assembly: GCF_038898415.1. NCBI lineage: Bacteria > Bacillati > Bacillota > Bacilli > Caryophanales > Bacillaceae > Priestia > Priestia sp. SB1. The sequence continues at coordinate 40,562 of NZ_JBBJSS010000012.1, read as the reverse complement.
CTACTATGTATCCAGATAAAAAAGCATAATAAAAAGCCCATCGATTTTCGATGGGCTTACCTTTTTACTTTTGTTCTTCTTCATCTTCACGATCAAACCAAAGGAGCTCTTGATCATCTTCATCTCCATTATAGTTGATGAGAATTTCTTCTCCTGCTTGGATATCCGTATATGCATAAAAATCAAAGGTATGATTGTCAAAATTAATTTCATACGTAGCATTGGGTGTATACGAGTGATTAAACAGCATACCGTATCCCAAAAGAATAGCCGTATGATTCACTCCATATTCAAAAGCATAATCCGCTAGTGTTGTTTTCTCAATAAAATCATGCTCTTTATTAGGATAAGCGATAACAGGAGCTTCGTGAATAAGCGTTCCTTTTTTAATATCTTGCTTAGCAAATACACCTCTGTTAAATTCTCCGTCGCTTATCGTAGACATTTTTATTTCGATCATATTCGTCACCTATATATTCTTTCCTCTAAGATTTTCTTCTTCCCTAAGCTTGACAGTTTATAATGGGGAAATCAACTGTTTTTCATAACCACTTGAATATAAGCTGAAGGAACGCTTATCATACGCACTTGTGTAAGCACTTACCTTGTTAGAAACACGCAATTTGATTTTATTTTAGACATAGAAAAGCAATGACCTGGCGCATAGCGCTTTTTTGAGCCATTCAACATGTGAAGAATCGTTTTTCTCTGTGATATAATCGTTTATGCTGCTTTTTTATGTTAATCTATGACTTTTATTACTGATTTTATCTTATGTTAGAAAGAAGGTTTCACATGAACTTAAATCACGACAGAGATGGTGTGATATATGCGGTCCTTTCTTATCTTATGTGGGGGCTCACGCCAATTTATTGGAAGCTGGTTCACCACGTAGCACCAGGTGAGATTTTAGCTCAGCGCGTTTTTTGGTCTTTTATTTTTATGCTTATTCTTTTATTAATGACAAAGAAATGGCGTACATACATTACGTTTATAAAAGAAATAGTGAAAAAACCATCCTTGTTCTGGTCCCTTTTTACTGCGTCTGTACTTATTAGTGCAAATTGGGGCATTTTTATGTGGGCTGTCATTAATGGAAAAATAGTAGAAGCGAGCCTTGGACAATATATTAATCCCCTAACAAGTGTTTTATTAGGTGTTATTTTCTTAAAAGAGAGACTAAGCGGGGCTCAAATTTTTGCATTTATACTAGCAGGAATCGGCGTCTTAACGCTTAGTCTTCATTATGGTGTGGTTCCTTGGATTTCGCTTAGCTTAGCTGTTACCTTCGGATTATATGGTTTGGCAAAGAAAAAGATTAAAGCTGATTCAACGATTGGATTGACTCTTGAAACGATGGTCATCTCCCCTATTGCATTAGCATACATAGGCTACCTTACGTTTCAATCACACTTGCAGTTTTTTGATTCTTTTTCAACAAGTCTTTTATTAATGGGCAGTGGAGTAGTTACAGCTTTACCACTCCTATTATTCACAAAAAGTGCTAAAAAAGTATCATTATCAATGCTTGGTATTCTTCAATATATTTCACCAACCTTGTCTTTACTAGCAGGAGTCATTCTATACCATGAATCGCTAACAAAAGCTCATGTTATTGCTTTTAGTTTTATTTGGTTAGCTCTTATTGTTTATACGTTCTCATCTATTACTAAATGGGGGAACAGAAAACAAATAAGAAATAAAGTGGAGGCTTAACAGAATCATACACTCTCTTACGTATTATTTTTAAACAAAATAGGCTGGGAGGAGCATGATTTATGAAACGAATTATTGACTCGCATATTCATCTAGATCAATATGAACAGAAAAGCTGGAAAGACATAGTTGAGCAGGATCCTTCGTTACAAGCGCTTATTTCTGTATCTTCTACATTACACTCTTGCCAACTTAATCAAAAAATCAGCAAGTTATATTCCTGCGTGAAACCTGCCTACGGATTTCACCCTGAACAAATGCTGCCTTCTTCAAATGAATTAGCGGAGCTGTTTGCTTGGATTGATCAAAACAATGAAGAAATGATCGCTGTTGGGGAGGTTGGTCTACCTTATTACTTAAGTCAGACCTATACTCTTTCTCTAGAGCCCTATTTGGAGCTGCTTGAAGCTTTTATTATTCATTCAAAAAAATGGGGGAAACCGTTAATTCTTCACGCTGTATATGAAGATGCTGAGATCGTGTGCGACTTACTAGAAAAACATTCTGTGCCTAAAGCTCACTTCCACTGGTTCAAAGGAGCTAAAAAAACCGTTGAACGAATGAAAAACAACGGCTACTATATTTCCGTTACACCTGATATTGTATATAAACCTAAAATCCAAGCGCTTGCCACAGATTACCCTCTTGACTACTTGATGGTCGAAACAGATGGTCCGTGGCCATTTGAAGGACCTTTTCAAAACCAGACAACGGTTCCATCAATGATGCATCAGTCCGTTCAGGAAATAGCACGTCTCAAAAGGGTTTCTGTAACGGAGACATATGATTTTTTATATCGAAATACAGCTCATTTTTATAATCTCTCCACATAAAAAGCCTTTCCCTAAGGAAAGGCTTTTTATATCTAAATTCGTTTCACAAGTTTTACGATCAGCACAATCACTGCAATGACAAGAAGAATGTGAATGATGCCGCCGCCAATATGAAAAACTAATCCTAATAACCAAAAAATAAATAAAAGTCCAATAATCGTCCACAACATAATTTTTTCTCCTTTTTTATATGTAGTATTTGTTATAATTTTATATTTCCCTAAATGTGCATAAATAAACGCATTTCATATACATCTTTTCACTAAAGAAGGTTCACATAATGTACAAAAAGCAATCACGTTCTCTGTGGTAAAATAAGTATGTAATCTTATTTAATTTAAGCGGAGATGATTAACTATGACATGGATTGTATTACTTTCCATCATTCTTGTAAGTGGACTCAAAATATTAATAACGTGTCTTCCAACTCCAGTGGTCAAATGGCTTATGACTAAATTTCAATTACACCCAACACTTGATGATCAAAACGCTACTGTCACAGTTGATGGGAAACATTTAGAAGGCAAAGACAAAATGCAAGTGATTGATTATTTTAATAAAGCAACATTTTTAAAACAATATTATGTCCATGAAGGAAATAAGGACTATTATAAACACCTAGAAGACAGTGAAACTCCACTTGTTATCGATACGAAAAAAGGGAAAAACGCTGTTCGACTATGCGTATACAGCTATCATGATCATGTCGACGTCGTGAAACAATACAAAAAGAAGATTATCGCCTACAGCCTGCTGTCTGATCACCTTCAAAAGCAGTCCATAACAGCTGACCTAGCTTAAACCAGTCGCCTACAAGGCGGCTTTTTTAGTTTTTAGGTTTAGGTTGAAGCTATCTTATTTAAAAATACCAAACTTTAACATTAATTCTAATGCTATAACATAAATTAATAGAATTTTCTAATTTTTTAAGAGGTGATGGATAATGCTTTCTTTGTTAGGGTTTGGAATGATTGCTACTTTTCTTTCTTTTCTTTCTTTTCAAGTGGGCCTTTGGGACAACTATTATCACGACAATTACAGCCATTTTAACGAACGCTGTTTCCCTTTAGACTTCTACTATAAAAAAAGGAAGCCGACTACCATAAGGCAATCGGCTCACACATGTAGGATATTGATTTAACACTAACAAAGTACAACACAACACTAGTAATTATATAATATATTTCATTATTTTGAAAGCGATTTCATATATATTTTTAAAAATATTTTGTTACTTGTTTTTTACAGAAAAGAACCACGTTTCAGCCAATTCGAAACGTGGTTCTTTTCTGTAAGGACTTGCCCTACAGGCTATAAATGTAAGTTACGTTCATTATAGCATGAGCCCATATACAGATTCCATGGTAATTACTGTATGATCTCGTTACGTTACGACTCGTTGTATTTTTCTGTCCATGTGCAGCGTATTCCATGGTTCATCCTGTTCAGCTAGCCTTTTGATAAAGCCTTGTGAAGCCCAAAAAGGAATAGCGCCAGGTAAAAAAGGATGAGTATGCAGATACAGCGTGTCATAAAAATGACTTTGGGCAAATTGTTCAACTGCTTTTAACAGCTGCTGTCCAATGCCTAGACGCCGGTACGCTGGATCGACATAGCATTTTACAACCTCAGCTGCAGTTCTATGTTCATATCGCTCTTTTAATGCATGAAACCGTCCATCGTAAGCGTATAAACCAATGGTTCCAATTACTTGTTGATTTTCCGTAACAGCTGCAAAAAAAGCAGCGTCTTTCGCTTGAACGTAATGTTCATTAAAATGAAGCAAATCCACAGGAAGCTGATTTTTTTCCAGCATAGGAAATAGCTCATTCCGCATATTCATGACAAACTGAATCACTTCAGCATCCTTTTCTTTTACTTCTTTAATTTGATACATTTGTACTTCTTGCACGTTTACTGTCACATCCTTTTAGCGATCATTGTATACTTTTTCTTTTCTCTGCTTATGCTGCAATGTTAACTACGGCGTTACGTCTAAATGCTGAGTCAGCATATAATACTCGCTTGGATTTGTTGTCCAGTTTTTCACTTTTTGATTATAAGCAACAACAATGTTTGGATGTACAATCGATGACGTCAGCATTTTTCTATTAATCAAAGCGGTTGCTTGTTTGGCTAACTGATCTCGTTTTGCGTCATCTACTGTTGAATTTAACTGTTCTATCATTTTTGTTAGCGTATCATCATTAATCCGGCTGGCATTTAAACCACCGCCGGGCAAATAGTTCGTACTTAAATAATAGCTGGCATCTCCTCTAGGTGCTGTGATAAGGCTGTACAATGCTAAATCCCAATCATCTTTTGCCATTACATATTCATCGCTATCTTCAACTAGGTGAATCTTAATAGTAATTCCTAACTCTTTGGCATTAGACTGTAGAAGCTGAGCAATTAAAGGCAGTTCTGGCAAAGAACTGTATGTGACAAGAGAGAGCGATAGTGGCTTTCCATTTTTGATTGCTTTGTCATTTTTGATTTGATAGCCTGCTTTCTCTAAATATTTTTTAGCAGATGTCATACCTCTTTGCTCATTAGCAGTACTATCAGCAAAAGGAAATTGGGGTAAAAATGGACCTCGAGCCGCTGCCGCTTGATTGTTCATGATGCTGCTAACAATTTCTTTTCGGTTCAATAAGGTATCGATAGCTTTTCTTACATTTTCGTCTTTTAATGCGTCATTGGTTTGATTGTAAAGCAATAAATGGGTGCGCACACTAGGTACTCCACTTACTTTAAAAGACGGATCTGTTTGTAAAGTGCCCAAGCTTTCTAAAGGCGGGCGATAAATAATATCGGCTGTTCCAGATTGAAGAGCAGCAACTCGCGCATTAGCATCTTCGTTAAATCCAAAGATCGCACTTTTCAATTTCACTTTTCCACCCCAATAATTTTCATATCTTTCTAATTTTACTTGATTTCCTTGATCAAAAGACAAGACGCGAAATGGACCCGTACCAATGGGCTTCTTAGCTATATTAGAAGCATCAACATCTATAATAGCTGTATTTGGATGCACTAATTCAGAAGGAAATTTAGGCATTGGTTCTTTTAATGTAATTGTCAGCGCATGACTGTTCGCTTTCATTTCTTTAATATTTAAAGCGTTTTTCATCGCATAACTTTGGTCTATCGTTCTTTGAAGAGAAGACTTAACGGCATTTGCATCCAGCGCTTTTCCGTTTTGAAACATGATGTTCTTTCTTATCATAAATGTCCATGTAAGGCCGTTATCTTTCGTTTCCCACTTTTCAGCAAGCCAAGGCTTTATTTTTAAATCGTCGTTGATTTTAACAAGCGTCTCCCCTACTCCCCCACGAACTGCTGTATAATTATCGTCCGTATGAGGATCAAGCGTTGCAGATGTAAAATTAAATAAAAACGTCACACTTTTATCCGTTTTCTTTCTTTCTTTTATACTTACGCTCTCTTCATTAGGAGCGCAAGCAGTGAGGCAAAGTAACACGAGAAATATCATAGATACAAGTTTTTTATTATTTATCATTCATTTTTCCACCTTCTATTTTAATACACAAAAAAAAGCACTTCTAAAAAGAAGTGCTTGCCTTCACAACAAATTCAGATAAACGTATCCCTTGTTTATCGTATTTTTGATTCTGCCAAAACACCTCCCTATCCTCGTAGGTTATTGTGTGCTGCGATTTATGGCAGGTCTCCTGGCTTCAAGTCATTGCCTTATACCGCCTTCCCGTCTCTAAATAGACAGTGGCTTTTTGACATAAGGCTCCTTGTTACAGTGGCGGGACCGCTCCGGATTTTCACCGGATTCCCTTTTAAGGCAATTGAAAAACAATTGCCACCATAAAAGCTGGTTATTTAATTTAGTAGCGTGCTCTTGAAACTCTAGAAGTGGAAGCTGATGGTGAAATATCTTCATCATCAAATCCAGTGGCAATAACGGTTACCATCATTTCGTCCTTTAAATCTTCATTAATCACAGATCCAAAAATCATATTTAAGTCCTGATCAGAAGCGGACGTGACAATATCTGCTGCTTCCTGTACTTCGTAAAGACTCAGGCTGCTGCCGCTCGTAATGTTCAGCAGCACGCCTCTTGCTCCATCAATCGATGCATCTAGCAGCGGACTAGAAATCGCTTTTTTCGCTGCTTCAATTGCTCGATCTGATCCCGAAGCTCGTCCGATACCCATAAGCGCAAATCCTTGATTAGACATAATTGTTTTTACATCAGCAAAGTCAAGGTTAATCAGCCCCGGAACAGCGATTAAATCTGAAATACCTTGAATACCTTGGCGAAGAACATTATCTGCTTCACGGAATGCTTCAAGCATAGGTGTCTTTTTATCAACGATTTCAAGCAAGCGGTCGTTTGGAATGACAATAAGGGTATCTACCGATTCATTCATCGCAGTAATACCGCCTACTGCTTGCTTGGTACGTTTATTTCCTTCAAACTTGAAAGGGCGAGTAACTACTCCAATTGTTAAAGCATTTAGTTCACGGGCAATTTGGGCAATAACCGGAGCTGCTCCAGTACCAGTGCCTCCCCCCATGCCAGCTGTTACGAATACCATATCTGCGCCTTGCAGTACTTCTTGAATTTGCTCTCTGCTTTCTTCTGCAGCTTCTCTTCCTACTTCTGGATTAGCTCCTGCACCTAATCCTCGCGTTAATGCCGCACCAATCTGCATTTTCACATCTGCTTTAGATAAATTAAGCGCCTGAGCATCCGTATTAACGGCGATAAATTCTACCCCTTGTACACCATGTTCAATCATACGGTTAACGGTGTTATTTCCTCCACCGCCGACTCCAATTACTTTAATTCGCACTAATGGCGATACATCTGCATCAAATCCAAACATTCTAAGTTCCTCCTCAATGATCAAAATTACTTTCTCTTATTATCCGAAAAAACACGTGAAGAACCTTTTACTCCTATGTTTAACGCGTAACTGTTCTTTTGTTTTACAGATTTTATACATTTCTCTTTTAACCTTTAAATCTTTACATCTTTATGTAAAATTATTGTTGTTCTGAAGTTAGTACGCCGAACTCTTTTTTGGTTTTCCCACTCAAAACGGCATATAAGCTTATTGTATCATTCATTTGACAGATGTCTGTATTTAATTTTGAGTAAGATGTGACTAAGAGAATAATATTTTTATAGACAAAATGAGAAAAAGCCCTTAGAAATAAGGGCTTCTCTAGATAATAAACCATTTTATAATTTCCCAGTTAAGAATTGAGCTTCTCCCATACCAAAGCTCCAGTCAGCATTACCGTTTTCAACAATTGAAATCATAATGTCGCTTGGCTGAATTCCGCAGCTTTCTCCCAGCTCTTTTACAATTAATTTGTAAAGAGCTTGTTTTTGCTCTTCTGTTCGCTGTTTGCTCGTCACACTTATAATAACCAAATCCTTGCTTCTCTCAAAGCCAAGACCTGTATCTTCAATAATCATTTCATGAGCAGGATGCTGATGTACAATTTGATAACGATCGCGTTCTGGGACGCCAAAGGCTTCTAGCATCGCTCGATGAGTAGCGTCTAGTAATGCTTTTAACTCTTTTTCGTCTCTTCCTTCTATTACATCAAATCTAAGTAATGGCATACTAAGTAACCTCCAGCTTTTTGTCTAATGTATTATTGCTTTATCATATCACAACTATCATTTGTAAAAAAAAGATATGCTATTCACAATGTGCTCTCTAGTGAAAGAGACCTCAAACTCTTCAATAAAAGCTGAACCTAACAAAAAGAAATGAGCAGCATAACGGCTCATTTCATTAGTACAAAAATATTTATAATAAGAGCTAAAATACATACAGATACAATGGCAATGAGTACGTTCATCACAAGGTTTTGCGAGGATGTTTTAGCTTGTTTTTTCATATCAGCCCGACTCATCTGTTGCTTTTCATGATCACTTTTAGACATCACGTAGCCTCTCCTATTCATCAAAATGTCAGCAGTGTATAAATGATTTTTGAGAAACCTTGATCCAGTTCTTTTGTATAAACAGCAGCACATGCAGGTTATCATCAGTTATTTTAGCATGTTTTGTCAAATAAGTGGACTATGTAGCGCTTCAATTTAGTATTCACAGCCAAATATATTTAAATTCGTTGCTTTTCTCTTCTTTTCTCGCTATTGTTTGAGAAGAAGGATAATTAGATACGATAAAGGATGATACGATATTGAATAACCATACGCAGCTGCCTCAGTATATCTACACATACGCATGCAGCGAAGAGGAACTCTCACTATGTCAATTAGAGAGACGCTCTCTTTTTGAAATTGAAACTGAGAAACCTATCATAAGAAGCGCCGTTAAACTTGATCCAAGCAGAAGCCCTTTTATCAAAGAGCGATTAGATATTATGTATGAATCAGATGACCTTGCAGATATTTGCAAACAAGTAGAAGATATTGACCTTGGAGATCAAACATTTAAACTCATTTTTATGAAAATTAATGACTTAGAAAAAGATCAAAAAATAAGCTATAAAGGTCAGCGTGCGATTGAACGTGATGTGGGTTGGCATTTTGTAGCAGAAGCAGACTTGCATAACCCTGACCATTTGTTTGGAATTGTTCCATTTGAAGGACGCTGGTATTTTGGAAAATATCAAAAAAGCGAAGCTGTATGGCTGCATCATTTGAAGAAACCGCGTGAATACTCTACGGCACTCAGTACCCGCCTTGCAAGAGCTGTAGCTAACATTGCCGTTCCAAAGCCTGAAGGAATCAAAGCGATTGATCCATGCTGTGGTATTGGTACAGTCCTCGTAGAAGCTCTTTCAATGGGCATTGATATTGTAGGACGCGATATCAACCCACTTGTGACCGACGGATCTCGTGAAAATATTGCGCATTTCGGCTTAAAGGGTGATGTCAAAACCGGACCGATTTCGGATGTTACCACTCACTATGACGTAGCGATCATCGACATGCCTTACAATCTCTACACCCACGCGACGCCTGAAGATCAGCTTTCTATTTTAAAACACGCTCGCCGCTTTGCGGATAAAGTAGTCGTGATTACAGTAGACACGATTGACCATATGATTCATGAAGCTGGCTTTTCTATTTCAGATCGCTGCGTAGCGCGCAAAAGCGTATTTTCTAGACAAGTAGTTGTATGCGAATAAAAAAAGACACCAGTCTAACAGGCTGGTGTCTTTTGATTTACCACTCTTTAGGTTCATAGTCTAATTCTTTGAATAGCTGCGTACGCTCTTTTTTCGTTAAATCTCTCCATTGCCCAACAGGCAAGTTGTTTAAGTGAATATTCATAATACGCGTACGCTGAAGTCGGTATACTTCATATCCGAGCACTTCACACATACGGCGAATTTGACGATTTAAGCCCTGTGTTAAAATAATTTGAAACTCGTACTTAGACAGCTGTGTCACTTTACAAGGAAGCGTTTTTGTACCTAAAATTTTTACTCCCTCAGACATGTTTTTGATAAACTCGGGTGTAATCGGCTTATCTACTGCAACAATATATTCTTTTTCATGCTTGTTTTCTGCACGTAAAATTTCGTTAATAATATCGCCGTCATTTGTAAGTAAAATTAAGCCGTCTGAATCCTTATCTAGTCGTCCGACATGATGAATACGCAAAGGGTGATTGACTAAGTCAATGATGTTTCCCTTTACTTTTTTCTCACTCGTACTTGTAATGCCGACTGGTTTATTAAGTGCAATATATACATTATTTCGAGCAATCCGAAGCTGTTGGCCACTTACTCGAATATCATCGCCAGGCTTAACTTGATCTCCGATTTTTGCAACCTTTCCATTAACGGTTACTCTTCCTTCACTAATTAACTTATCTGCCCCGCGTCTTGACGCTTTGCCAGATTCGCTAATAAATTTATTCAGTCTCAGGTGAATCACAACCTTACATTTAAAAATTTTAAAATTTGTCTCTTCTATTAGAAACCGATATGTGTCAATTTCTATACCGTCCCTATCGTAACATGCTATACGCTTCTCGTCTTCTTTTAATTTCATTACTTGACTATATTTTTTTAACAGCAATAGAAGTATAGATCCAAAATACTTTGTAATCTTATTCTTAACATTTCAAGCAATGCTTACACCTGTCAAACTAACGTCAATCTCCACTTCTATGCAAGACCTAAACGTCTAGATTGACTGATCAGTATAGAGTTGCTACCATCAGGTTTTCTTATGCTTCCAGGAGGAGTAACGCTGGCTCTAACAGCTATGGTCGGAGGAAGTTTGTTTGATAAAATTGGATTTAAACCGCTGCTTTTAACAAGTTTAATTCTTTTAACGTTTATTTTAAGTTTGTTCACTACCATTTCAAGAGAAACAACTACGATGACTGCAGCTATTTTATACGCTGCCTTTACAATTGGCGTAGGTTTAAGCATAGGACCCGTAATGACGCTTGCTTTAAATCAAGTACCTAAACCGCTTCACGCTCACGGTTCAGCCATTTCAAATACGATTAACCAAGTTTCAAGCGCAATTGGACCCGCTTTGTATACAAGTATTATGACAATGGCTTCTCAGCACTTTATTCAACAATCAAATGAAACGAATAAAACGCTGTTACAAATAAAAAGTATGACAAGCGGGGTCCATACCGTCTATTATGTAGCTTTCGCTATCGTTTCGTTCCTGCTCGCTTCTTACGTTAAAGAAAAAAGACCAGCAGCTGGAGACGCAATAAATAAGAAACTAACAAGAGCTGCTCAAGTCATGAGCAGCTCTTGTTACATGCCGAATTTATATTACAAATGTAAAAGCAATCATAGATACTATGAAAGCAAGAATAATAATACCTCTCTTTTTTTCTGTTTTCCATGCTTCAATAGCGCCCGCGATACCACCAATGACTAAAATAAAAGTACCTATAATGTGCAGAGGCAGCAGCGATAATACTCTACCTAAACTCGCCATCACTCCTCCAATCAATATAAAGCCTGTTGTTATAATCGATTTTAATGATGTTAAGTCTCGTATAGCTTCTTGTTTTTCAGTCTTACTCAGTTTAAAGTACTCTATTATACTAAAAGCAGCGGGTGTTCCCCATAAAATAAAGAAGCTAACTAATCTATCCGTGTCTACATTCACTGTTTATTCACCACCGCTATTAGTTTCTTATACACTTTTCCTAACCCATTTTTTAGAGATAAAAAAAGCGGCTGTAGCTGCTACAGCGGGAATCATAAAAGCAAAGCTACCAGAATAACTGCCAAACGTTACTTTACTTGATAATCCTTCGATTGAGCTCCACATAGTCGAACTTTCTGGAACATATAAGAGCGTAAGAATCATTCCTGATAGCAGTTGAAAGCTACCCAAGAAAACGATGAAACTAATGATAAATAGTCCATATCTCTTCAATAAAATCTCCCCCTTGATTTATATACGATTTCACGCTTCATAAGTTCCATTATTTAACAGATCCATGTGTTATTCTCGCTTCAAAGATCCTCCAAAAGAAAATTGATGGTAGTCATCGATCTTATTCCAATATCCTATGCACTTTACGTCAGGCTCATCAATAGCTAACGCTTCTTTATTAATTCCTTTATAAGGAAGAAATGCAGTCAACTTTACCTTTTGTTTTGGCTTAATATTTAACTTATTGCCTTCTGCTAACACCTTAAATTTATTTTCAGAATAACCGTTTTTTATTTTTAGTGGATACGATAAAAATACGTCGTTTTGTTTGATGGTCAAATCGCTCTTGTTTACGAATTCCAATTCATACGAAATCCCTTGCTTCATCTTTTGTTCTTTGATGACGTTAATATGGATCTTTTCTAGTTCTCTTAAAGGAACGTTGTCTTCTTCTTTTGAACACCCGGCAAATAAGATAGCTAACACTAATAAAACAAGAATTCCTAACTTTCTATTCAAAAAATAATCCCCTCTCTCGTAACAAAGATTATTTTACAATTATAACTCAAAAAAGTTATTTAATGGTAAAAATACACAATTAAAAAAGCAAACCTTGTCGGTCTGCTTTTTTAATTGCTACGCATAGGTAATGTGTTGTTGTGCGAAAAACTTTTCGATAAGGAGTTTGCCAACTATATGTATATCGTAACAAAAGAAAAAAGAACGCGCTGTGAGATTTGTCACTTCTTCTTTCAAAATAATCTAATTGAATACTCGCTATTGCGTTACGCAAAAAGAGCAGAACGCAATAGCGACCTGCTCTTTTTACATGCTAGATATGGGTAATTTGTCCATGCGTGAAAAGCTCTTCAATAATAAGGGGTTTATCACTACACTTATAGAATAACAAAGAAAAAAAGATGCGGCTGTGAGATTTATCACAGCCACATCTTTTTATCCAACTAGCTTATTAAATTGTACACGTTTATTAATTGCCGCCATAATTGGTGCTCCAACAAGCATAACCACAAACTCACCAACAGCTGTTGTTAACCATGTAAAGAAAAATGGTAAATCAAATGCTAGGTGCAGTTCAAACGCAATAATAAACATCGTAAACGTAAACACAAGTGTATTAATAAGCATACGAGCCCACATATTTTTAATATAGCGCATAGAAAAAATGGTAATGAGTAATGATAGTACAGATTGTCCTACCCCAAACACCAGATCATAAGCGACCATTGGTGAAAAAAACAAATTCGTCAGAAATACCCCTAGTACAATGCCGTACACGTACTTTTTATTAAATACAATCAAATGATTGAACATTTCTGATATACGAAATTGGATATTGGTGAAGCCAAACGGCTGAATTAACATGCTAACAGCAATATACATAGCTGCTAAAAGACCGTTGACGCAAAGTGTTCTTATATTCATCTTACTATTCTCTCCTTAGTTTTTTAACGTGGGATGGTTACGAACCACGTAAACACTCAAAGAATCATACAGCAAGCTTAAGCTTTCGTCAATCTAGCTGTTTGCAAACTACTGCTGCTTTCATGTCTTCCATATTGACTGCTCTTTTTTCTTACTTTTCTTTATTATAAAATAGAAGACGTATCCGTATACATAGGTGACATAAAGTAGTTAACCCTTTTGATTTGAAATACGAAAGGATTTGTAGCGATGTTAGATAATACAGATAAGCGCATACTAGAAGAGCTATCAAAAAATGGACGTATGAAGATGAAAGAATTAGGAGAAAAAGTGCATTTAACCGGACAAGCCGCTTCTGCTAGAGTATTAAAGTTAGAAGATGAAGGCATTATCAAAGGCTATACAATTAACATTGATGAACGAAAACTTGGCTACACCGTCCATGCATTTTTAAATATCTATACGCAGAGCATTCATCACCACCCCTACCTTACATTTGTAGAAAGTCAGAAGAAGTACGTCATCAACAACTTTAAAATCAGCGGCGATGGCTGCTACTTACTAGAATGTAAATTTCATTCGAATGAAGAATTAAATGATTTTTTGACAGAGCTAAATCAGCATGTGAATTACAAACTTTCAATCGTCATTAACAAATAAATTTTTTAAAAAAATAAAGGTATATTAATTTATGAAAATGGCAATTCTAATAACGTATTCCCCCTATTCCAATAAATTTGAAAATCCTTTGCGCCGTCGCAAAGGATTCTTTTTTATACAGGAAACCGCCTTCTATTTTTTGAAAAGTTGAACATCTCTCATAGCGTTGACATAGCGATCAGAGGTTTATATAATCGGTGACATCGAAGCATAGAAAAGCCGGATCAAGACCTATACAAGTATCGTAATTCTTCGTCTTAGAAGTTGATCAGTTTTATAACTAGACAATTTCTAAGACGTTTTTTATTTTATCATTTGTGAAACACTAGTAAAAACAAGATTCCACGTGAAAATATCCTAATGATCAGGGAGGTTTGCATATTGAAAACAATCTATAAAGACATCATTTTAATTATTGCCGGAGCGCTTTTAGTTGCTGCATCCATTGATTTTTTCGTCATTCCAAATAAATTAGGTGACGGAAGTACGGTTGGTATTGCTCTTGTTTTATATTATTTATTTCATATCCCTACAAGTATCAGCACATTTCTTGTGAACCTTGTATTCATTGCCTTAGCTTATAAATTTCTAACTAAAAAAACCATTCTCTATACGATTCTAGGAGCTGTCATGACGTCCGTTTTCTTAGGTCTGGTCAGCTATATTCCTTTTCACGTTCACGACATGATTTTAGGAATTGTATTCGGGGCTTTACTAATGGGAACAGGACTGGCACTCATTTTTATCGCGGATGGATCTACCGGCGGCACAACTCTTTTAGCTTATTTATTAAACTACACAAAAGGCTACAATATCTCGAAAAGCATGTTCTACATGGACAGCGTCATTATTTTAGCATCTGTTTTTGCTATTGGCGTCAACAATACCCTCTATACTTTTATATTCGTCTATCTTTGTGCTAAAATCGTCGATGTTGTTATCGAAGGTTTCCACAACAAAAAAGCAATGACGATTATGTCTGATCAGTACAAAGACATTGCGCAAGTGATCACCAGTGAATTTGGAAATGCAGCTACCATCTTTTATGGATATGGCTACTACGCCAACAAAGATAAACGCATTATCTACGTTGTTATTAAAAAGAACGAGTTATTAAAAATTAAAAAGAAAATCCAGCAAATTGACCCGAATTCTTTTATTGTCATCCACGAAGTAAAAGAAGTTGTCGGCGGAAAATTTGGATTTATCGGCAATTCGCCTCATGAAACAAAAGCCGCTGCTAAATAAAAAAATCCACCTCTTGGTGGATTTTTTTATGAAAAAACCGTTAAGAAAAACGAAAAGATCCCTGCTAAAAAGTAAACTGACCCTAACGCAATTGCTCCTGTAACGACCGTAAATACACTTAATCCGATAGCCACCTTCATTTTCATCCACATCCCTTTTTAGATTAGTAGTATAAGTATGTCCAAGAATAGAAGATTTATAACTATGCCACCCTATTTATTTCATATATCGATGCAACAATTGTCTATTCAACGTGTTCTAAAACCACCCCTGGCGGCATAATGTATAGGAAGGATTTCATATACACATCTTTGTATCACACATATCATATGAAATTAGGTGAGATAAAATGGTGGCTGTCCACTTTTTTGAAAACAGAAAGCTTCTATTAAGCCAGCTGAGGGAAAACATTCCTTCTACGGGTGATGATTTAAAGATTAAGGGACGAAAAGGAACCGTCGTGCTTGTGAATGACATCGATGAAAAAAATGTTCACGTGGAAGTTGCTTTAGAAAAAGTAGTGAAAAAGAACTTAGCGTTAGATAATGCTAAAAAGAAAAGGAGATAAGCGGCTACGCTTATCTCCTTTTTTTGATTGACATACGATCTCTTGCTTCTGTTTAGAAAAAAAAGAGACTCCTAAAAAAGGAATCTGCCAAAAAGAGCGATATCATCGCCTGAATATTAATACAAGCTATACTTTAACATATAAAAACATATTTTACAAAAATAAACTATTATTTTACGCATAATTATTTTTTTATTCGAGGCTTTTCAACATTTGAAACCCATTTCGTATAAAGAGTTTTATTTATTTTTCAGGCCAAATTTTTGCATCCGGCTCTAATAACCACTTATGCTCTTCTTCCATAATACGGTCTGTCCATGGATTATTGTCAAGATGGCGAATCATCCAGCAGAAGTACATCGCATAGCCGGGAGCCGTTGCTTGAGGATGATCTAATTCACCTGGAATTGTAATAAAACTATTATCAACTACACGGTATGCATCTTCTCCAACCATTGCACAGCCAAATCCTTGCGGCTTGTCAAAACGATAGTAATATACTTCAGGCTGATCATGATGATGAGGCGGATAGCTCGACCATCTTCCTGGATAAGAAATAACTTCTCCAATAACAAGGTTAGAATAAGGAGCGTTATTATAATCAAAGATTGTCCGAATGACACGCTGAGCGGTACCTTCCCATACTCCTTCACCAGCTACTGTATTTTGACAGTCTTCAGGCGTATATAATTTTGATGAAAATTCTTTTTCATTATCCGTTTTTTGAACTAGTACTTCACTATTGGCAAGCGCGGTAATTTTAACCTCCACATTTTTCGAAACGTGCAAACACCAAGGCTCTTCTTCAAAAAGAGACTCACGCTGAATTTCTTTCGAATGTCCTTCCCACTCTAGCTTTACCTTTCCTTCTAGTAAAAGAATAGCCGTTTCATTGCTGCTGTCTAGTAAAGTTTCCTCTTTTCCTTGAGACATATTATAAATCCCAATATCCATCAGCATATCTTTGTGCTGACCGGCCATTTCTGTAAGTACGTTGTATCCTTTATTTAATTCACCTAATTTACCTAGCATGTTTAACTTCCTCCTTTATGTAGTAGCACAATCAGAATTTACTAATCACTCATTTTTTCTTCATAGACTTTATACATTCTTTTGAATATGTGACTGTGAAGAGTTTTTATTAACAGCAATACTCTTGATTGTATTCAATTATTTGCAGATGCTGTGGCGTTTCTTCGTAACGGAGCCGTCGATTTCCGGACAATCAATTTCGGCTCAAGAAGTAAATGTTCTTTATGCATCGTTGAGTATTCCATTTCTCTAACCAGCAAATCCACTACGTTTATAGCCATTTCTTTTGTCGGTTGTGCTACCGTCGTCAACATGGGCGTGATGGTAGTAGAAAGGACGGTATTATCAAAGCCAATCACTGATAAGTCATTCGGCACATCAATGTTGAATTCTTTTGCCGCTTGTATGACGCCAATAGCCAGTAAATCGTTACAAGCAAAAATAGCCGTCACTTTCTCCTTCATTAAAAAAATTTGCTTAGCACTTTCATATCCTTTTTGAATACTTGCTTCGGTCGTAATAACGTGCTGAGGTAACACAGTGATTCCATTTTCTTGCATGGCATCTCGAAAAGCATCTAAACGGGCGTGATTACTTTTTGCATTTTCTGTAATAATCGCAATTTTTTTATGATGCAAAGATAGCAAATAATCAGTCGCCAAATAGCTTCCCTTATAGTCATCCACTGTCACTGTATTAACAGATATGTGAGGGATTTCTGAAGCAATAACGCTAATGGGTATATCTTGCTTCAGCATATTTTTTAAAAGATTAGCATTGCGAAAAGCAGATGCTACAATTAAACCGTCGATTCTCTGACGAATTAACAGCGATAGATATTTTTTCTCTTTTTCCGCATCGTTATCGGTATTACACATTACAACATGGAAACCTCGCTCATGACTTCGGTCTTCTATGCTTCTTGCCAAATCGGCAAAAAAAGGGTTGGAGATGTCGGGTACGAGAAGCCCAATCGTTTTAGTAGGCTTTCCTGTTAAAGCAGATGCTACGACGCTTGGATGGTAATTCAACTGCCCCATAACCTCAATTACTTTTTGTCTGGTTCTTTCACTAATGTGACCGGTTTGATTGATAACTTTTGATACGGTGGAAATTGATACACCTGCTTCTTCAGCCACACTATAGATGGTTGGCTTCATTTCATCTCCTCCTTTCCTTTCATAAACATATAAAAGGCGTAAAACCTTTTACAATAGAAATTAAAGACCGCTTTTTTCTTTAATAAAGTTTCTTGCTTTTAACGCATATTCAAAAGGATTAGCAAGCGCTGGATCCTGTTCTGCTTCTACGACAAACCAGCCGTTATAATCAGAAGCGGCAAGCGTAGTAAATACTTCATCAAATTCAATAACTCCGTCGCCTGGAACAGTAAAGGCTCCTTCTTTTACCGCTTGCAAGAAGCTCAGGTCTTGTTGTTTGACTCGATCAACTACTTCTTGGCGAATATCTTTTAAATGAACATGTTTAATACGATGAAGATATTTTTTTAAGATATAAAGAGGTTCTTCGCCTGAAAAAACAAGATGACCGGTATCAAATAGGAGCGAAACAAGCTCTGGATTGGTAAGCTCCATTAGCTGCTCAATTTCTTCTGTTGTTTGGACGCCTGTTCCCATGTGATGATGATAGACAATATGCATATCTTTCTCTCTTGCTAGTTTCCCAAGATAGTGCAGGCCTTCTATAAGGCTGCTCCACTCTGTTGGCGTGAACACGGGCTTTTCTTTGAATAAAGGTACATCCATCATCCCTTGAATGCTGTGTCCTTGTTCAGATACAACAATTACTTTTGCTCCCATTTCGTATAAAAAATCGCGATGTTCAATAAATGGCGTCACCGTTTCTTCCAGCGGCTTTGTCGTTAAAAATGTACTAAACCATGCGCTTGCAATTTCTAAATTCCGAAGTGATAATGCCTTCCTTAAGATCGAAACATTTCGCGGATATTTGTTTCCTACCTCACTTCCTTTAAAACCGGTTAAAGCCATCTCACTGATACACTGTTCAAAGGTATTTTCAGCTCCTAGTTCAGGCATGTCATCATTTGTCCAAGCGATTGGAGCAATCCCCAGTTTGACCGTGTTTTCCTTGAACATGTCTTCCTCTCCCCTATATCAAATTGAAAACGCTATTATATTCACCGAATGTTTCCCCTCAACATCGGCCATTTCTCTTGCTTGTTAATAACCTCTGGCCATTTCAAGATTTTTCACTTTATCCTTATAGGCTTCTTGTACATGGTGATTTTCAGATACCTCTGCTACTCCTACATGCCACCACGATTCATAACTGTTTGTCATAGTTTTAGGTAGCACTTTAATATCAATTAATGTAGAAGTCTCTTGTTTTTGTGAATCTTCCATTGCCGTTTTTAGTTCTTCAAGAGAGCTTACACGATATGTTTTTACACCGTAGCCTGCGGCGCTGGCTGCAAAATCAATTTTCATCACGTTTCCGTTTAATTTTCCTGTTTCATCGTTTCGATAGCGAAACTCTGTTCCAAAACTCCCCATTCCATTTGACATTTGAAGATTATTAATACATCCAAATCCGGAGTTATCAAACAGTAAAATATTTATCTTTTTTCTTTCTTGAAGGCTTGTAATGAGCTCTGAATGCAGCATTTGATAGCTTCCATCTCCAACCATCGCATACACTTCTTTAGCTGGTTCAGCCAGCTTAACTCCAAGTGCACCTGATACTTCATATCCCATACATGAATATCCATATTCCATATGATAGGTATTGGCTTTATTAGACTTCCACATTCTCTGTAAGTCACCTGGAAGACTTCCAGCTGCACCAACAATGACGGAGTTGTCATCAAGGAGCTTATTCACCTCTCCAATTACTTCTGTTTGCGTTAATTGAGTACCAAGTGATTCTGCATATTCAGCTAAGCTTTCATCTAAATGACCTTTTATTTCTGGAATAAAATCTGCCCCTGTAAAACGTATGCTATGTAGACGCTCTAATTCTGCTTCCCATGCGTCTTTTGCACTTGCAATTTCTGTCGTATAACCAGACTGATAGCCAATTGACATGAGCTCTTTCCTAAGAGCAAACAACCCTTCTTTTGCATCAGCTACAAGCTTCACGGCATCCAGTTTATTTGCATGAAATTCAGACGTGTTAATAGTAAGAAATTGCACGTCGGGATGTTGAAAAAGCTGTTTAGATGCTGTTGTAAAATCAGTAAATCGAGTGCCTACTCCAATTACTAAATCCGCATCTTTAGCGATTGTATTAGCAGCTGAGTTTCCTGTTACACCTATTCCGCCAAGATTATAGCGATAGTCGCTTTCAACGGCACTTTTCCCAGCTTGAGTTTCTCCAAATGGAATATGGAACTCACTAGCAAATTGTTTTAACTCTTTTGCAGCTTCTGAATACCGAACGCCTCCTCCGCAAATGATGATTGGCTTTTTCTTTGTTTTTATTGCTTGAATTGCATCTGCTAGACTGTCCCTAGTCGGAAGGCGACGCTCAATGCGGTGAACGCGCTTTTGGAAGAAATAAGCTGGAAAGTCCCATGCTTCTCCCTGCACATCTTGAGGCAAACAAATAGTTACAGCTCCCGTATCTGCAGGATTCGTTAACACACGTATCGCATTAATCATAGCTGTCATCAATTGTTCAGGGCGGCTTACGCGATCCCAGTACTTACTCACTGGACGGAAAGCATCGTTTGTAGAAATAGATAAATCATATGACTGTTCAATTTGCTGCAAAACAGGATCAGGCTGTCTAGTTGCAAATACATCGCCGGGAAGCAACAAAACTGGAATGTTATTAGCTGAAGCTGTTGCTGCCGTTGTAACCATATTTGCCGAACCTGGTCCTACTGAAGATGTGCAAGCCATAATCTGCTTTCGATGTTTTTGTTTTGCAAAAGCCATCGCTGCATTGGCCATTCCTTGTTCATTACGTCCTTGATATACATCTAGATTTCCTGGTTCTTCTTCCAAAGCTTGCCCAAGACCTACTACATTTCCGTGCCCGAAAATTGTAAAAATCCCTTTAATAAACTGATGCTGCTTTCCATCAAATTCAACATACTGCTGATTTAAAAACTTCACTAATGCTTGTGCCGTCGTCATTCTAACTGTTTCCATGCTTCTTTCTCCCTTCTAATACTAGATTGCGATTTTAAAAAAGGAAGCATAAGGAATATCTTTAATTCCTGATACCTCCTTTTAAAATGGAATGCGATTTTTAATGAATCACTTACCAGCGCGTTGTTACCATTTTCTTTCTTGTATAAAACTCCACGCCGTCCGTACCATTTGCATGAAGATCACCGTAAAAAGAATCTTTCCAGCCAGAGAATGGGAAGAATGCCATAGGTGCCGGTACCCCTACATTTACTCCTAACATACCAGATTCAATATTTTCACGGAACTCACGTACGCTTGCGCCGCTATCTGTATAAATACAAGCACCGTTTGCAAATCGAGAGTTATTAGCTACTTCAATAGCTTCTTCTAATGTTTTCACACGTACAATAGACAGCACAGGTGCAAAAATTTCATCTTGCCAAATTTTCATTTCTTGCGTAACATGATCAAAAATCGTTGGTCCGACAAAGTAGCCCTTGCCATTTACTGCTGCATCTGTGCGACCGTCACGAATAAGCTCCGCTCCTTCTTGCACGCCTGATTCAATATAGCTGAGCGTACGCTCTTTATGATTTTCACGAATGACTGGTCCTAAGAAGACGTTTTCTTCTAAGCCGTCGCCAATTACAATATCATTTGCTTCCTCTACTAATCTTTCAATTAGCTGATCCGCAATTTCTTCTTGTACAGTAACAACAGATGCTGCCATACAGCGTTCACCTGCTGAACCAAAAGCGGCTCCAATAATTTGTTTTGTTGCTACGTTCAAATCTGCATCATTTAATACAATTGAATGGTTTTTAGCACCGGCTAAAGCTTGAACACGCTTTAAGTTTTCCGTACCTTTTTTGTACACGTACTCAGCTACAGGCTGGGAACCTACAAACGAAATAGCTTTCACTAATTTATGTTCAAGAAGACCGTTTACCACATCATGCGCGCCGTTTACAATATTTAATACACCTTTTGGCAAACCAGCTTCTTCAAACAGCTCAGCTAATCTTGCAGCTAACAGCGGCGTACGCTCAGAAGGCTTTAACACAAATGTATTGCCGCAAGCGATCGCAAGCGGGAACATCCAGCAAGGAACCATCATTGGAAAATTGAACGGTGTAATTCCTCCAATGACGCCAATTGGATAGCGGTACATGCCAGACTCAATATCTGTTGCAATATCAGGAAGCTGTTTCCCCATCATTAACGTAGGAGCTCCTGCCGCGAATTCTACGCATTCAATTCCACGCTGCACTTCACCTCGCGCTTCGTTAAAGCTTTTTCCGTTTTCAACTGTCACTAACTTTGCTAATTCATCCCAGTTATCTACTAATAGCTGCTGATACTTGAATAAAATTCGTGCACGTTTAGGCACAGCTGTTTTTGCCCACCCTTTGAACGCTTCATTTGCTGCTTGCACCGCTTGATCTACGTCTTCTTTTGTAGAAAGAGGTACCTGTGCGATTAATTCACCTGTTGCTGGGTTATACACAGGTTCCGTTTTTGATGCAGCTGATTCAATCCATTGTCCACCAATATAGTTTTTTACTGTTTTTACTGCTGTTTGCGTCATAGAATATCTCTCCCTTTATCTGATTTTAATAAGCTTCTATTCCTTTAATCTCTCAAGATTTTCCCTTTGTTTATTAGGCTTCCTGCAAAACTTCAGTTGCTGTCTCCATAAAGTTGAAGAGCTCAACGCTTGTCGGCATAGCATCTGAACAACTGTGTCTTGAAATGACAATCGAAGCGGAGGCACCCCCCAATCGCATTGCCTGTGGAATTTCCAGTCCTTGCATCAATCCATAAATAAAGGCTGAAGCATAGGAATCACCAGCACCAAACGTTTTCAGAACTTTTGTTTTAAATATTCCTCCACGGTGAGACTTACCATCTCTTGTATAGGCAATAGATCCTTCTCCACCATGCTTAATCACGACGATTTGAGCATGGTGAGAAAACCAGCGCTCTGCTGTTACTTGATCATTAGATTCTTCATAATTTAAAAGTTTTTCCATCATGTCAAACTCTTCTCGCGTACCAATAATCACATCTGATTTTTCAGCAGCTAAATTAAAATAGACTGCCGTTTCAGCTTCCGATTCCCATGTATATGGACGATAGTCAATATCAAAAAACACTACAACTTCATGCTTGCGTGCGTATTCTAATGCTAGAAATACAGCTTCACGAGAAGGACTTTGTGCAAGAGCGGTTCCAGATATTAAAAGAGCCTTTGACTTCTTAATATATTCTTCTGATACTTCTGTAGGATCTAGTTTTAAATCCGCTACGTTATCTCGATACATTAAGATGCTGCAATCTGTAGGGCTCTTGATTTCCGTAAAAGCAAGCCCCGTTACAGCCCCTGTTTTATCGACAGCAATACTATCTGTATTAATCTTATTTTTTTGAAGATACCCAGTAATGAAGCGGCCCATTTGATCATCTGATACTTTTCCGATAAAACCGGTTTTTAAACCTAGCCTTGCTGCTCCAATCGCAATATTAGCTGGAGAGCCTCCTACATATTTAGTGAATGTTTTAGTCTCTTCCATTGGACGCTGTGTTTCATTTGCATTTAAATCAATACATAAGCGACCGATAGCGATAAAATCTAACTCACGATTTTCTTTAAAAACAAGCGGATTCATCTTTACTCCTCCTTAGTTAAGCGCTTTCCTAAAAAGGCGAAAAGAGCAAGATATTCTCTTTCAGCCCACATTTCTATCATTAATTCACTGCGTATTTTTTATGTTCAATCTTCACTGGCTGCCCTGATAGTAAAGATTTTTTTGCTGCTTTAGCAATTCGTTCTGCCTGTAATCCATCGTTACCTGTACAAATTACGCTTTGATTTTCCATAATTGCTCTTGCAAACTGTGTTACTTCATCTATATATGCTTGTGTATAGCGTTCAAGGAAGAAATATAGCGGCTTCTCTTTCACTACACTTTCGCCTGTTGATATTTCTACTGTAGTTGGACGGCAATTATCAGCAGTAGCGGAACCTTTTTCACCAAAAACTTCAAGGCGCTGGTCGTAACCGTAGACAGCTTGACGACTGTTATCAATCACGCCTAAAGCTCCGTTTGCAAATTTTAATGACACAATTGCCGTATCTATATCCCCTGCTTCTTCAATAGCAGGATCGATGAGCGTCGTCCCGTAAGCCGATACTTCAATTACTTCACTGTCCATTACATAACGAGCCATATCAAAATCATGAATCATCATATCCATGAACAATCCTCCTGAAGCGCGGACGTATTCTGGACTCGGAGGCTGAGGATCTCTGGAGGTGATTTTTAAAATGTGCGGCTGCCCTACTTCTCCCTGCTGTACAAGATCATGCACTTTTTTAAAGTTGGGATCAAATCGTCGGTTAAAGCCAACTTGAAGCTGTACGCCGTGTTCTTTTACTACTTCTAACGCTTGGATTGTTTCTTCTACTGAAAAACTAACGGGCTTTTCACAGAAAATATGCTTTTTCGCTCGAGCAGCTTCTTCAATAATCGATGCGTGCGTATTCGTTGGCGAACAAATGAAAACGGCATCAATTTCTGAATCTGCTAATAAATCTTGATAATTTGTTGTTAACGTTGAAATTCCTTTACTTGCAGCCCACTCGTGCAAATGATCTACCACTACGTCTGAAACCGCTTTAATTTTTATTTGCGGCATTAATTTTAAATTATCAACATGTAATTTACCTATTCGTCCAGCACCAATTATTCCAATTGTAAGAATCCCCATCTTATTTTCCCCTTTAATTAAAAGTTAAGAAAACATTCGCTTAAACCTATTTTTAGGTTAAGCGCTTTCCTATTTCCAATTATACATACTGTTTTTCGAAATGCAACATTTTTTATAGATTATTTAGAATATTTGTTTTTTATTCATCTGATTGTACAGTATGAAAAACCTTATTTTTATCTATTTATGCTTAAAATTAAGGGAATTCTCTATATTTAAGTATTCTTATAATAAGGGCAAGTTATTATAATCTTATCTACTACTATTTCCACTGTTGAAATCATTTAATTGAAAATTAGATATATTTAAAATTTTAATTGACGTTTAAAAAATGTAAGCGTATACTTTTTATCAAATAGATTAAGCGCTTAACCAAATTAGTTTGATGTTTTCAACAAAATAATCGATCTGGTGGTGTGGAAAAATGAATGAATTTATTTCCAGAAAAACAGCTCTTGACAGGATTGGGATCCCTTCTCATTTAACGTGGGGATACATAGGTATTATTGTTTTTATGATTGGCGATGGCTTAGAACAAGGATGGTTATCTCCTTATCTTGTAGAAAGAGGTTTAACCATTGAACATGCTGCTTTACTTTTTACCGTTTACGGTATTACGGTCTCTATTTCTTCCTGGTTCTCCGGCGTACTGGTTCAGCTGTGGGGTCCTAGAAAAGCAATGGCATTCGGCTTGATATCCTTTATTATTGGTTCAATTGGATTTATAGGTATAGGACTTCATATTATGAATTACACAATTATATTAATTTGTTATGCTCTTAGAGGATTTGGCTACCCTCTATTTGCTTACTCATTCTTGGTCTGGGTGTCTTACCGCACGCCCCAGGAAATGCTTTCAAAAGCAGTAGGCTGGTTTTGGTTTGTCTTCCAGCTTGGTTTAAGCGTAATCGGAGCTTTTTATTCCAGTTACATGGTTCCTAAAATCGGCGAAATTGCTACCTTGTGGAGTGGTTTACTTTTTGTTTTGATCGGCGGAATCTTTTCAATTATCATGAATAAAGACAGATTTACCGTTCAAAAAGTAAGCGATAACAAAACAAAAGAATTAATGAAAGGGATTACAATTGCATTTGAGAACCCTAAAGTAGGAATCGGTGGAGTTGTAAAGATTATTAACTCCGCTGCTCAATTTGGATTTGTTGTCTTCTTGCCAACCTATATGATGAAACACGATTTCACAATGAGCGAATGGCTTCAAATCTGGGGCACTCTGTTTTTTGTGAATATGGCTTTTAATATTATTTTTGGTATTGTTGGAGATAAATTTGGCTGGGTAAATACAATCAAATGGTTTGGTGGAGTAGGATGCGGAATTGTAACACTCGCTCTTTACTATGTACCTCAATTCGTAGGACATAATTATTGGGTAATGATGATTGTCGCATGCTGTTACGGTGCAACACTGGCAGGATATGTCCCTCTTACAGCGTTAGTGCCTTCCTTAGCTCCGGAGAATAAAGGAGCTGCGATGTCCGTATTGAATTTAGGATCTGGACTTTCTGCTTTTGTAGGCCCTTTAATTGTAACTATTTTCATAGGTCTTTTAGGCACGGGCGGCGTAATCTGGATCTTTGCTTGCCTATATTTCTTTGGAGCTTTTTTAACGGGTTTCCTTACAATTCCAACAGAAACAACAGTCAAAGGCGAAACAATAAACGAAGTCAAAAATCCGGTCTCTCTATAAATATTATTAAGTAAAAAAGCTGCATGTGCCTGGGCACATGCAGCTTTTTCTTTTCTCTGTTTTATAGCTTTTTTACCGACGCACGTTCTACTAGTTCTGGAATAATTGTTATTCGCTGCTTTGCATGCTCTTCTTTTTTCATAGACTTTAACAGCTGTTCGAACGTACTAGTTGCCATCTGCGAAATAGGTTGTTCAATCGTTGTCAAACCAGGCTCAGCAATATCCGCATAAATTGTATTATCAAATCCAATTACCGACAGATCTCCTGGAATTGAAAGCCCCTGCTTTCTTGCCTCATTTATGAGGGATATTCCAATTAAGTCCGTGCATGCAAAGACTGCTGTCGGCCTATTAGGCAAAGAAAGCAGCTGTTTACTTGCTCTTCTGCTATCTTCTACTGTTGAATAACAGCTGATAATGGACTGATTTTCTAGTGATAAATTTGCCTCTGTGAGCGCTTGTTTAAATCCTGCTAATCGCCCCTCACTGCTTTTTCTATCTTTTTCAGTGATAATCGTTACCGATTGATGACCTTTTTCTATTAAATACGTACCTGCGATATATCCTCCGCGAACGTTATCAATTGTCACTACATGCGTTGAGATAGAAGGATGATCAACTGAAAACAATACAAGTGGTACATCATGCTTCACAATTTTCTTTACGAGCTTCGTATCATTTAGTTCGGTTGCGATAATAATTCCATCTACTTGCTTTTTGAATAAAAGATCTATGTATTCATGCTCACGTTCTGTTTGATGATCCGTACTGCATAAAAAAAGCGTGTATCCCGCTGCTCTGGCACTATTCTCAAAAGCTCTTGCTACCTCTGCGAAAAAAGGATTAGAGATGTCAGGAACTAGCACGCCAATTGTGTATGTCTTTTTCCCAGTTAACGCAGCTGCAACACTGCTAGGCTGATAATCTAATTCCATCATTACTTCATTTACTTTTTTTATCGTTTTTTCACTAATACGGCCTGTCTGATTGATTACTTTGGATACAGTGGCTATCGATACCCCTGCTTTTTTCGCAACATCGTAAATGGTTGGTTTCACTTTCACTGTTCCTTTCTTCGTGATCTCTTTCCTTATTTTATCACGAAAGTATTCAATCGTTTATTTTAGATATATGCTTTAGCTTTAAAAGAGACATAAAAAAAGCTGCTCTACTTGAAACAGCTTTTTTATAAATGATTAATTGTTGTTCAACGATTGCTTGCTCATCCATTCCATTATGGTTGTTGTAGCTCCATTTATTTTAGCGTTGGGTTCATTATTATACAGATATATCCAAGATGAATGCCCGTTATACTGATAGGGCGAACCATCATTATTTTTGTATAAACCCGTGGTGTCATGCACATCTTCAAATAGTGATAAATAAGCATTATTTGCATGGCTTTTCACCAAACGTTCATAAGTTGGAAGAGTGTTAATCGTTGGTGGAAGAACCGTATCATTTTTAGCGGCTACGAACCAAATAGGCGTTTCTTTCATCTTTTCAAGATCTTGATCCGTAATTAATCTATCATTTAGTCCTTCACATACTGGAAATGCTGCTGCAAAATAGTTTGGATAATCACGAATCATAAGCAAAGTCATATATCCGCCGTTAGATGCTCCTCCGATATAGATTCTATTGGGATCAATATCAGGATTTTTAGCAACATATTCTTGAATTAGTGCCATCAGTGATTCTTTATAAATAGAATAGGAATATTAAAATTCTCATTCTATTTCGAATAATATGTAACCGTTTACTTAATTGTGTTCTATTTTACGTGACCTCTCTCTCTTTCTACACATAATTATTTTCCGTTACCTAGTGGAAAACTTCGTAACTATATTCCAATAAGCATATTCTATAAGTCCTTGAAAAAATTTTTTTATTTTATGTATAAAAACTATCTATTAATCAAATCATAATCTTAACCTTATAAAAGGAGTTGATTATGATGGCAAACAGCAGAAATAAGAGCAGCAACGAATTAGCAGTACACGGTGCTCAACAAGCAATCGATCAAATGAAGTATGAGATCGCTAGCGAATTTGGCGTAACTCTTGGTCCTGACACAACTGCACGCGCAAACGGCTCAGTAGGCGGAGAAATCACAAAACGCCTTGTGCAAATGGCTGAACAGCAACTTGGCGGCGGACGTTTCTAAATCACTATCATAAGCAATACGGCTGGAGGAAGAGCGAATGACCGTTCTTCCTTTTTCCCATTTTTATATAATGTCTTATCGCGTTCCTTCTCATCTATATGTATCTAAAACAAAATCACTACCCCCATAACGTTCACATCCGGTTATATAAGATTCTCTTTCTCTCACAATAGACTGTGTATAATAAAACATAAAAAGAAGTTCCTTTTATAGGAACTTCTTTTATCTCACTTTATAAATGTGCAAGCTCTTCAGATATCTTTTCGGTCTTTGCTTTGAGCTGTTCTTGCTGACCTTCTAAATCAGCGATTACAGCTAACACTTCTGTATTGGTCGGTTCTTCTTCATACTGTTTTAACGTAGCGACAAGAGACTGTGAAACTTTGATGAGCTCTTGATTAACTTCTTGCTGCTGTTTTAAATAGTCAAGTTCATATTCCGTTTTTTCTAGATTTCTCATCGGTCCCCTTCCTTTCGTTAACTAGCTTTTATTTAAGAACGCAGTCTTTTATTATCTTATTTAGTTCCTTCAACATTACCTTATTTTATTTTCGTGATTGCCGTATAACATTTTTTCATTCATTGGTTCAGCTGATTTTTCAGCAGGTGTCACGGTTTGTCCTAGAGCTGAATTGTGTTTATCATGCTCAACTGCGTCTATCATCAGCAAAACTTTTCCGTTTTTAAGATCAGATACATACGAGGAAGCTTCCGCAGCAGGTACACCATATTCGGTTAATTGATTTTCGATTCGATTAACATCTTGATCCATTTTTTCTTCAGACGAAGTAAAAGCATTTTTTATTTTCTCCATAAAGGATTGATGGTGCTTTGAGTGTTGATCTGTATCAACTGTTTGCACATCGATTCCTGCAGAACGCTCAATCACTTCTGTATTTTCATGATGCGGACCACTGTTTGTCAAAACAGAAAGTGCACTGTCCGGATATCCCTGTGTTTTTAAATTTCGAATCGCTGTAATAACGGCCTCTTCTGAATCATACGTACCTACTACATTTTTTGTCATTTTCTATTCCTCCTAGGTATTATCATTTTTTAGCTTGTTATAGTATTAATACCCTTGGATTTTTTGGTAAAACTTTTTAACTTTATCTCTAGCTCTCCTTACAAGGAGAAACCAATAAAACAACAGACCTGAATCTAAAAATTCAAGTCTGTTTCATGATATCAATGATTTTTATTATAAAATTGGTGACAGTAAGCGAGATACCGCTTCTTTAAATTTTATAAGAAGAGAGCGCTCTTTATATCGTTCAAACGTTAATTTTGAACTGCATTGCACATCTTCAAGAAACAGGTTCTGCAACTTTTTGGAAATAGGTTGGTCATATACAACTGCATTCACTTCAAAATTAAGGCTGAAACTTCGCGGATCGATATTCGTCGTTCCTACAGAAGACACTTCATTATCTACTACAATCGTTTTAGCATGCAAAAAGCCTTTTTCATAGAGATAAATATTCGCACCGTATGCCAGCAGTTCCCCTACATGAGACCACGTAGCCCAATAAACAAAAGGATGATCAGGTTTGTTTGGAATCATAATATGAATCTCTACTCCAGATAATAAAGCAATTTTACAAGCATCCATAAAGCTTGCGTCAGGAATAAAGTAAGGCGTTTGAAGGTATACACTTTCTTTGGCCGACATAATCAATGAGATATACATGTTTTTCAGGTGCTGGGTAGTCGAATTGGGACCGCTTGCTACAATTTGTACAGGAACTGTTCCAGAATGAGTTTCTGTACGATGCAAAAATTGTTCCAGTTCAATTGGCTGCTTTGTTGCTTGATGCCAATCTAAAATGAATCGCCCTTGAATATCGTTCACTGACTCTCCTTTAATGCGAAAATGAGTGTCTCTCCAATAACCCATTTTTGGATCTAACCCTAAATATTCATCTCCTACGTTAAATCCTCCTATGTATGCTACTTCACCATCGATAATACAAAGCTTTCGATGATTTCGATTGTTAATCCGAAAATTAATTAAGCGAAGAATTGAAGGGAAAAATGCCTGTGCTTCGCCGCCATATGAAATAAGCTCCTTAAAGAATGATGGCGTCATTTTTCTAGATCCTACTTCATCATAAAGAACGCGAACCTTTATGCCTTCTTTTGCTTTTTTTGTTAGCTCATCTCTTAATTTTTTCCCAAGATTATCTCGTTGAATAATATAATATTGAATATTAATTTCTTTTTTAGCATTTCGAATATCCTCAAACAATGCCTCAAATTTTTGATTACCGTCACTGAAGATATCAATTTCGTTGTCGATGCGCACAAGTGACTTAGAAGAATTTAAATTAGTGAACAGCAGTTTATTATGTTGGATTAATAAATCATTTCGATATTCATGGGTCGCTTTAAGCTCTTTTAATTGCTCTTCCACTGAAGATCTTAAATATTCCCGCTCATCAGATGACAATTTATAAAAGTTTTTCTGTTTTAGCTGTCTTCCAAAGAATAGATATACAATAAAACCGACAATTGGTATAAAAAATAAAATAAGAAGCCACGCCCATGTAGATCCTATATCTCTTCGTTCAATGAAAATAAGAATACTGGCTAATAAAATATTAATAGCTGTTACAACAGATACACTTAGTGTAAAGATATGGGCAAATTCCATCCTTTTACTCCTTTCTTTCTACTACATCACTTTATTAACTCATTCCCTTTTTTAACGTTCTCATTCACTTTACTATACATAACACAGATGGCTTTCTTTTTCATCTTTAGGATCCAAATTTTATTGTTTTTTCTTTTTTGCTACACTAAAAATGTAAAATATTTCTTTTTATTGTGTATTAAAAACAAGGGGGAGATAATTTGTTTTTTTCGTTTATTTTTCTTAGCCTCATCAATGTATTTGTCAGTATTAGCCTGGGGTATACGGCTTATCAATTATTTAGAAAAGCATTTATTGGAGGTATTCTTACGTGTATCCTTGCTTGCAGTGCTCCGATCTTATTTGTATGGCCTTCCCTGTTTTTATCAACGGGCATATCACTTTTTCTCTACTTTCTCATTATTCACTCAAAAATGCACATATCATCTAATATGTAAATAAAAAACACGAAAATCTAAGATTTCCGTGTTTTTTATTTACAAGCTGTATACGTAATAATCCTGCACGTGATATGAATCGAAGCCGCATGTTTCGTAAAGTTGCAAAGCGCGTTTGTTTTTTGCTTCAACCTCAAGAAATACATCATATCCTAGCTGATGCTGCTGTAAAACGACTTGTTTTAAAGCAGCCTTTCCTATTCCCAATTTTTGATAGGAAGGTAAAATACCAAATCCATAAATCCATGCTTCGCTTTTATCATAAGATACCCTTAACTTTCCAACCGCCTGACTATTGTACTCTACGATAAAATGATTTTGCTGTTCTTCCGTTTTCATTTGCTCATAATAAGCAGCTGCTTCTGTTAAAGACATACCAAAGCATTCCATATCAACTTGCATTTCCATTTTCATATCGGTATCTAATAGGGAAGAGCGAAGTGTAACAAAGGGATTATCATCTTCTAATTCTTTTTTCACCCACTTCATTTGATATTCTGAAAAAGTAAATGAACATGGAATCTTCTTTAAGAACTCCCTGCCTGAAATCGAATCGCCAGGAGCATTTAATAAAATCTCTGTATACTCACGCTTCTTACACATATGTAAAGCTTGAGAAAACAGCTTTGAAAAAATCTTTTTTCGGCGATAGCTAGGATCGACCATTCCGCATATTTCTACTGTATTCCCAAACCCATAAAGACCAATAAATCCAACAAGCTGATTATTTTCATAATAAAAAAAATCGTTAACTTCATTTTGTTTTCGACTTCGTAACATGTCAAAATTCAGCTTCAGCTCTATTTTTTCTTCTTGTTGGCAAATAGACTGTAGCTTTTGTATATCTTCTAGTACATGTTGTTTTAACATACGTATCCTCCTGCATCTCTCTTTTTATTATAAGTTCGGCTTTGTTTAACTTTTTCCTTTCATCTTTAGCGCAATGACCGAATAATTATAGGGTAAAGCACAATCAAAAAGCGTATAGAGTAATTAAACTAAATAGGCGGGGTGCTTATGAAAAAGACCATTTTAATAAGTTTTATTGCACTAGTTGCTTTAACCATTATTTATTGCCTGCAGAAAGAATTTATTTTTGCTTTAGCTTTGTGGAGCATTTATGGGACAGTATTATCAATTTTTGTATATTTTTCTTTTCATAAATCAACGGAAGATCGCGAGGGTGAGTAACAATAGCGCTATTAAAAGGTCTGTGAAATAAACCTTTTTACAGACCTTTCGTAAATTTACAACTAGGATGCATGTTGGTAACAATTTAGAAACAAGTATTCTTTATTCTTAGTGTTATAGAAAAAGATATAACCTATTTCACTAAGGAGTTGGATATTCGCATGAAGACAATTACAAAATCTATATCGGTTTTTGCATTAGCAGCTGGCTTTACTTTTTCATCTCTATCTGGAACACTGCCATTCACTCACGAGCAAACAGCAAGTGCAGCAGAAAAAATAAACGCACCGTTCAGCGTATATGAAGTGACAGCAAACGTACTCAATATACGTTCAAAACCTAGCACTCAGGGAAAGATTCTTGATACATTAAGAAAAAAAGATCAAATTGAAGTAGTCAAGTTTGTAAATGCAGACTGGGCTGCCATTAAAATAATTGGCGGCACCGGATATATCAGTACTTCCTATTTAATGAAAGTCCCTACTACTGTTCATACAGCTGCTAACCTTAATTTACGCACAGGGCCTAGCACAAGCAACAAAGTTGTAACAACTGTTCCTAAAGGAAAAAGCGTCAGCTTCTTAGCTTGGGGCTACTCAAAAGATAACAAGCTTTCATTTGATTGGGCTTTTGTAGAATACAACGGCTTTAAAGGATATGTAAGCACTTCGTACTTACAGTTACCTAGTTATAGATAAAAATAGATAACTCCCTTGAATTATTTCAAGGGAGTTTATTTATGGACACCTTATTAATAGTGCCCTGCCCATGAAGCACCGATGATAATTAGTAAAATAAATAGCACAACGATTAACGCAAAGCTACTTCCGTGACCTGCTCCGTATCCATAACCATAACCTCCGTAAAAACTCATTTTCTTTCACCTCCCTTTTTTGTAGAATATGTGAAGGGAAATGAAAACGAACATGAGTATTCTTCATCACAAAATTCATTATAATTTATAAGCGTTAACTCTTTTACTAGTAAGGCATAGGATATAGCATCCCGTGGTTCATCTCTACATCTTTCCCTCGTTCCAACTTTTAAAGTAAGGGTATATTCCAGCAATACAAAAAAAGAAAAGTTTATATAACTCTTCTTTTTTATTGAACTGGATTATCAACTTGCATGTAGTCATTATAATATTCTTCTAACGTAATTCCTTTTTTATACACTTTAGAGGCAAGTTCTTTTCCGACAAATCGTATATGCCACGGCTCATATTTATAACCTGTAATCTGCTGCTTTCCCTCTGGATAGCGAACAATGTATCCATATTTATATGAATTTCTTTCAATCCATTTGGCTTCAGGAGTATCTTTAAAACAATCTTGAGCCGCACACTTACCTGTGCTGCTTGATACATCTATACTTAAACCAGTCTGATGCTCACTACTGCCTGGATGGGCGCTATAATGACTGGCTGCCGCTTCTCCATCTTGCTTTATGTACGCTTGATAAAGAGATTCCTGGCGAATTTGAGAACGATAAGCGGAAACACCGGCTAGGTAAATCCCTTCTCGTTCAGCAGCTGAAAACATTCTTTCTAACGCTTTTGCTGCTTCTGTACGCATTTGTCGCTTTTCAATTTTTTCTTTAAATATAAACCGAACGTCCGGGTATACAAGGTCAGCGGGTTCATAGTGATCAGGAAGAAGATTTTGTTTATTTACTAGCACGGCAATGGATTCGGGGTTCCCAACAACTTCTATGCTATTTTGCTTCTGTTTAGAAGAAGATAAAGGATTATGATCAGACGTGTTCAAATGATCGTCGTGCCGAAATAATCCCTGATAGCCTAGATACGAGAATCCTGCGATCACACCCAGCACTATTAGTAATGCTATTTTTTTATAAAATTTCATATTTCTATACTCCTGACATAATTTAAGCTTTTTAAGACACTCAAACATTGTATATAAATTAAGAAATAATTACTAATATAACAAACTAATTCCTACTATAAATTTCAGTATGCCCCGACCTATTTTTTTCAAACGTTTATTTTAAGCATAAAAAAAGAGATGTCTTCTAAAAGACATCTCTTCTTACTTCTATTCTATAAGACTAGTATTAGTCGATAACTGTAATTTTAACTGATCTTCTGCCCCAGTCTTGTGCAGCACTATCTGAAGAAACGAATACGTCAATTCGATTTCCTTTAATTGCGCCACCCGTATCTGCCGCTACAGCTTGACCATAACCTTCAACGTATACTTTTGAACCTAATGGAATAACGCTAGGATCAACCGCAATTACTCGTTGATTTGGATTTGATTTTAAATTTACTCCAGTAGCTGTCGTACCACTGCATCCAGCACAGTTAGCTGTATAAGCTGTTGCTTCAACAGTCATAGACTTGCCGCTAGCTTGCTGTTGAGACTGCTGTTGCTGTTGTTGCTGAGCTTGTTGTTGTTGCTGTTGAGCTGCTTGTTCTTTTTGTGCCTGCTCTTGGGCTGCTGCTTGAGCTTGCTCTTGTTCTTTTTGTGCTTGCTCTTGTGCTGCCTGTGCTTGTGCTGCTGCTTGAGCTTGCTCTTGTTCTTTTTGTGCTTGTTCTTGTGCTGCCTGTGCTTGTGCTGCTGCTTGAGCTTGC
>NZ_JBBJSS010000012.1:0-4935 GCF_038898415.1 Priestia sp. SB1 | reverse complement strand
TCTTGTTCTTTTTGTGCTTGCTCTTGTGCTGCTACTTGAGCTTGCTCTTGTTCTTTTTGTGCTTGCTCTTGTGCTGCTACTTGAGCTTGCTCTTGTTCTTTTTGTGCTTGCTCTTGTGCTGCCTGTGCTTGTGCTGCTGCTTGAGCTTGCTCTTGTTCTTTTTGTGCTTGCTCTTGTGCTGCTGCTTGAGCTTGCTCTTGTTCTTTTTGTGCTTGCTCTTGTGCTGCTGCTTGAGCTTGCTCTTGTTCTTTTTGTGCTTGTTCTTGGGCTGCTTGTTCTTGCTGAGCTTGTGCCGTTTGAGACTGCTGCACTTGTGGAGCTGCCTTTGCTACTGGCGCACTAGCTGTTTGAGATTGAGCTGCTTGTGCCGCTTTAATTTTAAATTGTTCTCCAGGGAAAACTAAGTCTGATGTTAAACCGTTCCATTCTTTAATTTCTTCTACTGTTACGCCATAATGTTGACCGATTGACCACAAAGTGTCACCACGTTTTACAGTATGTACGATTTCTTTTATGCTAGATAAGTTTAGTGTCTGATTTGGATAAATTAGTGTTGATGTTAAGTTATTAGCATCTTTTAGCTCGTCTACGCTCACATTATGATTTTGAGCGATTTTCCATAAAGTGTCACCTTTTTGTACTTCATACGTTCCGCTTGTAGAGGCAGATGCTGCACCTACAAATCCTGCTGAAAGAATTGCCGTTGTCCCTAGAGTAAATACAAATTTCTTCATTTTCCGAATACCTCCTTATTTACTCAATGACTGAATGATACCACCTGTTCATTTCACTTCCATTACAGGAATATTTTACTTTTATTACGGATTTAATTAATTTTAAACATTTTCTTGTAATATTTCTGACAATTCATTTTTGAATAATGATTAAATTTCATCAAAATCATGTCAAAATTTGAAGAAAACTCTATAAAAAGTTGGAGTTGTATTCGGTGATAAAAGTAACTTATCAGCAAAAAAAACCTTCTAAAAGCTAACTGCTTTTAGAAGGTTTTTTTACTTATATGAAACAGTTAAAGTTGGAGCATATGCAGGATTGTCGCCCCCATAAATTTCAACTACGTCACTTAAAAAGTCCGCTGAACCTGAGCTTGACAAGCGAAACTGAGTTTTGCCGTTCCTATTCATATATCCCAAAAGTGAGGAAGGAAGTTGAATAGTTGTATATCCATTATCGAGTGAAGGCACTGACATTTGGAAGGCCGCTGAAATAGATGGTGAGGCCTGGTAATCTATTTGTTCTAAAGCACTGCTAGTTCCAAATACACCGCTTTTAATATCGCCTTTCAAAGATGAAATATTACCAGTTGAAGATTTGCGATAAATTTTCAAAGATACATCCGTAATACTTGCATCATCAGGTAAAGAGCTTGTATCAAAAGATAAAATGGTTCGGTATGTGTCGGTATTGTACATTCCCTTATCCCCAATTTTATGAATAGAACTACTCATACCGTCAGCTGATAAATTTCCGATAAATCCATCTTTAGCAGCAAGCGAAGAAAATACTGAGGATTTCTCTGAAGTTCCAGAAATTTGATAAACTTCCGTCTTTACTCCCTCTTGATTACCCGCAGCGTCTACACTAAAAAATTTTATTGTTTTGCTAGAGTTGATGCTAATAGGCTCAGAATACTTTAGAGAATTAACAGTTGGTGTACTTCCATCTAATGTATAGTAAGTGGTGGCAGGTTCATTGGGTGATAATGTGACAGAAACAGAACTTCCATACGTTCCTCCCGCTGGTGAAGCAGCTGTAACCGGGGGGGATATATCTCCTGGATTAGGAGCGTCACCATTCTTCGGATGATTTTTAAAAAAGTTCCAACTTAATTTAGTTGCATTTGGCCCTTTATGATCTGTATAAGAACCGGATGTACTTCCCCCTGACCAAGCATGTCCCATTCCTTCTATCATGTACTTTTCCATTACTGTTTTTCCTGCTGTATCTTTGTAAATATATTGCGTATAGCTTCTTCCACCAGATACTGTACCTGGTAAAGTTTGATCTGCCGTATCATCAATATTGTTATTATCCAGTCCATCAGACGCTCTATCATTTGTTTGAGCCCATTGCGATAGTATTTGATGCGCATTTATAGGCGCAACAGTGTAGTCAGCTGTCCCATGAAACAAAATAACCGGAACCACTCGCTTATGCTCTCCCATGGCTAAATAGGCTAAATCTCCTTGTTGGATAGGATTAGGACCTCCACTGCTCATTGCTGTATAAGCACCTGTTACACTAGTGGCTGCTTTATATTCTAAGCCCGCCCCAACGCTGATAGCCGCAAATATGTCTGGATAAGTAGCTCCCATAATAACACTCATAGCTGCACCAGCAGATAGCCCTCCAACAAAGACTTGGTCGGCATCTATTGAATAACTGCTTTTTATTTGATTAACCATTCCAGCAATTAACGCTGGTTCACCGCTTCCCCTTGATTGATGAGCAGTATCAAACCAGTTCCAACACTTATTTGAATTAGCAGAAGAGGGCTGTTCTGGATAGAGGACAAAGAACTTCTCTGTTTCTGCCAGTGCATTCATTTGTGTTCCTGCTGCAAATTGATCAGGGTCTTGAGTACAGCCATGTAGCATAACTACTAGAGGTAAAACAGCACCTCCCTGATAACTGCTAGGTACGTACAGTTTGTATGTTCTTCCGTTATATGTTTTAGAGGTAAAACTTCCTGCGGCTGAAGAAGATACAGCACCTAAAGATAAAAAAAGCATAAAAATCATCCCTGCTATAAATAATCGTTTCATCTTCCTGCTTCCTCCTTATATTGATATGGTTATACTTAGCAGCAAACGTACATATCGGTATGGTATGGAAATGAATAAGAGTTACTAGTAAGATGATAGCAAGGTTTTATGTAATAAAATTTATATTGACTGCACGATTTGCCTACAGTTATGAGGACAAATAAAATCATTCATCTCCAAATAAAGAAAACGCTTACATAAAATTGTAAACGATTGTGTCGATAAATACTATAAAAAAGACATACCTTTTAAAAATAGGCCGGTATGTCTTCTATGGATTGCTTACTTAAGTATTCATATTGTGACTCGCTGCAATTTACCATAGCAATGGATTGAGGATAACGCTGTAAATGAGAAGGGAGCTCCTTAAACCCAAACTGATGATAATATTCAGGAAGAATATCGCTATAAAGCATAAAAATAGCGCTGCGCTTCTCTATCTTCATCTTTTTAAAAAAGTCTTCAAGCATATCTCGGCCATACCCCATTCGTTGATAAAGCTGATGAACAACAACGGACCCAATACCATGCAAAGCAAACTTTAATCGAGGAGTTTGTAAAAGAAGCAAAATAAATGAACCAATAATTTGATTCTCTTCATTTACGTATACATACCGAATTCCATATGTTTCTTCTTTTTGATTATCTCTAACATACTCTTTGTACGTCCTGCCTTTAGGCCATGCCGCATATCCCATTTGATAGACTTCTGCCAATTCTTCAGACTTTATTTTTCTTAATAACATGAACATCCCCTCTTTATTTATAATCCCATACGTCAGCAGACATTTTTTATAGAGTTAAAAATAGTTCCTGTATGTATATATTATACTTCATCCTACGGAAGCTTTCTTGCTCGGAGTACTATTAACAGCTAATATGCAGGCTGCTTTCTCAAAAAACTAGAAAGATTCCTGATAGTTGTTCTTCACCCATATCAGTCATATATGTAAAGATACTCTTTATCATTCCATAAAAACATAGAGATGTAAATATATTTCCAGCTTCACTTAGCATTCATTATGTATCACCTATCAAAAAAGAGATTGGGCCATAACGAAATGAATGCAATCTAAAGACGAACAACCCGGATAAATAACCTGGGATGCTTGTTCCGCCGCTGTTGCTTTACGTGCAAGGCTTCGCTTTCCGCGAGCGGGCGATGGAGCCTTGCCCTCCAACCAACAGCTAGAAGCACCTCCTACTGAAACCTACGTTCACCATGACCATTAAAAAACACGAACTATCTATTTTTGATAGATAGTTCGTGTTCAACGCTAACTAAACTGCTTTTGTCCCAGCATCTTTATAGTAAAAGTAATCATCATTTTTAAGCTTTTTCGTTCTCTACATACTCCACTAGATGAAAGAAAAAGCGATATGTAAGAACAAGAGCTTCACCTATTGACATTTTTTCATCAAACTCTTTTATAGCATCTAACTCAATATTCACATCCCATAATCCATCTTTATCATTAAATAAAAGCTGGACGCTTGTTGGGCTTTCATTAAGCTCTTTAGCAAAAAATTGTTTTAGTACAGAACCGAATTTTTTTTGCATATGTAACCCCGTTAA
Source organism: Priestia sp. SB1 (assembly GCF_038898415.1). Classification (NCBI taxonomy): domain Bacteria; kingdom Bacillati; phylum Bacillota; class Bacilli; order Caryophanales; family Bacillaceae; genus Priestia; species Priestia sp. SB1. Next base: position 573 of record NZ_JBBJSS010000012.1, on the reverse strand, counting down.
TACTTTATATGTGCCAAACACATCATCCACTTCAAAAGAACATCCATCAAGCTTAATAAATTCAAACCATTTTGATTCTACATATAGAAATTCACTTCTGTGTTCTTTCAAGTAAGAAAGAGGAGTATCTAAAAACGAAAGAGGAGATTCTTCTGCGATCAGCTCGTCCGTTTCTTTGTCTACTCTTTCGATATAAGAATCTTTAAAACGTGAAGATGCCTCTTTTTCTTCTATCATCAGGTTTTGCGGCACCAACTCTTTTTGCAACGCATATTCCTTTTCTTCTTGATATAGAGATAAAGATTGACCTTGAACGTTCATTTCTTTTTCAATATAAGTTTGAATATTACTTTGTAACATAAAAAACCTCCTGATTAATCTGCATCACTATCTTATATCATAACCTAAACAAGTGTTTATAAATATAGCCAAACAAAAAATCCTTAGGCTATGCCTAAGGATAGTAATAATATATTCAAGTATGTATAAAAGATAATTTGGTTGCGGGGACAGGATTTGAACCTGCGACCTTCGGGTTATGAGCCCGACGAGCTACCGAACTGCTCCACCCCG
>NZ_JBBJSS010000011.1:0-151272 GCF_038898415.1 Priestia sp. SB1 | reverse complement strand
TTGATAGGTCAGAGGTGGAAGCGTGGCGACATGTGTAGCTGACTGATACTAATCGATCGAGGACTTAACCAAACTTTAAAAGCGTAAGCTTTACTCAGCAAACTGTTATCTAGTTTTGAAAGAACAAAACTTTTTCAAAAAAGTCTTGCTTTCTTTTTTAAATCATGTATAATATAATATGTCTGGTGGCGATAGCGAAGAGGTCACACCCGTTCCCATACCGAACACGGAAGTTAAGCTCTTTAGCGCCAATGGTAGTTGGGACTTTGTCCCTGTGAGAGTAGGACGTTGCCAGGCCAATAAAAAGACTAGTCATTCAATGACTAGTCTTTTTTGTTTCTAAAAATTACAGCATGAATTTAACTTTTAAATTATGTTACACTATAGTGGATTCATTTAATTTTTTATTATAAAAGTTCTTTTTGACGTTGTAAGAAACTTCTTTCAAACTGGAGGCTGCATTTTGGGTAAGAAATCAAAAAAAGTACTATACGAATTACAGGAAAATGAAACAATTGCAAGTTGTTTAGATCGGATGAAAAAAGATGGGTATATGCCCGTTCGACGAATGGAAAAGCCTATCTTTGAAGAAAAAGAAATAAATGGTAAAAAAGAGTATGTTCCGGTAAAGCAACAAATTGTTTTCGAAGGGAAAAGTCTCTAAATACGAACATTTTAATGATAAAAATAGTAAACATTCGATTTTTGGGTTGACTTTTTTCTGGTTTGGCTGTTATTATTAAGTTGTCAAATGAGATATCCGAAACCTCATATAATAGTGGGAATATGGCCCACGAGTTTCTACCCGATGACCGTAAATCATTGGACTATGAGGAGAGTACAATTACTAAATAGGTAAACATGATTCCTTTTCAAAAGGAATATTGATACATGAAACCTAGGGTAGTTGTGGCTTTCCTTTAGTGAGCCATAACATACCCTAGGTTTTTTTATAACGTGAAAAAGGAGCTTTTATTCATGAATGTAAAAGTTGCTGTTGTAATGGGCAGTCAGTCAGACTGGAGCACTATGAAATATGCGTGTGACATTTTAGATGAATTAAATATTGAATATGAAAAGAAAGTTGTATCAGCACATCGAACGCCGGATTATATGTTTGAGTATGCTGAAACTGCTAAAGAACGAGGGATTAAAGTTATTATTGCTGGCGCTGGGGGCGCTGCTCACTTACCTGGTATGATTGCCGCAAAAACAATTTTACCTGTAATAGGAGTACCCGTTAAATCAAGTAACTTAAACGGTTTAGATTCACTTTTATCGATTGTTCAAATGCCAGGCGGCGTACCGGTAGCTACAGTAGCTATTGGGAAAGCTGGTTCTACGAACGCTGGCCTGCTAGCAGCACAAATCTTAGCAACACAGGATCCAACGTTAAGTGATCAACTTGAAAATCGTAGAGAGTCTATTAAATCATCCGTGTTAGAAAGTAGTGATCAACTTGTCTAATTTACTTATACCTCCTGGTAAAACAATTGGAATCGTAGGCGGTGGACAGCTAGGAAGAATGATTGCACTATCTGCTAAAGAAATGGGTTATTACATTGCAGTGCTTGAACCAACAGAAGATTCTCCTTGCGGTCAAGTAGCAGATATTAAAGTCATTGGCAACTATGATGATAGAAAAGCGGTTGAACAGCTTGCTGAAGTGTCAGATGTCATCACCTATGAATTTGAAAACGTTGATGTTGAGATGATGAAATGGCTAGAAACAAAATGCTACGTGCCACAAGGCAGTCATTTACTAGCCGTTACACAAAATCGTCGTTTAGAAAAAGAAATGATTACAAAGCTTAATCTAGACGTTCCTGATTACGCAATCGTTACGACTGAAGAAGAACTTTTAAAAGCTGTCGAAACAATTGGTTATCCATGTGTCGTAAAAACTTGCCGAGGCGGATATGACGGTAAAGGGCAAGTTCTAGTGAAAAATGAGAATAATATTCGTGAAGCAGCTGAGCTATTAGCACAGTCGGAATGCATTGTAGAACAGTGGATGAACTTAGATAAAGAAGTATCAGTTATTGTACACCGCAATGCAAAAGGCGAAACGGTATGTTTACCAGTAGCTGAGAACATTCATAAGCATCATATTTTGCACCAAACGATTGTTCCGGCACGTATTACAGCAGATCAAGAAGCGAAAGCTCTTCAATATGCGCAAGAAATAGCAAAAGGATTAGATTTAGTTGGTACATTAGCAGTTGAGATGTTTCTAACTGAAGAAGGTCAGCTTTATATAAATGAAATGGCACCTAGACCTCATAATTCAGGTCATTATTCAATCAATGCTTGTGATCTTTCTCAATTTCAGCAGCATGTAAGAGCCATTTGTAACTGGACCCTAGCACAGCCGACTTTATTAAAACCTGCTGTTATGGTTAACCTATTAGGGGAACATATTGAGAACACAATGGCAAAAATCGAATGTTTAGATGATATGCACTTGCATTTGTACGGAAAAAAAGTTGCAAAAGAGAAGAGAAAAATGGGACATATCACGGTATTAGCTGATAAGATAGATGAGGCGATAGAAAAAGCCGAATCTCTAGGAATTTGGGAAAGAACGGAGGAAGTAACAACATGATTGAACGTTATACAAGACCAGAAATGGCAGCTATTTGGACAGAAGAAAATAAATTTAAAGCTTGGTTAGAAGTTGAAATTCTAGCTTGCGAAGCATGGTCAGAATTAGGACATATTCCGAAAGAAGATGTGAAGTTAATTCGTCAAAATGCATCTTTTGATATTAACCGCATCAATGAAATTGAATTAGAAACGCGTCATGACGTAGTAGCTTTCACTCGTGCAGTATCTGAAACGCTTGGTGAAGAGCGCAAGTGGGTACACTACGGTTTGACTTCAACTGACGTAGTTGATACAGCTCTATCTTATTTATTAAAGCAAGCTAATGAAATCTTGCTAAGTGACGTAGAGCGCTTTGTAGAAGTACTAAAGGAAAAAGCTCAAGAACATAAGTATACGGTTATGATGGGACGTACGCACGGTGTACACGCTGAGCCAACGACATTTGGTTTGAAAATGGGATTATGGTACGAAGAAATGAAGCGTAACCTAGAGCGTTTAAAACGTGCTGCAGCTGAAGTGGAATTCGGTAAAATGTCAGGAGCAGTTGGAACGTTCGCTAACATCGATCCTTTCGTTGAAAAATACGTATGTGAGAAGTTAGGAATTTCACCAGCACCAATCTCTACGCAAACATTACAGCGTGACCGTCATGCACACTATATGTCAGTACTAGCGTTAATTGCGACATCTATTGAGAAATTTGCAGTAGAAGTTCGCGGTCTTCAAAAGAGTGAAACACGTGAGGTTGAAGAGTACTTTGCAAAAGGTCAAAAAGGATCATCTGCAATGCCTCATAAACGTAATCCAATCGGTTCTGAGAACGTAACGGGACTTGCTCGCTTAATTCGCGGCTATATGGTTACAGCTTATGATAATGTACCGCTTTGGCATGAGCGTGACATCTCTCATTCATCAGCAGAGCGTGTCATCTTACCTGATGCAACGATTGCTTTAAATTACATGTTAAATCGTTTTGCAAACATTGTTAAAAACTTAACAGTATTCCCTGACAATATGAAGCGCAACATGGATCGTACACTAGGATTAATTTACTCACAGCGTGTACTGTTAACACTAATCAATAAAGGCATGGTACGCGAAGAAGCATACGACTTAGTACAGCCAAAAGCAATGGAAGCATGGGAAACGCAAGTTCCTTTCCGTTCTTTAATTGAAGGCGAAGAGCGCATTACTCGCCACTTATCGCCAGAAGAGATTGAAGATTGCTTCGATCATAAGCACCATTTAAAAAATGTAGATATGATCTTTGAACGTTTAGGTCTTTAATAAAAAAGGCAAGGCACGTCCTTGCCTTTATCTAAGAAAGTGTATCTGAATATTCTGTATGTAGAGGTGACAGCATGGAAAAGCAAGAGTTACTTTATGAAGGAAAAGCGAAAAAAATTTACGCTACTGATGAGCAAGATGTATTGTGGGTTGCTTATAAAAATGAAGCTACAGCATTCAACGGTCAGAAAAAAGCGGAGATTAGCGGAAAAGCACAGTTGAACAATCAAATTAGTAGTTTACTATTTTCAATGTTACATGAGCAAGGGATTACAACTCACTTTGTGAAGCAGCTTTCAGATCATGAACAAGCGGTTAAGAAAGTAGAAATTGTCCCGCTTGAAGTTGTTGTACGAAATGCTACAGCAGGAAGCCTTGCGAAGCGAATTGGCGTAGAAGAAGGTATTCGTTTTGAACAGCCAATCGTTGAACTTTATTACAAAGACGATGCGCTTGGTGATCCATTAATTCTTGCAGAACATGCGATTTTCCTTGAGGCTGCAACTCAAGAAGAGATTGATAGTTTAAAGGCACAAGCACTTCAAATCAACGAAATATTATCGAAATTTTTCAAAGATAAAGATATTTTCTTAGTAGATTTTAAATTAGAATTCGGCCGTACTTCTCAAGGCGACATTATTTTAGCGGATGAAATTTCACCTGACACTTGCCGCTTCTGGGATGTTCATACGAACGAAAAATTAGATAAAGATGTATTCCGCAGAGATTTAGGCGGTTTAACAGAAGCATACGAAAAAATCTTACAGCGAATCGGAGGATAACCCAACCATGTATAAAGTAAAAGTATTTGTCACATTAAGAGAAAGTGTATTAGACCCTCAAGGAGTAGCCGTTAAAAATTCATTGCACCGTATGTCTTATGAAGAAGTTCAAGAAGTACGCATCGGTAAATTTTTAGAGCTAACAATCGACAGCACAGATTCATTAGATGAACGCGTAAAAGAAATGTGTGAAAAGCTTTTAGTTAATACAGTAATTGAAGATTACCGTTACGAGGTTGAGGAGGTTGTCGTACAGTGAAATTTGCTGTAATTGTTTTTCCAGGATCAAACTGTGACGTAGATATGTATCATGCTATCAAAGATGAGCTTGGTGAAGAAGTAGATTACGTTTGGCACGATACAGAATCATTAGATCAATATGATGGTATCTTGCTTCCAGGTGGTTTCTCATATGGAGATTACCTTCGTTCAGGTGCTATCGCTCGCTTCTCAAATGTAATGGATGCTGTAAAAAAAGCAGCAAGCCAAGGAAAGCCAGTACTAGGTGTATGTAATGGATTCCAAATTTTATTAGAAGCAGGATTACTGCCAGGTGCTATGCGCCGTAATGAAAACTTAAAATTCATCTGTAAAACAGTGAATTTGAAAGTAGCTAATAACGAAACAATGTTTACAAATGCTTATGGCAAAGATGAAGTAATTGCTATTCCAGTGGCACACGGTGAAGGCAACTACTATTGTGATGAACATACGTTACAAAAATTGATTGAAAACAACCAGATTCTTTTCCAATACGCAGGTGATAATCCAAACGGAAGTCTTCAAGATATTGCAGGGATTACGAACGAAACAGGCAACGTATTAGGAATGATGCCTCACCCAGAAAGAGCGGTAAGCGATCTTTTAGGAAGCGCGGACGGACTTAAATTATTTCAATCAATCGTAAAGCAGTGGAGGGAACAAAATGTCGTTACTTCTTGAACCAAATGTAGAGCAAATTAAAGAACAAAAGTTATATCGAGATATGGGATTAACAGACGAAGAGTTTGCGAATGTAGAGCAACTGCTTGGTCGTACTCCTAACTATACAGAAACAGGCTTATTCTCTGTTATGTGGTCAGAGCACTGTAGCTATAAAAACTCTAAGCCTGTACTGAAAAAATTCCCTATCACGGGTGAAAAAGTATTACAAGGTCCTGGTGAAGGAGCTGGTATCGTTGATATTGGTGATAACCAAGCCGTTGTATTTAAAATCGAAAGTCATAACCATCCATCAGCGATTGAACCTTATCAAGGAGCAGCAACTGGTGTAGGTGGCATCATTCGTGACGTCTTTTCAATGGGAGCAAGACCGATTGCACTTTTAAACTCTTTACGTTTTGGTGAATTAACATCTCCAAAGGTTCGTCATTTGTTTGAGGAAGTAGTAGCGGGAATCGCAGGTTACGGTAACTGTGTAGGAATCCCAACAGTAGGTGGAGAAATTCAGTTTGAAGCTTCATATGAAGGAAATCCGCTTGTTAACGCTATGTGTGTTGGTTTAATTAACCACGAAGATATTCAAAAAGGTCAAGCTAAAGGCGTTGGCAACACGGTTATGTACGTAGGAGCAAAAACGGGACGCGACGGTATCCACGGCGCTACATTTGCTTCTGAAGAGCTATCTGATCAGTCAGATGAAAAACGTCCTGCTGTACAAGTAGGAGATCCATTTATGGAAAAACTTCTTCTTGAAGCTTGCTTAGAGCTTATCAAGTGTGACGCTTTAGTAGGTATTCAAGATATGGGTGCTGCGGGCTTAACAAGTTCTTCGGCAGAGATGGCAAGTAAAGCAGGTTCTGGTATTGAAATGAACCTTGATCTTGTACCTCAGCGTGAAACGGGTATGACACCATATGAAATGATGCTTTCAGAATCTCAAGAGCGCATGCTCATCGTTGTTGAAAAAGGCCGTGAAAATGAAATCGTCGAAATCGTTGAAAAATACGGATTAGAAGCTGTTTCAGTCGGTCACGTAACCGACGATAAGCGCCTTCGTTTAACTCATAACGGAGAAGTAGTAGCAGATGTTCCTGTAGATGCATTAGCAGAAGATGCACCGGTATACCACAAACCATCTCAAGAACCAGCATACTATCGTGAGTTCCAAGAGCAGTCAGCATACGCTCCTACTGTTGAAAATCACAGTGATATGTTAGTAACGCTTTTAAAACAGCCTACGATTGCAAACAAAGAGTGGGTTTACAACCAATATGACTACCAAGTACGTACAAACACAGTTGTATCTCCTGGTTCTGACGCGGCGGTTGTTCGTGTACGTGATACAAATAAAGCATTAGCGATGACAACAGACTGTAACTCTCGCTATTTATACCTAGACCCGGAAGTAGGCGGCCGTATCGCAGTGGCAGAAGCTGCTCGTAACCTTGTATGTTCAGGTGCACAGCCTCTTGCGATTACAGACTGCTTAAACTTCGGTAACCCTGAAAAGCCAGAAATCTTCTGGCAAATTGAAAAAGCAACAGACGGTATGAGCGACGCTTGCCGTGAGCTATCGACTCCGGTTATCGGCGGTAACGTATCTCTGTACAATGAGACAAAAGGTGAAGCAATTTACCCAACTCCTGTTATTGGAATGGTTGGTCTAATCGATGATATCAACCATATTACAACTCAATATGCGAAGCAAAAAGATGACTTAATCTATGTTATTGGTAAAGCTGAAGCAGAATTCGCAGGTACTGAGCTTCAAAAAGTACTAGAAAACGGTACGGTATTCGGCCAGTCACCTAAATTAGATTTAGCGGTTGAAAAAACACGTCAAGATCAGCTTCTTCAAGCAATTCGTGAAGGTGCAGTTCAATCTGCTCACGATATTGCAGAAGGAGGATTCGCGGTAGCCCTAGCTGAAAAAGTGATGAACGGCAGCGGGTTAGGCGTAAACGTAACGGTAGACGGTGAAGCAACAGCAGAGCTATTCAGTGAAACACAATCACGCTTTGTCGTAACGGTTTCACCAGAGAATAAAGAAAAATTCGAAATGCTTGTACAAGATGCAACATTAGTAGGACGCGTAACAGAAGACGCAACATTAACTGTTAAACATCAAGAAAATGTTCTTGTTCAATTATCAGTTGAAGAATTAACTACTGCTTGGAAAGGAGCGCTTCCATGCTTGCTGAAATCAAAGGCTTAAACGAAGAATGTGGCGTATTCGGTGTATGGGGACATGAAAATGCAAGCCAGATTGCTTATTACGGTTTGCATAGCTTGCAACACCGCGGACAAGAAGGCGCTGGTATTGCTGTAACAGACGGAGAAAAAGTGACAGTGATGAAAGGCGTCGGTCTTGTTAACGAAGTATTTGGCCACGGAGAGTTAGAGCAACTAAACGGTAAAGCAGCAATTGGACACGTTCGTTATGCAACAGCTGGAGGCGGAGGGTTTGAAAATGTTCAACCCCTTCACTTCCGCTCTCATAGCGGAAGCCTTGCGTTAGCTCATAATGGAAACTTGGTTAATGCAAATGCATTAAAGCATCAGCTGGAAAATCAAGGGAGTATTTTCCAATCAACATCTGATACAGAAGTACTTGCTCATTTAATTAAACGAAGCGGCTATGAAGATATGAAAGATAAAGTGAAAAATGCTTTATCCATGGTTAAAGGCGCATACGCATTCGTTATTTTAACGGAAGATACGATGATGGTTGCACTTGATCCTCACGGACTGCGTCCATTATCAATTGGACGATTAGGTGATGCCTATGTAGTAGCTTCTGAAACATGTGCGTTTGATATTGTTGGAGCGGTTCATGAGCGTGATGTAGAGCCTGGTGAGTTACTTATTATTAATGATGAAGGTATTCAATCAGAGCGATTCACACTAAACGTAAACCGTGCTATTTGCAGTATGGAATATATTTATTTCTCAAGACCAGATAGTAATATTGATGGAATCAATGTTCACTCTGCTCGTAAAAACCTTGGGAAACAACTTGCAGTTGAGTCACCGATTGAAGCAGACGTTGTAACAGGCGTTCCGGATTCAAGTATTTCAGCAGCGATTGGTTTTGCAGAACAGTCAGGGATTCCATACGAATTAGGTTTAATTAAGAATCGATACGTAGGCCGTACATTCATTCAGCCTTCACAAGAATTGCGTGAACAAGGTGTAAAAATGAAGCTGTCTCCTGTACGTAAAATTGTAGAGGGTAAACGTGTTGTCATGGTAGATGATTCTATCGTTCGCGGCACAACAAGCCGTCGCATTGTTCGTATGCTTCGAGAAGCAGGAGCAACTGAAGTACATGTACGCATCAGTTCACCTCCTATTAAAAATCCATGTTTTTATGGAATTGACACATCGTCATCCTCTGAGTTAATTGCTGCTACGCGCTCTGTTGAAGAAATTCGTGAATTGATTGAAGCTGATTCACTTGTTTTCTTAAGCAACGAAGGTTTAGTAGACGCAATCGGCAGACAGTATGAAGGCAACGGCGGACAGTGTATGGCATGTTTTACTGGAAAGTATCCAACTGAAATTTATCCAGATACTGTACACCCTCATGAAAAGGTAACTTGTTAGTTTTAACGTAAAAAAGGAGTGACAACATGTCATATTCATATAAACAAGCTGGAGTTGACTTAGAAGCAGGATATGAAGCTGTTTCACGTATTAAAAAGCACGTAGAACGAACTGCTCGTGCAGGTATTATGGGAACAGTCGGCGGCTTTGGCGGAATGTTCGATTTATCTACATTGAATTTAAAAGAGCCTGTTCTTGTTTCTGGTACAGATGGAGTAGGAACAAAATTGAAACTTGCTTTTCAAATGGATAAGCATGACACAATCGGTGTGGATGCAGTGGCCATGTGTGTAAACGACGTTTTAGCACAAGGAGCAGAGCCTCTCTACTTCTTAGATTATATTGCTTGCGGGAAAGCAGTTCCTGAAAAAATTGAATCGATTGTAAAAGGAATTGCAGACGGCTGTGAACAGTCCAACTGTGCGTTAATTGGCGGAGAAACAGCTGAAATGCCAGGTTTATACGAAGAAGATGAATATGATCTTGCAGGGTTTACAGTAGGAGCGGTAGAAAAGTCAGAAATTATTACTGGAGATGAGATTAAAGCTGGACAGCTGTTGATCGGTATCTCATCTAGCGGTATTCACAGCAACGGCTACTCTCTTGTACGTAAAATTGTTGATGATCAAGGGTTAAATCTTCACGAAACTTACGCTGGTTTTAATGAAAAGCTCGGAGTTGAGTTATTAACGCCAACAAAAATATACGTGAAGCCGGTCCTAAAAGCATTACATGCAGCTAAGATTGCAGGTATGGCTCATATTACTGGAGGCGGATTTGTTGAAAATATCCCTCGTATGCTTCCTGAAGGTTTAGGTGTAGAAATCGATTACGGTTCTTGGCCAATTCCATACGTGTTTGATTTCCTTGAAGAGCAAGGCAAGCTAGACCGTAAAGAAATGTTCGAAGTATTCAATATGGGAATCGGATTTGTTTTAGCTGTTGAACCTGAAGATATGAATAAAGTCATTGAAGCAATTGAAAACGAAGGCGAAAAAGCATTTGTTATCGGACGTGTCAAAGAAGGAACAGGTGTTGAATTTGCTGGAGGGACGTTTGCATGATAAATATTGCAGTGTTTGCTTCTGGAAACGGCAGTAACTTTCAATCCATCTACGAAGCAACTCAGTCAGGTCGATTAAAAGCAAATATTGCGCTTGTTGTTTGTAATAAACCGGATGCATACGTAATTGAACGAGCAAAAGCATGTGGAATACCATGCTTTGTTTGTTCGCCTAAAAACTATGAAAATAAAGAAGCGTATGAAGCAGCAATTCTTGCAGAGCTTACATCAGCTAAAGTAGAATTTCTTGTTTTAGCAGGATATATGCGATTAGTTGGTTCGACGTTGCTTAAGCCATACAAAAATCGTATTGTTAATATCCACCCTTCGCTTTTACCTGCATTTCCTGGGATTGATGCTATTGGTCAAGCTTTTGATGCAGGAGTAAAAGTGATTGGAATTACCGTGCATTTTGTAGATGAAGGCATGGATACAGGACCAATTATTGACCAGCAGGCTATTCGCATTGAAAAAGGCGATACAAGAGAAACAGTTGAGGCCCGTATTCATGAAATTGAACATCAATTTTATCCCGCGGTACTGAATGAATTATTTGAACAAGCCGCAGTTAAATAAATAGGATGTAACCTTGTCAAAAAAGTTTTAATCCTTTACTATGGTAGAGTAGTAGTGAAAGAAAGATTTTAAATGAGAGATCGGATCAGGAGGAGTTTACAAAATGACAGCAAAACGCGCGCTTATTAGCGTATCTGATAAAGAAGGTATTGTTTCATTTGCACAAGAATTAAAGGACTTAGGAGTAGAAATTATTTCAACTGGCGGTACAAAGCGTACCCTAGAAGAAAACGGCATTGACGTTATCGGAATCTCTGAAGTAACTGGTTTCCCAGAAATTTTAGACGGCCGTTTAAAAACATTGCATCCTAACGTTCACGGTGCTTTATTAGCGTTACGCGATAATGAAGAGCATCAAGCTCAAATGAAAGAGCATAATATCTCGCCAATCGACTTTGTAGTTGTAAACTTATATCCATTTAAAAAGACAATTGAAAAAGAGGATGTAACGCTTGCTGAAGCGATTGAGAATATTGACATCGGTGGACCTACAATGCTTCGTTCAGCTGCGAAAAACTATCGTTCTGTCTCAGTTGTAGTAGATCCAAGCGATTACGCAACCGTAGTAGAAGAGTTAAAAGCGGATGGCAATGTTTCATTTGAAACCAACCAACGATTAGCAGCAAAAGTATTCCGTCATACGGCAGCTTATGATGCATTAATCGCTGAATACTTAACAAACATTACAGGTGAAACAACTCCTGAGAAATTAACAGTAACGTATGAGCGCGTTCAAGGCTTACGATACGGAGAAAACCCTCACCAACAAGCTTCTTTTTATAAAAAGCCGTTAACACAAAAAGGTTCTATTGCAACAGCTACGCAGCTGCATGGAAAAGAGTTATCATACAATAATATCAACGATGCAAACGCAGCTCTTCAAATCGTAAAAGAATTCAAAGAGCCGGCTATCGTAGCGATCAAACATATGAATCCTTGCGGTGTAGGTGTGGGTGAAACAATTGCTCAAGCTTATCAAAAAGCATATGAAGCGGATCCTACATCTATCTTTGGCGGCATCGTAGCAGCTAACCGTCCTATCGACCGTGAAACGGCTATTCAGTTAAAAGAAATTTTCTTAGAAATTATCATTGCTCCTGCGTTCGATCAAGAAGCATTAGATGTATTAACAGCTAAGAAAAACCTTCGTTTACTAACGATAGAGCTTGATGAAAAAGCAGAAAAAGAAGCTTTCTTAACGTCTGTAAAAGGCGGCGTGCTTGTTCAGGATGAAGACGTATTCGGATTTGATGATGCAACGATTACTGTTCCAACGAAACGCGAGCCAACAGAAAAAGAGTGGGCAGATTTAAAATTAGCATGGAAAGTTGTTAAAAATGTTAAGTCTAATGCTATTGTACTTGCAAAAGATGACATGACAATTGGCGTAGGTGCTGGTCAAATGAACCGCGTGGGCGCTGCAAAAATTGCAATTGAACAAGCTGGTGAAAAAGCACAAGGTTCAGCTTTAGGTTCAGATGCTTTCTTCCCAATGGGCGATACAGTAGAAGCAGCAGCTAAAGCAGGAATCACAGCTATTATTCAGCCAGGCGGATCAATTCGTGATGAAGAGTCAATTGCAAAAGCAGATGAATACGGCATTGCAATGGTATTTACAGGCGTAAGACATTTTAAACATTAATGAGGTGAAGAACGTGAATGTTTTAGTTATTGGAAAAGGCGGAAGAGAGCATACAATTGCATGGAAAGCTTCAAAAAGTCCACTTGTTAACGAAGTGTTTGTAGCACCAGGAAACCCAGGCATGAGAGATGTGGCAACGATTGTACCAATCGATGAAAGCAGCCAAGAAGAGCTTGTGCAGTTTGCAAAAGAAAATAAGATTGGATTAACAATTGTTGGACCAGAAAATCCGCTAATTGAAGGCATTGTTGATCGATTCGAACAAGAAGGTCTTCCGGTCTTTGGACCGCGCAAACAAGCAGCGATGATTGAAGGAAGCAAAAGCTTTGCAAAAGAGCTCATGAAAAAGTATGATATTCCAACCGCAGCGTATGAAACATTTACGTCTTACGAGGAAGCAAAAGCATATGTGGAAAAGCAAGGCGCTCCAATTGTTATTAAAGCAGATGGCTTAGCAGCTGGTAAAGGTGTAACTGTTGCTTTAACAGTAGAAGAAGCTGTAGATACATTACGTGATTTTCTAGTTGATCAAAAATTTAAAGAAGCAAGTGCCAAAGTAGTTGTAGAAGAATTTTTGGATGGTGAAGAATTTTCATTAATGGCATTCGTACGCGGGACAAATGTGTATCCAATGGTAATTGCACAAGATCATAAGCGTGCTTTTGACGGTGATCAAGGTCCGAACACAGGAGGCATGGGAGCTTACTCTCCTGTTCCGCAAATTAGTGATGCAGAAGTACAAGAGGCTGTAGAAAACATCTTACTTCCAATGGCTAAAGGATTAGCTGAAGAAGGCTGTGAGTATACGGGAATTCTATATGCTGGTCTGATTCAAACACAAAAAGGACCAAAAGTGATTGAATTTAATGCGCGTTTTGGAGATCCTGAAACACAGGTTGTACTGCCCCGTATGAAAAGCGATTTAGTCGATGTGCTTCTTCGCATTTTGAAAGAAGAAAAAGTAGAAATTGAATGGGATAACGAAGCAGCTATTGGAATTGTATTAGCAGCAGCGGGTTACCCAGAAGATTATCAAAAGGGTGCGCCAATTAACGGATTGGATGCGATCAGTGAAGACGCGCTTGTTTTCCACGCTGGTACGGCTTTAGAAAACGACACATACGTTTCGAACGGCGGCCGCGTTCTATTAGTAGGTGCCAAAGGAGCAACTCTTCAAGAAGCGCAGCAAGAAGTATACAAACAAATGGCTCATATCGATGTAGAAAAAGGCTTTTTCTATCGCAAAGACATCGGCCATCGTGCATTAGCAAAAGCAGCTTTAAAATAAAAAAGGAGAGCTCCGGCTCTCCTTTTTACCTTATGAAGGATTATACGTTTCTTCGTTTCCATTTGGATGGTGTTCATGTTCATCGTGTTTTTGACACGAATCATATGCGTACGTAAGGGGGCAAAAACGCGTGATGCCTTCTGCAACTTTTAAAGCTCCCATTAACCCTAAGAAGATGTATGAATCTTTGTACGGTCTGCGAGATAAACGAGATGTTGTCCAAGAAAGAAGGGTAAAGCCCAGTGTAAGTCGAATTAATGCGTTAACAATACCGATATTTGGTTTCATGTTTTATCACCTTTATTCATAAAATTAATAACAGTTTCTGAATGCGTTTACATCACGGATGTGTTACGATAAAAATACATAGTAAATTAGGGGGAATTTAGCATGCCGGAACAGAGATACCGCTGGAAAAGCAAACATATTAGACAGCAGCTTTTAGTATTAAACGGTCAAAAAGCACCAACTATTGTCTTAAAAGATGCAACATATTTGAACGCTCGAATGAAGCAGTGGAAAAAAGCACATATTTGGGTTTACCAAGATCGTATTGTATACGTTGGCTCAGAGATGCCTAAGCACACAGACGCTTCTACAGAGATTATAGACTGCAGTGAGAAATATGTGGTTCCTGGGTATATTGAGCCGCATGTTCACCCGTTTCAGTTATATAATCCCCAGACTTTTTCCCAATATGCAGCCAAGCACGGAACAACCACTTTATTTAATGATAATTTAATTCTCGCTTTACAGCTTGAACAAAAAACGGCATTTTCATTGATTGAAGAAATGAAAACGTTACCACAGTCACTGTATTGGTGGTGCAGATTTGATTCGCAGACAGAAATTGATGAAGAGGCTGATATCTTCTCACATACAAACATTACTTCTTGGCTACAAAATGAAGCTGTCTTACAAGGAGGCGAACTGACAAGTTGGCCGAAGCTTTTAGACGGAGATGATTTAATGCTTCACTGGGTTCAAGAGACAAAGCGGATGAGGAAGCATATTGAAGGACATTTCCCGGGGGCGTCAGCATTTACCTTAGCAAAAATGAAATTGCTCGGGGCAGACAGCGATCATGAGTCTATGACAGGGGAAGATGTTGTTGCTCGGTTAACGCAAGGCTATGACGTTGCTTTGCGCCACTCTTCCATTCGGCCAGATTTGCCAAAACTGCTGCAGGAGTTAAAAGAGCTGCAGGTAGATTATTTTGACCATATTACCATGAATACAGACGGTTCTCCGCCTTCTTTTTACCAAAACGGCGTGTCAGATATGTTAATTACATTAGCTATTTCAGAAGGAGTTCCTGTGTTAGATGCTTATAATATGGTGTCTGTAAATATTGCTCGCTATTATAACATGGAACATTTGCACGGGCATGTAGCAACAGGCTGTGTGGCTAATATTAATATTTTAGAAGATCCTATGCGGCCTACTCCGGTATCTGTCTTAGCAAAAGGAAAGTGGATGAAAAAAGAAGGCAAAGAACAAGCATTAGCCTCGGTAGAATTTCCTTGGGGAAAGTTTGGTTTTTCACCGTTAAAGTTAGACTTTGATTTAACGATGGACGATTTTCAATTTTCAATGCCAGTAGGCGTGAAAATGAAAAATGCTGTTATTATGGAGCCGTATTCAATTCACTTAAATGTGAGCGGAGATGTATTAGCCTCTGATCATGATGAAAGCTTTTTAGTGCTGGTGGACCGAGAAGGCAAGTGGCGCATCAATACGCTGTTAAAAGGATTTGCCACAAATGTATCGGGACTGGCGAGTTCATTTTCAAATACAGGTGATTTTATTTTAATTGGAAAATCAAAAAAAGATATGATGTGTGCATTTAAACGTATGAAAGAAATTGGCGGCGGTATTGTTATTACAGAAGGAGAGAAGGTAGTATATGAACTGGATCTTCCGTTAAAAGGAGTCATGTCGAATCTGCCGATGGAAGAGTTAAGTAAACGAGAGGTGGAACTAAAGAAAGTGCTGGGGGAGCGAGGATACAAACACGACGATCCTGTCTATTCACTGCTTTTCTTTTCGTCTACACATTTGCCTTATATTCGTATTACGCCAGTAGGAATTTATGACGTTATGAATAAAAAAGTACTTTTTCCGTCTATAATGCGTTAAAATATAAAAGTATCAAAGGAATTTGAAATTTGTATGAAATTGGCTGTCTTCATACAGAATGAATGTATGTGCAAATAAATATAGAAACTGTATTTTATAGATAGAAACAACCAGTAAAGAAAGCCAATGATAAAGGAGTTCGATACGATGCAAATCAACAAACTACGAGGAAAAGAATTAGATCAGCTATTTCAAGCGATTTTATCATTAGAAAACATTGAAGAATGCTATCAATTTTTTGATGACCTATGTACAGTTAATGAAATTCAATCATTAGCACAGCGCTTAGAAGTAGCAAGAATGCTAAGAGAAGGCAACACGTACCATAAAATTGAGACGGAAACTGGAGCAAGCACAGCGACTATTTCCCGTGTTAAACGCTGCTTGAATTATGGAAGCGATGCGTATCAAATGGTGTTAGAACGCCTTCAAGAAGATTCAAATCAAAAGTAAAGCGTATGGCTGAAGCAGCCATACGCTTATTTTTTTAATTAAAATTGAGTTGCTTCTTCAATGATATTTTTTAGGTCGCTAATTGCTACACGTTTTTGTTCCATTGTGTCGCGGTTACGAATTGTTACTTGATTGTCTTCTAATGAATCGAAGTCGAATGTAATACAGAAAGGCGTACCGATTTCATCATGGCGACGGTAACGTTTACCGATTGAACCAGCATCATCGTAGTCAATCATAAAGTGTTTTGCTAAATCTTCAAAGACAGCGCGCGCTTCGTTAGAAAGCTTTTTAGAAAGTGGCAATACAGCAGCTTTAAATGGTGCTAAAGCAGGGTGAAGCTGCATTACTGTACGAGATGAGCCGTCTTCTAACGTTTCTTCTTCATATGCATCAATCATATAAGCCAATGTTACACGGTCAGCACCTAAAGAAGGCTCGATGCAGTAAGG
Source organism: Priestia sp. SB1 (assembly GCF_038898415.1). Classification (NCBI taxonomy): domain Bacteria; kingdom Bacillati; phylum Bacillota; class Bacilli; order Caryophanales; family Bacillaceae; genus Priestia; species Priestia sp. SB1. The sequence continues at coordinate 134,435 of NZ_JBBJSS010000011.1, read as the reverse complement.
TACATAGCGTTCGTTTGTTTCTTGATCAACGTATTGGAAGTCTTCTCCAGAGTGTTCCATATGCTGCTTTAAGTCATAGTCTGTACGAGAAGCTACGCCCCATAGTTCGCCCCAGCCGAATGGGAATTTGTATTCAAAGTCTGTTGTTGCATTACTGTAGTGAGAAAGTTCATCATCATCATGGTCGCGAAGACGAACGTTTTCTTCTTTCATGCCAAGAGAAAGAAGCCATTTGTTACATGTTTCTTTCCAGTAGTTAAACCATTCTAATTCAGTGCCTGGTTTACAGAAGAATTCAAGCTCCATTTGTTCAAATTCACGTGTACGGAATGTGAAGTTACCAGGTGTAATTTCGTTACGGAAGCTTTTACCCACTTGGCCGATACCGAATGGAAGCTTTTTACGCATTGAGCGCTGAACGTTTTTAAAGTTTACGAAAATACCTTGAGCTGTTTCAGGACGAAGGTAAATTTCATTTGTTGATGTTTCAGTTACACCTTGGTGCGTTTTGAACATTAAGTTAAATTGACGAATTTCAGTGAAGTTAGCTGAACCACACTCAGGACATGTAATTTCATGTTCTTTAATTAAGTCAGCCATTGCATCAAATGAAAGGCCGTCTACGATCATTTCAATGCCTTTTTCTTGAAGCTTTTCTTCAATTAATTTATCAGCACGGTGACGAGCTTTACAATCCTTACAGTCGATCATTGGGTCATTAAAGTTTCCTAAGTGACCAGAAGCTTCCCATGTTTTTGGATTCATTAAAATCGCAGCGTCTAAACCAACGTTGTATGGAGATTCTTGAATGAATTTTTTCCACCATGCTTTTTTAATATTGTTTTTTAATTCTACGCCAAGCGGGCCGTAATCCCATGTATTTGCAAGACCGCCGTAAATTTCAGAACCTTGAAATACAAAGCCGCGATGTTTGGCGTGAGATACGATTTGATCCATTGTTTTTGACATTCTAATTCCTCCTGTAAATGGTAGTAATTCAAGCGAAACAAAAAGAGCGGGTACAAAAAAACTCTCGTCCCTGGGCATATCAACAATATGCCCAGGGACGAGAGTTTTTCCCGCGGTTCCACCCTGGTTGATACAAAATGTATCCACCTTCGTCTGTATATACTCCAGATTGCCTTTTCCTTAAACCATTCTCTAGGCTCCCACCGTCCCTAGTTCGCTTTGTGAAGAGGATTTAAGTACTATTGATCCTTCAGCGTATATCATATGAATTTTAGTAGCTATATATTAGCATATCCTATGCAGAGAAACAATAACCTTGTGCAAAATGGGCTTTTTTTGTGATGTTTTCTTCCGGAATTTGAGGATAAAACCATATCTTTTATCCATATTTTTTGAAAACAAAAAACGTGATGAAAAGTTCGGTTTTCCTTTCATTTCACCCTCTTAGTTTTGTTATAATGAACAAATGGACGAGCGCGAACTTTTAAGTGTAAAGAAATGGAGGAACCTATATGTATGATATTAAAGAGTGGAGACATGTCTTTAAATTAGACCCTAATAAAGAAATTTCAGATGCAGATTTAGAAAAAATTTGCGAATCCGGCACGGATGCGGTTCTTGTTGGAGGATCAGACGGAGTAACTTTAGACAATGTGCTGCAGCTGTTAATGCGTATTCGCCGCTACACGGTGCCGTGTGCGCTAGAAGTATCAACAATTGACTCTGTAACGCCTGGTTTTGATTCTTATTTCATTCCGACCGTTTTAAACAGCAAGGATCCAAAGTGGATTGTTGACTTACATCATGCGGCGATGAAGGAATACGGTGAAATCATGGACTGGGATGAAATTTTTGTAGAAGGATACTGCGTACTTAACCCCGAAGCAAAAGTAGCTGCGCTAACGGAAGCGAAAACCGATTTGGATGCAGAAGATGTTGTAGCGTATGCTCGCATGGCTGAACGCATGTTTCATTTGCCCGTTTTCTATCTAGAATACAGTGGAACATATGGAGACCCTGCATTAGTGGCAGAAGTGAAAAATTCGCTAAATGAGACGAAGTTATTTTACGGCGGCGGTATTGAGACAAAAGAGCAAGCAAGTGAGATGGGAGAGCTAGCTGATACAGTTATTGTAGGAAATGTTATTTATACAAATTTATCGGAAGCATTAAAAACGGTAAAAGCGGTAAAAAAGAATATTGCACAGTGAAAAATAAATAAAGTAGAATAGAGAATATATGTTCGATATAGGCGGTGAAAACGTGAATTTTTTAAGTGAAAAATTATTAACAGGATTAAACCCTCAGCAGCAAGAGGCAGTTAAAACAACAGACGGACCATTATTACTTATGGCTGGTGCAGGAAGTGGGAAAACACGCGTATTAACGCATCGAATTGCGTTTTTAATGGCGGAAAAAGAAGTTGCACCTTGGAATATTTTAGCTATTACCTTCACAAACAAAGCAGCTCGTGAAATGAGAGAGCGTGTGGCAAGTATCGTTGGCGGAGTGGCAGAAGATATCTGGATTTCAACGTTCCACTCGATGTGCGTACGTATTTTACGAAGAGATATTGATCGTATTGGCTTTAATCGCAACTTTACGATTTTAGATTCAACGGATCAGCTGTCCGTTATTAAAAACATTTTAAAAGATCAAAACATCGACCCAAAAAAATTCGATCCGCGCTCGCTATTAGGAAGCATTAGTTCAGCTAAAAATGAACTGAAAGTAGCGGAAGAATTTGATAAAACAGCAGCAGGACCATATGAAGAAGTTGTAAGTAAAGTCTATAAAGAGTATGAAAAGCGTTTAAAGAAAAACCAAGCGCTCGATTTTGATGATTTGATTATGACAACGATTCAGTTATTTAAACGAGTTCCTGAAGTGTTAACGTACTATCAGCGCAAGTTTCAATATATTCATGTGGACGAGTATCAAGATACAAACCATGCACAATATATGCTGGTTCGCTTGCTAGCCGCACGATTTGAAAATGTATGCGTAGTAGGGGATTCAGATCAGTCTATTTACCGCTGGCGCGGGGCTGATATTACAAATATCTTGTCATTTGAAAAAGATTACCCAAAAGCAAAAACCATTTTGCTTGAACAAAATTATCGTTCAACGAAAACGATTTTGGCTGCGGCAAACGGCGTCATTGCAAATAATATGAATCGTAAAGTGAAAAACTTATGGACGGAAAACGATGAAGGCCAGAAGCTTTATCATTACCAAGCAATGAGTGAGCATGATGAGGCACAGTTTGTAGCACGTAAAATCAAAGAAGCAGTAGACAGCGGCAAACGTAAATATAGCGATTTTGCCATTTTGTATCGTACAAATGCACAGTCGCGTGTAATGGAGGAAGTACTGCTAAAATCCAATATTAACTATACAATTGTCGGCGGGATTAAGTTCTACGACCGCAAAGAGATTAAAGATTTGCTTGCGTACTTACGCTTAATTGCCAACCAAGATGATGACATTAGCTTAGCTCGTATTGTGAACGTTCCAAAACGCGGAGTTGGAGCTACTTCAGTCGATAAAGTAGCCAATTACGGAAACGTTCATGACATTTCTATTTTCAAAGCGCTTGATGAAGTAGAATTGATGGGGTTAACGGGTAAAGCAACAAAGGCACTTCGTGATTTCCAATCCATGATTTCAAACTTAGCTCAAATGCAAGACTATATGTCTGTAACAGAGCTTGTGGAACAAGTATTAGAAAGAACAGGGTACCGTGAAGCGCTTAAAGTAGAAAAAACAATTGAAGCACAAAGTCGCTTAGAGAATATTGATGAGTTTTTATCTGTTACAAAAACGTTTGAAGAAGCAAGCGAAGATAAGAGCTTAGTAGCATTTTTAACCGATTTAGCGCTTGTTGCTGATATCGATAAGCTTGACGACGAGGAAGAAGAAGAGAACGAACAAGTGATTCTGATGACGCTTCACTCAGCAAAAGGTCTAGAGTTCCCGGTTGTTTTCCTAATGGGTATGGAAGAAGGCGTATTCCCTCATAGCCGATCGTTATTCGAAGATAATGAAATGGAAGAAGAACGACGCTTAGCCTACGTAGGGATTACACGTGCTGAACAAGAATTGTATTTATTAAATGCTCAAATGCGTACACTATTTGGTAAAACAAACGTTAATCCAAAATCGCGCTTCATTGGAGAAATCCCAAGCGAGCTTGTGGAATCTTTAAATGAAACGATGCGCAAGCCTGCTGCTGGTCGTTCAGGGGCTTCAGCTTCGCCGTTTGCAGCGCGCCGACAAGCGGCCGTGGCAAAAACGAAGCTTGTATCAACGGGCAGTGAATCGATTGGATGGAGCGTTGGAGATAAGGCCGAGCATAAAAAATGGGGAATTGGTACAGTTGTAAGTGTAAAAGGAGAAGGAGACTCAAAAGAATTAGACATTGCTTTTCCTAGTCCTACAGGTGTAAAAAGACTGCTTGCTAAATTTGCCCCGGTTACGAAAGTGTAATCGTGAAAAGGAGCTAGAATATGGAGTTTGAGACAGCAAAATCACGCGTTCAAGAATTACGTGACTTATTAAATCAATATGGTTATGAATATTATGTGTTAGATCAGCCATCTGTTCCAGATGCAGAATACGATAAATTAATGAATGAGTTAATTGAAATAGAAGAATCGTTTCCAGAATTAAAAACAGCTGACTCACCTACTCAGCGCATCGGCGGCCAAGTGCTCGATGCGTTTGAGAAGGTTCAGCATCAAACGTCTATGCTAAGTTTAGGAAATGCATTTAATGAAGAAGACCTTCGAGATTTTGATCGCCGAGTGCGCCAAGCCGTTGAAGACGAGTTTTCTTATGTATGCGAACTTAAAATTGACGGCCTTGCTGTATCTCTTCGCTATGAAGGTGGATACTTAGTGCTGGGTGCTACGCGCGGAGATGGTACGACTGGTGAAAATATTACTGAAAACTTAAAAACAATTCGCTCGATTCCACTGCGAATTAAAGAACCGTTATCAATGGAAGTTCGCGGAGAAGCATTTATGCCGAGGAAATCATTCGAAGCACTTAATGAAGCAAAAATGGAAAGAGATGAAGTTCCGTTTGCTAACCCCCGTAACGCAGCTGCTGGCTCACTGCGTCAGCTAGATCCTAAAATTGCGGCAAAACGTAATTTAGATATCTTTGTCTATGCCATGACTGATACAGGAGAATTAGAAATCGACTCTCACAGCGAAAGTTTGAATTTACTCGATGATCTTGGCTTTAAAACAAATAAAGAAAGACAGACGTGTGAAACCATTGATGATGTGATTGCTTATATCGAAAGCTGGCAAACGAAACGTCCAGAACTATCTTATGATATTGATGGCATTGTTGTAAAAGTAGATTCATTTGATCAGCAGGCTGAGCTTGGAACAACGGCCAAGAGTCCACGCTGGGCTATTGCTTATAAGTTTCCTGCTGAAGAAGTTGTAACCAAGCTTGTAAATATTGAGCTGACGGTAGGCCGGACAGGTGTCATTACGCCAACAGCTATTTTGGAGCCGGTTCAAGTAGCAGGTACGACGGTACAGCGTGCGTCTCTTCACAATGAAGATTTGATTCGTGAAAAGGACATTCGCATCGGAGATTATGTCGTGGTAAAAAAAGCAGGAGATATTATTCCTGAAGTAGTGAATGTGATTGAAGAGAAGCGAACGGGAGAAGAGCAAGAGTTTACGATGCCTACTCACTGCCCTGAATGTGAAAGTGAACTGGTACGTTTAGAAGGAGAAGTTGCGCTTCGCTGCATTAATCCAAGCTGTCCTGCTCAAATTCGTGAAGGACTTATTCATTTCGTGTCCCGCAATGCGATGAACATTGATGGACTTGGTGAAAAAGTTATATCACAATTATTTCGTGAACAGTTAATTAAAGATGTAGCAGATATTTATACGCTGACAAAACAGCAGTTAATCGAGCTTGAGCGCATGGGTGAGAAATCTGCTGATAATTTGATTGCGGCCATCGAAGCTTCTAAAGAAAATTCACTTGAGCGTTTGCTTTTTGGTTTGGGCATTCGCCACGTTGGAGCAAAAGCTGCAAAGACGTTAGCTCAGCACTTTGAAACCATAGACAAGTTAACAAAAGCAACGTATGATGAATTAGTGGCAATTAATGAAATTGGTGCCAAAATGGCTGATGCTATTGTCGCTTACTTTACACAAGAAGAGGTTCAAGAACTTATACATGAATTAAAAGAGTATGGAGTAAACCTTACATACAAAGGACCCAAGCTTGTAAGTGTAGAAAATGTAGATTCTGTTTTTGCTGGTAAAACCGTTGTATTAACAGGTAAGCTTGAACAGCTATCTCGCAATGAGGCAAAAGCACAAATTGAAGCACTTGGCGGTAAAGTCACAGGAAGCGTAAGTAAAAAGACAGACCTTGTTGTGGCAGGGGAAGAGGCTGGTTCCAAACTGACAAAAGCTAACGAGCTTGAAATTGAAGTATGGGATGAAGCAAGGCTACTTACGGAATTAAATAAATAAGAGGTGTGTGTAGTTGAAAAAGATATTGTTACTTTCTCTTGCGGTCATGCTTGTAACTTCAGCGTGTGCACCGAACCTTTCGGACGATAAAGAGACTGTTCAACAAACCAACAACAAGAAAGAAAAAGCAGTTATTCCGAAGTATAGTATTTCAGATGATTATTACCGAACAATTCTTCCATTTAAAGCGGGAGTGGCAAGAGGCTTAGTCGCAGCAAACTTAAATAACCGCTTGGATGCGCAAGAATTTGAAACAGGCTTAATGCGCTTATCGACAGATAGCTATTCTCCGAAAAAATATGTGTATCAAGAAGGCCAGTACCTTGATAAAGATACCATTCGCTCATGGTTAAGCCGTAAGCTGAGTGATAAACAGTTTAAAGATCTTCAAAGCAAAGCAAAAGATGATACGGCGAAAAAGAAGCTTAAAAACACTGGGTTAAACCCAATTGATACAGAAAAAGGCGATTTGAAAACTCGTAACGAAACAAGTCCAATGTACTTAGCGAACATTACTGAGCAAGATTACCTTATTCAAGACGGAGACGATAAGGTAAAACTTGGAGGCGTCACAATTGGTCTGGCGATGAATTCTGTTCATTATTATACAGAGGAAAATGGTTATGCCCGTGAAAAACAACTAACCGATAAAAATATTGAAGAGCAAGGCAAAAAGATGGCCGATGAAATTGTGCAGCGTATGCGTAATATCAAGGGCTTAGAAAACGTTCCAATTCGAGTAGCACTATTCAAACAAAGTGCTAAGGCTTCTTTAACGCCAGGTAACTTCATGGCTGTCGGAAATGCAGGTTCAAATGATACGGCTGTTGGCAGCTGGGATAATTTAGATGAGAAATATTATTTATTCCCATCATCAGATGCAACAAAAGACCATCGAGACGATGCGATGAAATTTGATGAGTTTAAAGCGCAAATCGAAGACTACTTCCCGAACTTTACAAGCGTAGTAGGGAAAGGGTATTACAAAGATGGACAGCTTCAAAAAATGACGATTGATATTCCCGTACAATTTTACGGAAAAGGTGAAATTGTAGGATTTACTCAGTACGTTGCTGGTTTAATGCTTGATCATTTCCCTTCATATATGGAAACGAGTATCTCTATTAACTCAGTAAGCGGACCGGAAGCTCTCATTGTTAGAAAAGCAGATGAAGACAAGCCGTTCGTTCATATTTACGAAGAGTAAGCAAAAAGGACACTGCGAAAGCAGTGTCTTTTTCTAATTCTATGAAATTGCCTTTTATGAAGGAATGGCATGAGAATTTTGTCTTGTAAACTTAGCAAGATAATAAGCAGCAAATGCAAATGCATCTTGTTCGGTTGTCCGCTCTTCATACGGGCGTTTTTTATCCAGCTCAAATTCTTTCTGATAATAAGGGATGTGATCTTGAATATAGTGACGCAGCTCGTGAAAGATGGTTTCAACAAGCGGAAGGTAGTCATCAAATTTAAAAATAAATATAATGCCGACTTCTCGCCAGTAAACACCTGAGGCAAACTGCAGGTATTCTGCTTCTTCTTCTCCAAGAGCGGAGACAATTTTATTGGCTTCACATGAATCACAAAAAATGATAGGAATATGAAAGGCTTTATTTAAACAAGCAAAAACATCTTTTTGCAAGGTGGACAAATCCCACTTGAATTCTTCATCTAATACAAACCATCTTCCGCTTTGCTGATACACAGGGCGCTGGTGGATGACTGACTGTATAAGTATTTTATTCAATTTTTATAGCACCTCTTTTACGGTAAAGTAGTTATTCGTTTTCTTTACTTTCCCAAAGACTAGTGAAATTAAAACATGGTGGTGTGTTCTTCTAAAGCATGTTTCTCTTTCTATCTATCTTTTCTAAAAAGAAGGTTATTTTATACCTATGCAAGAGAGAAATATTTTATGACGAAGGAAAAGTATGGAATGTTGTTTGAATGAAATAGATTTGGTATAAAATAGAAGTGATAAATGTAAGCCCTGTCTTGTCTGGCGGGGTTTTTAATATTTTAGGAACTAGTCTCAGAAATGTTGCCTGTTGCTAGTGAAGTTTGGTATTATCAGTATATTGTAGTGGGACGAATATTCGGAGGTGAAGGAACATGTCAAGAATTTCTGTTGATCAAGTAAAACACGTTGCAAACTTAGCGAGACTTGCGGTGACGGATGACGAAGCAGAACTATTTACAAAACAATTAGATGCTATTATTACATATGCAGAACAATTAGATGAGCTAGATACTACAAATGTAAAACCAACTTCTCACGTATTGGATATGAAAAACGTGATGCGTGAAGATAAGCCAGCTAAAGGCTTACCAATTGAAGACGTAGTAAAAAACGCGCCAGACCACAAGGATGGCTACATTCGAGTACCAACTATTTTAGAATAAGGAAGGAGGCTTTACGATGTCTTTATTCGATCGTAAACTTTCAGAACTACATAGCCTTTTACACAAGAAAGAAGTACGTGTACAAGATTTAGTAGACGAATCATACAAACGTATTAATGAAGTAGATGATAAAGTAGGTGCGTTCTTAGCGCTTAATGAAGACAATGCTCGTGCTTATGCAAAAGAGCTAGATGAAGCATTACAAACAAAAGATGAATTTGGCCTATTATTTGGTATGCCGATCGGTGTAAAAGATAATATTGTCACAAAAGATTTACGTACAACTTGCTCTAGTAAAATTCTAGCAAACTTTGATCCGATTTATGATGCAACAGTTGTTCAAAAACTGCAGGCAGCTGAAGCAGTAACAATCGGTAAATTAAATATGGATGAATTCGCAATGGGTTCTTCAACTGAAAACTCAGGTCTTCAGTTAACGCGCAACCCATGGAATTTAGATTACGTACCGGGTGGATCTAGCGGTGGTTCAGCTGCAGCTGTAGCAGCAGGAGAAGTTCCGTTCTCTTTAGGTTCTGATACAGGTGGTTCAATTCGTCAGCCAGCTGCTTATTGCGGTGTTGTTGGATTAAAACCAACGTATGGTCGCGTATCTCGTTACGGATTAGTGGCATTTGCATCTTCTTTAGATCAAATCGGACCAATCACAAATTCTGTTGAAGATAATGCATACTTACTTCAAGCAATTTCAGGCGTAGACCCAATGGATTCTACTTCTGCTAATGTTGATGTACCGGATTATGTATCTGCTTTAACAGGTGACGTAAAAGGCCTTAAAATTGCTGTTCCAAAAGAATACTTAGGCGAAGGTGTGGGCGAAGAAGCTCGCCAGTCTGTTTTAGATGCACTAAAAGTGTTAGAAGGACTAGGCGCAACTTGGGAAGAAGTATCGCTTCCACACTCTAAATACGCATTAGCTACGTATTATCTATTATCTTCTTCTGAAGCGTCTGCTAACTTATCACGTTTTGACGGCGTTCGCTACGGATACCGTACAGATAATGCTGAGAACTTAATCGAAATGTACAAGCAGTCTCGAAGCGAAGGCTTTGGAAACGAAGTAAAACGCCGTATCATGCTTGGGACATTTGCGTTAAGCTCTGGTTATTATGATGCTTACTACAAAAAAGCACAGCAAGTACGTACGTTAATTAAGCAAGACTTTGAGTCTGTATTTGAAAACTATGACGTTATCATTGGACCAACTACACCAACTCCATCATTCAAAATTGGTGAGAAAACAGATGATCCATTAACAATGTATGCAAACGATATTTTAACAATCCCAGTAAACCTTGCTGGAGTACCTGGTATTTCTGTGCCTTGCGGCTTATCAAATGGATTGCCATTAGGGTTACAAATTATCGGTAAGCATTTCGACGAAAGCACAATCTATCGTGTTGCTCATGCATTCGAACAAGCAACTGAGCATCATAAAGCGAAACCAGCACTGTAAGGGGTGAGATAAAGATGAACTTTGAAACGATTATTGGTCTTGAAGTACACGTTGAGCTTAAGACAAAATCTAAAATTTTCTCAGCAAGTCCAAACGCATTTGGTGCGGCTCCAAATGCTAACACAAGTGTAATTGACTTAGGTTATCCTGGCGTACTACCTGTGTTAAACAAAGAAGCAGTTGATTTTGCAATGAAAGCGGCGCTTGCGCTAAACTGTGAAATCGCAACAGATACAAAGTTTGATCGTAAAAACTATTTCTATCCGGATAACCCAAAAGCTTATCAAATCTCTCAATTTGATAAACCAATTGGCGAGAACGGTTGGATTGAAGTAGAAGTGAAAGGTGAAACGAAGCGCATTCGTATTAACCGACTTCATTTAGAAGAAGATGCTGGTAAGTTAACGCATACAGGCGATGGCTATTCACTAGTAGACTTCAACCGTCAAGGTACACCTCTAATTGAGATTGTATCGGAAGCAGATATGCGTTCTCCTGAAGAAGCATATGCTTATTTAGAAAAACTAAAATCAATCATTCAATATACAGGCGTATCTGACTGTAAAATGGAAGAAGGTTCACTTCGCTGTGATGCCAATATTTCTTTACGTCCAGTTGGACAAGAAGAGTTTGGTACAAAAGCTGAGCTAAAGAACTTAAACTCATTTAACTATGTGCGCCGCGGTCTTGAACACGAAGAAATTCGTCAAGAAAAAGTGTTATTGTCTGGTGGCCTAATCGAGCAGGAAACACGCCGTTTTGATGAGTCTACGGGTGAAACAATTCTGATGCGTGTAAAAGAAGGATCTGACGACTACCGCTACTTCCCAGAGCCTGACTTATTAGAATTACACATCGACGAAGAGTGGAAAGAACGCGTTCGTGCTTCGATTCCTGAACTTCCAGATGCTCGTAAAAAGCGCTATGTAGAAGAGCTTGGCTTACCTGCTTATGATGCAATGGTATTAACGCTAACAAAAGAAATGTCTGATTTCTTTGAAGCAACACTTGCTGCAGGCGGAGATGCTAAGCTATCTTCTAACTGGTTAATGGGTGAAGTTTCTGCTTACTTAAACTCAAATCAAAAAGAACTTTCAGATGTAGCATTAACACCTGAAGGTCTAGCTGGTATGATTCAATTAATTCAAGAAGGTACAATTTCGTCTAAAATTGCGAAAAAAGTATTCAAAGAATTAATTGAAAATGGCGGAGATGCAAAGAAAATTGTAAAAGAAAAAGGTCTTGTACAAATTTCTGATGATGCAACTTTACGTAAATTCGTAACAGATGCATTAGATGCAAACCCTCAATCTATTGAAGATTTCAAAAACGGTAAGGATCGTGCAATCGGCTTCTTAGTTGGTCAAATTATGAAAGCTTCAAAAGGTCAAGCGAACCCACCGATGGTTAATAAAATTCTTTTAGAAGAAATTAATAAACGCTAAATTTGATAACTAAATGTGAGGTGGGTATCCATCTCACATTTATTATGAGTAAGGGCGATCGCGCTGAAGGTATGAATAAAAACCGAAACGTGAATATTGTATATCAAGGTTAATTTCTTTATAATATGTTTGTTCATGCCCCCTCTTGTTGATGATGTAATGTGAGGGGGCATTCTTTCACTGATAAAAGTAGGCAAAGATTTGTGACAAATTATCATTATTAGGATGATGAATATGAAAAGAGCGAGAATTATTTATAACCCGACATCGGGCCGTGAAATTTTTAAGAAAAACTTACCGGAAGTTTTGCAAAAGCTAGAGCAAGCAGGCTATGAAACATCTTGTCATGCTACAACTTGTGCTGGCGATGCAACAGAAGCTGCCAAAGTAGCAGTAGAGCGCCGCTTTGACGTTGTAATCGCAGCCGGTGGAGACGGTACTATCAATGAAGTCGTAAACGGTATTGCCGGACAAGACTATCGTCCGCAGCTAGGTATTATTCCTGTTGGAACAACCAATGACTTTGCTCGTGCCATTAATGTTCCGCGTACAATTGAAGGCGCTGTTGATGTTATTGTAGAAGGCGTAACGAAGCCAATTGATTTAGGCTGTGTAACAAACGACGGAGAAACGCATTATTTTGTAAATATCGCCGGAGGCGGCCGTTTAACTGAATTAACGTATGAAGTGCCAAGCAAGTTAAAAACAATGCTTGGACAGCTAGCTTACTATTTAAAAGGGATGGAAATGCTTCCTTCTATTAAACCAACATCTGTTGAAATTGAGTATGACGGAAAATTCTTTGGCGGCGAGATTATGTTCTTCCTCGTTTCCTTAACGAACTCAGTCGGCGGTTTTGAAAAGCTGGCACCAGATTCTTCTTTAGATGACGGCATGTTTGATTTAATTATTTTAAAGAAAGCAAATTTAGCTGAATTTATTCGAATTGCGACACTTGCGCTGCGAGGAGAACATATCAATGATCCTCACATTATTTATACAAAAGCGAACCGTGTTAAAATTCATACGAATGATAAAATGCAGCTAAATCTAGATGGCGAGTACGGTGGGTTATTGCCTGGGGAATTTGTAAACTTATATCGCCATGTAGAAATCTTTGTTCCAAAAGCAACAGCTGAATTGATGGAAAAAAATGAGATCGCCTAATTGCGATCTTTTTTCATGCTTTCCTTTGTTTGGCTTTCGCTCTTATGGTACAATCAGTTCAGCATTTTCAAATGACTAAAAGGATGTAACGATAAATGGAAAAATTAAAACCACCTGTAGAAAAAAATGAATATATAGATGTTGCGTTTGAAGATTTAACGCATGACGGAGCGGGTGTAGCGAAAGTGAACGGATTTCCTATTTTCGTTCAAAATGCGCTGCCCGGCGAAAGCGGCCAAGTAAAAGTCATTAAAGTAAAAAAAGGCTATGCGTTTGGCAAGCTCATTAAGCACCATACAATTAGTGAGCAGCGTGTTGAAGCACCCTGTCCGGTCTACAAGCAGTGCGGAGGCTGTCAGCTGCAGCATGTAAGCTATGAAGGACAGCTGCAATTTAAACAAAAGCAAGTAAAAGACGTCATGGCGCGAATTGGCCATTTACCTGACGTTCCGGTACATTCGACGCTAGGAATGAACGATCCTTGGCGCTATCGAAACAAAGCTCAAGTTCCCGTAGCAGAGCGAGAAGGCGGTTTGGTGGCTGGGTTTTATCAGCAGCGAAGCCACGATATCATTAACATGGATGCCTGTTTGATTCAGCAGCAGGCAAATGATGATGTTGTTCAAGCTGTCAAATCAATCTGTGAAAAGCATGGGGTTTCTGCTTACCAAGAACAAAAGCATAAAGGCTCGCTTCGTCATATCATGGCGCGCTACGGACTTGTAACGGGTGAAATTATGGTTGTAATTGTGACTCGTACAGCTGAGTTGCCAAACAAAAAGCGTATTATAGAAGACATTATCGAAGCCGTGCCGAACGTGAAATCAATTGTTCAAAACGTCAACAGCAAGCGCACGAACGTCATTTTAGGGAACCAAACGAACGTACTTTGGGGAGAAGAATATATTTACGACTATATCGGCGAAGTTAAATTTGCCATTTCAGCAAAATCATTCTATCAAGTAAACCCTGAGCAAACGAAAGTGCTTTATGACAAAGTGCTCGAGTATGCAGATTTAACAGGAGAAGAAACGGTCATTGACGCCTACTGTGGAATCGGAACAATCTCGTTATTTCTCGCTCAAAAAGCGAAAAAAGTATATGGCGTTGAAATCGTGCCTGAAGCGATTGAAGATGCAAAGCGCAACGCTGAGCTAAACGGTATTCACAACGCTGAATTTGAAGTAGGCGAAGCAGAGGTCGTCATTCCAAACTGGTACAAACAAGGCATTAAAGCGGACGTCATCGTCGTAGATCCGCCGCGAAAAGGATGCGACGAAGCCCTTTTAAATACCATCATCGAGATGAAGCCGAAAAAAGTTGTCTATGTTTCATGCGGACCAGCAACTCTTGCGCGTGATCTAGCTATTCTAGAAAAAGGCGGCTATGATACGGTTGAAGTTCAGCCTGTTGATATGTTCCCGCATACGACGCATGTGGAGAATGTGGCGGTGCTTACATTAAAATAAGAAAATTGTTTGAAACACCACTATCATTAGGAATGGTAGTGGTGTTTTATATTGGCTTTTATTTTTAATACAGTACGGAATATACTAAAAGATTTATAGAGAAACAAATAAAAGCAATTATAAATGGGAGTAAAAAGATTCCTAAATATACATAAGGCAAAATGGAGGAAGCAAATTGATTACGTGGGAAACGGATGAAAAAGAGGTAAGTTTAGAAACCATTTTGAATGTAGAAAAAGTATGGGATGTATTGTTTCCAATCGACTTTATTGAATGTGTAACAAAGTATCATGGTGGAGAACCTTCAGCTGCTGGATTTAATGTTGGAAAGAGAGAATGTTCTTTTTACCACTTACTAAGTTTTAATCAGGAGAAAAAGGATTACATTTTAAACGTGTATCATGATATTAAATACCAGCTAGTTGATGGTATTTACCCATTTGGATATGACATAGCGGATAATCATGTATGTTTTGACTACCGTTCTAACTCTCAGCGGCCTATTATCGTTTTTATAAATCATGAACTAGCATATGAGAATCCTGAAAGCAGTATTTTTTTCGTCGCCCATTCATTTGAAGAATTTATTAATGGTCTATATGAAGAAGAATAAAATTAAAATAACTTTCTACCAAGAGGCTGGGACAAAAGTATTTTAACCCAAGTAAAAAACGAACCATTAATTAACATGTTTGATTCATGGTTTATTTTTTTGTTAGGGCAAATAAGTGTCGTCTGTTTCGTTCCTTTTAGCAGTTGATTGGAGGGCAAGGCGAAGACTCCTGCGGGAAAAGCGGAATAGGTGAGACCCCGCAGGAGCGTAAGCCCGCGGAAAGCGAAGTCTTGCACGGAAATCAACTGCGGTTCCATACAAGCTCATCTATACTAGTTGTTCGCCTTTAAATTAGATTCATTTCATTATGATGTCTCAACTTCTTTTAGGTTAAATAAGTACGGAAAAGGTAAAGTTAGCATTTTTATACCAAAAGCAGCAAAAGCTTGATATAAAAGCATTATCCGCTTGTATGTCCGTTTTATTTTGCTGTTTGTCCACCCCACCAACACAGCAAATTTCTGAATATACTTTTTTTAAGGTTTTCAATATTTTAGGAATTATAATAAAGAAGCAATAAATGAAAACATTATATTTGTGGTAAGAGGTGAAGGGACATCATGTATAGAGCAATTGCTATTATAGCAGGTTCTGTGTTAATTGGATTTGCATACAATTGGTTTTTAATCCCCCATAAAGTGCTAAGCAGCGGTATTAGCGGTATTGCTATGATTATAGGAATTTTAACGCCTGCAAGCACGGGAACAATGAATTTTTTGTTGAATTTACCCCTTTTAATTATTGGTTTTATGAAGTTAGGAAAGCGGTTTGTCTTACATACGCTGCTGTCCGTTGTGGCTTTATCAATTGCTTTATACGTGATTCCCTTGAGAGCTGTTAGTACAGATCCTATTCTGTCAGCTGTTTTTGGAGGAGTTTTAACTGGAATTGGCGTAGGGTTTGTTTTTCGTCAATCGGCTTCGACAGGTGGATTTGATATTATTGCGATGCTTCTTACGCATAAAAAAGAATTTCCTCTTGGCGCTATATTATCAGCGATGAATGCCGTAGTTGTATTTGTTTCAGGTTTCTTTGTGAATTGGGACGCAGCTTTATATACGATGCTTTCGATTTTCGTCACAGGAAAAGTAGTGGATGCGATTCATACTCGCCACATTAAGCTCACGTTAACCATTATTACGAGAAAAGGCGAAGAAATGAAGCAGCAGCTTCTTACCAATTTAGTGCGCGGCGTGACGTTAATGAACGGTGAAGGAGCTTATTCAAGAGAAGACCGTAAAATATTAATGACGGTGATTTCACGCTATGAGCTTGCAAACCTCAAGCAGTTAATTCAATCGGTTGATCCTGAAGCTTTCGTAAATATTACAGAAACGGTAGAAGTGATGGGGCTGTTTCGACGGGATGCTTATTAATATATTTGTTATTTCAGCGCCGATTTATGATAAATAGCCATTTTTATAGTATAAAAGTTATAAAAAAAGCCTTAAGAGTAGTTCTTGAGGCTTTTTTTGCGTAAAATATGAGTAAGAAAATATCGTGTATGAAAAGTATAAAAAAGGGAATTTGATAGAGTACATAAAATATTGACATCAAAAAGGAGAGACTATATGACGGTAGAATATCAGTTAACGAAAAAGAAATATTACGAAACGTTTATGCAAGAAAATGAAAATCAGCCGCCTGTAAAAGTCCTTGGACAAGTTTATTACGAAGAGCAGCAAAAAGAGTGGTACGACTTATCGCTCATTCGCTTAGCTCAGGGAGAAGTGTACTTCCACAATCAAGATTTTGAATCCGCGATTTTTAAGTGGGAGAATGTAAATGGCGAGTTTAAGCTGTGGGCGAAGAAAAATACAGCCGACGCGCATTATGAATTGGGGTTGTCTACGCTCGCTGAAGAGCTTTACCTATCCATCGAAACGGATTCAAAAGTATTAAAAGCTGAAATAGCGCTCAAGCTGTTTTCGCTTTATACGGACCATAACAATATTGAACGAGCTTATGAAGTTATTAACGAGCTGGTTGCTTCTCAGCCGGATTATCCAAACGTCACGGCGATTGCGCGAAGATTTTATGAAGAGCAAGAAGACTTTAACAGCGCAGTAGAGCTTGCGGTAGATGAGTGTATTCGAACAGAATCGTTAAATTGGTTTGCGGTATTAAAGACTTACGTAGATAAAGGATATACAGCAAACTTTATCCCTAACTATTTTTATCAAGTGATGATTTCATTTTACAAAGTGGACCAAGTATATTTCAAACAGCTTGTCTCAGCTTTATGGAAACAATATAAGAGTCAGCCCCCTTATCTTGCTTGGATTAAAACTATCAATGATATTTTCTTGAATATTGAAGTGGGTCTCTATGATTATTGGCAAGAGATTTCAACTCTTTATCAAGAGACGTACACTGACTTAATGGAAAGTGATCATTCTGTAAAAGAATTGCATGAAGTCATTCCGAACGTATTAACAAACTGGCTTAAAATTACTAATAAGTCACGTGCGTTATTTCCGTCTGCGGCCGTGCTTTCATGGAATGAAAAGTTTCCGTCAACTATTGATACCATTACAATCGAAAATGCAGGCAGATTAATTTTTGAGGCGCGTAATGACATTGATGGTCTTGAATATCACTACAAGCTTTGCCATGGCATTATTAAATGGGCTAATGAAAATGGTTTAGAAGTGGGGCACACCTTTAAATGGTGGGTAGACTTTTTATTAGATGCTCATACGACACACTTATTAATTACAGGAACAAATGCTGCAACGTCTTCATTTGTGGGATCGATTACAGAAGAAAAGGTACCGCAAAATCATGAAACAACCTTTGTGTTCATTCATGATGAAGAAGAATCTATCCAGCAAATCGCTGATCAAGAAATCATTCCGATGGAAACGATTGACGGAGCGGAGCAATCTTCTCACCAGGCGCTTGTAGAAGTGAAAAAACCTTTTGCGTTCCTTGATAAGCATAATTGTTCATGCATTGTTACGCCAAGCTTTACAGAACAAGAGGCGCGTGAGCAGGATGCATTTAAATATGCTCCTTTAGCAGATGGTTTACTGTTTGTGCTTGATGCAAAAGAATCGCTGCTTGATGAAGAAAGAGAATTATTGCTGGAGATTAAAGAATATGCGCCAAATACGCCAGTTCATTTTGTCATCAACAATATGGACAGTCTTTATAATCAAGCAACGATTGAGCGAATTACAAAAGAATTTGAGGCAAGCATTGGCGCTGATTTCCCACAGGCGCATGTATTAGCCTATACGCCTCACTACGTATCGAGTCAGCACCACGGAGACTTGGCTCAGTTTATTAAAGCTAATTTCTATTACGATCCAAACGACGTTGGAGTAGAAGAGCGTGCGCGCAGACTGCTGTTCTTTATTCAAAGCATGCTAAAGGGCTTAGTGGCGAAGAGAAATCACACAGAAAATCATTTGATTGAAAGTATTAAATGGAACGAAGATATGCTTGTGCGATTAAATGGCTTCTTGCATCGAGTGGATGACTTAGAACAAGAAAAAGCAAGTAGTATTGTTTCGGCTTATCACGGCATCAAAGAGGATATCAGCAAAAAGCTAAAAAATAAAATTCCTCGTTTACTCAAAAAGTCTTCAGAATTAGTGAAGGAAGACAGTGATTTTAGTACGGTTCATATTGAGCTGAATAAACAAATGAATATGCGCGTGGAAGAGCACTTGCAGCAAGATGTCCTACCTAAGTTCCGTATTTCTTTAAAGGACTGGATTGCTACATCAAATGAAGAGCTGATTGCGAGTCAAGTAGATATTGAAGAAGTAGCAGAGTCGTTAAATAAGATGTACAATGAGCAAAAATTAACGTTAGCCTGCGATTTTAAAGTGCTGGACGACTGGCGCCGCGACGTTAATCGGATGGCTAATCGGGTTCAGCTGGATGAGGAAAATATTTTACTTCGCGTTAATCCAACGCAGCTCTTGTTAAAAGGAGCAGGAAAGCTGTTTTCTTCCATTCTTCAAAATCAAACGCTGCTTTATAATCAATATAAAAAGTACATTGAAAGTCAAGACTATCAAGATATCACAGAATCTATGCTGGCAAAGTTTTTTATGCAATTTAATTTATTTGAGAAAAATTTAGAAGTTGATATTGAACTATTCTTTGAAAAGCCAAAAGAGGTTTTAAAAGAAACGATTGAAGAAACACAGGCGCATATTAATGAAAATCAAGACGTGTTAAGTCATATGAAAGCCAATCCTGAAGCTTACTATGATCCGTTAACATTATTTCAGCTTCGCTTGCGTCAGTATGAGTTAATGGTTAAAGCTACAGAAGAAGTACACTATAACGTCTAAAAGGTGGAGCAGGATGTATTTAACGATAAAAGAAGTAGCAGAGTATCTATCTTTTCCTGAAGAATATGTACAGAAATTGATTCAAGAAGGAAAAGTAAGGGCTATATTTGATGGTGAAAACTACTTATTAAATAAAGAGCAGTTTAACACCCATTTAGAGCAAATGGAAAAGTACAAAAAACAAATTGAAGAATACCTAAATGAGCCAATCCCTGAAGATATGGACGTAAAAGATGAAGATTGAAGGCCGAAGCAGAAAACAGATGTTTTCTGCTTTTTCTTTTGGAGTGAAAGTGTTAAAAAAGGTAAGATATGAAAGAAATGTCGAAAAAAGTTGGAATTTCGTTAAAGATGTAGTCTTTTTAGATGCTTTTTTTATATAATGAAAGTATGCTAAACAAAAAGGAGAAGGTCTATGCAACGATCAAGACAGTTAAGGCTGATTTTATTGCTTGCCCTGATTGTTGTCGCTTCGTTTTTAATTATTATTGTTTCGAAAACACAAGGGATTATAAGTCAGCAAACGACAAAAAAAGTAGAAAACACAAGCGTTGCAATTCTCACCTCTGATGTACTGACAGATCAAAGCTGGGGCAGTCTAGCTTATAAAGGAAAAATCAACATCGAGCAGAAGTACCCCGTTTCGGCTCAAGTTATTAGCGAAGTAAATACGAACCAAAAAATGAAGGAAGCTGCTGAAAAAGTTATTCAAAATGGAACAAAAGTCGTAATTGGACATGGAAGAGAATTTTCTACCGTTTTTACAGAACTAGCTCCTAAGTATCCTCATGTTCATTTCGTCACCATTCACGGTACTTCAATGTATAAAAACCAAACTGTATATACATTTGATCAAACAAAAATAGAACACCTGGCAGGCACGGCAGCTGCCATGAAGACAAAAACGAAAAAAATTGGATTACTCGATACATTTGCAAAAGAAAAAAATCCAGGATTCGAACAAGGAATCAAAGCGTATGATTCATCGATTGCTTTTTATTATCAAGTTGTAAACAGCCGAGACGATGGAGCAAAAGCAGTAAAGCTGCTCCGCGAGTTAAAAGCTCAAGGTGTCGATATCGTCTATGCTAAAGGAAATTCGTATAATCAAGAAGTTATTCAAGAAGCGAAAACACAAGGAATGTACGTAATAGGATATTTAGATGATCAGGCGTACATGGGTAGGTCTGTTATTTTAACAAGTGTGATAAATGATGTTCCTCAAGCTTACAACGTGATTATGAAGAACTATTTTAGTAAAAAAGGTCTTCCATCTGGAGAAGTCAAACTTGACGCCAGGGACGGTGTTTATAAACTAGCGCCTTTTGGACCGATGTACAGTAAACAAGAAAAACAAATTTTATATTCGAAAGTTAGAATGTCTACACAGCCGAAGTAACTATGAAAAAGAAAGAGATGATTATGAATCAATTATTTCGCAACATGTCATTCCGTAGCCAAATATTAACGATTCTTCTTTTGATTACATTCATGTTAAGCGGGTTCTCTTTAGTTTTAGTGCATGCCATTGATAAAATGAATCATGTAAGCAACGAAATTAAAGATGAAGATGTTCCTCAAATGGTGTGGCTTTCTTATTGGGAAGAGCAGCTGAACATAAAAGAATACATTGTGAAAAATAATCTAAAGAACCCCACTGTCTCTTTGATAGAAGAATATCAATCATATGATACACGAGTTATCGAAAATAATGAAAGATATAAGCAGCCTGTGCCAAAATCGTTGATTCCACTAAAGGAAAAAATTGAGCTGCTGGATTTTAAGATTTCTAATAACGTGCAGGGACTGTTGAAGTACGGAGATATAGAGGGAGCAAAAGAGTATCTTAAGAGAAATTATTTGCCGGATCTGCATCAGATAAAAAAAGATATTAATAGTTCAAAAGAAGAGACGGTTGATTCACTTGATACACTATCAGATACACTGTCTGTTATTATTAAAGATTCATTAATTTTACTATTGATTTTAACAGTAAGTGCTATTGTCGCTTCTCTTTATGTTTCGTATCGTATGAGTGCGAGCCTTACGAAACCAATTGAACAAATGATTGAAAAAGTGAATGACATTGCAGACGGAGAATACGGTCTTGTTCTTCAAGACACAAAGCAAATCGAGCTGAAGCAGCTTTCGGCTTCTATCAATCAAATGTCGGTTAGTTTAGAAGATTCATTTTGGAAAATCATTAAAGATAAAGCATATCGCCAGCAGATCTTAAATTCACTGCCTGTTGGAATTATCACAATAGAAGATGAGACAAATAGTATATTTGCTAATACCTCAGCAAAACAGTTTTTAGATCTCGATGAAAAGGATATTTGCGGGTATATGAAGGAATGTCCTGAATATAATACTGAATTTTGGAGCATGTTGAATTCGGGAGAAATTCACGAAAATAAAAAAGTATTATTTGGAACGAAAGAGACGTGCTATTGCTTTTTAGCCTCTCAAACGCAGCTGTTTAATGAGAAGAACGAAAGCATTGGAAGGATTTTTTATTTCATTGATATATCGGATACCGAAGAATTAGAAAAGCGAATGCATCAGTCTGAGAAACTTGCCTTGGTTGGAGAAGTGGCAGCCGGAGCTGCTCATGAGATTCGTAATCCTCTTGCCGTGATTCATGGATTTATATCTCTTATGAATCAGTCTCTTTCTGATGAGGAGAAAAAGCGTTTTTACCTGCCTCTGCTTATGAAAGAGCTAGAGAGGATTAATTACATCATTGAAGAAATGCTGTTGTTATCAAAACCTGGGACTCCGGTGATGAAAAAAGTCAGCATGCAGGATATTATTAATGAGTTATTGCCTTTGATTACTCACTCAAGCAAATTTACAGAAAAAGATAAGCTTATTTTCGATGTGAAATTGCAGCCGCATGTATTAAAGGTAGATGAAAAACAAATCAAACAAGTTCTTCATAATTTAATTCGAAACAGTATGGAAGCCATGGATGGAGAAGGAGTCATTACAATCTACTCGCAGGTTCATGAAGATAGCTACTGTCTATACATTGAAGATACTGGAAAAGGTATTCCGGTTCATATGCAGCAGTCGCTGTACCAGCCTTTTTCCACTTCGAAGGATAGCGGCACAGGTCTTGGTCTGCCCATTGCTCAGCGTATTCTAGAAAGCCACGGAGGACAGATTAAATTATTATCTACTTCTTCCCGCGGCACAGTTTTTGTTATTAAATTTCCTCTACATTAAGAAAACAGCCTCAAAAGGGCTGTTTTTTAATGTGCTGTTAAAATAAGAGGACCGTTTTTCGTAATCGCAAGCGTATGTTCAAATTGAGCGGATAATTTACCGTCTGTTGTACGAGCAGTCCAACCGTTTTTATCCATTTTAGAATGCCATGTACCAGCGTTTACCATTGGCTCAATTGTAATAACCATACCTTCTTTTAAACGTGTACCTTTGCCAGCTTTTCCGTAGTGAAGAATTGTAGGCGCTTCGTGCATGGTATTTCCAATTCCATGTCCTGTGAAGTCGCGTACGACAGAGAATTTTTCGCCTTCTACATAGCTTTGAATAGCGTGGCCGATGTCACCTGTACGGTTTCCTGGCTGTGCTTGCTCGATTCCTTTTAAAAGCGCTTCGTATGTAACATCTACTAGACGCTGTGCTTCGTCTGAAATGTCTCCAACGGTATGAGTCCATGCGGAATCTGCTAAGCCTCCGTTTAAATTTACAACCATATCAATGGTTACAATATCCCCGTCTTTTAACGGTTTAGTTGTTGGGAAACCGTGGCAAATTTCATCATTTAAAGAAGCGCACGTTGCATATTGATATCCTTTGTATCCTTTTTGTTCCGGCGTTGCTCCGTGCTTTGCTAAGTACTCTTCAACAAATTTATCAATTTGCATTGTTGTTATGCCTGGTTTGATCATTTTAGCGATTTCTTTATGACAAGAAGCTAATAGTTTACCTGCTTCGTGCATTAAATTAATTTCGCGTTCACTTTTTAATGTGATCATTGTTGTTCACTCCTTTTTTGATGTAACTTTACGAAAAAAGTTGAGCAGCGGTTATAGCGATGAAAGTCGACTATTCATCAGTCGATTCTTCTTTATTTGAAAATCTAAGAAATACAGGAACCGTCTGCTATTGGGCGATATAAAATCATCCTTAATCATAACGCCCAATAGTAGGAAAATGCAAGATGCAGGCTTAAAAAGGAAGGGTTTGACGCTAGGCATGTAGGGAAAACTGATAAATGAACGTTGAATTGGAGCATTCTCTATAACAAATGCGGTATGATATAGTAAAATAAATGAAACAAAACAATTCTTTAGGAGGGGTATAGGAAAATGAGTGAACATGGAAAATTTATTGGATTTGCAGGTACATATACAAAAGCAGGCAGTGAAGGTGTCTATACATTTACGTTAGATACAAAGGCTAAAAAAATTGTAGAAGTAAAAGCCGTGGCTAAAATTGAAAATCCTACATACTTAAATGCGAGCAAAGACAATGAACATCTTTATACAGTTATTAAAGAAGGAGAAAAAGGCGGCGTAGCTGCTTTTAAGATTGATCCAAACACAGGGCAATTGAAATTTGTAAACAAACAGCTGCTAGACGGCGCGCCTCCTTGCTACGTTTCAGTGAATGAAGATAATACGCTTGTTTTATCTGCTAACTTTCATAAAGGGAGCGTTGAGACGTATTCTGTTAATGAAGAAACAGGAGAAATTGAATATGTAGCATCCGTAGTGGAACATCCTCATTCAGACCTTAAAAAAGGACAACAAGGAAAACCACACGTACACTATGCCGATTTTACTCCTGGAGAAAAGCACGTGGCGGTTGTAGACCTAGGTATTGATGAAATTGTGACATATGAAGTGGAAGAGAATAAATTGAAGGAAGTCAACAGCCTTTCTACATCTGTTGGTTCGGGTCCTAGACATTTAACGTTCCATCCAAATGGCCGCTATGCGTATGCAATGACAGAATTCAGCTCCGAAGTTTTATTTTTAACGTATGACGAAAGCACAGGAAGCTTTACTCAACAACAAGCTACTTTAGCAATTCCGGCTGATTTTACAGAAAATAATCAAGGGAGTGCGATCCACATTTCTTCAGACGGCCGCTTTGTCTATGCAGGAAACCGCGGACATAACTCGATTGCAACATTCAAAGTAGACCAGGATTCTGGACAGTTAACATTCGTAGAATGGGCAGGCACTGAAGGCGACTGGCCGCGCGATTTTGTTTTAGATCCAACGGAACAATTTATTGTGGCGTCTAATCAAGAGACAGGAAACTTGGTGCTGTTTGAAAGAGACCAAGAAAATGGAAAGCTAACGCTTCTTCAATCTAACGTTACGGTTCCAGAAGCTGTATGCGTAAAGTTCCTCCACTATAAGTAATCGATGTAGAAAGCCAGACCTGATCCAAAAACAATCAGGTCTGGCTTTCTAAACCTAAGCGGCTGTCACTCCCCTTTCGGGGTTAGTGCCATCCGCATAGGTGAACCTTTGAGGGAATAGTCAGGTAGTGCGCATTCCTAAGCGTCATTTATGATCCCAATTTTTGAAATGAGCATAATCTATATATGGAAGAAAAGCCCTTTTGGAGGGCTTTTTTTTCTGGTGTTGTAGTAGAATGAAGAGAGAACGCATGAAGGGCTGAGGTGATAAGTGTGGAAAATATATGTGAGTATCCAATTGTACAAGCTCCTATGGCAGGAGGAGTTTCGACGCCTAAACTAGCTGCAGCTGTATCTAATAGCGGAGGGCTAGGGTTTTTAGCCGCGGGATATAAAAGTGCGCGTGAATTGGAGCAGGAAATTATAGAGATGCACTCACTTACGAAAAAACCTTTTGGAGTAAATCTGTTTGTTCCGACAAATGAAAAAGTAGCAGTTGATGCACTTGATTGTTATCAAAAAGAATTGTCAAAAGCCGCTGGATATTTGGAGTGTCAAGTTGGCATACCAAAGAATGATGATGATGAATGGAGTGCCAAGCTCGACATCATTCAAAAACATCGAGTACCTGCTGTGAGCTTTACATTTGGGTGCCCGGATCGAGAGATTGTAGCAAGCTTAAAGGGAATTGGAAGTCATATTTTCGTTACGATTACAACACCTCAAGAAGCCGAGGTGGCTTTGAGAGCAGGAGCAGATGCGCTGTGCTTGCAAGGAATTGAAGCCGGCGGCCATCGGTCTACTTTTTTAGAGAGTTCGGTGGACTTTTCGCTTATAAATTTGCTAAAAGAAGTCCGTCTAATCACTAAAAAGCCATTAATTGCTGCGGGAGGCTTGATGACGGGGTCTGACATTAAACGCGTGTTACAGGAAGGTGCTTCTGCTGCGCAGTTAGGTACGGCTTTTATTTGTTGTCCAGAAAGCGGAGCGAGTGCTCTTCATAAAGAAAGCATTCTTCAAAAGCGTTTTAATGAAACAGGTGTTACAAGAGCTTTTACAGGGAAACGTGCTAGAGGATTTGTGAATGCTTTTTTTATTTCCTATGATAAATCAGCACCATCCGCTTACCCTCATATTCATTACATGACAAAGCCTATTCGAACAAAAGCTACACAAATGAATAATCCAGAGTACACTTCTTTGTGGGCAGGAACTGGATTTACGCTGGCAAAAGAACTGCCTGCACATCTTATTGTGGAAGAGCTTGTACAAGAACTAAATGAATGATGAGAATTACGGTGTTGCTTGCTTTAAGTGCAAGCAGCTTTACATAAAGAAGGTGAACTTATAGTGCAAAACAAATTTACGATTGGGCAAATGGCCAGACTGCACGATATTCCAATTAAAACACTTCGCTATTATGATGAAATTGGCCTGTTTGAGCCTTATGAAGTTGATCCGCAAACTGGATATCGTTATTATACGTTAGAACAATTTAAGAAATTAGATATCATTGTCTATTTAAAGCTGATGGGGGTTCCGTTAAAAGAAATTAAAAGAAAAATGGAGCACAGCAGCTTGGACGAATTTATTGAAACCTTAGCGGAATATCAGAAGGTAACAAAAGAAAAAATTCGTCACCTTCAAAGAGTGAATGCGCAGTTAACAACTCGAATGAAGGAATTAGAACAGACGAGACATATTAACCAAATAGGAGCCCCGTTCATCAAACACCTTCCTTCTCGTGAAGTTGTGCAAGTAAAAGCAGAGGTAGGTACGTTAGACGGAACTGAAAGTGTTCTGCGTGATTTAAAAAAGAAAATCAGTCATATTACCCCGATTATGATTGGGAAAGTAGGGTTTATACTATCTGTAGAAAACACAAAAAAACAACAATTTACAGATTACGATGGCATTTTTTTATTGGTCGAAAGCGATGTTTCTTTTAAGCATGAACTAGTTACGTTAATACCTGAAGGCGATTACGCATCTATTTATATGAGAGAAAAGAGAGATACCACAGGAGT
Organism: Priestia sp. SB1; assembly: GCF_038898415.1. NCBI lineage: Bacteria > Bacillati > Bacillota > Bacilli > Caryophanales > Bacillaceae > Priestia > Priestia sp. SB1. The sequence continues at coordinate 107,644 of NZ_JBBJSS010000011.1, read as the reverse complement.
CTATTACGATACGTTACTGAACTTTATTAAAGCCGAAGGATACAAAGCAGAAGGGCCTTTTTTAATTCGGCGAATTGTAGATTCATTTATTTCTCATCATGAAGAAGAGCGGCTGACGGAAATTCAAATTCGAATTACGTCTTGACTATCCAGTTGCTGGAGGGTTTAAGATGAGACTATTGTAAAACTGCTGAAGGGAGAGACAACAATAGATGAATCAGCAAAGTATTTCCCAAGGAATGTCTTTAAGCCGAGGAAATCGCATTTTATTTATTTTAATTTTGGGTTCACTAAGCGCATTTGGACCGTTATCAATCGATATGTATTTGCCAGCGCTGCCGACTCTTGCTAAAGAACTGCATACGTCAGCTTCTTTAGCCCAGGTCAGTCTGACAGCTTGCTTATTAGGCTTGGCATTTGGGCAAGTGGTAATGGGGCCATTCAGTGATATCCGGGGAAGGAAAAAGCCGCTTGTAGCAGCATTAATCACCTATGCAGTTGCCTCTGTGTTATGCGTGTTTGCGCCTTCTATTTGGATTTTTATCGTTTTACGATTTATTCAAGGTATGGCGGGAGCAGCAGGAATGGTTATTTCAAGAGCAAGCGTGCGAGACTTGTTTTCAGGTTCGGATTTAACAAAGTTTTTCTCCATGCTCATGCTCGTAAATGGTTTAGCTCCCATTTTGGCTCCGGTTGCCGGCGGACAGCTGCTGACGGTTATGTCGTGGCGCGGAGTATTTGGTGTGTTAGCCGTAATTGGTGCACTAATGTTTTTTGCCGTTTTATTTGGCTTGAAAGAAACGCTGCCGGCTGAACGCCGTAAAGAAGGTGGATTAACAGAAGTACTGCGTACATTTAGCGTATTGCTAAAAGATAGTGTCTTCGTGGGATATGCACTGGCGCAAGGTTTTATTATGAGTGCTATGTTTGCTTATATTTCAGGCTCTACATTTGTCCTTCAAGACATTTACGGGCTGTCTCCGCAGATGTTCAGCTTTGTTTTTGCTATTAACGGTTTTGGTCTCATTATAGCTACTCAAGTGACAGGACGTTTAGCTGGTAAAGTAAAAGAAGCTACTCTTCTCATGTATGGATTGCTTCAAGCAGCCGTTGGAAGCGTGCTTTTAGTGGCTGTAATTGCTACTCACACGTCCGTTATTTTGGTCTGCATCTTGCTTTTCTTTGTTGTATCAAGCGTAGGAATTGTGAACACCACCGTTTTTTCACTTGCTATGCAAAATCAAGCTTCCAATGCGGGAAGTGCTTCAGCGCTTCTTGGATTGCTGCCGTTCTTGCTCGGAGCAGCCGTAGCTCCTCTTGTGGGACTTGGAGGAGGGCAAAATGCTCTGCCGATGGGCATTGTGATTATGGTCTGTGATTTATTAGCATTAGGTGTATACATGGCATTAGTGAAACGGAAAACTGCATCATAAAAAAGCTACTTGGCTCTCAACAGCCAAGTAGCTTTTTTAGTTATTGAACTTTGTGCTCGTTCTTTTCAAACGGCATTGTGACACCGAGTTTTTGAATTTCTTTTTTTGCATTTTCTAAAATGGTTTCGGCCTTAGCTTTTGTTTCAGCATCTAAACCATTTAGAAAATCTTTCTTTTTAGCAGGAAGATCTACGCCAAGTTCTTTTAATTTGGCTTCAGCTTGTTCCTTAGTCAGGGTGCCGTCGCGAAGCTGATCCATAATAGCTTTGGCTTTTTTCTTAGTGGCTGCATCTAGATTGCTAAAAGGACCGCCTTTATGTTCAGGAAAGTCTACGCCAAGTTCTTTTAATTTGGCTTCAGCTTGTTCCTTAGTCAGGGTGCCGTCGCGAAGCTGATCCATAATAGCTTTGGCTTTTTTCTTAGTGGCTGCATCTAGATTGCTAAAAGGACCGCCTTTATGTTCAGGAAAGTCTACGCCAAGTTCTTTTAATTTGGCTTCAGCTTGTTCCTTAGTCAGGGTACCGTCGCGAAGCTGATCCATAATAGCTTTGGCTTTTGCCTTTGTACCAGCATCTAAATTGCTAAAGGGGCCTTCTTTATGATGCTGAGGTAAGCTTACGCCGAGTTTCTGTAATTTTTCCTGTGCTTTTTTCATAATATCATCAACTTTTTGTTGTGTTGCATCACTCGTAGTTGTTGTATTGCCATTTGTTCGCTCTACAACCGTTGAAGAGCTTGTTTCATCTTTGCTTGCTGCAAATGCCGTGGAGTTTGCAGCGGCCATAACTCCTAGTGTTAAACCGCTTGCCATGATATAACCGAATAGTTTCTTTTTCATGCTGTTGTCACTCCTTAAAAGTTATAGGGGTGTGGTACAGAGCTGTCCACAATTGTTAATGTAACCACCAATAGTGAAAAAATGGTGAAAATAGATAAAAAACGAAAAAATATAGACGTTTGTTGAACACTACAGCTCTTTTATTGGATAACAAAATGAAATTCGATATGATTTTATCTAAGTAACAGCAAAAAAGAATGGAGACTTTATATAGATGAACGTTCTTAAAAAATTGGCAATAGCTTTGATAGTTGTGATAGCGGTAAGCCTGTTATTTTTGTTTCGCGATGAGTTAAAGCAAGGTCCAACGTTAAAAGATTTTTCAGGAGCAGCTGAGTTGCATCCTGTCGTAGAAGAAAAGAAAAATAAACTTGTTCAACAAGCAAACGACCAAGGAATCTCGATTGTCATTACGGAAGGTTTCCGTTCAAAAGAAGAGCAAGATAAGCTTTATGCAAAAGGCAGGACGGAAGAAGGTAACATTGTTACCTATTCAAAGGGCGGCCAGTCTTATCATAACTATGGACTAGCTATTGATTTTGCTATTGGGTTAAAAGACGGACAAGTTATTTGGGACATGAAATATGACGGTAATAACAATAATCGGTCTGATTGGATGGAGGTTGTAGATATCGCAAAAAGTTTAGGGTTTGAATGGGGAGGAGATTGGCAAGGTTTTAAAGACTATCCGCATTTTCAAATGAGTCCGGAAAATATAAAAGGCCACACACGCTAATAAAGCGTGTGTTTTTTAGAGAAATAATATAATTTTACTATATTTATGTCAGAACCTCTAACATGAATGGAAGCTTGTATTTACTTTTTTTATTAATTTACTGCTAAGAGAATTATATATATTAATATAATAAAATGATAGACAGATAATTAGAAAAAGGGCTGATTAGAGAGAACTGCCCTAGAAAAATGAAAGACAATTCGTATAAAGATATGCGTTAACTAATATAATCTATTGATTAAGCTGATACAAGTACCTTCAGCCTAGCGAACGTATGCTTACATATCGGCAAATGCCAACAAAACCTTTTATTTTTCTAGCATATTTTATTTGAAGATAGTTCATTTTGATTACAAAAAAGAGATAATTTGTCAACTGTTGACTTTGCTTTAAGGGTAAGAATATAATTTTTAACATATTTTAAATATTTTAAAAATTTAAATATTTATCATTGTTCGTAGATTAGGAGGAGGAAAATGATTGTTTTTGACGGAGTGAACAAATATTACGGTGATTTTCACGTATTAAAAGATATCAATTTAACGATTAAAAAAGGTGAAGTTGTCGTCGTAATTGGACCTTCGGGTTCGGGTAAAAGCACGATGCTGCGATGCATAAATTATTTAGAAACAATATCTAACGGACAATTGACGGTAAATAATATATTGGTTGCAGATAAAAAAACAAATATTAACAAACTGCGCCGCAATATAGGTATGGTTTTTCAGCATTTTTATTTATATCCGCACAAAACGGTTTTAGAAAATATCACCTTAGCGCCTATGAAAGTACTGGGACAGTCGTCAGAAGAAGCTAAGAAAACAGCTCTATACTATTTGGATAAAGTAGGAATCGGTGAAAAAGCCAACGCCTACCCATCCCAGCTTTCAGGTGGCCAGCAGCAGCGTGTAGCCATTGCGAGGGGACTTGCGATGAAACCAGAGATTATGCTTTTTGATGAGCCTACCTCTGCTCTTGATCCAGAAATGATTGGAGAAGTGCTGGATGTCATGAAAACATTGGCTAAAGAAGGAATGACGATGGTAGTTGTAACTCATGAAATGGGGTTTGCTAAAGAAGTAGCAGACCGCATTGTATTTATGGATCAAGGAAAAATCTTAGAAGAGGCAACTCCGGCTGAGTTTTATGAAAACCCGCAAGAAGAAAGGGCGCGTTTATTTCTTAGCCGTATTTTAAATCATTAATTGTTTAATAGGGGGAGTAATATGAAGAAATCAAAAACGTTTTTAAAGGCAGCCGTGCTTTCATTAGCAGCGGCTATGATGTTAGCGGCTTGTGGAGGAAAAAGTGAAGAAACGAGTGGATCATCAGCTAAAAAAGATGCGCTCACTGAAATTAAAGACAGAGGGAAAATTATCATTGGAGTTAAAAATGATACGCGCTTATTTGGCTTAAAGAATCCAAAGACGGGTGAAGTAGAAGGTTTTGATGTTGATATTTCTAAGCAGCTGGCTAAAGAGATTTTAGGAGATGAAAACAAGGTAGAATTTAAAGAAGTTACGTCCAAGACAAGGGTTCCTCTTCTTCAAAAAGGAGATATTGACGCTGTTGTTGCAACAATGACCATCACAGATGAGCGTAAAAAAGAAGTGGATTTTACGGATGTGTATTTTCAAGCTGGCCAGTCTCTTCTTGTGAAAAAAGGCAGTAAAATTAAAAGCGTTGATGATTTGAAGAAAGGTACTAAAGTGTTGGCTGTTAAAGGATCAACTTCAGCTATTAATATTCGCGAAAAAGCACCGGAGACAACGGTATTAGAGTTTGAAAACTATGCAGAAGCATTTACCGCTTTAAAATCTAAGCAAGGAGATGCTTTAACAACTGATGATGCTATTCTTTATGGAATGGCTGATGAAGATCCTTCTTATGAATTAGTAGGAAAGCCGTTCACAGAAGAGCCTTATGGCATTGCTGTGAAAAAAGGAAACAAAGAGCTTGTAGATGCATTAAACGATGCGCTTAAAAAGATGAAAGACTCTGGAAAATATGATGAAATTCACGACAAGTGGATCAAACAATAAGCGTACAGTTTTCTTTTCTCAGGATGAGCAGCATTATGCTCATCCTGCTTGTTTAGTTGAAAGGAGGAAGAAAATTGCTGGATTTTTCAATTCTGACGAACAATATGGATCTTTATTTAGAAGGTTTTAAGTACACCATTATCGCCAGTCTGATTGCTTTAGTGGCCAGTTTTGTACTTGGTACAATCATTGCGGTAATGCGAATAGCCCCTCTCAAAATAGTAAATGTAATTGGCACTGTCTACGTAGAGTTTATTCGAAATATTCCACTTGTGGTTATCGTCTTTTTTATTTTTATTGTGGCAGGAATCAGCGGTACAGCAGCCGGAGTGCTGGGATTAACTATTTATACGGCAGCTTTTATAGCCGAAGCCATACGAGCGGGAATTATGGCAGTTCCAAAAGGGCAGCTTGAAGCGGCGCGTTCATCCGGCCTTACGTACGGTCAGGCTATGCGATTCATTATATTGCCTCAAGCCATTAAAATTGTCATTCCTCCTCTTGGGAATCAATTTATTAATTTAGTGAAAAACTCATCCGTGTTAGGGATTGTTGCTGGTTTTGATTTAATGTATCAGGCAGATCTTGTTTCCTCTCAAACTTATGTAGTGTTTGATGTGTATATTTTTGTTGCTCTGTTTTATTTAGTTCTAACCATTCCGTTGAGTTTAGGAGTTGGTTATCTTGAGAAACGTCTTGGTAAAACAAGCTGAAAGGAGTGAAAGTGATGGATTTTATGGGTGCTTATTCTCCTGATCACCTTTCCTTCTTAATGGAAGGATTTTGGGTCACTTTAAAAGTGGCATTCATTTCGATTGTGTTAAGTTTTCTTATTGGAAGTATAGTAGGTATTTTAAGGTATGCCCGCATTCCAGTTCTGTCTCATGTACTCGCTTTTGTCGTAGAAATTATCCGGAATTTGCCGCTTCTTTTAATCATCTTTTTTACATACTTTGCTTTACCTGAAATCGGAATTGATATGGAAATTACGTCAGCAGCGATTGTGGCCCTCACTGTATTTGAATCTGCTATGATTTCAGAAATTATCCGAAGCGGATTAAAATCAATTGAAAAAGGACAAATTGAAGCGGCACGTTCATCAGGTTTAAACTATTACCAAACGCTTCGTTTTATTGTATTGCCACAAGCTTTGCGACGAATGGTACCTCCTTTAGTTAGTCAATTTATTTCCTTATTAAAAGATACGTCGCTTGCAGTAGTGATCGCACTTCCTGATTTGCTGCATAACGCTCAAATCATTTACGGACAGAAACAAAGTTACGTAGTCCCAATGTTTTTGATCATCGCGATGATGTATTTTATTGTAAACTATGCTTTATCCATCATTGCAAGAAGACTAGAAGTCAAAAGGGTGTAGATACTCTTTTGACTTTATTTTTGGAAAATAAATAACATTGACAATGTATTAATTCAACGCATAAAATGACTAAAGTAACAGTGGTAAAATCAGATCATTTTCATTCAACATAGAGAAGAAAAACAGTGTTGGTTCACCCCCTACTGAATATCCGGTAGGGGTTTTTGCGCAAGAAGTGATTTGGTTAAACTAACACGTAAAATGAACAGAAGGGACGGGCATCATGGAAAAACAAGATCAAAATTTAAAAAAAGGTCTGTTGCCTCGTCATGTGCAGCTCATTGCGCTTGCCGGTATGATTGGGACAGGTATTTTTAAAGGTAGTGCTGATACGCTAGGTATTGCAGGACCAAGTGTGGTACTGGCGTATTTATTTGGCGGTCTTATCTTATTTATTGTAATGACAGCATTGGCGGAGATGGCAATTGTCTATCCGAATATGAACGTACAAAATTTAGTGCATAAGGCATTCGGTACGCAAACCTCTTTTATTGTAGGGTGGCTGTATTGGGTGAACTGGATTGTCGTGACAGTTGTTGAACTGCTTGCGGGAGGAAGCTTTTTGAAGTTTTGGTTCCCTTCTGTACCTCTTTGGCTCTTAAGCTTTCTCTGTGCAGTGCTGATTGTAGGGATGAATTTATTTCAAGTTAAGTATTACGGAGAAATTGAGTTTTGGTTTGCCGGTATTAAAGTAATTGCTCTTACCGCTTTTATCATTTTGGGAGCTTTCATTTTATTCGGTGTGATTCCAAGTGATGTGCAAAACCCCTGGGCAAATTATACGGCTCATGGAGGCTTTTTCCCTCACGGCATGAGTGGTGTGCTGAGTGCCTTTTTAATTGTGATGTTCTCTTACGGCGGAGCTGAATTAATTGGTGTGGCCGTAACGGAAACAAAAGATGTGAAAAACGTGTTACCGAAAGTGATCAAAGGCACAGTATGGCGGGTGATTGGCTTTTATATTTTGCCTATTTTAATTATTTGCGGCCTTATGCCCTGGAATTCTGTATCAGGACAAGACAGTCCATTTGTGCAAGTGTTTAGTATCACCGGACTGCCGGGTGCGGCTCATATTATGAACTTCGTTTTATTAACGGCTGTTTTATCAGCAGCGAATTCAGGGATGTATGCAACTTCGCGTACGCTCTATGCTATGGCTCAAAGCGGAGAAGCATCAAAGCGCTTCTTGAAAGTTTCGAAAAACGGTATTCCGATTAATGGTTTGATGATTACGGCTGTTTGTATTTTAATGGGTGTGTTTTTAGCTTATAAAACACCGGATAATGTAATTAGTTATTTAATGACCATTCCCGGCTTCACGATTATTCTTATTTGGGTAAGTATTTGTTTAGCTCAATTAAAGCTGCGTAAAGGGTATAAAGAAAAGCCGTTTTTCGCATTAAAGTGGTTTCCTTATACAACGCTCTTTGCAACAGCAGCACTGCTTGTTATTTTTGTATCATTTATGTTTAACAAAAACAATGTGATTGGATCCAGTGTATGTGCGGTTATCTTGGTCGTACTCCTCATTTTTTCATTTATTAATAAAAGTCGAAAAGAAAAAAAGTTTGAAGTATAGCAAAAAGGCAATATACTAGAAAGACGAGGGTAAAAGCTTGTCTTTCTTTTTTTGCGAAAATTTCTGTATCACGTTACATATTTCTAGATGAAATGTTTAGTTAAATAAATAAAGGATGAGGACTACAATGGAATCAAATAATGTATTTACAACAAATCCAAAGAAGAAATCAAAGCACTTAGCCACGATTTCTTTGGCGATTATGGGAGTGGGCTTCGTTGCCACCATGCCTTTTGGTGATTCAATTTGGGGTCGGTTGCTTCAAGGTGGGTTCGAAGCTGGATTAGTCGGCGGATTAGCGGATTGGTTTGCCGTTACGGCTCTTTTTCGTCACCCTTTAGGCATTCCTATTCCACACACTGCGCTGCTTCCTAAAAACAGACAGCGTATTACAAGAGGGCTAGTCTCAACCCTTGAAAACGACTGGCTGTCAAAAGAAAGTATTCAAGAAAAAGTAAAAAGAATTGCGTTTACACAGCGTTTGCTTCCGATTGTTCGAAAAGGTGTTCATTCGGAAACGATTCAACAAAAAGGAACCGCACTGCTTGTTGATGCGATTAATCGTGTGGATACAGAGAAAGTCGTTCCTATTATTGAAAAAGAGCTCAAATCATCGCTTTCAGCAATAGAGTTAAAGCCTATTGTGCATTCGATTGTTGGAGAAGTGGTGAAAAATCAGTATGATGAAAAAGCGCTTGATGTTCTTTTAAATAAAGGGGAGAGCTGGATTAAAAAAGAAGAAACGCAGTATCAGCTCGGAAGTATTGCTAAAAATGCGCTTGATAATATTGAGCTTGATGGTATTTTACAATTTGCTCTCAAATCATTTCAAAGCATGATTAATGAAGAGAAGCTAGGGTCTATTTTGCAAAATTTATTGCTTTCTATTACAGGGCGTCTTCGTAACGAAGAGGATGAATACCGCCTTGCTTTGGTAAACGGAATTAGAAAAGAGCTGCAAGGCTTGGAGCACAATGAAGAGCTTCTTGAGAAATTAGAAGCATGGAAACAAAAAACGATTAATGAATTAAATGTAACGAATAAATTAACAGAAATCGTCGATAAAATGAAAGCGAAAGTGGCGGCATTTATTGAAAGCCCTGAATTTATGAAAAGCTACGCCGTTCCTTACGTAGAGAGCTGGCTGGATGCTCTTGAAGGGGATGCACAGCGTCAAGAAGCAATTGATACGGCTATTCAAAAGCAAATCATGAGTTTTGTAGACGAGAATCATTCAAAAATTGGGCAGCTTGTTCAAGAAAACTTAGATAAATTAGATGATGAAACGCTTGTGGATATGATGGAAAACAATGTCGGAAAAGATTTGCAGTGGATTCGAGTGAACGGAGCTCTATGTGGATTCTTGATTGGTATTGTGTTAACGGTTATTAAATTAGCGGTATAAAAAAGAAGCACGCTCCTTTTGGAGCGTGCTTTTTCTATTAATCATCTATTTCTACACTGATTACGTCGCCGTTTTTGGCATCTACTGAAACAGTTGCTTCACGTTTATCGGCTGTGTCAATTTCGATTTCATATACTAAACGGTTGTTTTCTTGGTCTAAATCCGTTTCGTTAACGGTTCCTTTAGCACTCTTTAAAGCTGTTTTTATCGCTTGATCTAATGAAATAGCAGGGGAAGCGTTTTGGAGATTCTCTTCTTTCTTATCTTCATCGTCTTTTTGGTCTTCATCAAATTCAATGATTTTACCACTGCTGCTGTCAATATCTACATCGTATTCTTTATTACCTTTTGTGATATCTACTTCATATTGTTTAACGCCGTCATCTACGGCTAATTGGATATTTGTAATGTCACCGCCGTCTGTTTTTTGAAGAGCAATGTCTTTTGCCTTTGCTTCTTCAATCGTTTTGGTTTGCTTCTTGTCATTGCTTTTGGACTGATCCGTCATGGCATATGCACTTGCACCTAATCCACCGACTAATACTGCACTGGCTAAAACGGTTGTAATAACTTTCATATATTACGGCCTCCTTGATTTGTTGTTAAGACTATCTTAGCCCATGAACTTTAAAGGAAAAGAAGAAGAAGTTTAAAATTTTCTTAGAAATAAATAAAGGTGTATAAAAAAAGCACAGCTTTCCGCTGTACTTTTAGTCGTCGTCATTTTCGTAGGTGATGGAATCTACATGCCCAGAGTAAGCGTTTATCATTACTTTAGCTTCTCTTGTTTTAGACTGATCAATTTCGACTTCGTAGAAGGTTTGGCCTTCTTCCTCTTCTATTTCAACTGAGGAAAACGTTCCTTTTACTTTTTGTAAAGCAATATCTCTTGCTTGTTCCATTGAAATGAGAGGCTCGTCGGATGTAGGAGAAACGGGTGGCTGCTCGCTCTTTTTTTGTTCTTTTTCTGTATTATTTTTAGTTTGAGTAGACGTTTGTTTCTCTACTTTTTGTTTGATTAATGACTGGACTTCTCCATTTTCTCCATTTACTGTGATGTGGTATGGAATATCATCTTTAAGCAAAGTAATTAGATAAATCGGTTCATCATCTTTTTGAGAAAAGCTTGCATTTTCAATTGTGCCGCCATATTTCTGCTGAATCATACGGCTGATTTCAGACTCGGATAAAATGGTATCAGATCGATTCATTGCTTTTGCTATTCCGTAAAAGCAAGCTGAACCAACGGCAAGAAAAATAAGTATAAAAAGCACCGTTTTCTTCATACATTCACCTCCAGTATTATGAAAAATAGTATAGCAGGCAATTCTTAAAAATCTCTAAGAAACGGTGAGAAATCAAAGAGGAAAGCAAACCGTTACGGATGTCCCTTTTCCTTCATCGCTGCTAATCTCAATACGTCCGCTATGGGCTTCTACAATCTTTCGAGCAATGGATAATCCAAGCCCTGAACCACCGGTTTCTCGATTTCTTGCTTTATCTACGCGAAAAAAGCGTTCGTACACGTTTGATAAGTCTTCTTTTGGGATACCAATTCCTTGATCTGTGACCGTAATCATAAAGCTTTCGCTTCTTGCTATAGTTACTTCCACTGCTTTTTCACTATATTTAATGGCATTATCTAAGAGGATGTACAGCAGCTGCTTTAAGCGTTTTTCATCCGCTGTTACGACGGGATGATCCGTTTTTATATTTAAATAAATGGTTCGTTCAAAAGCTTGTTCTAGATGCTTGATTGTTTGGTTACAGACGGCCGCCGCATCTACGTGTTCCATGTGAAGCTCCCACTGCGACTCATCTTTCGCAAGCACCAGCATTTGAGACGTAAGCTGTTTCATGCGTAAAGACTCAGAGTGAATGGCTTCGATGGCTTCTTCTAAAATATCTGGACGCTTCATCCCCCATCGTTTTAGCATATTGGCATAGCTTTCTACCACGGTAAGTGGTGTTTTTAATTCATGAGAAGCATCCGATACGAACTGCTCTTGCTTTTTATAGTTTTCCTCTAATAAATCCATCATATTATTAAAGGTATTGGCCATTTGATCTAACTCATCTTTAGAAGAAGAAGAGAGGTCAATTTTTTTAAATGTGCGAGACACTTGAATTTCTTCCATAGTATGAATAAGAGATTTGATAGGCCGCAAAATAATTTTACTTAAAAGCCGTCCGGCAAATATGGTCGGAATTAATATAACAAGAGAGGCAATGAGCAAGATAAATTTTAATGTCTGCAGAGATTGTTCCACATCTGCCAGCTGTTCTGTGACTTCCAAAGAAACAACTTCGCCGTCCGTCCAAATGACGGGAGTATGCGAAATTGCGTATAGGTGGCCGTCGTCTTCTTTGATGGTTGTTTGTTCATTTGAATAATAAGAATAAGGCAGGTCCTGAAGCTCTTTCGTTTGATCAGTAACCGATACAACTAAAGGACTCCCTGATTTAGGTAAAATACGAATCATTCCGTTAGGAGGTAAATAGGCACGAAGCAAATTGGCTTGTTTAACCGTCGAACTTGTTTGTTTTAGCCCATTTGTTACGTTGCTTGTTTCTGCTTGCAAACGTTCAATTGCATTGTCTTCCATGGTTTTCTTGAAAATGAAGTAAATCGAGCTGTTCGCAATCACTAGCAGAATAAAAAGCAGCACAGTTGATGTAAGGATAATCTTTGTTTGCAGTTTCATGAGCTACTCCTTAAGCATATAGCCAACGCCCCGCACTGTTTGAATGTAGGGTGTTGAAAATGGAGCATCAATTTTTTTGCGCAAATAACGAATGTATACGTATACAATATTCGTGTCTCCGTAGTAATCGAATCCCCATACGTTTGTAAGAAGCTGTTCAAAGCTCAGCACTTGATTGTTGTTTTGAAGCATATAGACAAGCAAATCATATTCTTTAGGAGTCAGCTCAATAGCTTCATTTTCACGCGTGACTTCTCGCGTTTTTTCATTCACAACTAGAGTTCCTAGCTGCAGAGTATCTGGTTCTTTTTCAGCAGGAGATGCTGATGTAGGATGGCGAAGCCAGACGCGGATACGTGCAAAAAGCTCCTCAATTTGAAAAGGCTTTGTAATGTAATCGTTCGCTCCTAAATCTAGTCCGCTTACCTTATCAGGAAGGGCGTCTCGAGCGGTTAATAAGATAACGGGCGTCTGATCATCGTTTGCTCGAATGCGACGAAGTACTTCGAGTCCGCTCAGTTCAGGAAGCATCACATCTAAAAGCAGCAAATCCCAATTGTGTTCTTGAAACTCTGCCAATCCTTCTGTCCCTGTATAAGCCATGCCCGTTTCGTACCCTTCGTGTTCAAGTTCGAGCTGAATTAAACGAGCAATTTTGCGCTCATCTTCTACAATTAAAATTCTGCCTTTACTCAAAAAAATTCCCCCTTGTGTCTATGTATAGTTGCGTACATTATAGCACGGAGAGATTCGGGGTGTATAAATGATAAGGAAATCAATGGTTATTTACTAAATATATCAATAATAGCCCGAGAAATAATGTTCATTTTCTTCAGAAACTGATAAGATAGCTAATGACATTTAAAAATAAGAAAGGATTTCGATTATGTTATCAGCTATTAATTCAGTAGACTATACCATTTTCCATGCGGTGAATCAGTACGCCTCGCATGTGAAGTTTGTAGATTCGCTGATGGTATTCTTTGCAGATTATGCCCAGTATGTACTTATTGTTTTACTCGGCTTGTTTTTACTTATTAATAAAAACGGCAGCCGTGTTGTAGCATTTCAAGCTTTATGTGCTTGTGCCACAGGAGTCATTATCAATAAAGTGATTAGTTTATTTGCTTATCGAGATCGTCCGTTTATCTCTCACCACGTGAATCAGCTTATTGATCACGCCGCGAATTCTTCATTTCCAAGCGATCATGCTACGTCTGCATTAGTTATCACTTTTACCATTTGGCTGCATTTCAAACGTTCAGGGCGCATGTGGGTTGTCATGGGTGCACTCATTGCATTTTCACGCGTATGGGTTGGCGTTCACTATCCATTCGATGTGTTAACAGGAGCCGTTTTAGGCTGCGTGCTGGCGCTGTTTATTCATTATGTTATTTTTAATACGAAACTGATGAGGGCTATTACTAACTTGTCTATTTTTCGAAAATCAGCTTATGACGAACAGTCTCAATATTATTAAGAAAAAGTCGCATATACGCGGCTTTTTTTTATTGGAAAATTTTTAATGTATTTAACACTTGTTTTTTAAAATTAAATTGTGTACAATTAAATTACAGAAACGATAAATAAAAAATTTTAATAAAATTACTAAAAAAGAGGAGAGATTTATACATGAAAGCTTTATATGAAACGACAGTCGTTAACACAGGTGGAAGAACAGGAGAAGTTCATTCTTTAGATAATATCTTTAATCTAGACGTTGCAACACCTCCAGCGCTTGGTGGAGAAGCAACAACAGCAACAAACCCAGAGCAGCTATTTGCAGCTGGATACAGTGCTTGTTTCAACAGTGCGTTAGAATTTATGTTGAAAAAACATAACGTAGAAATCAAAAGCAGTGAAGTAAAAGCTACTGTTCAGCTGCTTCCAGATAAAGCTGATCAAGGAGTAAAAATTGCTGTAGCGCTTGAAGCTCATATCGAAGGCTTAGATTTAGAAACAGCGAAAAAATATGTAGACCTAGCTCACTCATACTGCCCGTATTCAAAAGCAATCAGCGGTAACGTAGACGTAACGGTAGAAGTAATTTAATTGCTTTAAAAATCCCTGCTAAGCATGTAAAGCTTAGCAGGGATTTTTTATTTGAATTTTCTCTATTCATTTGTAAGCGGTACTAGTATAATGAGGAAGAAAATGAATTATTCGCACAGTTTAGGTGCTCTTACATAGCGTAAGAGGTAACAGGGAATCGAGTGCAAATCTCGAGCGGTCCAGCCACTGTAAGCAGGGAGTTTTCTATCTTATCGTCACTCAAAACGGGGAAGGCGGTAGAAAATGATGATCTCAAGCCAGGAGACCTACCTATTCTGTACACTTGACTCTTCTAGGAAAGAGGCGGTGTATCAAGGTACGCAGTGAGCAATTGCTGTTTATTTTCATATGCCGACACATCCTCAATTTCTATAGAATTGAGGCTTTTTTACGTTTTATTTTAAAAAAAGGAGTGTAGGAAATGGAAGGTTTATCAGTTTTTTTACTTGTCTTTTTATTAGGAATCAGGCACGGATTGGATGCAGATCACTTAGCTTTTATTGATGGCCAGACCCGATATAATTGGCGAATGGGGAGCCGTTTTGCCCCGTGGGTCGGCACGCTGTTTTCACTAGGTCACGGAGGAATGGTGGCCGTCACGGCCGGGGTGCTTGGCGTGGTGATGAAGAATTTTACGTTTCCATCGTATTTCGATCATTTTGCATCCTGGGTATCCATTATCTCCCTCTTTCTAATCGGGACATTAAACACATATCATTTGCTTCGAACCAAAAATAAAGAGGAAGAGTTTGAGCTGAGCGGGTTAAAAGGGAAGTTTATTCCGAAAATCGCAAAAGGAACAACGAATCCTTTTTTAATTATTCTTGTAGGAGCATTGTTCGCTTTAGCAGCCGAAACGGTCAGTCAAACGGCCGTGTGGTCTCTAGCTGTAGGGAACGCAGGCAAGTATACGCCGCTTTTATTAGGACTAGTATTTATGTTTGGTATGATGCTGACAGATACAATCGATTCACTGATTGTACATAAAATGGTGAATGAATCGAGTAAGTTTGGGCGATCTGCTTCCCGCTTGATGGGCTGGGTTATTGTTATCCTCGCATACGGGGTGTCCTTCTACTTAGCATTCACTTTCTTTAATCCATGGGCCGAAGTAAACTTTGAAATGGTTGGCGTTATTTTGTTTGTTTTTTTAGTGTCTATGTTTGTTTTTGTAAGTGTGAAGTCAAAAGGGAAAAATATTAAAATAAATGTCAATTAGTCAAACGAAAGCTTTAATCTGTTGAAGATTGAAGCTTTTTTGTATGAATTTGTTGAAGTTTATGGCTATTTTCGGTCGGTTATGAATAAGTTAAAGTATTATCTATATTTAAAGGATGGAAAATTGTCTGAAAACCATTATAATTAAGGATAATTTAAGGTCGTTATGTGAAACGTAGAACATAGTTATACGTACGATAAATAAAAGCATTTAATGCAAGCAGCAGGGGTTGTTTGGAGGAGGAATTGATTTGAGTCAGGTAATGGTAGAACAAAGTGTATTTAGTTATTTAAAAGAACACGAACAAGAGATGCTTGAAGATTTAGTTGGATTTGTGAAAAAAGAATCACCGTCCTACAGTAAAGAGTTAGTAGATCAGTGTGGAATGTATTTAACGGAGCTGTTTCAAAAGCGTTTAGGAGTAGGCTACGAAATTATAGAAGAAAAAGAAGTAGGAAACCATTTGAAATTTACGATTGGAGAAGGAGAAAAGCAGCTTTTAATTATCGGTCACTTTGACACGGTATGGGAAAAGGGAAGGCTAAGTCTAAGAACAGAGGGAAACAAGCTGTACGGTCCGGGAATTTTAGACATGAAAGGCGGCATTGTGCAATCTATATGGGCGATTAAAGCGATTCAAGAGCTTGGCTTATCGCTCGATAAAAAAATTGTGTTTTTCTGCAATTCGGATGAAGAGATTGGGTCAATTTCTTCTAAAAAATACATTGAAGAAGAAGCACAAAGAAGTGAAGCAGTGCTAGTAGCAGAACCGGCGGTGGCGGGTTCAGGTGCGTTAAAAACGTCGCGCAAAGGAGCGGGAATTTTCACCGTAAAAGTATGGGGACGAGCAGCACACGCGGGTAATCACCACAAAGAAGGAATCAATGCGATTGAAGAGCTTGCGCGCCAAGTGATTTTC
Source organism: Priestia sp. SB1 (assembly GCF_038898415.1). NCBI lineage: Bacteria > Bacillati > Bacillota > Bacilli > Caryophanales > Bacillaceae > Priestia > Priestia sp. SB1. The sequence goes on along the minus strand of NZ_JBBJSS010000011.1, from coordinate 91,338 downwards.
TTGCAGGGCTTAACCGATTATGAAAAAGGTACAACGGTGAACGTTGGAACATTTACGGGAGGCAGCGGTACAAATGTAGTGCCTGAATATGCAGAAGCACACGTAGATTTACGTGTTTCTACAGAAGAAGAAGCGAAACGTATGACGGATATTATTTTGAACTTAACACCCATCTTAAAAGGGATAAAGCTCGAAGTAACGGGAGGCATGAACCGTCCTCCGATGGTGAAGTCTAAACAAACGGAAGAGTTATTTGAATGCGCTCAGTCAATCGCGGCCAAACTGGGTATGAAATTAGAAGAAGCGGCTGTTGGCGGCGGAAGTGATGGCAATTTTACAGCGGCCATTGGTGTTCCCACGTTGGATGGATTAGGAGCATGCGGAAAAGGAATACATGCGGAATATGAACATATTCAAATTGATACGTTGTCCGAGCGCTCTTCTTTATTTGCGAATTTACTGCTTCAAATATAAAAAAAGCCCGCCTCAAACGGCGGGACTAACCTGAAAGCTTATATTGGGAGAGTATAAGCTTTCTTTTTTATTTACTGCTTTCTTCTTGAAGAGAAAAAGCAGTTTCTTTCTTTTTAAATACCACTTTATCAAGAGCAAGGAACTGGCTTCCTGCAAGAAATAGGTGAGCAGACATGGCAATTAAGGCGATATCAAACTCAAATCCGCCAACAAATCCGCTTTTAAGCTTGGCTGTGAAAATAGCGCCGAGCATTACTGCTATAAATAAAGCACCTATGACTCTTGTTGCTAAACCAAGAATAATAAGAATACCACCTACAAGTTCAATCGTTGCAACAATATATGCCATGAAACCAGGGATTCCTAAGCTATCGAAGAACCCTACTGTATTTTCAATTCCCCCTTGCCATTTTTGAAAGCCGTGTACTAAAAATGTAAAACCTAATACTAAACGAATAATAAGTGAACCAATTTCGACGTTTTTATTCACTTTACTTCCTCCTTTAAGTGTATTTGAAAAACACTACATTATGTAGTGTGAAAGCCCGAAAAAAGAAATGTAGCAATTAAATCAGAAAGTCTTTCTTATTTGGATAATTTTACAACATTATGAATACTACACTACACATTGTAGTGTGGTGTTTGTCCCCAGTCAAGTGAAAATATAAAATTAGACCATTTGGCATACAAAAAATTTCTGAAGGGCACTTGAAAAATCCTTTAATTATGTACAATTTAGTTCCTTATTTTCAATCTTATTCTCCAACATGCTATACTGATGGCGGAGGTGTTACGATGCGCTTAGAAAATAAAAGAGTTATTGCGCTTGTTAGTGCAGACTTTGAAGATCTAGAACTATGGTATCCAGTGATGCGTCTTCGCGAAGAAGGAGCAGAAGTACATTTAGTTGGAGAAAAAGCAAACGAAACGTACATGGGGAAATACGGTGTTCCAGCCGTATCGGACTACGCATTTAAAGATGTTGATCCAGCTGAATATGACGCTATTTTAGTACCTGGAGGCTGGGCGCCGGATAAACTGCGCCGCTACCCTGAAGTAATTGAAATGGTTCGTCATATGGATGAACAGCAAAAGCCAATCGGCCAAATCTGCCATGCAGGATGGGTATTAATCTCTGCAAAAATCTTAGATGGCCGAAACGTAACAAGTACGCCAGGAATCAAAGATGATATGGAAAATGCGGGAGCTATTTGGCATGATGAAGCAGTCGTAATCGACGGCCACATCATTTCAAGTCGCCGTCCGCCAGACCTTCCTCCTTATGCAAAAGCATTTGCTGATGTACTAGCAGAGCAATAAGAAAAAAGCCGAAACCATATTGGTTTTGGCTTTTTTATAAGATTCCCTAAAAAAAGAAATGATAAAGTAAATAAAAAATCATCATTAAAAAAGCGAGCAGATGCATCTGCTCGCTTTTGTTCGTGTTTCTTATCAGTAACTTGCTTTTTGCAAGTGTAAAAACAAAATGATTACTTTCTTTATAAAATCCATGATTACGGTTTTTGTATGTTTCGTTGTTGTTAGGGCACAATTAGCATTGATTGTGCTTGCATGGATTTCATCCATTGCCGCGGTTTGTTTTTCCACATGATCGATTAACCTAAACGACGCAAGCCCTACCTCTCTTGCATCCTTACGGCTCCGAAGCCGATCCAGTGTGAATAAGTTTTGTTCAAAGACATGTGTCGAATGCCAGTATTTTTACCTTGCATTGTACGATACATCCTCTCAAGTTACTTTCACTATGTCTAGCTCTTAAAGAAAAGCCAGAAATCTAAATATAACACCCTGGTTAACCAATGTCAAATAGAAAATATGATTTTTTCACGTGAAACAATTGCAGTTAAAACAAGGTTAAGTAAAGGGATATCTTTTTTATATGGAAGAGTTTTTTGGTACGATAAGTTAGAGGAATCCTAGAGGAGGATGAAAAATGAACAAAAATGAACAGTTTCGAAATGATGTATTGAACAGTGTAGAATCATTAACATACGAACAATTAAATCAGCAGCCAGCATCTAATACATGGAGCGTTATGCAAGTATTAGAACATTTATATTTGATGGAGCGCATGATTGTTTCACGTGTAAAGGATCAGTTAGAAAACGGTGTAGATCAGCCCACTGAAGATAAGCCGTTTCATTTAGCGGTAGACCGTTCGCGAAAAGTAGATGCACCGGCTCAAGTTACGCCTTCTAATGAAAAGCAGACATTAGAAGAAATGAAGAGTAAGCTGGCAGAATCAAGAGAGGCTTTAGCAGAGTTAGAAGAAACAGCAAGTGAAGATAAGCTAAAGCAAAAATCATTTCCACACCCTGTATTTGGGTTAATGGATTTAAAGCAATGGATTGACTTTATTGGTTATCACGAAAAGCGTCATCAAGAACAAATAGAAGAAATCAAAGCAGCAATCGGTGCATAAAAAAACAGGCTTTCCGCCTGTTTTTTATTTTTGGACCAAAATAGGATAATCCGACATCATCCAAATGCCAACACTGTACGTTTGGGGATTATGGTTCCCTACGGTAGAACCTGTTTGAATGGTAAATGAGAGTTGAAGAGGGTCTTGATCGTAATAAATTGTTTGCTTTGTGGAAGGGGAATAGAGTCGCTTCGGAGGGATTTTAGGAACCGTATCCGTCGTGTTAACAAAGCAGCGACTATTTGAAACAAGATTTGTGTATGTTTGAACGAATTGAGGATCACCTACTCGAGGAGCTCCGTAGTTGTACATTGTAACCTCTGGAAAAGATGCGTTTGTGGCGACATCTAAGGCATGAAGAGCAGCGAGTGCACCACCTAGGCTATGCCCCGTTATATAAAGTGGCTTGGGGGTAAGGGACTGATACGTTTCAAAAATTTCATCACGGCATGATTCGTAAACGGCTAAAAAACCTTCGTGGACGAGACCGGCTTGTTGATTGTATGGATAAGGGCGCTGCTTAATGCGAGCATCAGCAATCCAATCTGCCTCAGATTGAGTTCCTCGAAAGGCAATTACGATAGAGTCATCAGATTCTAAAATAAAACCAAACCATTCTTGAACCCCTATGGCAGAAGCTTTAAACGATTTAATAAGCCGGTAGCCTTCAGGTACATCAAATGTGCCTCCCTGTGCGTATTGCTTATAAGCTAAGACGCACGCATAAAGAAGGTCTAGAGCTAAAGGACGATAAAATAAAGGCTCTATTCTCATCATTGTTTTTCACACCTTCTAATAGAAAGTAACTCCTATAGCCTATGTGTTCCTGATAAGAAAGGTGCAGATATCTCTCTTTTGAAAGCGATAATTACGGAATGTAAACGGTTCATCGTTGGATGTTTTTGAGGATTTTATAAGTTTTTTTGTGTATTTTAACTAAAAAAAAGTTTTAATTTAGAGTTTTATTGTTAAAATTTATAATTTAACTTATAATTTAAAATAGTCTGAATGAAAAAATAAGGGGGTTATCTTTTGGAGCAATTTGTAACGAGTTTGAATAATGTGCTATGGAGCACGCCTGTTATTTATGGATGTCTTGCGATTGGCCTGTTTTTCTCAATTTTAACGAGGTTTTTGCAGGTAAGACACTTAAAAGACATGGTTATGCTTATGTTTCAGGGTAAAAGCTCAGAAGCAGGAGTTTCTTCCTTCCAAGCCCTGTCTTTAGCGCTGTCGGGACGAGTCGGAACAGGAAACATTGCTGGAGTGGCAACAGCTATCGCTTTTGGAGGTCCAGGAGCTGTATTTTGGATGTGGGCAGTTGCTTTTATTGGTGCTTCTAGTGCATTCATCGAATCAACACTTGCTCAAATTTATAAAGTTAAACAAGATGGCCAATATCGAGGTGGTCCAGCGTACTATATTGAAAAAGGAACAGGTATGAAATGGTATGGCATTTTATTTGCTATTGCAGCACTTGTTGCGATGAGTATCCTAATGCCGGGCGTTCAGTCTAACTCCATCGCGCTTGGCATCGACAATGCATTTGGCGTTAGTCCAACGGTTACAGCAGTAGGATTAGTTATTATTCTTGCTTTTATTATCTTTGGAGGCGTTAAGCGTATTGCAGGGGTGGCCCAATTCGTTGTACCTTTTATGGCACTTGGGTATATTATTTTAGCTCTTATCATTATTGCCATGAACATTTCCGAGTTGCCGGGAGTTATCGCTCTTATTTTTAAAAGTGCTTTTGCATTAGATTCTGCTTTTGGAGGAATTGTTGGTTTAGCTGTTTCTTGGGGAGTGAAGCGGGGCATTTATTCAAATGAAGCAGGACAAGGAACAGGGGCGCACGCAGCAGCTGCAGCAGAAGTTTCGCATCCGGCGAAACAAGGACTTGTACAAGCTTTTTCGGTTTATATTGACACCCTGTTCGTTTGTTCAGCAACGGCTTTTATGATTTTATTCACAGGCATGTACAATACGGAAGGACCGGGCGGTTCATTTATTATTTCGAATTTACCGGGTGTAGAAGCAGGACCTGGATTTACACAAGCTGCTATTGAAACAGTGTTACCTGGATTTGGGGCTGGTTTCGTGGCAGTTGCTCTATTTTTCTTCGCATTTACAACGATTATGGCTTATTATTACATCGCCGAAACAAATATTGCTTATCTAACTCGCGGAAAGAACGGAAAGTGGGCTATGTTTGCATTAAAGCTTGTCCTTCTAGGAGCTACGTTCTACGGGTCAGTTAAACAAGCATCACTAGCTTGGGCGCTAGGTGATGCAGGACTTGGTATTATGGTATGGCTAAATTTAATTGCTATCTTAATTTTAGCTAAGCCTGCGTTAGTTGCATTAAAAGACTATGAAGCTCAGAAAAAACAGGGGCTAGACCCTGTGTTTGATCCTGTTAAGCTAGGAATTAAAAATGCGGACTACTGGGAGAAAGAATATAAGAAAGATGAGTCACAAGTTTCGTAAACAAGAAAATCCTCACATATGTGAGGATTTTTTTATGAAGAAAGTGAGACAGGCGAATTGTTTAAGTTATAGCGTTCCTTCAAACAATGAATACGGTGTAGTTCTTCAAGCAGGTGATGAATCGCAAGAAGTTCGTACAGCATGGTTGTTTCTGTTGAAAAAGGCTGATCCACTCTGTTTTCTTCCTGCTTATGTGCCCAAAACCTTTTTTTAAAAGTCAAAACAAGCGTTTGATGCTGCAAAGAGCTTTTATATTGTTCATTTTGTAAGACGTTATGAAAGGAAGTGAAAGTGTCCCAAATCACTTGATGTTTTGCACTTTGAAGCTGGTGAGCAGGCAAATAAATTAAATTACCAATATGGTAGACAAGCTGCCTCATAAGTGAAAGTTTCTTATATTCATAGTGGAATTTTCTCATAGCTGTACGAGTGAAATGGTGAAACTTCCATTCTTTTCGCTGATACTCACAAAGCGTTTCAATTTTTTCAATTTCAGCAGAAAGCTGCTGAAATTGAAGCTTTGTTTGTTTATGACAAGCGTGTACTTGAGAAAGTTCGCTTCCTCTTTGCTGTAAGACGCTACTCATTTGTTTTGAGAGATTTTGAATTTTCCTCGTAATAATCGGTGTATAATTAGGAGGAAGAACAATGATATTTACAAGTGAAGAAGTAAGCAGCCCAATACTAGTGGTCGCTAGGCGAATTAAAAATGATATGAAATAATGGTCGTGCACAATCGTCAGCATAGCCACTCCTGTTAGCGTTGCAACGAGTGTTCCGGCATGTAAACGCAATTTATAACAGGATATAATAGTAGAAACAGCAACAAGCATATAGGTAAGCGGCGTTACGCCTAAAAGAAATGTGTAAATCATGGCAAAAGCAGCTCCAATTGCTGAAGCAGGAAAGCGAATGAACGCTTTTTTGATAGAATCCGCAGCGGTTGGTTCAATCGTAACAATAGCTGTAATAACAGCGAGCATATACGGCCAGCCAACGGACTGACAAATGAGTGCAGTCAAAAAAACGGCAATGCCTGTTTTAATAATACGACCGCCTAAAAAATTAAATTTTTTTACGTTAATCATTATGCATACCTTCTTTAAAACAGTTAGTAGTTTAATTATAAGGCATATTAAGGTGATAGGAAAACACGTCTTAAAAACTAGCTTTCAAAAAACGAATAAATATACTATAATTTGTTTAAATATTTAAAAGAGGAGTACAACTAATGAAACAATTAATAAATGAAACAATTAATAAATTACAGGATACATTTTATGATGTAAGCAAATATATTGGACAAAATCCTGAGCTTGGCCATGAAGAATTTAAGGCTTGCAAAGCATTAACAGATGTTTTAAAAGAACAAGGGTTCACAGTTGAAATTGGTACATGTGACTTGCCAACGGCTTTTACCGCTGTTTATGACAGTCAAAAGCCAGGTCCATCGATTGGGTTTATGGCAGAGTACGATGCTTTGCCGGATCTCGGACACGCATGCGGACATAACTTAATTGGAACCATGTCAATTGCCGCTGGTATTGGTCTGAGTAAAGCAGTCGCAGAAACGGGCGGTAAAATATACGTATACGGAACGCCTGCAGAGGAAACACGAGGCGGCAAAGTAACGATGGCTGAACAAGGTATTTTTAATCATTTAGACGTAGCTATGATGGTGCACCCTTATTACTGTCATCAAAAAAGCGGGCGTTCTCTTGCGATGGATGCGATTCAGTTTGAGTTCTTCGGAAAATCTGCACATGCAGCCGCTGCCCCTCATGAAGGAATCAATGCGCTAGACGGTGTATTACAAACGTTCAATAGCATTAATGCGCTTCGCCAGCATGTGAAGCCGGATGTACGTATTCATGGAGTGATTACAGAGGGTGGCAAGGCGGCCAACGTTGTACCGGATTATGCAGTAGCGCAATTTTATGTTCGCGCTTCAACTCGTGCATATGTAGATGAAGTAACAGATAAGGTGAAGGCATGTGCACATGGTGCTGCTTTAGCGACGGGAACAAAATTAAAAATCTCAAACTATGAGTTTTCTTATGATGATATGCAAACGAATCAAACATTATCCGACGTCTATACAAATAATCTCATCTCATTAGGTGTGAGCGAGCAAAGCATTACGGAAGACCAAGGCGATCATGGATCTTTAGATATGGGGAATGTGAGTCAGGTTGTTCCGGCTATTCATCCGTATATTCAAATTTGTGATGATTATTTTGTTTGTCATACGCACGAATTTAGAGAAGCAGCTTTAAGTGAGCAAGGAAGAGAAGCAATGATACTTGGTGCAAAAACAATGGCATTAACAGGGTATGACGTATTAACAAATCAAACGCTGCTCCAAAAAATTAAAGAAGAATTTAATGCTACAAAGTAAGAGGTAATAATAAAACCATACTAAATAATACGCTTGCGACTGCAAGCGTATTATTTAGTATGAGAAGTGGGACTGAATGGTTCGAAAAATTTGACCGTGGCGCTGTTCATCGCTCGCAGCTCGAACAATGCGGCTTTGAATTCGAGCATTTGTGATTCTTCTAGCGATTGATTGATAAAATGGAACGGTTTCTACTTCATCTTTAATGGATTCAGAGACCCCTTCTTGAAAAGTATTTGGCAGTTTTATGTTTAATGAAATCTGTGGGTAGCTGCCTGATAAATCATAATAGGCTTTAGAAAACCAGTCAAAGTGTTTAATTTCATCCTGCCGAATACCTAATATAGCTTGTTGAAACTGATCATTAGGAGCCAGCTCTGCTAGGCGTGTATAGTAGTGAATAGCAGAAAACTCATCGTTTACAGCTTTGTTTATATCTCTTAAAAGCTGTTCGTCTAGTCTTGTATCATCTTCCCAATATTCTTCATGCCGGGAGTAAAATTCATACATATGGATATACCTCCTCACCGTTTTGTTCTCTTGTCGTCACCATCATCGTATGTATAGACAAGAAAAGGCGTACATTAAAAGAAAAAAGTTTAACAAAATGGTAAAAAGGGTATGTGCAGAGAATAGTATCAAAAAAGACAGAGGTTATCTTATGATTAAAATTGTAGCTAAAACCAAAGAAGGAGCTATTAAAGACATAGAAATGAATGAGATTCGTTCAAGCCATGACTTTCAATGGTATTGGGTTGATTTTTACAATCCCACCGAGGAAGAAAAAAAGCAGCTTGAACAATTTAATTTTCATCCTTTAGCAGTTGAGGACTGTTTGAATCAAGGTCAGCGGGCTAAATTTGAGTTGTATGATGAGCATTATTTTTTAGTGTATTATGCACTTCATAAAGAAGAGCTTGAGCACTTAGAAGTATCTGCATTTGTGGGGGATAACTTTTTAGTCACTTACCACTTGGACAAGCTAACGAGCGTGGCTAGAGTGTGGGAGCTTATCAAAAAAGACCCTGAGGCTACCGAAGATGGAACATGGGATATCATGTATGAACTCTTAGATCATACCGTTGATGAATACTTCCCTGTGCTTTATAAATTTGAAGATCACATAGACGACATTGAAGACAATGCAAAAGACGAACCTATGGATGAACTAATGAGGCAGCTTTATGACATCCGAAGTGATTTGTCACGAATGCGCCGGATTTTAAACCCCATGAGAGATTTAATGTATCGTATTATGTCAACCAATGCGTTAAAAGCAAAAGAGCAGGTTCGCTATTTTAATGATATTTATGACCACCTATTAAATATGATTGAAATTATGCAAGCAAGCAGGGATTTGTCAAATGATATTCGAGAAAGCTTTATGTCCATCAACTCGGATCGTATGAATTCAATCATGTTTACGCTAACGCTGATGTCAGCTATTTTCTTACCGTTGACGTTTATTGCTGGCCTCTATGGCATGAACTTTTCATATATGCCGGAACTGACGGGAAAATATAATTATTTTATTGTACTGGGCATTATGATTGGGCTTGTAGGCGTAATGGTCTTTGCCTTTTATAAAATGGGATGGTTCAAATATCGAAAAGGACCTAAACTATAAAGTAGATTGTTAACCTTCCTGTATAAATGTTCATCAACTCAGTAAAAATGAAATTAAATAAGCGAAGATCTTATCTGCCTCTAGATAAGATCTTTTTCTTGTGCTATAAACAAGGAAAGCAGGGAAGCGAGGGAAGAATGTGAAACACGGAAGAATGGGGCTGCGAAGCATCACGGTGCTGCTTGTATGCATGGTGGTAATTCTATCGCTATTGTTAACGGATTTATTAGTTAGCAGTTCAATTGGAAAAAACATCCGAGATCAACAGGCTGAAAAAGCTCGGACTATTGCTACAATTATTTCAGAATCAACGAACGTGAAAAAAGGACTAAAGACAAAAACACCTCAGTCAATTCAGGAATTTACTGAACGAATTCGTAAAAAATCAAGCGTCTTGTTTATCGTTGTTATAGATATGAATGGAATCCGCCAATCTCACCCAGATCCTAAAAAGATAGGAAAGAGGTTTGCCGGAGGCGATGAGCAAAAATCATTGCACGGGAAATCTTATGTATCTGTATCAAAAGGAACGCTTGATAAATCTCTGCGCGCTTTTGCACCTATTTATAATGAAAAAAATCAACAAATTGGCGCAGTGGCTGTGGGGATTTCTTTGAATAATGTAAATGAAGCGATTAGAGATGGGCATCGTCGAATTGTTTTAGGTTCATTAATTGGCTTACTTGTAGGCGTTCTTGGTGCTATTTTATTAGCGAATTACATAAAGAAAATTTTATTTGGCTTGGAACCTTCTGAAATTGCTAAAATTCTAGAAGAGAGAAGCACCATGCTGCAGTCGGTTCGTGAAGGAGTGATAGCTGTTGATAAAGAAGGTAATATTACACTTGCTAATCGTTCTGCACGCCGCTTATTTGTTAAAGCAGGGTTAGCACCAGAGCCAATCGGTTTGTCTATTCGAGAATATATGCCCACCTCCAGATTGGACGACGTTTTGTCTACGGGGGAATCTCATTATGATGAAGAGCAAGTCATAAATGGAGTAGCCATTGTAGTTAATAGGGTTCCGCTAGTGGTAAACGAAGAGATTGTAGGAGCACTTTCTACGTTTCGGGATAAAACAGAAGTTAATATCTTAGCAGAACAGCTAACAGGTGTTAAAATGTATGTGGAAGCGCTTCGAGCACAATCGCATGAATTTATGAATAAACTTCATGTGATTTTAGGAATGGTGCAGATGAATTATTATGATGAGCTAAAAACGTATATTCATCAGCTTGTTAATCATCGTGTCGATGAATCTAGTTCAGTGACTAAATCTATTAAAGATCATGCGTTGGCAGGGTTTCTCATGGGCAAAATGAGTTATGCTAGAGAGGAAAGCGTAGAACTGACGTTTTCCGCTGATGAAGTTATTCCAGAACCTTCAGATCCACACGTTACTCATCATCTCATTACCATTATTGGAAATTTAATTGATAATGCAATTGATTCAGTTTGTCATCAAGCCTCTAAAAAAGTGTCCGTTATGCTTGTGTATAAAAACAATAAGCTTACGATTCAAGTTACGGATACAGGCTGCGGCATTCCTTCCGATACAATGAATCAGATTTTCAAGAAAGGCTTTTCTACAAAAGGAACGAGCAGAGGGTTTGGGCTGCATTTAGTGAAGCAAACGATTGATGAACTAGGTGGCCAAATCGTTATTGACTCATTTATAAATAGCGGTACCACATTCTATATTGATATTCCGTACGAAACAAGGAGAGATCAAGTTGATTAAAGTATTAATTGTTGAAGATGACCCAATGGTTGCTCAGTTTAATCAAAAGTACATTGAAGAGATAGAGGGGTTTACAGTGGTCGCTGTTGCTCATTCGGGTCATGAAGCCTTAGTGAAGGTAAATGAATATCAAGTTGATTTAGTACTGCTTGATATCTTTATGCCTGGGCAAAATGGTTTGAGAGTTTTACAAGAGATTCGAACAAAGCAAGAGGAAATAGACGTCATTTTTATCACCGCTGCTTCGGATGCCCAAACGATTCAGCAAGCTTTACGCTATGGAGCGATTGATTATTTGATTAAGCCTTTTACATTTGAACGCTTTTATCAAGCACTTTCGGCTTATAAACAAACATTTCGTACGTTAAAACAGCAACCTCAGCTTAATCAACAGGAATTAGACGGGCTGCTGTCTAATAAAAAAATAAAAGAAGCTCCGGTAGAGCCGTTGCCTAAGGGTCTAACGACAGGAACATTAGAAGTCATCGTAGAAGCCATTGTGCATCTTAAATATCACCCTTTTTCGACCGATGATGTGGCTGAAAAAACGGGAATTTCAAGAGTGTCTATTCGAAAATATTTAAAATTTCTAACAGATATAGGTCTTCTTGGAGAAAGAATGACTTACGGCACAATAGGACGTCCTGTGTATGCGTACTTATACAATGAACAAAACCGTCACTTGCTGCATCACTACTTCGTTGACTTTGAAAAATAAAAAGATTTACCTGTCAGAGACGTCCGGTGCTATTTTGTCGGTGTGAGAATATTTTACTGTAGAGTGCCGGTGAGTTAAGTGGTATGGTTGATAATAACAAAGGAAAAAAACAAGTCGTTTGACTGAAAAAGAGGTGGTTTCTTGATTGAAAGCATAGAACGCTTGACTGAATTACTGTTATCAGGGAATCAAGATGAAGCTTGGAATATTGTGTGGAAAAAAAGACAGCAGGGTTTCGACACATTTTATATTTTTCAGCAATTCATTTCAGTGTCAATGGCTCAAATCGGTATGATGTGGGAAGAAGATGAAATTTCAGTGGCTGATGAACATTTAGCTACTACTACCTGTGACTATGTTTTGTCACGCTATCAATTGTGTATAAGACAAGAAGTTATTAAAAGTGAAAAAAAAGGTCTGTTTTTGTGTATAGAAAATGAACAGCATTTTTTAGGTTTAAAAATGATTTCCATTCTCTTTGAAGAGCACGGATGGCAGACGAAACTTTTAGGAGCAGATTCTCCGCTTTTACATGCAACGCACGCTGTTGAACAATGGAAACCTGATTTAGTAGGAATCTCGTTCAGTTTAACTCATCATATAGAAAAAGCAAACGAATATATAGAAGGATTAAAAAAGACAAAACATCAGCCGCTTATTTTAGTTGGAGGCCGAGTAGTTTCAAACTATAAGTTTCCTCTTGTTCAAACAAATCAAGTTCGATTTATTGCACAGCTAGAGGAGTTGAAAGAGCTTTTTCATTATCAATCAATTAGGGGGATTAAGGTTGTCGACTATTAAATATGCTCCGCTTCCTGCTTTTATTATGGATGAGGAAATGAATATTCTAGCGCAATCTGATGAAGCAGCCGCTTTATTCGGAGAGGTTCAACATTTTTTAGAAATTGTTGATGAAGATAGTCAGAACAAAGCTAGAAAACGATTAGGAAAGAAGGAAAAAATAAAAACAGAATTAGTCATGCATTCGCGTAAAGCTAAGATGTCTCTTTATACTGTGAATTGCAAATGGGAGCAAGATAAGGCGCATGTAATATGTGTAGAGGAAGATTCTCAAATTAGAATTCTCTCAGAAAAAATCGAACAGCATACAGCGCGTTTATCTGAAACAGACTTAGAACTGCTGCTGCAAAAAGAACGATTAGAAAAGGCCATGAACCGAGTTATAGAGCTGTCGGGACCGTTTATTCATTTATCGAACAACATGGTGCTTATACCTCTGTTTGGCGATTTATTTGAGGAAGTCATCATGAAAAATGAACATCGGCTGCTCAGACAAATAGATGAGGAAACGGTTGATCGAGTTATCATTGATTTTAATGGAATCGGTCAAATTGATGAACGAGGTGTTGCAGCCCTAGAACATTTAATATGGGAATTTCAGCTAATGGGCGTACAGATTTATTTAACAGGTGTGACACCCGATCACAGTCAATGGCTTCACCAGTATCATTTTCAAGCAAATGTAAAATCTATTAGTAACCTAGGTCAGGCCATTCATCAATTTTTTACAACGGCATGAAATGGCTACAAAAAGTGAACACTTCATATAAAGGCAATAAGACAGGGGATCAATACGGATAAACAGGTGATTAAAATTTGGTGAAACACGCGCGTAAAGTAGCTTTAAGAATTTCAATTATATATATCATTATTGGCGCTGTATGGATCTTGATATCTGATAATATATCTAGAACATTAGCGCAAGGTCGTTTTGAAGTATATATTTTTTTTCAACAATACAAAGGTTGGTTTTTTATTTTAGCTACGGGCATTATTTTGTATGGGTTGGTATATAGGAGAGCTTATAAACTAGTGGAGTCCCAGCAAGAGCTCGTAGTGAAAGAACACGAACTTCAAACGAGCAATCAGCACTATCAATCTTTGTTCAAACATAATCCTGATGGTGTTTTTGAAATAAGTAAAACGGGTGAAGTACTTCTTGCTAACCCGGAAGGTGAAGCAATCGTTGGATACTCCAGTGAAGAACTGCAAAAGATGAAACCTTCAGCTCTTATCGCAGCTGAAGAGTTTGATATGTGTAAAGAGTATTTTAAAGAAGTGCTGAATGGAAAAGGTGCTAAGTTCGAAATGAATGTGATCAATAGAAAGCGAGAAAGACGGTTGCTTAGGTGTTCTTTGCTTCCCATTATTGTTCATAAGCAGGTAGTAGGTGTATTTATGATTGCACGCGATATTACTACATACCGTCAAGATGAAGAGCTTATGATAACCTCGGAAAAAATGTCGGTTATTGGACAAATGGCAGGTGCCGTAGCACATGAAATTAGAAACCCCCTTACTTCTTTAAAAGGTTTTGTACAGGTTATGCAAGCCTCTAAGGAAACAAATGACACATATTTAGATATCATGATGTCTGAAATCGACCGCATCAACTTAATCTCCAGTGAAATGCTCATTCTTGGAAAAAAGCAGCATGTATCTTTTGAAAAGACCAATTTATGCGAGATTTTAAAACAAGTTATTACGCTAATGGAAGCGCAGGCCAATTTAAATAATGTTTCTATTTTATTGAAAGAAACAGCAAAAAGGCCTATTTATGTTTCGGCTGATGCAAATCAGTTGAAACAAGTGTTCATCAATGTGATCAAAAACGGTGTAGAAGCTATTATTGAGAAAGGCCATATTACAATAACAGTTGAAGAAAAAGATACACGAGCATTGATTCACTTCGAAGACAATGGAATCGGAATGAGTCAAGAGAGGATTGAACAAGTAGGGACGCCGTTTTATTCTACAAAAGAAGCTGGAACGGGCTTAGGGCTGGCCGTGTGTTACAAAATCATGGAGCGTCATCAAGGTACCATGCATTTTAAAAGCGGTAAAGGAAAAGGGACAACGGTTACTATTGATATGCCAATTACAGAACGAAACAGCCGCCTTTCGTAGTTCAGAGAGGCGGTTGTTTTCTTGAAAAAGAGGAAGTAAGCAGCTGAGCCTTTTGCATTCGGATCCATATAGGACATAAAACCTCCTTCTTATACAAGTTTTCGTCCATAATAAAGAGGATCATATTGTTTTCTATAGAAGCAATAGTGTATCATAGTTGAAGCTATGTATATCGATGTAGAAAAGTTAAGGCAACAATCGACTTTTCTACTGACGGATTGACAGGGTCCCTTGGGATAAGGAAGGTTTATTTATAAATAGAAATTAAGGTCAGTATTAACGCACATGGCCACTGATACATTCGTTTAATTGAAATAAAAAAATCGTTTATAATATCGAGAAAAGCATGGAAAAGGAGATAGATATGAGTCAGTTTATAGAGACTTTACAGCCTTTTTTACAAGAGGCGTGGAAAAAAGCAGGGTTCAATGAGCCTACTGCCATTCAAACGAAAGCTATTTCAGAGATTTTAGCTAATAAAGATGTAATAGGAGAATCCCCAACGGGAACAGGAAAGACACTGGCATATTTGTTGCCTGTCTTACATCGCATTCAGCCGGGACCATCTCATGTTCAAGCGGTTATTTTAGCATCTTCCCATGAATTAGTTATGCAAATTCATGGTGAAATTCAAACTTGGTCGCAGGGAAGCGGTATTTCAAGCGCTGCGTTTATTGGCGGAGCAAATATGAAACGGCAATTAGAAAAACTCAAAAAGCGCCCTAATATCATTGTTGGTACCCCAGGACGTTTGAACGAATTAATTAAAATGAAGAAATTAAAAATGCACGAAGTCAAAACAATTGTGATTGATGAAGCGGATCAATTGTTTGTACCTGAGCATGTTCAAACGGTTCAACAGATTGTAAAAATGGCGTTAAGTGATCGTCAAATCCTAGTCTTCTCAGCTACTGTATCAGAACGTACCAAATCGCTAGCGAAAGACATGATGAACCAGCCTCTTGAAATAGAGGTAGGAAGAGATGAACTCCCAGCTTCGAAGGTAGAGCATGTATACATCAAAAGTGAAGCTAGAGATAAAGTGGACGTGCTTAGAAAACTAGTTCGTCAAGAACAAATGAAAGCTTTAGCCTTTTTTAAAGGGATTGATACTCTGATCGAGTTTGAAGAAAAATTAACATTTAAGCGTGTAGAAGCAGGCTCTTTACACAGTGAAACGAAAAAAGAAGATCGTGCTACGACGATTAAAGGGTTTCGAAAAGGAGATTTCCCTGTCTTATTAGCAACGGATGTCGCAGCTAGAGGATTAGACATTAAGGGATTGACGCATGTAATTCATATCGATGTTCCTCAAGATGCAGATCAATACGTACATCGCTCAGGTAGAACAGGCAGATCGGGAGCAGAAGGTACAGTCATTTCTCTTGTCACTGAACGAGAAGAGCGAAATTTAAAACAAATCGCACGTGAACTTCAACTTTCATTAGCGAAAAAAGAGCTTTATATGGGCGAAATCGTCGATGAAGGTACAAAAGAGCAGTCCCGTACAGCTAAAAAACCTTCAAAAAAGCCATTTAACAAGAAAAAGAAACAAAAAGGTCGGATGTAAACTAGGTATTCTTCCTTTTTATAACAGCAGTGTCACAACCTAAAAAGCAACGTCTACTGCTTTATTACAGCAGCCTGGCGTTGTTTATTTTCTCTATTTCCCCTGTATAAATAAGTAAAAAAAGAGAAATGTAGATATTTTTTCCTAGGTATGAAAATAGTTTGAATGATGGATTTTGTTTTTTGTAACCTTATTTTAACATTACTTTAAGAGACTTCTAATAAAAGAGGAAGAAGGACGTGGGGACATTTTATGGATGCAATTGATGATCTCTTTGACGACATAGAGCGAAGAAGAAAAAGCAAAGAATATAGTCGAGATGCAGATCAATTAGAATCATATTTACATGAAGTTCAACATATCATGGAATTTCTTGAAGAAGGTATCTATCTGTTTCAAAATTCGCACCAACAATATGCGTCAGATTGGTCAGGGCGTTCTAAGAGCTCATATGAGGATATTTATAATGATATTACGCAATCCACTTTTCATCTGTACGACGTAAGGGATGAATTGTTTCAAACTTTACGCTTAGAAATTTCACGATTAAGAGAGCTAGCATCGGCGTAATAAATAACATTATCGACTCACTCTTTTAGAAAGTGAGTCTTTCCGTATAGGCTTAAAAAATGTTTGGATGATGACTGAAGGCTTACAAGAGATAGGGGGACGGACATACATGGAGATAAAAGTAAATCCAGAGGTGCTGCAGACATTTGCAGAGCGAATTCAACAGTCTCATTCACAGACGGCTGATGCACTTCAAAAACTAAGCTGGGAAGCTACAAATCTACATTTCTTGTCTGTTGCAGATATTGATAAAGTGCTGGACTTGCAGGAAGAGTTACAGCATATGATTCGCAAACTTGATTCGCTAACGGAAAATGCACATTTATTAGTAAAAGACACTGCGGAGCAAATGAGAAAAGCAGATGGAGAGCTAGAAGGCTCTTCAGGCTGGACGGAGTTTTGGTCGAGCGTATGGAGCGATGGGAGCGCCCATTCGCAAGATACGTGGAATGACATAAAGAACTTAAAAGAATGGAACACGTATGACAATATGCATAGAACGATTGAAAAACCTCTAGGTACTCTTAATGTTATGTGGAGTTCGCTTTCTATGTCTTGGGAAGAAAAAGTAGTGAATGGTTCTACATGCAGTCGAACGGAATTTTTTACTTATGGGGTTATTCAAATGGGATTGGGCATTTTAAGTCAGGAGATGAATCCTTCAAACATTATGTTTAGTGACAGCACAGAGGAAGTGAAGAGAGAATGAATGAAGTATATGATGGCGCTGGAAGTGAAATGGTACAGTTCCTTACAGGATTGTCTCAGCAATGAAGTATACATTTAACTTATTAGAAAAATCGTTAATTGAAGCAATGAAAGATAATAAAAAAATTGCTCAATTTTATAAAACTTTAATGAATAGCAATTTATGGCTAGTTGTTAGCTCAGAACATGTAGCATCAGATATATTAATTGCAGAGCACTACGTTCAGACGATGAAAAGTGCAGCGTATCGATATTTACCTGTTTTTTCGTCAAAATATCCGATTGAACAGATGCTAAAAGATGAAAAGACCGTATGTGTATCATTTAAGGATATGCTGCCTGTATTAAATGAAGAAATAGCCATATTACTTAATCCTGACACGCCTCTCTCAAAATTATTCATCCCGGAAGAAATAAGAATGTTAAAAGAAGATCAAAATTATTTTAAGCAGTAGCCAAGGCGATAACAAGCACATGTCCTTTTTTCAAGCATGTCTGAGTCTTAAATAAATAGGATATATATATAGGCAGGGCCTTAAACAGGCTGCTGCTTTTTTATTACTAGTAAATAGTTCTATAGATAATAAATAGAAATGTAATTTAATAGTCTTATAGTTTTTATTTTCCTTTAAATAGGTACCTATAGATTAGATGGAAAAGGTTTAAATGAGAACAAAATCTTGGTTTTTAAGGTTTTATTTGCATTTTTTAGGGGTATTTGTAGATACATATTCTCATTTTTGGAGGCTTTTGCAAGTAACCTTTGACCTTATCACTAGAGTTTCTTACAATAATAGTAAATATATAAACCGAAGGAGAGATATGTATGTCAGGAATTATTCGCGTAACACCAGCAGAGCTTCGCGACATGTCAGGTCGCTATACTAACGAAAGCGGTCAAGTTCAAGAACTAGTAAGCCGTCTTGATACAATGAAAAATCAACTTCAAGATATGTGGGAAGGTGCTTCAAGCGAAGCGTTTGCTGCTCAATACGAAGAATTAAAACCTTCTTTCGTTGAAATGTCTAACCTACTTACAAAAATTGCTAAGCAATTAGACGACTCTGCAAATGTTCTTGAAGATACAGATAACCAAATCGCTAGCCAAATCCGCGGTTAACTTCATCTAATAATCTAAGTGAAGTAATAAAAGGAGCGCCCCATTCTCAAAAGATGAAGGCGCTTTTTCTATGTTTTGAGGTGATGAAACCCTATGTATATAGAAGTAACAGTAGACTTAAAGCACTATACAGGTGATCGGTTCGATTTGCGACTATCAAACTATCATTCAATCAAAAAAGTAGTCGAGATCGTTTGGCAAGCTAAAAAGATTACTCAATCACCAAAGGACGGTGCGTGGATACGTGTTTCAAATAAAAATCTTATTTTCTCGGGAAATGAGACGATGATTAACTGCGGAATTACCACAGGTGATTGTATCGAAATTCTCTAAAGGAGTCTATTAGAATGTCAGAGAAGAAACCGACTTACTTAGAAGAGCAGCTCGAAGCTGTAATGACACGTCATAATAATGAATATACATTTGTTTTTCAAAAAGAAAAAATTCGACTTGATCGTTCTGTTGAAATTGAAATGTTAAAGGATGTAAACACGGCTTTTCAAAAAGAAATCATGATGAGCGATGATGAACTTAAAATAACAATTAAGCCTACCTCTGAATTTCAACCTTTTACAGCATTAAGGGGAAAAGAAGAACAGCAAAAGTGGCTGTTTGCAGATCAGCTTATCAAAAAGGTAAAGCAGCATTCTTTTTCAAGGCTGCATTTGTTGATTTGTCCAGAAAATATCATTTTTGATAAAAGTTTAAGTCCTGCTTTTTTACATTATGGAGTGAAAGAAAGTTTACCTCCTTATGAGCCTAACGAGGAACAAAGCTTTCAGGAGTTAAAGGCTACGATAGCGGCGGCCGTTGACTCATCGCATACATTTGAACAGTATTTTAAGTTATACGAGACCTTGCAATTAAAAGAAGACGCTAAAAAAATAATGCATATCAGCAATGAGGAAGAGTTGAGTCAATTTGTTCAGCATAAGCTAACCCAAATTGAAAAACATCAAAAGACACTTGTTCAACTTCCTCAAAAACGCTGGACCATTTTTAAGTTTTCATCTGTCGGTATACTTGTCTTATTAATTCCAGCTCTTATTTATACTTTTTATTCTTATTTTTTTGCTCAGCCGAAACAAGAAGCATTTGTAGAAAGCAACGAATACTTTCTTGAAAAAAACTACAGCAAAGTAGTCGACACACTTGAAGATTACGATATTGAAAGTATGCCTAAAATTGTGCAATACGAAATAGCAACCTCCTATCTTGTTAATGAAAAGTTGGGAGAGGAGCAAAAGGCAAATGCTTTAAAGACTATTACGCTTCAGTCAGATCCTCAGTACTTTGCCTATTGGTTTTACATTGGCCGAGGAGACAACAAAAAAGCTTTAGAAGTGAGCCGGTTGTTAGAAGAACGTTCGTTAATTATCTATGCATTAATGAAATACGAAGGTCAGCTAAAGACAGACAACGATTTAGCGGCTGATAAAAAGCAAGAAGAGCTTGATAAAGTAGCGAATGAACTGGAAGAATTCAAGAAAGAAAATGATCAGCAAGAAGCGGAAGCAGCCAAGCAGCAAGAAGAGAAACAGGCTGAGGAAGCACAGGCGGCCAAGCAGCAGGAAGAAGAACAGAAAGCTGCAGAAGCCGAGAAAAAGAAACAAGAAGAGCAGAAAAAACGGCAGGAAGATCAATCGAAGTAGGGAGGTAGTTGTATGAATATGCTTTGGATAGTTAGTGGGCAAACGTATCAGCAGCTGCCTATAGATTTTAAAACCTTTCGCCAAGCAACGGTTGGAAACACTCAGCATCAAACGTTTACTTTTTCCTATCCGTTTGAGAAAGGGCAAATGACGCTGTCATCTGAAAAGAACGGCCGGCTCTTGATTTCCTATGGAGAAGAAAGGATAGCAGAGCTATCTGTTTCTGAGTCGTTTGTATGGCGAGAACAAGGACAGGCTTTAACCTTTGCCCTTACAGAGACGGCTGTTAAAGAAGCTGTCTATTATATTGATTACGGATCAGAAGTCTCGTTTTCCACAAGTGATGAAGCAGCTGATGTGTATCAGCAGAAAGAAAAGTATGTAGTAGAGCCAAAAGAAGGATTTTACTTATCAAAGATAAACGGGAAGTGGAAGGTCTTTTATAACCAAGAACGGCTTTATCTTAATGGACACCGAATAGAAGAGAATAGGAACCTTCAGCCCGGAGATCTTATTTTATGGTCTTCTATGACGATTCAATTAATCGAAAAAGATTTGCTGAAGATTCAAAGCTACTATGATTATGCATCTAAGCTTCCGGCTACGGCGCAACCTATTTCTGAAATGAAAAAGAAGTACCCGGTTTATAGACGGACACCGCGCATGATATATGATTTGCCTAATGATAAGGTGAGCTTGTCCTTTCCGTCTCAAGACAATGATGAAAATAACCGAAGCTTATGGCTTACCATTTTACCCCCATTAGTCATGCTTTTAGTCATGGGTACGGTATCGATTATTCAGCCCAGGGGAATTTTTATTATTATATCTGTCATGATGTTTACGACCACGCTGATTGTATCTACCGTTCAATATTTCAAAGATAAAAAACAGCGCAAGAAGCGCCAAGAGCGTCGTCGTCGAATTTATACAAAGTACTTAGAGAACAAGCGCGAGGAATTACAAGAACTAGCATCAGTTCAACAAGATGTATTATCTTATCATTTTCCAACGTTTGAACGAATGAAATATTTAACAGAACAGATTTCCGATCGAATTTGGGAACGAACTGTGGAAAGCAGTGATTTCTTACAGGTGCGTCTTGGAAAAGGAACAGTTCCTGGAAGCTACCAAATTTCTTTAAATAGCGGAGATATGGCTAATCGAGAAATTGATGATTTGCTTGAGCAGTCTCAGCACATGGAAAAAGTCTATCGAGAAGTCAAAAATGCGCCTGTTACCGCTCACTTAGGTTTAGGCTCTATCGGTCTGGTAGGAAAGATGAAGACGGTGAAGAATGAACTGCATCAGCTTGTAGGACAGCTGGCATTCTCCCACAGTTATCATGATGTGAGATTCGTATTCATTTTTGATGAAGAAGAATATAAAGAGTGGGAATGGATGAAATGGCTCCCTCATTTTCAGCTGCCTCATTCTTTTGCGAAAGGCTTCATTTATAATGAACAAACGAGAGATCAGCTTTTATCTTCTATTTACGAAATGCTGAGAGAACGCGACTTAGATGAAGCAAAAGGAGAAGGGGTTTTCTTGCCTCACTTTGTTTTTATTATTACGAATCAGCAGCTAATTGCAGATCACGTTATCTTAGAGTATTTAGAAGGGTATCACCCTCATCTGGGGTTCTCTACGATATTTGCGGCAGAGACGAAAGAAAGCTTAACGGAGCATGTTCACACACTCGTTCGTTATATTAACGAATCCGAGGGGGATATATTAATTCAAAAGCAAAAAGCTGTGAATATTCCATTTCAGCTTGATAAACACACGCTTGATTATAATGAAAGATTTGCAAGGATGCTGCGGACATTGGATCACCAAGTTGGCATGACCAACTCAATTCCAAATAGCGTTTCATTCTTAGAATTATTTAAAGCAAGAGAAATTGGTGAGCTGGATATCGTGCAAAGGTGGCACACCAATGAATCAGCTAAGTCGCTAGCGGTTCCAATTGGTTTAAAAGGAAAAGAGGATATTGTTGAACTAAATCTTCATGAAAAAGCTCACGGCCCTCATGGATTACTTGCAGGTACGACGGGGTCAGGGAAAAGTGAATTTTTACAAACGTACATTCTTTCTCTAGCGGTGAATTTCCACCCCCGTGAAGTCGCATTTTTATTGATTGACTATAAGGGCGGAGGAATGGCTCAGCCGTTTAAAAACATGCCTCACCTGCTTGGAACCATTACAAATATTGAAGGAAGTAAGAATTTTAGTACAAGAGCCTTAGCTTCTATTAAAAGTGAATTAAAGCGACGCCAACGCTTGTTTGATAGATATGAAGTCAATCATATTAATGATTATACAGATTTATATAAGCAAGGTATGGCAGAAGAACCTCTGCCTCACTTATTCTTAATCTCGGATGAATTTGCTGAGTTAAAAAGTGAAGAACCAGAGTTCATTCGCGAATTAGTCAGCGCGGCGCGAATTGGACGTAGTCTAGGCGTTCATTTAATTTTAGCAACACAAAAGCCAGGCGGTGTTATTGACGATCAAATTTGGAGTAATGCGCGCTTTAAAGTAGCGTTAAAAGTCCAAGATGCCGCTGATAGTAAAGAAATCTTAAAAAATGCAGACGCTGCTTCTATTACGGTGACGGGTCGAGGCTATCTGCAGGTTGGAAATAATGAAGTGTATGAACTGTTTCAGTCAGCCTGGAGCGGCGCGCCGTACATGGAAGATACGTATGGGGCTGAAGATGAAGTAGCCATTGTCACAGATCTCGGGTTGATTCCTTTATCTGATGTATCTACTCAGCAGACGTCATCCAAACAAGCGGAAGCAGAAATTGATGTTGTGGTGCAAAAAATCGAACAAACGCAGCAGGAATTAGGTATCAAAAAATTAAATAGTCCATGGCTGCCGCCTCTTAAAGAGAGATTGCTTCGCAGTGAGTACAAAGAGAAGCGAGACGGCGTATTCCCAATTGGCTTAATTGATGAACCTGAAAAGCAAAGTCAAACGGTATATAACTATCAGCTAATGGACGATGGAAACATTGGTATATTTGGTTCGTCAGGATACGGTAAATCGTTTACAGTCATGATGTTGCTTCTTAGTCTAGCTGAAAGACAGAGCCCAGAGCAGCTTCATTATTACATTTTTGACTTTGGGAACGGTACGCTGCTGCCGCTTCGTCAGCTGCCTCATACGGCGGATTATTTCTTAATGGATCAAATGCGTAAAATTGAAAAATTCATGACGATTATCAAACAAGAAATCGCAAGGCGAAAGCAGTTATTTCAACAGCAGGAAGTTAGCAATATCAAAATGTATAATGCTTTAAGTTCAGAAGAGCTTCCTCTAATTTTTATCACGATTGATAATTTTGATCTTGTCAAAGAAGAAATGCAAGATCTAGAAATGCAGTTCACGCAGCTTGTGCGTGACGGCCAGTCTTTAGGAATTTATATGATCTTTACCGCAACGCGCGTGAATTCTATTCGTCAGTCACTTATGAATAACTTGAAAACGAAGGTGGTTCATTACTTAATGGATCATTCAGAAGCGTATTCTATTTTAGGGCGTACGCCGTATGCGCTAGAGTCTATTCCAGGCCGGGCTATTATCAAAACGGATCAACCTTATTTTGCACAGCTGTTTTTACCTGCGGAAGGAAAAGATGATTTTGAAATTTTTGATGCAGTTAAGCTGCACATTCAACGATTAAAGAATCAATACGCTGATGCTATTCTTCCGGAGCCGGTGCCAATGCTGTCATCGAAACTTGTACTTGCCGAATTTATGACGGACAGAAGAGTTATTCGCGAAAAAGGAGTTATTCCTCTTGGGTTAGATGAAGAGTTTGTTCGACCGGTGCATATGAACTTTACGAAAAATAAGCATTGTATCGTCATGGGACAGACGCAAAAAGGAAAGACCAATGTAGTGAAAGTCATACTGCAAACAGCGCTTGAACAAGGCGTGAAGCAAATCGGACTATTTGATTCGGTTGACCGTGGTTTATCAAGCTATGCAGCTGAAGAGCAAGTTGTTTACATGGAAACAAAAGAACAGATCGTCGACTGGCTTGACCTAACCGAAGAACGATTGCAGCGACGTGAAAATAAGTATTTGGAAGCAGTGCAGGAAGGAACCGTACACGGCCTTTCATTTGCCCCGATCATGCTTGTAGTAGACGGATTTGTACGATTCCAGCAAAACTTAGACAGTGTCTTGCAGGATCGTATTACAAAATTGATGAAAAATTATAGCCACCTGGGCTTTAACTTGATTGTTGCAGGGAACAACAATGAGTTTTCAAAAGGATTTGACGCGTTAACAACAGAAGTGAAGCAAATTGGCCAAGCTGTGTTGTTGATGAAGAAAACAGAGCAAAGCTTATTTACACTTCCTTATGACCGAAAAGAAGCCGACGTTAACCCTGGCTTCGGTTATTATATTAAAAGTGGAAAAGAAACAAGAATTCAAATCCCGCTATGTGTAAGTGAAAGGAAGATCTTAACATGACCGAACAGCGTAAGTATACACTTAAAGTCATATTAGCTGTTGTTTTAATTTTGGCTCTTCCTTCTTTCTTTTTCCAGTATATTGGAGACAACCCGCTACAAGTCACAGAAAACTCAACAAGAACGATTGCGGTTGTTAACGAAGATAATGGAGTAAAAGAAAACAATGAAAAAGCGATAGAATTTGGAGAAAAAGTGACTCCTCTTTTACAGGAGGGGTCGGATTATCAATGGACCGTGCTTGGACGAAGCGCAGCTACAAGCGGTTTACAGAATGGGAAATATGATGCGGTTATTTATATTCCCTCGACTTTCTCACAAAATATTTTATCGTATCAGGAAAAAAAGCCAGAAAAAGCTACTTTGGAATACAAAGTTCAAAGTCAGCTTAACGCAGTTAATAAGGAAAAAGTAGTAGGGGAATTAGAAGATGCTACTACAAAGGTTAATAATGAAATGTCCTCTTTGTACTGGAGTTATGTATCACAGGAAGTGGATAAGGTACGCGGACAGTTCGATAAAATTCTAAATAAAGAAATCGCCTTTCAAAAAACAATGGTCGCTTTTTATAAACCGAATTCAAAAGATTTAGCAGGTGAATTAAATGATCAAAAGAAAATTCTTCAGCAAATCCAAGATAATGTAAATAAAGCAGAAAAAGGTTCTAGCGACAGACAAGGCGACGTAGAACAGGTTGAAAAGAATTTAAACAGCTTCATTGAATATGTAAATCAATATCAAACATATCAAGAAACACAGAAACAAATGCTTGAAAAAACGCAGGCTCAAAGCGTCGCTGCGATTCAACAAGGGTTGTCTTCCCTTGAATCTAATCAGCCAAGCTCTAAGCAAAATTTTAATGAGCAGGCCAATCAAGTGTTTATTGGCTTATCTTCCATTCAACAGCAGCTGGATGAAAATCAAAAAGCCGTTGGAGAACTTGGAGATCAACAAGCAGATAACGTCAGTGAACAAGAAAAAGCTCTGCAAGATTTGAACGGCCAAATCATCAGTTCATACAAACAGCAGTCTGAGCAAACAACCCTAAATCAAATTGAAAGCAAGCTAAAGCCGCTTCGTGCGCAGCTAGAGACAGCTTCATCAAATGATGGCGGCGGGGGCTCAACGGATCCAGGGGAAAGTGATGGAACTCAGCCAGATCCTAATCAAGACGGAGAGACGCCAACGGACCCTGGAGAAGGTGACGGAACTCAGCCAGATCCTAATCAAGGTGGAGAGACGCCGACGGATCCTGGAGAAGATGATGGAACTCAGCCAGATTCCGGTCAAGGCGAAGGAACGTCAGAACCAATTCAAGTGGATTTATCTCAGCAAACAGCAAAGCTTGATGATATATCAAAAGGGCTTGATGATTTAGAACAGCAGCTTCAAGGCATGACGAGTGAAACACCCGAAGCGCCTGAAGCACCTGAGGGCACGGAAACGCCTGGAACGCCTGAAACACCAGATACACCGGATACACCTGATACATCAGGCACATCCGATGCTGTGAAAAGTGCGCTTGAAAAAGTGGCTAATCTAAAAACACAGGTACAGGCAGTCAAAGATGAGCTGCAAAATGTAACCGTTCAGCCTGAAACTTCAGGAGAAAATACGGATGCGCTGAAGCAGAAAATTGCCAGTTTGGAAGCAGACGTTAAGTCTTTGACAGCACAGAAAAACAAAGCAGAGAAAGACTTAGAAGAAGCAACCAAGTCGTCGAGCAGTCAAATTGCTAAGCTTCAAGAAGAAAATGAACGATTAAAAAAAGAGAATGAAAAGTTGAAAGAAGACGGCAAAAAACCTTCTAAAGGCAGTGCGGATGTTGATGGTCTCATTACGATGATTAAAAACAAAGAAGATAAAATCTTATCTTCTCCAAACCTTTCAGCTTCTCGAAAGGAAAAGCTGAGCAATACATTCTCAGGTAAGATTAAAAGCAGCAGTGCCGAAGATCTGTTAAAGTACTACGGTGATTTATCGCAGTATGATTTGACTTTAGCTCAAGTAGGAAATACAGACATACAGAACAGCGTCCTTAACAATGACTCTATTAAAGGAAGTTTGCAGCAGGCGTTAGCTGGAACCGTTTCTTCTCAAGACGCGCGTAAGCAAATTCAACAAAACCTGTCTCTAACAAAAGAAGAGTTAGCACAGTTCCAAAGTTCAGTGCAAGATTTTGCTGATCAATATGGACAAACAGTTGATGCTGAACAAGCATCGATTATGGAAGAGCTATCAGCTATTCAAGAAAAAGCAAATGCAATGAATCAAGAGCTTCAATCTAGCGCAGGTGAAGATCAAGCATTAGAAAAGAAAGAAGCTCCGGACGTAACAGGCTTAATGACGCTGCAGCAAAGCATGGGTCAAGAGTTGAAGGGAATGAACGAACTCATTTCATCTTTAGGTGAAAGACAAGCTAATGTTGTCACGTACACAGATGAATTGCAGAAGCGTGTAAATGAAGTTCAGGATAAGGCTGACACGCTTAACAGCAAGTGGGCCCAAAACGTGGATTCAACGAAGTTGGTGCGAGGCCAGGTATACCGCTTGTTAAATAATACATTAGTAGATGGACAGAATAACGATTACGTTTATCATTATTTAGCAAATCCTCTTCAAGTAAGCGGTGAAGTGCCGGCTGAAAAAGTAAAAGAGGTTCCACCGGTTGTCATTTTGGTTATTATCTTAATCAGCAGCCTACTAATTGGCTATTTCAGTCAATATTACCGACATGCACCGATGCTTGTAAAAGGTACGCTCTTTGGATTATTGAATTTGATTGTAGGGTTAATGGTAAGTATCTTTAGCCTTAATATTTATTCGTTATCGGGAGACCGGGCAATGGAATGGTCAATCTTTACGATCGTCTTATTGCTTGCTTCATCTACACTTGTGCGTATTGCTTTCTTATTAGGAAGCTTCGCTGGATGGGTGACGACAGTAGGGTTGATTTTATTTTATATTACCCCACTTCTTAACTTATCTATGCCAAACTTTAATTACGAAGATCCAGTATCTAAAGTGTACATGTCCATTCAATATGATACGCAGTCTCTGTTTGGACAGGCGCTTATTGTATTACTGGGAATGACTGCCGTTTTAAGTGTTCTGCCATCTATTATTCGTGCTTTAAAGACGACTAAAGAGGTTGAAAATGATGAAACCTATAGTGCTTAGTAAGAAGATTGGAAGTGTTGTTCTTATTTTTTCACTTTTTTGTTTCCCTATAGCAGCAGCGGCTGAAGATGATGATGGAAACGTTGAAGAGATTAAACCAAATGTATATAAAGATGATCCCATTAACTTAGACCCCGAATCTTTGCTAGAAAATAAAAAAGAAGTAGGAAATATTCCGGAGGAAATAAAGGATCTTACATTTGAAAAAGAGGAAGATGCAGAGAAAGAGAGTTTAAAAGAAAGTCTTTTTGCGAACGCATCAGCTGAAGATAATACGATTTCTTCGAAAGCAAAAGAATATAACTTGTTTTCTTCTAAAAACACTTCCTACAAGAAAGATCGGACAGAACAAACGGCTTCTGAAAAGTCATCAGATCTACAATGGTTTTATTTATTATTGATTGGTGTGGGGGTTGTTGTATTATTTGTGGTTTTAATACCGCGCATTAGCCCTCAGCCTTCTGTGAAAAAATGAAAAAACCTCGCTGTTAATCAACAGCGAGGTTTTTGCGTATAGACGTAAATTTACAGGCGGCGGAAGCCTTCTTCAAACAAATAATCTTCTGCTTCTTCGTAAGATAAAAATGCTGCCTCTAAATTCAAGCCAGAATAAATATTCCACAGGTCATCTTCATGAACAAGTAAAAGCGTTGCATTGTCTGGGCCGTTCCAGCGCTGTTCATTTCCATTCCCTACAATAGCTTCTTCTCTAGCTGTATCAGGAAGGGTAGACAAAGATTCAATAGAAGCTTCAATAATTGATCGAAGATCTTCTTCAGTGTAATCACGGATATTCACAAGACCTTTGTCATTTGTTTCATATCCTTTTAAAAAACCTGCATATACAAATCCATTTCCGTTAGGATGCAGATGATGCACAACAACCGTTTTATCGTACACGCTTTCTTCATAATGAAAATTCACGCGTCCTAAAGATACATCTTTTCGATGCAGCTCTGGAAACGATGAAATAATAGCTAATTTTTCGTCAAAACTAAGCATAGACAATCCTCATTTCTATTTAAATCATTTCATTTTCTGAAATGGTATAAGCTCTTTTACGATTCGGTTGATTATACCATATATAAAGAAAGACACATAATGCTTTTTCCAGTGTGGACTTTTAAAAATATAACCCTTCGCATAAAGCAGCCGCCACTGTAAAGAAGAACACATCTTTTTCACTATAAAACTTAACAAAAAACAGGCAGGGAATTCACAGTGAAAAAATAATATAAAGAGGTGGAAGGAAACGAGTTTTTAAACCTATCATAAGGAGGAATAAAAAAGTGAGATTACATGCTCTGTGTAAAAAAACATGGGTAATGTCCCTGCTTGTTTTTGCTCTTGTAGTGAGCTTAACTCCTGTTAGTCAAGCAGCGGCATCTTTATCTGTGTCACAAGCTCTTGAAAATCAAAACAATAGTGTACAAGCTGTTAAAGGATATGTAGTAGGTCAACCTACAGGCACATCTACAGTTATTACGAGCAATTACCCAAACGATTATGCACTTGCTCTCGCTGACAGTGCAAATGAAACCAACACAGACAAGATGGTATACGTTCAAATTCCTTCAAATTTGCGAAGTACATTTGGACTTCAAAGTCGCTCGGAGTTAAAAGGGAAAAGTCTTACTGTTACGGGCACACTCACCCCTTACTTTTCACACCCGGGAATAAAATCAGTTACTTCTATCAGTACAGAAACAGGAGGAACTGATCCGACTCCAGACCCCACAGAGCCAACTGTTCCAGTAGAAGACTATTATCGTACCGCAGCTGGAAAAACAGGAAACACCTTAAAAACAGAGCTTCATAACATTATTGACCATCACACAGAACTTTCGTATTCAGCCGTATGGGAAGCTTTAAAGAAAACGGATGAAGATCCAGCTAATGCAAATAACGTTATTTTGCTCTATACGGGGCGTTCACAGAGTAAGAGTACAAATGGAGGTGGAGTGGACGATTGGAATCGTGAGCACGTCTGGGCAAAGTCTCACGGGGACTTTGGAACAGCTATGGGTCCTGGAACAGACCTTCATCATTTACGTCCAACCGATGTGTCTGTAAATGGTACGAGAGGAAACTTAGATTTTGATAACGGAGGGACGGAACATAGCGAGGCACTCGGAAATTATTTTGACAGTGATTCATGGGAACCTCGAGATGAAGTAAAAGGTGATGTGGCTCGTATGTTGTTTTATATGGCCGTACGCTATGAAGGCGATGTAAGTGATGAGCCTGACTTAGAACTTAATAACACAGTGAATAATGGCACTGCTCCTTATCATGGGAAATTATCTGTGCTTCTTCAATGGAACGCCGAAGATCCAGTAGATGATCGAGAACGACGCAGAAATGATATTATTTATTCAGACTATCAGCATAACCGCAATCCGTTTATTGACCATCCTGAATGGGTGAATGAGATTTGGAACTAATGTAGGAGGCGTCCTGGCGGGGCGTCTTTTTTTATAAAAGAAAAAGGAAAAAACTAAAATCCGCCGAATACCTATAGGTGATTTTGAAAAAATGGAGGGAAGCTATGAAACAGCTATGTAAAAAAGGATTGGCTTTTATTTTGGTGCTCATTTTTGTTAACGCTTTCATTTTGAATCCACTTAATGGAGCGGCTGCCGTAGATGGAAAATCAATGAATCCTGGTTACAAAACCTACTTAATGGCGCCTTTAAAAAAGGTAACAGACTATACAACATGGGAAGCGTTTGAGAACGATTTACGCAAAGCGAAACAAAATGGATTTTATGCGGTGACAGTAGACTTCTGGTGGGGAGATATGGAGAAGAACGGCGATCAGCAGTTTGATTTTTCCTATGCTCAGCGCTTTGCTCAAGCTGCTCGTAATGCAGGTATAAAGATCGTTCCTATTATTTCTACTCATCAGTGCGGCGGTAATGTTGGAGATGATTGTAACGTTCCGCTTCCGTCTTGGGTATGGAACTTAAAAAGTGATGACAGCCTTTACTTTAAATCTGAAACAGGTACGACAAATAAAGAAACGCTAAGCCCGCTGGCAACTGACGTTATTTCTAAGCAATACGGAGAGCTCTATACGGCATTTGCGCAAGCGTTAGCACCTTATAAAGACGTGATTGCTAAAATCTATTTATCCGGAGGCCCTGCAGGTGAAATTCGTTATCCGTCCTATACAGCAGCAGACGGAACCGGCTATCCTTCTAGAGGAAAATTTCAAGTGTATACGAACTTCGCCAAAAGCAAGTTTCAATCATATGCTTTGACTAAATACGGTTCACTCGCCGGCGTCAATCAGGCATGGGGAACCAATTTAACCTCTGCATCGCAAATTTTACCGCCATCAGATGGCTATCAGTTCTTAAAAGATGGTTATTCAACAGCTTATGGAAAAGATTTCTTAGCATGGTATCAAGGAGCTTTGGAAGATCATACAAAACGTATTGGACAGTTAGCTCATCAGGCTTTTGATGCCACCTTTAACGTACCAATCGGTGCAAAAGTGGCGGGAATTCATTGGCAGTATAATAATCCGACGATTCCTCATGCTGCAGAAAAACCTGCTGGATATAATGATTACAATGCGCTTTTAGACGCTTTTAAAACAGCTAAATTAGATATAACGTTTACGTGCTTAGAAATGACGGACAGCGGAAGTTATCCCGAATATTCTATGCCAAAGACGCTTGTACGCCAAGTAGCAGGTATTGCGAATGCAAAAGGAATTGTTTTAAACGGGGAAAATGCTCTAACTATAGGCAGTGAAGATCAATATAAAAAAGCAGCTGAAATGGCCTTTAACTATAATTTTGCAGGATTTACTTTGCTTCGTTTCTACGATGTCATTAACAATGATACGCTGATGGGGCAATTTAAAAATACGCTGGGCGTTACACCAGTTGCGCAAACGGTTGTAGTAAAAAATGCGCCAACTGCGGTAGGAGAAACGGTTTATATTGTTGGAGACAGAGCTGAGCTAGGTCAGTGGGATACGTCCCTTTATCCAATTAAATTAACATATAATTCATCTACAGCCGATTGGAGAGGCACCGTCTATTTTCCTGCGAGTCAAAATGTTCAATTTAAAGCAATTGTGAAGAGAGCTGATGGCTCGTTAAAAGCATGGCAGCCTTCGCAGCAATATTGGAGCGTGCCGTCAACAACAGCAACTTATACAGATAATTGGTAAACAAAGCCGCATAGCAAACGCTATGCGGCTTTGTTTCGAACATGAGAATTATTTCCAGTTCGCTTGAATAAACTCATCTCGACCAGACTTAGCGCGGTCTTCTTTATAATGCTTTGGATTTTTCTTGTGGAAATCTTGGTGATACTCTTCCGCTTCATAAAACGCAGAGGCAGGAAGGATGCTTGTCACGATTGGTTTTTTAAAACGTCCGCTTTTTGCGACCTCTAGCTTTGTCTCTTCAGCTTCCTGCTTTTGGCTATCGTTATGGTAAAAAATTGCTGTTCGATACTGCGAGCCTCGATCTTGGAATTGACCTCCATCATCTGTTGGATCAATTTGCGGCCAATAAAGATCTAACAAACGTTTATACGGAAACACTTCAGGGTCAAATGTGATTTGAACCACTTCGTAATAACCGCTTGTGCCAGATTTTACTTGCTCATAGGTAGGGTTATCCACAGTTCCCCCCATATATCCTGATACAATGCCGTGAATACCTTCTAGCTCTTCAAATGGTGTAACCATACACCAGAAACATCCACCTGCAAATGTAGCTTTTTCCATACGTAATCCCTCACTTAATCCGTTGTTATGAAGGGTATTATAACAAATTTATATTGAAACAGCTAGAAAAGGGTTTGTAGGTTGTGTAAAAGCTGTGGATAAAGATAAATATCCACAGCTTTTACACAATAAACTCGGCTATGTTGAAGATTGAAAAATGCAGGAGAGAAGAAAGAAAAAATGATAGAATAGATGAGGTGTATATATCGATGTAGCAGAGATTAGGCGGCAGAAGCAGGATCTATGCGGCATCTAGATAAATAAAGTTAGTACGTTAGTAACAAGAGGTAAGAAACAGCATATTCGCGCTGTTAAATAAATATACAAAGATAATAGGAGAGTTGAATATGTTACAAGATAATCTCATCCTAGAGCACTATGGATTAAATGAATTAAATTTTGATACGATCAAAAGCTACCGGGATCGATTTGCTGAAGTAAAACCAGCTCATCCTTGGAATGCGCTTGAAACAAAAGAGTTTTTATACAAAGTAGGAGCATGGGGAAAGGTAAGAGATACCCATAAAGAAGGAGTTACGCTCGCAGGCCTGCTTTTATTCAGTGAAGAACGGATTATCACAGAAGTTTTACCACAATACTTTTTAGAATACCGGGAAAGTAAAGGGAATGAAGAATGGACAGAGCGTTTTACCTCTCAAGACGGGACGTGGTCAGGAAATATTTTCGATTTTTATTTCCATATTCATGAAATTGTTCGCAATAGCGAACCCCAGTCGTCAATCGCTTCCTCTTTAACAGAAGTTTTAATCAATATGCTTATTCATGCAGATTATAATGGCGAGGGCGGCGTTATTTTAGAAAAGCAACCTTCTCATTACGTTTTTTCTAATCCAGGTCTTTTGTTAGTACCTACAGATTCAGTTTTTAGTAAAACCGTTAGTCAGCTTCGAAACCCGAATATCGTTAAGCTATTCAGTTTACTAGGGCTATGTGAACGTTCGGGCTCTGGCTTGAAAAAAGTGAAGCAAAACTGGAGCTTGCATCATTATAAAAAGCCTTCTGTTGATCAAGATGTTTCTATGCATCGTACGGTAGTCACGTTATCTCTGTCCACTCAAGAAAGACAGATTAGTTCTTCTGAAAAAGACACTTATCATACGTCTGTAACTGATTTGGGAAATAATTTTAAAAGTGTTGAAAAATATCAAAACATACCTGAAAACAATGTCGAAAATAACTACTATAATAAAAATAAAGACTCTTATAATAAAGATTTATTAGAGGAGTTAAACTCATGTAATAACGATAATAACTCCTATAATAAAGAAGAAAACTACTATAATAGTGAACTTAACTCATATAATAAAGATGATTACTCCTATAATAGTTATCAAAGCTCCTATAATAAAGAATCGGAAGATGGTTCTTCTAATTCAGTGAATGGTGAGGATATTGATACGAAGCTATGGGATATTGCAGCGCTGGCTCGTGAAAAAAAACGGCTTTCGCCTAATCAGATGGAGCATATTATTCTTGAATTATGCAAAGAAAAACCGCTCATGCTTAAAGAGTTTGCTTATTTACTAGAAAGAACGCCGGATGGAGTACGTAATAATTATTTAACAAAGCTATTACGAAAAGGACAATTACAGTTGAAATATCCAAATCAGCCAAACCATCCAAAGCAGGCATATTTATTCCATAAGAAAGATACAGGGAAGTAAATCAAGCAACCGCTAGAACAAATAAAGATTAGGCTGAAAAAATTGATAAGGGAGAGTTTGCTGAAAGCTACAGATCTAAGGGAGAAATTCACCATAAAGTTGCCAAGCTGCCAGACTCTCTTTATATGAGTTCTGGCTCGTATAAAGGAGGAAATAGAGTGTGAAAAGCAAGTGCGTTCTTATTTTTCTGGTGGTTGTATGGCTGTTTAATATGGGGAAAGGAACAGGATGTGGATCAAAGGTGAATGCAGAGATGAATATACCGCTGTCGACGTGGGTGTGGGATACAAAGAAATGGATGTTGGACCAAGAAGCTATCCGTGAAAAACTTCAAGAAAAAAAGGTGACAAAGGTTTATTTACAAATTGACGCTCATCTTTCACCTTCTGTATATAGGCATTTTATCCAACAAGCGCAAGTCCAGGGTATAGATGTCTACGCACTTGACGGCGCTCCTTCTTGGATAGGGCCTTCTGGTATAGAAGAGCAAGACGCATTTTTTAATTGGATAACAGCTTACCAAGCAGAAGCGGAAGAACAACAGCAATTTTCAGGGGTTCATTTAGATATAGAGCCGTATTTGTATAAAAGCTGGAAAAATAATCGAGCGAAAAGTATTCTGCAGTATCAATATGTTATTTCTCAAGCTGCAGTACAGTCTCGTCAGTTACACTTGCCGCTTGCTGTAGATATACCGTTTTGGTTTGACGAAGTTCTATTCAAAAATAGCAACGGTTCCGGTTCGCTGGGGCATTGGATTATTCAGTACGCTGATGAAGTCACAATTATGTCGTACCGAAACCATGCAGATAAAGAAGACGGTATTGCTGACATAACGCAAAATGAACGCAAGTGGGGACGTGTACTATCCACTCCGATTGAAATAGGGGTAGAAACGATGGCTTCAGATGAAGGGGAATACATTTCTTTTTCTGCTAAAGGAGAAGAAAAGATGATGCAAGAGCTGGGTAAGTTGCTTACGAAGTGTCAAGCTAAAAACCCTCCAAGCAGTATAGCTGTTCATCATTTTGATAGCTGGCTACAGATGAAACCATGACAACGAAAAGACCGCTGCATCACTGCAGCGGTCTTTTTGGGTTTAGGGAGTATAGATACAATATAGCCATTTTATTAAAGGACTATACATAAAAAAAGTAACCATTTAAAAAATGGCTACTCACACAAAGGGGGGGAACTTAATCTTATCATTCCCACTTTTTCTAAAAGATATGCCTCTTTTAACCCGTTTTTTTTAAAATAATTTAGTCGTCCAAGATTCGCAGTTCCACACGTCTGTGACTACATCTTGATAAAATTCAGGTTCGTGACAAATAATTAAGATACTTCCTTTGTATTCTTTTAAAGCTCGTTTTAATTCATCTTTCGCATCTACATCCAAGTGGTTTGTAGGCTCATCCAGTACAAGAATGTTGGTTTCATTGTTAATCAGCTTACATAGACGGACTTTTGCTTTTTCTCCACCGCTTAGAACTTCTACTTTACTTTCAATATGTTTGGTTGTTAAGCCGCATTTAGCTAACGCTGCACGAATTTCATATTGGGTAAAGTGAGGAAACTCGTTCCATGCTTCTTCAATACACGTATTGTAGTTAGCTGATTTAACTTCTTGTTCGAAATAGCCAATATGCTGGTAATCGCCTTTTTCTACAGAGCCTGAAATCGGTTTGATTTCTCCTAGAATACTTTTTAAAAGAGTTGTTTTCCCGATTCCATTTGCTCCTACAAGGGCAATCTTTTGACCTCGCTCCATTTTTAGATTCAGTGGCTTAGAAAGCGGCTCTTCGTATCCAATGACTAAATCAGATGTTTCAAAAATTAATTTGCTTGAAGTACGAGCACTCTTAAAGTTAAACTCTGGTTTTGGACGCTCTTGAGCTAGTTCAATTACTTCCATTTTATCCAGCTTTTTTTGACGGGACATGGCCATATTTCGTGTCGACACGCGCGCTTTGTTTCTCGCTACGAAATCTTTTAAATCTGCCATTTCTTGCTGTTGTTTTTTATAAGCTGCTTCAAGCTGCTGTTTTTTCATCTCATATACTTTCATAAAATCGTCGTAGTCTCCTACATAGCGATTTAACTCTTGGTTTTCCATATGATAAATTAAATTGATCACGCTATTTAAAAATGGAAGATCGTGAGAAATTAAAATAAAGGCATTTTCATATTCTTGCAAGTAGCGTCGTAGCCACTCAATATGCTGTTCATCCAAGTAGTTTGTAGGCTCATCAAGTAAAAGAATTTCTGGTTTTTCAAGCAATAGTTTGGCTAGCAATACTTTTGTACGCTGTCCGCCACTTAAATCCTGTACGTCACGATCTAAGCCGATATCTTCTAATCCTAATCCGCGCGCAATTTCTTCGACTTTTGCATCGATAACGTAAAAGTCATTGTTTGTTAAGAGGTCTTGAAGCGTACCGACTTCTTCTAATAGTTTTTCGAGTTCTTCTGGTGATACATCCGCCATTTTCTCATAGAGGCCATTCATTTGAGCTTCTAAATCAAATAAATATTGAAAAGCACTTTTTAGTACATCACGAATAGAAAGGCCGCGCTCTAATGCCGTGTGCTGATCTAAATAGCCAACGCGCACTTTTTTAGACCATTCTACTTTTCCCGCATCCGGTTCTAGCTTGCCTGTAATGATGTTCATAAATGTTGATTTACCTTCGCCGTTTGCTCCAATCAAGCCGACGTGTTCACCTTTTAACAATCGAAATGATACATCGTTAAAAATCGCACGGTCACCAAAACCATGGCTTAGATTTTTTACGTTTAATACACTCATGCTGACACACCTTTTCTTTTAAAATATCTATCGTACGTTTCGTTATAAACAAATTGATTCATAACGATTATAGCGAACTTATATACATAAATCCATATGAGTTTTCCAGCCTTGAAAGTCATATAAAATTCACTCGCGTCTTCCTTTCACTTGATTCATACTATATATATCAATGTAGAAAATCCTTCATGACGAAGGGACGGTTATATCGAATCATTCAAATAGAGTATATAGAAGAATAAAAAGGCAGGGGGAAAAGAAATGAACATTTATACGATACTAGTGGCAGGAAGAATGCATAAGGAGCTGGAGGAGATAATCAAACAAAAGCAGCTGTCTCAGACGTTTCGATTTATGGAAGAGCAAGACGTTACAATGGAAGATTTAAACTGGGCTGACGCGCTTTTATCCTTCGGTCCAACGAATTACTTTAAAGACCATAGCTTCAAATGGATTCATTCTCTCGGTGCAGGAGTTGATCGGTTCTTAGAAAGTGGGGATTGGAAAAAGAGCGTGATGTTAACACGTACGGTTTGTTCATTTGGTCAGCGGATCAGTGAATATTGTCTTAGCTATATGCTAGCTGAACTTCAGCACCACGCACAGTTTCAGCATCAGCAAAAACAAAAGCAGTGGAAAGCGGTAGAGCCTCAGCAGCTTTCTGCTCAAACGGTCATCATTTATGGAACAGGTGAAATCGGAGGACGTCTTGCAACCGTTTTAAAATCTTTTGGTGTACGAGTGATAGGAGTATCTAAAAGTGGAAATGAAAAGCCGTCATTTGATCAAGTAGTCTCGATTTCAAATGAGAGAGACTTGCTAAAAGAAGCTGATTGGATTATTAGTACAATGCCGCTAACGAATGAAACAAAAAGCTACTTTGATTCAAAATGGATGAATGTAGTTGAAAATGCATACTTTATAAATGTTGGACGAGGTGCAACTGTAGATGAAAATGCGTTAGTAGAGGCTATTGAGCAAAAGCGTATTCGAAAAGCATACATAGACGTATTTGAACGTGAGCCGTTAACGAAAGAATCTTTTTGGTGGAATCATTCACATATCATCATAACACCTCATATTTCGGCGGTGACTACGCCTGCAGAAGCCGTAGAGTGCTTTGTTGAAACGCTGCAAAAAGTTGAGCAAGGCGAATTGCCTTCTAACTTGGTTAATATTGAAAGAGGTTATTAAAGCATTATGATGCGCGTTTCCGCTATGAGAATGGTATACTGAAACTTGCTTTTCGTGGACGAAAAGAATGAAATCTGTTCTTCTAGGGGGGAACAAACGTTGAAGCAAGAAGAATTATTTGAACAAGCACGTGTATTTATAGAGACGTGCTACGCTGAACTTGAAAAAAGCGAAGTGGAAAAAAACAAGCGATTAAAAGAAATTCATCAGCAAATTATGTCACTCGGACATTATGATCATACATTTGAAGAGTTAGAGCACGGAGCTCGCATGGCTTGGAGAAACAGCAATAAATGTATCGGACGACTATTTTGGCAATCGCTCAATGTATTTGATAAGCGAGAGGTGAGCACAGTTGAAGAGGTAAGAGACGCTCTGTTTCATCATATTGAATATGCAACAAATGACGGGAAAATCCGGCCTACTATTACGGTGTTTAAACCGAAAATGCAAGCAAAAGAACCGGTTAGAATCTGGAATCATCAGCTAATCCGCTATGCTGGGTACGAGACGGAATATGGTGTGATAGGAGATCCTGATTCTGTTGCGTTCACGGAGGTTTGCCAAAAGCTAGGGTGGGAAGGTGAGAAAACTCACTTTGATGTTCTTCCTCTGGTCCTGCAAGTTAATGAAGCGTCACCTCGATGGTTTGAGATTCCAAAACATTTAGTGAAAGAAGTAGCTATTACGCATCCGGAACTTCCTGAATTTGAAGACTTACAGTTAAAATGGTACGCTGTCCCGATGATTTCAGATATGAAGCTAGAAATTGGAGGGATTGATTACGTCGCAGCACCATTTAATGGATGGTACATGGGGACTGAAATTGGTGCCCGAAATTTGGCGGATACGTATCGCTATAATCAACTTCCAAAAATAGCTTCTATGATGGGATTGAACATGGATTACAACGCGACGCTTTGGAAGGACAAAGCTCTTATTGAATTAAACGTTGCGGTGCTTTCTTCTTTCAAACGAGAAGGTGTTAGCATTGTAGATCATCATACGGCTGCTCAGCAATTTCACTTGTTTGAAGAAAGAGAACAAAAAAATGGCCGGGAAGTGACTGGGAACTGGACATGGTTAATCCCACCGGTTTCACCAGCTACCACACATATTTTTCATAAGCCTTATAAAAATAAAGTATTATCACCAAATTATTTTTATCAAGACGCAGCTTATTAAATGAA
Organism: Priestia sp. SB1; assembly: GCF_038898415.1. Classification (NCBI taxonomy): domain Bacteria; kingdom Bacillati; phylum Bacillota; class Bacilli; order Caryophanales; family Bacillaceae; genus Priestia; species Priestia sp. SB1. The sequence goes on along the minus strand of NZ_JBBJSS010000011.1, from coordinate 51,604 downwards.
CAAAAAAGAGAGTACAAATTTGTACTCTCTTATTACACGTTAATTAATTTTTGTGTTTATCAAGCAAGTTAGCAAGTACATATGTTTTGTACTTTTCCACTTTGCGGCCTTCATGGTTGCGAACTCCTCGTTTTTTAAGTTCCTCAACATACCAACCTTTGCTTCCTACGTGCATACTCAAACACCCTTTCGTCATTTTTTTAGGATGAACAGAATGAGGTTCATTGTCTGCTCGAATGGAGACATCTTGTCTTTCCAATACGTGCCTCATTGTAACATCTTTTATTTTATGATGAAAGGGAAAAAGGTCAAAAAAACGAGAATGATTTCAGGTGAATTTTAGTTTGTTCATTCCTCGTTTTTTTGAGATAGGAGGAGGAGGTTTAATTCGTCTTTATTTTGGATTAGATCTTCTAATGTATACTGATCTAACACTTTAATGAAGGCTTGCATGGCTTCATGCAAAACACTTTTTAACTTGCAGACGGGGCTAATAATGCAGAAGTTTCCTTCACGGTCAAAACATTCAACAATATGAAAATCTTCTTCAGTTTGACGTACCACTTTGCCAATATTAATGTCTTTTGGAAGCTGAGCTAAACGAATACCGCCGTTTCGTCCTCGTATCGTTTCAATTAAGCCAAGTTTTCCAAGTTCGTGAATGATTTTCATAAGATGGTTCTTTGAAATATTATACGCTTCAGCAATTTCTTTTATATTGCTTAGTTTATTATTATCGCGAACGCCTAAATATAATAAAACTCGCAGTGAGTAATCTGTATATTGTGTGAGCCTCATCTTTTTACCTCTTCTCTTATCAGCAGCTGATATATCTATAATAGCATGTCTATATCTAAGAAATACAGAAAGAATGCTCACATTTTTGACAGGGTGAATTTGTGAACATTTCTTTAAATGTGTATATAAAATATATCTTTTTAAGTAGGATATGAGTATCATAAAGATGTATTAAAAATATATCTTTTAAAAATGAATCTTTCGGAGGCGAAAGTTATGAAACAAACAACTATTTCTATTGTAAAAAGTACAGTTCCTGTTTTAGAAAAGCATGGGCAAGCAATCACAACTCGTTTTTATGAAATGCTTTTTGAACAGTATCCTTCTTTAAAAAATGTATTCAACCAAACAAATCAAAAAACAGGACGTCAGCAAATGGCGTTAGCTAATACAGTTTATGCCGCTGCGCAGTACATCGATCGGCTTGAAACGCTGCTTCCAGTTGTGAAGCAAATCGCCCATAAACATCGCAGTATCGGCGTGAAAGCAGAGCACTATCCAATTGTCGGCGAGTTCTTATTAAAGGCAATTAAAGATGTTTTAAAAGAAGCTGCGACCGATGAGATTATGGAAGCTTGGAAAGAAGCTTACGGTGCCATTGCAGACGTATTCATAAGTGTGGAGCAAGAGTTATATGAAGAAGCTGAAGAAAAAGGATGGAAAGATTATAAAAAACTAATGGTTCATAAAAAAGTAAAAGAAGCAGAAGGCGTGTACTCGTTTTATTTAGTATCACCTGATCAAAAAGCACTGCCTGCTTTTCTGCCAGGTCAGTACGTGAGTGTACGAATTCCTGGTCAAGAATATTTATCCATTCGCCAGTACAGCTTATCTGGCTATCCAAACCAACCATACTATAAAATTACGGTGAAAAAAGAAAAACAAATGGAAGACGGGGTCGTGTCAACGTATTTACATGATCAATTGAAAGAAGGAGACTTGCTTGAAGTCAGCGTTCCAGCAGGAGATTTTGTCTTAAAAGAAAATAATAAATCAGTATTTATCAGCGGAGGTGTAGGAATTACTCCAATGATGTCAATGCTTCATCAAGCATTGGAAAACAATCAAGAAGTAACATTTATTCACAGTGCTAAAAATGAGCAGTTTCATGCAATGAAACGAGAGCTTCAATCGTTGTCAGAGACATATACGTTTGAACAGCACGTTTTCTATAGTCAAGCGCAAACAGATCAGCATGATGAAAACATAACGTATGGTCGCTTAACTAAAAAAGAGCTAGCTAAATATGTCGGCGATAAACATGCATATTATTATGTTTGTGGATCTTCTTCATTTACACAAATGGTGTTAGAAGGCCTAGATGAAATGGGCATTTCCCAAGAAAATATCATGTATGAATCGTTTGGCCCGAAAATGAGTATGACTCCTTCCGCATAAATGTATGGAAAAAGGGTAAAAAGCTAACAGTAGACAATACTGTTAGCTTTTTTTATGAAAGGGAGTTTAAAGATGACAAATAAGCAGTATGACATGGTGGGAATAGGAATAGGCCCTTTTAATTTAGGCTTAGCGGCCCTTGCTGAGCCTCTTGATGAAATTGATGCAGTCTTCTTTGATAAAGAAGAGAAATTTGAATGGCATCCGGGCATGTTAATTGACGGCACGGACTTGCAGATTCCGTTTCTAGCAGACTTAGTTACATTTGCAGATCCAACAAGCCCCTATTCTTTTCTAAATTATATTCACAAGCAAAAGCGCTTGTATCCGTTCTTTTTCTTTAATCGTTTTGACATTCCGCGTCAAGAATACAACGAGTACGCGAAATGGGTAGCGGAGCAGCTATCTTCCTGCCACTTTTCTTCAAAAGTTGTGGATGTGATACCAAAAAATGAAGAAGAGTATTATGAAGTAAAGGTAGAAACACCTGAGGGAATTCAAACGGTAAATGCTAAACACGTTGTAATGGGAACAGGAAGCATTCCACTTGTGCCTCCGGCTTTTGAAGAAAAGCTAAATGAGCATATTTTACACAGCAGCGGCTATTTACATAAAAAAGAAGAGATTCAAAAAGGAAAGCATGTAACGATCGTTGGTTCAGGGCAAAGTGCTGCCGAGATTTTTCTGGATTTACTAGAAGAACAGACTGAACATCATTACCACCTTACATGGTTTACAAGATCCTCTAATTTTTTTCAGCTTGATCAATCCAAGCTTGCTCAAGAGTTATTTTCGCCAGACTATGTAGATTACTTTCATTCGCTGTCTTTTGAGGAACGTACAAGCACGGTAGAAGATTTAAACCCCCTACGTCACGGAATTGAATCTTCTACCTTAACGAAAATCTATGATTTACTCTATCATCGTTCACTTAAAGGAAGAGTACCCGTTACGATTCAAGCTTCGACTGAAGTAAGTGACATTCATAAAAAAGCAAATGGATATGAGCTGGAGTGTAAACAATTAAAGGCTGATCGCTCTTTTCAATACGAAGCGGATCGTTTGATATTATCCACGGGCTATAAGCCAAAGATTTCGCCGTTCATCGAACGAATAAAAGATGATATCGAATGGGAAGATGACAAGCGTTTCAACGTCACAAAAGATTACCGGCTTGTCTTTAAACAACCCCGTAACCACCACTTTTTTACGTTAACTAACATTGAACATTCACACGGATCTGGCGCAACAAATCTTGGTTTATCCGTTCAGCGTAATCAGCGTATTCTGAACGTAATTGCAGGTAGAGATGTGTATCCAGTTCCAGAAGAGACGACGTTTCAGACATTTAATTTGTTTTGAATGTCTGATTTATAAAAACCTACACTGTGTTTTTAGATTATTGTAGAAAAGTTTTTTACTCATAAACCATGTTTAAAAGAATAGTGTACGGGTATTTTATTTATAGAACATTAGTACACAAATCAATTAAGGAGTTGCTTAGAATGAGTAAGAAAATTGCAGTATTAGTAACAGATTTATTTGAAGATGTGGAATATACAGATCCAGCCAAAGCCTTTGAAGAAGAAGGCCATACGCTAACAAAAATCGATGTGAAAACAGGCGAAGTAACAGGTAAACAAGGCGAAACAACATTAACAATTGATAAAGCAATTGCCGATGTAAAACCAGAAGATTTTGACGCATTGTTTTTACCCGGAGGCTTCTCACCAGATATCTTGCGTGCGGACGATCAAGTCGTAGCTTTTACAAAATCATTTATGGATGAAGGCAAACCGGTTATGGCTATTTGTCACGGGCCACAGCTGCTAATCAATGCTGAAACATTAAAAGGACGTGACGTAACTGGTTTCAAATCAATTGCTATTGATTTGAAAAATGCAGGCGCAAACTTCCATGATAAAGAAGTTGTGGTATGCGGTAATCAACTAGTTACAAGCCGTACACCAGATGATATGGAAGCATTCGTACGTGAATCAGTAAACGTCTTAAAATAAGTAAATAATATTAGTAAAACTTTCTGTAAAAGGCGATAACAGGGTGATTTACCACTCTGCTGTCGCCTTTTTTGTATGTAACGTTTTTGACGAGGAATTTACAGTTATATTACCGCATTGGATGGAGCTGTTTCTCAAAGTATATGAAAACCTTTTACTATCAATAGATGGAAGCCGCGTAATATAATCGAAATATTTTTTACATAAGTGTGAGTATAATTTTGGTAGCTTAAAAGGCGTTGCGAGTTTCATAGTTTTCATGCAACAATGAGGGTGCATCACGAGATTGGCTTGCTACAAGCTTAGATGCGTTGCGGTTTTACAAAAAACTTTATTATCACATAGGAGGATTTCAAACATGAAGAAAAGGTTTCGTATTGCCACTGTCGCAGGTGCCGTATCATTAGGATTACTAACAGCAGGACAAGCAAATGCAGCAGCTCCTGATTGCAACACTCCAAAACAAATTACCATTAAAGATGCTCAAGCAGCACAAAATATAAATGTAGATGAGCTATTAAAGAAATTTAACGCTCAAGGACAATCTGCTCAAGCAGAAGCTCCACAACAAGAAACACAAACACCAGAGCAAGCTGAAGCAGCTCCACAGGAACAAGCAAAAGCACCAGAGCAAAGTGAAGAGGCAAAAGCTCCTGAGCAAACACAGCAAAACACAAAAGCTCAACAATCAGAAAGTACTGATAAATCAGAACAAACAAAAGATGCTAGTCAATTTGAACAAAAAGTAGTAGATTTAGTAAACCAAGAACGTCAAAAACAAGGTTTAAAGCCTTTAACACTTAACAAAGAATTAAGTGACGTTGCACGCACTAAATCAAAAGATATGATGGATAAAGGTTACTTTGACCACAATTCACCAACGTATGGTTCACCATTTGATATGATGAAACAATTTGGCATTGAATATACAACTGCAGGTGAAAATATTGCAAAAGGTCAGCAATCTCCTGAGGATGTAATGAATGCTTGGATGAATAGTGACGGTCACCGCAAAAACATTCTAAACCCTGATTTTACTGAAATTGGTGTTGGATACGTAAAAGGTGATACTACGTACTGGACTCAACAATTTATCGGTAAGTAATACAAAAAGAGCAGGATATACCTGCTCTTTTTTGCGTTTTTAGCTGTCCAATTTGGGTATAGTAAAGTAAGAACACGTAAAGGAGTGCCTTAAATTGGGACGTATAGTAAAAAAAATTCTAGTCGCTGTTTTTCCTATCCTGTTAAAAGAAGGATATCGTCATTATAAAAATCGTAAAACTCGAACTACTCCGTCTAAAGGGTATAAATAAAAAGGACTCGAAAGAGTCCTTTTTATTTTATGCTTGAACAGGGATATGCTTAAATTCTTTTACGTTAAATAATCCTTTGTCGGTTAATTTTAGACATGGAATAACAGGTAAGCTCAAGAAAGATAAAGTCAGCAACGGATTGAATTTCTGTGAGATATCGAGATCATGAAGAGCTCCGTGAAGCTGCTTAAGTAAGCTGTTCACTTCATTGTAAGGATGAGGTGACATTAATCCTCCGATGGAAAGAGGGAGGGAGCCAATCACTTCATTGCCTTTTACAATAACAATACCTCCGCCGATTTCTTCAATTGCCGCAATTGCTTTTGCTAAATCCTCGTCATTTGTTCCTACCGCTACGATGTTATGTGAATCGTGAGCAATCGTAGTAGCAATCGCTCCGTCTTTTAACTGAAAGCCTTTTACGATCCCCAGACCAATATTCCCTGTTAAATGATGGCGCTCAACAACAGCCATTTTCAGCTGATCGTTTTCTACAGAAGGCTGAAATTCGTTTTGCTTCACTTGAACTTCTTCTACAATATGATTTGTAAGCAGGCTGTTTGGATTAATTTCAATAATATTAGCCCGATTGTGCTGAAGTGGTATCGTAAGTTTGTTAATAGAGAACTCTTTCAAATGAACAGAATTCATTAGTTCTGTCGGAAGATCAATTTGTTCTTCTTGAACAGACAGCATCTCTCCATTTTCAGCAATGAGCTCTCCGTTTTGATAAACATGTGCTGCAGATATATCGGTTAAGTCGTCCAGCAGAATAAAATCGGCTTTGTAACCAGGAGCAACCGCACCTCTATCTTTTAACCCGTAGCATTCAGCGGCATTTAATGAAGCCATTTGAATCGCAATTAACGGATCCAGCCCGAGTTCAATAGCAAAACGAACATTATAATCAATAGAACCTTCCGTTAATAAATCATCTAGGTGTTTGTCATCTGTACAGAATAAAAATCTGCGTGCGTTGCGTTCATTTACAGCGGGTAATAATTGCTTCAAATCTTTAGCGACAGAACCTTGGCGGATCAGAACATACATCCCGCGCTGAATACGTTCAATTGCTTCTTCTGCTGTTACGCATTCATGATCTGTTGAAATGTTAGCGGTACGATAAATATTAACGCCCGTAGCATCTAACCCTGAGCCGTGCCCATCAATTACACCATTTGCATCGTTAGCTGCTTGTAATTTATCGAGCATATCGTTATCTCCATCTCGCACAGCAGGGAAATCCATCACTTCTGCTAATCCAAGCACGCGAGGGTGAGAGAAAAATGGCGCTAAGTCAGCTGCTTTTAAGACGGCTCCAGAGCTTTCAAAAGGAGTTGCTGGAACGCTTGAAGGTAAGTTCACAAATACGTCTAAAGGAATGGAATCCGAGTTTTGAAGCATAAATTCAATGCCAGATTTCCCTGAAACATTCGCAATTTCATGAGGGTCCGTTACGACAGTTGTGACGCCTCTAGGTACAAGAAGTTTTGAGAACTCTTTAGGTGTAACCATTGATGATTCAATGTGAACGTGTCCATCAATGAATGTAGGAGAAATGTATTTTCCTTTTGCATCCACGACGTTATTCCCATCGTATTGACCTATTCCAACAATCACTCCATCTGCAATCGCAATATCGGCTTCGATGATGGAAAGCGTAAAGACATCGATAATTTTCCCGTTTTTCACTACAAGATCTGCAGGTATTTTTTTATTGGCAACAGCAAGCTGTTTTTTTAAGGTTGTTTTTGTATTTGACATGAATGTGACTCCTCTCATTGTATAACTGAATAACAATGAAGGACTATGTAAGGGAGAACATAAAGAAGAATAAAAATGCAGTATGAATGATGTTCAACCCTCGTAGTCCAACTATTTACGGTAGTTCGGTAGAAACTCTTGGACCCTATTTCCAAGACTATACGAGCTTTAGGTATTTCGATACATTCTATAGACAAATAATAAAAACGTCAATTCCTAATAAAAAAGAAAGATTTTTGGGAATATTTCATCTATGTGTATGTAAACGATTTAACTCTTATTTGCTCGCTAAAAGGTGCAGCATTCATGTATAGAAAAAAATGTAGAAAAAACCGTCAATGGCTATTAGTCATTGACGGAGTTGTCATTAAGCTTGTTTACGCAGTGTACCTAATTCTTCCGCGATCGCTTGCATTTCACTTGGGCTAAAAGAATCTTTTCTCATTACCATATCGTATAAGTACTTTAAGTCTTCATACATTTCTTCGTCAAAAGCTTCAGCTTTAATTGCTCCGATATTTAGCATGCGCAATTTTTCACTAATGCTATCGACCATATGTTTAATATTCTCTGGAGATTTTACTGATAAATCCACTTTGTTCATCCTTCCAGTTGCGTTTTTTTTATTGTAACATGTTTTTATCGTGTGAACACTTTTATGTCAGGTTCTTATCCACAGAAGAGTGGAAACGATATAAATAAAAGAAAACTATTTTTTAGTTTAAAAATGATTGTATATAATGTTTGTAATAAGGGAAAGGAGTCGAGACTATGATTAACGTATTATTCGTTTGTTTGGGAAATATTTGTCGTTCACCGATGGCAGAAGCGGTTTTTAAAGATATGGTGAAGAAAAAAGGGCTAGAAGGACAAATTCACGTAGATTCTGCAGGCACAGGAGGCTGGCACAAAGGCAATCCTCCTCATGAAGGGACGCAGTCTATTTTAACGAAAAACAACATTGATTTTAAAGGGCAAACAGCAAGACAAGTGATTCAAGAGGATGTAGCTAAATTCCATTATATTATTGGAATGGATGTCGAAAATGTAGGAAATCTGAGAAGGATGGCTGGACATACTAAAACAGGTTATATTGCAAGGCTTTTGGATTTTGTGCCCGATTTACATATTGAAGATGTGCCTGACCCTTATTTCACGGGGAATTTTGACGAAGTATATGACTTAGTTCAAGAAGGATGCAAGGCTCTGTTAGACGAAATTATAGAGAAGCATTTCTCGGAATAAGTGATACTTAAAAAATAAAAAACGGAGGAGAAACGACAAATGGGTAAACGAAATAAGCTAGTAGAAGGTATGGTCATTGGAGCAATTATAGGAGGAGCTGTTTCTTTATTTGATAAAGAAACCAGAAGTTCCGTTATTCAAGGAAGTAAAAAACTGAAAGACAAAACAAAAACTCTTATTCAGCATCCTGAACTTGTGACGGATACTGTGAAAGAGAAATATGAAACGATCCGTACGACCATTGAGCAAGTTTCTGAAGATGTATCATTTGTAGCAGGAAAAGTAGAAAAGTTAAAAGAAACAACCCCTCAGGTGATGGAAATTGTAAACGATACAAAAGAAGCATTTGTAGAGAAGTATGGTGATGAACAAAAATAAATAAGGAGGCACATATGGCTGGAATATACATAAATAACATCGTAAAGTTTGGCAAAGAACTCATGGGCCGCATTCATCGAGATGAGCTGCCCAGCTTATCAGCTGAATTGGCTTATTATTTGCTGCTCTCGCTATTTCCTTTTTTAATTTTCTTAATTACGCTGATTGGATTTTTGCCATTGGAATCAACAGATCTGCTTGACTTGGTCGAAAATGTAGCGCCACAGCAAACGCTGCACATGATTGAAAGCAACGTTTCTCATATCATTGGTTCTCATAATGAAAAACTATTGTCCTTTGGTATCATTGCCACGATGTGGTCTGCTTCAAATGGAATTAATGCGATCGTAAGGGCATTTAACCGAGCGTATCACGTACAAGAAAATCGGCCGTTTTTAGTGGCGAGAGGCATGGCAGTTCTCCTTACTTTTGCGATGATATTTGTTATTATTGTAGCGCTTTTACTTCCTGTTTTTGGTCATATGATTGGTCTTTATTTATCGTCTACGTTTGGATTTTCAGAAACTTTTCTCGCTTTATGGTCTGCTTCCCGCTGGATTATCAGCGGTCTCATTTTGTTTACTGTTTTTACGGGGTTGTATTACTTTGCTCCTAATAAAAAGCTGCTGATTCGAAATGTTGTAAAAGGAGCGGCTTTTGCTACGGTCGGATGGACAGTGGTATCGATGCTATTTGCGTACTATGTAAATCATTTCAATAACTATACGGCTACATATGGAAGTTTGGGCGGAATTATTATCTTGCTTATTTGGCTGTACCTATCGGGTATGATTATCGTTATTGGAGGAGAAATTAACGCTATTTTCTACGACCGCCGAGTCAAATCTTCATAGTCACAAATTGGGATGAAATCATTCGCAAGATATGAGCATACTAACAAAGTGAAAGGGAGGTTTTACATCATGACAAAGCATACAAAAAAAGATGGAAGCAATACAAAACAAAATAAAAAGAGCCAGCCAAAGCATAAAACAAGCAACAGCCAAAATGGACAAAACGGTTACCATTAAGGCATTGATTTCCATAATAAAAAGCCTAACAAATACGTTAGGCTTTTTTTCGTTAAGATTTTAGCAAGCGAAGGCCGTTTAAGATAACTAAAATGGTGCTGCCTTCGTGACCAATAACACCAAATGGCATATCAAGCACTTGGAAAAAATTCGAACAAATTAATAAAAAGATGACGGCAATAGAAAAAATAACATTTTGCTTCACAATTGAGTTCATTCGTCTGGAAAGAGCTACTGCATCCGAAATTTTTGATAAATCATTTTTCATTAAAACGATATCTGCCGTTTCAAGTGCCACATCCGTTCCTTCTCCCATAGCTACTCCAACGTTAGCAGTAGCGAGAGCAGGTGCATCGTTAATACCATCTCCCACCATTGAAACGGTAGGGAATTTTTCTTTTAACGCTTTAATTTTATCTACTTTCGCTTCAGGCAAGCATTCTGCAATGTATTCATCGACGGCACATTCTTTTGAAATGGCCTCGGCTGTTTTTTCGCTGTCTCCTGTAATCATGACGGTATGAATACCCTGCTCTTTAAGAGATTTAACAGCTTCTACAGCTTCTGTTCGTACAACGTCTTTTAGCGCAAGCAATCCCACAATACCATGCTGGTCTTTTGCGTACACAATCGTTTTTCCTTCACTGGCAAGCGTAGATGAAATCCCATTTTCAAATTCAGCTGCTTCTTCTTTACCTACAAAATCTGCTTTTCCTATCTTCCACGTATCTCCTTGAAGAGACCCAATCACACCGTATCCGGGAACGTCTTCAAGTGAATCTGGCTGAACGAGCGTCAATTCCTGCTTGTTTTTCACAAAGTCAACAATGGATTGAGCAAGCGGATGATTAGACTGACGTTCAATTGATGCTATTTTAATAAGAAATTCCTGTTCGTTTATATCAGAACGTACAATAACATTTGTCACTTCTGGCTTTCCTTTTGTTAACGTGCCTGTTTTGTCAAAAGCAATTGCGCTTAAATGGCTTAACCTTTCCAAATGCACGCCGCCTTTGAACAAAATTCCTTTTTTTGCTCCGTTTGAAATAGCAGACAGCGAAGCAGGGGTGATAGATGCAACTAGGGCGCAAGGAGACGCTACAACTAAGAGAATCATTGCTCGATAAAATGTCTCGGTCCAGCTCCATCCAAGCACATAGTGGGGGAGAAACAGCATAACTGCCACAACCGATAGAACAATTTTTACGTATGTGCCTTCAAATCGTTCGATAAACAATTGAGAAGGAGACTTTTCACTTTGAGCCGTTTGAACAAGTTGAATGATCTTTTGAAACAGCGTCTCAGCACTTGGCTTTGTCATTTTAATGGTAATGGCGCCTTTCACATTCACCGTGCCCGCGAATACTTCATCATCGAGCTGTTTTAGTACAGGAACAGATTCACCCGTAATAGCCGCCTGATCAATCGTTGTTTGACCTGAGACAACAATACCATCGGATGGCACTCGTTCACCCGGCTTAACTAACAGCAAGTCTCCGATTTGTAAATCTGAAATGGAGACAATTTCTTCTTGGTCTCCAATCAGCCGCGTTGCTTCTTGCGGCTGCAAATTCATTAAGGCGCTAATTTCTCGGTTGCTTTTATTCATGGTGTACGTTTCTAATGCACCGCTTAGTGCAAAAATGAAAATAAGCATAGCACCTTCTGTCCAGTAGCCAATTACAGCCGCTCCAATGGCCGCAATAATCATTAGCATTTCGACGTTTAATTCTTTATTTTCAATCGTTTCTTCAATGCCTTCTTTTGCTTTAGCAAATCCACCTATCACATAAGCTAATACAAAGAGCGTAATAGATACAGCTGTATCCTGCTGTTTTGAAATCAGCCAGCCGGCTAAAATAAGCACTCCGCTCAACAGTGCAGCAATGAGTTCACCATGTGTTTTTAATACGTTGACAGCAGAAGATGTTTGCGGCGTTTGTTCTTGTTTTTTAGGTAACGCATTTTCCATACAAATCCTCCTTGAACGATAATTGAGAAAAATAATCACAATCATTACCCCTAAAAAAGCACGAAAGCTGCCATCTCAGCGATAGCAGCAAACTTTTTCCATTTATTATCTTTTGAATTGGGATATTTAGTATAGTATAGCACGGAACAAGCAAGGAGGTAACAACTAATGCTTAAAAAATAAAAACAGAATGCAGCTGGACGTCTGCATTCTGTAAAAAACGTACTACATATCTAAATGCTCTTCATAATATTTATAAGCGGAAGTGTAAATGTGCTCGATATCGGCATCCGTCATGTACATTAAGGTTTCACGGTCAATCCCCTTCATTGTTTCAATAAATGTAATCATGTTTTTACGTTCTTGTCTGCTCATTTATTATTCTCCTCTCCATCTGTTTTAATACAGTTTATTATATTTAATTGTATTATATAACAGAAAAAGTATTTTGTGTGGATTTTTTTTTAAAATAGGCAAAAAAATTTTGAAAGACGTAAATAATTGACTATAGAGAAAAAGGTACTTTATAATTTATATATGAACATATGCTCATATACTTGTATATAATGAACGGAGAGATGTTATGAAAAAAGATGAACATTCGTTTTTATCACCTCAAACAGTAGAAGAAGCATCAAGAATACTAAAAGCTATTTCAGATCCTACGAGAATGAAGATTCTCTATTTGCTATTTCAAGAAGAGTGTTCAGTCGGTCATATGGTTGAAGTGCTTGGTGTTTCACAATCAGCTATTTCACATCAGTTAACTCACTTGCGTCATTTACGTTTAGTAAAATATCGCCGTGAAGGGAATACGTATTTCTATACGTACGACGATGAACACGTGGTTGGAATACTGCATCAAGTGATTCAGCACGTAGAATGCGCACATAACGATTAGAAGGAGGGGCTTTGCATGAGTCATGATCATCACCACCATCATCATCATGGTCATCATCACCATTTTGATACACAGCGTGAAGGCAACAAAAAAGGTCTGTTAATTGCACTAATTATCACCGCGGGTATTATGGTTCTTGAGTTTGTTGGAGGGCTTTTTACAAATAGTTTAGCGCTATTATCCGATAGCGGACACATGCTGTCTGATACAAGCTCACTTGCTCTTAGCCTCGTTGCCATATGGTTTGCTAACCGAGCTGCGTCGGCTAAAAAAACGTACGGTTATTATCGTTTTGAAATATTAGCGGCTCTTTTTAACGGAGTGGCACTGTTTGTAATAGCAGGGTTTATCATTTATGAAGCCTATCAGCGCGTACTGGAGCCGCAGTCTGTAGCAAGCGGCAGCATGATGCTGATTGCTGCTGTTGGTTTACTCGCTAATTTAATCAGCGCATGGTCACTTATGAGACAAGGCGATGTAAAAGGAAATGTAAATTTGCGCAGCGCTTACTTACACGTATTGGGAGATGCTTTAGGGTCTATTGGAGCTATTGTAGCGGGACTTCTTATGATGCTGTTTGGATGGTATATTGCTGATCCGATTATTTCTGTAGTTGTGTCTGTATTAATTTTAAAAAGCGCTTGGGGCGTGCTTGCTCATAGCGTTCATATTTTGATGGAAGGCTCTCCTGAAGGAGTGGATCACAGTGAAATAAAAAACCTTCTTGAAAACATTGAAGGAGTCAAAGATGTGCATGATTTACACATTTGGACGATTACTTCAGGACTGGACTCATTGAGCTGTCATATGCGCGTAGAAGATGAAAAAGATTGTCAGCAGATTTTGCAAAAAGCCATTGATTTAGTACACGATCACTGTGGCATTGAGCATACGACGATACAAATTGAAAAATCAGCTCTTCAGCACCGAACGCTAAAAGTTTAAAAACAAGCGAGAACTTATAAGTTCTCGCTTGTTTTTTGCTGCATAGGCATTTTTTGTCCGAATACAAAAAGAAGGATAAAAATAAAGCCAAGCATCCCGCTAATAATATTAAAAAAGCTGACATGATGAAAGAACTGAATAAAAGTACCGCCTATGTAAGGACCGGCAAGGCTTCCGATACTAAAAGCAATGCCGCATAGTAAATTACCTGTAGGAAGCAGACGGGTAGGAATCAAATCCGTCATATAGCTGATTCCTAAACTAAACGTAGAACCTACAACCATGCCTGCTATAAATAAACACGCTACTAATGGAATAGCGGTGTCTTCCAAGAGACTTGCTGTAAAAAAAGTCACGGCTCCAATTGATAAAATCCATCCTAATACCAATTTCCGTCCGAATTTATCGCTCAGTATGCCAAGAGGAAGCTGAAACACAATAGCTCCAACTGCAAAGGAAGTCAGCAGCAGTGAAATAAACTCTACTTGCAATCCAATTCGTAAACCGTATACAGGAAAGCTGCCGTTCAGTGATGACTCTAAAAAACCATATCCAAAAGGCGGTAAAAAAGCAATCCAAGCATATTTAGCCGCTTTAGAAAATCGCTTAGCCGTTTCTTTTAATGAATTAACCTCAACTCCCTGAAGGGGAAATTCATTTTTTATCAAAAATAAAAATACCCATGTTAGAAGACATAGAGCAGAAGAAATCATAAAAGGCAGCGCATGATTAATTTCAATTAACGGCGTCATTAAAGGACCAACAGCAAAACCAATACCAAAAAAGAGCCCATACAGTGAAATGTTTCTACCTCTTTTATCAGCAGGGGAAGACGATGTAATCCACGTTTGAGTTCCAAAGTGCAGCGCGTGATCTCCTATTCCAATAAATAAACGGAGCACAAACCAAAATACAACAGATTTCCACAGGGGAAACAAAGCTAAAGATACAATAACTAAAAGTCCTCCTGCTGCGATAATTGGCTTGTATCCGTATCTGCGAAGCGGCGCTTCCATGAAAGGAGAAATAAATAAGATGCCCAGGTACAATCCAGTTGCGTTTAATCCGTTTATAGTAGAGGAAAGACCATCTTTCTCAAAAATAATAGCAATTAAAGGAAGCAGCATGCCTTGGCTGAATCCAGAAATGGCGACAAGGCTAACTAAAATCCAGAAACGTTGTTGATGAGTAGCACCCATAGCATCTAACCTCTTTTTATCTATATTTTGTCAATCCAACTGTTTAATCGTACAAGGAAAACGCTTTATTGACAAGGATATAAACAGGCCGTGCTGTCCATTTGACATCTTTATGTAAGGGGAGTAGAATAAAACGTGTAAATATTTACATGTTTTTATTTACAATTAAGAGGTGATTGCTATGATAGAACCAGGGCTGAAGAAAATAGCAACATTCACAATTAATGTTGGTACACCCGTCGTTATTGGTCATACAGGATTAGGAAAAAAACAGTTTATTCCCATTAAGTCAGGTACTGCAGACGGGGAAATAAAAGGCTTAATTCTTCCAAGTGGAGCGGATTCTCAAATTATTCGTTGGGATGGCCGCGTCGATTTATCTGCACGATATGTCATTCAAACAGAAGATGATGAACTTATTTATATTGAAAACAATGGAATACGTCAGGTTAGTGAAGAGTTTAGAGAACAGGCTGCTGAAGGTGAAATTATACCTCCAGAGCACGTTTACTTTCGTACGATTCCTGTCTTTGAAACTGGAAGTGCAAAGTATAAGTGGTTACAGGACCGCATGTTTATAGGCGCTGCTATAAGAAACCCAGAAAGCGTTATGCTAGACATATACGAAGTTTTATAAATCAAATCAAAGGAGAGGTATAGACATGGAAAAATTTATTGGAAATCATATGATTTACACATACGAAAACGGATGGGAATATGAAATCTATATTAAAAACGAAAATACAATCGATTATCGTATTCATAGCGGAATGGTGGCAGGACGATGGGTTCGTGACCAAAAAGTAGATATTGTGAAATTAACAGAAGGTGTATATAAAGTATCTTGGACTGAACCAACGGGGACAGATGTATCTTTGAACTTTATGCCTAATGAAAAACGCATGCACGGAATTATTTTCTTCCCAAAATGGGTACATGAACATCCTGAAATTACCGTGTGCTATCAAAATGATTATCTTGATTTAATGCATGAATCCCGTGAAAAATACGAAACATATCCGAAATACGTGGTTCCCGAATTTGCTGACATTACATTCATCAAAAATGTCGGAGTAAACAATGAGGAAGTTATCGCTCAAGCGCCTTACGAAGGAATGACGGATGATATTCGCGCTGGAAAATTAATTTAATACGGAGTCATACAAAAGGCTAGGACAAAAGTATATTAGTTGAAGGAAGATCCGAACGAAGTTGATTCTTGATCAAGAATCAACTTCGTTCGGATTTTTTTATTGTGATGGTGCCCGGAAATAAACCGCGGTGTAACAAGTGATCTATAGTGAGAGTAGTTGGTTATATAAAAAACGGTTTATAATGAAGGAAAGGAGTGAAGAAAATGGAATTTAACATGAAAAAAGAGGCGGGGTTTACGACAGATTTTCCTTATGGAGAGCTACATATCGCCGGAGATGAAGAGCATGGCTTTCGTCCGTATCAGCTAATGACATCATCCATTGCCGTGTGCAGCGGAGGCGTGTTAAGAAAGATTCTAGAGAAAAAAAGAATCGCTTTTTCCGATTTACACATCCAAGCTGATGTAACGCGCAATGATGAAAAAGCGGGGCGAATCGAAAAAATTCATTTGCACTATATCATCACGGGAAAAGACCTGCCATTAGACAAAATTGAAAAATCGATTGAGCTAGCCCGAAAAAATTGTTCAATGCTACAGTCGGTTATTGACAGTATAGAAGTGACAGAAACCTTCGAAATAAAATAAAAGTGGACATTGTCCACTTTTATATTTCTTTTGGTTTGCTTCCGGCTTTATCAAAATAGCGCATGCGTTCAGGAGTCAGCTGAAGAAGCGAAAAATTTGGGTCATCTGGACTTTTAATCCACTCTTTTAACTTTTCATTCCAAAATTTCTTTTTTAACTCTTCGTTTGTTTCTACATTTACTTTGGCTTCTACCTCTACATACGGATCACTCCAACCTTGCCCATCATAGCCTAACAAAATATGAACGTAAGGGTTTTTTTCTAGTTCTTCGACTTTGTGGGTATCTTTATTGGTGGCGGTGTAAAGCACAAGATCTTCATGAAAAAACATCATAAAGCGTGAATAAGGTTTTCCATCTTGAATCGTAGCTAACGTTCCGATTGTATAGTCATCCAGTACCGATAAAATTTGATTTTTTACATCATTACTCATTTTTTCACTCCTCATTCTATCTCATTATCCTTGGTAGTTTGGCTGATTTTTAAATATCTTAATCAAAAATCAATTAGAGGTTTATCATTTATAAAAATAGGTTAAAAATACTAACATTGACGGTGAGTCTATACAAATTCCATTAATTTAATATGATTGATTTTGTTGTCAAAAAATGAATAAGGTAGGTGTACATATCGATGATCAATCGGATTTTTCTGATAGCGGTTATTCTTGGGGTGCCGCTATCTGTTATTGGGCACATGATGCACTGGTCAGATGTTCTTATGTTTATTATTTACTGTTTAACAATCATTGCCCTCGCAGCTTTTATGGGAAGAGCTACAGAGAGCTTAGCTGTTGTAGCTGGTCCACGAATAGGCGGTCTATTGAATGCTACCTTTGGTAACGCTGTAGAATTAATTATTTCGATTTTTGCTTTAAAAGAAGGCCTTACAGCCGTGGTGCTTGCATCGTTAACCGGTTCTGTATTAGGAAATCTCCTTCTTGTAGGCGGTCTTTCATTCTTTATCGGGGGACTTAAATTTAAGCGTCAAGAATTTAATGTCTATGATGCAAGACATAATTCTGGATTATTGATCTTTGCCGTTATCGTTGCGTTTGTTATTCCTGAAGTGTTTGCTAGCGAAATGGACGAAGCGAAGACCATGTCTCTAAGTGTCGGAATTTCCATTATTCTCATCATCTTATACTTAGCGGCGTTATTCTTTAAGCTGGTCACGCATCGAGGCGTGTATCAGCATAAAAGTGAAGAAGTGGAAGAACATGAGGAGCCAGAGTGGTCAATGTGGAAAGCGATTGCGGTTCTCTTTTTGTCTACGTTAGCGGTGGCTTATGTATCCGAAAGCTTGGTAAGTACAATCGAAATTGTCTCGGAAAGCTTTGGCTGGAGTGAGCTGTTTATCGGGGTCATCATTGTAGCGATTGTTGGGAACGCGGCAGAGCATGCTTCCGCTATTATTATGGCCGTTAAAAATCGCATGGGTGTAGCTGTTGAAATTGCTGTTGGATCAACTTTACAAGTAGCGATGTTTGTAGCACCAATATTAGTACTTGTTTCGCTAATGTTCGAAAGCCAAATGTCTCTTGTTTTTACTTGGCCTGAGTTGATTGCGATGGTAACAGCCGTATTTTTAACAATTGCGATTTCTAATGACGGAGATACAAACTGGTTTGAAGGCGCAACTCTTTTAGGTGCTTATATTATTATGGGAATTGGTTTTTATCTCATTTAAAAAAGAAACGTTCACTTTATGTGGACGTTTCTTTTTTGTGAGTGAATAGAAGAATTTCCCTTTTGGTATTCAGGATAAAACAGGGGATGTTTGAAAAAACTATGGTTGCATTCATTAACGATGTTGAAAGGAGTTTCTAGATGTTACGTAAATTGCTTTTATTTGTGTTTACCATCATTATTTCGTTTTCATGTTCAACGAAGATCGCCATTGCAAAAACAGCTCAGCCTACCATCAACGTGCCTTCTTCAGCTTTAAATATTTCAAAAGAAAATACGTATCCAAATGCTAGTCAAGACACGCCTTATTTGCAGCCGAGTGAGTTCACAAAAGAGCTCATTGAAACGTCAAATGTAAAAATTGAAAACCCTGATTTAATTCGTATATTAAATGAATCAAACATTTCTAAAACTCCATGGGCAATTGGATTCAGAGCAACCATTTTTTTAGGACAGTGGCCGTTAAATTATGAATCAACAGAAACAAACGTTAACTGGCAGCACCAGCGAATCAATACGAATCATTATGATAACAGAGCAGGAAAAACTCAGTACAAAATGATGTACAGTCAGGAAAATCAAAGCCATGTAAAAGGCGGATTAACGGCAAAAGTGCCTCAGCCTGATCATGTTAAACAAATGATGCTAATTGAAGCAGCTAAAAAAACAAAGCTCACTTTATCATTTCAAACGTTTGTAGGTGCCGGAACGAAAAAAGACCAGGTGTATAACGTAGCTCCTAAAAAAGTAGGTTATCTCTATGCGTACACGCCTGCTGTAAGTGAAAAGGGAAAAGTAACGTATGGGGAAGTATATGTAACGGTAAAAGGCAGCAAGCGTTCAATTGTGGTGAGAAATGTAACGTCTCAAGGAATTGGAGCATGGATTCCAGTACAAGATTATGTCTCCTTAAGTTTCGGGGCTTACGATCAGCCGAGATAACAAAAAAGAGATTCCAGTGGTGGAATCTCTTTTTGTTATTTTGTAATGTTCGCTTGGAGTTTGCTAAAATCAGTATCTTGATAATAGCTGTTTTTTACCAAAATATTAGGTCCCAAACAAGAGACCGCTGAACAATGGCAGCTAAGTTCTTTAGAAATTGTGCTTTGCTGCCACGTATCAAAAGCGTCTGTAAGCTTTGTATCTTGAATGTTGCCAAGAGGAGGCGTATCACCAAAATCAGTTACGATAATATCTCCGTCGAAAATATTTACATTTAGGCGAGAACGTCCGTCTGGATCGTTTCGAACGGTTACATTTTTACTGCTATACAAGCGCTGTAAAAGCGTTAAGTCTTCCTCGTTATTACTGCATGCATAAAACGGCAGCGTGCCGAATAGCATCCACACATTTTCATCTCGAATATCAAGAAGGTGATGAATCGCTTGACGCATTTCAGGAAGAGATAATGTCTCTAAGGTGCTGGCAAAGTCACTTGGATACATAGGGTGTACTTCGTGACGCTGACAAAGCATTTCATCCACAATTTGACGATGAATTTTTTCCATATGAGGAAGCGTACGTTTATTTAACATCGTTTCAGCTGATACCGTTACACCTGCTTTTACAAGCGCGCGGCTGTTTTCAATCATACGGTCGAAATATTTGGCGCGCTGCTCATAAGTAGGCTTTCGCTCCATCATTGCAAAGCCAGCTTCCACAAAATCGTCCATCGTTCCCCAGTTGTGAGAAATATGTAAAACATCTAAATAAGGAATGATTTGTTCGTAACGAGCAAGATCTAATGTTAAATTTGAATTAATCTGTGTACGGACACCACGTTCATGTGCATACTTTAATAAAGGCACCACATAATTTTTCACAGAAGATAGGGACATCATAGGCTCTCCGCCCGTAATGCTTAACGCCCGAAGAGTTGGAATTTCATCGAGACGTTTTAAAACTAAATCAAGAGGCAGTGCGTTTGGGTCTTTTGGCTGCAGCGTATATCCAACTGCGCAGTGCTCACATCGCATATTACAAAGCGTCGTTGTTGTAAATTCAACGTTTGTGAGCGTCGGTTTGCCATATTGTTTCATATCTAAATACGCTTCCCACGGATCGAACTCCGGGGTAATTCGTTGTAAAGTGGCCATAAAAAAACTCCTTTTATTTTTCCGTAAAGTGAAATGATGATGAAAACATCTCACGGTCCGTCCTGCTAGACTAAATTATACGTCCCATTCAAAACGGACACCAGTGACTATTATGGATTTTATTGCTTTTAGTTGTCAAATATGAAAGTATTCGTTAGGATATAAGGAAATAAGAATGAAAAGCTACATCAGGAGGGTTTAAAATGGGAAACGCCGTTCGAGATAAAGATTCACAAGTACGTTATTTAAAAGATCGTTTAAATATGTTTGTACATGTATTAGACTCTATGGAGCCTGAAAACACAGATCTAGAAGATATTGACCGTTTGATTACAATGATTGATGACCTAGAAGCAAAATGTGAGCAGTTTAAAAAAGATAAAGAATGAAGAAGAAAAAAGCGCTAGAAAAACTAGCGCTTTTTTGCTTGAAGTAGAAATCCTCCTATAAAGGTCTTTCGAAACAATTTTTGAAGGAGTATAATAAATTTTGAAAGTTGTACGACAGATAGATAAATACATACATTAGCGGGATATGGGAGGAATTAAGTGATGATTGAAGCTTTAAAACAAAGCATGTACGATTTAATTGTTGAAACATCTACAAAATTGCCAAAAGACGTTCGACGTGCTATCGCAAAGGCAAAAGCGCGTGAAAATGCAGGAACGCGTGCAGCAATGTCTTTAGCGACCATTACCAATAATATTAAAATGGCGGATGATAACTTATCGCCAATTTGTCAAGATACAGGTATGCCAACATTTAAAATTAAAACCCCTGTAGGAGTGAATCAGCTTCAAATTAAAGAAGCGATTTATTGGGCAATTGAAGAAGCAACAAAGCACGGAAAGCTTCGCCCTAATTCTGTAGATTCGTTAACGGGAGAAAACAGCGGTAATAATTTAGGCGGAGGCACGCCGGTTATTAAGTTTGAACAGTGGGAAAATGACTATATTGATGCGCGTCTTATTTTAAAAGGCGGCGGCTGTGAAAATAAAAACATTCAGTATAGCCTGCCTTGTGAAGTAGAAGGGTTAGGCCGAGCTGGCCGTGATTTAGACGGTATTCGTAAATGTGTGATGCACTCAGTATACCAAGCGCAAGGCCAAGGCTGTAGCGCCGGCGTCATTGGTGTTGGAATCGGTGGCGACCGTACAACAGGCTATGAATTAGCAAAAGAGCAGCTGTTCCGAAACTTAGATGACGAAAATCCAAACGCTCAGCTGAAAGAATTAGAAGAGTATGTAATGGAAAATGCTAATAAGCTAGGAATCGGTACAATGGGCTTTGGCGGAGAAACGACATTACTTGGCTGTAAAGTCGGCGTAATCAATCGTATTCCTGCTAGCTTCTATGTGTCAGTTGCGTATAACTGCTGGGCTTACCGTCGCTTAGGTATTAAAATCAACGCTGATACAGGAAGCGTTCAAGAGTGGCTGTATCAAGAAGGCGAAGAAGTAGATTTTAATAAAAATGCAGGTGCAGAAGAGAAACAAAATGCGGATGAAACAAAAGAAGTTGTATTACAAGCACCTATTACAGAAGAGCAAATTCGTGAATTAAAAGTTGGTGACGTAGTGCGCATCAACGGTATGATCTACACAGGACGCGACGCTATTCATAAACATTTAACAGACCACGATGCGCCAATTGATTTAAATGGACAAATCATTTATCACTGTGGCCCGGTTATGTTAAAAGACGAAGATGAAAAATGGCACGTAACCGCTGCAGGACCAACAACAAGTATCCGTGAAGAACCTTACCAAGGAGATATTATGAAGAAATTTGGTATCCGCGCGGTTATCGGTAAAGGCGGTATGGGTCCTAAAACGCTTGCTGCTCTTCAAGAGCACGGGGGCGTATACTTAAATGCTATCGGCGGAGCTGCGCAGTACTATGCTGATTGTATCAAGAGCGTAGAAGGCGTTGATTTGATGCAGTTCGGTATTCCTGAAGCAATGTGGCATTTAAAAGTAGAAGGTTTTACAGCTGTAGTGACGATGGATTCACACGGAAACAGCTTGCATGCAGATGTAGACAAGTCTTCATTTGAAAAGCTTGAGCAATTTAAAGAACCGGTATTTAAATAAACATACTTCGGGAACGTATGGTAAAAAGTAACGTTCATGAACGAGAAAATTGAGTGGATACTAAGCGTAAAATGACTTCCGAAAGGAGCTTCTTATGCGCCGGTTCACCTTTTTTCTCGTTTTTTTATTCGTGATGTCAACAGGCATAGCATCTGTTGAAGCACAAATGTATCCAAACACTCCGATCAGCTGGGGATTTCAAAAAAGTAAAAATCACAAGCCTGCATCCGCAGGTACAGCTTATGAACACATTCTTGCTAAGTATGATGCGTTTTACCTCGGCGATACAACTAAAAAAAACATTTATTTAACGTTTGATAACGGTTATGAAAATGGCTATACACCGCAGGTATTAGACGTGCTCAAAAAAAGAAAGGTTCCTGCGACGTTTTTTGTAACAGGACACTATTTAAAAGAAGAGCCTAAGCTAATTAAGCGAATGGTAAAAGAAGGGCATATTGTCGGCAATCATTCATGGCATCACCCTGACTTAACTCAAGTGGATGATGCACGTTTTAAAGAAGAGCTGCAAAAAGTAAAAGATGAATACAAGAATATTACCGGTCGTGATGAAATGAAGTATCTCCGCTCACCTAGAGGTGTATTTAGCGAACGAACGCTAGCTCTTTCAAAGCAAGAAGGCTATACGAATGTATTTTGGTCACTAGCATTTGTTGACTGGAAAGTGAATGAACAAAAAGGCTGGCGCTACTCATACGACAATATGATGACTCAAATACATCCAGGTGCGATCATGCTTCTGCATACCGTTTCAAAGGATAACGCAGATGCGTTAGATCAAGCGATTGTGGATTTAAAAAAGCAGGGCTATACGTTTAAAAGCATTGATGATTTAATGAACGAACGTAAACAATTGAAGAAAAGTCCTTCTAAAACGAAATAAAGATAAAAACCGACGGGAATATTTCTTCTGTCGGTTTTTTGCTGTTGAAGTGTTATAATATGCGTTGATGTCTTTTTTAAAGCGATACGGTCCAATAGGTTTTAAGCAGCTAAAGACCGTTAATAACTATATAAAGAATTTAAACTAATCGGAGTTGGTCTCATGAATAAACCAAAAACTGAAATGAAAGTTCAAAAAGGACAAACGTTTCCGTTGACGATAAAAAGACTCGGTATTAATGGAGAAGGCGTAGGCTATTTTAAGCGCCAAGTCGTCTTTGTACCGGGAGCATTACCGAATGAAGAAGTGGTTGTAGAAGCAACAAATGTTCAGCATAAGTTTGCCGAAGGGAAAATCAAGCGAATTCGCAAAAAATCTCCTCATCGCGTAGAAGCACCCTGTCCGATTTACGACCAGTGCGGAGGCTGCCAGCTTCAGCACTTATCTTATGAAGGTCAGCTAGAATCCAAGCGAGATATTGTTCTGCAAGCGTTCGAACGTCACAGTTCATTAAAAAAAGTAGAGGAAAAAACTCGCCAAACGATTGGTATGGAAGATCCGTGGCGCTACCGTAATAAATCTCAGTTTCAAGTCGGCGTGGACAAACAAAAAGTCATTGCGGGTTTGTATGGACTGAATTCTCACCGCTTGATTGATATTGAAAACTGTCCCATTCAGCATAAAGCTACAAATCACGTGACAAAAGAAATAAAACGAATTTTACAAGACCTTCAAATTCCTATCTACAATGAGCGTAAACGCCGTGGAATTGTGCGTACCATTGTATCTCGAGTAGGGTTTGAAACGGGTGAAGTTCAAATTGTCTTGATTACAGCTAAAAAAGAAATTCCGAAAAAAGAGCTGCTGATGAAAGAAATTCAGCGCCGCCTGCCGGAAGTGAAATCACTCGTACAAAACGTAAACGGTCAAAAAACATCGCTTATTTTTGGAGACGAAACGTTTACACTTGCTGGAAAGTCGGTGATTCAAGAAACGTTAGGTGATATCTCATTCGAACTTTCAGCGCGTGCATTTTTCCAGCTGAATCCTCTCCAAACGGTGAAGCTATATGAAGAAGTAAAAAAAGCAGCTGCGCTAACAGGCAGTGAAAAAATCGTAGATGCTTACTGCGGAGTAGGGACAATTGGCTTATGGCTTGCTAAAGATGTCAAAGAAATTCGCGGAATGGACACGATTGAAGAATCCATTGTAGACGCGCGAAAAAATGCCAAAGATCATGGATTTGAACATGCCACGTATGTAACAGGTCCGGCTGAAAAATGGATGCCGCAGTGGGTAAAAGAAGGCTGGAAGCCAGACGTTATCGTCGTTGACCCGCCGCGAACAGGCTGTGATGACAAGCTTCTAAAAACAATTTTACAAGTAAAGCCAAAGAAAGTGGTTTACGTATCTTGTAATCCATCCACATTAGCCAAAGATGTGCAGCAGCTGTCGAAGGCTTATAACGTTGATTACATTCAGCCTGTTGATATGTTCCCTCATACAGCGCATGTGGAGAATGTAGTGAGTTTGACGTTAAAGAAATGAATAGAAAAAGAGTAAAAGAGCAGATTTGATTCTGCTCTTTTTTCTTTGTAATAAGGAGGTCTTTATCACAAGTAAAGGAACAAGGTTTTTATGTAGTATCATATTTCAAATAAGGAAAATAAATGAAACTAATTTCTCCTATTGACAAAGCATCCATCTGGTATTAGAATAAACAACTATTCGACAGTCATTATCTTGATTGAAAAATTTAATACGTAGAAAGCTATGATTGCTATGGATCACACTATAGCAGGAGCAGCTTCTGGAGAGATCGCGATAGTTTCGCGACGCCGAAGGGTTCACAATCTCAGGCAAAAGGACAGAAGAGTACCGGATATTTATTTGGCATGTTACTAATTGGTAGCATGTACCATAATATTTGTTATTCTTATGACCAAGAGATTGGAGCGCATCCAATCTCTTTTTTTATTGGGCTTTATTTTGTAGTCCGCACGATCGCATCAAAGGTTTTATTGTTAGGAGGAGTTAGAGTTGGAACAACGAGAATTAAAGAGGGATTTATCCAATCGTCATGTTCAGCTAATCGCGATTGGAGGAACCATTGGGACGGGATTATTTTTAGGTTCTGGTAAAGCCATACAGCTTGCAGGTCCCTCTATCATCTTTGCTTATTTAATTGTGGGTATTTCGCTTTTCTTTGTGATGAGAGCGCTAGGAGAACTACTGCTGTCTAAAGCAGGTTATCAATCGTTAACAGATATTGCTGAAGAGTATCTTGGACCATGGGCTTCATTTGTCACAGGGTGGACGTACTGGTTTTGCTGGATCATGACAGCTATGGCTGATGTGATTGCCGTTGGCGTATATGTGAAATATTGGTTCAATATTCCTCAGTGGATTCCTGCACTTATTTGTGTAATCATTTTATTAGGACTTAACTTATTAACCGTAAAATTATTTGGAGAATTAGAGTTTTGGTTTGCTTTAATAAAGGTTATTACGATTCTTGCGTTAATTGTTATTGGCGTTATTTTACTGGTAATCGGATTTAAAACAGATGCAGGATCCGTTACGGTTCAAAATCTTTGGAGTCATGGAGGACTGTTTCCAAACGGTGTTTCAGGTTTCTTACTTTCATTCCAAATGGTTATTTTCGCATACGTCGGGGTTGAATTGGTAGGGGTATCGGCAGCGGAAACATCAAATCCCCAAAAAAATATTCCATCGGCCATTAATAAAATTCCGCTGCGAATCTTATTTTTCTATGTTGGAGCGCTTATCGTCCTTTTATTTATTAACCCGTGGATGGAATTGAATGCAGCAGAAAGCCCATTTGTTAAAACCTTTAGTTTAGTCGGAATTCCGCTTGCTGCTGGAATTATTAATTTTGTTGTATTAACTTCAGCCGCTTCTGCTTGTAATAGCGGAATGTTTTCAACAAGCCGTATCTTATATAACTTAAGTAAAAATGACCAAGGGCCATCTACGTTTGCAAAACTGAACAAAAACCACGTACCAAGCAACGGATTGTTTGTATCTACGCTGGTTATCTCGGCGGGAGCTTTGTTAAGCAAACTGATACCAGATCAAGCTTTTGGCATCGTAACAACCATCAGCGCTATTTGTTTCATTTGGGTGTGGAGTATCATTTTGATTTGCCATCTAAGATATAAAAAAACACGTCCACAGCTACATGCAGCATCAACATTCAAAGCACCGTTAACACCATTTATAAACTATGTTGTGCTAGCGTTGTTTGCAGTGATTCTTATTATTATGCTGTTTTCTGATGCGACGCGCCCAGCCTTATTGTTGACACCCGTTTGGTTTATTCTCTTATTTGGTTTTTACGGGGCTAGAAGGAAGAAGAAATAGTAAATGGGTGACCTCATCATTTCGTGATGGGGTCTTTTTATTGGAAGATAAATAATTGATTTCTACTGTATGAAGAAAATGCAGTAAGCAAAGTTTATATAAGAACCCTAAAAAAGTTTTAGCAGAAAATACAGTGAAAAAGCTCATAGTTTTCTGATAGTAATGTAGAACCAAATGCTTTTCTTCTATGTCTAAAGGTGGAATTCTATCATTTACATGGAAAAGTTTTCATTTTGCAGTACAATGGAGGTAGACTTCATTGAATTAAGGTGAACAAACATGAAATGGTTTAAATCTCATACGTTTTGGAAAATCTTCACGA
This sequence comes from Priestia sp. SB1, assembly GCF_038898415.1. Classification (NCBI taxonomy): domain Bacteria; kingdom Bacillati; phylum Bacillota; class Bacilli; order Caryophanales; family Bacillaceae; genus Priestia; species Priestia sp. SB1. The sequence continues at coordinate 24,411 of NZ_JBBJSS010000011.1, read as the reverse complement.
TTAATGTGCTTCTTATTTGTACCGTACTGACGCTAATGTTTATAGTTTCAAGAGTGATGCTGCCTAATATTTCTCAAGATCAATATCGACAGGTAACTGATAAAACCGTCAAGAGAATGAAAGAGCAAATTAACATCGTTATTAAAGATATTTGGAGCTTGGGCGACGAGGTACAGCAAGATCCTATTTTTTTATCAGATGATGAACAAGAGATAGACAAAGAACTGCAGAAAATAGTTAATATTTCACCGTATATCGATAGCGGAACCATTTTTAATACAAAAGGGTATGTGGAGCATTATTACCCAGATGATTTAAAGAGTATGAAGCACGTGAACTTAAGTAAAAGAAAATATTTTCAAGAAGCGCTGCGAACTAAAAAAATATATTTAAGCGATGTCGTTTCAGCAGACACAAAGCATTACATTGTGGTGATGGCAATTCCTATTTTGGATGAGCAGCAAAATGTAAAAAAAGTTATAAATTTAGCGCTGCGCATTGAAGAAAATAAAAGCTTTCAATCCATTTTTCAAACGTTCGATATAGGAGAGAACGGCTATACGTTTATTGTAGACCGCAATGGTAGAATTATTTCACACCCTGAGAAACAGAGAATCGGTGAAAATGCCAGGGAAAATGAAATCGTTCAGGAAACGATGAATCATAAATCAGGATATCAGCGCGTTGTGAACACCGAAGGTAAGTACTTCTTTGCGTCATTTGAATATATTCCTGTTTTGGATTGGGGAATTGTCGCTGAATTACCCGTTGAAGAAATTTACAGGCCTTATGAAACGTTTGAAAAAACGCTTTGGACCGTTTCAGGTATTACAATTTTACTGCTTTCTTTTTTTACTGCGTTATATGCAAGGCAAATTGTGAATCCTATTCGTAAACTATATGAATTGGCGGGACAAGTAGCGCGCGGGAATTTTAATCAAAAAATTCCGGAACGAGAAATTGAGCGGGGGGAAATCGGTACTTTATCTAAACAGTTTAATGAAATGATTAGCTATATACGCCATTCTAAAGCAAATTTACAGCAAAAAGAAAATCAGCTGCAGGAACAAAAAACGTTTTTAAGACAAGTCATTGACATTAATCCAAGCTATATTTATGCCATTAATCAAAAAAGGGAGTTCATTCTTGTTAATGAATCTTTTGCGATGCTGCTAGGTGAAAAATCTGATGACTTGATTGGACAACCAATTGATAAATATCAATTCAACCTTCAATCAGATCTTTTATATAAAGGGACGTTTTCAAACTGTACGCAAAAAGGGATGGTATTAGAAGAACAGTTTAAAGATTCGAAAGGAAACCGGCGCTGGGTCGAAACAGCAAAACTTCCTATTATGAATGAAAAACAGGAAGTGATTCAAATGCTGTGCGTATCGACAGATATTACGGAGCGTAAAAAAGCAGAAGAGAAGCTTAGAACTTCTGAGAAGCTTGCCGTTGTAGGAGAACTTGCAGCTGGAGTTGCTCACGAGATCAAAAATCCTTTGACTTCTTTAAAAGGTTTTGTTCACTTATTAAAAGAACAAAATCCCAAAGATGCTTTGTATATAGATATCATGGAAACTGAATTAGAACGAATGAATGGAATCGTAGAAGAATTTTTGATGTTAGGAAAACCTCAGGTTATGAATGTTGAACCCTTGAATATGCAAGCGCTTGTTCAAGAAGTGTGCTCGCTTCTTGAACCTGAAGCAGTAGAAAAAAAGGTAGCTTTCATATTTAAAAGGGATGAGCAATTACCGCAGGTATATGGAGATAAAAATCAGTTAAAACAAGTATTTATTAATATTATTAAAAACTCTATCGAAGCAATGCCTGAAGGAGGGGGTATTCATATTACGATTAAAGCAAAAGAAAACCACCTTTGGCTGCAGCTTGCTGATGAAGGGCAAGGTATTCCTCCTGAACGGTTAGCGAAGATAGGTGAGCCTTTTTATAGTACAAAAGAAAAAGGTACAGGTTTAGGGCTGATGGTCAGCTATCGGATTATTAAAGCTCATCATGCGCAGATGACATTTTCTAGTCAGTTAAATCAAGGAACAAGTGTGGATATATTGTTTCCAATCATAAAAAAGTAGGGGAAGTTCCCCTACTTTTTATTATTATACTTATAATATATCAAAAGCTTTCATGTTACTAAAACAAACGAAAGTGCTAAAGAAGATATCCACAGGTTAACAAGAAGTTAACTGCTGAATTGTATAGGATATTCACAACTTTATCCACATTATTCACATTTTTTCAGAAAATTTACATAAAAATTACCCACTGTCATTTCAAGTTATGAAAGCGGTAATATACATATCTGATAAAGTTATGCACATTATCCACATAATTGTGGGTAAACTTTGTGGATATAGTAGATTATTAAAAAATCGTAAATCATACGCATGAAATCTTCGCGTTATTATCTTTACATAATATAAAACGTCCTTCCGATACACAGTGTACAGAAAGGACGTTGGGATGATCAAGCGTTGGATAGAGATGTTTTGCCTCAATTATTTTTTCGTGTAGCCGCCTGCACGGTCTGCTTTTTTAAACTCGCGGCCGTAATAGATTTCTTGAGCGCTACTTAACGTATTTTTTGCGTTTTCTTTTCGTTTTTTTTCAGACATAAAAAAACCTCCAATTAACGTTTTTCGATCATGCTACTTATTTTTTCCAGAATCTCTCGTTTTTAATCATAAAAAAAGCTCTCCGTGTAACGGAGAGACTCTTACGCTTCTTTAAGCTGGTGATCTTCTTGAACGTCTTGTTCGTGACGCAGGTAGTATAATGTATACAAGTCTTTTGGAATTTCGTATAAATCATATACGTCTTCATGTTGATTAATTTCATCGTATAAAGCTTTGTGTGTTTCATTCGCAAGTACTGCATAAGGCAGTTTTTCGGCAGCCTTAATAGACCTGATGTTGATTTTGCGGATTCGCATAAAAATTCGCTCTATATTTAACTCAAAGAACAGTTCATTAAAGAACGCTTCTTTTGCAATTTGATTATATCCTTTTCCGTGAAACGGTTTGCCAAGCCAAGTGCCTAAAAAACCAGCTTGATCCTGTACATCAAATAAATTAATGGTGCCGATAGGGTTACCCCATTCATCTAAAATCGTGCGAGAAATAATTTCTCCATGATCTTCTGCTTCCATCGTTTGTTTAGTCACAAATAAAAATTCTTCATAGGAATGGGCTTTATGACGAACAAAAGGGAAGACATCAGGATGTACCATGAGTTCGTATAGAGATTGACAGTCATTTAGGTCACGTTTTTTTAACATAACTTTTCCCTCCTGATCGAGGGTATATACAGACTCCAATCAAGTCCCCACCCTCGAAATTTTTTAATAATTAAAAAAATTTCGGGGTGGGAATCGAACCCACTAGAACCAGTTACCTGGTGGCGCACCATTTGCCTTCCCATTACAAGTCAACAAACATAAAAAGTCAACGTGTGATGTTTATGCTTTTGTGAAATTCACATGCTTCTAAACGTATCATACTAAAAAAAATAAAAAAAGAAAATAGGTAAAATGTTAATTTTTTTTAAATAATATTTTACCATCTATCATGGTGAAAATAGGCTTTGCTAAGTAGTGAAAGGGATGATGGCTCCATAGCACTAAATCAGCGTCTTTTCCTGCTTCGATACTGCCGATTCGATGATCAATACGGAGATTCCGAGCAGCAGTAATCGTGATGCCTTCTAATGCTTTTTGCTCTTCGAGTCCTTCACGTACGGCAATGGATGCGCAAATATTTAAATACTGAATAGGCGTATAAGGATGGTCCGTTGTAATGGAAACTTCTACTCCTTCATTGCAAAGAGCTTGATAGGTTTTCCACGTTTTATTCTTAAGTTCAACCTTTGAGCGGCGTGTTAAAGTTGGACCTACGCTCACTTTTAAATTTCTTCCACCCAGCTCTTTAGCAATTAAATGGCCTTCTGTACAGTGCTCAATACGGACGTCTAAATGAAATTCATCTGCTAAGCGAAGAGCTGATAGAATATCATCGGCTCTATGAGCATGAATCCGAACTGGAATTTCTCTATTCAGTGCTTGAGTGAGAGGTTTGATGCGCAAATCATCTTTGTTGTCACTGCTTGCTGCGTGATAAAAGGCTTCTCGCAGCATCCCCATAATACCCATTCGCGTAATCGATTCTTTATTGCCGTGGCTGTGAATTCGTTTTGGATTTTCTCCTAGCGCAATCTTAAGTCCAGCTGTCTCTTGAATTAACATTTGAGAAATGCTTGTTCCAGCTGTTTTAATAACGGAAGTTGTGCCTCCAATCACATTTGCACTTCCTGGCATAATGTGTACAGACGTAATACCCGCTTCAATGGCATCTTTAAACCCAGGATCTAAAGGATGTACACTGTCAAAAGCTCTGATATGTGGAGTCATAGGTTCAATGGTTTCGTTAGCATCATTCCCGGCCCAGCCGGTTCCTTCATCATATAATCCTAGATGTGTATGAACATCAATAAATCCAGGGAATAAATAACGCTGTTTGCAGTCAATGACTTCTACTCGAAGAGGTGGCTGCAAGTTTGGCCCAATTAAAACAATTTTTCCATCTTGAATGAGCACATCACTATTATAAATAGGTTTTGACGTAATAGGATAGAGCGTTGCATTTTTTAAGAGAATGGTTTTCATAAAGTTACTCCTATCTATCGGCAGCTTAGTCACCTGTTTTAGGGAAATAACAGAAAATAACTAGAGTAAATCTCGCAATGCATCTTCTAATACAGTATATGTAAAAATGTAATTCTGTTGAATCAATTTTTCAGGTAAAACGCGCTGTCCCTTTAAAATAATCATACTCATTTCTCCCATCAGCAGCTGAAGGCCAAAGCTAGGTACGGGCATCCAATGAGGACGATTCAACACTTTTCCAATCGTCTTTCCAAACTCTTTCATTTGAACGGGATTTGGGGCAGTGACGTTAACAGCTCCCTCTATTTGTTCGGTATGAATACAATAATCAATGATCTTCACGACGTCTTGAAGATGCACCCAAGACATCCACTGTTCTCCGGAACCGACTGTTCCTCCTGCAAATAATTTATAAGGAAGGGCCGTAGAAGGAAGTGCTCCGCCATCTTTCCCTAATATAACGCCGAATCTTGTTAAGACAGTACGAATATTGAGTTCCATGGCTTTTAGCGCTTCATTTTCCCACTTTTTTACCGTTTCAGCCAAAAAGTCTGTCCCGATCGATGGAGAAGCTTCTGTGAACGTTTCTTTCGTTGATGTCCCGTAATAACCAACGGCGCTTGCATTTACATAAAGTGACGGTTTTTCGGGTAAAGAAGCCATAATGCGAAGAATTTCTTGAGTAGAAGAAAGGCGACTTTCCACGATGGCTTTTTTGCGTTCGTCCGTCCAGCGGCCGCTGTTAAGTGAAACGCCAGCTAAATTGATAAAAACGTCTGCTCCTTCTACATGCTCTTCAGGTTGGCTGTTTTCTTGCATCCACTCTACATATTGAAGTTTCGGATCTCTTGCAGCTTTATCTGCATTGCGTGTTAAAATATATACATAATGTTTTTGTGTTAAAAAATGTTTTGTTAAAGCTTTACCTACGAATCCAGTTCCTCCAGCAATAACAATTTTCATACGAAATTCCTCCTTTATTGAAATAAATAAAAACGTGTATGATACGTTTGGCGGTTCTTCAGCCATCAATTTAAATAAGAAATATGAGGTGAAGGTTAATGCCTGTTGTCACAAAGATCACAACGCAAAAGAATAGCGGTGAACGTTATAATGTGTATTTAGATTACGGTAAAGGTGAAGAGTTTGGCTTTGGTGTTGACGAAAATGTCCTCATCAAATATGACTTAAAAAAAGGTCGTGAGCTTGATGAATTTGAATTAACGGAAATTCAGTATGCAGATGATGAGAAAAAAGCTTATAATTTAGCGATCATTTACTTATCTTATCGAATGCGCTCTGAAAAAGAGGTACATGATTATTTAAAGAAAAAAGAAATTAACTCTACTATTATTCAACAAGTTATTCAGAAACTAGTCAGCCACCGTTATTTAAATGATGAAGAGTTTGCCAAAGCATTTGTGTTAACTCAGATGAACACGACATCAAAAGGACCAAATGTGATTCAAAGAGAATTAAAAGAAAAGGGGATTTCTGATTCCATTATTACCCTTAGTTTATGTGAATACCCTGAAGAACAGCAAATTCAAACTGCTGTAAAATTAATTGAAAAGTTAAAAGGGAAATACAAGAAATTATCTCAAGTGATGATGAAACAAAAAATGGAACAAGCATTGGCAGTGAAGGGCTATTCGTTTTCTGTTATTCAAGAAGCATTTCAGCTAACGGATACAGAAAAAGAAAGTGATGAGGTTTGGGAAGCTCTGCAATATCAAGGAATGAAAGCTCATCGTCGTTTTTCGAAGTATGAAGGCTGGGAATATCAGCAAAAAATGAAGCAGGCTCTTTATAGAAAAGGATTTTCCATTGAACAAATTCAATCATTTCTAGATTCTATTGAAGAGGAATAGAGCCAGGAAAAAAGTATGTTAGTTGAAGGAAGATCCGAACGATGAATCGAGATTCTTGATAGAGAATCCAACTCGTTCGGATTTTTTTATTGTGATGCTTCAATCTTTTTAAAACAAAATATCTTCTGAGTCATTCTGCTGTTTATAAATAATCTCAGCGATTTCTGAAGCTGAGCGCAAGCGGCTTTTATCTTTAATGTGGTTGTTGTGATCCCAAAAAGGAGTATTCATGCCTCCCATATAAGCTGCCGTCACATGAAGGTTGGTATCTTGGTACTCCACTTTTAAACTTTCTGTAAATCCCCTTACGCCAAATTTACTTGCCACATAGACGCTTTCATTGGCTTTCCCTCGAAGTCCTGCAGTTGAAATGATATTCATAACTTTAGGTTCAGGTCTCGTCAAGAGATGAGGCATAAGCGCTTGCGTTAAAAAAATAGTTCCTTTTACATTTGTATCGATGACTTCATCGATTGCTTGTTTTGTATAATCTGTCAAAGGACCAAAATGTCCAATGCCTGCGTTGTTGATAAGGATATCTACTGAATGCTGCATCAGCAGTTTTTCTACAGATTTTCCTACTTCTTCATACTGTGTAATATCTACAGACATCGTATATACGTTTTCTCCTAGCTCATGCTGTGCCTCAGTTAATTTCTGTTGATTGCGTCCAGCTAGAATGACGTTGCAGTCTTTTGCGTAAAGTTTTGCGAGTTCTTTTCCAAGACCCGTCGCACCGCCTGTGATTAGCACTGTTTTCATTCCCAAAACTCCCTTTTCATAGTCTCCCTTTAGTTATACCTTTTGTTATAATAAAATGAAAGCAAACAAGGGGGAAAACAGCATGTCTGAAAAACGTTACAGTGATATGACGACGTATGAACTTCAACAAGAAATTGGGTCTCTTCAAGAAAAAGCACGAAAAGCTGAACAGCTTGGCATGGTCAATGAGTATGCAGTATTAGAAAGAAAAGTAACAATGGCTAGATCGTACTTATTGGATCCTGAAACGTTTCAAGCAGGGGAGGTATATGAAATTCAAGGAGATCCGGGTTCATATTTTAAAATTGATTATATGAACGGAGTTTTTGCATGGGGGTTTAGACTTGGCTCACCGCAAAACGAAGAGGCATTGCCTATTTCCATGTTGAAAAAATAAAGGGACGAACAAGCAGCACGAAGTGTGCTGCTTGTTTGATATCTATATTCGCTTTACTTTTAAACAAATAAGCAAAGCAAGCGGTTATTCTTCGCGCTCATTAGAAGCATGCATACGTTCTTGCGGATGCGTATTGATCGTTCCATTTGCACGTTTTGAAGCGTATTCTGCTTTTGCTCGAGGTTCGCCTTCAAACTTAGTATGATGTTGGTTTGTAAAATCTTTTGCTTTATTGCGCATCGATACCTCTCCTTTTACAACAGAAAGCGTTGCGGTTATGATATAGTACATGAGGGAGTGAATAACTCCGCATTTATAGTGTAAGTTAAAAGTGCAAACATACTCATAAAGAATTTTGGTAATCGAGGTGTTCTTATGAACGATATATTCGAAAGATTAACGAATCAGCTATTAAGCAAAAATAGTTCGCTTTCATACGCTCAAGCCCGTACATGGGTCGAACTTTTCTGGGAAGATTTTGAGTCATCTTACGCAAAAGCAGGATATGATTATAAAGGGAAAGAAGCGACGGAAAAGGTTGTTACGATGTACATCAACAGCTACGGTGACAAACTTCATGAAATCGCGGTTAAAAACCCTAAATATCAGCATTTATTAAATAACGATGACTATTTAAAACATTAAATAAAAACGAACCGTCTTCTCAAGACGGTTCGTTTTTGGGTTTCATATTTGTTCTTGTTATGATTAGTGCGGGAGGTAATCAAGCTTTTTACGCAATTTTTTCTCACTGAAAATCCAACCAGTGTACGAACAAATAATATTTAAATCGTAATCAAGCTGGACCACGGCTACAAATGGATAGTAGTCTTTGCTGCGGTAGCGTAAATCAATAAAGCGCACTTCAATGTGGTCGTTATATTCGTCCAGTTCCCATCTATAAATAGGTGAAAAGGAAAGAAAAGCAGATAAATTTTCATCTTTTTTCGCTACTTCAATTACGGCCGATTCAGGAATTGGAACTTTATCAAACGTATCATAAATAAAAATTTCTTCTCCGATTGCTCTTCCTACATGAAAGTACTTTTCGGTCGTCACGGCTAAGTGCCAGTGAGTGAAACGCAGCGTAGGAGAGATATTGAGCTTGATAACATCAGGAAACTGTTTTCGAAGCTTCTTGGCGATTTGGTGGCGCATATAAAAGCGCAGTCCATAGTAAAACGCCAATAACACATATAGCGTAATGAATGTTGGTCCTGGCTCTGCTCCAATAAACCAGATTAAAATTGCGAGCACGTGGGCTGAGAAAATCACGTAATCAAACGTGTTGATTACGCCAAGAGCAATCCATTTATTTGTGAAAGGCCGTAAAGCCTGCGTGCCATAAGCGTTAAAGATATCAACAAAAACGTGAATAATGACGCCTGCAAAGGTCCACATCCATAGGTGTAGCAAGTTAGCTCCTGGCAGCAGAAGCGAAAGAATGAACACGATAAGCAAAGGCCATAAAATAACAGCCGGGATAGAATGTGTAATTCCACGGTGATTGCGGATATACTGTGCATTGTTTCGCAGCTTTAAAACAGTGTCTAAATCAGGTGCTAATGACCCGGCCATTACGCCAATCATCACAGCATCCATTGTGGCTGTATTCGCAGATACAGTGGGGTCTAATGTTGCAAGGCCGCCAAGAGCGATTCCCATTGCAATGTGTGTACCAGTATCCAGAGCGAACTCCTCCTTTGTAAGATGATGACGATCTTAGATTATTCTAATTCAGCATGAAAGCTTGATTCAAAGCAAAAAATCTCATTTTATTATTAACGCAGCAAATCGGCTGTTTTTATTCATTATTTGAACAATTCATTTTACTATTCATATTTGTAGTTGTTATAAGGTTATCATAAAGTTACTAAGATTCAAAAAGCAACACATTGTATATGTATAGTTAATACCTCGGAGGCTATGACGTGAAACAAAGTAAAGATATTGTACAAAATTTTGATATTCAAGCATTTCAAAATGACTTAATCTCTTGGTTTGAGCAGGAACAGCGCATTTTACCTTGGCGTCAAGATCAGGACCCTTATAAGGTGTGGGTATCTGAAATTATGCTTCAACAAACGAGAGTAGATACGGTCATTCCTTATTTTAATAATTTTATTAGCAAATTTCCCACTATCAAAGACTTAGCTTATGCGAATGAAGATGATGTGTTAAAAGCGTGGGAAGGATTAGGCTATTATTCTCGTGCCCGTAATTTGCAAACTGCGGTTCGAGAAGTTCACGAACAATACGGGGGAGAAGTTCCAAATACGCCAGCAGAAATCTCCAAACTAAAAGGAGTAGGTCCTTATACAACAGGGGCCATTTTAAGTATTGCATACGGAGTGCCGCAGCCTGCTGTAGATGGAAATGTCATGCGTGTGCTATCGCGCATTTTATCCGTTTGGGATGATATTGCAAAACCGAAAACAAGAAAGTTGTTTGAAGAAATCGTGCATGAAATTATTTCAACAGATAATCCTTCCTATTTCAATCAAGGTATGATGGAACTTGGTGCCATTGTCTGTACACCAACTTCTCCTTCCTGTTTGTTATGTCCAGTTCGCGAACACTGCCGCGCTTTTGAAGAAGGAGTGCAGAATGAGCTTCCCGTTAAATCAAAGAAAAAAGCGCCTCGTGCTCTTCAGCTTGCTGCAGCGGTGATTAAAGACGGTGAAGGAAATTATCTAATTCATAAGCGTCCAAGCAAAGGACTTTTAGCTAATCTATGGGAATTTCCAAATATAGAAGTAGATCTTAGTATAGCGCCAGATCATCAGCAGCTTCAGGCATTTATTCAAAACGAGTACGGAGCTGATATTAAAATTCATGCGCCGTTTACCACAATTCAGCACGTGTTTTCTCATATCGTCTGGAACATCACAGTATATGAAGCAGAGCTTGCAAGTGATATCAGTGCATTAAAAAAATTGAAAGTAGTTTCTGAAAAAGACTTAGAACAATATGCATTTCCGGTTTCCCATCAAAAAATCTTAAAAGAATATTTGCTTGTTAAATAAAAGAAGCGTGGATAAACTCCGCGCTTCTTTTATTTAATCATATGATACGTGTGTGCCGTGTGTATAATCTGCTTCGTGGCGCTGTAACCCGCCTCGTGCTTCAATTTCTTTAATAATTTGCTGATGAATACTTTGTCCTTCAGCATTTAAATACGGCGTCATTTGCTGTAAAGAGTGATGGAAAAACGCAAGCTCGCTGTCTTTCCACTCGCTTTTAGAAATCATTGAAAGAGCTGTCATGTCTCTACCTACATACATTCTATTCACCTCGTTCATTTTATCAAGTTTTATCTATTTTCCCTATATTACTTGTTTCTTATGCGATAAAATCAGTACAATGTAAAGATAATATGATACATAAGGGAGATGACATCATGTCACAAAAGGTAGCACTAGTTACGGGAAGCAGCAGAGGTATTGGTAAAGAGATTGCCTTACGTCTTGCTAAAGAAGGATACGATATTGTATTAAACTATGCACGAAGCAAAAGTGCAGCGCAGGAAGTAGCGGAAGAAATTACAGCATTAGGCAGAGAAGCATTAGTTGTTAAAGCAAACGTAGGAAAAGTAGAGAAAATTAAAGAAATGTTTGAGCAAATTGATGACGCATTCGGTCGCTTAGACGTATTTGTAAGTAATGCAGCTTCAGGAGTTTTACGTCCTATTATGGAATTAGAAGAAACTCACTGGAATTGGACAATGGACATCAATAGCAAAGGATATTTATTCTGTGCACAAGAAGCGGCTAAACGTATGGAAAAAGTAGGCGGAGGAAAGATTGTTACCATCAGTTCGCTCGGTTCTATTCGCTATTTGGAAAATTATACAACAGTGGGCGTGTCAAAAGCTGCTGTAGAAGCATTGACCCGCTATTTAGCAGTGGAGCTTGCTCCAAAAAATATTGTGGTAAATGCTGTATCTGGAGGTGCTGTGGATACAGAAGCATTAAAGCACTTCCCAAATCGTGATGAACTGTTAGATGATGCGCGCAAACATACTCCAGCTGGTCGTATGGTGGAGCCAAAAGACATGGTAGATGCAGTGATGTTCTTAGTCTCCGATCAAGCAAATATGATTTGCGGTCAAACGCTTATTATTGACGGAGGGCGTTCACTTTTAATGTAAGGTAAATGTATTTTGTGCTTGCGCTTTAAAATACTGAAAAAAGTTTGCATACCCTATTTACCTCCCGGGCATATTAATTTTCGTGGAGGTGATTACAATGGCAAAACAAACTAACAAAACAGCATCTGGTACAAGCACACAACACGTGAAAAACCAAAATGCTCAAGCATCTAAAAACAACTTCGGTACTGAATTTGGTAGCGAAACAAATGTACAAGAAGTGAAGCAACAAAATGCACAAGCAGCGGCAAACAAAAGCCAAAATGCTCAAGCATCTAAAAACAACTTCGGTACTGAATTTGCTAGCGAAACAAGTGCTCAAGAAGTGAGACAACAAAACGCACAAGCTGAAGCAAAGAAAAACCAAAACTCTGGTAAATACCAAGGTTAATATCAAAAGCGAACTTAACGTCTTTCATACGGCGATGTTAAGTTCGCTTTTTCTTATATAAAAAGCAACAAAGTATGACAAAACTTCTTGAAACTTTACACAACTCGTCAAAGGAATCTGGATCACCTAAACAGAATGTTAACAGAAGTGCCGCGTGTATGGTTAAAGCAAATAGAGAGGAGCTATCGTATGAAAAAATTTGATCAGCTAGTAACTCAACAATTGGAGACCATGGATCAACTTCTGTTTTTGCAGTCTGAGATTGAGCGCTGTCAGGAAATCGAAGGTGAACTAATAAAACTTCATGAAGAAGCAAAACTTCATTCTGTGCAAGATGAAATTAGTGAAATGAAGCTAAAATTAAAAGAGATTCAATTAACGTTTGAAGCACAAACCGAAGACATTATTCGTACATATAAAAGTGAAGGGGCTTGCTCTACACTTGCTTAATGAACATTGATGTGTCACTTCCTCTCTTTTTTAAGGCTGCCAAGCAAAGGAAAAGTAGGGGGAGTGACTTTTTTGAACTCAAGAAGGTTAGCACATTTGTGTTAAAATGAGAGAGAAACCGTTATAATAAACATAAGACAAATGGAGACGTTATATGAATTTTTTTAAGTGCTAAAATGAAAGTAGGTATTGGAGAGGGGAATTCCGGTGGAAGGAGAAACAATTCAAATACACAGCTACAAGCATAATGGACATATTCATCGCGTGTGGGATCGGACAACCGTATTAAAAGCAACCAATAACTTAGTGATTGGAGGAAATGATCGTACAGTCGTTACAGAATCAGATGGACGAACATGGGTCACAAGAGAGCCGGCAATTTGTTATTTTCATGCTCAGCAGTGGTTTAACGTCATTGGGATGATCCGTGAAGATGGAATTTATTATTACTGCAATATCAGTTCGCCGTTCATTTATGATGACAATGAAGCGCTCAAATATATTGATTATGATTTAGATATTAAAGTCTATCCAGATATGACATACACCCTTCTTGATGAAGATGAATATGAGAAGCATCGAAAAGAAATGAATTATCCAGAAGTGATTGACCGTATTTTACATAATCACGTCGAGGAGTTAAAAGGTTGGATTCGACAGCGAAAAGGCCCGTTTGCTCCAGATTTCATTGACATTTGGTATGAACGTTTTTTAACATATCGGCATTCTTGATGAATGAGCTAGAGAACATTATGTTAGGCCGTCTAAAGCTGACTGTTTGATATAATGTTCTTTTTGGCGTTATGGTCGCCATCTTTTAGAAGAGATAAAAGCACTAAAAAATCGACGCGTGTACATATACTAAGGAAGCTTGCCCTCATAGATAGAAAGGGGAGATTTTATGGGAAGTATAAGACGCTACATGAAGTTTGTACAGCCATACAAATGGCAAATTGTCGGCACTGTCTTAATTGGTATTATTAAATTTGCTATTCCTTTATTAATTCCGCTGCTTTTGAAATATGTTTTGGACGATATCGTAAATGGACATGGCATGTCTTCCTCTGAAAAAGTTCATAAAATGGTGACGATTATGGGGATTTCGTTTGTTATATTTTTAGTGTTAAGACCTCCCATTGAATATTACAGGCAGTATTATGCTCAGTGGGTATCGAGCAAAGTATTATATGATATTCGGGATCAGCTGTTTAGCCATATTCAAAAGCTTAGCTTGCGTTACTATGCAAACACGCGAGCGGGTGAAGTGATTTCACGAGTCATTAATGATGTAGAGCAAACAAAAAACTTTGTTATCACAGGCTTAATGAACGTATGGCTTGATATGATGACGATTGTAATAGCCATTGTGATTATGTTTACGATGAATGTACCTTTAACACTGGTATCGATTATTTTGCTGCCGGTTTATGCGTTCTCTGTAAAATATTTTTACAGTCGTCTGCGCCATTTAACGCGAGTCCGTTCGCAGGCTTTAGCCGAAGTACAGGGTCACTTGCATGAAAGGGTTCAAGGAATCTCTGTTATTCGCAGCTTTGCTATTGAGCCTCATGAGCAGAAACAATTTGATAAGCAAAATTCAAATTTTCTACAAAAAGCAATCAATCATACGAATTGGAATGCCAAAACATTTGCAGTAGTGAACACCATTACCGATTTGGCACCTTTAATCGTGATTACATTTGCTGGATATCAAGTCATCACAGAAAGTCTTAGCGTAGGAACGATGGTAGCATTTGTGGCCTATATTGACCGCTTGTATAATCCGCTTCGCCGCTTGGTCAATTCATCGACTACGCTCACGCAGTCTGTTGCATCTATGGACCGGGTGTTTGAGTTCATTGATGAAGAATACGATATTACAGACAAGAAAGATGCAAAAGAATGTACTGAGCTTCATGGAAAGGTGCAGTTTGAGCACGTTTCATTTGCTTATGAAGAAGAAGAAAAACCTGTGATTCATGATATTAATTTAGATGTAGAAAAAGGAAAATCCGTTGCGTTTGTTGGAATGAGCGGAGGAGGGAAATCCACGCTTATCAGCTTAATTCCACGCTTTTATGATGTGACAGAGGGGAAAATTCTCATTGATGACATTGATATCAAAACCTATAAAGTACGCAGCCTGCGAGATAAGATTGGAATCGTCCTGCAGGATACGGTGTTGTTTAGTGACACGGTTAAAAACAATATACTGCTTGGAAAGCCAGGAGCGACAGATGAAGAAGTAATTGCTGCGGCAAAAGCCGCAAATGCCCACGATTTTATTATGAATTTGCCCGAAGGATATGATACAAAAGTGGGAGAGCGGGGAATGAAGCTATCAGGGGGACAGAAGCAGCGTATTTCCATTTCGCGCGTATTTTTAAAAAATCCAGCTATTCTTATTTTTGATGAAGCCACTTCAGCTCTAGATTTGGAAAGTGAGCACTATATTCAAGAAGCATTAGCTGAACTAGCAAAAGACCGTACGACTTTCATTGTAGCCCATCGTTTATCTACAATTACTCATGTTGATGAAATTGTACTTTTAGAAAATGGAAGAGTAGTCGAACGAGGTTCTCATGAGGAGTTAATTAAGAAAAAAGGTCATTACTATCAGCTCTTTAACGTTCAGCAGCTTGATACAATTTAAAAACACCACCTATTGTCTAACAATAGGTGGTGTTTTTAATCTTCTTGTCGCTGATGATTAATATCAAATGAGTTAGCATCCTTGTGATAGTTTTGGAACGTATCAATCAGCTTATCAAGATGCTCTAACTCTTCACTATACTCAATGATGACAGAAATTAAAGGGAAGATATGATAAATAACCTTATTCTCTTCATCATTATCGTATATTTTGTACTGCATAAATTTATCGATTAAAGCTCGTTTTCCAACGCAGGCTTCGTTTGGTACAGTAGTGGTTGGCTGTACGCGTAATTTCCCAATGAATTTTAATAATACTTGCTCATGATACATTAACAGGCACTCAACTTCAGATTTGATTAAATCTTGAAATTGCTGCGGCATGACTTGAAGATCATTTTCCACTCTGTGAAGTAGTTTCAAGGTTGTAAGAGCTCGTGTTGTTACGGTAATCATTTGACGAAATAAAACGAGCTTGCGTGACTTAACAAAACGTTTTTTGGTTGAATAAGTGCGTTCTTCTTTGTAAAAATCAAAGATTTGATTCATTTTAGCCACATTGTCTTTCATTTTTTCAATGTCTTCTTTTAACAATGTGTGCTCAGATGCGTGATAAAGATTCATGCGAATCCATTTAATAATTTCTTCCGTTGTGCTTACAATTTTATAATACAGCTTTGTTTCATACTTTGGCGGAATAAAAATAAGATTGACAATAAATGCTGAGAATACCCCAAGTAACACTGTACCAAAGCGTATAAGCGCATATTCAACGAAATTATCTCCTGGATTTTCCATGATTGCAATTACTGTCACAAGCGCAAGCCCAATTGTATTATTAATACGTAATTTTAAGTTGACTGCAATGACAACAACAGCGGTAAAACCAATAATGATGGGATGGGTACCAAAAATAAGTCCAAAACAAACTGCAGAAGCAGCTCCAATCACATTCGCCTGTATTTGCTCCAATATCGTTAAATAAGATCTGTAAATAGACGGTTGAATTGCAAAAACTGCCGCAATTGCCGCAAATATTGGAGATGGTAAACTTAGAAATTCACCTAATAACAATGAAAGTGTAATGGCAATTCCCGTTTTTAAGATGCGGGCACCAAGTTTCATGTGCGTTCGTAGTTCCTTTCTGTAAAAAAGTTTTTTCGTTATGAAGAATGTTCCCCAAAACAAATGATAAATTGCAAAAATCAATCCTTCTTTATTACATAACCTGTTGGAAATAATATAAACAATAACATACTATACAAGGTTTAAGAATGGATATCAAGAGAAAACAAGCAGAAAAATAAGGGTATTTCTCGGGATTTTTCGACAGGATGACAAAAAGGAGATGACGCGTAAGAAATGGTTATGAAAGGTGGGAATGTTCTATAAGGAAACCCAAAGGCAAGATAAAAAAGCACTCATTTTCAAACGAGTGCTTTAGAGTAAAAATTAGCGTTCTTCACTTAACTGTTTAAATGCTTTTTCTACAGCTTCTAAAGTGTCGGTAATATCTTTTTCTGTATGAGCTGTAGTAAGGAACCATGCTTCATATTTCGAAGGAGCTAAGTTGACGCCTTGGTGGAGCATTAGTTTAAAGAAGCGTGCGAATAATTCGCCGTCTGTATTTTCTGCTTGTTCATAGTTTTTAACTGTTTCTGTTGTAAAGTAGAGAGTAAGAGCGCCTTTTAATCGATTGATCGTAATAGGCATGTTATATGTACGAGCATGTTTTAAAATACCTTCTTCGAGCATCGCCCCTAGCTTATCCAGCTGTTCATAAACGCCTTCTTGCTTTAGTACTTCCAGGCAAGCAATCCCAGAAAGAATAGAAGCTGGGTTTCCTGCCATTGTACCTGCTTGATAAGCGGGCCCAAGTGGTGCCACTTTTTCCATGATTTCTTTCTTACCGCCATAGGCTCCGATTGGAAGACCGCCCCCGATGATTTTTCCAAATGCAGTGAGGTCAGGTTTTACACCAAGCAAATCTTGAGCTCCACCGTACATAAAGCGAAACGCTGTAATAACTTCATCGTAAATAACAAGCGCTCCAGCTTCGTGAGTTAATTCGTTAACTTGTTCTAAAAAGCCGGGTTCGGGCTCAACAATTCCGAAGTTTCCAACGATCGGTTCTACTAAAACAGCCGCAATCTGATCGCCCCATTTTTCTAATGCTTCCTTGTAAGGCTCGATATCGTTAAAAGGAACCGTGATGACTTCATTAGCGATACTTTTTGGTACACCAGCAGAGTCAGGAGTTCCGAGTGTAGAAGGACCAGATCCAGCTGCTACCAATACAAGGTCAGAATGGCCGTGGTAGCAACCTGCAAATTTAATGATTTTATCGCGTCCAGTATAAGCTCGTGCTACACGGATTGTTGTCATAACTGCTTCTGTTCCAGAGTTGACGAAGCGCACTTTATCTAATGCGGGCATCGCTTCTTTGAGCATTTTAGCAAATGTGACTTCATGAGCAGTTGGAGTACCGTAAAGAACACCCGTTTCAGCTGCTTTTGTAATAGCTTTCGTGATATGAGGATGAGCGTGTCCTGTAATAATAGGACCGTAAGCTGCTAAATAGTCAATATATTTATTTCCATCGACGTCCCAGAAATAAGCTCCGCTTGCCTTTTCCATTGCAACAGGTGCTCCGCCTCCTACGGCTTTATATGAACGTGAAGGGCTGTTAACGCCGCCTACAATATGTTCGAGCGCTTCAGCGTGTAATTGTTCTGATTTTGTAAATTGCATGTTATGCCTCCTAATGAAAAGTTCAACTTCTTTATTCTATCAAACTTATTTGTTTCTTGAAAAACATTCGAGAACGTGTATGATAGAAATTTGTGAGCTAACTGCTAGAAAATAGTTCCTCGTCTCTTGGAGGAGTTGCTAGCAAGGGCGCCGGAAACAATAAAAGAAACCACTAATACGTCGACGTAACGGAGGGAATACAATGAAAAATGCTATTGAGGTGAATCAACTTCGGAAAGAATTTAAAGCCTATTCTAGCCGCTCTGGCCTTAAAGGGGCATTCCGGGATTTATTTACCCGTAATTATAGAGTTATGAAAGCTGTGAACGATATTTCGTTTACCGTAAAACAAGGGGAAATGGTAGGTTATATAGGAGAAAACGGAGCGGGGAAATCGACCACAATCAAAATGCTGACAGGAATCTTAACTCCTACTTCAGGCGAGATTACCGTAAATGGAATGAACCCTCATAAAGAAAGGGAGAAGTTTGCCCAAACGATTGGAGTTGTTTTTGGTCAACGCTCTCAGCTGTGGTGGGATATTGCCGTACAAGAATCTTTTCGCTTGTTAAAAAAAGTATACAAAGTGTCAGATGAAGATTATAACGCTCATATGGAACATGTTATTCAAACGTTAGATATTGGACCGCTATTAGATAAGCCGGTGCGAAAGCTTTCTCTAGGTCAAAGAATGCGCTGTGAGCTGGCTGCTGCTCTTATTCATAATCCGCCGCTTCTATTTTTAGATGAACCGACGATCGGTTTAGATGTGCTGGTTAAATTAAAAATCCGCCAATTTTTAAAAGAAATTAATGAAAAATATAATACGACGATTTTGCTTACGACACATGATTTAGCAGATATTGAAGCTTTATGTGAACGCGTTGTAATGCTCGATGAAGGCAGTATTATTTATGACGGATCACTGCAAAAGCTGCGTTCGAATTGGGGAGACCTTAAACAAGTCACGTTTGAATTTGGAACCGCGCCAAATAAAGAGCAGTTGAAGCTATTGACGCAAGGGATGCCTGTTAACTGGATTGAAGGTGATCAAAAATATTTGTGGACAGCGCAGCTTCAAAATAAAGGAGACTTAATGTCACAGCTGATTGCTAAAGTGGTGGCAAAGCACGAAATCAGTGATATTAACATTGAAGAAATTTCAACGGAAGAAATCATCCGCAACATTTATGAAGAAGGTGTTGTGAATGGATAAATATATAGAGATGATACGCATTCGCTTTTTAATGATGCTGGCGTATCGGACGAATTATTACAGCGGAATATTGATTTATGCGATTAATATTGGTGCTTACTACTTTTTATGGTCCGCTATTTATGGAGGAAAAGAGAATATTCAAGGGTTATCCATTACCCAAATGACAACGTATGTAGCCGTTTCATGGATGGCAAGAGCCTTTTATTTTAATAACATTGACCGTGAAATGGCAATGGAAATTAAAGATGGCAAGGTGGCAGTAGAGTTAATTAAGCCTTATAGCTACCTTGGTATGAAAACAATGCAAGGACTGGGAGAAGGGATTTTTCGGCTGCTGTTTTTCTCAGTGCCCGGTATGATTATTGTCGCGTTTTTATTTCCAGTACAGTTTTCAGCCAATGCCGCAACATGGCTTTATTTTGGACTGTCTTTAATTTTTAGTTTCATTATTAATACACAAATTAATTTATTAACGGGTATTACGACTTTCTTTCTCTTTAACAATGACGGACTCATTCGAGCGAAGCGCGTTGTTATTGATTTGTTTTCAGGACTTCTTCTGCCCATCAGTTTCTATCCTTTATGGGCGCAACATATTATGAGCTATTTCCCTTTTCAGGCCATTAGTTATATTCCGAGCATGATTTTCACAAATGGATTTAAAGGGCAGGAAGTAATAAATGCTCTTATTACACAAGCAGTTTGGTCAGGGCTTCTATTTATTCCTATTGCGTGTTTGTGGAACATAGCGAAGAAAAAAATGGTTATTCAAGGAGGGTAGTCTATGAAAATGTTTTATTTTTCGATTTTCTTTCAGTACATTAGTCAATATATGAAAACAAGGCTTCAGTATCGCACCGATATGGTAGTTGAAATCATTTCAGACTTATTGTTTCAAACAGTTAATTTGATTTTTATTTTAGTTGTATTTGGCCATACTCAGTCGCTGCACGGATGGTCACGAGAGGAAATTATCTTTATTTATGGTTTCTTTTTGGTCCCTTTTGCTATTTTTTCGTCTTTCTTTAACATTTGGGATTTCAACGAGCGCTACATTGTCAAAGGTGAAATGGACCGAATTTTAACGCGGCCGATTCACAGTTTGTTTCAAGTTATTTTAGAGCGGATGGAACTGGAATCATTGTTTGGTGGTATCACAGGGATTGCCGTAATGGCTTACGCTGCGTCTTCTTTACACCTTCATTTCCAGTGGTATGATGTTTTTATTTTTCTATTGTTTATTTTAGGAGGAGCGCTTGTATACGCAGGAATTTTCATCGCCTTAGCAAGCATAGGCTTCTGGTCGGATGCCAGAACCTCTATTATGCCTACTATTTATAATATTGGAAACTACGGAAGGTATCCTGTAGATATTTATAACAATGTCATCCGATATGTTTTAACGTGGATTCTTCCTTTTGCATTTGTAGGCGTATATCCAGCTGCTTATTTCTTAGGAAGGTCAGAATGGTACGGATATGCATTTTTAACCCCGGTGATGGGAATCGTCTTTTTTGTAATCTCTATTTTCTTATGGAATACAGGTGTCAAAAAATACAGAGGAGCAGGCAATTAAATGCCTGCTCTTTTTCGTGGCTTCTGAGTAGTAATGAATGGACAAGGATGCGCGTATAGTGGTAGTAGAGTATAAATTAAAGGAGTAGAATGATGGTTATTTTTCTAATCCTCGTTATCATTGTTTTTGTAATCGGTAGTATGAAGTTTCTTTTTGAAAAAGAACTTGGAGAATTTCATTTTTTCTCAATTGGTCATTTCTTTGTCTTGTTTTATTCATATATCACAGTTTTATTGGGGTTTAGCCTTATTTATACAGTGTGTGAGATGGGAAGTATTCCAGTGTTAAGCGGAGGGTTTGAACATGAAGGTCATTACTTTTATACGCTGTTTAACAGCATGTATTTCAGCGCAGCGACGTTATTTTCAGTAGGATACGGAGATATGTATCCGGTTGGAATTGGGAAATTATTTGCAACTTTTGAAGCGTTTATCGGCTACATTATGCCTGCAATCTTTGTGATGCGAACTGTTACCCGCACTTAAACTTGTCATCTTATCTAATATTGGGTACGCTATTCAAAGAAAATGAAAAGCGTAAAGGAGCAGATAAATATGACAGCTGTAGTTGGAGAAAAAGCACCCGATTTTGTATTAATGTCTACAAATGGAGAGCAAGTATCACTCGCTTCGATGAAAGGAAAAAACGTTGTGCTGTATTTTTATCCGAAAGATATGACGCCAGGCTGTACAACGGAAGCTTGTGATTTCAGAGATCAGCATGAAAATTTTGAAGAGCTAGATGCGGTGATTCTAGGAGTGAGCCCGGATCCAATCGACAAACACCATAAGTTTATTGATAAGCACGGTCTTCCATTCTTGCTTTTAGCTGACGAAGATCACAGCGTAGCTGAAGAGTATGGAGTATGGAAACTGAAAAAAAACTTTGGAAAAGAATATATGGGCATTGAACGCTCCACTTTTATCATTGATAAAGAAGGAACGCTCGTAAAAGAGTATCGCAAGGTTCGAGTAAAAGGGCATGTGGAAGAAGCTTTATCATTTATTAAAGAAAAAATGGCATAAAAACAGGCAGATAACTAGAGCAGTTTTAGTCTTTGAACATACAATATCAGTGTAGGGCATACCTCCTCAGATGTTAATATATTTAAAAGTGTGGATTGATTTCCACACTTCTTTTTTTGCATAACATATATGAATAATTTCTACTTATTACATAAAATAGGAATAGGCATCAAGTTGACAAAACGTGGGTAAAACATGTAGACTAATTATAAGAATTATAAAGTAATAATACTTATAGAAGAGGGGTGCATGACGTGTCAAATCATTTACAAGAAGCCCTTGAAACGTTAAAAGGTACTGGCGTTCGTATTACACCACAACGTCATGCTATTTTAGAGTATTTAATCAATTCTATGACACACCCAACAGCAGATGATATTTATAAAGCGCTGGAAGGTAAGTTTCCAAATATGAGTGTAGCAACCGTTTACAATAATTTAAGAGTATTTCGCGAAGTGGGTATTGTAAAGGAACTAACATACGGTGATGCATCAAGCCGGTTTGATTATGTTACAACAGAGCATTACCATGTGATTTGCGAAAGCTGCGGAAAAATTGTGGATTTTCATTATCCTGGTTTAGACGAAGTAGAAAAGCTGGCTGCTCATATTACTGACTTTGATATTAGTCACCACCGAATGGAAATTTACGGAACGTGTCCTGATTGTACGGCTAAAAAAGCGCATTAATAAGCTGATAGTAGTGATACTATCAGCTTTCTTTTTGTTTTTTTCTATTATACTTTTCATCGAATTGTTTTCCTTCAAGAGACTGGTCAAGCGTAAGCGGCTCGTTGCAATACATACACATATCTACGCGCCCTAGCATTTTGGTTTGCTTTTGACATGTAGGGCAGGTTACTTGAACTGCTTTTGTAGAAAGCATGCCAATCCAGAAATAAACGCCGGTACTAGCTACGATGCACAGTAAACCTAAAAGCATAAAAATAGTCATTAGCCAGACTGAAGACCGAAAGAAAATTCCCCCATACATAACAATGAAACCAACAAAGATCAGGCTGAGTGCAAACGTGCGAATCTTGTTAATTTTATTTGAATACTTTATCCCCATCAGTATCCCCCCTGTTACCAATATATCATAGAGTGAGACAGTGAATAGTAATAAAAATTGAATCTTCGGAAAATTATCCGTAGTTTTTGAGCTTTCTGAATGATTTCCATAATTCTGAGTGGGATATCCGTTATACATCGTATATAATAAAAAAAGAAATCTTAGTCCATAGCCTTTAAAATTTTGAAAAATATTTGTCTATTACAGTTAGGAGAGCTCAAAATGGAAGATGTTTTACGGCCAATATATCAAGAAAGAGCTAGCAATAAAGACACACTCGGTATTTTACTGATTGAAAAAAAGAAATCAGAATCTCCAGTGACGGATAATTTGGATGCTATCTTATTTATTGTGACCAAAACCACAGAAACTTCTCTTTTTATTAAACAATACGAATATGAAAATGAGCGTGCTGCACTTTATATGGCTTCTGAACAGCAAATGAGTGAATGGATTATGAATGGGACGAACCGCCGTATTATTGATTGGATCTTAAATGGTAAAGTGCTATTTGATCGAAACGAATATATGGAAAACTTAAAGAAACGCTTAATTGATTTCCCTAGAGAAGATCGGACAAAGAGAATAGGTGTCGAGTTTGCTAAGTTGATTCGCCGATTTAAAGAAGGAAAAGACTTTTATGCGTCTAATCATTATTTAGATGCATTCAATCATGTCATTCATGCTCTTCATCATTTAGCACGACTGTCTGTGTTGGAAAATGGATTTCACCCAGAAGTGACAGTGTGGAACCAAGTGAAAAAAATAGAACCTGAAATTCATCGTCTTTACGAAGAGCTAATTATTAGCCAAGAAGAGGTTAGCAAGCGTTTGGAGCTGCTTTTCTTAGCAAGTGAATTTCTAGTCAATAAAAAAACTGAATTGGGTGCGAAGCATCTTGTTCATATTATGAAAAGTGAAAAGCAGGAATGGACGTTTAATGAACTTGTTCATCATCCCGAAATACGCCCTTATGCTATTGACTTAGGAATACTCCTTGAGTTTTTAATTGAAAAAGATATCATTATGGTAAAAAAAGTAGAAACCAAAGGAAAGAGTTTGTACCATAGACACTATGTGGCGAAATGATAGAGAGAGAAAGGGTATCTGATACGGTATGGTTATGACGTATAGATGCCCTGACACATGATTTTATAGTCTGGATAAAAGGTTTTTCTAAAAAAACACGATTTATTTTAAAAAATCTATTGACGCTTTAAAATATCCGTGGTAAATTTATATACGTCGCTGATGAGCGATACTAAATTTATCAAAAACTTGAAAAAACTTCTTAAAAAAGTTGTTGACAAGAAAGAGATAAACTGGTAAGATTAAAAAGTCGCTTAAGAGCGGCGGTTGAACTTTGAAAACTGAACAAAGCGACAAACGTCAACGTTAATTTTTATTTTTTA
>NZ_JBBJSS010000010.1:0-198884 GCF_038898415.1 Priestia sp. SB1 | reverse complement strand
TTTTTTAGCTCAATGCTTAAATGAGGTGTTTGTTAAAGAGAATATACTTTTTCAAGTGACTGTTTCATTAGGCAATGGAATTACGTAAATGAGGTGTTCCTTAAAGATCATATGTTGCATTAAAAGCTGATTTTTCCTTCTTCACATGACGAGATGCATAATCGTTTGCATCTCGTTTTTATTATACATACTATCTAAGGTATACTTGTTTATTTGTATGTAAGGCTTCCATTAAGGTGTACAGAGTTCTCTACATAGGTTTTCTTTAATTGTATCCGTACCCTGTTACTCGGTAATCATCACCGTAATCTACTGCGACAGACACCTCTTTTTTCTTCTCTTTACCATTAGCATATCCGTGGACTAATACTGCACTTAAATCTTCTCCACCTAAAAATTCAACATCTTTGGGAACAAAATCAATGTCTTCTTCGTCTTTCATATACGTAGCCGAGAAAAAAGCGATGAGAGGTTTAAAAAAGCTGTCTCTACTTTCAAGTAGAGACAGCTGAAGAAACAATCAGCTATTTAGAAGGTGTTTGTCGTGTCTTGTAGCCAGATACTTTTATCACTTACCAAATAACCTAATAAAGGAATGCTCCTATTAATGCTCCCCATTATCCGGCTTTACCTCTAGTTTCTTCGACATTATAAACTCACTCATATGTTGAAAACCATATAACAGGAGTTGTCTAACAGTCAAAATGGTTACATACTGAAAAGGATTAATTTTCTTAAGCTTAAAGATGCTGCCCTTTTTTAATTTAGGTACAACTACAAATGTAAATGTAGTATGAATCATAAAGTTTACAGCTATATACAGAGGCAGTTTACGGTATGTGGATTTAAGCACCCACATGGATACAGTAAAAAAGGGCCCCCATGTCCACACATCTTCACCAGGAATTTTCGGATGTATACTTTGTTTAAAAGACCAAAAATTCTTTCTCTTAGCATAAGAATTAAGGTATTTAGTTACCATACAAATAGCAATGGACGCTGGAAGAAAACGTTTAAAATCTTTGCCTTTCATAAATGAAAAGCTGGACCAACAAGTGATAACTAACAGTATTAAAAATAGTCTATTCTTTTTCATGATTTTATACACCTCTCTATTTTAAGGTGTACATCTATTCTAAAATTACACAACGAATTATCTTAAGAGCATGCTGCCTAAGGATTATAATATATAATCGGTAAAAATTTGAACAAACTATTGACGGTGTTTTCTTGTACATGTTTCCTCATAGTGGTATGCACAATACTTCCTGAAATTTTCATTTTTTTCTTACCAGGTACTTCTAAGGATACTGTCTCTCCACTTGGATATATTAATTCTTGTGGAGGTGATAGTAATGGAAAACAAATACTCTAACAAGACAGCTTCAGGAACAGATGTACAACACGTGAAGCAAAAGAATGCTCAAGCATCTTCTGGCAAATACGGTACGGAATTTGCTAGCGAGACTGACGTACAACACGTTAAACGTCAAAACGCTCAAGCAAACAAAAACCAAAAATAATGTTAAAAGGGTTCTTTCATGCTCGTTGAAAGAACCCTTTGTGATACAAGGTTATTCTTCGGGAAGTAACAAAATTTTCCCTAACTTCCCTTTATTTTTAAAATACATTTGAGCTTCTTTTGCTTTGTCTAAAGGGAAAATTTTATCGATAACTGGTTTAATTTTCCCCTCAGAAATTGCCTTAAGCATATCTTTAAACTCTGCTCTCGTTCCCAACACAGATCCATACATTGTAATATGTTTTAGATACAATGTTCTAAAATCAAAGTTTGTATGCTGACCACCTGCAGAACCTGAAATGCAAAATTTCCCTCCGTTTTTCAAAACTTGAAGAGATATGGAAAACAAAGCATCTCCTACAACATCTAGAACGGAATCGACCGGACCTCCGTTCAGTTCTAAAATGTCTTCTGAAAGAGTATCAGATTTATATGATAATACGTGTGTCGCTCCCAATTCCTTAATTCTTTTTTGATTCTCTAAGTCCCCCGTGATTGCAATAACTTTAGCACCAAAGACTTTAGAGGCAATCTGTACATTTAATGATCCCACACCACCATTTGCTCTAGTTACTATAACTGTCTCACCTGGTTGAGCTTGAATTTGGTTGACCATGTGCCAAGCAGTTAACCCACTTACCGAAAAAACAGCACTTTCTGAATAGCTTGATAGGGGCATGTCAAAGCAAAGTTCAGCAGGCCAGACCACATATTCAGCATAACCACCATCGTATTCTGAACCTATAAAAGACATATCATCAGAAATATGTTCGTACCCTTCTTCTCCACTAGATATAAAAGGGAATAACACAACACCTTTTCCCACTATAGACTCGTCTACTAACTTTCCTGCTTTTACTACTTTTCCCGTTATATCAGATCCTGGTGTACGTGGAAACTGGACTCCTTCCGGTCGCCATCCAGATTTTGAGTCAGTACCGTAAGCACCCTCTCTCATCCAAATTTCTGTATTGTTAATAGCACAGGCCTTCACTTTTATAAGAACTTCATTTTCTTTGGGTTCAGGTATAGGAATTTCTACTAGGCTTAATTTACTTACGTCTCCATAACCTGTTACTTGTACAGCTTTCATAGAACAGTCCCCTTCTTTTTTACGAATATAGTTTTTAATATATTTCATACGGCTGCTTATAGTTTAGAAGCATTCCAAGAAATACAAGCTACAGTTATATTATCAGTAGGAAAACATACGGACATTAGCCAATTTAAAGATATTCCATCCAATTTCATTATACGTAATTATGTACCTCAGTTAGAAATACTAGAACAAGCCGATGTTTTTATTACTCATGGTGGAATGAATAGTACGAGTGAAGGACTTTATTTTGGTGTTCCTCCTGTGGTTATGCCTGTTGTGGGGGATCAGCTAATAGTAGCTAATCGGATTGAAGAATTAGGAGCTAGTCTACAACTTAATCGTCAAGAATTAGACGCTACTACATTACGAAACAAAACAGAACAAGTGCTATCAAACGCTTCATTTAAAGAAAAGAGCTTGGAAATTGGAAAATCCTTGAGGAATTCTGGAGGATACAAAAAGGCAGTGGAAGCCATTTTAGAATTTAAAAAGAATGCAAAAATAGAGGATCTTATTTAATTCTAACATTTAAATCAGTCTGGAAATAAAGAATTAATAAATATTGAAAAGAAGTCTCCATGGAAGACTTCTTTTTTATCACTGCCTATAAGCCGTTTTATTTTAATTAAAAAGTAAAAGCTACTGAACAGGGGTCAGTAGCTTTTTAACGAAGCATGTTGTTAACTCAACAAGTAATGAGGATTTCCAAACAGAAGCTTCACAGCGTCATAAATAGTCTCCCCTAAAAATTATTTGTTATTACCCATTAAAGAATTAGCTGATCAGTATGATGTAAGTACTCGTACCATTCAATCAAAGATTAAGAAATTAGGCTATGAATGGGACAGTGAGGAAAGTATTTATCGCTACGTTGGAGAAGAATCAGAACCTTTGGATGTTAATTTTAGTACGCTTATTTCTAAAAACAATAAAATGCCAGCAAAACAAAAGCTAGCCACTAATGAAGTAGCAGCTAGTGGCTAGCTATTTAAATGAAAGTGAAAGTAGTAATGACCGCTTTGAAAAAGCTAGTACAGTAGATGCAATTGATTTGCTGTTGCAAAGTCCAAAAGACCGTTCAAAGCGAGTGTATCGAGGTTTTTATTTTGATGATGATGTTTTAAGTATTATTGATCGAGTCCCAAAAAGTTATAAATCTGAATTAGTGAATGAAGCTCTGAGAAAAGTGTTTAAGGAAAAGGGATTATTAGACTAAAAAGAAAAGCAGGCTTAAAGGCACTTATATGGTTATGAAATGCGTATTATCTTCTGTGAAGGTTCTTGATGTAGATTTTGAAATTGGTGAACAGCGTCTGTCATAGATTCCGTATTCAATTTCTTTAAGATACTTTTTCTTTAATTTTTAATGGTGCTTTCTTCTTTATGAAGAAGGCTTTGTATTTCTGAAATGGAATGACTATCAATAGCAAGAGCAAAGACTTCTTATTCTACTTTAGTAAATTGTTTCATAAAGAATTTCTCTTTAAGGATTTTGCATTCTTCAGTCGAGCAACTTCATTAACTAAAGAGGTATTATGTTAACTAGATATGTATGCGACATTCATGTTATTAAATAAGCGTATAAGGATTACCCTGCTTGAGATCCAAACGAACAGATGCGTTTGGATTTAAATAATATTAATACTGCATTGAATTTACCGATATTATAAAACATTTCCTGGAACAGTTTAACACTAACCAAATAAACTGTTTCTATTAAACCATTTTGATGTTATTTGGCAGAAGTAAATAAAGCTAATACTTGTTGCTTACTCGTGTTTGTTTTACACTATATAATAAAAACAATTAATTGACTATTTTTATGATAAAAAGGTTGGAGCAGGAAATTCATCAATTTTGATACGAAGTAAACTATAAGGTTTCTCTCGTAAGTCTTTTCCATAATGAAATCTAGGCTGTCGATGTAATTGGTTCACAATGACATACAAATATTGATCCGGACCGATTGAAAAAGTATCCGGCCACAAAATTCTCGGATCATGTGCGATAGTTTCCATTGTGCCATTTGGAAATATCTTACGAATACTGTTGTTTTCGTAATCTCCAGCATAAACAGTTCCCTTTGCATCGGTGATCATTCCATCAGAAGCACCTTTTTCTCCCCAATACTCCACATGATAAATTAAATCTTTATCTGGTATAGTTCGGTCCCTTAGAACTTCTGTTGGGATTGAGAAAAGATGACGACTGGTTAGTGGACAAAAAAATAAAACTTTGCCATCGGGAGAAATCGCTATTCCATCAGAAGCCAATCTAAATGGGGAAGTTGAGCCATCTATGTTTCTATTCATCAAAATTTCACCTTCTACCTTCGGTAAAAAATAGGGATCGGGTGAAGTTGATTTTGCTCCATTTAACCGTCTAAACGCGTTTCCATTTGATAAATCTACGACAATAATAGCTCCTGGTCCTTTTGAAGAAGAATCTGTTATATAGGCATAACCTGCTTTTCCAACACGAAAATCAAAACGGACATCATTCAGATAAGTTGTAGGTAGAACAACATCTTCTGTAAAGGTATATACTTTTCTTATTGTATTGGTTTCTAAATCAACAGCGACTAATTTCGCTCCCCCTTTAATAGGTTCAGAAAAATTGGGTGCTGCTGTATCTAATATCCAAAGCGTTCCCCTTCCATCAGCGACTACACTTTGGACACTGATGAAAGTCATTGTGATATTTTCGGAGTTAACCAAATTGGTTTGTAAATTGGGATAAGACTGCAATTTATCTTGAACAATTTCCGCCACTGTAAATTTAACATCGTCTCCCCATTTCGGAAAGCAAATGAAAATACGACCGGTTTCTGAAACAGTAACACCTGTAGGCATAGCCCCATAAAATGCATAAACTAGTTCTAAATTACCGAAATATTTTTCACTAGGTAACATAGGTTTCATAATACCCTCCTCAAACATTCAAACGGGATATCTCATATATATGATCTATATTTTTTCTAATGCATGTTTCTTAATAAGGTTTTCTATACGAAAAGATAAATCTCCGTATGAAGGCTCCCAGAAAAATAGGAACTCTTTTTCTTTTTATCTAATCTTATTAAATGACAAGCTTTTAGAAGCTATAATACGTTAGCAATTCTACATATTATGTAAAAATAAGAGGATGAGGTGTTTGGAGATGAATAAAACTGAACTAGTATATACAACAGTTGCAACACAAGCAGAACTATTAAAGCAAGATGCTAAAAAGCTGTGGAAGCCTTGCTTAATAACACACTTGCGAAAGAAAAAAATTCGGTTGATTGGATTTGGCACATTTGAAGTACGTGAACGTGCAGGTCGTAACCTCCAAACAGGTTAGGAAAGGACAATTCCGGATTCAAAGGTTCCTAATTTTAAACTAGGAAAAGAATTGAAAGAAGCTGTTAAATAAATATGCCTTATAGGCAAGTCTCCTCTAGAGCTAGACTTCTATTTCAAAGGAGGCTATTTTTTATGGTGGAAAATCTCTAAATACCCTCACCTAAATATTATCTAATAGGTTTAGCATGCTAATGTTCACATTATTTCATGAGTATGCACTCAACGTTTTACTTCTATTCAACTGAAGCGTTCAGCCGCAGCTACTATCAATGGATGAATTCTCCCAATTATATTCATTACAACTATTTAATATACTTGATCCATAAAAAACATTATAGAATGTTTCCTCCTATATTCGGAACAATAACATTGTATTTACGTAAAAAGGAGGGTAATCAGAAATGGATATTCAAAAATTAGCCGATCATGAGTCATTGGATTTACATGAAGTTATTAATTTTAAAACCCTTTGCTTAGCGAAATCAAAACTAATGCAAGGACTTGTATTTGATGATGATTTGAGAGCATTAATGAAAAAAGATGTTGAACAATCGATACAAGCGCTGGAAGAATTACAGGCAGTTTATCAACGTGCACCTTTTGAAGCCCCTGTTCCTCAAAACCGGCCAACACCAATAATCAATTGAAAAGGAGGTAAATTCAGTGAATCATGACTATTTAGATCCTATAAACTCGCTACACGTACCAGAGCTCGCAGATACCACATTTGCGATGGACTTTCTTCTTCGTGCCAAGGAAGGTGTTCGCAATATCGCAGTCGCATTAACGGAGTCCGCATCACCTGATGTTAGAACCCTCTTACGAGAACAGTTAATGCAAGGGATTGCCATGCACCAAGAAATTACAGAACTAATGATCAGTAAGAAATGGTTCCATCCATACGAATTAAGTGAACAATATCAACTAGACCAACTCTCTGCCAACAATACATTGATGATTGGCAAAATGAATTTATTTCCTGTTGAGACCAATAGAAAAGGTCTGTTTGACCGAACACCTGATGAACACTAACACTGGAGGATATCTATCATGAAGGCAGTAACGTATCAAGGTATTAAAAATGTTGTAGTCAAAGAAGTTCCAGATCCAAAGATTGAAAGACGAGATGACATGATTATTAAAGTAACCAGTACGGCTATATGTGGGTCTGATTTACATTTAATTCATGGCATGATTCCTAACCTGCAAGAAAACTATGTGATTGGCCATGAACCAATGGGAATCGTCGAAGAAGTTGGTCCAGATGTGACGAAAGTAAAAAAGGGAGATCGTGTTATTATTCCTTTTAATATAGCATGCGGTGAATGCCTTTACTGTAAAAACCATTTGGAAAGCCAATGTGATAATTCCAATGATAATGGTGATATGGGTGCCTATTTCGGATATTCTGGTACGACGGGTGGCTATCCAGGTGGGCAAGCTGAATATTTAAGAGTACCGTTTGCTAACTTTACTCATTTCAAAATTCCAGAGACTTGTGAAGAACCAGATGAAAAGTTAGCAGTTATTGCCGATGCAATGACTACTGGTTATTGGAGTGTTGACAATGCAGGCGTAAAGGGTGGCGACACAGTTATTGTTCTTGGCTGTGGTCCGGTTGGCCTTTTTGCTCAAAAATTCTGTTGGCTAAAAGGAGCAAAGCGTGTCATTGCCGTAGATTATGTAGATTATCGTTTGCAACACGCCAAACGTACCAACAAAGTTGAAATTGTAAATTTCGCACATTTTGAAAATGCAGGAATGCATTTGAAAGAAATGACGAAGGGCGGCGCTGATGTTGTCATTGATGCAGTTGGTATGGACGGTAAAATGAATGATATGGAGTTCCTTGCGAGTGGAATGAAACTGCAGGGCGGAGCATTTGGTGCGTTCATCATGGCTTCACAAGCAGTACGTAAAGGCGGGACAATCCAAGTTACAGGCGTTTACGGTGGCAAATATAATGGATTCCCAATGGGAGATATTATGAACCGAAACGTCAATATTCGCTCTGGACAAGCACCTGTGATTCACTATATGCCATATATGTTTGAATTAGTTTCGACCGGAAAAATTGATCCAGGAGATGTCGTGAGTCATGTACTTCCACTTAGTGAAGCAAAGCGTGGCTATGAGATTTTTGACACCAAAATGGATAATTGTATAAAAGTCTTGTTAAAACCTTGAGGAAGGAGGTAGAAAAAATGAATTACGCTTTACATGAAGTTCTTGAGGTCCATGAAATGGCTGCATTTAAGACCAATTGCTTGACTAAGTCCAAAACGATGAGAGGATTAGTTACAGATCAGCAATTAAAAGATATTATGCAGCAAGACATAGATGTATCTACGAGACAATTACAAGAATATGCTTCTATCCTTTCCAACGCTAAGCAGTAAAATAGGAGATGAATACACATGAATCCAATTATTGAAAATTTAACTGGCATGAATGCCCTATCGGATCAAGTGGTTGCAATGGATTTATTAATTGCAGCTAAAAGTGGAGTTAGAAATTATGCCATGACAGTTACGGAGGCAGGAACACCTGAAATTAAAGAAATGCTCACTCACCATTTAGTGGAAGCTCTTGATATGCATGAACAAATATCTGCATATATGGTAGAAAAAGGATGGTACCATGTTTGGGATACAAATGAACAAATTAGTTTAGATTTAAATAATATCGATACAGCGTTGAACTTACCCACTCTATAAAAATAAAATAGGAGCAGTTTAACATTACCAACCTAAACTGTTCCTGACAATCCATATATATCTTAAAAAAGTTCTGAAGGGACTTGTAATGTTTACAGGGTATGAAGAATAAAAACAATATAAAAGGCAAGCCTAAGAAAAGGAGACTATAAATGGGAACAATTAAACCAATTAAGATAGGCTTAAAAAAATCAAATCCTGATAGAAAATTGACGGCTCCAGAAATGGGAAAACTCTGGGCAACCTATATGGGTAATAGCATGTGTAATTGTATTTTAAATTATTTTCTACAACATGTTGAAGATCAAGACATAAAAAAGCTAGTAGAACATGCGAAAAGACTAACTGAAGAATTTCAAAGTAGCGTCAAAGAGATATTTATCAAAGAAAATATACCTATTCCACATGGCTTTACAGAGGAAGACGTTAATCTAGGTGCTCCAAGATTATTTGAAGATGAATTTTATGTATATTATTTAAAGTATGCAGGAAAAGCAGGACTTAGCATTTATAGTATCGCTATACCTTTAATATATAGAGAAGATGTACGCAATTTCTTAACTTACTGTATGAACTCGACCATGGAATTAATGGAAGAAATTAAAACCATTTTAATGGATAAAAGCCTTATTATTGCCCCACCCATTATTCCAGCTCCAGAACAAGTAAAAATTGCCAGTACTGATTATTTGAGTGGTTTTGTTGGAGATGTTCGTCCTCTACACGCGTTAGAAATTGCTCATTTATACGATAATATTGAAAATAACGTAACAAGCAAAGCTTTAATCATGGCTTTTAGTCAAGTTGCCAAAAGCCAAAAAGTTAGAGACATATTTGTAAAAGGAAAAGACCTTACCCATAAAGCAGTTGAACATTACATAGAAAAACTTCATCGTGAGAACTTACCTGCTCCAGAATTTATTGACCATTTAGTCACAACTTCAACTTTCGCACCTTTTTCGGATAAACTAATGCTGTTTCATAAGGTCGATATGTTTTCCATGAAAATAAGAGCATTTGGGAATTCACTAGCTGTAAATGGCAGACATGATTTAGCGTTACTTTATGGGAGATCTTTAATGAATATAGCAAATTTTGTTAAGGATGCATCAAATATTATGATGGAAAATGGATGGATGGAAATTCCACCAGAGGCTGTAGATAGAGAAAATTTAGCTTCAAAATAGTATTAGTGAAAATAACAAAAACCCCTTATGGAAGGTTGTTTTGCATGTAATTTCCGACAAGCCGTTTTATGTTAACTAAATAAGGTCTATTTAAGTTGATAATGTATTAAAAAAACAAAAGAAACTATCTCATCCTTAATAGTTTCTTTTGCCCCGCGGATTAGGATATTAGATAGATACCTCGCGGTGTCTTGGATAGTTTGCTCAAATGTTGGAATAGCTACGCAGTCTTAAGAATTATAGCAGGAAATATTATGTTTCTGCTCTTATTTACTTGGTTTGATTACTACTGCCAGCTGCTAATGCTAGCGATAATACAGCAGAAGTTGTTAACACCTTTTTCATACATGCACCTTCAACTCTCTACTAATCATTTCTTACTTATCAACCTGTAACTACTGTTAATAAAAGGTAGAAACTTTGTGTATTTTATCACGCTTTTTGTATTTATGAACATCACTACTACCTAACCTAATAATCTTATTCTTGTACGGTCTGAAATCCTCTTTTATAGGTAAAAAAAGAGCATAAATCCGTTGGTCCCCAACAAAATTTATGCTCTTTCTTTAATAAACCTTTTACAAATTCTCTTTTAATCCCGCCACAAATAACTTCAGATATATGATTCCTATAACACTACAAACAGCCTTACACAATATCTCGATTCAATTTTTCATCTTTAACCACTTTAATTCTTTCCACTTTTCCTACAAGGAAGATGTACGAAAGTGCTCCTAAAAGGGCCAATGCCGCTATGAATACTAGCGCTGGAGCAAAGTTGCCTCCTTTTGCTAAGAAACCAATAACAATTGGAACGATAATAGAAGCTAGACCTCCGATAAAGTTAAAACTCCACCCGTTAAACCAACTAAATGTTTAGGTGCTAGCGTTGAAAGAATGTTAACTGTCGTCGTCTTCCCTGCTCCATTTGAGCCCAGCAGTGCAAAAATTTCACCGCGCTGCACCTCAACGTTCACCCCTTTTAAAACTTCTTTGTCTTTAAAGGACTTTTTTAATTCTTTTACAAAAATCGCTGTATTTCTCATACGTTTTTCCTCCTTTTAAAAAGCTCCACAAGCTTGCTTGCTAGAACTGTCATGATGTAACTAAGCTGAGCGTCTCGTAGAGCTAGGTTTTTGATACCTTACTATTCAGTCTGACTGATATTCTATATCACTTAGTACTGAGTTTAAAAAATGACTAAATAGCAAAAGCAACTAGCTATTCAGTCGATGTTATTGATTAAATTTATTTTTTCCTAATCGTTCCTTAATACTCTGGTTCAAATCTTCACGGTACTTAACCATATAAGTTTTAGCATTTGCCACTAATTCGTCAGCAAAGGAAGCCACATCGTCTCCAGTAATTTCGAGCACCTGTCTACCTTCTGCAGCACCTGCTTCGAATAAATCAATTAATTCATACTGCATGTGTAGCATATCCATTCCGTTGCCCGATGAGAAATTCCACATGTAGTTTTGAATTTTTTTAAATACAAACTGATAGTCCTCTGGCAAGGCTTCAACCCGTGCCATCATCATTTTATACTCTTTTTTATCACCAATCATTTTTTTGAATATTTCCAACATGTCATTTTTCCTCCTTTTTATAAAGCTTCATAAGATGCTTTAAAACTATCCGACGGTCTATCCTATGAAGCTAGTTTGACTTCAAGACGTTGATTTTTGATGATACAAAATCCCACCTTTTCCAAAACAACTCAAGCTCCTTGTAGCCCGCCTCATTAAGCGAATAAAATTTGCGGGGTGGGCCCATATCTGATGGTTTTTTTTCTATATTCACAAGTTTTTTCTTTTCTAATCGTACGAGAATAGTGTAGACCGTTCCTTCCACGACCTCGATAAATCCAAGCTCGTTCAGACGGCGTGTAATCTCATAGCCATAGGTTTCATGGCGGCTGATAATTTCTAACACACAGCCTTCCAGCGAACCCTTCAGCATTTCAGTTAAATTTTCGATCTTCAGAACCTCCTCTATATTGTCTGACTTATATTCTGTATTACTTAGTACCAAGCCAATTTTTACTTAATAACTTTTAAAATTAAGCTATTAAGTAATACTTAGTATATGTAGATTGTAATACTTAGTACCGGGCATTTCAACTATTTTTTAAAATATTTTCAAATGTAGATATATTCAGGGATAATACTAAGAACCAAAAAAACTTATTAAAAGAATCCATAAGTTCTTTTAATAAGTTTTTTCCGTTACAGATACCTTTACAGTTTTTCCGTTACAGATACCTTTACAGTTTTTCCGTATAACCTCTTAAATTTCGAATGAGAAAAGATATCCCCGTCAGTAAACAATTAAGAAAAAAATATTTCGTCAGGTAGTGTTGAAAACTGTATGTGAAGTAGAAGTATAAGAAGAATACAAAACTAAAATAGAAAATAAACTTTAAATATCTTTTTAAAACTGCGTTATGAGGAGAATTCACGCTGACTACTCCTTTTAAAGTCATATAATAAAATTATTTTTTCAACCTATATTGGAACGTTTTTCTATGTTATTTTACAAAACAATTAGAAAAATGATAGGCAATGTAGCAAGGCTTAGAGAGGTACTAATTAACGTTGCGCTTGATACAAACTCCGGCTCTGTATTAAATTGAAGCGCGTACATAGTTGTATTCGCAGCTGTGGGCATAGCAGCCATAATAATCATTATTTGTTTCACCATCTCATCCACAGGTAGCAGAAGCGTTAGTATATAAGCGATAAATGGTGAGATTACAAGCTTGATAGCTAATGACCATGAAACTTTGGCTTTGGCTAAATTTCTAATTGATATTTTAGCTAGCTGCATGCCCAGTACGATCATGATGGTAGGAATAGCTGCACCCGCTACTAAATCAACCGCTTCTTTTACAGAGTTGCTTAATGGAATATGAAGAAACTGAAATATAGCTCCTAAAAGTCCCCCATACACAATTGGTATCCTTCGAACTGCGTCAATGGCTGATTTTATACCATTTCCCTGTGGACTTCCTTTAGCTGCATAGTAAACTCCCACTGTACACATGACCAATTGCTGTATGACCATTAGAATGATGGCAGAGTCTAAGCCTGTCACGCCGAAAAGTAATAAAACAACAGGTGTACCGTAGTTTCCATTATTCATAAATGAGGA
Source organism: Priestia sp. SB1 (assembly GCF_038898415.1). Taxonomy (NCBI): domain Bacteria; kingdom Bacillati; phylum Bacillota; class Bacilli; order Caryophanales; family Bacillaceae; genus Priestia; species Priestia sp. SB1. The sequence continues at coordinate 185,862 of NZ_JBBJSS010000010.1, read as the reverse complement.
CGCTAATATCATTCCACAGGTTTCTGAAGTAGAATATCGCTGAAAATAAGCAATAATATAGACGACAGCAATTAATGCAAAGCAAAGGGCAAATGTGTATAACGTAAGATATAAGTAATCAATCGTAAATTTGGTTGTGTAAAATGTTTTGAACACTAGAACTGGAGACATCAAATAAAGTGCCATTGTTGAAATCGTTTTGGTATCAAATCCTATTTTCTTTTGTCCAATAAATCCAAGTGCAAAAATCCCGAAAATAGGAAGGAGGATTGTTAGGAACTCCATATTTGTTCACCTTCGTCATTTTTTCTTTGTTATTTCCCAAATGAAAGACCTAGAAAATTAAAAATCTAGGTCTTTCATTTAAACTAATAAATTATAAATTTAGAACAATGATACGTTCTTCCGTCATTTCTTCAATTGCATATTTTGGCCCTTCTTTTCCGTTACCGCTCTTTTTCACACCGCCATATGGCATATGATCAACACGATACGCTGAAGCATCATTTACAATTAATCCGCCTACTTCGATTTCACGAGCTGCCTTCATAGCAAATTGTAAGTCATTCGTAAAAAGGCCTGCCTGTAACCCATAGTCAGAATCATTTACTTTTGAAATCACTTCATCAATCTCGTCATATTGAGCAATAGCTACTACTGGCCCGAATACTTCTTGACGACAAACTTTCATCTCATCATTTACATTAGTCAAAATTGTAGGAAGATAAAAAGCACCTTCACGCTTTCCTCCTAGTTCAATTTTTGCCCCTTCTTCCACTGCTTCTTTTACCCATTCTTCCACTCGCTCTGCTTCTTTAAGACGAATCATAGGTCCAATATCCGTTTGCTCATCCATTGGATTACCGACTACTAACTTTTCTGTTTTTTCTTTTAGCTTATTAACAAAAGCAGTATAAATATTCGTATGAACATAAATTCGTTGAACGGAAATACAAACTTGTCCTGCGTTATTAAAGCTTTTTTGAGAAATTAAAGATGCAGCTTTTTCTAAATCAGCGTCTTTATGTACGACAGTAGCCGAATTATTTCCTAGTTCAAGTGAAACTTTACGTAAACCCGCCTTAGATCGGATAAGTTCTCCTACTCTTGGGCTTCCTGTGAACGTAAACATATTAACATCTTGGTTTTCTAATAACCATTCACCAATTTCTGCTCCATCTCCAGTCAATACTTGAAGGCGCCCTTTTGGCAAGCCTGCTTCTTCCATTAACTCAGCGAGCTTGAGCGCACAAATTGGAGTAACTTCAGCGGGTTTTAATACTACGCTATTCCCAGCTGCGATTGCCGGTCCAAGTTTATGACAAACTAGATTGATAGGTACATTAAACGGTGTGATAGCTGCAACAACTCCAACCGGGACTTTTACTGTAAAAGCCATCCGATTTTCTGAGCCTTGAGCCGATTCAACAGGCACACCTTCTCCATGAATACGCTTTGCCTCTTCCGCTGAAATTTGTAAAGTTGTAGCTGCGCGCTCAACTTCTCCGCGAGATTCACGAATAGATTTTCCAACTTCAGTAGCCAAAATTTCAGCAAATTCTTCTTGACGGCTTAGTAATAGCTCAGCCGCTTTCATTAATACCTCGTAGCGTTCATATGGTGAAAAAGTGTTTTTTAATGCCTCTTTCGCGCTGGCCACAGCTTTATTTACATCGTCTTTTGTAGCTACTGAGATTTCAGCTGCAGGCTGCTGCGTATATTTATTTAAGACTTCCATTTTTTCTGCTGTTGTTTCCCATTCCCCATTTACATATAAACCATATTGTTTGACTTGAGTTAAACTTGTCATTATCTCCACATCCCCAATTGTATTAGCGTTTTATCTTGTAAGCTCAATATTGTAATGATATTTGTCACTGCGATATTTTGTTACCGTAAATTCGAGTGGCTTATCATCAAAACCGTAACTTACTCGTGTCATTTCAAGTAAAGCTTCTCCGCCTCGTATGCCTAACAGATCGGCTTCATAAATCGTTGCATTAATCGCAGATATCTTCTCTTTAGCTCGTTTTAAAAAGATTTCATTCTCTTCTAGCACTTCATAAAATTTTGCACGATTTAAATCTTGTTCAACTAGTATTTTCCCAATATGCATAGGCCAACAAGAACGTTCAATCGCAATAGGTACTTCATCGGCAAAACGAATTCGTTCAATAACTAAAACCTCTTCTCCAGCGTCCAATTCCAGCATGGAAGTTTCATGATATAAATCTTTTTTAAAATCAGTACGAATGAGTTTTGAATTTGGTGTTAATCCTTTTTCCGCTACTTCTTCTGCTAGTCCTTTAAGCTTGCCTAAGCTGCCGCCGATAAGAGGCTGAGGTTTTACAATTGTTCCTCTGCCTTGTTTTTTTTCCAGCAGCCCGTCCTGTACTAGCATAGAAATAGCTTGTCTTAAGGTAGTACGGCTTACATCAAACTCTTGCATTAATTCCTGTTCTGTTGGAATTAACGTATTGGGCTTCCAAACTTTCTCTTGTATACGTTTAATTAAGACATCTTTTACTTGAAGATAAAGCGCAATATTTTTATTAGAACCGATTGTATCTTTCATATTCTCAAACTCCTTTTAAGTTAGCGTTTGGTATTATTATATAGTATTGGCTAACTTTTACTGTAGCAGAGAAGTACGATTTTCTTAGATATAGACTTTTGTTTCTAGATTAAGTATACGGCCTAGTTCAATTAGATGTTCTGTCACATCACCATACACTAGTGCAAAGTGAGGTTCATACCCCGCGTGCATAAGTTCATAAAGTGTGTCTGATGCATTTGTCGCCAGTTCTACTTCTACAGATGTACCTGTAAAAGGCTGCTCTACATCTAAGGCATCTCCTTTCATCACTAGAAGGCGATACCCATCAGGCGTATGACTTACCCTAAAAATCGTTACTTCTCCTGCTTTTAATCCAAAATCCATTGCAAAACCGATTTTTCTGTTAGGATGCACCCCTGCTGTTGCTCCAGTAGAAGGGTTGGCAAGCGAATATGCTCCTGCACCGCAGTGCCAAAAAACAACTGAGTTTTTTTCTTCGTCTATGTGAACTAAATCCCCTAGGTAAGGTGCATTTCCGCCTGCTAACTCACGCAGGATAAACATTGAGATTGATCCGTGAATATCCGACTCACAGGATGTCACCATTCCGTCTTCCGTAAACTGAGATAAAGTTGAGCACGGAGCAGCTCCTAAATCATTAAAGAAATCTGGCCAGCATCGCATAGCTAATGCATCTAACTTTTCACGTTGAATGTGCTTTTTAATATAAGTGGAAAATTGAGCAAATTTAGCAACGGTTTCATCGTTTCGATTTAGACCAATCACCTGCTTTTCTGCCCGCTCAACTTCCCCTATCCATTCGTGTTCTGGAAGTTTTACGCACTCTTTAAACGCTTCTTGTAAATCCATCTTATGAAGGGTTACGCCAAGTACGTTTTTTAATTCATCTTCGTTAGCTTGTGAAAAGAAGAATCCTGGTGGATAATCTCCCACTACCCCAATTTTTAATTCATTTAATGCTTTTAGCACGCGCATAACGTTAATTTGTCTTAATAGACGCTCCTGCAACGCTTTCTCATCTGGATTTCCAAATACAAATGCAAACGGATGCTGATGATTACGCAGCACATTACTGGTGCTATTTCCACCTGTTAGCGAGTTTAAACGTAAACGTCCCCCTACACTTGGCTCACGTACGGACCAAACAATTACAGGCTGTTTAAAATACTCCAATATCTTAACCATAAATTCACCGTCGGCGAACGTAACGCTTTGATATAGAACGGTATCAATCTTATCCCCTTTAATTGAATCAAGAAATCCCTGTAATTCTTCAACTGATGTTATAATTTGCTCTGGCGCGATAAGAGTACTGCAGTTGCCTTTCAGCCACTCCATACTTTTTTGACGATACATTTCAGCTGCTTCAATATCAAATGTTTTTCTACCTATAGGCACATATAAAACTGTTGTATTTTGCATATAGAGTTCCCCTTGTCGTAAAACTATTTGTTATAACCATTTTAAAATACATCATTACCTTTATCAACACTATTTTCTGTTTGAATTTTTCCGTTTGACTACATTTCTTATATAAATAGCTCTTAAATTAGATATGAAGTAGTTTAGAAAACAACTCACTCCATATAGATTTTTTACGGTAAAATACAGGTGGATAACCTAATGGCGCTTGAACAGTAACCGATCCTCCTGTATACTCTTCACCGCTCCATACATGGACCCACTGATCTTGTGGTAAATATACTTCCCACTCTGTTTGGTTTTCTTGATGAACCGGCGCAACAAGTACATCTTCACCAAATAAATATTGGTATTGAATATCATATGTTTTTTCGTCTTCTTCATAGTGCATAAACAAAGGTCGCTGAACAGGAATTCCACGTCGCGCATTTTCTTCTACAAGTGATCTAATATAAGGTGCCATCGTTACATAAACATTAGACATTCTTGCTAAATGCTCTAGTGCTTCTTCATCACCGTCAAACTGAAAACAATCATCAGGACGGTTTCCTTCATGTGTTCTCATCATAGGCGTGAAGGCTCCCATTTCTGCCCATCTCATCAGAAGCTCTTTTGAACGTTTATTACCATGTAGACTTGTGTACCCTCCAATATCACTATGGTGTAAGCCACAGCCACTCATTCCTGATGATAAAGCTGCAGGAATAACAGAAGCCAAACCATCATCTAGCGACCAATCTACACTTTGATCTCCGCCCCAAAGAAGCGTACAGTATTTTTGTATGCCCGTATATCCGGCACGCATAAAGTATACAATTTCACCAAGTTTCCCTGCTTCTGATACCGCTTCATAGTTCGCTTTCGCCCACATTGTCGGCCAAGCATTATGCATAATCTTAGCGTCGACTCCATTTTTGAGCACAACGTCAGTTGGTAAGTATTCGCCAAAGTCGGCCATCCATCCGTCTAATCCAAAATCAATCATGTTCTCTTTAATAACTTGTTTATACCATTCGGTAGCCTCTTCGTTAGTAAAATCAACAACTCCGCAATAAAATTCACCGAAATCCACTAAATACGTATTTCCTTCCGTATTTAATGCTAAGTACCCTTTATCTTCAGCTTCCTTATATAAATCACCTTCAATGGCTACATATGGATTAATGTAACCTAGAAAACGAATATCATTTTCTTTCCACTCTGCAATCTTTTTATCTAGCTCCGGGTATTCATTCTCGTTCCATTTCCAATTCCACATTAAACGTTTGCCGAAAGAAGTAATACGTTTGCCCTGCCAATCTTGGCACCATACTCCAGATACTTTCATACCTTTTGCTAAAACTTTTTCTAATTTTTGTTCAACAACATCTGTACCACCTTGAATACCTAAAACCACGCCGTTATATACCCAGTCTGGTAGCTCGGGCTGTCTTCCGAATAAACCGGTAATTTTTTCAACTAATTCAAGGTACGTATCCGCCGTTTCAAACAGCATATATTTAGGTACTTCCCAAACCTGCAGTTCATGGAATGCCTCATTGCGAAAATCAAAGTCCGAGTATGCCGTTGTTTCTACATGACAATAGTACTTTTTACTAGATACATATGTAGGTTGAGGAAAGTTGGTATTATAGTAATCTCCTCCAGCCTTATCAATTACATCAGCTTGCCATGTTACATATGTTTGTTTATTTCTTCCTACCCCCGGCTCAGATGTCCATAAAGGAAAGTTTTTTCCTCTCATATTAAAATGAGAAAGTTGTTCTCCACATCCATAGACTCTTTCCTGTTCATCTGCAGCTACTCGTAACCAAAAGCGGTTAATGTTCGCATCATGTTTTTGGTATTCTACTTTTAGACGATCCTCTTCTTCCTTAACTATAAGAGACAGCATAGTATCTCCATTTTTAAAGCTGGAGAAATCAATTTTATATGCCCCTTCTACTTCTTCAACATTCGCGTAGCGAAGAGCTGTACGTTCGGTCACATAATCTTTAATATCAAAGTTCCCTCTATACATTTCAATCGTTTCTTCTCCATAGCCAACAAACAGCATTGGCTTTTGTATTGTATGCTGAAGAAGAACTACACCGTTAAGAGCAACCTCAAATCCATCTTGTAAGATCTCCACATTTACCCCTTTAGTTACGTTTAAGGTACCTGACATTTTTATCTCTCCCATCAATTAATAGAGCTTAGTCTTTTGTCTAACATTCATGCGCTCTATTGATAAACTTTAATATTTTCTCCTTTTATACCGGGATGTGCGCCTTTATTAATTAATTGCTCTCTTTCAGGATGAGCAATTAACCATTTATTTTTCATAAACAATAACTCATCTTCTTTTGTTCTTTTTTGAATATTAGTTGATAACGGATCATTTGTTCCTTTAGGTAAAATGACGACTGTTTTAAACCCTTCGTTATTGACCTTACAAGGAGCAAAATGTAATGTCGTACCATACAATTCAACTGCTGTTCCTTCAGGTACAAAGAAAGCGATTACATCACTTGAATTAAAAAAGTTATTTTCAACTCCCTGTACCTTACCTAATAAAAGAACCATATCCGTTATAGCGATATTAATTTCACTGCTTTTATGATACTCAAGACCATTTAAGGTTGAATTAGGACCATTACAATATCCAATTTGAATAGGCATCTCACCATAAAAAGCTTCTTGAAGCTGATCTTTAATAATGGTGTTTTCCATCTCAGTAACGGATGCTACATATACATTCTGATCTTGAGGAATAGTTAAACTATCCATATATGTTTCTAGTTCACTGAAATTGTATTCATTAATTACCTTTCCATAAGGCTTAAATTTGCTGTCCTCTATATGATAAAAAGGTACATGTTTATTTAAGTCTTTCATGTATTGAAAGCTGCTCAACGTTTTCTTCTCTCCTTTTGCTATATAAAAAGCCCCTCCAAGAAGATAATAAGATTCTAAGAGGCGCCTTTTATAAAATACATATGTTTATTTTAAGACAGGAGCTTCTGTGACTGTATTATCCCAAGCGTTGCGGAATTTGTTTAAACCATAGTCTGTGAACGCATGCTGGAAGCTTTCTTTATATACATCAAATCCGCAAGTCACAATATGCGCACCAGCTTTTGCCGCATCTACAATTTGTTTACCATTACGTAAAGCAGCAACAATGATTTCTGTGTTGTAATCGTAGTTTTTATAGATATTCACAATATCCTGAATGTATTGAGTTGTATCATCCCCGCTATTTTCTTTCCAGCCGACAAATGGAGATACAAATTTAGCTCCAATTCTTGCAGGCTGAAGTGCTTGTGATGGCGAGAAGACAAGAGTGACGTTAGTAGAAATACCTTGTTTTTCAAATTCCTTTGCTGCAATTAAGCCAGGCTCTGTGCATGGAATTTTAATAACAAAGTTTGAAGATAACTTAGCAATCTTTGTCCCTTCTTCTACCATAGCTTTAGCATTATCCAAATGAGGATTAATTTCCACTGAAATCGGGAAATTTTCGACTCCTTTAAACTCACTTGCAAATTCATCTAAAACCGTTAAAAATGGTTTACCGCTGTTCATAATGTGGCGAGGGTTTGTTGTAACTCCATCAATTGCCCAGTTTTCATACGCGTAACGAATTTCCTCTAAAATTGCACTATCTAAAAAATACTTCATCTTTATACCTCCAGTTAAGTGACTATTACCCCTAAAAGATAATGACCTTTATATAATTTGTAATAACCTTTGTATTTATAATATGAAAACGCCACCAATATTTCAAGTACTTTTTGCTAGATTATTAAATTAATTTTGTATTTCGTTCATTTTACCTATCATCTTACATTGGTATTCTATTTTTACTTTTAGCAAGATCCGCTACGATTTTATTGTATTTTTCATCTGAAAGTTTATAAAAGAAAAACATGACAATAATCGTTGCAATGGCTAATGCACTTGGATAAATAAACATTAACCCTCTGATTCCCTCCAGTACATTTGCACTTTGCACCGCGTTTGGAACGTAACCCACAATTCCTAACACAACCCCAGGAATAAAGCCTGCAAGCGCTTGAGAAAGTTTACGGAAGAACGTAAAGAAAGAATACACGACACCTTCAGATCGATTGCCCGTCTTCCATTCGCCATACTCTACAGCATCAGAAACTAATGCCCAGTTCAAACTGTTTACAAATGAGCTTCCGAAGAAAGCAAAGCAAGCTAATGTAATAAAAATCACTGCGTTATCTGCAAAAACATAAGCTAAAATATCTCCTACAGCCCAAATCGCGCACCCTAATATGTACGTAGATTTCTTTCCAATTTTTTTAACCATGAAAGGAACCATTGCTACGCCGATAAATACACAGCCGATACTAAAAAAGCCCATATAAGGAACGATTGCTACATTTTTTAAAACGTACTGACAAAAATAGACTTGTACAGCAAGCTTGACGTTAAAAGCTGAAAAGGTAAACAAATTAACTAAACAAAGAATGAGTAAAGGCGTATTCTTAAAAAGCCCTTTATAGCTATCAGTCAGCTTTACATTTGTATTTTGGGGTTTTTCATACACATATCTTTCTTTTACATTGGCATAACAATAGACTTGTAATAAAACGCCCAAAAATGCAAAAATAGATACAGCCACTAAATAACCAGTAGATTGATTGTTAAACATTAAGACAATCGGCATAAACCCTACAGTTGTAATAAGAAGACCTAAATTTGAGCCTGCTTGTCTAAATGATGCCATTTCTGCTCGTTCAACAGGATCTTTTGTCATCGCAGGTACCATTGATCCATAAGGAATATTTGAAATGCTATAAATCGTTCCAAATGCCATATACGTTACATATGCCCATATAATCTTTCCGGTTATTGAAAAATCAGGATTAGTAAAGCTGACTATCGTTATCAAAGCAAGCGGTATTGCAGCATAGAGAAAGAATGGTCTAAATTTGCCTTTAGGGCCTATCTTCTTACGGTTATCAATCCAAGTACCTACTGTAATATCAGCGAACGCATCCCATATTTTCGTAATTAAAAATACTAAACCTGCTGTTGCAGAAGGCAAGCCTAACGCGTCGGTATAAAACTTCAGCAAATAAATTTGACCCAAGTCTAACATAAAGTTATTTCCTACATCTCCCAATCCATAAGCAACCTTCTCTTTAAGTCTTAGTTTCTTAGGCGTATTAATTGAATGTTCTACATTTTGAACCAATGGCTGTTCCATAAGTTCTCCCCCTTTGATTAACACATTTTGAGACTTCACATTAAACATGCATCACACAGAAGATTACAATTTTGATAGACTTCAAAATTGTAATCTCCTCTAGGCCGATACTAAAATCACCTCCCTCTCCATAACATCACAATGTTTCCAAAAAAGTTACTACCTTTTTATTTATAATATGAAAACGCATACAAATTATCAAGTGTTTTTTTTATTTTATTTACAAAAGGCTGAATAATAATAACAATAAATCTATAGATGTCCCTGGAGGAATAAGGATTCTTTTTGGGTTGTGTGTCGGAAAGAATGGTTATGTGCACTAGTTTTATACATGATATAAAGAACTTTCCAAAGAATAATTATGATAAAATGGGGTTAAAAGGAATTTAAAAATTAAAAGAGGTTAAATCAATTTGGGAAGAAATTTTGTTATAACGTTATTCATTTGTGTATTAAGTATTCTACTGAAAATTATAATGCTTGTTCTAAATTTGAATGGCATTTACGTGCAAGGCACCAACTTTTCTGAGGACACTATTGACCTTATTATAAATACCGTAATCCTATTATCCGTTACCAAGATTATTATGTATAAACTAAAAGATAAAACGTTAAAAACCCTTACTGTTATATGTTCGACCTTTCTCATAGTAAGTAATTTTTGTTGGTGGCTGCTTATAGATAGTGATACTGCATACACTACTTTTTATTCTCCTAGCAGGAATGAAGCTTTTGTGGTTAAAGAAACGCGTCATAGTGAGGTCTATCAACTGTTGAATTTTAAATTATTATCAAAAAAACTTGTGGATATTCGTGGTGATGATGGTTACAGAATGTTTTACGAGGATAACTACAAATTAGAATGGATGGATCAGAACCAATCAAAAACCCACTATCTATTCGACCCAATAAGCCCTAATGATTATAAGAATGTAACTGTTACATACAAGGAATATTAAATATCTAGATATACTAGCAGCCTTTAGATTTACCAATCTAAAGGCTGCTTTGATTGTTGAAACAGGTATAATGTAAACTGATTTTGTATATGATATTCATGATTTTTCAACTCAATTCTGATATATAATCAGATAGGAACAAAATTATAATTGAGTCCATCTGAATAGAGGTTAGAAATTGAAAAAACGATATATAGTGTGTTTGACTGCATTAAGCTCTCTTCTAGTTATAGGATTTGTTTGGTGGTTTCTTTTTGCGCCTAGTTATCTACGATTTGCTCCAAAGGGAGAATATATTTCTCAAAGTACATCTCCTAACGGTGATTACATAGTAAAGATTTATCGTTCAAGTGGTGGAGCGACTACACCTTTTGCTATTAGAGGAGAAGTGACTTATACAAATAAAGTTTTTAATAAAAAGAAAAACATCTATTGGAATTACCCTCAGGAAACAGCCAAAGTTAAATGGGTAAATAACAAAACAGTTAACATTAGTGGTCATATATTGAACGTTACAAAAGATACGTTTGACGCTAATGATGTAGATAATTAAATTCTACTCTTAAACAACAAAAAGTTGTCCAGTTCAAGTTTGTTTAACCAGTTATGAACTAATTCGTTAAATGCATCAGTTTGTTCAATTTGTAGGTTGTGACCAGCCATATCAAGCACTGCAAAAGTGGCCCTTGGGTAATCTTCGATTAGTTGCCACGCATCCTGGTATCCCACTACATTATCCTGACGTCCTGTTATAATGAGTGTGGGATGCTCAAGTTTAAATGAAATATCAAAGGTAAAGCCATATCCATTTTGATGAATGTTGTTTAAAAATTCATGATTTGTTTGTTTGGAAGGAAGTAAAATTTCTTTTTGAAACCTCTCCCATTCAGTTTGACCTTGTACTACCCCCATGGAACAAAATTCATCAGCCTCCTCTGGAGACAAACGTGATATCAAGTCGTTGTCTTTCCTTAGAACAGTCTGTTGGGGCACCACCCTTTCATCATATTCAGGTATAATCAATGGTGCCATTAGTAGTAATCCACGAACTTTGTCCTGACGTGAACGAACTATACCTCTGGCAATGTACCCTCCATATGAATTGCCACAAACAATAAACTGTTGGTCAGGGATAATTTCGTCTAGAAGACATAATATCGCTTCTAACATATTATCAGAGTTCTGAATAGACAATTGAGGCTCGGAATTCCCCATCCCTGGTAAGTCTATGTATATTCTCTTCCAATTGCTTCGTTTCTCGAATAACGGTTCCATTGCATTTAACATCACTTGATGGTCAAGTGTCCAACCATGCAACATAACGATAGGATATCCTTCTCCAATTACTTTATGGTAAATCGACAAATTTTTTTCCCCTTTCTGTGTATGCTAAATGTATCTAGATGAACATTTAATCTTTCCATACATATATTGTAATCTTAACAAAATTTCTTTTGAAAATGTGTTTATTTTGATTATCGTATACTTATTAGTTTATTGGTTTGTCTATGAATCTGTATTAATATTTAAAAAAAGAAAAAGCACATTATGGTAGCTAACTTTATATGAAATATACATATATTCTTGTGAAGCTTTTGATATATACTTTAATTAAAAATGTATATAGAACCCCCTGGAGGTCTTATGTTAAAGAATTTATTTAAGAGAAAAATCACTGAAAAAGAATTTTGGTCTTGGTTTGAGAAAAATAGCGAAGATTATTTCCAATTAGACGAAAATAACTATGATCTTTTATTTAACAAATTAGGCTTACAATTATCCAAGTATCATAAAGAGTTAACTTTTGAATTCAGTGTAGAAATGAAACAAGGAAAAAGAGAATTTATTATCAGTGCAGAAGGAATGGTTTCAGCGTTTCCTGCTGTCATAAAGCTGGTAGAGGAAGCTCCCAGCCTCGAGAAATTTAACATTGTAGCATTTAGACAAAGACAAGATAGTGAACAAGAAATTTATTTTGAAGATATTGTTTTAAATACAGAAGATATTTTCTTTACGTATAGAGAAGATAAACAAATGGATTGTTTAGATATTGTTATTTACATTAAAGGATATGGCGAAGAAAATGATCAATTTATTGCTGCAGCATTTATTATGCTTGATAGTTTAATTGGTGAATATGATGTAGGTGTAAAACTTGGTGAAATAAATTTTGAGGCATATCAAGAAGAGAAAGAGGCAGAGCCTATTCTAAACTTAGTTTCTCTAGTTGATAAATTGTGAGTAAAAAGAGCGTAAGTTTTTTGATAAACTTAACGCTCTTTTATTTCCGGTAATACATTGTATGGAAACTCAGAAAGACAAATTAGTGGGGCATATTACACGAATCTTTAGTTTAGTTAGATAGGAGGGTACTCTTAAGAATGTCTTCCTACCTTAACTAGTGAAAATTATTTTATATACTATAAGAAGCCAGAGTTTTAAAGCTTCTATTCTCTTAATTACAAGCCATGAGTTCTATCAATAAAGTTCATTAACTTAAATTTTTGGCAATGTATGACTAAGTTCTTTACCAATAAGATTGGCTGAAACTGGTTTCTCTCCTATCTCCCTAGCCCATATCGATAATTGTCCAATATGGTGTATTTCATGAGCCACCACATGACGCATAATTTCTCCCCAAGTGTCAGTTGCTATACTTCCGTCTGGTTGTGGATCATAAAGAATATTCTTTTCTTTTTCTGCATTCCAAGTCCTAACAAATTCTCTTACCTCAAACTGAAAGTTGATATCTAGCTGGCGAACTTTTTCTAAGCTTTGATATTCCTCAAAATTCTCCTGAAAATCATCTTTTCCCTGAAGAACGCGAACCCAACTCCACTCTACATCAACAATGTGAAAGAGCGTATGTAATATTCCTCCTACTCCTCCTGTTCGCTTCCGAAGTAATTCCTCTAGTGGAATATTCTCACACCATTGATACCACTCTTCTCTAACCAACCAGTTATAATGAAACATAGTTTGCAAACTAATTCCTCCTTTTACTGTATTTTCTGCTTTTTTAATAGGGGTATTAATTAGTTCGACAAATATTTTTAGAAACCTATTTCATTGGAATAAGAGAAAATAACAAATAGAGTCGTATAGGCTTTTTTTTATTCCTCCAACCGTGATTATAGTAACTACAAACTTACAAAGTATAAATCTTACTAAGCAAATTTTTTATTTATCGTTATATTGTTTTATAACTGTAACTATAACTGCCAGTAACAGAACAATTGCGCTATTTATAAGTAAATAGTATCCAACTTGTAAACCATAAAATATGGCAAAAGCGTCTCTAATGATCAACAGTGCTAATATACCGCCTAATGCCCCAAATAAAGCGGCCAGTATCAATATTGTAAAAGCAGCAGCGTATAGACTTTTCTTTTTTTTGTAGGAGATAAATCCAACGATATTTGAAATAATAAGAAAGAAGCCGATAAGTATTAAGAAAAAGGTAGCCATTTTCTTTAATTCTCCTCTACGGACTATTAATTGGTTAAAATCCCCAATACCTAATATCACTTTAACATAACATTCTATGTGAAAGTTTTGCTTCTTATAACAGGTTTGATATTCATCCAAAAGAAGATGACTTACATTTTAAGATCTTTCTTTATATTTTTCCTTATAGTTAAATTGGCTAAGCGTTTACGCGCTGATTCCATAGGACCCATGTTAAAATAACGAAGCCACAAAGTAGCAAATAGCATTTGAAACAAACAGATTAGTATCCAAACAAAAATGACGAAGAATGAACGTGGGTGTCCACCCCACCCAAGGCCCCATCCATAAAATAAAATGGAGCTTAAAACATTCTGTAATACATAGCAACTTAAAGACATCTTCCCTACTTTCTCAAAAACGCTCCACAACGAAAAGGCCTGAAATTTTTCAATTAGAAAACTAATGGCTCCCATGTATCCAATTGATAAAATAGGGGCAAATACGTACCTTACTGGAAAATCAAAGTATCCCCCAGGAACAAATAATAATAGGTTTAGAGGTAGCCCAACTAAAAGTCCTGCCTTCATCATCCTCTTTCTGATATTAATACCCTTGGAGTTATTGTCAAAAGCCCCTATTCTCACTAGTAAAACACCAATTAAAAACATACATATATTAAATGGAATGACGAAAATGGCTTCTGTGCGCAGCTCCCAAAAATGAAGAAGTCGATACTGAATTTGATTCATCCATGATCCATGTTGATAAAGGTTTAGCACTTCTTTTGGGACAGCGACTAGCTCATCTCCTATGGAGTTAGTTAGCGCACCTAAGAACACGAGCAATATAAAGAAAAGATGAATTGCCGCTGCACTAATCATTGTTATTCTTATCATCGTCTTCCGCATTTTTACGATAAACGATACGACAATAGCAGTTACGGCATAAGACATTAAAATATCGTACTCTAAAACAAAAATAAAGTGCAAAAGCCCTTCCATTAATAAAATCAAAGACAGCCATATGTATCTTCCTGGCCACGTCTGATTTAATCGTTTTGATTGCTGATATTTCAGTTCTAAACCCACACCAAACATAATAGCTAAGAGGCCAAGTAATTTTCCGTTAATTAAGGATAGAAAAAGGACTCTCAAAAAAGCGTCTCCTGATAACCACCATTGATTATGGTTAAAAGTAAATATATAATTTATATCTCCCAGATAGGCAAACAGCCAAATGTTTGTTCCCAATGTTCCCAGGATCGCTAGCCCTCTTAATATATCTAAAGAGCGAATTCGTTTTTTATTCTCCACTTCTCATGCCCCCATTCGTTACTTTTATTCTAATAACGTTCCGAATACATTTTTAAAAAGGATTGTTTATTTTGGCTACTCTCCTTCTTGATATGTCATAGTTCAACTATATTAGATTACGTCACGTCACCTTCAACCCTTATTTTTAAATGAATGAATGAATTATTTTTAGTGCAATAAAGAGAGCGTAGATACGTTTTGAGAAGTGCGAAGGCTGCCTGCTTTAATCCAAAAGACATACTGGCGTACGCAGAGTACTAATTACAAAAAAAGAAACCCTAGTATTTTTAAGGTTTCTTTCTGATATTCCACTCTAAGCGACAATTGAAGATAAATTAAAATGCTTTTACTGCAATATAACGTTTTGTAAGTCATATTCTAAAAGCTGGCATCTAGCTTTTAGAAAGTTCGTTTATCTCCCTTTCAATAAGAGCTACTGAAAGTTCGAGTGCTTGTATCCTTCTTTTAGCTAAGGTTATTTGAGATTTATATCTATCAGCATTTTCTTTAGCTTCAAACGTTTTTACTGTCTGTCTGAGTTTATGTAAAGTTGAATCAATTTGCCGTTTGGCTTCAACTAAATCAGGTACATCAAATTTCATTTACGTCTCTCCTTTTTATCATTCTTATCCGAAGCCTTTTCATATGAAAAGGTTGCGGTTTTGTGGGCCTCATATCGCTATACATACACTTCATAAAGATCCGTTCCTTTTTTGCTTTGCTCTACCTCTTATTAAATCATCACGCATAAGAGTGAACAAATGGTCGAGTTCACCCCTCCCACTTATCTCCATCCGTAATCCATTCATCATTTTGCAAATCATAGCACGTATCATAATCGTGAAAACTAAAATAGGCAGGTAACGTACTACTCTTTCCGTCTGCCTTATTCCAACACTCTACAAACCATTCTACAATTGCTTTTGTTTCAGCTTCCGATATTTTTAGGTCGGAAGTTTCATAGAACGACCAAAATTCATCTTCTTTGTCATCAGGTATATTATACGTTTCAATCTCTTCAAGCAAGTCGTAACTACCTGAAAAAATACTGCTGTCATTTCCTTCATAAAAGACTTCGTTTGCATGTTTGTCCATAGAGTACATCATAAGGCTGATTTCAGATGACTGAACGAAAGCTGTATAGTCTAACAAGTCGATTTCTTTGTAATAATTGAGTTTGCATGTTTCTTTTATGCGCTCAACTAAGGTATCAGAATGTTGTTGCAGCCCTTGTTTTAATGAGTTAATGTGACTTTCTATTGTAAACAAACTTCTCCACTCCCTGCGTTTTTTTATGTAAGTAGTTAGATGTCTTTCTTTAAAAAGATGGTTTATCATTAGAGCTACTGTTATCTATATTTTTTATGTTGTACACGAGTAAAAATCCAAAAGCACTTATAATACCAAATACTGTGAACACAAACTTACTACTTGAGACTTCTACTAACACTATACCTGATAAGATAGTTTTTTTATCTATAAAAATTGAAAAGATTCCTTTGAAAGAAGCAGGTTCGTCTGAAATTTTTAGAGTTAGCGTTAATTTTTATTTAGACCCCCAGCGGTTTTAAAATAGCCTCTGCGTAAGGGTTACGCTAAATAACCCATTCAAAATCTCTCAACACAATAAAATTTGTCATACAAATTTTGATTTTCACCTTCACAACAAAAATAGTTTGTGATATACTTCACATGTAAGGATGTTCATAACGAACTAACAAACTCTTGAATGTAAAGTAGAAAAAGCTATTTCACTCCGACGCCAATACGATTGAAATAGCTTTTTTTATGCTCTTATTTCCGGCACTTCACCTCTCCCCTTTATGCTCATATACTGGGTTTAATTTAATTCCCTACAAGAAGTAGTAAATTCTTAATTAGTGAGATAAACATAATACTATTGGATTTCCAATACACAGCAATTATAATCATCTATTAGCTTTCTTTAAAAAACACTAAATCAGAAAAGAAACATTATTACAAATAAAAAAGCGTACCTTATACAAAGTACGCTTTTTTGTGCCTATTTTCACTTAATAATTTCAGATTTGTAAAGTTTCCAGTTCATCTGCGCTTGTTTATCACCACGAGAACCAACTTCACCTGTTACCTTAATTTTGTCACCTTTTTTAACAGAAGCAAGCTGCTTTTTGTCCGTTAATTCAGCGATGAACACATATGGTAATAGGTCTTTGTTTACGCTGCTTAAAGTAGCCCAATCTGCACCGTTATATGGTTGTGTACCAGCATAAACAATGACAGAATCTGATAGTGTATCAATTAAAGTTCCTTCCCACGTAACTTCTTTATCTACTACATAAGAATCATACGTGCTGCTTCTCTCGTCATTAGACAGGTTATACAATCCGTCAGCATACGTTAAGAAATCACCTTTAGATTCTAAGTTATTAACGTATGTTTCTTGAGCTGGTGAAGAGTATTTTGTTTCTAAATCAGTCGAAGCCTTTCTATCTTCCAATACCTTAACAAAGTTATCTGCGTTATCTGCACCTTTTTTAATTAGGATGAAGATATTTTTAACTGCATACGAATTTAAGTCTGGCTCATGATATTTTTTAGCTTGTGCTTCTGTCTCGAATTCTTCGATGTCTACTTCGTCAGTACGCAATGCTTTTACAAGACCAGGAGACCCTGTGAATTTTTCAGTAACATCTGTAGCTTCAGTATTAACAAGACCAGAGTCTTTTAGAATAGTATAAGCTTCCTCAGCTGTGAAACCACCATTAGCAGGTTTTTCTTCCTTAGTAGTTGCAGTTTCTTTGTTTGTAGCATCAGTAGATGTTGCTTTACTTGCTTGCTTCTCGTCATTAGTAGCTGCTTTGTCTTTTGACTCAGTTTTATTTTCGTCTTTTGCAGAATCTTTACTAGAGTCATCACTGCTGCTACAACTGCTAACAATAACAATAAGAGATACTACAATTACAAGTAGTGCAATGAGTTTTTTCCCTAGGTCTTTCTTTTTTTCTTTTGCCATCTTTCTATTCTCCCTCGATGTATATTGCTACATATAAATTTGTTTCTACGTATCTATAAATCTAACAAATTCAAACATGATAGCTAGTCCCTACATAATTATACACTAAAAAAGAAGATACTGGTAAATGGTAAAGAAACTCTAGTACCGCTCTTATAGAACGTACAAGATGAACCCAATGACATAAACTAAAAGAGCAAGCGTCCATTTTACTACCGAAGAGCATTTGAATTTGTCTAATCTGCTTGATAGATAAATAGCAACTATGCCGATAACAATGTAGGCCGCTGGTGACCTCCATGATTCAGGAGTCAAGGTAAAGAGGATCCAACATGTACCTAATACGAATGCAGTACTAAGCTGAGATGAAGTCTCTTTCGGTTTATGTCTTTCACTTCTTGTAGGCAGTTGGTTACTCTCCATTTATTTCTCTCTCCCTTTACATAAACTTTCTTTGAACCAACGAACTAAACATCTTCCTCTTATTCTATTAATGTGTCATTCACTTGTACTACTTTTGAACCTTCTGGGAAGGTTAAGCATACCTTTTCTATGGATGAATATCCGTCCTCGTTGGAAAACAAGAAAAAACCTGCCCCATAATGAAAAATAGTGATGAATGTAGTATCTTCTTCTGTTTTTGAAAACGGGGATCAATACATTTTTACATCTTCCCCATTCCTTCAATTATACAAATCAATCATTTTATATATTTATCCTAAAAGAGTTGTAGCATCTTATATAGAAAAATAACTAGGGTTTGTATCTGTATGTCTAAAACAGCCATACAAATAACAGCGAGTTTCCAACGTAGGTTCATACTTTACAACAGGAGCTTTTCCCCAATACACTTCTTTAACCGTATTTTTAATGAAGGTAATCTCTTCTTTTGTCACTTCTTTGTATTCTATTTTAAACTCTTCTTCCTCATCTGGATCTTGAAGAACTTCTTGCATTTCTTTTTCTTTTCTTTGGATAGTCTTAGAAGCAAGTTCTTCAATTTCTTTTGTTTTTGAGAGCTTCCATAAACAATAAAAATAAGTCGGATAAAATTCTTCTGAATAAAATTCCCAGTCTAACTTGCAGTAGATATTAACAACCTCTTCATAATTCTCCAGAATATAATAGATCTCTGCTATATCAGCTTCTAAATCTTCTCCTTCTTTTTTACTCAGCAGCAGCAGCTCTTTTACAGCTTCTTTTGCTTCTGATTCCCTTCCCAAATGCGCTAGACAAACTCCATAGCTAAGGAATGGAAATAAACTATCGTTGTTAGAAGATCGCAGTAAGTGCGCTTTACGAAAACATTCCGCTGCTTCAGATAACCTTCCTTTTTTGTAGTAGCATAACCCAAGATTATTTAGATTTTCTAGTGAAGGAGTTAGAGTGATGGCTTCTTCTAATATACCAATCGCTTCTTCATACTTTTCTTTTTTAATGTACATTTCACCCATTACATTATAGGGAAAAGAATGCCTTGGTTTGTACTTCAATATATCTTCTACTATATCAAATGCTTCTTTATCTGCGATTTCCCATGTATAAGACATTTCTTCCACATCTTCTTCAACACTTCTTGATTCCATGTCTTCTACAATTGGTTTGCCTTCTGCAAAATAAAAATAGCCTAAATTATAAAGAGTTTGGATGGAAGGTTTTAGTTCAGCAGCAGCTTGCAGTTGAAAGAAAGCCTCTTCATACTGATTTATTTCCATAAAAACGATCGCTAGCTCATTTCTTAGCTGTACATTGTTTGGGTCTGTTTCCACTTGCTTCTGCATGTGAAGCGCAACCTTTTCAAAATCTATTTCATCATACTTGCTCATAGTCATACTCCTTTTAAATAGCAAACATAAAAGCCGCCTCGATTTGTCAGATAAGGCAGCTTTTACGAGAAATTTAATATAGAATCTGTTTTACTATGAATTATAGTATACTTTTCCGGTAAACACTATATTTTCCTGTAGAGACACACTCGTCTGGGTAGAGAATATAGTTAACTATAAATTTAATGATAAATATGATTTAGTTATTGATCATCATCTATTTCATTTTATAAAACGTAACCAATAGTCTACTATAATTGAATGTCTGAAATGTTGAGCACTAAAGAAAGAGAATGAATGATGGTTGGTCTATAGAAATGTATCAATCTTATTCGTTTAAAGACGACCATAAAAATAAGAGTAGGATTGTCATGAAGTTAATAAGGTTGTTGTAAGAAAATTATAGTTAAAACACTAAAGCCAAAGAAATGTATAGCCTTCTATGGCTTTTTTACTGCTGGTAAATCTGCGTCATTCTCTAGTTTAAAAAATCCCTTTTATATCGAACAGCAAGATATATACCTGAAGCAATGAATGCAATGGAATATTTAAATAAGAAGAAAATTTGCCACATATATTCTTTTGGAAAAATCAAGTCGCACAAAATAACTCCACACAGTACAACGAGGGCACTTTTTAAACCGATTTGACTTGTTCTTTCGTCAGACACACTCATGCCCATTTTCTTTTGAAAAACATATATTAAAACTGCTCCTACTATAAGCGATATAAATCCAATACAAATAAGCATATTCCAGTTACTATTTGATTGTTCTGTCCAGGTTCTCAAAGGAGTAAAAATGGCATTTTCTATTTTGTCAGTTATCATTTTAATCCCTTCCTTTCACATAACTAAAAATATCGTTAACATCTACGTTAAAGAAATCAGCTATTCGAAAAGCTAAAACAAGAGAAGGCGAATAATTATTCTTCTCCATCACATATATCGTTTGTTTAGATACTCCAACTGCGTCAGCCAATTCTTTTTGAGACATCCTGTTTAAAACTCGGTGCTCATACACTTTATTTTCAACGTAGTCACCATTTTTTTCTTTCAATGTAATCACCTTCCTTTTTTTGACTACAACTATATAATACAACAAACTTTGATAAAGGTAAAGTAAACTTATACAAAAGATAAATATTATTATATAATTTAGGGAAATAAAAAGAGTTAGACTCTTAGCAAGAAGTCTAACTCTTTTTCTATTTCAACATCAAAAAATAAAGTACTCATTTCCTTTTACTGTTTAAAAACGGTTCATTTTCGTTTCTTCGCTAAAAACAATATTCGTTGATTAGTTAAATCCCATTAAGTTTTTCACCTGTTGAACATTTTCTAAAGAAGTTAATTTCTCTAATAGTAAAAAGGCCACATCAAACCCGGTGCTAGGTTTGAGGAAGTAATTATATTGTGGTTTACGACAATATAATCATCTTGAACAAGTACACCAAATTCTTTTAACTGTGCCCTTCTTATACTTGTGGGGTGATTATAGGTAGTAGCTTTTTCACCTTCCAGAATTCCACTTTTTCCAAGTGAAAGAGCGGCAACACAGACACTGGCTATAGGTTTTCCTGCTGAGTGAAATTCTCGAATAACCTGCAAGAATCTCTCATCGTAAGCATCTTCGTAAAAATTTGCTTCTTCAAAGCCACCTGGTATAGCAAGCGCATCAAATTTTTTTACATTAATATCTGATACTAGCATTTCTGGAATTACAGTAAAATTCCATGTACAGGTTAGTTTTGGATGTAAGCCTGCTGTTATTAGTTCAGTCGTGCCGTCTCCCTCAAATTTATTCCATCCAAACACATCTGTAAAAACGCTTGCTTCTACAGCTTCAAATCCATTTGCTAAAAGTAATAATATTTTCTTCATAGAATCATCTCCTTTCAGTAATTTTTATGAAATACTTATGCAATGTTATATACAAATAATTAGGTTATTTCTAAAGATAGCTTTACTAAATTGGGCAATTACTTGATAATAATTAATAAAAAAAGGTTGACGATAACATGGAGGTAATAGATAGAAAAATACTTCATGAACTGCAGGCAAATGCTAAGATTTCAATGAAAGAATTAGCTCAAAAAGTTTATTTATCTTCTCCTTCTACCATTGAACGAGTGAGAAGGTTAGAGGAAAACGGGATTATAAAAGGCTATAAAACAATTGTTGATGCAGAAAAATTGAATAGAAACATAACTGCGTTTGTTTTATTTGAAACGACAAAATGTGAAGATCTTGCCGCGTTTTGTAGCGTTCATCCTGATGTAATGGAATGTTATCGTGTGGCAGGAAAAATAAGTTACATAGCAAAAGTACGTGCAGAGTCCGTACATACTTTAGAAGAATTTATTGATAAAGCTATGGAGTTTGGTACACTTTCAACAAACATCGTTTTATCATCACATACGAATATGTAACTCAAATTATCTCAAGATACTAGCAGTGAATAACTTTAAAAAAGCATGTTTATATATTTGTTAGTTAACAGTATCCAAATTGATTTTCCAAGAGAGCTAAATCAATAAAATTTCATATATGAGCTTGTTGTAATAAGGATTTTTAAAAGCAAGGAGGAGTATATAAGTGCAAATAAAAAAACATGAAAGACAGTTATTTTATGCCGGATGTCAATTCGTAGATATAGAAAATCAAGAACATGAAAACGTCTTGCCTCTGCTTATTATGTATCCTACATACAAAGAAGAAAAAGTTGAAAAGATGGGACCTTACACGATAAGCGCTGCGCAAGATGCTCCGCTTTCAGATGGATTATTTCCTTTGGTCATTATTTCTCATGGAGATGGAAGCACGCCTCTTGCTTATCGAACCATTGCTCAATTTTTAGCACGTAATGGTTTTATTGTAGGGGTACCTCAGCATCCGTTTAATAATCGAGAAAATAATACGCTATCTGGAACAATAGACAATTTAAAAAATCGGCCTACTCATATACGTACTGTAATCGATTGGTTTTTAAAAGAAAATTCCTTTTCTCCATCCATTCATTCAAATAATATTTCTCTTATTGGCCATTCAATGGGAGGATATACGGCTCTTGCTGTAGCAGGTGGAGTTCCCACTTCTTTTCCTTCTGAATCTCCTGATCAAAAGCCTTATTGTTTATCTGTTGATCATGATAAGCGGGTTCAATCACTTATTCTTTTAGCGCCAGCCGCCGGATGGTTTAGAGAAAGAGGAGCGCTTCAAGACGTGAATATACCTATTTTAATGATTACAGGAGAAAAGGATACGATTACTCCTTCTTTTCACGGGGAATTTGTGTTAAATGGGGTTTCTGATGCGGAAAAAGTTCAGTATATCGTTGTAGAAAATGGAGGACATTTTTCATTTCTCAGTCCATTTCCGGACTTTATGAAATCTCCTACCTTCCTCCCTTCTCAGGATCCGGAAGGCTTTAATCGCAAAGAGTTTCATGAGGACCTGCAAAACACTATATTGGACTTTTTATTACATTCTTTTTAATAGATTAGTCACTTGTACCCCCTTTTCTTTTGAAGCAATTATATCTAGGAAGAAAAGTTAAAAAACATAACACACACTCTTATTAATCTGTAATAATTAAGAAATAGAGATATATAGAAAAAGTGCTGCTTATTAAATTGATATTTTTGCTCTTTTACAAAACAAAAGGGGGATTTACAATATGGCTTTAAAAAAAGATCAGCTAACCGGACATGTATTTTTGGCTAAACTTATTACACAGTACGCAATGATTCATGAAAAAACGGTAGGCCCCGTAGCTGAAGAATATATTAAACAACTTGGTATTCGTACTGGAGAGTGGATGGAAAGCCTTTATAGCGATAAGCATGAAAAGTGGACGGTAGAGAAATATGCAGAAGTTATAATTGACCTTAAAAATTCAATTGGAGGTCACTTTGAAATTGTTTCCGTTCATCCAGACCATGTGATTGTAAGCGCTACCCAATGTCCATTTGGTGATGTCGTACAGGATGCTCCTCATTTATGTAAGATGACGTCTAGTGTGTTTGGAGGAATTGCAGCTCGGAAATTCGGCTATGGAAAAGTGAGCTTGCGCCAGCGTATTGCTCTTGGTCATCCAATGTGTGAAGTTGCTATATATTTTACAAAGCACAGTGAAGAAAATGGAGATGTGTATGAAGATCTTCCTATTACGCCTTCTTATGGTAACCCTTTCAATTGGGAAGAGGAAACAATTCATATGCTTAATCAAGAACTTCGAAGAAGCGATGAAATGATTGAAACCCTTCTTGCGGAATTAGAAGAATTACGTAAATAGCATTTGTATTACCACACTTAACTATGAAGACATTTTGTTCTAGTTAGAGAAGCAAAACAAGACGTACAAAACAAAGAGCAGCCTTTGATTAAAGGTTTGCTCTTTGTTTTTATCACTCATTTTAATTATTATGGTAAGCAGAAAAAATAAAGTAAAAGTTATTATAGCTATTTAGGGATTTTATTTGTAACCTTATGCTTACGAATCAGATGCGTCACCCTAAAGAGTCCTTGAAGCGGTCAGAATGCCTTTGTTAATTGCATGAACTGATAATGAATGGATTGACGATACTACTTCAAGCTCTTGTCTATCATTTTTTATTTCTCAACTTTTTTGTAAGGCACTGCATGACTTTCTTGCTTGCGTATACTGGCCAAGATCATTATCAGTAACACTAAACCAATACCAACCATAATGGTAGTTTTTCCACCGAAATGAGCTAGCCCACTCAAGAATAGTCCCACTATACCGAAGTCTGAATCTGAAAATGTAGCATTTGATAGACCCAAATCTCCCAACACGGGTATTAATAGAATTGGCATGAAACTGATTAAAAGGCCGTTCACAAATGATCCTAAAATCGCACCGCGTACACCACCCATTGCATTTCCAAACACCCCTGCAGCTGCACCGGTAAAGAAGTGAGGTACTACACCTGGCAAAATAATGATTCCTCCTGATAAAACTAGTATTAACATACTAACAATGCCGCCTAAAAAACTTGAAAAGAAACCAATTAATACAGCGTTTGGTGCATAAGTATAGATGATTGGAACATCTAATGCTGGCTTTGAATTTGGCACAATTTTAGAAGATATCCCTTTAAATGCTGGTACAATTTCAGCTAATACCAATCGTACACCAGCTAAAATGACGAAAACGCCGGCAGAAAACATTCCTGCTTGAAGTACCGCAAATAAAATATAGTTTTTTCCGTCACTTAATTTTCCTTCGACATAACCAGGCCCCGCAAAAAGAGCGACAATAACGTAGAAAATCGCCATAGTTAATGCAATACTAACCGTACTGTCTCGTAAGAAGCCGAGCCCTTTTGGAAAGTTAATTTTTTCTGTTGATACAATCTCTTTCTTTCCCTTTACAGCCATCCCCACGAGACCACCAACTGCAAAACCAACTGCTCCAGAATGTCCTAGTGCCACATTATCATTACCTGTTAATTTACGGATAAAAGGCTGAACGAGGGCTGGAGAAAGCGTCATAAAAATTCCCACTGTTAAAGCACCAAAAAGAATTAATGAAAAAGATGTAAAACCACTTACGGATAAAATGATGGCAATCATACATGACATGTACAAAGTGATATGTCCTGTCAGAAAAATATATTTAAATCGTGTAAAACGAGCAATCAGCAGGTTTACAATCATACCAAAAAACATAATCAATGCGGTCGAAGAACCATATTTACTCAGTGCAATCGCAACGATGGCTTCATTATTTGGAACGACACCGTTTACGTTAAATGCTGCTTTGAACATTTCTCCAAATGGAGCGAGTGCTTGCTGAAGAATCCCTGCACCTGCTGTAATAACCAGGAACCCAACAAACGTTTTTGTTGTTCCTTTTAGTGTATCTGAAAGATTTTTCTTTTGTGCAAGTAGACCTACTAGAGCAATTATGGCTACTAAAACTGAAGGTTCACTCAGAACGTTAACTAATACATTTAACACCTGATTCATCGCTATCACCTCTCAATTTCTTTACAGTAGATTTTTTTCTTGCAGAACCCCTGTTAATTTAGCGCGTAATTCTTCTAAATCAATAATATTATCCAAAATTACGACGTTTCCTAAGCTTGCCCCGCCCTCTGCAATATCTTTTGCAAGGAAGAACACGTCTGCATCCTCTGGTGTTGCAGAACCTAAATCAGAATGATTTACTTCTACGCCGCTTACTCCCATCTCATTCAACAACTGTTGAATATTCATTTCTACCATAAAACTTGTTCCTAATCCTGATCCACATACTGTTAAAATTTTCATTATTCATCTTCTCCTTTTTTTCGCATCATAGCTATAATTTCAGCTGAAGTTTCAGCTTCTTTTAAACGTTTTAATGAGTCTTCATTTACTAAAAATGAGGTCAATTCTGACAGTGCTTTTAAATGTAATTTGTTATCAATGGCTGCTAGACAGATAAACAAGTCAATTGCATGTTCTTCTTGGTTCAGTAACAAAACTGGTTTCTTCATTCGTAGAAGGGACATACCAAGCTCTTGTACACCTTGTTCTGGCCGAGCATGAGGAATAGCTATCCCTTTCCCTATATGAATAAAAGCTCCCATTTCTAAAACTCTATCAATCATTGCTTGAGTATAGGCTGAAGTAATATAATGCTGTTCTTCCAAAGGTTTTGCTGCTAGTTGGATTGCTTCTTCCCACTCTAGAGAAGCGTCAGAGAATTGAATCTTATCCTCTGTTAAAAGTTCAGAAAGCATAGGGGCGTAACTCCTTTCACATGTATAGCTTTGTCTTAAATGTTTTGTTAAATCTTCATAAAGCGATTTTTCATTTTTAATAGTTGCATATTTTCGTATGGTCGCCATTAACTTATCCATTGGGATAGTTGATTGAACCGGCAAATTAAAATCAGCTGCCACAGCCTGCTGCAAATAGTTTTCCTCTAGCGCTGTTAATAATGGACGTGTTAAATAAACAGGCTTGGATGATTCCAAATAAATAGTTGAAAAAATCATATCGTAACTGTCTGGTGACAGTTTTTCGATTTCTGCAGCCGAATATGATTCTGTAAAATGCAATTTTGGAAACAGTTGTCGTAATTGCGTTCGTAGCATCATAGAGGAACTAATCCCATTTGGGCAAACGATTGTGGCTTTATACACTTTAGGTTTAGCCTCCAGTTTTCGAACATGCCCACCGAATAAAATCGTAAAATACCCTATCTCTTCATCTGAAATACATTTTCCCGTATATTCAGAAAGCGGCTTCAACGCCTGTTTAACAAATTCAAAGAGTACACCGTGCTCTGTTTTAATTGTGTCAATCAACGGATTTGATAATGGCACTTCACAGATGATTCTAAAATAGGCTGGTACCAAATGTTTATATAAGAGCGATTTTAAAATATGCCTTTCCTTAAATGGTACTAATATTAAGCGCTCTACTTCTGAAATAATAGTGCTTGATACAAGGTCAAGCTTTTCATCAATATGGAGCTCGTCTATATTCTGCATAGCAGATAACAATTGAACCGTTAGATAGATAACCTCTGCTTCAGCCACTTCATCAAATAAATAAGCTGATAGCTCTTCCCCCATTTTTAGTAAGGGCTGTTCTTTCATTAATTTAATTTGCTTGATTGGTAGAATCAGTTTATGATGCCCAGACCTGCACTGTAGAAATAAGAGTTCATAAACTAGCTGATCTAGCCGGTTACTAACAAAATCAATCCGATATTTTTTAGCTAAATCATTTACGTTCTCTCTAATTGCCGAACCCGTATTTTCATAATTCCAACTATTAAGAACCTGCTTCATCCCTGAAATGCCCATTGGCAATTGCAAAAGTGTTCCAATACAAATAGTTGCAAATCGACGCTTAAGCCTCTCTTCTCCCTCTAGATGAAAGCCATCTGTCCGGTTATAAGATAACTGAATGCCTTCTTTCTCACAATACGAACGAAGCTTTTTAATATCCGCTAGTGCTGTATTCCTGCTTACCTGCAGAAAAGACTGATAATGTATATTTGCTATCGGCTCTTTTCTTATATACGTGTATAAATAAATTAAGTATATCCGCTCAGTCTCTTGAAAAACTGACTGCTGACGGTTAAGCGATGTGCCTTCTAGTTTCCAATAATTTTTAATTCTTTCATCAACCTTAAATTCTATATCAATCACTTGAATTTCCGGTAAATCTAAATTGCTTAATGCATTGTTCAACTTATCAAGCGTATAAGCAAATTGTCGAGGTGATAAATTTATTTGAAGTCTCAACTCCGGAATTGATAACTTCGGGTAATTAATCATCTGCTCAAGCAGCTGCAATGATTTATGATCAAACATCTTATTATCCTCCTCATGTTTATTATAAAATAGAAGTGTTAGCGATTACATAACTGTTCAATCCAATCTTTGTTGTCATTTTAGAATAGCTGTTGGACTGAAGGTTATATTTCCCATTTAAAAGTTTAACATAAGCTCTCGCACCACAGAATGGCAAACGTTTATTATTTGATTTTTATCTTTTAAAGCTATAGCAAAGCAATTTAAATGGCCTCCCTTACTATAGTACGCTTTTCTATCGGCGTAAAAAAACAAAAAAGAAGTGACCCTTTGGTCACTTCTTCTGTTCATTAACTATTTTCCGAGCTGTTTTTACTTATCAAACATTCACTTACATTCAGTCTCGTAAAAATGACACCAGCGCTTCGTTAAATTCGTGTGCATGCGTTGCATTTAAGCCGTGCGGACCGCCTTTTATTAAGGCTAACTTAGAACCAGAAATAGCTTCATGCGTTCGCTTTCCGCTATATTCAAATGGAACGATCTCGTCTGCATCACCGTGAATAATAAGAGTCGGTATTGTAAACTTAGCTAAATCGGCTCTGAAATCCGTTTTGCTGAAAGCAGCTATACAGTCTAGCGTCCCTTTAGGTGATGCAGCTGCTGCAATATCCCGGTTGTACAGTCGAAATGGTTCGCTGACTAAGCCCTTTCCGTCTTTAGCTCCAAAAAATGTTTTTGTAAAATCATCAAGAAAAGCTAAACGATCATTTTTTACGCCGTTTTCAAATTCTTGAATGCCTGTATCATCCAATGCTCCTTCAGGATGATCCTCTGACTTGTAAAGAAATGGTGGTACGGCTCCTGCAAATACGGCTTTTTCTACTCTATCTGTGCCGTATGTTCCTACATAACGGGCTACTTCTCCGCCACCCATTGAAAACCCAACTAGTGTCACATTTTTTAAATCCAAATGTTCTAGCAGCTGATGTAAATCAGCAGCGAATGTATCATAATCGTAGCCGTTCCATGGCTGAGAAGACTTGCCGAATCCTCGGCGGTCATACGTGATGACTCTGTGTCCAGCCTCAATAAGAGCCGGAACTTGATATTCCCAAGAACGTCCGCTTAGTGGCCAGCCGTGAATTAAGACAACCGGCTTTCCTGTCCCGTGATCCTCATAGTATAGTTCAATAGGTGCTTCATTTTCTGTTCCTACCGTAATTTTTGCCATTTTGCTACCTCCATTATATAGTCGTTCTTTATTTGGTTAAGTGGTCGTAAACCTAGCGTAGATCATAAAAAAGATCGCTAATTCTCCTATGATGAGAGTGCTGGGAACAATCAGTATTAAGTTAACAATAAAAAACAGCGCTAAAATCCCTAAAAACATTCCCAAGTGATACACTTTCAAACGATGTTGTTCAAATCTATATTGGTGAAAAACAAGAGTGGTTGCCATGAAATAAAGCAGCACGGATCCGAATACAAAATATAAGCTGAATGTGTACTGAACTTCATGTAAAAACATGAGCTTAATCGATGCTGCAATCATGCTTAGAGACATGAGGATAAGTAAGTGTCCGTAAATAATCGTTTGTCCGGCTCTTTGAATAGACTTGTTTACTTTCTTTTCTACATTCTCAAAGTACTGCCACCACATGGCAATAATCAGGACAAATGAAATAACCGAAAATAAAATGGTATTCCAGTCCCCTTTTTGTGGCTGTATCACAGCAAGAATGCTGACAACGGATTCTCCGAACAGGATTAATGTTAACAAAGCAAAACGCTCCAATAAATGAGCGGTGTTGGTCGGTAATTTTGCCAGTCTATTATGCCCTAAAATAGGTAAAATCATATCCACTGCAATTCCTGTATACAACACGGCGTAGCGAATCCATGAATCAAAAAAAAGCGAAAGAAGCGAGATAAAAATCCCAATTCCAAAGCATGTACCTAAAAACACAGCAACTTTTTTCCGTTCATCTCGTTCAAATTTTTGAACAATAAGGTATTGAATCGAGGTTAACGCTCTTAGCCCAATATAGCCAATCAAAAAAGAGACGTAATATTGATCAAAATCTACGGACAAGCTTGAGATCATGATAAGAACAAACAGCATTTGAAGAATCATAAAGATGCGCTGATGCAAAAAATCTTGTCCAAACCGATTGATAAACATCGTTTGTCCGGTCCACGCCCACCATATAGGAATAAAAATTAGTACAAACTTTAACAAATACTCTCCATGAATATACCCTTGTTCAACGTGAAGCAAAACATGCGTAGCAGTAGCAACGGCTGCCACAAATAACAAATCATAAAAAAGCTCCAGCCACGTAACTTTTTTTTCTTCCACTACTCCGCATCCCTTCCTATCATTTATAAGCTGTAGTGAATGTATTTTATTTTATATATAAGAGACGCATACTTCATGACAGGCAGCGTAGTAAAAGATAGATGAGCCGACTGTTCATCAGTCGGCTCATCTATCTAACAATTGCTCTTATGTCGTTACATTTTCTCCGTCACATAAATGCTCCATAGATGCCATTCTACTTTCATGTCTTATATGTAAAGAGAACGACCGATGCCAAAATGAAGCTCCGCTACGTTAAACGCCCTGCTTGCTGAAATCGCGCTGAGCTCCTCTATAGCTGCCCATTAAGTTTTGATAACCAGGAAGATGACTAGAAATTAAATTACCAAAACCTTCAACGTCGTTGCGCCAGTCACGCTGCAGCTCGCACGCTACGCTAAACCAGTTCATAAGCTGCGCGCCGCCGTGAGCCATACGCGTTAATGCCGCATCTGCGACTTGCTTATTGAACGTCCCGGAAGCGTCTGTCACAACAAACACTTCGTAGCCTGCTTTAATGGCAGAAAGCGCAGGAAAAGCAACGCAGACGTCTGTCACTACACCGGCGATAATCAGCTGTTTTTTCCCGGTCGCTTTAATGGCTTTAACAAACTCTTCGTTGTCCCACGCGTTAATTTGTCCAGGACGAGCTATTTTTGGCGCGTCAGGAAACAAATCAACGAGTTCCCCCATTAGCGGGCCGTTGGGTCCATTTTCAAAGCTAGTTGTTAAAATAACCGGTAAATCAAAGAATTTAGCCGTATCACCAAGAGCCAATACGTTGTTTTTAAATTCATCAACACCATAATCACGTACAAGGCCGGAAATAAGACCCGTTTGGTGGTCAACTAAAAGCACGGCAGCATCATCTTTTGAAAGGCGAGAGTAAAGATCAGACATTTTATCATCCTCCTTAAATTAAGGCAAGTAAGGACACGTACCTTTTCCATTCCTTACAAGCGGTCTATCATTTGAACGGTTTTTTGGATTTCATTTATGATCTGTTGAGTAAAACATGTATAGAAAGAAAAGTTATTTCTGAGGTGAAGGTTCGTGAGGTGTGTTCTCTTTCTTAATCTAGAACAGGAACAGGCGCTTGATCAATCCAATGAATGAACTGCTGTAAGTAGCGCTGAAGATAGCGTTTTGTTGACTCATCAGTTAGTACCTTTTGCTGAGCATCAACTTTTTCATGAACTTGCGAAATCAGCATTTTTTGAAATGGTAAAACATGAACTTGCATAGCTTCTAGTATTTCTCTCGTTTGCTTTTGAGCAAAAGCCGTACCGAAGCCTCCTGGAGTTGCTCCAATGAGACCAACTGGTTTTCTGTTTAAAACAGAAGAAGTCCGAGGCCTTGATGCCCAGTCCAAAGCATTTTTTAATACCCCTGTAATTCCGGAATTGTACTCTGGACTTACAATGATAACACCATCAACATCTTGAATCGCAGCTCTAAAGGATGCGACAGATTCTGGTGATCCGTCAGCTTCTAAGTCTTCATTAAAAAAAGGCAGGCTGCTTATTTCAATCCAGCGATATTGAGCTGAGTTATCTAATGTAGTCAATGACTCAGCAATCATTCGGTTATACGAATTCTTTCGTAAACTTCCACAAATAAGACCAATGGTTTTTGTCATCTATTCACCTCCTCACTTGGAATTAATTTCATATTACCACGGTGTTTCAAATATAGATATTAGTTTTATATATAGATAAATTAATTCCTTCTTTGTACCTAATTTAGAATTGAACTAGCATTTTACTATTACTAAAAGAATTCCTTTAGTCTAATTCTCTCACTTCAAAAGGAATCAAAGCTCTTTCAATTTGATCTCGATGAGTTTCATACTGTTCAGGCAGCATGAGCTTTTCTCCCATTGTTTTAAGTGACTCATCATGTGCAAAGCCTGGAGGATCTGTTGCAATTTCAAATAGAATTTCTCCGTGTTCTTTAAAGTAAATCGCATTAAAGTAATTTCGATCTCGAACAGCCGTCACTCCGTATCCGCTATCGGCTACGTATTTCTGCCATTCTAACTGATCTTCATCATCTTTTGCTCGCCATGCAATATGGTGAACCGTTCCAACGCCCATTTGCCCGCGTCCAATGGTTGTTAATTTTAAATCGATGATATTTCCAATGTCAGCTGATGATTGAAAACGTATAAAATCTCCTTCTTGCCCTACTTTTTGTAGACCCATTACGTTTTCTAATAATTGAGCTGTTTCATCAGGTCGAACGGATAATAGCGTAGCGCCTCCGAATCCTTTAATAGCAACATCCGAATTAATTTCACCAGCTTGCCACGTATTCTTTTCACCTTCTTCTCTTTCCACAATCTCTAGATGCAAACCATGAGGATCGTCAAACTCTAAATACTGCTCTCCAAATCGCTCCATCTTTGTAGCTGGAACTCCAAACTTAGCTAATCGCTGTTCCCAAAAGCCCATCGCACCTTTTGGAACCACATAGGAAGTTACGCCAACTTGCCCGTCGCCTATTTTTCCTTGTCGTGCATTTGCCCACGGAAAGAATGTGATAATCGTTCCAGGTTTTCCGCCTTCATTCCCAAAGTAAAGGTGATACGTTCCTGGATCATCAAAGTTTACTGTTTGTTTGACCAAGCGTAACCCTAACACGCCCGTATAGAAATCAACATTTTCCTGAGGATGACCTACAATCGCCGTGATATGATGAATACCCGCTGTTTTTTTACTCATTACTACCATCTCCTTCGATACATTTTTCGTCATATGTTTCGTTATCCCTCTTAAAATTACAACTATTTATCGTAAATATCTCGAATTCGAGATATTAGTCAAAAAATAAAAGCACCTTGCTTATTCCAACCCATTTTCTCTTTTAGAAAATAAAAGTATCTAGTGCATAATAACCTGGTCCTGCAATTGCTACACCGATCGCTACAACTAAAAGCATAAGGTTATATTCATACCCGTTTTGTGTTGCCCAGTATCCATTTGGACCGTGTACTTTCACAATCGCCATAACCATTGTTCCGGCAATCAAAAGTGCTCCAAGCGGCGTAAGAAGTCCTGCAGCAAATAAAGCTCCACCTACTAGCTCAGATAAACCAGCCATTAACGCCATTCTAACGCCTGGCTTCATTCCGATAGATTCAAACCATCCGCCCGTTCCTTTTAAGCCGTGACCGCCGAACCATCCAAATAATTTCTGAGTTCCATGTGCCATAAAAGATAATCCAATGACCAAACGTATTAACAACAAACCAATACTCACCATTTTTATTCCTCCTATTTTTTCATTACTTTAAAATCTCGAATTAAAATATCTTGAATTAAGGATAATTATAAAATCATATGCTCCTGCTGTCAACATAAATTTTTATATTTTTTGCAGCTAGTTAAAACGCTTAACGGCTTATTAAAAACATATTCATGATTTTATGTGGATATGAGCATGGAAGTGGAAAATATAACGGCTGAACTTTGCTGTTCTTATTAAAAGTGGAATGGTTTTTGAAACGCAACTATACTTAATGATTCTGAGCCAAATTGAGACCCTTTTTTGTATCAAAACTTATCTCAAGACCTATAAACAGAAGCGTATACATAAATAAAAGAAGCACCCCCCTCTCACCAGAGTTTGCTCCTTCTATTTGGACACATAGAGAATACCCAACTGTTAGATAGTACTCGTGTATATAACTAACGAAAGTCTTTTTCTACTTTCAAATATTTAAGACCTTTTATTAAATAAGCTCAGACACTCGGAGCCATTTTCATTTTAGTTCTTTAAAGCCAACTGCACTTTACACTAAATTATAGTTTAACTCTTACCTCCGTACCGTCAGTAGCTTTGACATCTACTAGTACCATTCCCTTATGTTTCTTCAGTTCCTTAACAATAGGCTTTAGCACACTTTTATCTATTAGCGGAAAAGTAAAGTTCAGCTCTTTTCTTTTAAAATGTTCTTTTGTCCATTTATCTATATGCTTCTGGATAAATTTCGAAAAAGCAACGCTGATAGCAACGTTTAAAAGAGCATATGGAATTGGGATACTAAACCGAGCTTCTTTGGTTTTCACTTTTACATGAATCATAAGCGCACCGTTACTCAATGATGACCGAAACGGTATCTCCGTTTGCCGATTTAATATCAACAATCTGGCCATCTAACTCGTTTTCAATTGCTTCAACAATCAAGTTTATGTCTATATCTTTTACATATTTTTCTGATTGAGGAATACTTGCTGCGATGCTGTGTCCAGCCATTAATACCAGCTTGACAAGCTTTATTGGTAAATTAACCTTCACATTATCATTTTCAGTTGAAACAACTCGAATTTTCAAGGTTTTATCTAAATACGCATTCGGTTTCTTCAAAAGCTTATTGCCTGTTTCTTCTTTTTCTTTTAATACTTGAATCAGTTCTGATCCCTTTTCTGCATCAATTTTTCCTTCTTGAACCATTGTTAACACTTTTGTAATTTCCTCTTTCACAAAAATCCCCCCTATTCTTCTTTTAAGAGCTTGATGGCTTCTTCTGCTGTAATTTCACCATTTTCTAACATAGACACAACTTTTTTCTCGTCTACTTCGTTTTTCTTCTTTTCTACATATCCAAGAGATGAAATGATGTCAGTCAGCTTGCCTCGGACGGTTGGATACGAAACGCCCAGTTCTTTCTCAACTTCTTTGATATTTCCTCTGCACGTTAAAAACACTTCTACAAAATGAAGCTGATCACTCGATAAAGATGCCAGCTTAGATAATTCAAACTCATTTTCAATCGTCGTGTGACAATGGCTGCACTGCAGCTTTGTAATTTTTAACGTTTCACTGCAGACAGGACAATTTGTAAGTACTTTATAAGCCATAATCAAATCTCCTTCTTTTAGTTAATTTGATTATACAACAATTATTTAATATTAAAAACAATAAAATTAAATAATTTTATATTAAAAATTAAATATATTAACTTTAATTTTAAAAATATTGATAAATCGTTCTAAAACCAAAATAATAAGAGCCCAGATTCTTCACATCTAAAAAAGTAAACACAAGATAAAAATGTTTATTTTTGGAAAAATATGTTGTAAAATACATTTGGTACTATAAAATTATTTTTGGTACCAAATGGAGGTTTTTTATGAAAGAAAGGATTACACAAGAAGCTATTTTTTTAATTCAGCAAAAAGGTTTGTCTTTTACTATTAGCGATTTGGCTAAGAATTTAGGAACGAGCAAACGAACCATGTACCAACATTTCAACTCCAAAGACGACATCATTGACTCGATAATCGAAAATCTCATCCTACAGATCAAGAACAAAGAAGAAGAAATCTTCCATGATGAAAGTCTAAGTTTACCGGAAAAGATTACTCAAGTTCTTATATGTGTTCCTGAAGAGTTTAGCACAATGGACATTCGCCTATTAGCAGATTTAAAACGGCTTCACTATAATCAATGGGTTAAGATAGATGACTTTCTAAAGCAAGAGTGGGATCTAGTGGTAAAACTTATGGAAGAAGGCATAGAAACCGGAGTTATACGTGAAATTAATTTACAACTGTTTGTAGAGCTATACTTGGGCGCAATCAACCAAATTTATCAGCCAAACTTTTCGCTAAAAACTAACTTAACAATGAGTGAAATATTAAAATCTGTTATGGATATTCTTTTGAATGGCATTTCTATAAAAAAATAAGGTGGCGAAAAGATGTGCATTGGATTTATCTATGTTTAGCTATTCTTTTTGAAGTAGCTGGTACAACGTCCATGAAATTATCAGACGGTTTTACTAAAGTTATACCAAGTGTGCTACTTATACTTTTTTATATTTGTAGTTTGTACTTTTTAACGTTAACTTTAAAAAGTTTAGAGGTTTCAATCGCTTACGCTATTTGGTCAGGGATGGGGATTATAATTATTACGTTAATTGGATTTATGTACTTTAATGAAAGTGTAAGCCTGCTAAAAATTGTTGCTATAGCTCTCATTATTATAGGCGTGGTAACATTAAATATGACGGGTGAAAAAGAAGGTGATACTAGTAAATCTACTTTAGGCGAACACATGAGGTAAAAAAATGAGATATTTAAAACTTTTTTTTCTTGTCACAGATATTGGGTTTATTATCTATTGGATTGTTACTTACTTTGAATTGATACCCAAAAGTGCAGCCTTCAAAGATTATGATAACCCCATAGTGATAGCCTGGAACTGGTCGTTCTTCCCTCTAGATATTCTTATTTCATTCACTGGATTGTTTAGCCTATATTTATACAGGTTGCGTAGAGAATCATGGAAAGGATACGCTTTAATTTCTCTAGTGTTAACATTTTGCTCAGGGCTACAGGCTATTGCATATTGGGCATTTATTAAAGATTTCGATTTCACATGGTGGGCTTTTAATTTGTACTTGATGGTTTACCCCCTTTTCTTTATAAAGCTACTTATAAAAGATAACGGCAATCAAAAAAGCAACCTTTCCTTATAATGAACGTTTTAAAAATTGTAAGAATTAATGAATAGCAGCATTCACTAATAAAAGAGGTAAGATTGGCTTAACCTTACCTCTTGGAACTTGCTCTTTTATGGTGCAATATCTTCTAATACCTTTTCACGTGTTTCAATCATCTTAAACGCCATAAATGCACCTACTGCAGCTACACAAGCAAACAGAACAAAAACAGAGGTAATTCCCTTAGCTCCTAACACAAAGCCAAGTATTGTAGGAGCAATAGCCGAAGCTAGTCGCAGCCATGCTGTTGCAAACGCGATTCCAAGTACTCTCATACGTGTTGGATAAATTTCTGGCGTATAGAGATAGAGAAGAACTGTAATGGTTCCCATAACGCCGTATGCTGCTGAACCTAAATACATAACACTTTCAGCAGATTTGGCACCGTTAAACCAAAGCGTTGTTAAAAGTAATCCTACAACTAGAAAAGCAATAGTTGCCCATCTTTTACGTCCAACTCTATCAATAAGTAAAGCGCACGCAAATACAGCTACTGTTTGAATCACATTCGTTAATGACGCTGCATGTAGAGATTCCTTCAATGGAAGGTTATACACTGTTTTATATAAACTTGGAAGCCAGTTGTTAAGTCCATTCGCAACAAAGTAAGAAGAAAACCAAAGTGTCCAGACAATGAGCGTTCTACTCCGGTAAAAAGGAGAAAACAATTCTTTCCAATCGCCTTTTACTACAGCTTGAGGTGCACTAATTTTTGCTTCTATACGTTTATCTGTACTCGATTCAATCTCTTCAATTACTCGTTCTGCTTCGTCAAACCTGCCCTTTGAAATTAGCCAACGAGGCGATTCACGCAGCTTAAAGAAAAATAAAAAAACAATTAACCCGCCGATACCCCCAATCAAAAACATCCACTTCCATCCAAAGCTAGGTACAACTAAAGCACCAATCTGTGCAGATATCATCAACCCAAGAGGGAAAATCATTTCATATAGCATAAAAAAACGTCCGCGCCCTTGTGCAACTGAAAGTTCATTTATATAAGCTGCGGCAACAGGAACTTCACCACCTACTCCGATACCTTGTACAAACCGTAACCACAGTAGCGCATGAAAATTACCTGCAAATGCACAAGCAATACTCATGATTGACATTAAAAAAATGGTCCATTTAGCACTATAGACACGTCCAAATCGTTCCGCCAACCACCCAAAGAAGATAGCTCCAATTGCTTGTCCAAGATATCCAGAACCGATAAGAATACCGATTTGACCAGGGGTTAAATTCCATATTCCAATTAACACGGGTAAAACGAATGCCAGAGATAACGCGTCAAAAGCATCAAAAAACGTGGCTGAACCCATAATTACGCGCGGTTTAATATGCCAACGTGAAAAGGGAACGCTTTCTATCCGTGTAAGCAGTTCGGTAGCACGATTAGACAAACCAATTTCTTCGTGATCATAGTTGATATTCTTAGTGGGTTCTGAAGAATTTCTGTTCAATTCTGTATTCATACATAAATCCTCCTTAATAGCAATTCCCTCAAATCGGAATGACAATCACCCTAAGATACGTGAAACAAAACTTATTAAATCAGAAATTAAATGAAAGGGTTTACAGTTAAAGGCAGCAAATAGTAGACTCTAAAATCTTTTTAGAGCCTAGGTATGAATCTTAGTTATGTTTTGGACTATCGGTTGTAGATCTGTTAATATACTCCATATTGAATACGACATCTTTTTTTCGAATCTGTTTTCCTTCGAGCATATTCATCAGTATCGAGGTTGCTCTTTGACCAATACCTAATAAATCGACATGCACTGTAGATAAAGCAGGCGTAATAAAATCTGAAATTGGAACATCATCTGCACCAACCACTGATAAATCTTTGGGTACAGATAGTCCAAGCATATTGGCTGCCTTAATAACCCCGATGGCTAAATAATCAGATGAGCAAACGACCCCTGTAATGTTGCTATGTTTCTTTAAAAATGTCGCTACTTCTGTTGTTGCTTTTAAAGCGTCAAACTCATCAATCTCAAATACGTTTTCAGAAGAAAAAGGTAAACCTAGTTCATCCATTCTCTTTTTATATCCATTTAAACACCTGACACTATGCATGGAACTCATCGGCCCATTTACTATTCCGATATTCCGATGTCCTAGCTGATAAAGAGCATCCACTGCTTGTTTGATACCATCTTCATCATCCGGTCGCACGCATGGGAAAGGAGACCCTTCTAAATAGCTCCCTACTACGACAATCGGTAATCGGATACTTTCTAACCATTCTAGACTTAGCTCCTCATTTCTAGGTGCAAAAAGAATAACCCCATCTACAGCTTGAGTTTCAAGCAACCTCTTCTGTTGAGAAGAGGTAAATGACATCATCATATTATAGTCTGTTTGGTCGATTCCTTTCGCTATTCCTTCTAAAACGGTTGAAAAAAATGGATTGTTCAAAATAAATGATCCTCGTGGAACCACAACTGCAATATTTCCTGTGTTTTGTTTAACGAGTCCTCTAGCTCCTAAATTAGGACGATAATCTAATTCTTCCATTACTTTACGAATTCGCTCTGCGGTTTTCGCTCCAACACCAGGTTTATTTGTCAATACTCGTGAGACAGAAGCTGTTGACACACCAGCTTTAAGTGCCACGTCCTTAATACTTACGCTCATAGTACATACCTCCGTGGGTCAAGTATATCTATCTATTATAAACGAGTCCCACCTAAATACTAAAGAATAGTGGTTGCAATCTTGCAACCACTATCTACAATGTTTATTACGCTTTCACTTCATCTTTTAATAATCCGACTTTTAGTAAGCCTTGACGAATTTCTTCTACTTCCTCTTCTTTTAAAGGTAATACTGGACGTCTCGCTAATGAACTACTAATTAATCCACGTTGATACATCGCTTCTTTCATACGCAAGTGAGAAGTAGAAGAAGGTTCATCCATTTTATATACAGCCTGCTTTAATTCAAAGATACGGTCATACACAGCATTCGCAGCCGTTAAGTCTTGATCTTTCACACATTTCACTAATTCCGCGATTAAATCTGGCACAAAACAACCAAATCCAACTAATGCACCGTCGATTCCTTGAACTAAAGTAGGTAACAAGTATTCATCATGACACGTTAACAGTGAGACATCAGGCGCATTCTTTTTTAGAGCTCGAATATCTACTTCATATTGTGCAATATCTCGTTGTCCGACTTTAATAGACACAACGTTTGGAATCGCAGCCATTTCTAATAATTGGCTGGTTGTATACGAAGTTTTTGTCCAAGTTGGATATTGGTGAACAACGATTGAGATGTTGATCGCTTCTGCCACGTCTTTAAAAAACTGTACTGGTGATTCTTCTTGCATTCCAAATCGCAGCCAAGAATGTGGAGGCATAAGAAGGATCCCACTTCCTCCAGCTTTTTCTACAGCTTGCGCGTGTTGGATAGCTTCGATTGTTCCCTCTGCTGAAACACCAGAGATAACAGGAATACGTCCTTTTAATTCATCAGCTGCAATTCTTACAGCTTCTGCACGTTCTTCAGGTAGTAAAGTCATGATTTCCCCTGTGTGACCATTTACTACAATTCCATTAACCCCTTCGTGACCTGCAACCCAGCGAACTAAAGAACGAAAGCCCTCTTCATCAATCGAATAATCGTCCTTAAATGGGATAAGAACTGCTGGAAATACGCCACTCCATTTTACTTTGTTTTTCATTAAAAACATCCCCTTTGTTGTTTTAATTTTTAACTTTAAACTTATAGTAAACGTTTACGTAATTAATCATAAAATGTAAACGTTTAATTGTCAATATAATTTTTATTTTCTGATAAATAAAGATAAAAACTGCTTTTAATCGTTAAAAAATCCAGCAAAAATATAATTATCACAGAATAATTTAGTAGTAAACGTTTACTATCACGAAAAACTCATACAAATCCGTTTAAGCAGCATAGTAATTCGTATATGTTCCAAGCCCTAAAAAGAGTAAAAACAAGATTGAATAAAAAAAGAGAAGGATAAACTCCTTCTCTTACACTACATAATTGTTTTTAAACTATCATTCAACCACTCTATTTATCCTGCAATTTGAGCCCTAGTAAAAGTCCCATTTATATTTCCTTCTACAACGATACTATGTCCTGCAAACATATCTCCATCAGAAAAATAAAAATCAAAATCACCTTCTGGATAAACGGATATAGTGTCTAAACTCATAAAATCCATAAACATTTCTTCTGTAATTTCCTCTATTTCATCCTCTTCCTGTAGCCAATCGTTTGCTAAATCGACCAGTTCCGCTGCGGCATACATTCTAATTTTCCGGCTCCATTTATCCTGCTCCCCAAAAAGTGTGTGTGCTGTCTTCAGCGCAGATTTCATCATACTTTCATCTTCATGCCAGTCGAAATACAGCTCGCACTGTTCATTCTCCCAAGCAATGTTTCTTTCAAAAACTTTAATACCCTTTTCAAGTGTAAACTTGCCAAATATCTCATCATGATAATAAACCGGCTTTACTGATTCTTTTACTATCGTTTCTAACTCTCCGTCTTCATACTCTGGTTCCAGAATGTTAACGAGCATCATTGAATCCGTTCCCGTACGTACTTGTAGCTTTACAACGGTATTACTTTGCAGTAGATTCATTGCTTTCTCCACTTCTTCCTCGTCCACTAACCATCTAAGCTGTATCTCTTCTTTCTTGACTACTTCATTTTCCTCTAAACTTTTCCA
Source organism: Priestia sp. SB1 (assembly GCF_038898415.1). Classification (NCBI taxonomy): domain Bacteria; kingdom Bacillati; phylum Bacillota; class Bacilli; order Caryophanales; family Bacillaceae; genus Priestia; species Priestia sp. SB1. The sequence continues at coordinate 144,231 of NZ_JBBJSS010000010.1, read as the reverse complement.
TGCAATTAAATCAATTGATGCTGTCCATAAAGTCTCTTCACTGGACATTCCAGCACCAATTCCTACTGAACCTGTAACCGCTGCTATGTCAATTACGTCTTCTGAGAACTCTTTTTCAAATGTCTTTTTTTCATTGAATTCACTCATTTAATATACATTCCCCTCTTTAACTGCTGTTGAAAAATTCGCCCTAAATATATAGTCACAAACTGATATGTTAATTCTCTGCTTTTATCTCTTTATAGCGGTCCACCTTCAAAACCAATAGGCCATCCGCTTCTGTTGAACTTTACTTTATATTGAAATACATTGGGATAATCGCCGTAAACAAAAGCTAAAGAACATCCTGCAAGAATATGTCCGTCAAAATTTAAAAGCTGCCCAAAACTTACAGCGGACAGATAATAGACACTAAATTTTTGTGCAGAAATGAACTGCTTTAAATACTCGAATGACCTTTTAAGATAGATATGTAATTGTTTCAATATACAATCCGCCATTTCAACAAATTCCTCATATGGCTTTTCACTATTTCCCTCTATCGTAATTTCAACTTCTTCCCATTCTCCTATATCCGTACTCCAAAACCATCGCCTTGTAACTGGGACTTCAGCTTCATTTTCATCAAGTGGTTGAAATAGGACAAGTTCTTCATACCCATTTTGTTTGAAGTTAGAGATTGTATAGGTTCGTTCAGAGAACTTAAGATCACTCATTTATTCCTCCTCCCTTCTATGTTTTTACTTCTATGTAGAAATATGTTTTTGACTTACTACGTTTAATTTTAGTACTACACAAAGCGAGCATCAATTAAATTACTCAGCCTCTTTCAATAAAAACTTTTACGTTTTTCTGATTGCTGTTACTATAATAAGAGAGAAGCACATTACCTATAAATTATAAGGTGGAGGGGTAACAAATAAATAAGAAAATCGCTAATATCATCATCTTTTTTATGTGGTTTCTGTTCTTGCTTCTTCTATGGATCATCTTCTCTTTTTCTAAAGGCCAAGGTGGAGAATGGTGGTCTATGTACCATTTGAACTCCCATAAATATGGTCCTTGGGCTTTGGGGATTTCTTACATAAAAATTAGTGTTGCTGCGGTTATTTCGTTAGTAATAGCCTATATCGCGAGTTTTGGATTCAAAAGAAAGAAAGAAGATCAACTGAGGTGCTACTTAATAAAAGAGGATTTCTAACGTAGCTTTTATATTTTAGGGAGAAATGCAAAATCACTTATATAAGAATTCACACACATATAATTCTAGTTGTTTGAATTGAGGTTACAGTTCTTCCTGTAACCTCTTTTACAATTCCTTACCTGCAATTATCTTTTATATAAGTGTCATATGAGGTATTTTTTAATTTCCACAAGTTTGATCATGGGAAGCAGCCTTTCTAATTCCTGTTCCCCATTGGTTACCAACACTACCTTATTTTTAAACATAACGTTTATATCTCTTTTATTATCAAGCTCTGGAGAATTACCATATTTGCTTGTTCATTCCTTTTGTTTGGTCTTCTTCACTATCTTTTTTAAGTAGATTTCCTAAACCTAAAAGAACTCAGTTAACAGCTAGGGGAGAAGCTGGATTATAACAACAGATAATTTCAGAAAAAATTTTATGATTTTGTAATTTCACGAAAGTTTCTCTTGCCTCCCTTTCTGTTTTAAATTCAAACATGATAATATTATTTTCTCTTGAATAAGCATTGATTACAGTAACCACCCACATTAAAAACCCCCTAGGGTTGTTACAATTAAATTTGATTCTGATAAATGAATATCTCTAGCATTCTTATGAGTAACTGTTATACCTGTAGACTTATTTGGAATGAACCCCTTTTCTAACCAAATAGAACCGCTTTGAAAATTCCATGTTCCCAAGTAAATCTCCCCGTCTCTTACTATTGATATAATAGATTAGTTTATTTAATTGTTTACAGCAGCATCTTCTTTACATGCTTTGATAACATCCAACCAATGATCTGGCTTTTGTCCTTTAAACTTTTCTTTTAAATTAAATGAAGCCAATGTTTCTAACTTACTTTTTGCCGCTCTAGACATAACAGAATTTAAATTAGAGGCCTCTAGCATTTGAATAGAGCCGTCTAACTCAATTGATCTTCTTAATGCATGTATAGAGGTTCCAGTTACCAATCGGTTCATTGTTTCTCTAAAGCTCTTACTATCTAAAGTTTCACTAATAGAATCTAAGACTAATTGTTCTACGTTAAATTCATGAGAAGCTTCTAATAACTCTAGATAAAGAGCAACTACACCTTTCATATAAATGCTGCGAATTAGCTTTACAGCAGAGGCATCACCAGGTTTTTCACTTACTTTAGTTATGTCCATACTGTACGGAGTCATTAAAGAAATCAGTCGATCTACACCATTACCACTTGCTGAAATAGGAACCTTATGTTTATAAACTGGCAGGGGACCTAGCATTGCGGCATCCACAAAGAATGCATTCTTCTCTTGTATATTTATATCAATTTTTTGTTTTACGATGGGAGTGGAAGCTGATACATCTACATAGATACAACCTTTCTTTATAAATGGTTTTAGCATCTCACTAACTTCAAGTGCTTTATCTGCGGGTACTGCTACTATTACTATATCTACTTGTTTTAGAACTTCTTCGGGTCTATAAAGAAGTTCTACTTGAGCTTGAGCAGCTCGTTCTTTAATTTGTGGACCATATGTAGGATGGTCTATCATAACATCATGAGCAAAAATGGTTTCTAAACCTTCGCCTTTTAAGCCAACTGATAACTCAAAGGCCGCCTCTCCAAATCCAATAAAACCTAATTTCACTTTAAAGCTCTCCCTTCTGTTTATAATCCATATGCTTTCATCTGTTCTCTTAACCATGAAGGCTGAATGTTACCTCCAGATTCACCTTGCAGACGCGCTCTTTCAAATGCTTCGATCGTTTCTAAACGTGTTTTCTCATACTCTAGTTTTTTTTCCGCTTTAAAAAGAACCTCTTCAATCTTTTCTTTTGGAACTACAACAACTCCGTCATCATCACCTATAATTAGATCTCCTGGAATAACAGCTACGCCTCCACAAGAAATAGGTTTATGTAACTCACCTGGACCATCTTTAAGAGGACCATTCGGAATAAATCCTTTTGAGAAAATAGGATATCCTGATTGACTAAGGGTCTCTTTGTCCCGAACTGCCCCATCTATAATAATCCCCTCAAGTCCAATAGCTTTAGCTGCAGCTGCCATTAATTCTCCAAGGTAAGCATTTGCCGTATGCCCCTTTCCATCTACAACTAGTACATATCCTTCTGTACCATCATAGATTGCCTGATGAAGAAATAAGTTATCTCCAGGTCTTAAACTTACAGTTAGAGCGGTTCCAACTACCTTCATTCCTGTAGATACAGGCTTAATTTTATAATCCATTGAACCTGTACACCCCATTGCATCGGATATAAGAGTTGTATTAAGAAGGTTTGCTCTCTTAATAATGTCTTCAGATAATACTGGTGCTAAATTACTCACTGATATACACTCCTCTTCGATTTTAATATATTCTAATCAATGCTCTACTCAGGATAACGCTTACAAAATTAAATTAATAAAATTAGATATTGCCCCCCTATTCGCAGAATATCTACAGTTTATTTGCTGCATTTTTGAAAAAGATAGAAAAACGTCGTAAAAAATAAATAAAGTAATAAAAATTACTACATTTTTTATTTAAGTAATATTTATTACTATAATCTTAAATGTATCTTATCACCGGTTCCTAATAAAGTAAATCTATTTTTATAAATAAAGCACAGGAAAAACATATCCTAAGCTTTATTGCTTAGAAGAAACATTTTTACATAAAAAAGTAAACATGCTAAAATTCAAGTAAGTATTGTGATAAATACTTTTTATATGCTTAAAAAAATAAAATTTACAATATAATCTGTTTAATTGGAGCGAAGGTATGGAAAATCCAATATTAAAATTAAAAGATAATATCTCACAACTAACAGAAACTCAACGGAGAGTAGCAGACTATATCCTTAAAAATCCTGTCGATGTAGCTTTTTTAACGGTTGATCAATTGGCTTTGACAGTAAAAACTAGTACGACCACGATAATGAGATTAGCTTTTAGTCTAGGCTATTCTGGATATGCAGAGTTTCAAAAAGGACTTCAGGAGCTTTTACGTAACAATGCTGCTCCTCAAATCAGATTAGAAACAAATTTGAAGGGCTTAGATGAGAGTGATTTGTGGATGCGATGTGCAGAAAGTCAATTCAATAACATTCAATCAACAGTAGAAATGATTTCTACAGAGAGCCTAAATAAAGCGTTAGAAATGATTGTCTCTGCAGACCGAATATTTTGTACAAGCGTTAGAAGTGGTTTACCCGTGGCACAGCATCTATCTTTTGGGCTTAATCGACTACTCGGAAACTGTGAGCTAATTGTCTCTGACTTAAGTGATTGGGTGGATAAAGGAATTACTTTAACTTCCAAAGATTTAGTTATTGCAACCTCCTTTCCAAGGTACGCTAGAAGAACTGTTGAGTTTGTAACAGCTGCCAAAAGTAACGATGCCAAGGTCATTTCAATTACCGACAGTTATTCTTCTCCTTTAGTTAAGTACTCAGATTTAGTACTGACTTGTAGCTCGAGTAGTATCGCTTTTCATAATTCACCTATAGCGTCGCTACTTGTGGCTGATTATCTTGTAAGTGCGATAGCTATAAATTATCCAGAAAAGACAAAGGATCGTCTCGATAAAATCACTTCAATCCTTACAAAAATTAATTATCATTACACTGATTAAATTTACGAATGTGGTAAAAGCATGAAATATCGAATGTATAAAATAATTCGATATTTTATGTTTTTACCATTTTTTTATTTTTTCAGTTAAGTCTAATACTTCCCTTTCACTTTTCATTTCTATAAAAAAACATTTACTTTTCATTAGAAGCCATGATAGTATACTTTTAAATAGTCACAATTATTACAACAATTAAATAAAAAGTAATAATTATTACTTCAAACGATGGGTTGTAATAATGAATATAGTTAGTTCTGTAAAATCATTTTTAGATATCATCCGGAGATATCTGACTGCTCCCCTACTAAGATATTACAAAGTGACTATAAGTTTATTAATCCTAACACTGGTATTTTGCTTGTTAACACGCAAATGATGAGAGCACTACCTTTGGTTCTAAGCAATCATCAACAAAAGGTTTTAGTAAAGGAGTGATTAGTTCAAGAAACACGAGAATAGAAAATAATCTATTAATGATTCTATATATACAGTGGGCTTATGGGGGATTTCACGCCAGATTTTTTGTAAACCCTTACATTCGTTCTGATAACAGGTTTTAAACCAATAATATGTAAAAAAATCCAATTCATTTCTACTAATGAATGATTGTGAAAAGCAGCTTTATAATAAAGAATGATAGTTAGATAGTTTCATGAGAATTTAAAAAGTATGACATTAAAGATAAACAAGAGGGAAAATGAAGGAAAGTTCTAGAGGGGGTATAATATGTTAACATTTTTAGGTTTTTCGATGATTGTAGTATTTATGTATTTAATCATGAGTAAGCGTTTGTCTGCCTTCAGTGCATTAACAGTGGTTCCTATTGTTTTTGCTTTATTGGGCGGCTTCACTGATTTAGGACCAATGATGATGAAGGGTCTTGAAACCATTGCTCCGACAGCAATTATGATTATCTTTGCCATTCTCTATTTCGGGGTGTTAATTGATACAGGATTATTTGATCCTTTAGTAGCGAAGATTATAAAGATGGTTGGCGGTGATCCTCTAAAAATTGTAATGGGTACTGCAGTACTTTCTTTAATAGTTGCTTTAGATGGTGACGGTACCATTACATATCTAATTGTAGTAACTGCATTTCTCCCACTATACAATCGATTAGGTATGAATAAACTTATTCTAGCCTGTATTCCTGCGTTAGCAATGGGTATTATGAATTTGACTCCCTGGGGTGGTCCTGCTGTGCAAGCTACGGCTGCTGTAAAAGCAGATGTAACAGACTTACTATTACCACTTATTCCTTCTATGTTTGCAGGAACTATCTGGATTTTAGGGGTTTCTTATTTCCTTGGACGACGCGAGCGTAAAAGACTTGGAGTTATCAATATAGATACAGAATTTAATAATGAAATTGCTGCAGCTCTTGATGTAGGAATGGATGCATCAATAAAGCGTCCAAAATTATTTTGGTTTAACTTAGCTTTAACACTTTTACTTCTTATTGCTTTAGTTCTAGGGTTCTTACCATTACCAGCTTTGTTTATGATTGGATTTGCTATCGTGATGATTGTTAATTACCCAAATTTACAAGATCAAAAGGAACGCTTGCATGCTCATGCAGGAAATATATTAACGGTGGTTTCCATGATATTTGCTGCAGGTATATTTACTGGAATTATAGATGGAACAGGTATTGTTAAAGCTATGGCGGATACTTTAATAGCCGTTATTCCTGATGCTCTTGGCCCAAAATTAACAGTAATTGTTGCCCTTATAAGTATGCCATTCACATTTTTTATGGCAAATGCTCCCTTCTATTTCGGGATTATTCCTATTATGTCTGAAACGGCTGCTCACTTTGGCATCCCTCCACTAGAAATTGGTCAAGCTTCTTTACTAGGGCAACCCTTGCATCTATTAAGTCCACTTCAAGGTTCTATCTATGTCTTAGTAGGACTCCTTGGCATTGATATAGGCGACCATATTCGCTTTGCTGCCAAGTATGCCATTGGAACAGCGTTAGTTATGACGATTGTGGCTGTATTATTTGGAATACTATCTACATGAATGATTTATGGGAACATAAAAAAGAGAGAGCTGATTCTTCAAAACAGCTCTCTTCTATATATTTAACTTTAAATTACATTAAAGATTGAAATATAACATAAGCAAATCACTAATCAATCATGACTGATACAGTATCTCCGTTTGTCAATTTGATCTCAACAATTTGGACATCAAATTCATGTTCAATTGCTTGAATAATAAGGGGATGTCTATATCCACGAAATTTAAAAATGGTGCCTACGTAATCCCACTTAAGGTTTTAAATCAACTCCATCTTTTCACCTTTTCAAATAAATACTGCACTCCATATAACAAATATGCTTTGTAATGAAGGTAGATAAAAAATTGAAAATGACTTAATCGGTTTAGACTTACAATTTTCAACCTTTTAAGAACATCAATAAAGTAAAAAGCAAAGATTCCATCAGCTATAATATTCAATAATATAAACTTCTTAAAGTTTCCATACGAAGATTTAAGCAGCCACATTGAAAGTGGCATATAAGGCCCAATGCTAAAAGGAAGTTCATCTTTTATAAACGAATCTTTTTTGTCATAAAACCTCCACCACTTCCTCTGATGCCCATACAAATGATTAATAATTTCTAAGATAATAATAAAAATTTCAGCTACTGAATAACGTCTTATGCTGCGTTTTCCTATAAACAACAATGACAACCACGGAATCGCTATTATAGATAGATTAAATCCTAAGTGTTTCCTTGATATCATAAGTGAACTCACCTCAATGTACTTTATCTAGTTCTTCTTATAGTGTCCGCCTATTACAAAAAAAAACACAAACCATCTATAATGGTCTGTGTTTTTTTATTAATGCGCCTTCTGTTCAACATTGACTCTCTTGATAAAGAACGAGATAACCAATCCAACAATTGAAACAATAATCGCAAAGACGAACGCATGTTGAACACCGTTGGTAAAGGCAAGAACTTGGTTTAATGGATCCATTTTATCTGATACCGTCTCAAGGAAGCTCCTTGAACCTGATGACAGAATCGAGATTCCAACAGCTGTTCCAATTGCGCCAGAAACCTGCTGCAAGGTGTTCATAATCGCTGTTCCATGCGGGTACAGCTCCGGTGGAAGCTGGTTTAACCCGTTTGTTTGAGCCGGCATCATAATCATCGAAATGGCGATCATAAGTGCAATGTGCAACCCAACGATAAACCCTGTTGACGTTTCCAGCGTTACGGTTGAGAAACCATACATGGTGCCGGCTACAATCACAAGACCAGGGATAACTAACCATTTAGGACCAAAACGGTCGAATAATCCCCCCATAACCGGTGAAAGAATTCCGTTAATCACTCCTCCAGGAAGAAGCATTAGGCCAGCGGTAAAGGTTGATAAAGCTAGTGATGTTTGTAAGTATAAAGGTAAAATCATCATCGCAGACAGCAGTACCATCATGCAGACTAGAATTAATAAAAGGCCAATTGTGAACATTGGATACTTAAAGGCTTTAAGGTCTAACATTGGTTCTTTCATCTTCGTTTGGCGAATAGAAAACGCAACTAACGCAATAGTTCCAATCACAAGAGTTAGAATAACCTGTAGACTTCCCCAGCCCCCGCCTTCTCCGGCACTGCTAAATCCGAATACGATTCCTCCAAAACCTATTGTTGAAAGAACAACAGAAATCATATCGATTTTTGGCTTTGTTGGTGTGGTAACGTTCTGCATAAAGAAAGCTCCAAACACTAAAGCAGCAAATAACAGTGGAAGTGAAATCCAAAAAATCCAGTGCCACGTTAATGTTTTTAAAATTAAGCCTGATACAGTTGGTCCAACAGCTGGCGCAAACATTATAACAAGGCCGATGATCCCCATTGACTTTCCACGTTTATGCGGCGGGATAATAACAAGAATTGTGTTAAACATAAGCGGTAACAGTAAAGCAGTGCCCACCGCTTGCACGACACGGGCAATCATCAGTACCCCAAACGTTGGTGCAATAGCGGCAATAAATGTTCCAACGATGGAGCAAATTAGAGATGCTATAAAAAGCTGTCTGGTCGTAAAGCGCTGAAGAATAAAACCTGAAATAGGTACCAAAATTCCTAACGTTAACAGATACCCTGTTGTCAGCCACTGTGCGGTTGTTTCGTGAATACCAAAGCCTGAAATTAGCTCCTTTAACGCCATATTTAAGGCTGTTTCACTAAATAAACCAATAAACCCGGCAATAAGAAACGACGTAATAATCGGCAGCACTTTGATGTTAGAGCTTTCGGCTGCTGTTTGTTGATTACTCATATTAAATTGTCTTCCTCTCTTTTACGTACTCTTTTTGGTGAATTTTTTCTATCTCAATGATAAGTTGATTAGCAGACAAACGATACATACCGATATAAAGATTAGTAATAAGTTTAAGACATTGTGCTGATTAAGCTTTTTCCTTCTCTTCTCTTTTGACCGGATTGCTTTTTGTCTTCTAAATTCGTTTCTTTCCACAGATACCTCTCTCTCCATTTCATTTCTAAATTACGTATGTAAACTGTTTCCCATTTATGTATATGCTTTTTCAATAAGCAAGATAGAACTAAAAAATGAAAAGAGGAAAGGCACATATTTATACCATTCCCCTGCACAAAGGAAAAATGAATTTCCACTTTGTATCCAGGAATATTGTAACACAGCTATAAGCACTGTTTCTATCTAAAATATACTAAATAATGATATCTATATACCTATGAATAACTAATAGTTCTGAACAGAATGATTGAATTCAGTGTCTCCATTTTAAGATATGTTCATTTTCCGTTTGAAGCAGCTTCGTCATACAAACGATTTGTCCCGTATGATAGGCATAATGTTCAACGGCATATAAGATAACACTTAAGCATGACTGTACTTTACTTGGTTCTGGAATTAAGGTACTTGTTGTAGAGGGCATTTGTATGGATTTTTCTAAATCGTTAAAATCAAAATTCCCGATAACTTCTTTACTTTGTTGTCGTGTAAGGATTAAATTTTCTATCAGCTGATCAGCGTTCATTACTCTGTTGTCAGTAAACTCTTTAGATCGCTGTCTAATAAAAGGCTTACCACCAATTATGCTGGCGATAAATGCATATTCGCTGCCGGCAAGATGTAAACACAAGTTTCCAATACTATTCGTTTCTTGACGGAACTTTTTCCAAATGTCATCATCTTCTAGTCTACTAATACAAGTTTGAATTATATTCAATTGTGTATCAAGGGATTCAATACTTTCTTTTATGAAGGAATTCATCTAGGTTCTCCTATTGGGTTTTTATTCTATTTTATAAATAATTATACATATATCCACCTATATTTGCACTGTATTTTTTGTATTAGTTATTAATTTACATAAAACATACCTGTAAAGCGTACATGTAGAAATGAAAAGAGCAAACTCCCTTGCACGTGAGTTTGCTCTTTCTCTTCTTCATTCAAATTTCTTAAGTTTAACTTATTGTCCTATATCCTTCATCCTTTTAAGAGCTTTTCTATATTCTTGATCTCTCATATGCAGCATTTTATCAGGAGAAGGTTTAGGCTGGCCAAACTTTTTCAAAGCTTCTCTATACTCGCTGTCACCAATGACTCCATTCGAAACAATCTCTTTAGACGAACGCTCAAAAACGGGAGTAGCTTTTTTACTGTGAACCTCTTCGGTACTCAGTTTTTCTTTATTTTTTTCTTTATCATGCGGCTTATGAGCCAGCTTGTGTCCTTTACCTGTTAGAAACATCAAAAACGAGAGAATGAATACCACAATGCTCAATACACACGAAAACGTAGAAAAGGTATGATACGTAATGATTTCAGATTTTACATGTAGAGACTGAGTAAAATTTCCTTTACTAGCAACCTGGCTCTCTGCACTTACCGTCGCAAGGTTATCTTTATACACCTTTGCAAAAACAATACTGCTGATTACAGGAATGACTGCAGATACTGTAACTCTTATAAATTGAACCGTGACCATTCGAGGGACTAAACTTGGTAGTGGTCCGCCTAAAGCAGCACCCATAAGACCTGCAGCGACTGTGAATCCTACTCCTGTGATTAAAGCAGCGAAGTTACTAACAAAGAGAAAAGCTGAAGCATGACCGTCCACATACATCCACTGTATGTTTACTCCCATAATAATGACGGCTCCTATAATACCTAATACGCCCGGCCCGACTTTATCATATAATACGGCACTTAATATGGCCGCAATTACTATCCCTGCAAAAAGTCCGATATAGATCAGTGACATCTCTCCTTTATCAAAACCAGATCCACTTTTAAGCAATCCTTGTAGAGATAAAAGAGTGAGACTCATACTAATATTTCCTATAACAGCGATTAAGATAGCGAGAGCTGGTTTTCGAGAAGCCACTAATCGAAAGGGAATTAAAGGATTTTTAATATGCCATTCTGCTATAAATAAAAAACATAAAAAAATGATGCTTCCTACTATGCCTATCCATACATAAGTAGATGCCCATCCTGATTTTTGGAGATTAAGTAATGTAAACGTAATAAATGCAGTAACCATAAACATTAACGCTACACCGATGATGTCAAATGGTGCATGATGTTTTTGCTGTTGCTTGGCATGATCATTTGTTAAAAATTTGTAGCTAAAACCTATTCCCAGTAAGGAAAGTACGGCCGCTATATAAAATAACCATCTCCAGTGTCCGTAGCTGTTCACTAACATTCCGAGAAAAATACCCACAACGCTAGATCCATAAAACCCGCCAATAAGAATCAGTAATGCCAAGTTCCGTTTCTGAATCGGAAAAGAAAGAACCAGCATTGGAATCATCAGCATAAGTGCTAAACCCGTTCCTGTCCCTTGTAAAAAACGACCAATTCCCATTCCTAAAAAGCTGTTAGAAGCAATACTTACGATAGCTCCTATAAGAAACAAACACATCGAAAGAACATAATTCCTTCTCTCCCCTAACTTGTGTCGCAGGATAGGTCCAAACGGAATACAAAATGCAAAGCTTATAACCCCTATTAAAACCGGTGTTATTGAAATATAAGATTGATTGTGAAACGTTTGTTGGAGAATTTCACGTATAGAATTTAATGACGTGTTTAACATTAAACCAGGACCAATAGCTAAAACTGCCAGTAAGGAAATCCCCCAGTGTTTTTCTATTTTCATACCACAATTCCTTTCTGCCTTTCATGATTGTAAAATATCTTTATTTGAACAAACTAAAAAATAAAGCTTCAGTAAGGAAGCTTTATTTTATTTTCTAAACCTGCCACTCGAATTGGCCCTAGAAGTGTTAAACGGGTTAATTTTTCAGCCATAAATGCAGGGCTAAATTTCATATCGCTTTCTAACCAAGAACAAATGACACCTATATGAGCTGATGTGATATAGCTAATGAGGATATCTTTAGGAATATCCAGTCCATCCTCTGCTTCTCCAATTGAAGAGATTAGCTCTCCGTACACTCTCTTCTTTACAATTTCCGTCATATGACTTCTGAATTGAGGCAATCCTCGGTCACTTAGCATGACTTTAAAATAATCAGCGTGTTCGTAGATGAATTCAAAAAGCTTTAAAAAAGAAACAGACTCATCTTTTTCTTCTACTTCTGAGGAAGCCTCGTTATTTTGTTTAGGCTTTACCTGCTCTATTAGTTCTTCTAAAACTTCATTCATGATCTGAACAAGAAAGTCTTGCTTATCTTGATAGCGTAAATAAAATGTTCCTCGCGTTAATTCCGCTTTTTCCGTAATTTCTTGAATCGTAATGGACGTGACATCTTTCTCTTTAAGAAGTTCGACTAAAGCGTCTCTTAAGTATTTATTTGTTCTTTTTATCCTAGGATCTACTTTTGTTTTTTTAGACATAGTTGATCTCCTTGTATCACTTTTATTAAGACATACGATGGACTATTTAAACTATCCTGTATCATCAGCATATATTCTATACATAATGTAAACTAATGAACATCATGTATATTAATTCTCACAAAGTATTGCCAATCTGTCAATATCAAAAATGGGTGCAGAACAAATCATTTCGTTGTTAGACACCGGTGGTGTGAACTCAAGAGTGAAATCTTTTGTAAAAACGTTCAAAAGAAATGGTATTAGAAATGAGGTAATAGTAAAAATTGATATTATGGAGGTGTTTTCTTATGAAAAAGTTTGAAGTAACGTTTCATTTAATCAATGGTGAAATCAGTCATATAGTTGAAACTAAATCACTTATTCGTGCAAAGAACTACATACAATATAGATTTGAAGATAAAAGTAAAGTATTAGACTTAGCAAATGACTTAGTACTCGTTAAAAGCAGCGTTCAATACTTTACCGTAGCTGAAAAAGAATAAGTAATGATATAAACAGGGTATGAATTGCTTGTTACACCGCTGTTAATTTCCATGCAAGGCTTCGCTTTTCGCAGGCGGCAAGTGAGCCCGCAGGAGTCTTGGCCTCGCTATCCAATTAACGGCTATAAGCACCTACATTCACCCTCATAATAAAAAAGATCCGAACGGTTTATCGTTCGGATCTTCAGCTCTTTTCTAGCTATTTTTTCACCCAGTTGTCATTACTATCCTTTTTGTACTTTGTTTTTACCGCATTCCACGCAACTTTATGCGCCGTAGCTTCTTCTTTGTATTCGTCACTGGCAGAATTAAATGCTTCTTTATAAATTTCCTGAGCATGATGAGGAAGGTTATCTTTTACTCCATCAGGCAGTTCTTTTAATGAATTGTAGGGCATATAGTATTCCTCCTTGAAAACGTCTTTTACTACTAATTTACCTGTTCTTAATGAGTATAAACATTTAATAAACTCTGAAAACGAATATCTTTTAAGCTAATCATATTAACTGTGATTCTCATAATTTTGAAAACCCTTGCTAATTGTAGCAAGGGCTTCTTTTTGATGAGTTTCTTCCATTAACAATATATGGAACTAAAGTATATATCTTTTCAAAAGAGATCCTGAATAAAAACAAAAAATAAAACGCTTTCATTTTTTTATTCTATTAACTCATTTCCTTTGTTACAATGTAATTATAGGGATTATAGCAGAAGGGCAGATGGGACATATGAGTACAAATCTATTGATCATTTTAGGAGTTATATTTCTGACAACAGTTGCTATCACTATTTTAATTAAGATTCCTGAAGAGGAATAAACTACATCATAAAATAAAATCCCCTAGACATTTTTATGGACTAGGGGTATTTGTATATACTTAGTATTAAAAAGTATATACAAAAATTAAGTTTTTTTAGTTCTTAAGAGGGAAAACGACTTTAATTTCTGTTCCTACGTGTTCTCTGCTCTGTATGTGAATTTCCCCTTTATGAAGGTCAACAATATTTTTAGCAATGGCTAATCCCAGGCCACTTCCTCCTGAATCCCGTTTGCGTGCCTTGTCCACTCTATAAAATCGTTCAAAAACATGCGCTTGATCCTCTTCTGGTATCCCAATTCCGTAATCTTTTATTCGAAGAATCCCTTTCTGTTGACCACTTTCTAAAAAGACTTCAATTGCACCCGTACTGTACTTTATGGCGTTATCTAAAAAGATAATGATAACCTGTTTCAGCTTCAATTCATCTCCATTAATGAAGATCGACCGAGAATTTTTATGCAAAACAATAGGCCGATCATAAACTTGCTTAAACTGATTGATAAGAGTTGTACAGAGAGCAACAAGATCAACTGGTTTCATATCAACAGATTCGGCGTCCTCTAATTCAGCTAAACTTAACAATGTTTTAGTTAAACTTTTCATTCTATTTGTTTCTATATAAATCGCCTCAGTTGCTTCTTTGGCTATTTTTTCATCTCGTGTGCCGTGTCTTCTAAGAATCGTAATAAAGCTGCTAATAATAGTTAAAGGTGTTTTTAATTCATGAGAAGCATCGGAAATAAATTGTCTTTGCTTATTTGAATTTTCCTCCAGTTTACCAATCATACGATTAAATGTAGCGGCCATTTTGTACACTTCATCTTTTGTTTCAGTTTGTATGTTAATTTTTTTTAAGGTTCCACTTTGCTCAATATCTTCCATTGTGGAGATCATAGATACAATAGGCTTCATAATGATGGCTGATAACCATCTGCCAGCTAAAAAAGAAAGAAGAACAGAAATAGCCGTGACCGTCCCCATTATGGATAAAATAATGTCTTTGCGGCTTTCTAGCCCAGATAACCGTTCACTTATTTCTAGTGTCCCTACTACTTTTTGATTTTGCTGAATAGGTACATGAACTACTAAGTTTTGATGTTCTTGAAAAGGTCTAAGTTCAAAGTTTTTTTCTGACGAAAAAGCAGGATGAATTTTCTTAACAAGGGTGTTATCATTACTGACCTGATCAATCACTTTAGAGTCGGGTCCTACAATTCGAATAAAAGAGTGAGTAGACATGTACGAATTCAAAAGATTTTTGTCTAATGTTAAGGTGTCGGAAATATGATATTTCTTCAGCATTTCATTCGCGTTTTTTGAAACTAAATGGGCCTCCATATTAACGGTCGTTTTCATAAACAAGAAAAATACAATCGTATTGACTATAAGTAAGCTAGCTAACAGAGAGAGCGTAATAAACAAATTAACTTTGGTAGTGATTTTCATGTTGATCCTTCCTCATCACATAGCCTACTCCTCGAATAGTTTGAATTAAGGGAGATGGATTACCTTCTTCTAGTTTCTTTCTTAAATGTCCGATGTACACATCTACCACGTTAGTTTCTCCTTCATAATCATAGCCCCAAACGGTTAAAAGAATATTCTCCCTGCTTAGTACGATATTTTGATTTTTTAGTAAGTGAACAAGCAAATCATATTCTTTCGGCGTTAATATAATCGCCTTGTTTTTTCTAAGTACATCTCTAGTTTCTAAATTTACAGATAAATCTTCTATAGATAAATGAACATCTTTTTTTTCAGTAACATCCTGAACGATCGCTCTATGACGAAGACTATTACGTACTCTAGCTAAAACTTCTTCTATTTCAAACGGCTTGGTGATGTAATCATTCGCCCCATGATCTAGCCCCATCACTTTATCCAGCGTGGTGTCGCGAGCTGTCAAAAGAATAATGGGCAAGTAGATATCTTTTTTTCTAATTCTTCGAAGAACTTCAATTCCATTTAATCCTGGAAGCATAACGTCTAATAAAATTAAATTAATATTGTTATTCAAGGCGGCTTCTAAGCCGGTTTTCCCTTCGTGTTCCACGATTACTTCGTATCCTTCATGCTCAAGCTCAATTTGAAGGGCCCTCGCAATCATTACTTCGTCTTCAACGATTAAAATGCATTTTTTCATCGATATTCTCCTCTCTCAACTAGACTAAAAAAAACATTTCCTTGAGGAAAGAATGCCCTTTTCTATTTAGCTAACGAACTACATTCATAAAAATAACAAAATATAACCGGAATAATCTATATAAGTAAGATGGAATAAAATCCATAATTCGCCCTTCTTTCCTATACACATGTTTATCTAAAACCGAGTGGATAATCCCACTCTGAATCTAACTGGAGATAGGACATTAAAGAGATCTACTTAGTTTTACTGTAGCACTGATTTTAGAAAACAAAGGCTTTTTCATGAATTTTTAATGTTATCTTTAATGTTTTTTTAATTACAAGCCCTAGACTTAAAGAGTCCTATTTGAAAACGCTTTATGAAACGAATTGTTTTTCTAATCAATAGGTTAAGGAGTTGATAACAAATTTATGTAACAGAAAGGAAAACATAGGTATGCATGAATCGATTAAAGGATTAGTACAATCTAGAGTCTTCATAAGCCTTTTTAACCTTCTAGAGTATTCGCACAATGGAATAAATGAGTGGAAACATCTGATAAGACAGGCTTTAGGAAATTTTTCTGTACAAAGATAATAAAGCAGGAGGAGTAAATATATGCTCAAAAAACTCGTAGAAGGAACTATGCAAAGAGCTATCTTAATGATTGTATGTGTCGTGATTATTTTAGCTTGGGGTGGTATTTCAGCTTTTCAAATGCAACGAGATTATCTTCCAGGCATCAATAATACAACACTTACTGTAAGCATGCGTCTACCTATGTATCAAGCTGAACAAGTAAAACAATTGGTTACAGACAAATTAGAAAGTGCTGCAAGAACGACAGACGGATTACAAGATATTGAAACGAGCTCATATGATGGCGGCTTATTTATGAGTCTCTATTTCCCAATGAATACGGATATGAAGCAAGCAGAAAGCGATGTAAATAAAGCTTTGGCTAACGCTGATATACCGCCAACCATTACATCAACGCCTCTTGTTACAAGAGTTACAACCAGTTCTTTTCCTATACTTACGTATAACTTAACGAGTGATAAGCTGGATGAAAACCAATTGAAATCAACCGTTCAACAAGATATCGTCCAACAATTAAAAACAGTGCCTGGAGTATCTGACGTCTCCACATTTGGCGGGGCAAAAGATGGATATGTTTTGACAGTAGGAATGAAGGATTTAGCGAAAAATAATTTAACGATGGATGACTTGAATAAAGCACTATCTCTATCCGTTCCATCATTACCTAAAGGGATTGTACTGCAAAATCAGCTATCGATTCCCGTTACCTTTGAGGGATGGACGTTAAATGAACAGCAAATGAAAAACATTAAAATTAAAAATGCAGACGGTAATTCCATCCCTCTTTCAGCAGTTGCAAGCATTTCACATGCGTTAAATGATGTAAAAACAGTTGCTAGAATAGATGGTAAACCAAGCGTTCAATTAAATGTCATTAAAACGCCATCTGCCAATATTACAGACGTAGCGAAACATGTAAAAGAACGGGTACATGGACTGCAGCTTGTTAAAGATGGATCTGTGTCATTAACACCGCAGTTGGATCGTGAAAAAGAATTAAACGATTCGTTAAATGGGTTAATTCGAGAGGGCTTACTCGGATGTTTATTCTCCATGGTTTGCGTATTTTTCTTTTTCCGAAACGTGCGATCTACGCTGCTTATAGCCATTTCGCTGCCCATTTCATTGTTAGCAACAGCTGCTATTTTAAAAACAATGGGCATTACGCTTAATATCTTAACCGTTTCAGGACTAATTGTTGCCATGGGACGTATTGTAGATGATTCAATCGTTATCATTGATAATATGTATCGCAGGAGAGAAAAGTCTCAAAATAAAGCGCTGCTGCCACTTTTAAGTGCTTCTGTTCATGAAATGATTCCAGCTATTCTTGGTTCAACACTTACCACTATCGCTGTTTATATTCCAATAGCTTTTGTAGGAGGAATTGTAAGCGCCTCTTATAGCGGGATTGCTTGGTCCGTTGTGATTGCGTTAATCATTTCATTTTTTGTTGCCATGCTGGTGATTCCTACACTTGCCTTTATGGGGTGGAAAGGAGCACCATCAAAGCAGAAAGCTGTTTCTCTTGAACCTATGATGAAGCCCGTTTTGGCATCGGCACTAAAGCATAAGAAACTCGTCGTGCTCATTTCGGCTTTACTTTTTATTTTTGCAGCTTCTTATTCCGCTTTCCTTCCTGTTTCATTTTTGCCAAGTGCCAAAACAGGTCAAGTTGCAATTAAATTAGAATTGCCTCAAGGAAGCACTCTACAACAAGTCGATGCTGAGGTTCAAAAAGTGGAACAAAATCTACAAAAAAATAGCAAAGTAAAGTCTTATTCATCGACGTTTGGTGCAACC
Source organism: Priestia sp. SB1 (assembly GCF_038898415.1). Classification (NCBI taxonomy): domain Bacteria; kingdom Bacillati; phylum Bacillota; class Bacilli; order Caryophanales; family Bacillaceae; genus Priestia; species Priestia sp. SB1. The sequence goes on along the minus strand of NZ_JBBJSS010000010.1, from coordinate 125,701 downwards.
AGTACGCCGCAAAGTGATGACGTGTTCGATCAAGGCGGTGGTTTTTTACAAAAACCAAATGTAGCCAATCTTTCAGTAGTATTACAGAATGAGAAAGAAACAGATACAGTGATTACGCAGTTAGCTTCTACTCTTCCTAAGCTTTCGAAAAATGTAGCTTATACCGTAACGAGCCAAAATATTTCTGGTGATGATTCGCAAATGAAGATCATGTTTGCCGGCTCCGACCAGGCTACCTTAGACAGAACAGCTGAAAAAGCACGAAAAGAATTATCTACAATAGATGGCTTAAGTGTAGACGGAAAAATTGATCTAACAAACGGACAACCAAAATACAAAATTACGTTTAACCAGCAGGCTATTATTCAAAAAGGAGTTCAGCTTTCTGACATAATGACCGTGATTAATCGATATATGACACAGACAAAAGACGCAACTCTCGTAGTAAATCATATGAGTCTTCCTGTTGATGTATATGCAGATCAAACGTCTTCTGATCAGCTCAATGTTCAAATGAATACGAGTCCAGAAGATGTGATGAAGTCTCTTGGAAATGAAACGTTCTCGGGCAAAGGCGGAAAAATTGTTAAACTTAATGAGCTAGCATCGATTACAAAAGACCCGACGTCTTCTACTATTAGTGAAAGAAATGGACAACCGTTTTCTTTAGTAACAGCTCAAATTACATCTAATGATATCAGCAAAGTATCTAAACAAGTGGATAAAAAACTTCAAGGTATGAACCTTTCAAATGGTGTAACCTATTCGATGGGAGGTATAACAGAACAAGTAAAAAGCATGATTTTTGACATGTCCGTTGCTGTTGCCTTTTCTATTTTACTCGTGTTGTTAATCACATCAACACTGTTTAAAGGCTGGAGAGCGCCTTTCTCTGTCTTGCTAAGTATCCCGCTTGCATTAAGTGGCGTTGTGATAGCTCTTGTAATTTTTGGAAGCGAATGGAACTTGGCTGCATTGATCGGGGTGCTGATGCTTACAGGAATCGTTGTAACTAATGGGATTGTGTTGATTGATAAAATTGAACGCAACCGTAAAAGTGGAATGGATATACAACAAGCCGTTATTTCTGGCAGTCTCTCTCGAGTTCGCCCAATTTTAATCACGGCTGCTACAACAATCTTAACGCTGTTGCCACTTGCCTTTTCGCATCAAGCAGATACGGTAATTTCTCAAACGTTAGGAATTGTAGTAATTGGAGGAATGATTACATCTACTTGTAATAGCTTCCTAGTGATTCCAATCATTTATCAATGGCTCCATAAAAAGCAGGTAAACAAAGACGTTAATTCGAATAAAGTCACTCAACAAATATAAAAATAAGCGAAGGAACATACAGTGAATTTGTATGTTCCTTTATTTGTCTTCAAAATAGAAGAGGAAACAAGAAAGGTCTGCTTTTATTTCTATCGAAAAATTACATTATGATACATACGTCTTTATAAGGATTTTAATATATAATTAAGACTAAAAAAGAATAATTTCAGAAAGGGGAAAATGTGTGAAACGTAGTCGATTGTTGGTTTTATCGTTAATTAGTAGTTTGTTAGTTATTTCAGTATCGTTATTCCAGTGGGATCTCGTTGATATAATAACGGAATTTTTAATGTTGCCTGTTTGGTTATTTGTCTATGCCTTCTTTATCATCATAACTGTATGGGCATTGATTCACCTTTTTAAAAATAGAAAGTGGCAGCCCGTTGTTATTCAGCTCATCACTATCGCATTATGGTTCTTCTTTCCCTTTACTCAAGTCAACTTGGATTTGAACTTTAAAATCCATCAAGAGAAGAGAGAAGAAGCTGCGGCTAAAATAGAAAATGGCGTGATTAAACCTAACGTCCCCGATAGTCCATCACTTATTCAATTGCCAAAAGAGTATACCCAATTGTCTAAAGGCGGAGGCGACATTGAAGTAGAAACAAAAGGAAAGTCGACATCCATTCTTTTCTTTACGTACCGCGGGATGCTAGACAATTTCTCAGGATTTGTTTATGATCCAAACGATCATAAGCCTTCAAAAAGCGATTTTGACGGAGATTTTAAACAGATAGAAAAAGTACATAAGAACTGGTATTACGTATCTTCTTATTAAAAATAGATCCTACTTAAAAACTGGCCTCCAATCGTTAGACACTGTCTGACAATTGGGGCCGGTTTTTAATTTTCATTCTTTAATTCAAGCTCTCTACTTCAGAATGCCGTTTTTTATCTACACGGTCAAAGTAAGCTTGTTCAAGAATTTGCATATAATCAGCCTCGGTAATTAAGCGGACGTTACTTGGCGTTGAGTTGTTTTGCATAGCCAACTTTACAATGCTCGGAAAGTCTTCTTTCTTTACACCCTCTAGCTCTTTTAATTTAGGAATGTTTAATGATTCTGTTAATTCTATAATTCCTTGAATTAATTTTTCAACAGCTGTTTCATCTGAATCTGAATCTTTGGCAAAATTCATATACCTTGCTAATGTAGCATGCAGCTGCTTATTCTCCATAGAATTAAATTTTAATACATATGGTAAAAATACTGCGTTAGCAACTCCATGCGGGGTATCATAAAGTCCTCCAAGCGCTTCTGCTAAGCAGTGTACCGAAGCAACATCTGCAGATCCGAAACACAAGCCAGCTAAGAGACTTCCTTCCAGCATATCTTGACGAGCCGCTTCATTTTTACCATCTCGGAAAACGATAGGTAATGCCGAAACAATCGTTCTCATTGCTTGAGCTCCAAGCGCTTGTGAAATAGGATTTGTTACTTTACACGTATAACCTTCAATCGCATGAACGAGGGCATCAATGCCAGTCGCAGCCGTAACAGAAGGCGGAAGACTTAATGTTAGTTCAGGATCAAGAATCGCCAAGACAGGTCTTAATGTACTATGTTTGAGCGTCATTTTCCGATGTGTAGATGCCTCGGTAATAACGGCAGAACGAGTAACCTCTGAGCCCGTACCTGAAGTAGTTGGAATACAAATAACTGGTGCAATGTTTGAATACAGAAGTCGGCCGTCTGCATAGTCAGATGGTTCCCCGACGTTTGGGCCGCACAGCGCAATAGCTTTTCCTGTATCCATCGCACTCCCGCCACCAATGGCAACAACTGCATCCGCACTAAAGTCACGAAATAACTTAGCACCTTCCAAGCAATTCGTATCTCGAGGGTTTTGTTCAATTGAATCAAATACCAGCACTCGATAACCAGCTGCCTCCAGGGCAGTTACAATTGGTGAAACTAATCCTGCACGAACCACACCAGGGTCACTCACGACTAAAATTGATGAACCAATATTTAAAGATGTCAGCATTTCTGGTAATTCTCTAGCTTTGCCCATTCCTACCTCAATTTGAGTAGAACAAAAATAGTTATAAGATTTCATTTATATCCCTCCCGTTGTCTAAAATCAAATACATACCTTAAGAAGTACTAGTTTTTAAAATTTCATCATGGCCGGTAAGCTTACTTATTCCACTCTGAAGCTAATATACCCATAAAATATGTATCTACGTATTTCCCATCCACATAGGCATGGTTTCTTAATTTTCCTTCGGTAACAAAACCAATTTTTTCATACAATGCAATGGCCTGTTCGTTTATTCCTCTTGTGGTTAAATAGATTTTATTTAGACGAAGCTGTTTAAACCCTAAATCAATCATTTGCTCCATAGCCATTCGACCATATCCGTGACCTCTAGATTCTGAAGATAGGAGAATTCCTATACTAGCTCTTCCATGTCCATGGTCTATATCCTTCAGAAATACCCATCCAACTAATTCTTTTTTATCGTTTTCAATTCCTAAAATTAAATCGTTGTTCATTCTTTTCTTTTCTACTTCTTGTACCACCTCTTCATAAGTTAAAGGTGTTCTGCCTATCACTCGTATTGCCCGTTCATCATTTAACCATTTATGTAAGTATTGAATGTGAGTAGTTTCAAATGGTGTAAGATATATTCTTTTTGTACTCATTGATTTATCTTCTCCTTTTAAAAAGAGTTAACCACAAATTACAATTCATTCCATAAATATCGCTGACAAAGGTAAATGTGTATTTCTACTTACGATATACAACAGCCAAATTAAAATAAGTAGGTGCATAATTGAATGAAGCCATTAATCTGTTTAAATAGAACATTTTTGTATATACTTCTAAAATCAATAAAAAAACCCTCTCTTACATTTTACGTATAGTTAATCTTTGTCTTTAATTAAGGTTAATTCATCGGTTTGAGCTATTAAATCAATTATCTTATTTCCTTTTTCATAATAAGTCGAGGCCCATTCTCGATCCCTTTCCTTCCACCCTTTTGATTTAATCACTAATTTATATCCTGACGGGATGCCGTTTTCTTCAGAAGCTTTAGACCAATCATATATAGCTGCACGTTTTTTTCCTTTTACTAACTTTGCATTTTTAGGGACAGGGAAACCGAAAAACTTATCAGATGGGATATAGGAAAAGAATGTAACAAAATAAAAAATCGCTGCTCCTATTAGTAGAATTGCTGAAACAGTCGTCACGGCTTTTTTCAACTTATTGCCCTTCTTTCAATGACATTTTTACAATGAGATAGATCTTATTGCATTAAGATTTCTGTTGTTTTAGATTTAAGCACCTTTTTGTACATTCGTCTTATAGAGCTTTTTCAACCAGGAATAAAGAATACATTCGCTAATTATAAAGAGAAGAACGCTTATAAACGTAGTTGCTAAAAACTCAAAGATGTTAAGAATAGACATAGCGTGTCCCCACCACCAATATCTAAAATCCGTTCCGAACAAAACAAAATGAATAAAAAGAGAAATTGCCTGAACTTCTCCTACTGATCTATGAGATTTTATAATAAGTATTCTTCCAATAAAGAAACTAATTATGAAAGAGAAAATAATGAATACAAAATAAAGAGAACTGGCCAATAAGGCTTTCTGTGGTGAATACATGATAACCTCCTTTTATATTGATTATTTTACCATTAATTATAATTAAAGGAAGTTAACTTTTAAGGATTTGCACCTTAAAAAATATTTAAATAGAAAAAGAATTTTTTGTAGCATTGTTGACACATTGTTTCTCAAAAAACAGGATCAATTTTTCTCTAATCTAAGGTTGGTCCTTCTAATAAACCCCATTATGTTAATCCGATGTAATAGAAGAAGGATTTTTACTTTTTAAGGTAGAATAGTTCCTTAAAGAATCATAAAGGAGTTGATTTCATGTCTAAACAAACAAAAGATAGAAAAGAAATAAAGCTTTTGGATTCTCAACTTTACTTATGTGAGGAAATTAGAAAGCTGTTGAGGAAAAAAGAAAAAAGAAGTCTAGCCTTTGAACAAGAGTATACAGAACATGATATATTACACATTGCTTTAAACAGATTAATGAGTGAGCTAATCTCTAGACATTAAAAATTTCATCTATTATATTTGATATTATTCGAAATAGATACGTTTAATATAAAAAATAGACAGAATATTTAATTAATATCTTTACTTTGTAAACGTTTTCGTTTATACTAAGTATAGGTTGGATGGCATGAGTGGCTGTCATAGTATTTAGCGTAGGCGGGGCTGATATGAGGGAACAGGGCATAAAAGAAATGTCCTTTTTTTGTTTGGGCAACATTTGTTAGAAACTAGGAAATGTTATAAAACTTCTTTCAAACGCTTTTTTTTGTTTCATATGCCCTATCCAGTCTAGAAATTGAAAAAGACCACCTCTTCCCAGTTACAAGAGGTAGCATTTTTTAAAATTGAATGAACAGTAGTCATTAAATAATGCTTTATTGCTTCTTGAGTAAGTTGCTTAACTTAAGAAATGGTATTCACAGACAACATATTAACCGCTTTTTCCAACAGTAAAATATCTTCTTCAACCATTCTTTTCATATCATCGAGATCAAGTTGAATATATTCTTCTTTTAAACGTTCTAATTCCCTGACGAACAGGGATCCCGTATAGTACCTATAATTTGTCACTACTATTTATCCCCTTTGTATGCTCTTAATAGATGTAATTCCCCTTTATTCAGATTAACAACCAATAAATGCAAAATTTTTTAAAAAAATCCTTCCCTGATGTAGGCAAAGGATTTTTAACTTGATCAGAATAGGAAAAATATGTTATTAACGTGGCCAGATTTTTAGTTTCATATACATACAACGTTTTATCGTTCTACTTTGATGTTAAATCAAATTTATCTTCTTTCCCATTCCATTTTATTGTCACGTGATAAGGAGCGTTGCTGCTTTGAGTCGAACACCCGCTGCAGCTTCCATTTAAATTAATTTTCCCTTCTGTCTCGTCATCTGTACCTGATAATTTGCTTGTTTCCCCTTCAACAACATAAGAAACTTTTCCTACTTTCTCCTTGTCTTTTCCTTTATAGATGATACTGCCTTGCCCATTTTCAGTATTCTCTCCTTTATTTAAAAGATATAAAGCTTTCCAATGATCTCCTTCACCTTCGAAACGCACACTTTCTTCTTTGGTACCACAGCTACCCAATACTAATAAAAAAATAGATATAAGTCCTAAAAACAAAAACTTCCTTTTCAATTTAAATCCTCCTACACGATAAAAAAGCACCCCAATATCCTATTAGGTGATTTTTTGTTAGTATCTGTTCTTTTTTTCAAGTAATTTAATTAATCTATCATTTTGTTTCACTATCGTTCTTAGCTTAGCTTCTAACGAACATAAAGTGATAAAGACGGCTATAAATCCTATAATGACAAAAAACATATTAGCTGATATCCCCCATACATCATTTTATTTTCAGAACAATATCTATATAATAACATTTTTTCTATATTTTATATCTTTGTATCTTAATTAACACAATAAATAAAAGGAATAGGAAAGTGTTCTCTTAAAGGAAACCTTCAGGGCCGCCATTTAAACGTTCTAGCTATACCAAAATACAGAATGAATATGCCTTCACCCGCGAACTCAACAGCTTTCCTTTATAATAAATACCCTTTCTCTAGCTAATAATAAGTAAGTAAAATATGTATATACTATAAACTAACACCATTCTTAAAAGTCTGACGTTTTCGAACATCTACCTATAATTCAGCAATGTTTCCATCTAAATCATGGTTTCTCTTCTTCTATTAAAGGGAATTAAACCTTAAAAGTGAACCTTAAAAGGAGACCATCATGGTTACAATTGAATCAATTATCATAGGTATTGTTTTTATCCTCATTCAACTATACGCATTAACGATTGTCGAACGTTCTCCAATCGGGGAGCAAAAGCTGCTCTCATTATCAGGCGGTGTAGCTATTGCTTATGTATTTATTTATATCTTACCGACGCTTCATAAGAAACAAGAAGAGTTTGGAGGATCGCTAGCCCTTGATACTGAACTATATTTTCTTGGTCTTCTCGGCTTACTCGTCTATTTTTCAGTGTATTCATTTGCTCAAACAAAAGCAGCCACTCACCTAACGGAACTGACCGTTTATATGGTACAGGCTAGTTTTTTTATGATTTATTCTTTTATCATTTCTTATGTCGTGTTTTCAACCGATGTTAAGCGAGTTGAATCAGTATTCTACGGACTGGCTATCAGCCTTCATTTTATCGGGTGGTCTTACCATCTAGGAAAAAAACATCCGCGCTTACACAAAAATAGAGGTCGCTATATGCTTGCCGGAGCAACTTTTCTTGGGTCCATTCTGGGCGTTTTCGGTCCCTCATCAGGACTGCTTATTGAGTCGATGATTGCTTTTAGTTCAGGTGCAATGTTATTTAACGTCATCAGTAAAGAGCTCCCTTTTGAAAAACATGCGCATTTGCCAACCTTTTTAATCTCATCTCTTGTCTACGCGGCTACAATGATTTCGTTAAAAGCTTTTTTCAATTGGTAGCTGCGTGCGCGTGTTTATACAAAATAAAAAGAGCAGCCTTTAAGGCTGCTCTTTTAAAGTATGGTTTTTATTACTAGATATACTGCAGCAATCGATGCAAGAACGATAAGCACATTTAAAATACGATGTTGAGTAGCTAAGTGGCCCCGCTTCATTTCTGCACGAGTCAATGGTTTATTTTCATCGTGATTTCCACTCACTCTGTTACATCTCCTATCCTGTTTAGGTATTGGTTCTGCCAATTTAAGTAATAAGCTGATCTTTGTCAGCTGCTTCTTCCTTTTTTATCTTCCCTCTACATAAGATATAGAAAACACTAAACATAACAATCGACCAAATAAGGTTAGCTCCTGGCTCAGTGTTAGCTACCTTAAACAAACTCGGTATAGACCCGAAAACAGAATCATCCGTTGTAAGGAACAGAGCGAGAAACATGTTGTTGGCTGCGTGTGCGCCAATGGTAATTTCTAAGCTTTTTGTTTTAACCGCGATATATGTAAGAGCAAAACCAGCTACAATATAATCTAGTCCCACCAATATAATGGATTTATTCATTTCGGGATTAGCAAAATGACCTATTGAAAACATTAGTCCCACAATAATCGCAAGTAAAATTGGACGCTTCACTTTCTTACCCACCCATTGAAGAAGAAGACCTCTAAAAAACAGCTCCTCGGTTGTTGTTTGAATAGGTACTAATAAAAGCGTGATCAGTACTAACAGGGCATACTCTTTTAAACTTACATGATTCCATGAATAATCCGAGTGGTTAAACACGACATCAATTAATTGTGAAACGATTAGTAACAGACTAAAAGCTCCAAAAGACCATATTACTTTCTTCCAGTTCACACGTTTGTTAGCAGTGATTAGTGATTTCATTTTTCGTTTGTGAATAAAACGAATCCCGATCCATAAACCAAAAATCCAGCATATGTACATAATATGAGACAACAGAAAATCAAGATTAGCATTGATTCCTACAGCTAATCCGGTATCAAAATCAACATATGATTTTCCACTTTCATCAGCTGCAACCATTATCATTTCAGCAATAATATAAATAATGGATCCTAACAGCATAAACACAGAAGCAAGGACTGTTGTACTTACATAACGCTTCCAGCTATTTTTTCCTTCTTCCACATTTAAATAGTTTTTCATTTTATTCTTACTCCCTCAGCCTTCTCTTCTCAACTACATCGTTCTTCTCTACTTCGTTGTTGTCTAGGCAATGTAAAAATCTATTAGGACCCGAAGTCCTGCAATTATGTTAACTACCGCCTACTTTTTACCTGTGAAGATAAGGGAAGAGACTGACAACATTAAGAAATTACAACTCTACCCATTACCTCTTTATATAAAATTTAGCACCTTAAAAGCCGTCAAAAAACAGCTTCTTCTAAAAGAAGACTCGACACTAAGTCATCGTTAACCTTTATATCCTGCTCATACGTGCCCGCATACACATAATTTTGAAGAAAATACTTGCTACTCAAGAATATATATCCTAGAACAACTAAAATAAATATTTTTTTCAACATTGTCCTCACCTTTTTATCTAAAGTTTTCCCCTCGCGGCTGCTTCCACAATCGCTAAGGGCTTATCCATAAATAGCTTTTCATTTTTTAAAATTAGCTACCATTCTGTCTAACACCGCAAAAATGTATATAAGTTACAATTATATTACATTATTATTACAAATGTAACAATTACATTATAACTAAGAAAATGAGGATAATCAATATGAAGTGTTTAGTAAAGCAAATAAAATTGCTAGATTAATATGATGCGTGTAAATAAATCCAAAACATGTTGGAAAAGACGTTTGTTATTAAACAGGAATATTTAAAGAACAAAAAAAGCAAACTCCCTACCGTTAGGAGTTTGCTTCTTTTATTCAAGAGTTTTTATAACCTCTCTCATCTTGACACTCTTCTAAAGGAGTGATTAGATATATATGTTAACTTTTTAAAAATTAAAGTTAACTAATTTTATTGTCGGTGGTGAGAGTGTATTGTATTGGGAAGAAGATATTAAGAGAGAACTTGCCTATTTAGATGAGATTTTTCAAAAAAGGCACCTTGTTACTACAGAATTTACTGAACAACCATGGCTTACAGTCAATGGACGTAAAATGTTAAACCTTGCCTCTAATAACTATTTAGGCTATGCAGGAGATAGTGGACTGAAGAAAACAATGAGTGATGCTGTGATGACGTATGGAGTAGGAGCAACAGCTTCACGCTTAATAGTAGGAAATCACTTCCTTTACGAGAAAGCAGAAAGAGCCCTTGTTAATTGGAAAAAAGCTGAGGCAGGACTTATTATCAATAGTGGTTATAATGCAAACCTAGGAATCATCTCAGCCTTGGTTCCGCGTAATGGCTTCATCTTCAGCGATAAGTTAAATCATGCAAGTATCATTGACGGGGCCCTACTGAGCCGTGCAAAACTTCAACGCTATCGCCATAACGATATGAACCACCTAGAAAATTTATTAAAAAAAGTTCCCTTAGAGTCACGGAAGTTAGTTGTAACAGATACTGTTTTCAGCATGGATGGCGATTTCGCCAAGCTCAAGGAGCTTGTTAAATTAAAAGAGCAATATAACGCCCTACTAATGGTTGATGAGGCTCATGCAAGCGGTGTATACGGAAAAAATGGTGAAGGATACGCACATTTTCTTAATCTGCAAGATAAAATTGATATTCAAATGGGAACGTTTAGTAAAGCGCTAGGGTCATTTGGAGCTTATGTTACGGGAAAACAGTGGCTCATAGATTATTTGAAAAATAGAATGCGAGGACTCATTTATTCAACTGCTCTTCCCCCTGCTATACTCGGTGCAATAACGGCTGCAATTGAAAAGGTGCAACAAGACACAGAGCGCCGCGCACTTCTTCATAAACATGCACTATTTTTTAGGAAGGCACTTACATACGAAGGATTTAACACATGTAATAGTCAATCTCAGATCATTCCAATTTTAACGGGAGAAAACAAAAGAACAATGCAGTTTGCAGAGCGTTTACAGAAAGAAGAAATTGCTGCTATTGCAGTTAGGCCTCCTACTGTTCCTGAAAATAAAGCAAGAATTCGTTTTACTGTAACAGCAGATCATACGCGAGAAGATTTAGATTGGGCCATAAAGAGAATTTCTCTAATTGGAAAAGAAATGAGTGTGATTCAATGAAACCATCCACTATTATAATATTTCCCGGATGGGGAATGGAAAAAGCAGCGTTTCAACCAATCATAAAATCATTGTCTACTATATGTAACGTTTTGTGTACAGACTGGAGAGGTGTAAAAGAACTAAGTAACTTTAGAGAACGAGCAATCCAATTGCTTATTTCTACTCCAGGCACTGTTTATTTAATGGGTTAGTCATTAGGTTCTCTTGTAACGCTTGAACTTGCAAATTTATACCCTAACAAGATAGAAGGACTCATATTAATTAGCGGAACTAGTCGCTTTACAAACGGCATGCATAATACATTTGGATGGGAGCAACGCATTGTTGAACGTATGAAAAAACAACTACAGCGTAATAAAGAAGAAACCCTTACTTCATTTTATAACGCTATGTTCACTAAATCTGAAAAAGAAGAAGAATTTCATCATCAATTTATAGAAGTTGTTCAGCGTGATTATCAAGGAGACAGTATGTACTCCCTCCTTACAGGGCTGGATTATTTACTCCAAAAAGATGTTAGAATGCAACTCAATCAAATTCAAACTCCTTGTTTGTTGATCCATGGAAAAGATGATCAAATATGTTTACCTGAGTCTTCTTCTTTCATAGCTGAAAGAATTGGTGGAAAAGCGCAGCTGTGTATCCTAGAAAAAGCTGGCCATATTCCTTTTTTTACAAAGCCTCAGCACTGTACACAACTTATAGAAAAATTTCTCGAAAAGGAGCTCATTTATGATTAATAAGCAACTTTTAAAGAAAAGGTTCAATAATCATGCTAAAACTTATGATGCTTATGCCGATGTACAAAAAAGCATGGCAAACCAATTAATAGATCAGCTTTCCACCAATTTCTTTAACGAGGAAATAGCTATTCTTGAAATTGGCTGCGGCACGGGTTATTTAACACAATTATTGTGCAAAAAATTCCCTAAGGCTGCTATTACAGCAGTTGATTTGTCATCAGGAATGATTGAGTTAGCAAAGGAAAAAGTAAGGGAAGATCGAATTTCTTTCATATGCGGAGATATCGAGGAACTAAGTATAGAAAGACATTATGACCTTATTATTTCGAATGCAACATTTCAGTGGTTTAATAGTCTTCATACGACAATTAAAAAATTGTATAAACAACTTAAGCCTACAGGCAGCCTGCTATTTTCAACCTTTGGTAACCGTACGTTTCAAGAGCTTCATTCATGCTACAGCCATGTGAAACAAAAGCTTGGTCTTTTCAGTAACAGTTCACCTGGCCAATCGTTTTTTTCTCTTGAAGAGTTGTCTCAAATTTGTGAACAAGCATTAGTTCCATTGAGAGAGCATCCATTTAAACTATCAAAAACGGAGGAGCTAGAGGTTCAATACTTTCCGACGGTTAAGGCATTTTTCACATCAATAAAAAAGATTGGAGCAAGTAACAGTAACGAGGAAAGCTACTGTCAGCGCCCTTCCTTTTTTCGTGAATTAATCAACCTATACGAAAATAATCATCGTGACGAACATGGCGTGAAAGTAACCTATCATTGCTTAATGTTTAATATTACAAAAACGAACTAATAGCCAATCCAGCCCTGGCTACTCTCTAGAAGTGATGACTTGCCGCCAGTAAAAAAGGGTACTCTTCTATTTAGAAAAGTACCCTTAAATAATCAATTAGATTTAATTAACTTACTGTTTTTTAGAAACTAACTCAATAACATTTGTTATACCTTGCTCATTGTACCCTGTGTTTAATAACTGTATTTGATTATGTTCAGATAAATTTGTAAAAATGATTGGTGTAACAAGTGATTTAGCATTTTCTTTAATGTAGTTTAGGTCTATTTTTAAAAGCGGGGTTCCTTGTGTAACCTTTTCTCCCTCTTTAATTAGACATGTAAACCCTTTCCCATTCAAGTTCACTGTTTCTAACCCTATGTGAATTAATAACTCTAAACCTTGATCTGTTTTTAGACCTATGGCATGTTTTGTAGGAAAGATGCTAACAACCTCCCCATTGATAGGAGAAATAAGCGTATTATTAGTTGGTTCGATGGCAAAACCGTCTCCCATCATCCTTGAAGAAAAAACGGCATCAGGGACTTCTTCTAGAGGCACAATATATCCATCAAACGGAAGTTTGAATGCGCTTCCTAAAGTTGTATCGTTCATTTCTTTTTTCTCACCTGTTGCAGCAACTTCAGCTTTTGTCTTCGCTTCAGGTACTTCTTTGTTATTAGAGCCTTCTGTAATAGCCTCTTTTGGTATGCCAAATAAATATGTGCAGATGAATCCTCCAGCATATCCTGCAAGTAAGCCGATGATATATTTCAGCCATAAACCATGAGCAATTAATGGAATTAAAGCTAGGCCAGATGGGCCGATAGCAATGGAACCAACGTTTCCGAACATTCCAATTACAGCTCCTCCAATTCCTCCACCGATACAAGCCGTAATGAATGGGCGTCCTAATGGAAGAATAACTCCATAAATAAGTGGTTCTCCAATACCTAATATTCCGACAGGAAGAGCCCCTTTAATAATGGTAACAAGTGATTTATTTTTATGGCAACGAACCCAAAGTGCTAAAGTTGCACCTACTTGTCCAGCACCAGACATTGCAAGAATCGGAAGCAAGATGGTCATACCAGCTGTGTTAATCATTTCAATATGAATAGGGATTAATACTTGATGCAGACCTAGCATCACCAATGGTAAAAATGCCACTCCTAGTACAAAACCTGCAAAAACCCCTCCACGTTCAAGTGTCCAATCTATTCCGCCAATTAAATTACTAGAAATTAGACCTGCAAAAGGCATAATAAAGAAAATCGTTAACAATCCGACAATCAGAAGAGCAATTGTAGGTGTAACAATAATATCGATTGCATCAGGAATAAATCGACGTAAGAATTTTTCTAAAAATGAAAGTAACCATACAGCAATCAAAACTCCGATAACCCCGCCTTGCCCAGGCGTTAGAGGCTGATCGGTAAAGATATTCATAATAGGAAATTCTTCTGTAACTCCCGTTAAAAGGGTGATACCTCCGATAACTCCACCTAGGGCTGGAGTAGCTCCAAACTCTTTTGCTGCGTTAATACCTACATAAATAACTAAATAGCTGAAGATTGCATTTTTGATCACATTAAGGATCGTAACGTATTGTTGCCAAGTATCTTTATCAAGATCTCCTGCAGTTATGCTATTGGCTAAAATAGAGGCAATACCAGCTATTAAACCTGCACCTACGAATGCTGGGATTAAAGGTATGAAAATGCTCCCAACTTTTCGCAAAAAATTTTTGAATGGCGTATTGTTTTTCTTTTTTAGCTCAGACTTCATATCTGCACCTTTTGACGTCAAATCTTCAGATGAAGGAGCTGCAGGATCTTCTTGAAGTACAATACCAAATTGTTCAGCAACTTTCGTAACTACTCCTGGTCCTAGAATAATTTGATACGTATCATCATCGACAACCCCTACCACTCCTTTCACTTGTTTTATACTCGCTTCATCGATTCTATTATGATTCACTGGGGTGACACGGAGTCTTGTCATACAGTGTGTATAATTCGCTATATTAGAACTGCCTCCAAGAGCTTGAAGCAGTTCTTTAGCTGTTTGATGATGTTTACTCATAGTTGTTCCCATCTCCCTTATAGTTTCGCTACTTAATTCACGATTGCTTGACGGATAAACCCTTGTGTTTGTTCTAAACGATGTAAAGATTCCTCATATGAAAGTCCTGTTAAAATCATGACTATAGCAAGCTTAGAATTACAATTTGCTTTTGCTAAGTACTCTTCTGCCGTATCATACGTGCATGAAGTTGCTTCCATCACAATTCGTTTTGCGCGTTCTACGAGCTTTTCATTAGTCAGCTGAACGTCTACCATTAGATTTCCATACACTTTTCCGATACCTACCATAGAAGCTGTCGAAAGCATGTTACAAACCAATTTTTGTGCTGTTCCGGCTTTCAAGCGAGTAGAACCTGTTAATACTTCAGGACCATTTACTACTTCAATTGCAATGTTTGCTACTTTTCCAATATCAGAGCCCTTATTACAGCTAACTGCTATTGTTTGAGCTTCAATTGAGTTAGCATATTCTAATGCTCCAATGACATAAGGTGTACGACCGCTTGCTGCAATCCCTACAACAATGTCTACCTTAGTAAGTCGAATGTTTTGTAAGTCTTCCATGCCTAACTCTTTACTATCTTCTGCTCCTTCTACTGCTTTGATAAAAGCTTTTTCTCCGCCGGCAATTAAGCCTATTACTTCATCTGGGTTTGTACCAAATGTAGGCGGACACTCAACAGCATCAAGCAAGCCGATGCGGCCACTGGTTCCTGCACCTATATAAATAAGGCGCCCTCCTTGTTTCTTAGCTTCTATAATAGCTTCTACAGCTTTCGCAATAGAAGGCAGTTCTTTTTTTATCGCACTCGCAACTTTTTCATCTTCTTCATTCATGGTTGTAAGAAAATCTAAAACGGACATTTCATCCAGATTCATTGTTTTTTCATTACGAGTCTCAGTAGTTAAATGTTCAAGCATTACTTATCCATCCTATCTTTGTTTTTGTTTGAAATCGTTCTCAAGTACAGAATAACGTCTTTGAAATTAAATTTCAACAATTATTTTAAAATCTTAAAATTTAATTTCAAATACTATAGTAATATGTGACTTTGAACAAGCATCATATGCCTGAATTTTAGTAAATAAGACAACTCTCGCCGTATAAATATCAAGCATGGCTTATATCAATAATGACTCCTTCCCTCCTGCAGCAAGGATTTTTTCACAAACGTTCCTATTAAAATCATTATTTTCATCCCTATATAGAGACTACCTTATGTTAAATGGGTAAAAAAGCGAAATGATTTCCATTTTTTAGAACAGAATAGTTCCTTAAAATGTTATAAAGGAACCCAACTCATGTCTAAACAAATGGAAGATATAAACGAAATAAAGATTTTAGATTCCCAAGTTCACTTATGTGAGGAGATTAGAAAATTGTTAAGAGAAAAAGCAACAAGGATCTCATAAAAATAATGCGTTTATCTATTTATTCTTCGTGCGGACAAATGATTGGATATTTCAAACTCAAATTACTAATAATACCGTTACATGTCTTTGGCGTAAAAGGAGCTACGTAACGATGAAACTGAAAAGAATAGTAAGCATCACCTTTTTATCAAGCGTTATCTTATTTTCGGGATCTTTATCATTTGTCAATGCATCAGTAAATGATTCTAAAATGACTGTAAAACATTCAGTGAAAGAAGAGTTGCCCAATATAAAGATTTTGGCCACTGGAGGTACGATTGCAGGTTCTTCTGAGAGCAGCACAGACACAACTGGATATGAATCAGGAGCCCTTGATATTAAAACCATCATTAAAGCTGTTCCTGAGTTAAAAAAACTAGCGAATGTAAGCGGAGAACAAGTTGTAAATATCGGAAGTCAAAATATAGATAACACCATTCTGTTAAAGTTAGCAAAACGAATTAATACACTATTAGCGTCTAAGGACGTTGACGGGATTGTCGTGACACACGGATCTGATACGATGGAGGAAACGGCTTATTTTCTAAACTTAGTAGTAAAAAGTGAAAAACCTGTAATTGTGGTTGGTTCAATGAGACCAGCTACCGCTATAAGTGCAGATGGGCCGCTAAACTTGTATAATGCGGTGAAAATTGCTTCTACAAAAGAAGCACGAAATACCGGTGTTTTAGTAGCGCTTAACGATCGAATTGGCGCAGCTCGTTATATAACGAAAACACATACAACGGCAGTAGATACGTTTAAATCCACCGAACAAGGATATGTAGGAGAAATAGCTGGAGATCAGGTAATATTTTATAACAAACCAACTCGCAAGCATACAACACAATCAATATTCGATGTATCAAAATTAGATAAGCTTCCTCAAGTAGATATCATATATGGATATCAAAATGATTCTAGGAACTTTTATGACACAGCCGTAAAAGCTGGAACAAAAGGAATAGTCGTTGCAGGAGTAGGAAATGGACTGCTATCGGATGCTGCCCTAACAGGTGCTAAAGATGCGGTAAAAAAAGGCGTAGTTATTGTTAGATCTAGCCGCGTAGGAAGCGGGGTTGTGACACATGAAGAATCAGATGATAAAGATACGTTTGTTACATCTGATTCATTAAATCCACAAAAAGCCCGTATTCTTTTAATGCTTGCTTTAACAAAAATAAAGGACCCTAAAAAGATTCAAGAATATTTTAATGAGTATTAATTAAAAATATCTTTCCTCCTCTATTTTGGTGCTTTAAGAACAATCGGTAACAAAAGTATAAACAGGCCGAGACACCACCACTAGCATACTTTTGTCTCAGCCTGTTTTCATAAGAAGAAACATCAGCAGGTCCCTTATTCATTTCCCCAATTCTTACTTTCCATAATTAAATGATGAGATGCTTTGTCTAGCACACGCCATACCAAGGTCTTACCTTCTATATCTTTTAACTCGATAATGCCTTCTAGCTTATTGGTATTCACATGGACACGCTTCTCATCTATTCTTTGCGCACTTTTTAATCTCGTTCCAAATGTTGCAGGACTTTCTTCCGTTAGCTTTACAATTACATCTATCATACGTTTGTCAGAAATATAGTTTTCGCTGTTTTCATAGTTTTGATCAGCAGGTTTAATAGCGTGTTCTAACCCAGTTTCATACTGACACCAATCAACAATTAAAAAAAGCGCAAATACTAAAGACACTGTTAGTAATAAGCCATACACAACATTTCGTTTCATTTACTTTTGCTCCTTTCGCAGGAATAGGTTGTATCAGAAAATAGTATCGTTTCATTTAAAGAAATATTCCTTTTTTAGCATAAAAGAAGATATATTTTTTCTAGACCTTCCATGCTCAAATTACAAGAACCAAGAGAGATTTGTATACGGCTCATTTTTAGCTGCCATTATTACTTTACTTCACCATAAACTAAATTAAAAAAGGTTCCACTCATCAACGTTCAATGAGTGAAACCTTTTTTTGATTATCTGCTGCTAGCTGTGCCTCTGCTTTTTTGCAGATGAGCTTTGTGCGTAGAGCTAACAGGCTACTTTGTTACAGAAATACTGCCGTTATGAGTGGCTAGTTTAATAATATTCTTTCCTTTTCCAATAACAGCGTCCCTATCATATTTATTCAAGATATCGACTTTTCCATTATCGACAGAAACGTTAAATTGAACGTTACTTGGTTCTTTTTCCGTTGTAATCTCAACTTTTCCATTGTGCGTTTTAAAGTCAATATCTCGATCAAGTTCTTCTGTTTCAAGAGTGATACTTCCGTTATGGGTTTCACCTTCTAAACTACCTTCCACGTTACTCAGCGTTATTTTTCCGTTATTTCCTTTTGCTTGAACTGTTTTGGCTGCAGCATTTTTTATGCTCGTAAGTCCATTGTGTACGCTGGTGGTCAGGTTTTGTGAATCAATGTCCTCTAATTCTACACGTCCATTGTTTGCACCGACAGAAACATCTGCTGCGCGTAATTTTTTAACAGACACATATCCGTTGTTACTGGAAATCCCCAATGAATTATACTGTTTTTCAGGCAGATAAACGTTGATGGATAGCGGTTTTAATACACTAACAATGTCAAAATTGACCCAGCTGCGCTGCTGTTCATTATAGGAGATAAAAAGCGTTGAATTTTTAACGTCAGTAGTGAAGTCTCTTTTTATATTAGGAGATGTTTCGCCTTTTAATGTTACTTTGATATTATCACCTTTGATAGGATACACGTGAACACGAGTATTATCCGTATCAATGTTTACCTTGGATACTTGATTGCTGTTAATAACTTTTTCTTTTGAAATAGGTTCAGGATCAATAGCACGATAAGTAAGGAGGCCTCCTATAATCCCAACAAGAATGAGAATGCCTGCAAGAACGGAGAGTTTCTTTTTATTCAGCACGTTTTAAACCGCCTTTCACCAGTGATACATTGTATTTCAGATAACGTACAAAGCCTTTTATAGCTAGCTTCGTTACAACAAACATACCTAGCATAATAAAATATCCAATTCCGCAAAATGCTAACGACATAAATAAATTAAAGAGAAAAAAGCCGCTCCAATGTACAATAGCCTCACCGAGAACTAGAATAGGTGATAGCAAGAAACATAGACCTATGGCCCAAGCTGATAAAATAAAGCCAGCTAATGCAACGGCCGGACCAAGAACAATTACTACATTAAAAAAAGCTAAACCAATTACGGCCCAAGTGGCTCTCAAAATATTTTGAGTTGTTGCCTTAGCTGTTGCTTGCTCAACGTGATAATCTGCCAGCAATTCTTTGGCTATTTGATTCGGGGATCCTAGCGACGCTACAATTTCTTCTTCTGTTTTTCCTTCTTCTAAGCCAATGGAAAAATGTTCTTCATAATCTTGCAAAATATCCTCTCGTTCTTTTGAGGACAATGGTTTTAATGATTCATTCAATTGCTGTAAAAATTTACTCTTCGACATTGTTCACACCTTCTTTAATTAATTGATTAACACCTCTTGAAAACTCATTCCATTCATCGATAAGTTCGTATAAATACTCCCTGCCTTTATCGGTAAGCTGATAATATTTCCTTGAAGGACCTTCTGTAGATTCCTTTAAATACGTTGTAAAATATTCTTCTTTTGTTAATCGGCGCAGAAGAGGATATACCGACCCTTCTGATATTTCAATTTGATCGGAGATTTTTTGAACTAATTCATATCCATAGCGGTCTTTCTTATCCAGTAATACAAGGACACAAAGCTCTAAAACTCCTTTTTTAAATTGCACGTTCACTGTTCTTCACCCTTTTCTTTTCACAGTCCACTACTGTTTATTGTATAGTACTGATTTATAATAACTTCCTAATAATTACAATATATCACCAGCTATTGTTTATTGCAAGGTACTGTTTAATATTTTTTAAATTTTAATCATTTTACAGTCGTAAGACATTTTTTATAAAGCAAGGTTCAACCTTCTTTTTCTAATTAGCTTATATATGAAATTATTTTTAACGTGGCCAAAAGAAAAAGCAGCCTATAACTATAGACTACTCAGCAGCGAACATTCTAGGCTATTTTTCTTTTGCCTGTTTGATAAATAAAAAGAAAACCGTTATTAAAATAAAATAATTTAGAGGATTTTTAAAGATATTACCGTCTAAAGCCAATTGTAATAAGATCCATAAAGCGAAGATAACTAATACGGCTGGTATTGTAAGTTTGTTCATACATTGCTCATCCTTCGTCTCAGAGTAATACAGTAATCATGACTCTCAATACTTTTTATACTGTAAAAATTAAATCCGCAAATAGTTTTGAAAGTATATTGATTGAATTCCTGTAAGAATATCACTTTTTAAGATAAAATTTAACAGTTTCCGCCACGATTGATAGAAATGGATCAATTTCATTTGATTTTTTTGTAATAAGTTCAAGAAAAAAGTAACCGTTATTTTACATTTTCTAATAATAAAAACAGTCAATTTTATGACTGTTTTAAGTAGAATGCTATCAAAAATTTCATTTCCTAGGTGGTGTATCATCTTTATAAAAAATGCAGTTCTTATAGATTCGTTTTTTATTCCCCCTACTGAAAAAACGTCCATAAATCAATGCTGGCTGTTCATATCAGTACTTTTGATAATCCACATTTAATTATGAAGCCAGTCACTTGCATCCGTACCCTATATGGTTATTTTCGCGTTGATATATCATCGTATTC
Source organism: Priestia sp. SB1 (assembly GCF_038898415.1). Taxonomy (NCBI): domain Bacteria; kingdom Bacillati; phylum Bacillota; class Bacilli; order Caryophanales; family Bacillaceae; genus Priestia; species Priestia sp. SB1. The sequence continues at coordinate 104,862 of NZ_JBBJSS010000010.1, read as the reverse complement.
ATTCTTTACTTTGAGTAGATCTTCTTTGCTCAACCTTCTTCTCCTGATAGCGCTGATAGAACCAAATAGCAATAGCTAGCCAGCAGCCGCTAGCAAAATAGCCTCCAATAACATCGCTAGGATAATGCACGCCTAAGTAAATACGACTAATACCTATTGCTAGAATCATTGTAGTGCTAATAACGATTAAAAGTGTACGTCCCCAGCGAGTAGAAATATGACGCCAGAGCAAAAATGAAAGGACGCCGTAAACAGCAAAAGCACTCATAGCATGCCCACTTGGAAAGCTATAACCATTGATTTCGATTAATCGATGGAAATCAGGACGTGCACGATGAAAAAATAGTTTTAGCAGCTCATTGAGGATTGGAGAACCTACAATAATCGCGATAAATAAAATAAGCTCCGTTCGATGTTTTAATACTTTATAGAGAAAAAACAAACTAAAGAGAGAAATCACTGCAACAGATGGCGTAGAGCCAATAAAAGTAAAGCATTTCATAATAGTCGTTAGCCCAGGAGTTTCGACCCCTTGAATTAGCGATATAATAGACCGATCAAATGCGACAATTTTTGATCCATTAATTAAAAGAGCCATCCCACTAAAACAAATAAGGGACAACAAGCTTAACATAAAAGCAATTGTAAATTGAAACTTCAACTTCATACTAGACACCTCTACTTTCTGTGCTTTATCAAGCTACTTTTGATGAAATGTGATAAAGTCTTTTTACTTCTAGATTTTGATGCTTCTTTGCTTTTGAAGTTAGGAGTATTAAAAATAAAGATCTTGTTTTATATGCACATTTATAGAGAATTAGTAAACAGAGGCAATACAGCCGTTACATTTGTTCCTTCGCCCTCTTTACTCTCGATGTTAATCGTACCATGGTACTTTTCAATCCATCGTTTGGCTATAGCCAGTCCTAAGCCAAGCCCTCCTTGTTTTCTGCTTCTTGCCTTATCCACTCGGTAAAATCTATTTAAAATATAAGGTATATCCTCTTCTGGAATTCCAATTCCTTTATCCATTATTTTAAGGGATACCTTTTCATTGATGAGAGAACAGTCTATAACTACCTCTTTCTCTTCCTTCTTAGAATATTTGACTGCATTATCTAACAAAATGATTAATATTTGTTCTAGATGGCGAGAAGAAATATTCACGTACAGATTTTCATGTGAGTGTCTTATTTTAAACTCATAGTTGTTATACAGTACTTCAAAATTCCTTACAACATGTTGAACAGTGGCCAATACGTTAATAGGTTCAACATCTACAGGATTTATCAGACTATTTTCAGCTCGGGATAGCTCCAATAATTCTTGCACAAGATTCGTTAAACGCTCTACTTCTTTCAGACTGGATTTCAAGGATTTATCTAATACTGCTGCATCATTTTTCCCCCAGCGATTTAACAATGTCAAATGTCCTTGGATAATGGCTAACGGAGTTCTTAATTCATGTGAAGCATCCTCTACAAACTGTTTTTGCTGTAAAAAAGAGTCTTCGAGGCTATCCATCAACTCATTAAATAAACTGCCTAATTGAGCAAATTCATCGTTTTTTTCATTAACTGGAACACGTTCTTCAAGGCCATTTGTTTTTATTTTTTTCATCGTCAATGTTAACGCTTGAACGTTAGATAGTATTTTCTTTGCTAGAATGGTTCCACCTAGAATACTAAAGATTAGTGAGCCTATCCCTGCAGCAAGCATTAATAAAAAAATCTTGTCCATAAAAGCATCAGACATCTCCATATTTCTAACAATTTCAACCGTTCCAGTGAAGTTGTCGGTGACAATTGGAGAACGAAGAACGAGTAGACGTTCATCGTGGTTTCGAATCACTTTATACTCTTTGTGCTTCACCGCCTTCGGTTGCTGCCAATTTGGTGAAACATTGTTTGAGGTACTGGTTATAATGTTCCCTTTCCTATCAAGAACACGAATCAACTGATTCTTTTCATTAATTTTCGATAAGTATCCTTCACTGTTTTCAATTTGTTTTAAGGATAAAGGTTCATCATCAGATTGAATAAAAGCGAGAACCTCGTTTAATTGATGAATACCATTTTGCTTCTCATAATTTAAAATACCGTTATCAATCACAATGTATTGAAAGAGGTTATAAGAGAGAAAAAGAAAAAATAAAAACATGGAAGACCATAACGTTATCTTCCATCTTATAGGTAAATCTTTTATACAATTTATCCACTTTCTCATTTAAACATCACGCATCACGTACCCAACCCCTCTGATGGTTTGAATATATAACTCTTTGTCCTCCGCACTTAATTTATTTCTTAAATATCTAACATATACATCGACAACATTCGTTTCAACAACTGAATCGTACCCCCACACTTGCTCTAAAAGTATGTCTCTCGTTAATACTTTGTTAATGTTACGCATAAAAATGGCTAGGAGTTCAAATTCTTTATTCGTGAGTTCAATTAGTTTTTTTTCTTTTATCACTGTTCTTGATTCCAAATCAAGTTCAATATCTTTAAATGTTAATAGTAGCTTCTGATTCAGCATGTTGTTGTTTTCTTGACGTCTAAAAATGACTCGCATTCTTGCAAATAATTCTTCAATTGCAAATGGTTTGGACAAATAATCGTCAGCTCCATTATCAAGCCCCATTACCCTGTCCATGACACTATCCTTAGCTGTGAGCATAATAACAGGAGTATCCTTAGTTGTTCTTAGTCTTCTGCATACCTCAATTCCATTTAATCCAGGCATCATTAAATCCAATAATATAATATCGTACTTCTGCTTGGTTGCTTTATCTAAACCAGTACGACCATCGTAAGCTACGTCAACTAAATATCCTTCATATTTTAGTTCTAATTCTAAAAATTCTACTAATCCTTCTTCATCCTCTACAATTAGTACCTTTTGCATATAAAGTACTCTCCTTTGTCTAAAAATTAAAAACGTAAAAACTGCTTCTACAAATGAATATGAGTACTAGTACTATATCCCTCCATTTTGAAAGATAATAAGAAGAAATATGAAATAAGTTTTCTATGACTTTCTTCTTTATAGGCTTTTCTTCAATTTATCAAATAAAAATTAGATTTGAATAAAAAAGAGATTAAGAATAAATGAATTTATTTCTTAATCTTCTTTAATGAATCATATAAAGTTGCTTTCCTTGTTTCTTTAACTTTCTTTAATGGTGTATCCTATGCCTCGAACAGTCTCAATGAGTGAGGGACTAAATCCTTCTTCAATTTTCTTTCTCAAATAACTTATATAAACATCAAGTATATTTGTATCTCCTTCGTATTCATATCCCCATACATTTAGTAAGATTCCTTCACGAGTAACCGTCTTATTTTTATGGATGACTAAGTAAATTAATAAATCATACTCTTTCGGGGTTAAGCTGATTTTTTGCCCAGCCCTAGTTACTTCTCTTGATTCAGTATTTATAACCATATCTTCAATTAATAATAACGAGTCTTTTTCTACCTTATTCCTAATAACAAGGTGCTTATAACGTAGTAAAGAACGTATCCGAGCCAGCAATTCTTCAGTTTTAAATGGTTTAGTTATATAATCATTTGCGCCATGATCTAACCCCAGTATTTTGTCTAGAGTTGAGTTGCGAGCTGTCAAAAGAATAATAGGCACGTAATTTTCTCTCTTTCTTACTTTACGCAAGACCTCTATACCACTCATTTCCGGTAGCATAATGTCAAGTAAAATTAAATCAAACATATTTGATAAGGCCATTTCGAGACCATCTCTTCCATTGTTTTTAATTTTCACTTGGTAACCTTCATGTTCAAGTTCCATTTTTAATATATTGCCTATTTCTACTTCATCTTCCACAATTAAAATACTTTCTTTCATCTAACTAACCTCTCTTTTCAATCTCTATATTTTTGCTTTGCATATCGATCGCTCTTTCCAATAATAAAGAGAAGTGTACAGCTATCACAAACCAACATCTCAGTGGACAATAGGAAATTTTAAGTGCTGAACATAAAAACGTAAGATAAAAGACTTCTATTAGAATGTGATATTAAATTCACTACCCATTGCTCTTTGCTTTAATAACAACTACTTCACTAATATCATTAAAGTTGGATGAGGGTTTTACAACGGCCAATTGCGTTAGTCCATATTCATCAGGCTTTACTTTGATGACTTTTCCTAAGGCTAATTTCCCTTGAAAGATTGAACTGATAGGAGAGGTTTGAACTTTATCTCCTACATTAACCTCAGCCTCACTAGGGATTTTTCTAATAATTAAATTACCTTTTTTATCATCGTAGCCTTCTAATGTTCCATTCACGCTTTTCCTATCCTTTAACATTACCGCCATACGATTTGTCCTAAGGTTTGAGCTAATTAGTTCTACGATAGAGGTTGACGAAAAAACTTTGGATACCTTCCCAATGACGCCATTTGTACCTAGCACATTCATATCTATTTTTAACCCCTGCTTCTTTCCTTTATCAATTGTTAATTCATTGTTCCAGTTGTTCGTTGAGCGGCCAATTACGGTAGCTGTTACAGGATTATAGGTTTTTACCTGATCTTCTGCTTTTAAAATTTTTTTTAAGACTTTATTTTCATATTCCAACTTATAAGCATTTGCTTCCTCTTGGTTTTCAGTGGCTAGCTTACTCTTTAAGATAGAGTTTTCTTTGTAAGTGGAAAATAATTGACTCACTTGTTGAGGTTCACTCCAAGAAAGCTTGTCTAAAGAAAGTAAGCTACCTTTGTACAAGGTTCCAACAAAAATAAGTCCTCCTACAGTAAGAATCCCTCCTATCAAAATATATGTATGTCTTTTCTTCTTTCTTTGAAAACGTATCAAAATGGCACCTTCCTACCAATAGTCATGCTATTTATAATCTTACTAGCTGTTTCTTAAAAATTTCTTAAGTATTATCATCTTTGACCTCTTAACAACTATTCAACGTTCTCCTTCTTTTAATGAATTGTACTTATTTTCTAGTTTCAAAAGCTGAAGGCATAACGTTATGTTTAAAAAACTTGGCTCACATAATTTAAATTTAATACGGTGTAATGAAATTTAAATGAAATTAAAATGAGAATTCGATAAAAAATAAATATTTTATTTTTATAAAAACATAATGGTGCAACAGAGTTGATAAAACATTTAATTAAAACATTAATAAAAAGTTTTTTATAAAAATCTCATTAAATTCTTATTTATTTTTCATTTTGATTTTAGAAAAAGACTGTACAGTTTGAATTACAGCGATGAAGCTTTTAAAAAATTTCTTTAAGAAAAACGTTAGGCAAGTGTGCCGTTTATTTAAGAGAATAAACAGTTAGCACAAGAAGGAGAGAAAAATTAAAAATGCAAACATCTTCGCCAATGAATAAAATTGCACAAATTACCCTTGTTTTTTGGATTATGAAGATTTCTGCTACGACACTGGGTGAAACCGCAGGTGACTTGTTAGCACAAACATTAGGAGTTGGATATGCAGTTAGTACGCTGATCTTTTTTAGCATATTTTTAATTACACTTGTAGCTCAACTAAGCTCTAAGAGGTATATTCCGGCCCTTTATTGGACTGTTATTCTGTCAACTAGCGTAGCTGGCACAACTATGTCTGATTTTATGGATCGTACACTGGCATTAGGTTACGCAAAAGGCTCGATGATATTAATCACTATATTGTTGTCGATATTTGCATACTGGTATTTTAGCGAGCGTTCATTAAATATCAACTATATTAGAAACCGCAAGGCTGAAATACTTTATTGGATTGCCATCCTTTTCTCAAACACATTAGGTACAGCTTTAGGAGATTTTTTGTCTGATACGTCTGGCCTTGGATATATAGGTGGAGCTATTTTAATTGGCAGCTTACTAGCATTCATTGTTATATGTAACTTCTATACAAAGATTTCTCGTGTATTTTTATTTTGGGTAGCATTCGTTTTGACTCGCCCTTTCGGAGCAACATTTGGAGATCTTTTGACAAAGCCACATGAAAAAGGTGGTTTAGACTTAGGTACGGCAGGCTCTTCTCTAGTCCTAGCCTCCATTCTTATTGCCTTTATGATTCATACGACATTTAAACAAAATAACGTAAGCTCAGAACAAGCGCTGTAGATTTCTTTTTTTATTTAATACATTACAAAACCCATAAAAAGAAAAAATCTAACGAAGTGACTAATTGCATGAACCACCTCTTTTTCACACATACTCGTAAGGAGGTGGTGTTTATGGTTAATCAGTTAGAAGTTCTTACCCAGCGTGTTAATGATAAACAATATGATTACTGGCTTCATCATGATTTATTTAGTGCTCAATGGTGGCTAATTATCATTTTAAGTGCGCTTTTCTATTCGTTTTTTATCTCCTCATTGACCGACAACGAATAATATTTATTCTCTTAGTATTTTTCATTAGTTTTGTTTTAGTTGGTACTGTGGATGAACTCGGAAAGTTCTTTGGCGTATGGAGCTACCCTCATCAATTATTGGTCTTTACTCATCGTTTTCATTCCGTTGATTTTGCAGTTATCCCGGTTATACTTACATTAGTTTACCAATTCTTTAGCAAATGGAAGATTTATTGGATTGCTTCTCTTATTGCTTCAGCTTTTATCGCTTTTATTGGAGTGCCTATATTTACTTTTTTCCATATTCTATGGAGCATATTAATTACAGACACAAAAAAAGCTCACCTTAAAAGGTCAGCCTAAATAGGGGAGTTCTATAGAAAATGTTGTATTGCATTACTGATATTTATACTAGCATCTAATAGTGAAAAATTGGTGAAATGTTCGTCTCACTTATCTTTTTAAAAATTTCTTCTTTGAAAAATGAAGTCTACGTTTTAAGCTCTCACTATAAAAGCGTGAACTCGTGATAGGCTACGCTTTTATACATCTATATTCCATTAAGATCTATGAAAGTTAACCGGTCTCTAATCATCGCTTACTCGTTCAAGCCTGCTATTTTTAGGTACGTCTCTTTTATCTTCAATCGCTCCCTGTAAAGGAAGCTAAAAGAACTGTAAAATATATGGACGAAAAAGCTAATCATTACCTTGATATTATTAACGGTTTATCGCCAGATGACACTAACCCTGGCGAATGGAAGTTAATACATCCTAATAAAACATCCTAAGGCTCTTAACATCACCTCCATACCCGCAGTAAAAAGACTTATCTACCATACCGTATAGATAAGTCTTTTTACTCCATTTGTTTGAACTAGACCGACGCGCTGTCAGTTTAGAGTTTGTGAAAATTCCCCCTGCAGTTCTTTTAAAAACGCATCAGCTGCAGCTGAAAGAACATGATGCTTTTTCCACACAATATTTAAACCTGATTCAAGTCTTGGCTGTAACGGTCTGAAACAAAGGTTGCTATTAGTAGACGTATTGACTATTTTATCAAGTGTTATGGCATACCCAATGCCTTCTTCAACCATAATGGCCGCATTATATGCAAGATTGTATGTAGTAACGATGTTTAATTTATGAAAGTCTTCGCCAAACCAATCCGAAAATTCATTTTTTGAAAATGTCTGCTTCATGGCCTGTCGTGAACAGATTAGTGGAGCGTTTAATAAATCCGCAGCTTGAATGCTTTCTTTGAGGGCAAGAGAACTGTCTCTTCTCATCACAACGCCCCAAACATCTTTGGCAGGGATATTAAGATAATTGTATTTTGAAATATCAGCCGGTTGAATTAAAATGCCAAAGTCAAGCAGCCCCTTGTCAAGCCGTTCCGTTATATCTTCTTCGTTTCCGCTGTAGAGGTGATATCGTATATTGGAATAACGTACCTGCACATCTTTTGCGACTCGTGCAATATGTTTCATTGCTTCTGTCTCCCCGCCCCCTATATAAATATCACCACCTATTGTTTCTTCCATGGAACTAAACTCCGCCTCCAATTTATCGACCATATTAACAATTTCCTCTGCCCTGTTTCGCAGAAGCATTCCTTCATCTGTCAAAATGATACTGTGACTGCTGCGAATAAATAATTTTTTGCCCAACTCTTGTTCAAGATCTTTTAATTGCCTAGAAAGTGTGGGCTGTGTCACATGCAAAACATCAGCGGCCTTCGTGATGTTTCCTTCTCTTGCAACCGTAAGAAAATACCGCAAAACTCGAATTTCTATATCCCTCTCCTCCTTTCATAAGCTTTAGTATATACACTCTAGAAATGCTTATCAAACATATCATGATATAAGATATAAGTATTTTTTATATTTGGAAGAAGCCGTTAGAATAAACAACAAAGAAGTTCATATCACACCATCAACATCTTTAATAATTCAATGTGGAAAGGAGCTTAAGATGAAAAAAATGTTATATCTGCCTTCTATCTTAGTAATAAGCGCTGCACTCGCTGCTTGCGGCAACAATCATTCTTCTGCAACCGACCATAATGCCAGTAAGCATTCAAACCGAGTACCAGAACAAATAGAAGAAGATAGTATTTCAAATACAAAAATAAAGTTAACGTTCAACAACAAAGAAGTGTTTGTTAGGATGTACGATAACCCAGCAAGTAAGGGTTTTCTAGTTCAACTGCCTTTAACCGTAACGTTTGAAGATTATATAGGTAAAGAGAAAGTTAGTATTTTACAAAAAAGATTATCTATAGATGATGTACAAGCCGAAGACCTATCCAAAAAAGGAGACTTTGCTTATTACGCTCCTTGGGGAAATGTAGCTATTTTTTACAAAGGTCTTGAGGATGCTACAAACGACCTTATCATACTAGGTCAAATTGAATCAGGAAAAGAAAATGTTGAAAATGTTGATGGTGATTTTACAGGTAGAATTGAAAAAGTGACTAAGTAAAAACATGACAATACACCTTTAAACAACCCGATTTACAGCCACTAGAACACAACATTTTTTAGAAAGAAGGATCTTTATTTTATGTCTAAACAAACTAAGCTACTTATATTTGTCTTAACTTTAGGAGCTTTCGGTATTATCAATACCGAAATGGGCGTTATAGGGATATTACCCTACATTGCGGATCACTTTCATATCAGTGTATCAAAAGCAGGATGGCTGGTGAGTCTCTTTGCGCTTACCGTGTCAATATCCGGTCCAACGATGCCGTTATTATTTTCGGGAGTCAATCGCAAGAAGGCAATGCTGCTTGTACTTGGTATTTTCATTTTAGGTAACATTATCTCTATCTTTACTTCTAATTTTGCTATTGCCATCATTGCGCGTGTGATTCCAGCTATTTTTCATCCAATTTATTTTTCAGCAGCTTTTACAATGGCAGCGAACTCAGTCAGCAAGGAAGAGGCTCCAAAAGCTGTTTCAAAAGTCTTTATTGGCGTATCTGCAGGTATGGTACTTGGTGTGCCGATCGCAAGTTTTCTTGCAAGTACAGTCTCGTTTCAACTATCCATGACGTTTTTTACTGTTATTAACGCGATAGTATTTATTGCTACGTGGGCATTTTTCCCTTCTATGCCTGTTACAGAAAGACTTTCATACGGAGCACAGCTAAGCGTATTAAAAAAACCTGTTACTTGGCTTTCTATTATTGCCGTCCTTTTACTGAATTCAGCAGTATTTGGGGTATATAGCTATCTTGCTGAGTATCTTAAAAGCGTTACGAACCTCTCTGGACAATTAATTAGTTTCATGCTGGTTCTGTACGGTGTGGCAAATATTATCGGAAACATTATCGCAGGGAAATTACTTACGAAAAATGCCATTAAAACGGTAGTCGTTTTTCCTTTCGCATTGGGAATCGTTTACATCATTTTATTCTTCATCGGACAGTTTACTTGGCCTATGGCTATCATGACTTTAGTTTGGGGAATATTTGCTGGTATAGGAACGAATATTAATCAATATTGGATTTCATCAGCAGCTCCAGAAGCCCCTGATTTCGCGAATGGATTATTTTTAGCATCCGTTAACTTAGGAACAACCATTGGCACAGCCGTAGGTGGACTATTTATATCAGGAATGGGTATACAATACGTTGTACTAGTGGGCATCTTGTCATTAGTATTGAGCGCAGTATTTATTTTACCAAGAAGTTATATGAAACGTCCTGTAAGTCAACTTTCAAAATAAGACATCAACGCAACTTTCTTTCGTTAGGTTTATCATACAAATGAAAAATCCGAACGAGTTAGATTTCATACCAAGACCCTAACTCGTTCGGATTTTTTAAAACAAATAGGCTTTTGTAGCATATTAGAAATTAATCCAACTTCTTTATAATCTTTGCGGGGTTCCCTCCCACTACTACATGATCTGGAACATCTTTTATCACAACAGCTCCGGAAGCGATTACAACATTATGTCCAATTGTAACGCCTGGATTGATGACAGCTCGTCCCCCAATCCATACATTATCTCCAATCGTGACGGGCTTGGTATATTCAACTTCTGTAATTCGCTGTTCTGCATTCACAGGATGAGTATTCGTATAAATATGTACGCCTGGAGCCATCATACAGTTCTTCCCTATCGTAATTCGTCCCCCATCTAAAAGTGTGCAGTCAAAGTTCGCATAAAAATTTTCTCCTACGTGGATATTGTATCCGTAGTCGCATCGAAAGTTGGATTCAAGGTAGATACGTTCTCCAGTTGAACCAAAGAGTTCCTTTAGTAACTCCGTACGCTTTTCATAATTCGTCTCATCTGTATCGTTAAACGAACGAACAAGCCTTCTTGCATCTTCCCGGTCCTTTACTAATTCTTGGTCTGCTGGAAAATACAGCTCGCCATCCACCATTTTTTCTTTTTCAGTTTTCATTGATTCATTCTCCATTCTTGTTATCAAATTTCCCACTAAATTGAATTCGTTTACATTCTATCATGATAGTCAATACAAAAATGAGATGTTTATAGATTCCGGTCAATAGCTCGAACACAAAAAAGCTAAGAAACCACGCTGCTTTTGTACCATGGACAGTTACTAATTAGTTTGTATATGTTTCCTTAATAATTGAAACAGACGCTGCTCCCGTAGCAAGTAAAATACCTGAGATTAAAATCATGCCTGGCATAGAAGATCCGATTATTGGGAACAAAGCAAAACTCAAGCAAGAAGCTATAATTTGCGGCAAACAAATACTTCCATTAAATAACCCTAGATATGTTCCCATATTCTTTCCTGACAGGGCGTTGGTAAGCATCGTGAACGGAAACGTCATCATAGCAGCCCAAGCGATACCAATTAAAATAAATGAAGCAATCAGCATCCATTGATTGTGAATAAAAAAGACAGATCCAAAACCAATACCGCCTAGCAGTAAACTAAAAGCATACGCTGGCTTACGTTTGTTGTTGGCTACGCGTGACAAAACTAGTGACCAAATGACTGCGGCAATCGACTGTACAGCTGATAAAATGCCGAACCAGTTGCCAGCTGCTTGATAGCCGGAGCTAGACGGCTGATTCGTATACCAAACGTTTTCAGCGACTGCACCTGTACCGTATGTCCATAAATATTGAAAGCCCATCCAGCAGAAAAATTGAACAAGTGTCACCGTCCAAAAAACCTTTGGAGCGTTACGAAGCAGTTTAAAAACGTTTACATTTTCTTTTGTAGCTTCGTCTGCAATACCGTGGTATGCTGCAAATTCTGCAGGCGAATATTCTTTTACTTTAAGTATTGTAAATAAACTACAAATAATTAACACAACGGCTCCAACATAAAATGAAATAACAACTGATTGTGGTACTACCCCTTTTGGTGCACTATTTGATACGCCTAATACCGTTAAAACAAAAGGGAAAATACAGGCTAGCACAGCACCGCTGTTTGATAGAAAACTTTGAATAGAATAGGCAAAACCTTTTTGCTCTTCATTGACCATGTCTCCAACCATCATCTTAAATGGCTGCATGGCTACATTTGATGATACATCCATAAACAAAATAGTGATGGCGCCAAAAGTCATCGCAGCCACTGCACTAAAACCAAAACTGCCGGCGTTTGGCAGCAAACACATAACAATTACGGCTACAATTGCGCCAATCAGTAGATAGGGGATACGACGGCCAAGCCTTGGCATCCAGGTACGATCTGAAAAATAACCAACTAAGGGCTGAACCACTAAACCGGCCAACGGCGGTAAAATAAAGAAAAAGCCTAATGTAGTTGGATCAGCACCGATTGTTTGAAATATGCGTCCCATATTTGAACTCTGTAATGAGAATGCCATTTGTACACCTAAAAATCCAAAACTAATTAACCATATGGTACTGATCGGTAGATAAGGTAAGTTTGGCTGAACGCTTTTTTCACTGGTTTCAACGATTCTTTCTTCTAACATAACTGCCTCCTATGATTCAATTAACAGCCGCAAAAGATAGATGTTCTGATGTAAAGTGCTACGACATTCGTTGTGAACGTTTTCAAAACAACGATGAATACTGTAAATGTTAGTGTCTTTGGCTGGCTGTTTTCTATTTTGCTAGATTACCTCAGGAATACGGCATAACTAATAGTCCTGTCTAAAAATGCTGTTTGAGTATGTAAGAATTTTCACTATCTGCTCATCCGTAAGCTGCTGACTATCGCTATACCTTCTTAAAAGTTTCATAAAATCTAATTATTAAAAACATTAGAATACTTTTATTTGAACATTATATACTAAACTAATAATTTAATGCAATCGTTTGCACGAATTATTTTTTAAATATTTAAAGACCTTCGAATCTCGTGACACTATGCGTACATACTCATTATCATTGCTTTAATATTTCTAAGTCAAAGGAGGCTTTACTCTTGAAATCTTATAAAAAACCCAAAGAATATACGTATTCCTTGGGTTTAAGTTCCTTTAATTCACTTAATTTCCTTCTGGAGCAATCCATAATAGAACAGAGATTATCTGTAATATAACTTTAACTGAAGGTTTTTGTAACCATAAGGATTATAAAGAAGATAACCGCGAAGAAAAATCCTTGACTGACAGGGCTAGTAGTCTTTTTATCTAAGGATTTTCGGGTAAATAGCTTGAAGAACAATGGAAACAGAATGCCTCCAATGATTGCTGTAATTAGTGCTTTAACTAACATCCAATACTCCTTTCTAAAAACTGTTAATATCCGTGTATATCTGGTTCAGTAGAGAAAACAACATCGCCCCATTTCCCGGGCAAATATTTTGGTAACCAATAGGAATGTTTAAGAGTTGATACCTTTAGCTATCACACTACTTTCTTATGTAAAAGTTTTTACAATTAAAAGCATAATAAACATGATAATCGCAAACAAAGCTCCCTGAAGAACAAAGTTTATTGGCCTATGAGTAGCTTCATTTGCTTTTAGAAAATACTTTGACCATCTTGTATGCATCATTACGTTTGCACATAGGCTAAATAAAACCCCCGCAATGATTGAGGCAACTGCTGTTTTTAAGATATAAATTCACTCCTTTCTAAAACAATTAGAGGATACCCATAACTTAACATAAACACCTAAATCATACAAAAAAAACCATAGAGTCGAAAGCGTGTGGTAATCGCCCGTAAGCCATTCGTTTACAGACGAAACTGTGAATTAGACTACGAAATTTTGTGAAAAACCGTTCGTTTCCTTACTACTAACATCTTTATCTATATTACTCATATTTAATAAACCCTCTAAAAGAAAATAATAGCCAATGTTAATGTTTGTATGACTACAAGTACAAAAACAGGCTTTAAGGTTCCTTAAAGCCTGTCCACTTACCTTTCTTCCTTAAAATCCTTTTTTATATTCCAAAACGTTTGTTTTAATTCGTTATAAAAAAGCATAATTGCAAACCCTAGTATCGAAACACAGAATGAAAATTTACCCAAGTCAAAAAATATTCCTATAAATACAATGATAATCCCTATGACGAACCCTGGAGTAGCTGGCTCCTCTTCCTCTTCATCTATTGCAATTTTCTTTTGAAACTTCTGATCTCCCTTAATCAATTCATCCAGCGTCACATTATAAAGCTCACTTAACTTAATAAGGTTCTCAATATCCGGATACCCTTTATTATTTTCCCACTTATAGACGGCTTGTCTAGATACATTCATTTCCCCAGCTAGGTCTTCCCTGGACATCTTTTTTTCTTCCCTTAGCTTCTGCAGCTGTTCCCCTAAATTCACTCTCATCACCTCTAAGGCTTAGCTTACAATAAATATGTAAAAAATTCCATAAACGCTTAGTAACAAGCTGTAAACCATTGGTTAACGCGGCAAATATAAAGCGTAATCACTGGACATGTACAAATTCAACACAGAAAAAAAGCTAGCATAAAGCTAACTTTTTTAAGTTAGAGATAAAGGCAGGCTAATAATTAGCAACCGCCAAATCCTCCCCAACAAGCACAGCCAATAATGATTAATAAGATAAACAGCACGATAATTAAAGCAAAACCACTGCCACCGCCGTAACCGCAGCCGCCGCCATAACCATAGCCACAACCTCCGCCATAACCGCCAAAGAACATAAACTCCACCTCCTTCTTCTTCATACATTTAGCATATGATAAAAAACGAAATGTGCTCCACGAAGTGGATAGACTACGTTTTATACCACTATAAAAAAAACAATAACCTTTTAGTTTCTTTTACATACAATGAAGCATCCTCAGATCCCATATATGAGTTGTACACCCTCTGCAATAGAGTGTTTGAATTCCGCCCAATCAGTTCTATTGCGTATAAAAGCACTCCCTCACAACCTCGAATAAAAAAGTCTTTCTCAAATTAGAGAAAGACTTTTTTATTGTTATTAACAGCCAAATCCGCGACCGTAACAGCTGCATCCAATAATGACAAGAAGAATAAACAGAACAACTAATAAAGCAAAACCAGAACCAGCTCCACCATAACTAGACATATAAACACTTCCTTTCGTGATATTTAACTAAAGGAAAAAACTTTAAACTTACATGGGTTAAGGTATTATATGTAGACATAGCTCATATCGATTGGATTTTGGTCTAAAATGGGCTATTTTGTTTAACGATAGCTAAATAACATCCTAAATGTCACATAGTAAAAACCCTTCATTGTTAAAATGAAGGGGCTTTTTTGGCTATCAGCACCACGGACGAGGTCTAGGAGGACAGCTTGGAGCACAAAAATGTTGGTGCGTTTCCTGACATACAACGGATTCTGTATGCGGGAATGAGTGCATATATTTATAATTTTTTTGATAAACATTTGTAGTATGACTCGGATGCACCACTGGCACAAACACATCTTGACCAGTAAAAGATGTATTTTGTTTAACTGGGTCATACTGAGCAGGCATGGTTTGAGGAGGCAATTGACCACAAGGTTTAGCTTGAGGATAACCGCAGTTACCTTGCTGAGGATACATAGCCCCGTGATAACCACCGTAATTAGAGTGCTGATAAGGATAGTTGTTTCTCATATGAAAAATCTTCTCCTTTCTGTTAGTAGACTCCTATTACTGTATGTGAAACAACCATAGAATGTTTGGACAAATACCTAAAAAAGACCCTAACTAGTTAGGGTCTTTTTTACTAAGAGAAAAAATGTGTATCCTTAGTAACATAGCTATGATACTAAGAAATAAAAGGTTTTTTAATGCCCATTATTCCTCAAGATTAACATCCATCGCTCCGTTATCAATATTATTTAAAATGGTTTTGTTTTTATCGTCTAATTCATTACGTAAAAGTGAATTACGCGTCGCTTCGTATAAATCGTAGCTTCTTTCATCAACTGGAGAATTATGATCTTCACATATCATTTTTTCTGATTCTTTGGATTGACCTCCCATATCAGTCACCTCCTCTGTATAGTATGTGAGTTGATTAGAAAAAACATAAGAGCTTTATCTAGCTACTGTTAGGTAAGGTTTAATCAACGGTTAGCTGTTTCTGTATATTTTGTTTATATATGACCTTAGGTGGACACAACCGTTTCTTGAGCGTGCTTTTGAATGATTTCTGGAACTTCCAGCAGTGAATGAACGGTTATCATTTTACCTTTTGGCACAATATCAATTTCAACTTGATTATAGCTCCACTCCAGTTCAGAAGGTACATGAATCGCATGTATTCCAACCTCTACTGCCGGTCTTATATCGGTTTTTAATGAATTGCCAATCATCCAAGTCTTTTTTGGATCGTACTTAATTTGATTTAGTATCTCTTTTAATGCAGATGTATCTTTTTGTTCAGAAATGAATACCCTTTTTTCAAAATATTTAGCTAGCTCTAGCTGAACAATTTTTCTACCTTGGTTTTCCTCGTCTCCACCTGTGTGTAAGTAGAGATTATGTCCTTGTTCTTTAAGCTTATCTAATACTTCATACATATTTGGCAGAGGCTCTATCGGTACTTCAAATACACTTTGGCCAATTTTTTTGACTCTTTCGACTCTCTCGTCATGGATATCTTGATGATTTTGTTCACTAAAAAACAAATAAGTAGCTACTAATGATTCTGGAAAACGGGAAGAGTGAAGGCCATACTTTTCGATACTTTTTAAATCTATCTCTAACTGCTTTTGTTTTATTTCTTCCTTAGTCAGATTCTCAAACCACTCCTGCAATTGAGCCACAAAAGCATTTATGGTGTCTCTAAAATATTTATTACAGTGAACAAGCGTATCGTCTAAATTAAAAAGTAAGGTTTGCTTCTGCATTTCGTTAAATCCTTTCTACAATGGATGTACGGACAGTACATATGAAAAAACACTAACCACTTTTATTACCTATGCACACCTAAAACCAAGATAAAATCTCCAATGTGTTAGGAATAAGCAATTGATTACTACACTGAAATAAGAATATTTAGTGGAAAAATCCTTCTAACATATAAAATAGAAGGATCTTTTTAATAAAATAAAACGCTGCAGAATATTCCTGCTAATAAATATAACGTTCAAAATGTTCTCTATTCATATTTGTTTTGAACATAGAGGTACTCAGTCCTGAACGATTTATTAGCGGTTGGCTGCCTTCGTTTTCTTTAGGTATATTCATTTCAAGACCTTGTATAGTGAAAGGATCATACATATACGTTGTTCGTTCAGTTTCTGTATGCGACATTAACTTCACCTCTATTAATAGCCCTCGTTTTTTTAAACCATGTTAACTCGTTTACAGCAGATCCTCTAATAAAAATAGCTACGTTTCATAGGTCTTTTCGCTAAAAAAGATCCGCCATTTTTGACTTTTTTTATTACGTTGTAATTTCTTGTGGCTCTTCGCCTTCAAGGTCAGTAAAGAAATTTTCTAAAGATTCCCTTGGGTCAAGAGCACGTCCGTCTTCTTCGACAATACGGTTAAGCGTAGGGTCATTATGGCTATCTTTATTTTTATAGTTGTTATAATCAACTCTTTCTGCAATTCCTGAATTATCAACGTCTTTAAAGTCTTTCTTTGGCATAAAAACACCTCCTAGCCCTATTGTTTGAAAATTTGAAGATAAAATAAGTGGAAGGTTAAGTTATATTTTTATTTCCCCAGAATTAATTAGATACTTGTTGCTAAGAGATATGTACAACACGCTTAATTGTTTTACGAAATGGGGAAACTAAAGCGCCAAAACTTACTTTGCTGAGGAGGAATATAAGTGGAAGGAAACCCTAGCACAAGACAGTTTCAAGATGATCTAAAGCAGTATCAAATGCCAGATTCAGTAAAAAAACAAAAATCTGGAACTTATCGAGTTGGATTTGAATCAAACACTGAAATTGAAAAATTACAGAATCAGCAAGAAGGCAAAGAAAAGAAATAAGCTTGATCAATTTATGCTTTTACATGACGAGGAGGGTATCCCATGGATCAACAAAAAATGTTAGCAAATGAATTAAGTAACATGCTTACAGAAAATAAGCTGCCGATTACAATTGAAGAAGATATCCATGAAATCTGCAGAGGTTTACAATCAGGTGAAATCAGCGTGAATGATTTGAAGGAAAAAGATCCTTTTGTTGTAAATGCAGTTCAAGAAGCAATGGATAGAATCAATAAACCTAACTCTTAAAACAGATATAAAAAGCAATCCTTTGAGGCAGCTTTTTGAATATTGATTGTTTTCATCAAGCAAAAGACTAACTCTTTATAGAGTTAGTCTTTTTTCCTTCAAATAATATACCCATGAACATGAAAAAAGAATGACAAACGAATTGTCATTCTCCCTCCTACACATGGCAAGCGTTTAGTTTTTAGTCACAAGGAAATGAAACATCTAATCCCACTTTTTACAGTGTCGGTTGTTTCTAAAAATTAGTATGTCATCATAACAAGGAAATACACATCCATTATTTACCACGAATACATCTCTTCCACAATAGGAAACTTAAGAAAAACAAGGAGGTGACACAACATGGCAAACAACAACAGCAATAACAATGAATTATTAGTATACGGTGCTGAACAAGCAATCGATCAAATGAAATATGAAATCGCGAGCGAATTTGGTGTAAACCTTGGTGCTGATACAACTGCACGTGCAAATGGATCAGTAGGTGGCGAAATCACAAAACGTCTTGTACAAATGGCTGAGCAACAACTGGGCGGCGGACGTTTCTAAGACAACTTTATAATCGATGGCTGAAGGAAGAATGGATCTCCATTCTTCCTTTTTGTACGAATAAAAAAAGAAGGAGAGATTATATGCAGCAAAATCAATCGGCTAACGAAAATGCTGGTTTTACTGAAAAATCAACAGCTTCTGCAACAAATGCACAACAAGTAAAACAAGAAATCCAAAGAGACGTAAATGAAGGACAAGGTGCAATGACTTCTCGAGAAGCAGGCGCAATGCGCGATTAAAAAAACGCTTTAAGCAGTTTTTGATCACACACTCTTTGTATAAGAACCTATAAAAGTACCTCAATTAACCGAGGTACTTTTAGCAGTCTACTCTATTTCGACGCGAGAGATACTGTGACTTCGGGTGTGTTTCATCAGGTCCATACTGGTGAAACACAAAGGCAAACGGTCTAATCCCCAATATATAAAAGGCGAGCCTGCCTTGTCCACCTGAAAAATAATTAGTTTGTATTTTGTCCGTCGCCATTCAGCCCTTCTTTTATGTACCCGTTAACCTGACTATTTGAAAGCAACCCAATATATCCAATGCCATAAAGTTGAATATATTTCTATATCTTGAACAAACGAATCAAGACGCCATGAAGCATCTAACCACCTCTTTATTAACATAATACCAATTGTTAGAAACAACATGTAAAAAAGGTCTCTATCGAAAAATAAAGAGCTTTTTCTTATCAACGAATTCTCTATTTTGACAAAGATTAAGTGTATATCAATGGATTGCATAAAATAAGTAAACAAGACCATATTAAATATGAATGATAGGTATAAAAAGTATATTTCCTTCCAAACCATAGGAGATCGTATATGAATAATTATAAAAATGACAATACTGCAAGACGCTATATTGCTCATGTTAGTATATTTGGAACGACTCAAATTCATTTAAGAAACCCCTATATTGTTGCTTGGTGGTCAGCAGCTTTTCCTGGGTTTGGACACTTGCTACTGTCTAAATATCTTCGCGGCTTTGTGTTATTTATATGGGAGGTCGTCATAAACCTTAAATCTCATGTAAATTTAGCAATGATTTATTCTTTTCAAGGAAACATTGATATGGCCAAAGACGTGCTTAATACAAGATGGCTTCTTATTTATATTCCCGTTTATATTTTTGCTATATGGGATAGTTACCGAACAACCGTTGATTTAAATAAAATATACGTGTTAGCTGAAAGAGAAAATCATCGGTTCAACTCCTTTAGTATAGGAGCCATGGAAATAAACTATTTAGATAAACGGAATCCCGTCTTGTCGGTTGCCTGGTCCTTTTTGATGCCAGGTCTAGGACAACTTTATATTCATCGGATCATTGGTGCTTTCTTTGTTATCATTTGGGCAGTCATTTTCTTTTATTACTCTCACCTGCTTGAAGGGGTTTCTCTACTATTTTTAGGAGAAATAAAACAGGCTACTTCCATTTTAAATAAAGAATGGTTGTTATTTTTCCCTTCCCTATATGGTTTTGCTACTTTTGATTCCTACATGAATACTGTCGAGAACAATAAACTTGTGGAAAGAGAGCAAAAAAATTTCTTCGAGAAAACGTACCAACATCCAAGCTTTTGTATTGCGAAAGGAAAAAAGGTGGAGTGAAAATATGCAGGTCTTTTCCACATTTGAATACTCCAGTTACATAGAATTAGCTGTTTCAGATCTAGAAAGAAAAGGGATAAAGAAAGAAGATATATTTATTGTTCCTCTCAATAATCGAACGGAAGATCGCCGGATTTTTGACAGCCTTCATCGAGCCGATGGAGTTTCTCTTATTGATCTAGGAATGGCTCTAGCAACAGCTTTTTCAGTCATCGGCGCAAGCATTGGTTTTAAACTAAGCTGGGGGCCCATCTACTGGGGACTAATTAGTGCTTTTATCGGATTTATCTTAGGACTAGGAATTAAACTATTTATGTTTAAAGTAATCAAGAAAAATCAACGCCTTTTACGCGGCAAACATTCGGAAGTTATACTCATTGTGGATTGTCATACTGTGGACGCCGGAGTGGTTGAACAAACCTTGTGGGAAAACCTTGCCTTAGGTGTTTCAAAAGTCAGATCTGATGGCTTATAAAAATAAGTCACCATCGTACAATACAATAGCGAGATGCAGGATGAATGAATCACTATTCAGGATTAGAGATAACTTCCTTAACGGTTTGAGGGATTGAGGGAGTTTTCCTGTTTTTAAGCTGTATACTCTTTAATTAGCATAATTCATTTATTAGAACTAAAAAAGCTCTTAAAAAGAGCTTTTTTAGTTCTAACATATGTTAAATGCCTTTCTACCATCCTTTTTGATTTCTTAATGTCGTAATATGAGCAACATGATGCTTTCCATGCCAGGCGTACGTAGCTATCAATTGCTCAATCGTCACTTCCCCGTTTTCAGGATGATGGATAGTTTTCTTCAAGTCTTTTTCATCAAGCGAGTTTAACAATGTATAAAGGCGCTTATGTAAAGCTGAAAAAAGTTGGAGAGAAACTTCTATGGGTAGCTCATTATCAGGAAGATTCGACCAAGCTACTTCATCATATGCCTTAATAGTAGGCGCTTGCTCTGTTAACCCTAATTTAAAACGGGTATAAGCATTCATATGGGAGTCAGCTAAATGATGGACAACTTGACTTAATGTCCAGCCGCCTTCTCGATAAGGCGTGGCTAATTGTTCTTTTGTCAGTCCTTCTACAGCATCAGCTAATTGCTTTGGGGCATCTCCAATGTCATGAATCCAACCTTGAATATCTTCTTGCTGAATATTTTCTTTCACAGTAAATTTCCCAATCGGATATTGATTAAACATATTTCTTCCTCTCTTTCTATTTTTATTACTATCTAGTATAGCACTTTACTCAAAAATAAATTTAACTATTCAGAATTAAATATAGGTGAAGAATTATAATTTATACATATGGTGTGTACTTTCAGTTATCATCATGTATCTTCTCCGCAGTACAAAGACCTGCCTTTGCTATAATTCATGATCATTATTTCCCTAAATTAGGCCGCTTTTAATTAAAACAATAAACATATAGATAAACTTGCCGTAAAATTAAAGTGAGGTGAGTAAAATGAGCAGTGATTATAAAAGCTATTTCTACAGTAAGTTCTTTTTAATATATTTTATTACCATGTCATTATTTATTAGTGTTGATATTATAGAATCAGGAAGAATTACACTTTTTTCTTTTGCAGACAGCTGGAATTTCATTTTGTATCAAATTGGTTTTTGTTTAATTGCTATTGGCTTTTTTAGTGCCTTCCTTTCAACCTTATTATGGAAAATAAAAAGAGTTAAATAAATACGTCATAGCTCCCCACAGAAATAACAAAAGACCTTCAGCTATTAGAAGATCCTTTTTGGATAGTTGCTTTAAGCGCTTATAATCTTGACTGAGAATCATTGGTTTGCCCAATTACTTTTTCCACGATGTACTGATATCCATATAAAACAACGGCTAAAACCGTAGTCATCCCCCAGTACATGCTTGGCGACATCTTTTTCATTTTAAATATGCCCACTTTTTTCAAAGCGCCGCCAAAAGGGAAAATATTAAACCAGTCTAACACCGTATTGGCAAGTATGTATTTTAGAAAAGAGCCGTACGTTAGCTTAAATATCCAAAGCGTTCCTATTAAGTGCGGACCTAAAATATAAGTAAAATCTATAGGTGCTTTAGGAAATAAAGGATTATTATTTCTAAACCATTTTTTCTGATTGGCAATGACGGTAAACACAATGATGAATAAGTTAGCGAAAGTAGCTACAGGCAAAAAACGGACAAATGATTTTGTTCCTATAAAAGGCACGGTTAACCATGGAAAGATTAGCACGCTTAAAGAAATGATCAATTTTCTTTTATACTTACGCATGAATTGTCTCCTCAAACTATATTTTCCAAAATATTATTACCTAAAATTGAAAGGTTATGTAACATGCACAACGATTCTAGGCAAAGATAACCTAGATAACCATGACATACGTATATTTTTATATTTCTAGGCGTTTCTACCTTTGCACTTTATAATGGTGAATCGTGATAAAGAAAGCAAAGAGAATGTTCTCTTTGCTTTTTTGCCTTTATGCTACTTTATATATCCTGAGTTTTCATTTTATTTAATTCATCTTGCTGCTTCTTTTTAAAAATCTTTCTTCCTTCTTCCCATTCGATGAGAAATATACTTAAACCAAATAAAAGCAATAAAATTAATTTGATTGGGTGATTTATTTGGTGAGCTGTAAATATCCATCCGCAGTATACTAAGTAAGCTGTTGGCATAATCGCTCCCCAGTATACACTTGCTCGAGTAGATAAAAAGTAATGAACGGCACATATCAGTACAAAAAATAACAAATGATGAGGCATGATTTAATCTCCCTTTCAAAGATTCCTTTATATATCCTGAGTTTTCATCTTATTTAATTCATTTTGCTGCTTCTTTTTATGAGAATCTCTTCCTGTTCCCCAGTCGACAATGAATATAGACAACACAAAAAGGATTGCTAAAGGAGCCTTTATAGGATGATCCATTAGTATTTGATGATTCGTAAACAATCTCCATCCACAATAGGATAGAAAAGCGGTTGGAACGATAGCTCCCCAATACACACTCGCTCGAGTAGATAAAAAATGATGACCTAAAATTGCAATAGCAATAACTACAATCGTACTCCAATCAGACATTACTTAATCCCCTTTTCACCTTTATATTTCTCTATAATCAGCTTGGCATCTTCTAAGCTAATGCGCTCTTCAATAGCAAGCTTTTTAACAAGGCTAATTAATTCTTCTTTATCATGTTCTTCATTTATCTCAATCTTTTGTATTAAACGATCCAAACGTATACGAACAGTTGGATAGGACACTTCGTAGTCTTTTGCAAGCTGTTTTAAAGAACCTGAATTTAATACAAATTTTCTTATAAATTCTACATCATCACTTTCTAACGACAGTATCCACGAAGGAACATCTCTATTATCCATATATAACCACCTCTTCCTTTTTTAATATACCATGAACTTAAATAAAGTTAAAGTATTTTTTAATAAAATTAAAAACACTAATAAAATAAAGTTTCGTTTTATTAGTGTTTTTAGTTTATATAGCGTTTATTTCTAGTGACGATGGCATTAGAATCCAATCCTCAAAAAAAGAAGCATCTAGTCTTTAAAGACTAAATGCTTCTCCTCCTTTACACCTTATAGATTTCATTAGACGACAGCCAGTCAACGAATTGATGATACGGATAATATGTAGTCCCTTTCAGCTCTATTTTTGGAGCTCCAGGATATTTAGTTAACAGTTCTTCAATTTCACCCTTACTCAAATGAAAGTGATAGTGCAGATCTTTTTCTTTAATCAAATAAGGATATTTTGATTTCCTTTGAGGTTTACTAAAATTTTTTAAACCATCGCCTATAAAATAACCAAGGGCAGCTAATCCTAACGCTAACCAAAAAAAGTTCATTTCCAAAACAGGATACCCCCCAAACATTTCTAATAAATACATTCTAGCGTAAGATTCATAACAAAGGGATCTTACTTTATAAGATCTCTACAAATTAGCCAGTTTTTCATCAGCTATAAACTTCATAAGTATACCTGCCCCTGAAACATTTAATAATATGCTGCTTCCTAAAATAACACCATATAATAATCCAGCTATATGTAATGTTAAAGCTAAAATCAAAAAGACTGTTCCTATACCGACTAAAAATAATCCCAAGCTTCGATTATCCATCTATTTCACCACCAAAAAAATAAATATAGTTATATTTTAACATAATTATACTTATTTTACTTTTAAATGTTAAAATAGGCTTATTGATGAGCGGGGAGATTATAGGATCATGAAAAAAGTTATATCGTTTTTAATTTCTACCTTGTGCGGTAGCTTAGTTCTTTCTGGACTATCTTTTTCTAATGGTTACGAGCAAATGAGCTTAAACCATTTTCTAGACCAAATAATGTTTGGATTTATGTATATTGCACCATTTGTAATTGTATTAGGAATTCCTTCTTCTTTCATAATCGATGCTATTGTAAAGAATCAAACGAGGCATAAATATATAGTTGAGCTAGTATGGTATGTTGTGTTCGGTGTTATAACTGCATTCATTAGCTCCGTACTTATTTCACTACTTATCTCAATAGATGATCGTAAGTTTTTTATAAACTTGAGTTTAGTTAAACCATTCCTCTTTTTTTCTCTTAGTTGTTCAGTGCCGTTTGGAATCTGCTCTACCTTGTTGAAATTTAGAGTAAAAAAGAATTTTTTTAGTAAATAAATAGTGTACATCCTTCTAGCTTCTTATGAAAATCAAAAAGTTTAGAACCACAGTGGTTCTAAACTTTTTGATTTTTATCTATATCGCCTTGCCGAAAAGAATTGGACAATCGGAAAAATAATTAAAGAAAGACATATCGCTGCAAATAAAGATATGTTGCCAAAATCATTTCTTCTGACGAAAATAATTCGATCTAGTACCCAAAGAACAAAAAGAGCTATTGTTAGGATATGATAGCTTGTCTTTGCACTGATAGCAGCAATTTTCTTTCCCATTTCATCTTTTTGTACTTTTTTATCAGATCCCCATGTACTAAATTGCAACCAGGCAATTAATAAAAGGACAATTCCTAGAATACTATTTAGATTTAATTTCTTGTCATTTATAAAATCCGTTATGTATAAAGTAAGCAGCCCTAAAGTAATAATACCTAATATAATACCTCCAACTACATTGTTTCTTCTCTCATTATTCACCATAAATCCCTCCTGCTTCTATACAAAAATAATTCGTCATCACTTACATTAAAATTCTGTACTACTAGAAACGCTAGAACTAACTTGAATCATACTTAATAATTTCAACAGTATTAATCATTTGCCTGGAAACTTAGCACGCATTCACTAACCCCTCCGAGGATAATTTCTTTGGTTTCCTAAGGTTCTTTCATTCGGTGGTGCATTTATATCCCTCTACACCAACATGTAAAACATCTTTTACATATATAGTTTATGGTAAAAATTTCATAATATCAAACACCTTTTACAAAATTATTGAATTACTTTATGGTATTAGTAACTCCAAAGACAGTACCTTTAGAAAACATCGTCTAGTTTACCTATTACAGTAAACACTACAATCCTTACTTTTATCTTGGAATACCGGCTGGTTTTATCAGCACAAAAAAAGCACCTAATTACTACAGGTGCTCCTTTTCTAGATGTGAATACAAATAAACCAATCTACTACTATTTTACGTGATAATAACCTCTGCAAAAAAACGAGTTCTTCGGTTTAATCGCAATTAAAAATGAGTTATAGATATCTGAGCCAGAAATGAATGTATTTATCCAACATACAAACAATAGGATGGATCTAATATTTCCTGATACATAGAACGACGTAATAGCAGGAACTATCGATAATACAAGAAAAGGCAAGCTCATAAAGATCCAATATCTCGTTTTAGATAGAGTTGCATTTGTATTGAGCCAGAAAAATATTCCGCTAAATGTCAAGCTCACATCACCTTTTTTATATACGACTAAAACGTGCAGACATTCATGAATAGCAAAGACAATCATACCCATTATAATAAGATAAAAGAGATTGATGTGAGTAAAGTCTGCTCCAAAGAAATAAGGTATCAATAGAATAATAATTTGAAGTAAATATACAAACTTCATATAGTGTTTTCGATACCACGTATTCTGGATAAAAGGCGTCCATTCAGAAAAGTCCCTGCTTATTTGTGGCAAGTGGCGAAACCAACTGATGATAAGCGTTCCCTCCCTTGTCCAAACTTCCACTAATTATGCGTTTGTTTTAACGTAAAATCTCCTAATATATATTACGCTTTATTATTTAAATACTGAGTAAGAAAATACACTGCAGCATTTGTGAGTTGATCACTATGTCCCGCCCCCCTAATATAAAGAATATATTGATTATATTTCCATTTTATCATAGTTTAGTGGATGAACACGGTATACGAACTTAATCAACATAATGTACTAACTTAAAACATAAGGAAGAGACGCCACTTGCTTTAAATGGCGTCTCTTCTTTTAGAATATTTGAGTAAAAGCTACAATTAAAATCGTAATCCCGCTGATTAACGTTCCAAATTGACCTAATGTAAACTTCCCAATTTGAACATTTGCTGCTTTTTGCCCCACCATTACTCCTAGCCATACCGTTATAAAACTACCAAATGCTGATGTGAGCGAAATAGCTAAAGGTGATAAACCAAGTAAACCCGCTCCTAGACCGTTTGTAAGTGCATTGGCTGAAAGTGCAACACCTAGCACACTGCTTTCAACCCAGCCAATATATCGTACGTTTTCTTGACCACTACTATCTAATTCATCAATTTCATTATTTTTTTGGGAACCAACTAATAAAATAATTCGAATTCCAATTAGCGTTAATAATACGACGGCTACAATAACATGGAACACCCCTGGTAAAATCGTTGAAAGCCATCGGCCAAACATAATCCCGGTCATGCTAAAGAGGAAACAAATAGCTGCTATTAGTAAATTCGAAAGCCATTTTATCCTGATTTTTCGTACTCCATAAGATATTCCTACACCAAAGTTATCTATACTTGATGATAGAGCAAAACCTAAAATGAATAACCATTCCATTTTGTATTCTCCTTTTGATGATAATATTGAGGAAATTTGCTCACTTGTTGCATATATTGTTGATAAACCTTCAATAAAATGAGTACTGCGCGTTGAAAAATATAAAGAGGTGAATCGCAATGTCAAACATCCAAAATGACCAAAGCCTTGGTCTGTTATTAAGGTCTTTATTAAAGGAAAATGCTTTATCTATGCGGAAACTAAGCTCACTTACGGGGATTGACACGGCAACTATTTCACGGATTATAAATGGCAAGCAGCAAGCAAATCTACATCATTTAAAGCAATTTGCACACTATTTAAATACGCCTCTTGAAGCATTGATTGATCCTGCTGAAGCTGCTTCAAACCATACAGAAAATGAACTAGAAACAGGCATTCATTACTCCATCGATAAAATTCAAGAAATACTTAAATCTTTTAATATAGCAGATACCAACTTTACGATTGAACGTGTAAAACAAGAACTAACAAAATACAAGCAATATGCACAGACAGACGAAGGACACAGCATGATCATAAATAACTTTCAATCCAAAATAGAGCAAGTAGGAAGCGTTGGTACTTTCATCGACCAATTAAAGCAAATGTATCTTGAATATTGTAGCGAAGAAACCTCAGCCGCCAAGCGCTCTATATTGGGAAGTGCGCTATTGTATTTTATTTTGCCTACCGATATTATTCCAGACTACGTCTTTCCAATCGGTTATTTAGACGATGCAATAGCTGTACAACTAGTGATGAATCAACTTACGGAATAAAAACTGAGTTTTATTAAGGGAACTGAACGCGGCATTCCGCTATTTATTGTGAAAATGGAACTTTTTCTGAACCATGACGATGAGCAGGTAAATACTCTGTTGCCTTCTTTAATTTAGATAATTCCTTTGGCACAATCTTTTTAATGATTTTTTCTTTTTTACATGGCTCGCATGACTCATGGTTGCATCTATGTGCACACATACCTAAAGGGATTTTCTCTCCTACAAATGGATCTATATAGACTCCATTTTCAAATAACTTACTCTTAATAAGATTTTCATTTTGCAATCTGCAGCAATTAACGCAATAGTACATTTGTTTTCACTCTCTTTCTTATACTTGATTTTGAAACATCTTATGAGAACTCATCAACAGAAGTGCTTGTTCCTACATGAAAAGTTGAAAAAATCTCAACAGGCGTTGATGAATACTCAACACACGTTACTTCCAAACATATAGTTTAATCATGACATCACTACGAGTGTCATAATTTGAGGGGGGATAATGATGAAAGCAAGAGGAATCGCTAACGCCGTAATTGGTATTTGGTTTGTTATGGCCCCGTGGATGCTTGGGTTTTCATATAATGCAGGGGCTACGTCAGCAAGTATTGTATTTGGAACCCTTCAAGTGATTATGTCTTTTTGGGGAGTTACTAAACCCGGATGGAATTCATGGCAAAATTGGATTTCACTCATTACCGGATTATGGTTTATTCTTTTTCCCTTTATTTATTCATTAACAGACGGGGTGCCTTGGTCTAGCGTCATACTTGGGTTAATGACCGTATTACTTAGTTTATGGAGCTTAAACTCTAAAGCAAGATTAAAATTAAAAGCTGTAAGTTAAAAAGCGAATAATATTCCAGTGTTTGCTTAAACTACTCAAGATACCGCAACGTATCGACTATGTGAGAAATAATTCTCCTAGCAGAAAAGCTCCCTACGGAAATAGGGAGCTTTTTCTGCTTTTTATGTAAGGACGGTACATATTTATTTAGTCAACGTAATGTAGTTGATAGAAAGCTCTAAAGTAGCAAAGGTAGATCACATTTGCGATCTACCTTTGCTCTCCATTACGGAGTCATCATTACTTTTTTAACACGGGTATCCATATTTCACTTTTAAAGGTTGGCGACGTTACATTTTTATGTTCATTCCATAAGATTTCCGGTCCTTCTAATTGTTCATAAGTTGAGGCCGGAAACCATTCTGAATAAATTCGTCCCCATACATCTTGTAATGTGTCAGGAAATGGTCCGACTGCTTCGAATACAGCCCATGTTCCAGCTGGCACTTCAAGTTGTACTAAATGATTGGGACAATCCTTAGTTGTGGCTACACCGATATAATGGTCCAGCTGCCCTTTTTCCTCCATTCTCCCTTCAGAAAAGTTCACAGATGCACTAAGCAAACCTAATGGTGTAACATTAGAAAGTTCTTTTAATTCACGTATTGTTTCATCGTTCAAGCTTTCCCACATAGCAGCAATCTTTGGATTGACTCCATGAAAGATTATTGGAACTCTTTCTTTAATACCGACTATATGAAAGTCTTCTTTTTTTTCAATGCGATAATTCATCTCATTTCCCCCTTTAATCGATAACTGAAAGGTCATTTTTGGAAATGCTTTAAGTGAACTGCCGCTCTTTTTAGCTTCGGAAGGAGTTATACCATGCAAATTTTGAAAAGCTCTTGTAAACGAATCTGGTGAGCTGTAATTGTACTTGATCGCAACATCAATGACTTTGATGTTACTATCTTTAAGTTCAAATGCTGCAAGTGTAAGTCGTCTTCGGCGAATATATTCTGATAAAGTAATACCTGCAAGAAAAGAAAACATTCTTTTAAAGTGATACTCAGAGCAAAGAGCCAGTCTTGCTACTTCTCTAAAATCGATATCATTGGTTAAATTCTCCTCAATATAGTCTAAAGCTCTATTCATATTTCTAAGCAAATCCATTTATATGACCTCCCTTATTATCAGAATAGCAGGATTTGAATAGACCTATCCGACATTTCATGCACAGTTATGCAGGCTTTTTTCTTCTGTTCATAAGTTTTCACAAACTTAAACAAGCTATTCAAAATGCAATTTTAGTTAACATAATAACTTTCGAAAACAACCAATAAAGAGCCTTAAAGTATAAGGCTCTTTATTGGTTCTCTATTCACCTGTGTTTTTATGAGCAAATCCCAACCAAAATAGCAATTACACTGCATCTGTCATTACATATAAATGGGATGGCGCAATTTTGTTTTCTAAAATTACGTATGGATGGCATTTCATTAAAGCGAGCTTAAGAACTTCTGGTACTCTCTCTTCATCATAAGCGCATACTAAATACAATCCGCCTTTATTTACTAATTTATCGGCTTCATTCTCAAACTCTTCTAGAATAGGTATAATTCCTTCTTGCTGTCCCCATTCTACATGAGCCCATATTTGAAAAGATGTATTGTTTTTATAGAAAGGATCTAAGTGTCTAGAAAGGTGTTCAAAGATTATGGCAGGCTGAAAACTTCCACTTGAACAGTAATAATCAAAATTATTAATAGTATGTATATAGGTTAATTGATCTTTAGTTAGAATTCCCTCTAATTTTTCAAAAATTAATGGAATTAATCTTTCACTTTCTATAACTAAAGTATGTCTCTTCTGTTCAATACCCGAAACAATATAAGACACAAGATTGTCTAAGTAACTTTTCATATCGTCAATATTGTAGTAAATATGAACGCTTTCATTATTCTGTATTAATTGAGCAAACTGATTTTTCAAATATGTACGCTCCCTTATATAAAATCAACCTAAATTTTAAGCCTTTTAAAATAGTAAATTATCTATTCATTAGAACAATTCTACGCTTTGCATTCTTGTCTGTCAAAGCTAGATGTTTTCCCCTTTGTTTTAGAGTGTACGGCTGCTTTTAGAACAGTGTATCCATATCGATTGCAAAGGGTATAACATTTGCGGCAATTATTCTGGCACCTTGACTAAAGAATACTATACCCCTTTTCAAATACGATTAAACCCTAACAAGAAATGATTATGGAATTAAACTTAAAAGAGAAGCTCTAACGTTTCTTCTATATTCATTTATGTCCTCTCAAAACCTTCCATTATACGGAAAACAGAATGTATGCAATATGCTGCTTCTAAGTACCAAAAAAGAGCATCTAATCACCACATTAGATGCTCTTTCTTATTCATCATTTTTTTACTTTACTTAAAATCCTATAATACCATTCACTATTAATGATCTTTAGTAATCTTAAACACATAAGCAGTACTACTATTACTAAGGACACACACATTGTAAATGTACTAAATACTTTTCCGGGAAACTCAAAAGAAAAAATATAAATGAAACAAGATGTGATAAATACAAGCATATAACAAGGTATTAAACATAGTTCATAGCTGAAATTTAGTTGTTTCATTCTCCTAAAAAGCGATTCACAGCCTATTTTCATAACAGCAAGATAAACAAATAACAGTATTCCACTAATTAAAGAAATCATAAATGAACTTGTCCTCCGCACGTCATTTTTGAAATCTATTTACCAATTGTACCAAATGAAAATTCCGACAATGATTAAAGGAACACATGCCATTAATATCCCATAAAAGGAGAGTTCGAATTTTTCTGGGTGACCCATATACGACCTTATCCCAACTCTATCTAGACTAGGTTTCTCAATCTCTGATTCCATTTTCTCCTTATCACACATATCAACCCACTCCTCTTCTTTTTTTCTTTACACAATGGAATAATAAAAAGTCTTCTATATTGATATGTTTACAAAGAAAATTCATTGTATACAATGTCCCTTTTGGGTTTACATAATAAAAAATAAATTGGATTTCTCTCATTAACGGATTATGGTTTGTTCTTTTCTCCTTGGTTTATTCATTAACAAATGAGGTATTTTCGTCTAGCTGTTTTAAATAATTACGAAAACGAATTTTCGGATTTAATTCTGTATTTGTAATATGCTTTACATAGCGAATTGAACTTTGACTAATATCATAGTCACTAATTTTATTGGAACGATATTCTACAAAAGGAGGAAGGTAGGTCATGCCAACTAAACTAGCAGATGCCTGGAACGGCTTTGTTATTTCGCTTACTGAAAATAAATTATACCCACCCGCTTGATAAGAATGTTCAGGCGAACCGATGGAAATAGCCAGCACCCACTCCTTTCCCGTCAGCTTCGTTCCACCAGGACCATGAGCCCATCCAAAGGTAAACACTTCATCAAACCACTGTTTTAAAAGTGGCGGACTGCTGTACCAGTACAATGGAAACTGAAAAACAATACGATCATGAGCAAGAAGCAGCTGCTGTTCAACTTTCACATCAATGGGTTGATCACAATATGTTTCATAAAGATCATGAATCGTTACATCCGTTTTATTCAAAGCTGATTCCTTCCATTTTTTATTTACTCGAGAAGATTCAATATGTGGATGTGCAATGAGTACTAATGTTTTCATATATAGACCTCCTTGTTATTTTTGGTATGATTATATTGTATATTTTGTAATAAATTAGAGGAAGTACGCACATTAATTAAACATAGTATAAAACTGTATACTACAAGGAGTGAAAATGGATGAGAAACCAAAAAGTAGGCTTCGACTATTCCCCCAGTAAAGTCGGGTGCCCGGTCGAAACCACATTAGACGTAATAGGTGGAAAATGGAAAGGAATTATACTTTATCATCTCATTGATGGAAAGAAGCGTTTTAATGAGTTCCGAAAACTATATCCTGCCATTACACAGCGCATGCTGACTTTACAATTAAGAGAGTTAGAAAAAGACGGTATTGTTCACCGTGAAATATATAAAGAAATCCCCCCAAAAGTAGAGTACTCCCTAACCGAATTCGGAAGATCTCTCGAACCAATCATTTTGCTTATGAAAGACTGGGGAGAAACGCATAAGAACAGAATTATTAATGCGAGAGCAATAGAAAAAGAAGAAATTTAAATATAAATTATATTTATTAATAGATTCGTGTACTTTAGATATGGCCTATACACGAGTAGTTACTGTAATGTAATAAGCTAAAAAAGTGCTTGGATAAATATTATCCAAGCACTTAAAAAATTAATTATGTATGACTTTTCTTTTTAATTTGTACACCTGTATAAATAGAGTTACCTATTAATATTGCGGTTCCTACAAGCCAGCCCACCGTAGGAAAGTGCTCGAATACATCTCTCAAAGCCATTCCTAAAGAAATGGCTGCTATTCCTAGCATTAATAAAAGTACAGTAATGCTTTGCTGTCTTTGCATATATGCCCCCTCACCCTCTTTTTCTTCTAGTTATTGTTTTTCTGTCTGCTCTTTTTTCCCTACAATCCAAGCTAAAGATAAAATTGAAACAGTTACAACTGTTGCCGTTAACATCCCTATATCCCCCTTTTATTCCTTATAATTACATTGTAACATACTTTTAGAACAGTGCTTACACATGCTTATTTTATCTAGACTTTGTTGCTTTAAAAGTATAATCGGTACAAAAAAGCCCTATTTTTAGGGCTTTTCATTTTAATACATATAAAGCGTACCTCTCTTCATTAGAAAATCCAAGTTTACTAGCTAATACTTTCGATGCTTCATTATTATTATCGCAATCCCAAGCAGGCATAACATTCTTTTCTAAACACTTATTTATAAATTCTTGACCCACTATTTTTCCCAATCCTTGTCCTCTATAGCTAGGATTAGTCACAATATCAATTTCAGCTATTGTTCCACTATGAAAAATCGACACACATTCAGCGACAATATTTTCTTTATAGATTACATAAACTCCTAATCCGTTTTTCAGAAAATGACTTTCTGATCCCCAGTAATCCACTATATATGATTCATTAAAATTCTTACTTTTTCTTAAAGCGTCGGAGTTAAAATCTTTTAACTCATAAAAATCGGGAAGATTATACTTAGAAGGAACTTTTGAAGGAACAAATCTATACTTAGAACGCATCATTTTCTTTACGTACGGTTCGAAAGTCTCGTCAAAAAAAGCCTCCCAGTCGGTCGATGGAGTAAAAACAGTAAAACGTTTTTCCTTACCATAAACATTCTCAACAAAGTAACGATAGAGAGATTTATTAAACACCCCATCATTTCCTTTACCAAATACATAATAGTCACCTGCAGGTATTCTAAGAAATCCTGACGTTGGCCTCATACGATCATTTACATACACAAATCCTTCAATAACATGATTAACGACAGAAAAAGCAAATGTAGGAGTCTTAAATGACGCTTTTAAAATGTTATGTATCTTATCATAATCTTTTGGTTCTAAACAATACATTTTATCTACTCCTCCTTAACAAAGTATATGTTTATATATTTGTTAATTAATACCACACAAGACTATTTTACTGTAAACTGAATACTACAGATTTAACAATATCTAATTTATAAAAATATCGTACATCAACATGTTAGCAGGAGGAACTTATGATATCGCTTCATAGAATTTTAAAATTGCGTGATTTAGAGATTTTCCATGTAACAAGAAATGGAAGAATCATATCATATGTAGTCATTGAAGACACTCGAAGTCCATTTACAGAAGAAGATAAAAAACTAGATCCATTATGTTACATGGATGAAGAAGATATTGACGCAATTTTAAACGT
Source organism: Priestia sp. SB1 (assembly GCF_038898415.1). Lineage (NCBI taxonomy): Bacteria > Bacillati > Bacillota > Bacilli > Caryophanales > Bacillaceae > Priestia > Priestia sp. SB1. The sequence goes on along the minus strand of NZ_JBBJSS010000010.1, from coordinate 70,229 downwards.
CTTTAGGATTTCAATCATTAATGATGAAAAATTAAATACAGAAGATTCAGACCTTATAACCTCGTTCTTTTCAGACTTTGTTAACGATACAAATTTAACAAACTTTATTATAAAAGAATACATTCAAGAAGATTTGTATAATCATGAAGTTAATCTAAAATTCTTCAATAAAATATTAAAAAACATAGGCTCAAATTATAGTATTGAAGAATTTGATGAAATCAACTGGATTTATTTATCTCAGGATTAAGACCGTGTACACAAACCACCCTCTTAGGCACACAGGAAAAAAGAGAACCCCTAGGGAAGTAAGGGTTCTGAAAGAGTCACTTTTATAGAATACGCTGCTTTTTATACATCCTTCATTTAATTGGCTTTTGATTAGGAGGACCCACGTAATCGATGAATTAAAAGCGCACCTTTTATTCATATGTTAGAACACATCCAAAGTAGTATTTATATTCAAAAACATGTTAAAATCTAGTAGTCATTTATACTCGAATACGTATAAATGAACCCTTACAAAAAAGCAGCCTCGCTTGCCAATGCCGAGGCTGCGTTTTCTTATTTTTCAAGGACTTTTGTCTTAAAAATGGCCGTATACCCTGCGAACAAATACTTAGAAATCACATATGATAATATATCTTCTACGTGAAGGAGGTATGCTACTATAGAAAATTTAGTTAGCTATATTAAAGATTTAGGTTTTCCAATTGCACTATCTTTTTACTTACTTGTTCGCATTGAAAGCAAATTAGATCGAATTACAGAACTGCTTCAAATTCTTATTGAAAAAAAGGACAAGCAATAAGCAGACTTCTGCTTTTATACCCAAAGCGAACTTGTACCTTCTTTTTCAAGATGCAGCACATCCACTTCTATTCCCCTATCGTATCCATGTTCTCCACCCGGAAGAACAATCAAGCCGTTCGCCGCAGCTAAAGATGAAATAGCACCCGACTTGTCCATGCCAACAGGCGTTACTAAGAGCCTTCCCCCTTCGTCTGTAATTTCTCCTCGCACCATTCTTGTGAATGCGTTAGGCTCTTTAAAACGGCCGTTTAACACCGCTTTTGTTTTATGTAAATGAGGCGCCGGTGAATGTAAAAAGCTGCGAACAATCGGACGTACAAACAGTTCAAACCCGACATAGCAAGCAGATGGGTTTCCTGATAATCCAAACAACAGCTGTCCGTTTCGTTCTGCGACTGTTGTGACGCTTCCCGGTCGCATCGCAATTTTGTTAAACAGCACATTGGCACCAAGCTTTTCATAAATAGCCGGCAAATAATCATAGTCACCAACGGATACCCCGCCGGTTGTCAGTAAAATATCCACTTCTTCAAGTGCTTTTTCTACCGCTTCATAGCAGCGGTCAAAATCATCTTCAAGCTTCCCTAAATATTTCGGAATTCCCCCGCTTCTTACGATTTGCGCAAGTGCCATATAAGAGTTGCTGTTGCGGATTTTTCCTGGCTCTAGCGGCTCGTTTACATCAAGCAGTTCACTTCCCGTTGTTAACACGCCAACCACCGGCTGCTTCACCACGGCTACATCCGCATAGCCAAACGTAGCTAAAAAAGCCGTGACGCCCGGATTAATGCGCGTTCCTTTTGAAACGAGCACGTCTCCTTTTTTTGTTTCTTCTCCTTTTAACGCAATGTGTTCCCACTTTGAAGCCCGCCTGCTTAACGCCATATACGTTTTGCCTTCTTTTTCATACGACTTCGTTACTTCAAGCATCACAACCGCATCACATGAATGAGGCACTTGCGCTCCTGTCATAATGCGCACTGCTTGAAACGGCTTTACTTCTTCTTCAAAAACAGAGCCAGCGCCGATTTCACCTACAACTTCGAACTCTACAGAATGTTCATTTGATACTTCTACGCAGTCTTGTGCTCGAACCGCAAAGCCGTCATAAAGCGATTTATTAAAATGAGGCACGTTTTGGTCGGCAATAATATCTTCTCCTAAATAGCGCCCGTAGCTTTCGGTGATCGATACGCGTTCGATGCTGCCTTTTCTTTTATATGTCATAACTTTTTCAATTGCTTCAGGAATTGAAATAGGTGTTCTGCTTTCTAACATACATTCTTCACTTCCTTTATGTCTGTTCACTTTTTACGCTATGGTGTAAAATCATAGCATATCTCACTATTTCTATCATACAACAAAATTTACTGAAAAAGGATGAAAACACCGATGTCTTCTTTTACACATTTTAATGACCAAGGCCGTGCCAATATGGTCGATATTAGCGAAAAATCTATCACTCGCCGCGTTGCAACAGCTCGTTCAAGCATACTCGTTAACAAAGAAATTCACGAAGCCATTGTAGAACATAAAATCGGAAAAGGCGATGTGCTTGCTGTGGCACAAGTAGCAGGGATTATGGCAGCAAAACGCACGTCTGACATTATTCCGATGTGTCACCCTCTTTTATTAAAAGGCGTAAACCTTTCATTTGACTGGGATACAAGCAATGACAAGTATCGTTTATTAATAGAAGCAACTGTTAAAACGGAAGGCTCAACGGGCGTTGAAATGGAAGCTTTAACTGCCGCTTCTGCCTGCGCTCTAACCGTTTATGATATGTGCAAAGCCATTGATAAAGGCATGATTATCGGCGAAACATATCTGCTTGAAAAATCAGGCGGCAAAAATGGTGACTACAAGCGTACGGAAGCGTAAAGGAGGTACATAATGAGCGCACATGAACATAAATCCAAAGCAACTCAGCCCGTTCGCTGCAAAGTCATTACGGTATCCGATACACGTACAAAAGAAACCGATAAAAGCGGCGCGCTAATGATCCAACTTCTGAAAGAACACGAGATGCAGGTCGCTTCCTATGAAATTGTAAAAGACGATCAAACGTCGATTCAACAAGCGATACTTACCGGATGCAGTGCTGAGGACATTGACGTTGTTCTCACAAACGGCGGCACCGGCATTACAAAACGAGACGTCACAATTGAAGCCGTTCAAGCGCTGATTCATAAAGAAATCGTCGGGTTTGGCGAGCTGTTTCGCATGCTGAGCTATACCGAAGACATTGGCAGCGCAGCGATTATGAGCCGGGCAATTGCCGGGACGATTAACGAAAAAGCCGTTTTTTCTACACCAGGATCAAGCGGTGCTGTTCGCCTAGCTATGACCAAACTGATTTTGCCTGAACTTCGCCACGTTGTGTGGGAATTAAACCGCCAGCGCTAACAAAATGCCTATGCTTGCGCATAGGCATTTTCATTAATCATAGTCTTTATGTACCCACTCATCTTCTGGAATGCCTAAATCTTCTCCAGAAAAACGCTCTTCTTTAAACGGATCTCCTCTAAGATGAAAGCCGTTTTGCTCCCAAAAGCCCGGATGGTTTTCATCAATAGCTTCAAAGCCCCGAAGCCATTTGACACTTTTCCAAAAGTACAAATGCGGCACAACCAATCGCAGCGGATATCCATGCTTAGGTGTAAGCGGCTCTCCGTTAAAGGAATGAGCGAGAAGAATATCGTCTCTCAGTAAATCTTTTACTTCAATATTTGACGTATAGTCATTATCTCCGTGCAGCATGATGTATTTACTTTTCAACTCCACGCCAACTGCTTTTAAAAAGTCTGCAAACAGCACGCCCGTAAATTCATTATCAAGTCTTGTCCATCTCGTTACGCAGTGAATATCACATTTAACCGTTGTTTGAGGCATGTTCAATATATCTTGATACGAAAGCATCACTTCTTTGTCTACCAACCCAAACACGCGAAGCGTCCACTCCTCTAAGTTATAATCCGGCACATCGCCTTCGTGTAAAATGGGAAAGCGCTCTGTTACTACCTGACCCGGAGGCACTCGTCCTTCATACTTTGGATCAATTTCCGGTGTTTTCATTCGTTTAATACGGTCTGCTTTGTTCAAATTATCACCTCGTTGTTTTTTGTACATAAAAAGCCCTTCCTTAAATAAATAAGGAAGAGCTTTGTTTCAGCTTCTTCCTTATCTCTAAGAGCGATACACTCTTAAGGATTTGGCACCATTCTGTCATAGACAGCGGTTGCCGGGTTTCACAGGGCCAGTCCCTCCACCTCTCTTGATAAGGAAACAAATTGTATTTGTTTTATGTAATAAAGTCAGTATTAAGCTTTTTGTCATAATTGTCAATATTATTTTTCTTTTCCGCACAAAAAACTTTAAAAACAGATAGAGTTATAAGGTTTTAGTCTACTAAGTATGTAAAGCCTTTACCCTTCTCCATCAATCATCGTATACTTCCTAGCAAAGCGCTTGTAGTAAATTTGCTCATCCTCTTGCCCATTGTTAAAAACAAGTCGGTTATGATCAATATCTTTCTCTTTTAACACATAGCCTTTTTCATTCATCAGTTGAATATATTCATCTAAATGTCCTTTTTTCACCATATAGTAAAGAACATTATCTGAATCCGTAGTCTTTGCTACATCTTGACTTCCCACTTCTAACTTGAATACGGCTGTTGCTGTTTGAATGGGACGGTAGTCTCCAAACACCTTTTCCCAGTTTAGTAGCAGCAGCGCGCCGAAGATTATGATACATCCTCCAGCGGCTACGGTTAGTACAAATCGTTTTGACACTTCTTTCTCTCCTTTACATTCTTTTTCTTCTATTTAACACAACAGATTGCCCTAAACTTGTTTTGACGCCAAGCCCTAGATACACAGCAGCACCTAAAGCTATTGAAATACAAGACGTGCTACTCGCAAGTGAAGATGCAGACAGCTTATTTTCCAGAAAATAGTGAGAAGCATAATTGCCAATAAGCACAGCGGCTGACATCACACTTACTAATAAAACAGGAGTCAACGCGGCTTTTCCTAGTGATTGAACTCGGTAAGAAATGGATTTTTCAATTAAATAAAAGTTATAGATAACCGATACACCATATCCTCCGTACGTCGCGACAACAGGTCCAATTTCTTTTAAGCTTGAAACCAACAGTACGTTTAATACTATCTTCACAACAATACCTAAGCCCAAGCCAAAAATTAATTTCTTTTGCTGATTAATTCCTTGAAGAATCGCGGCTGTTACGGTAAAAAGAGCAAATAAAATGGCAGCAGGCGCATACCATTGTAAAACAACTCCACCGATTTCAGGACTGTTTTTCGCTCCAAAGATCATCATATATACCGGCTTACCCAATAAACAAAGCCCCACCGCAGAAGGAAGAGTAAAAAACAACAGCAGCTGCAGCGTTTTTGTAATCTTTCCTTTTACTTCTCGTAAATTTCCTTGCACAAAAGAAGATGTAATACCCGGAATCAGCGACATGCTGAAGGCAGTCGCTAGCGATACCGGCACCATTACTAAAATTTGCGCTAACCCAATGACGGAGTTAATCGTTTCGGCTTTAGCTTGTCCATACCCTATTGATTGAAAAAGCATGTTAATCGTAAACGTATCAATATTTTGATAGATTGGAATAGCTAAACCAACTAATACAAACGGAACAGCGTACGTCACAAGCTCTTTGAACATTAAAGAGAACGGAACAGATTTATTATTCTTTCCGCTATTCACTTCCTTCATAATCAGCCGCTTGCGTTTTAGATACGTCGCACCAAGAATCCCTATACCCCCTAAGCCTCCAATAAACGCTCCAAACGTACCAATTCCAACAGCTTTTGTCATCGTGCTATGAAAGAGATGAATAACAGCGTATGCTCCTGCTAAAATAAACAGCACACGCACTATTTGTTCAATAATTGTACTTAGCGCGGACGGTCCCATGGACTGGTTACCTTGAAAGTAGCCTCGTAATAGACTCATAGGCGGGATAATAATTAAAGCAAAGCTCACCATTCGAATCACGTATACCACGTCTTTTTGACTATTTCCTGAGGAATCTTTTCCGTTAATCACTAGCTCAGCGAGCGAAGGCGCCATGGTATAGAGGACTAAAAATCCTATTATGCCTGTTATCGTCATTAATAGAAGGCCTGCTTTTAATAGATCTTGCCCTGCCCTGTAGTTTCCAAGACCGTTATATTTCGATACATACTTCGAAACAGCAAGCGGAAGACCCATTGTCGATAAGCTTAGCATCAAGGTATATGGACCGTATGCATACTTATAAAGCGCGTAACCTGACGTTCCGACTAGCGCTGTAAACGGAATAATATAAATAAAACCCAAAATCTTTGTTAGCAAAGAAGACGCTGTTAACAAAAGCGTACCTCTCATCAAATTTTTTTCCATACATCAAAACTCCAGCAATAAATATTATATTTTTAACAAATACTTGATTTATTGTATCATACTTACAGTTATTATCTAGTTTTTTATAAAGACTTAGAATCCTCCCTATATTACGTTTTTTTACATAATAAAGGAACAAAAACCAATCTTTTCACCTATGAGAAATGAATCGTTTTTTGCTTTTCACCTTACCTGACGTTTATATTCTGAAAGGCGTGTTACATTATATATATCAGTTACCAACTCAACTAAGACTCCTTGACCATTCTGGCCTACCTTCTCTTTTAGGTAGACTGAGATTGATAAATCGTTATATATAGGAGGAAAAAATCATGAAAATGAAACAACGACTATCAAAAGCGGCTGCTGCTGCGACGATTACAGGAATTGCTGCGTTTGGATTTGCTCCTGTGGCTCAGCTTGATACCCCAGCACACGCAGCTACATCTCAAGAAACAAGCAGCCAAAGTCAAACAGCTGTAAAAAACATTAACGAAATTTATAATGCGGCGGTGCAAGGTGAAGTGCCGCGGTTAACAGCAGACTTAAAAATTGGCAAAAGCCTGCGTCAAGATGTTCGAGATCAGTTCGGTCCTCCGCCTGAAGGTTCATCAAATAACTTTGACTACTATCATGCGGAAATGGGCCATCCTGGATATGCATTTGGTTATGACCAAAATAACGTCATTAACGAAATTCGCTATTTTGGTACAAATGTAGAGCGTCAAACAAATTTAGGGTCCATCACGCAAGCTAACTTAAAGAAAGAATTAGGTCAGCCAAACTTTACAAGCAAAGTAAAAGGTGATGGTACGACTCAAACGAGATACACGTATCATGCCGGCGCCTATGATCTTGAATTTATTTTTGATGATAGCAAAACGTTGAATCACGTAAACTTAGTTGCAAAACCTTAAGAAATAGAAAAAGTAGCAGGCAGCCTGCTACTTTTTTTCATGAAATAAAACTAATGCGGAATCAGCTACGTGTTCATACCCAATCTCCATGTAAATCTTGTTAGACGTAGGGTTTGTCGTGTCCGTGTATAGACTTGTTGTTTGAAAACCGCTGTCTAGCATAAGCTGAGAAAGCGTGGACACACAGCTTGATGCATAGCCTTTTTTACGTTCTTCCCGCGGCGTGTACACAAAGTTAATCGTAACGTTGTGGGTTGTCGGACGCGTAGCATTAGCAATTGACACATACTTCCCGTTCACTTCCCATAAAAATAGCCGTTCTGCTTTAATAAAAGCTTCGCCTGTTTTGACAGCTTGCTCTTTTGATACAGGCTCTCCAATGACGTCCATAAACTCCCAAATCCATTCCGTCACGAGCGGAATATGCTCTGATCTTGCTTTTACCAGCACTCCTTTCGCGTCCGCAGCTTTTTTCACTTTGTCTAACCGATAAATGCGCTGATCCATTTTCAACGAAGCTTCTTGATTTTTTAGCGCTGCTAGTTTTTGAGAAAGATATAAAACCGTTTGCTTTTCTCCAACTAAGCCCGGTACGGCGGTTTCTTTTAACAGCTCAGCTACTTCGTTCAGCTCATCATTCGTTAGCTTCTGTATTTGAGACAGGATGATTTGCTGAGGATGGGTTTGCAGTAACACAAGCGCAGCACGATTGTCTTTTAAAATAATGCCCATAAAATTCGGTTTGCTGCTTTCATGTAAGCTTTGTAAAATGCCAAGCGCTAAGTTGTGAAGAACTTCATTTTTCTCTAAAAGCGGCTCGACTTGGTTTTTAAATTCCTGCACTTCCCTGTATCTATGTAATTGGATCATGTTCTTTCTACCTCCGCAAATGCTCTTACCGGAAATGTTCCGGCTCCTTTTATTTTAGGAGGCACGGCGTAAAATAAAAAGGACCCCGTTAGTTGATCTAAGCGACATAAGTGTTCAGCAATCACAATGTCCGCTCCTAACAGCAGCGTATGAGCTGGTCTTGCTTTTCCTTTTGTGTCGTCAATATTCATCGAATCAATTCCGACAAGAGCGGGCTGTTGAGACACTAAATAAGCCGCCGCGCTTTCTGTTAAGTATGGATGGTTTTCTAAATAATCGTCTGTATTCCAATAGCGATCCCATCCCGTATGAAGTAATACCGCTTTGCCTTTTACATCTACATGCTGAAAATGAGATTCATCAATAGCCGTTAAAGTCGGGTCGACTGAAACTACTATTCCTTCCAGTCCGGCTGTTTTATCAATAGCTGTTTGAGCCAAATCTGCTCCGTTTTTATATCTGTGAAACGGCACGTCAATATACGTACCTGTATTTGTAACCATTTCAATTTTACCGATTTGAAATTCAGTCCCTGGTTCATAAAGCTTTTTAGACTCTTCTCGGCTTAAATAGTCGCAAATGATCGGTGCCGGCAAGCCTTTATGTGTGATAACTCCGTCTTCGATGATGTGGCTTAAATCAATATACGTTCTTTTTTTCATACTACCACCCACTTTTTCAATATTTAGTAAAAATATTCTAACACAAAAAAACTCTTCCTAGTTTCCTAGAAAGAGTTTTTTTTTAGAGAACGTTATTAACTTGATAAACATACATCGTACGCATGCTTTGTATAAACAAATCCTTCAAAAATAAGACGGGCCGTACGCACTACTTTGATTCCATTAACCTGTCCTTCTTTTAGATCTACACTGGTTTCCATAATTCCCATTGGATGAGCAAGTCGAACCGTATCGCCTTTTAGTTGAACCATTTCTGACAGAAGCGTGCCTTTTGTATAGATAGCCGCCGTTGTACAAATTGCTCCTGTAATCGCAAGCGTTTGATGCGGTTTTTGCATGGACATCATCCGGATTAATACGTCCATTTGAGAAGCCTCTTTGTCTCTGCCAGTCCCGTCGCGGTGGTCCATCGGAGGAGCAATAATCGTCATTTTTGGAACCGCTGGTGATAGTTTAGTTGCTTTGTCTTGAGGTGCGAGCCCCGCTTTTTCCGCTGCAATGGAGCGAATTTCTTCAAATAGCTTCAGCTGTTTGTCCGTGTATTCATGCGGAAGTTCTGTTCCTTTTAGGCCAATATCCGCTGCTTTAACAAATACAAGCGGATTTCCTACATCAACAATTGATGCTTTTACTGTTCCGATAGATGTTTGCAGAAGATCAATAGCGTTCCCGGTCGGAAGCAGTTTTCCGGTAACGGCTCCTTCTCCGTTTTCAAACGAAAGATAAATAGGTGAACCCGTACCTGGCACTCCAGGAATCATACATTCTCCTTCTGTTTTCACTTTCCCGTTTTCTACTTCTACTTCCGCTACGATTACTTTTTTAGTATTCGTATTATAAATCCGCACTTTGGTCACCGATTCCACAGCTTGTACAAGTCCTTGTTCAATTGCGTAAGGCCCCACTGCTGAGGAGATATTGCCGCAGTTTCCTTTAAAATCAACGAGAGATTCGCTGATGCTGACCTGCGCAAACGTGTAATCTACGTCAGCTTCTTCTAAATCTGATTTTTTTATAATCGCAATTTTACTTGTCAGCGAATTGGCTCCGCCTAACCCGTCAATTTGACGTTGATCCGGACTTCCCATTATATCTAGCAAAAACGGTTCCCAATCCGATTTGTTCACAGGCATTTCTTCATGATTGATAAAGACCCCTTTACTCGTTCCACCTCTCATAACCGTTACAGGAATACGCGTCATCTTAATCACCTTTCTCCCCTACTAACAAACGCCGAGGCGTTCATCAAACCATTTTATTTTTTTACTATTTAGAACCGGTTCATTTGCCATTTATCGTATAATAGAGGTGGTCATAAGTAAAATACATAAAATTTATTGTCTTTTTAAAAATTTTTTTATAATCTAAATACAAGGGGGAATTGGGATGGATCAAAAAGATTGGATATTAATTAAAACGCTTCACGAAGAAAAGAACATTACGCGAACGGCTGAAAGGCTCTACGTATCGCAGCCTTCTTTAAGCTACCGGCTTAAAAATCTTGAAGAAGAATTTGGCGTGACGCTTTTTTTCAAAACGAAAAAAGGAATTGAGTTTACATCTGAAGGTGAGCATCTTGTTCGCTATGCAGAAAATATGTGGAAACAGCTGCAAGAAACAAAAGACAGCATGCGTAATATGAGCGAAACCGTTACGGGAACGCTTCGCCTAGGGGTATCGAGTAACTTTGCACAGCATAAGCTTCCAAAGATTTTAAAGCAGTTTTCTCTTCACTATCCAAACGTACAGTTCAGTGTGAATACAGGCTGGAGTACGCAAGTTATGAATCTATTAGACTCTTCCCGTGTGCACGTTGGTATTTTGCGAGGCAATTACCCGTGGAACGGAGAAAAATCACTGCTGACGAAAGAGCGGCTTTGCTTAATTTCAAAAAAAGAGATTGCGATCGATGACTTGCCGAACCTGCCTTATATTAACTATAAAACCGATACGTCGCTAAAAGATCTCATTCAAGACTGGTGGCATGACAAGTTTTCAGAGCCTCCGTTTGTGGCAATGGAAGTTGACCGGCAAGAAACGGCCAAAGAAATGGTTAAAAATGATTTAGGCTTTGCAATTTTGCCTGAAATTTGCCTTCACTCCAGCGACAACTTATATACATACGGACTTTCATACCGAGATGAATCACCTTTGCTTCGAAACACGTGGCTCATGTATGATCCTTCTTATTTGAATCTAGCGGTCGTGAAAGCATTTATTGACTTTTTAAAGCTAAGTGAAAAATAAAGCAAAAGCTAAAAAGTTTGCGTCTTGGAAGAAACTTTCTTTTAGACCAAGCTTTTTTCTAGACTACCATTATAAAAAATTTTTATGAACTTTCTAAAAAAACCTATATTTCCTTTATTTTTCAAAATGTACTAACATGAAAACAAGAAACATCAGCGGGAGTAAAGAGCGGCTTTAAAAATTCTTAATAATCAAACTACGGCTCATACATGGGGATGAGAGATGTTAGTCACGTTTTTTTACTCTAAAAGTAAACGCTTTCAAAGAAAAGAGGGAAAATAAAGGAGGTTGTTTGAATGCTAGCACTACTAGGTTTTACAATGATTATTGTCTTTACGTATCTCATTATGTCAAAAAGGATGTCTCCTATCGTAGCTTTAATGGTCATTCCGCTTCTTTTTGCGGTGATTGGAGGGTTTGGCAAAGGCGTCGGAGACATGATGCTAGAAGGGTTAAAACAAGTAGCTCCGTCAGCTGCGATGCTGCTGTTTGCCATTTTATACTTCGGCGTTATGATTGATGCCGGCCTGTTTGATCCATTAATTAAGCAGCTGTTAAAAATCGTAAAAGGCGATCCGCTCAAAATCGTGATTGGAACCGCTCTTCTATCGCTTTTAGTTGCACTAGACGGAGACGGTACAACTACTTATATGATTACGGTTTCTGCTCTTCTTCCACTGTATAAACGTCTGAATATGAGCCCGTTAGTGTTAACGACGGTTGCGATGCTTTCTCTTAGTATTATGAGCAGCATGACGCCTTGGGGAGGCCCGGCTACTCGCGCGATTGTTGCTCTTAACCTCGATGCATCAGAGTTCTTTATTCCACTTCTTCCAACGTTAATTGGCGGAGCTTTGTGGGTGATTTTTACAGGCTATATTCTTGGAAAAAAAGAGCGCAGACGACTTGGTGCTATTGACATCGAGCAGTTTGAATTAAAAAGCTCGCTTGCTTTTGCTGAAGACGCGTCTTTAACTTCTCAAGAAGATATTACGCAGCCTAAAAAAATCTGGATTAACTTAGCTTTAACCATTGCACTTATGGTCGTATTAGTTTCTGGTATTTGGTCCGTTTCTGTTTTATTTATGATTGGTTTTGCGCTTGCTCTTATGATTAACTATCCAAAACTTGAGGATCAAAAAGAACGTCTAATGGCTCATGCAGGCAACGCGTTAACCGTTGCAGCCCTTGTCTTTGCAGCCGGTATTTTTACAGGAATACTATCCGGCACTAAAATGGTTGACGAAATGGCAAGCCTGTTAATTCATTTAGTTCCTGATTCACTCGGTTCGTTTTTACCAACAATCGTTGCTTTGACAAGCATGCCGTTTACATTTGTGATGAGTAACGACGCCTATTACTTTGGTGTTTTACCAATCTTCGCTGAAACAGCTGCTTCTTACGGAATTGATCCAATGGAAATTGCGCGAGCTTCAGTACTCGGACAACCTGTTCATCTATTAAGTCCACTCGTTGCCTCTACTTTCTTACTTGTAGGTATGGTAGGTGTTGATCTTGGTGAACATCAGCGCTTTGCATTTAAATGGGCCGTTTTAACGTCTCTTGTTCTCATTGTCCTTGCTATTGTCACAGGCGCACTTACGCTATTTTAATAGGGAATAAAAGCTGCTATAGCTTTTTATTAATAAATTCTACATGATAGGTGGAGGTACTTCTAAAATGTATGTGATTACGTGTTATGTCAGAAAAGATGAAATAAAAATGTACGAGTTTGATAGTAAAGAAGAAGCGCTTTCTCAGCTCAAAAAGCTGAAAGGCTGCAGTATTCTTTCAGAAGTTGCTTACTTTAATGATTCATCGGTTATTCCGATAGCTATTTAATTATGCACCACTCAACCCTATAGGTACAAATTTGATAAGCTTCCTTTCGCTCAAAAGGAAGCTTCTTTTTTATGTTCTTCTCAAGCTCCGGCCCTTTTCTCTCATCAACGTTTTGTTACGTCTGGCTCGTTTTGTTTCCTTGCTTCAATCATATGAATAATTCGATTAGTATGTGGAGTTAATGCTGTACATTTTTGATAGAAGGCTCCGTCTACAACAAGCAGCTCTTCGTCCATCCCGCAAAACTTGCAGCGAAGCTCTTGCGGTCCCCTGTAGGATGTGTGATAGACGCTATCGTTAAAGATGGTGTAAAAAGTATCTCGTTGCTGCGCGTCGTAAAAGCCATATTCTTTATTACTGTCATCACGGTAGTTAACTCCATAGTTCCGTTCAAATTCTTCTTGAGTAAATCCATCCTGCAAAAGTTCATTTTGTACTAGTTCTCTTAAACAACCTTCTATTTCTTTGTAGTTAAATGAACAATTATGTGCGTAAACATCCAGTTCTTCAGTGCTGTTCTCTTTTACCATCACTTCACTGCCGCAAATCTTACAGGGGTGTTTAGGACGCTGTTGATTAAAGTAAGAGAGAGTTTGTACTTTTTCCACTGCTATTTCATCGCTCACCTTTTTAAATTTAATCATCACATTTTCTGTTTGACTAACGTTTTCGTTATACAACATCACTTCATATTCATCTATATTCTTTCCGTTTTCTTTTCGACTCGAATGCTCCATTACTTCATACGAAGAAATGGTAAAAAACTCATTAAAATTCACCACTAGCATGCATCCTTCCAAAAAATTTGCGTTCTCTATGTACCTGCTCTATACTACCATTTTTTCAAAGGCTCGCACCACTAAACGAACTTCTTTTAAATTCATGCATGTATAGCAGTTCACTATAACTCCCAAATATCCGATCAGTTGGCTATTTCACATTCACATCAAATAAATAAGTTGCCTTTCCATGAGGCCATTTACCCGATACTTCGTAAAGATAGTAACCGTTCTTTGAAGACACTTCAATATGATTATCCGTTATTTTAATTTTTTCTTTTTGATTATTTTTGTTTAGTTGATAAATTGTAAGTTTTGGATTGTTTTTTAGTAGAATTGTAACTTTGGTATCTTTCTCTAGCGTGAGGTCATCAAATTCTTTAGCAACCTCTTTTGGTGAGTAAGAATCCGTTTTGGTTATGTGCGCACCATCGTCACCGTTCCATTCATATTCTCCTACTCGCATTTCATACTCTTTGTCATTAACCATAATGCTTCCTGACACTGGAACTTGTTCATCATTAGGTGTAGATACATTGACCTGTTCTTGGTTGCAACCAACTAGTAAGAAAAAGAATAACGATGTAAGAACTACTTTATTCATACTTCCCCTCCTCTTAAGACTCGCTCTTCTCCTCATCTTATTTTTCATCACAAATATATAATACCAAAAATATCCATAAGAGAAACCATGAAAAATCGTCACAATTATGAGTTACATCAATCTGTTTGGTTACAACGCCTTATGCATATTCTTTTACTATGCGGCATACGTAACACTAACCCTTTTATAAGGAGGATTCCATGAATACGTATGTAATCATCAGTATTGGCGTTGTTGCCAGCGCATTTTTATTTCGTAAATATCGAAAGCAAGTCGTTGAAATATATACAATCAGTGAATTTATTCATGCTAAAAACGGCGCGGTCGCTACAGGCTCCACGTGGCTTGAAAAGTTTTTGAAAGAACCTTACGCTACCGGACCAAACTATGAAAAAACAGAGGATGACGTTAGCGAGGATGGAGAAGGGGATGGCGGAGAATAACTAAAACAAAAAAAAGAGATTGTGATATAACTACATCACTCCCATCTAAAGATCAACAGATTGGATACATGAGGTGGACTGCTTATTATACCGCTGTTGATTTCCGTGCAAGGCTTCGCTTTCCGCCGGCGGCCGCTGAGCCTCCTCGTCGCTTCCGCTCCTGCGGGGTCTCACCTATTCCGCTTCTCCCGCAGGAGTCTCCGCCTTGCCCTCCAATCAACAGCTAGAAGCATCTAAATGGATGACACCTACGCTCATCCTACCAATAAAAAATCCGAACGAAGTTGATTCTCCATCAAGAATCTTCACCGTTCGGATCGCCCTTCAGTTAGAACACTTTTGTCCCAGCCTATTTCTTATTAATCATCGCTGCCTAAAATACCAAAAAAGCGAAGCAAGTTGATGAATAGATTAATAAAGTCTAAATAAAGAGATAGTGCCAGCAGTGGAACAAGCTCTTCTGTAATTTCACCATGCTTCATTTTGTTAAAATCATATAGTACGTAAAGTGAGAAAACGATGGTACCAATCACTGAGAATGCCATGAGTCCAGGCGTTGTTAAGGGACTAAACAGCGAGAAAATACTGATGCACACTAGTGCTAACAGCGCCACTAATAAAAAGCTGCCTAAAAACCCTAGATCTTTTTTTGTTTTTGCGCCAATTACACCCATCACCGTAAAAATAACGAACGTGCTTCCAAACGCATAAAGAACGACTTGCGCCCCCGCTACTGATGTATAGTAGCTGACAATCGGAAACAGCGTGATGCCTGATATAAATGAAAAAGCATATGTAAAGCCATATCCTACGCTTTTTTTCTTTCGTAACATAAATGCCGCAACCAGCATCACAAGTTCAGCAATCGCTAAAGGAAGAAAATAAGCCGGCGGCACATATTGACCTACGTATAAGCCAACTGTGGAAATAAATAACGAAAAAATAAATGTGACTAATACTTTTTGAAACAGAGACCGCTGCTCTACTCCAATCACTTCTTGCATGTGTAAAACCTTCTTTCTAAAATCTGTTATATTTTATATAATACCTACCTTTTCAAGAAAAATAAAGATAATACTAAGGTCTTTTTTCTTATTTCTATAGACAAGCAAGCATAGACGCTGCCGTCTATGCTTCCTTATCACCTCTTTATTTCGGCAACAGAATACCATCAATAATTCCGTAAGTCATTGCTTCTTCAGCGCTCATAAAATAATCTCGTTCCGTATCGTTTGCCACTTTTTCAACCGGCTGCCCCGTTCGTTTTGATATGATTTCATTAATATGCTGCTTCAATTTTAAAATCCGCCGGGCGCTAATTTCAATTTCAGTCGCCTGCCCTCTAGCCCCTCCTAGCGGCTGATGAATCATCACTTCACTATTTGGAAGTGCATAGCGCTTTCCTTTTGCTCCTGCTAGGAGAAGCAGTGCGCCAAAAGAAGCGGCCATGCCCGTGCAAATCGTTTGAACGTCCGGCTCGATGTACTGCATCGTATCATAAATCGCAAACCCTGCTGAAGTCGAACCTCCGGGGCTGTTAATATAGAGTGAAATATCTTTTTTAGGATCATCTGCCGCAAGAAACAGCAGCTGCGCGACCACGCTGTTGGCAATATGATCATTGATTTCATCACCAATTAAAATAATTCGGTCTTTTAAGAGCCTTGAATAAATATCATACGAACGTTCACCGCGGTTGCTTTGTTCAATTACATATGGAATGGTACTCATATATATCCTCCCTATCACACGTAATATGGCTATGCAGCCATGCAGAGAGTGCATGTCGGAGTATACGTTGGTTTTTGAATGACGCTTTTTAAGGAAGGCAACTCCCGAATCAAAAGTGCTGGGTCCTGCGCTTCTAACGTTTTATAAAACAGTTCTGACAGCTTTTTACGCTCTCTTTCATTCCAAAAAGAATCTGTAGAAAACGGCTCACTGTCTTTTTCTAACCGCTGCTTAGCACGATGTAAATTGCTTTTCACCGCTGTTTCTGACGTTTGTAAAATCGAAGCGATCTCTTTCAGCTGATAGCGAAAGCCTTCTTTTAAGAAAAAGATAACCGCTTGCTTCGGCGTAAATTGACTAAGCAGCAGTTCGACCGAGTGTCCCTTACTATCAAACGTATGCTTGTCGGCTTGTTGTTCCAAAGCTTTTTCTTCGACTATTCCTTCACGCTTTCGTTTTCGCAGCAGGTCGATCCAGTGGTGGTACGCAATTTTATTTAACAGCGCAGAAGACAAATTGTGCTCTTCGCCTTTATATCGCTGAGCTTTTAAAAACGTTTCTTGCGCGATATCATCTCCGTCCCACACATTTTGTGCTAAAAAGCGGCAGTACTGCTGCAGTTTTGGGTAATGCTCGTTCCAGCAAGCCTCATCAAAGCTTTCTGTTTGTTTTTCAATTTTTTTTGAATGTGACATGGTTTTCACTCCTTTTGCACTCTCTATTTACTAAACGATTAAAGGAAGTTCAAAAGATACGGGGAATCAAACTTTTTTATACATTATACGCTTAAGCAGCCATTTTTTTGTATTATAATGGAGATACTTTTATCTGAGGAGTCTAAAATAATATGCGAAGAAGACGATTATACGGCAAAAAGAAAAAGAACAAACTTCACTATAAAGACTTAACTTGTGAACACCCTCTGCCCGCTTTGCCTATGAATTATACAAGTGAAGCTCCTTTTTACTATTATGAGGCGTCAGAAGACGAAAAACAAAACGACTTTGAACTATATTCAGAGATTTGTATCATGAATCAAGAACATTTTTTCGTCAGAGGCTGCGTTGAAATTCCCGTTCTTAATGAAGAAGACCCTTTCATTTGGAACATTTGGGTTTCTTTAAGCGAAGAAAATTTTCATCGAATGATAAATTTATGGGAAAGTGACGAAAGAGAACATGAACCGCCTTATTTCGGCTGGTTTTCAGTTTCAATTCCAGGCTATCCTGAAACGTTAAATTTAAAAACAAATGTGCATACAAGACCTGTTGGAACGAGACCTCTCATTGAATTAGAACCAACCGACCATCCTTTAGCCATCGAGCAGCGGGAAGGGATAACGCTAGAGCGAATCAAAGACATACAAAAACAATTGGCTACCTATTAAAAAACCAAGACAGCCCCAGACTGTCTTAGTTTTTTACCTTTATGGCATGCGCTTTGCTCCGTAATATTTAGGCGCCCAGTAGCTGTCTACTTTATAGTTTGTAATTTTCACGCCCTCAGATGTGGATACGTGAACGACATAGTCATTTCCAATATAGATAGATGGAATAAGTGAACTTCCTTCAAAAAAGACGAGATCTCCCGGCTTCAAGTCAGATTGTGAAATGGTTTCTCCTGCTTCCCACTGCTGACTTGCATAGCGCGGAATGTCTTTTCCAGCTGCTTCTTTATAAATGTATTGAACAAAACCAGCTGTATCAAAGCCTGTAGAAGGACTTGTCCCACCTTGTGCGTAAGGTACTTCTCCTACATATTTAAGAGATTCCGTCACAAATGGATTGTCTTTTGACAGCGATAAGTCATCGTAGCGCCTTGCTCCGGCGTACTTAGACGTCCAGTAGCTGCTTGTTAGGTAATCAACCGTCACATTTTCGCTGCGCTTGGCGTGAATAAACTGATTGCCGCCTGCGTAAATGCCTACGTGTGAAATCCCTTCACGATACGTGTCTTTAAAAAAGATAACGTCTCCTGGCTTTAAATCTGCCCGTGCAACTTCTTCTCCAACTTGCCACTGCTGATCGGTTGATCGCGGAAGGTAGACGTCCGATGCATGTTGAAATACATAGGCAACAAATGCGGAACAGTCAAAACCGTCTGTTGGCGACTCGCCTCCAAATACATATGGCGTGCCGAGATGTTTTAATGCTTCTGCAATGACTTCATTATCTTTTGCAATTTCCGGTGCTCCTGTAATGTGCTTTGCTTTGGCGAAATGTGATGACCAATAGGCACTGCTTGAAATGTTTTTCACCACGACTTTTCCGTCTGAGGAAGATGCATAAATCATCTCATCGTCTCCGATATAAATAGCGGCTACGTTCACTTCACCGTTTTCATTAGTGTCAAAAAACAATACATCACCCGCTTGCAGCTCGTTTTTATCAACGTCTGTCCCAAGCTCTGACTGTTCTTTCACGGAACGAGGCAGCGTTGTATCCAGCGCTTGCTTAAACACATATTGAACGAAGCCAGAGCTGTCAAACCCTTCGCTTAGCGTCTCTCCTCCAGATGTATAATCGGCTCCTTCATACGTTTTTGCTTTATCAGCAATCACGTTTTCATCTGTAGCAGCCTGTACTTGCACAACTTTTTCTGCAGGAAAAGCGCCTTCATAAAAAGTGGCAAGACTAAGCCCTAACGCTGTGACCATAAGAGGTTTCATTACTTTCATGTTTGTTCTCCTTTGTTTTTTATTTCATCCAAGAAGTTTTATATGTAAATGGTTCCCCTGTTAAAGTATGGTGCAGATGGATAGGAATTGGCTAGTACCTTTTGACTTAAATATGCTTCCCTTCCAAAGTCCTGTAAAAAATCCATAAAAAAACTCGGCGCATATTACGCCGAGCTTTTTTATTTCATGCCCACCTGGATATTTGCTGCTTTTTGTTTTTGACGTAAATTTGCAATCCACTTGTAGTAAAGTGTAATCAAAAGAACAAAAATACCAAGCGCAAAGTACAATTTTGAATAGCCTAAAGCACCTGCTACAATTCCTAATACAAACGAACCAACTGCAATTCCGCTATCATAAAACGTAAAGAACGTGGCAGTTGCATATGCGCTTCGGTGAGCAGGCGCTGCTTGAATCGCCAGCGTTTGGAAGCTAGGAAGCAGCGTTCCGTAGCCTAGTCCTACTAATGCACCTGAAAACAGCAGCATCCAAGAAGAATGCGTAAAGCTTAAGCTAAATAGACCAATCGCAAAGACAACGCATGATGGAATAATCACGATGTTTGGACCAGATTTATCGAATAGTCTTCCGGTAAACGGTCGTGAAATCAGCATCGCAGCTGCGAACACAACAAAGAAAAAGCTTGCTGTTTTAATTAATCCAAGCGACTGTGCGTACACAGAAATAAACGAAATAATACTTGCATACGAAAAAGAAACGAGAATACCTACAGATGAAATCGGCATGGATTTCTTTTCAAACAAGTCGCTCAGTGAAAATGATTTCTTCACTGGCGAAGCAGCGTTTTCTTGAAGATTTTTGACCATCATTCCACACAGCCAACCAACGAGCATAATCACGCCAAATACAAGGAAAATAATGTTGTATGCCATGTATTGATGAAGCGTTAATGCTAAAAACGGCCCTGCAACTACAGCTAAGTTCATTGACATTCCGAAGTAGCCAAGCCCTTCTCCTCGTCGTTTAGCGGGAACTAAATCCGCTGCAATCGCTCCGGTGACGGTTGTCGCTAAGCTGAATGAAATTCCTTGAAAGAAGCGCAGTAATAAAAGCACGTTAAAATGGTGGATAAACATATATAAGAAGGAAGAAAGCGCAAAAATGAGGGTACTAAATACAAGCGTTTTTTTCTTTCCAATGTTTTCAATGACTTTCCCTGAAAACGGTCTAACAATAATCGCAGATAATAAAAAGATGGTAACAACAAGCCCTGCCTGCGTACTCGTGCCGTCCAAGGCGTCTAATACATAAATCGGCAGCAGCGTCAGCAATGCATAAAACACGACAAAAATAAAAAAGTTGGTAATCGCAATGCTGATAAAGCTTTTAGTCCAGATTGGCTCCTGCTGGTTCGTCATTCATTTCACCCTTTTCTGTAGATTTACAAATTTTCTTTAATAACGAAATAAGCTGATTCTGTTCGCTGTCGGATAAAGCAATCAGCAAATTTTCTTCTAAACGTTCAATTTCTTGCTGAATTTCTGGAAGCTTTTTCTTCGCTTGAGGAGACAAATAAACGATGCGCTCTCGTTTATCACTGCCTGCTTTTCGAACGATCCATCCGCTTTTTTCAAGCCTTGTTAACGTGCGGGTAACCGTTGGCGCTTCGACATTTAAATACTGCCAAATCTCCGTTTGCGTCATCGAGCCGAATCGCTTTAAACAAAATAAAATCGAATACTGTGAGCTGTATAGCCCGTACGCTTTTAACACTTCATTTACTTCTTTAATAGACAATCTCGACTTTTGATGAAGCTCATGAAACACCAAGTTATTCACTTTTCTCACCTCACCTTTTCATTTTATTTACCTAGGTAACTAATTGCTCTTTTATTAGTATATGTGCTGCTAGTTGATGTGTAAAGGCGGCCAAAAAGAGTAAAAATCAGCTGTTTTCTCTCATTTTCTACTAATGATTTACGCTTACACTTCTGTTTTCTTATTCTTTCGTATCACGAAACTTTTTGTATAGATTTACATGCACCTGCAAACTCTGTTAAAGAAGACGAAACAATATGCGGGAGGCTGGTATATGTTTTCACTGCGCGGCGATGCTCATAAAGTCTACCTTAAACTGAAAAAAGCGGCTCATCAAAATCAAAACGCAGCAAATATTGATGAATTAGCGGAAATGGAAGAAATCCGGCAGCTTTACCTTACGCTAGAAAGCGCTACTTTGCGAAAAGTGTATTACCGAATGACCAAAGAAAAAAACGGCTCCGGCGTCATCCCTATCCTTGTTTCTGCCTTGCCTTGGCTCTTTTTTTTATTTTCGCAGCGGCTGCAGCAATTTTTATTTAAAGACGGCAGCTGGCTTTGGATTATTTTTGTCGTGCTGTATGTTTTTATTCTCATTCCAAGCGTGTTTCTTCATTTCCGTGAACAATCGTGGGCTTCTGTTCATATTGAAATTATTCAAGACATTTTAAAAGACCGTGAAAAAGAGCCGAAACCCCTTTGAGGTCCGGCCCTTTTCTATTCATGTAGCTTATTCATCACTTTTGGAATGACGTGAGACAGTAAAAACCTACCTAAAAGAATCAGCAGGTAAATCATAATGAATTGAAAAACAATGAACACATGATGCGTATGTGCCCAAGCAAGCATATGAGTCGTAGAATAAGCCAATACAACAATTAATAGTAAAAAACACAGTACGTATAAAATACGCTTACCCCAAGAGGTAGCTTTTATTTTCTTTTTAATAAGCCTGCGATGTTGAATTCCCTGTAAGCATATGTAGAGGGTCAATACAAATGTAAGCATATCTCGCCTTACGAAAAAAAGAATAAGTCCGATTCCTACAATCATCCACGTTAGCCTGTCATGATGCTTGTCTAGAAAGAAAAACATAAAATCCCCCTTCGAAATTAACGTGCTATTAGTTTAACACATAAAGGAAATTATGGTAAAAACCTAAATTTGTTAAATATTTCAGTGCAGAATAGACACCTATTCAATAAAAAAAGAACCTTATTATCCAATAAGGTCCTCTTTACCTATTATGAAATAGCTTGTCTGCTTTCTACGTCTCGACCTAACTTTCTTTTGATACGCTGCAGCGCGTTGTCAATTGACTTGACGTGCGTGTTTAATTCTTTCGAAATTTCAGCGTATGAATGGCCGTCCATATACAGCGTCAATGCTTTTCTTTCCAATTCACTAAGTGTTTCCGCAATTTTTAACTCGCGGTCTTCCACTTTTTCTTGATGAATCAGCACCGCTTCCGGATTAGCAATTTGATCGCCAGGAATCATATCCATCAGCGTATAGTTTGATTCTTCATCATACAGAGGCTTGTCCAATGAAATGTACGAATTTAACGGACCGTGCTTTTGACGAGTAGCCGTTTTAATCGCCGTAATAATTTGTCTTGTGATACATAACTCCGCAAAACCTTTAAAAGATGTTAGCTTGTCTTCGTTGAAGTCGCGAATTGCTTTGTACAGTCCAATCATTCCTTCTTGGACAATATCTTCTTTTTCAGCACCAATCAAAAAGTATTTTCTTGCTTTTCCCCTTACAAGATTTTGATACTTGTTGATTAAATACTCTAATGATTTTTCGTCTCCACTGTGAACCATTTCAACCAAAACATGATCTTCTAACATAGCATAATTTTGAACTTTTTCAATTACGATGCCTACGCTCACTCATATCCCCCCGTTACACTTAGTTGAGTTTTGATGTGTTCTAAACTGATGCATGATCTACTTGTTACGACGCTACTGCAATACGGTCCAGAAACGTAAAAAGCGTACAGAGTAAACTGTCGCTTTCCTCTCTCACTTTATGCTCCCCTGCATCTTTCTATAATCTATTATAAAGAAGTATAACCGATAAAAATCAAAAAGGTTGTCGAAATATGAAAGTGTTTGCAAAAAAAATCAATTTTTATAGAAAATTCACACAAATCACTTTATTATTTCATATAGTGACAGTAAACTGTAAAAAAAGCAATAAAAAAATACTTCCAATATGAAATAAACTTACTCAAACAGAGTAAGTCGAAGTTGCAGATGATACTGCGCATATAGGATTAGTTGCCTTCCGGCTTATCAGCATTTTTTGTTCCCTTACTTTTATAAGGCTTTGCATTTTTCTTCTTTTTTGCACTCGCCTGCCAGCGGTTCCATCCTTTTTTGCCGGTGCCTCGCCCCGTGCCGCCTTTACCTTTTGCTTTACTCATACGTATTCCTCCGTTACCTGCGTGTTTGCTACAATAAAAAAAGACCCCGTCCAAAGTCGGAGTCTTTTTTGGATTGCATAAAATTATGCTTTTACAACGTTAGCAGCTTGTGCACCGCGTTGACCTTGCTCGATGTCGAAAGTCACTTTTTGACCTTCGTCTAAAGATTTGAATCCGTCGCCTTGAATTGCGCTGAAATGTACGAATACATCTTCTCCGCCTTCAATTTCGATGAAACCGAAACCTTTTTCTGCATTAAACCATTTTACTGTACCTTCAGTCATACTATTTCCTCCAGTGGTGGAATTACTCCACACATATATTACTACCCTTGCTCAATCGTACTATTTCCAGATAAAAATTTCTATTGAAGAATATTTCTCTTCTTTCAATTTCATACCGAACAAAAATAATTAAACTTAGTGTAACATATCAATTTAGAAATAGCAAGTCTCTGTTCTAAGACAGGCTTTATCCTAATTATGTATGGTTAAAACCCTCTGTGTAAGCTTTGAGGCTACCGACATTTCTGGATTGTGATGCGCCATAAAGTTTTTTCATTCGGCAATATGTATCATTTGCACAAAAATAAATATTTCATACCCTGCTTTCTAAGAAACTACGACGCTTATAAATGGACATGCACATTTTTTATCAATTTATTTTCCACTCTCTCTTCTCCCACGCAATAAAATAACCATTAATTACAAAAAAAGATAATAATAGTATATAATGATACGTGATTTATAGCTAAGGAGGAACAACATGATTCGTGAACGATCACTTTTTACAAAGGGACTCATTTTTTTACTGATTGTTTTTATTTTAAACATCCCTTTCCCTAATTCAACACCGCTCAGTCATTCTGTCTTTTCTTTTTTAGGTCTTCCCCTCTATGGAGATGAAGAAACAATGACGGGAATTCAATATGCCAGCAATGCGTGGGGAATTATACTTTTACTTGGTCTTTTTGCACTTTACAAAAGTTTAAATCGTCACCGTTTAAAATTAACGATTTTAGCTGCGTTTATTGTCATATCGGGTCCTGGTCATATAGTTGAAGCGATGCAAAAGACCGTATTACCAGGTATGTATGCCATTTCTTATGATGTGGAAAACAGCATTTGTACATTTAAGAGAAATAAAAAAGAAACCGTATTAACGGGTACCTGTGACCTTTCATTTGAAAATCACAGCTCAAAACCCGTTACGTTTGAAGTAGCACTGGATGAACGCTTCTATTTTAAAGAAGATACCCCTTTTTTACAAATGATGAATAAGCCTAAACTTCATACCATTACGCTAGAATCAAAGGGGTATCAAACTGTAGAAATTACTTCATCTGTCAAAGTAGCTGATTTACCCTCTAAACTCTATATCGGAGAAATGAACGACTTTCACGTAAACATTTATCAAAACGGGAAAAAGCGTTATTTATAAGCATTGAAAAAAGCCCTTATAGGGCTTTTTAAATGAGTGAATTACCAGCCAAGGCCTCCGCCGTAGCAGCTGCAGCCGATGATTACTAATAAAATAAATAATACAACTAATAAAGCAAAACCAGATCCATATCCACATCCAGCGTTTCCAGACATACGAACACTTCCTTTTCTTTAGTTACTCTTTCCTCAAGAAAAACGCCGCTTGCATTTCGCTTGAGTTGGATTATCTTATGCCTGAACACGCCCTTTTGACTCTGGTTTTTTCTTTTTTCTTTTTCCTTCTTGCCATGCACCTCATTAGTAAAAAAAGAAAATGCTTTTCAGCCCCTCTTACAAAATCATTTATTTCACTAGCTTACGTCTTTCAGAAGACCGTACTTCCGTGCGCTTTCCGATACCTAGTACATAGTAGCTCAGCACGACAATAGCTAAAAAGATAATCCCGACAATCAGCGATATGCGCGTTTCATCATTAAACCACATACCTACAAGCACCATAAGTAAAAACGCGATGGTTACGTAGTTCGTCACAGGAGCAAAAGGCATTTTAAATGGATGCTGATCCATCGCCGCTCCTTTTGCTTTTCGAAAACGAATTTGACTGATAAGAATGACAAACCATGGAATCATACCTGGAAGCACGCTCGCGCTGTACACGTACACAAAAACATTTGGCGGAGCAATATAATTTAAGACAACGCCCGCAGCTAACCCAATCATTACCGCAACGGTACTATAAATAGGTACACCGTTTCGAGAAACCTTTGTAAAAAACGCTGGAGCCTGTCCGTTTACGCCTAACGTATAAAGCATGCGTCCTGCGCTGAAAATTCCGCTGTTACATCCAGACATTGCCGCTGTGATGACCACAAAGTTAATGATTCCCGCAGCTGCCGTAATCCCTACTTTCGCAAATGTAGAAACAAACGGACTGCCGAGTGAGTCAAGCTCATTCCACGGATATACCGTTACAATGATAAAGATGGCACCGATATAAAAGATTAATATACGCCAAATCAAGCTTTGAATCGCGCTTGTTAACGTTTTTTTAGGATCTTTGGCTTCTCCTGCTGTAATTCCAATAAGCTCTACTCCTTGATAGGCAGCAATCACAAGCGACAGCGCAAAGAAAAAGCCGGACCATCCGCCTGTAAAGAAACCTCCGTTTGCCCACAAATTCGATAGTCCAAGCGCTTCTCCCCCGTTTCCAAGACCGAAGAAAACAAGGCCAAGACCGGCAATAATCATGAGCACAATCGTCACGATTTTAATCATTGCAAACCAAAATTCAAACTCTCCAAAAGATTTCACTGAGATTAAATTTGCCGCACCGAGAATGATCATGGCGACAATTCCCGGAACCCACGCCGGCAAATGCGGGAACCAGTACTGCATATAAGCTCCGACGGCAATAATTTCTGCCATGCCGACAATCACCCACTGAAACCAGTTGCTCCAAGCCGTAATGTAACCAGCTAACGGGTGAATATATTTATGACCAAATGTCGCAAATGAACCCGTACTTGGCTCTAAGTAAAGCATTTCACCCATTGCACGCATAATAAAGAAAATAAAAACGCCGCAAATAGCATACGCAAGCAGGACGGATGGCCCCGTCCATTCAATGGTGCTTGCTGAACCCATAAATAACCCTACCCCGATCGTTCCTCCAAGAGCAATCATTTGAATATGACGAGATTCAAGCCCTCTTTTTAACTCTTTGTTTGCCAATTTACTTCCCCCTAGCCCCTCGTGATGATTTTCTCTTCTATTTAAGAGATTCTTTTATTTCCCTGTCCTGATAGGGAATGATCATCTTTTTTCTTTTTCATAAAGAAGTACGAACATACCACAAATATAGCAATCAGCAGCGTGAGATAAAACTGAGTGCGAAGCGAATCAATAAATGCCATCGCAATAAAGATGCTTGTGATCGCCGCAATTGTTCCATACGTTAAATAAGGAAACAGCCACATTCTGATTTTTAAAGCTTCTGGCTTTTCTTTTTCGTATTTCTTTCTCATGCGAAGCTGTGAAAAAGCAATAACAAGGTACACAAGAAGCGCTACGCCTCCAGATGCATTTACTAAAAATAAAAAGATTTTATCAGGTGAAAGATAGTTAAACCCAACGCTGATGTAAGAAATCACGGTACATCCTACAATGGCATTAAACGGAATGCCTTTTTTATTCACTTTCAAAAACATACGCGGCGCGTCTCCTTTTTGCGCCATTGAGTACAGCATACGAGAACTCGTATATAGACCTGAATTTAAGCAAGAAAGAACGGCAGTCAGTACGATAAAGTTCATGATTTGAGCAGCTGCCGGAACGTTTACCAGCTCTAATATCGAAACAAACGGACTTTTCATCAAGCTTGAAGAATCCCAAGGAAGGATCGTTACTAAGATTAAAATAGACCCAAGATAAAAAATTAAAATACGATAAATAACGGTATTTGTTGCGATGGTGATCGCTCGCTCAGGCTGAGCCGATTCTCCAGCCGCTGTTGCGACAATTTCGGTTCCCATAAAGGAAAACATGACAATCGCCACTCCTAAAAAGACGGAGCTGATTCCATTTGGAAGAAATCCTCCTCTATGAAGAAGGTTCGACGCTCCCGGAGACTCTACTCCCGGTATTAAACCGAGGATGATCGCTCCCCCTAAAAGTAAAAACAGCACTAAACTAACTACTTTAATAAGCGAAAACCAGTATTCAAATTCACCAAATGATTTAACAGAGTATAAGTTCGTTAAAGTTAATAAAAATGTCAGGAGCAGACTGACACCCCAAGACGGTAGAGATGGAAACCAGTATTGAATAATTGTTGAGCCGGCAATCGCTTCAACAGCAATAACAATTACCCAGAAAAACCAGTATAGCCAGCCGATTGTGTAGCCAGCCCACGGTCCAAGCGCTTCTCTGGCATATGTCGCGAACGAACCGCTTGAAGGATTAGCCGTAGACATTTCCCCCAGCATTCGCATCACTAAGATCACCAGCAAACCGGCAAACGCGTACGAAAAGATGGAACCAGGACCTGCTGCGTTGATAAGCGATCCGCTTCCAATGAACAAACCGGCACCAATGATTCCTCCTAAAGAAATCATGGTTATGTGTCGAATTTTTAATTCTTTTTTTAACTCAGGCGGTTGATGACTCATATTAAAATCCTCCTCATAGAAACCGTCATTTAAAGAATTACACGTTCTTCGCATCGCGCGTTAAATATGTAAGCCCTTACAATATCGTGGACAAATAACTGCCGTTTTCCTACCCTCCTTCTATCTGTGCATGCAAATGAAGCCTTCACTTGACGAAAAAGATAGCTTCATTCGGCAAAAATTACTTTTCGAATTATATGATAATTTATATTGAACAACTTTGTCTATTGTTTTTTTGAAAGGAAGATCATTTTAATTTACTACCGATAAACTCTTTCCGCTATCGTAATTCTTTACTTCAAAACATCTTTTCTTTCACTTTACCGACACTCCTTTCTTTTCATTTTGTTCAAAATCACTATAAAAACCATAGATTCATTGGATGTTTAAACAAAAGTGTTTATTTTTAATTTTTTTGAACATTTTTGTTAAAAAACTATGTACAAAACGATAATAAGGTGATTATAATACAGGTATAGGGTGTTGGAATATTAATTATGTTTAAAATTTTCTAAAAAAGGGGTAATGAAAATGAACACAATGAATATCAACGAAATCAAACAATACAAACACGAGCCTTTCACAGACTTTACGACTGCACAAAACAAAGATGCGTTTGAATCTGCATTAGAACTTGTACAATCAGAGCTTGGAAAGGACTATCCTCTTGTAATTGGCGGAGAATTCATTACAACAGAAGATCAAATTCAGTCCATTAACCCAGCAAATAAAGCAGAAGTTATCGGACGCGTGTCAAAAGCAGATCAAGACCTGGCTGAAAAAGCAATGCAAGCAGCACTTTCTACATTTAATACATGGAAAAAAGAAGCGCCGGAAGCTCGCGCTGACATTCTTTTCCGCGCAGCGGACATCATTCGCCGCCGCAAGCATGAATTTTCAGCTTACCTTGTAAAAGAAGCAGGAAAGCCGTGGAATGAAGCAGATGCTGATACAGCAGAAGCAATTGACTTCCTTGAATACTACGCTCGCCAAATGGTGCAGCTAAAAGACGGCGCGCCTGTTGAGAGCCGCGAAGGTGAAGAAAATAAATTTAACTACATTCCACTTGGTGTCGGCGTTATTATTTCACCGTTTAACTTCCCGCTAGCGATCATGGCTGGAACAGCAGCAGCAGCAATCGTAGCAGGAAATACGGTTTTATTAAAACCGGCTAACAACACACCCGTTATCGCAGCAAAATTTGTAGAAGTAATGAAAGAAGCTGGCCTTCCAGACGGCGTACTAAACTACGTGCCGGGAAGCGGAAGCGAAATTGGCGACTATTTAGTAGATCATCCAAAAACACGATTCGTTTCATTTACAGGTTCTCGTGAAGTAGGCTGCCGCATCTATGAACGCGCAGCAAAAGTACAGCCTGGTCAAATCTGGCTAAAACGCGTTATTGCTGAAATGGGCGGAAAAGACACGGTTGTTGTAGATAAAGATGCTGATTTAGATTTAGCTGCTTCTTCTATTGTGTATTCAGCGTTTGGCTTCTCTGGACAAAAGTGTTCAGCGGGCTCTCGTGCAGTTGTTCATCAAGACGTATACGATATCGTTCTTGAAAAAGCAGTTGCGCTGACAAAAACATTAACAATGGGCAGCCCTGAAGATGTAAACACGTATATGGGACCTGTTATTGATCAAGCTTCTTTCAACAAAATTACAAAGTACATTGAAATCGGTAAAGAAGAAGGCCGTTTAATGACGGGCGGAGAAGCAGATGATTCAAAAGGCTACTTCATCCAGCCTACGATTATTGCAGATGTAGATGAAAAAGCACGTTTAATGCAAGAAGAAATCTTCGGCCCAGTCGTAGCATTCTGCAAAGCGCGCGACTTCGATCATATGATGGAAATTGCGAACAACACTGACTACGGTTTAACAGGTGCCCTTCTTTCAAATACGCCTGAACACATTGAGCGTGCGAAAGAAGAGTTCCACGTTGGAAACCTTTATTTCAACCGCGGTTGTACAGGTGCCATCGTTGGGTACCAGCCGTTTGGCGGATTTAATATGTCAGGAACAGATTCAAAAGCTGGCGGTCCTGATTACTTGATTCTGCACCTGCAAGCAAAAACAACAAGCACAACGCTTTAATACTCAGTAGAGCAGCCCTAGGCTGCTCTATCTTAAAACAACAAGGGATTTTTTCTATAGGGGGAGATATTTATGTTAGCAGAGGTATCTAAAAATGTGTTTCTTCACGCTTCCCAAAATAAAGCGCTAAACAAAGCGGCGAAAAAATGGGGTCTTCGCTTTGGTGCAGCTCAAGTGGTAGCTGGCGACACAATTGAACATGCGATCAAAAAAGTACGGGAATTGAATGAAAAAGGGCTTGTTTGTACGCTTGATCATTTAGGGGAATTTGTTTCAAGCAGAGAAGAAGCTATCGAAGCAACTCAATATAACATCAGAACACTAGAAGCTATGGGCCAAGCCGGTGTAACGTGCAACTTATCTGTCAAAATGACGCAGCTTGGTTTGGATATTGACCGCAGCTTTTGCGTTGAGAACATGCGCCGCATTCTTGAAACGGCGAAAAAATACGATAACTTTGTTCGAATCGACATGGAAGACTATGCTCACTGTCAAATGACGCTAGATATTTTACGAGAGCTCCGCGAGACGTTTGATAATGTTGGAACGGTTATTCAAGCTTACCTATTCCGCGCTGAACAAGATGTAAAAGAGCTAAAAGGCATTCCTCTTCGATTGGTAAAAGGCGCGTATCAAGAATCACCAACCGTGGCGTTTCAAGACAAAGCCCAAATTGATGAGAACTATATGCGAATTATCGAAGAGCATTTGCTCAGTGGAACATACACGGCTATTGCATCTCACGACCACAATATTATTGCAAAAGTAAAAGAGTTCGCTCACAAAAATAACATCCCGCGCACGCAGTTTGAATTTCAAATGCTGTACGGATTCCGAACAGATATGCAGCTTAGCCTTGCAAAAGAAGGCTATACAATGCGCGTATACGTTCCCTTTGGCAACGACTGGTTTGGCTACTTTATGCGCCGCTTAGCGGAAAGACCGCAAAACGTCGCATTTGCTTTAAAAGGATTCTTTTCTAAATAAGCAATCTATTCAGTAAGTATCATAATGAAAACGCTATCATTTCTTTGTGCCCTTTGCGGATGCTTCTGCAAGGGGATTTTTTATACGATTTCTCTTCCCTTTCAGTATGTATTAAGGTAAAATCAAATCACGAACAAACGTTCTTTTTATTACAAACAAAAAGGAGAATACACATGAATCCTCTATCAAAATTAGCACTGCCTCCCAAGCTAGAACCTTACCGAAAAGAAATCGAAAAAACATGTAAACCTTATATTCACATCCATACGGTCATGAATAGTCCCAAACTATATGACAGCAAGTTCGGCGGCAATCCTTACCTGCCTCTAGAAGCAAATCATCCTCTCGACTCCGAGGGCAAACCTATGCTCCTGATGGCACAAATCAATTTTTCTGACGTGCCCCCCTATGAAAATATGCCTTCTCAAGGCATGCTTCAATTTTTCATCTGCGGAGCTGATAACAAAAACACCGGTGATGTGTATGGTCTGGATTTTGACCAACCCACGTCTCAAAAAGACTTTCGCGTCGTTTTTTATGAAGACATAACAACTGACGAAAACAAGTTAACAACCGATTTTACGTATCTAGAAGACGTTGACCGAGATATGTTCCCTATTCCTCAAGAAGTAGGCCTACAGTTTGAAATAAAAAGCGAACCCGTGTCTCCTACTGACTATCGATATAATGATATGGAATCAGATTTATTTGATGATGAAGAAATGGAAGAGATCTACTGGGATGAGCTTACGGGCGAGTATCATAAAATGGGCGGATACGCTTTTTTCACTCAAAGCGATCCTCGAGACTACGATGAAGCGCTGCGCGCATATAACGTTCTGCTTCTTCAATTCGCCATGGACGACGAAGCGGATATTATGTTTGGTGATGCGGGAGTGGCCAATTTCTTCATTAAAGAAGAAGACCTTCGCAACCGTAACTTTAAAGATGTTTTGTACAACTGGGACTGCTGTTAAAAAAAACACCCTCTTAGAAAAGTATCTAGGAGGGCGTTTTTTTACATTATTATTATTTACTACTCAGCCTGTTTTTCCAGCCCTTGCAGCATTCAGCGTTTCTTTAAACTGCTGTAGCGCTTTTACATCTGCAAATACGCTTGTAGGAATAACGTATCCGCTCATTGCACTAACAAGAATAAAGATATGTTCATCGGTTTCTCTGATTTGAGTGATGCTTGACCAAGGAGTCTTCACTTCTCCTTTTAAGCTTTTCTCTACCAAGCCATCTTCCGTAACCATCATAGTATGCTCACCTGTCAGACTGCTGTTATCTCCTTCATTTATTACCTTTATAATGTTCTTTTTAATACTTCCGTAAAAATATTTCGGATAAAATAAAAACCAAAGAACCGCAAGCAGCGCAAATGCTACGAACATGCCAAGTAAAAACTCTCCTTCAACCCACGAAACAAGCAAAGGAATAAGAAGAAAAATAAGCGACATCCATCGCTGAACTTTCAGCACTTTTTGTACTCTTTCCGAATGTTGAGCATGATGCATATTAAAAGCCACATAATCATCTTTTGTTAACGTATAGTGATATTCCATATTAATCTCCAATTCTTCTAAATAACAACAAAATAAAATATACCTCATTTGGTGTTATATGTATATAAAATAATAAGTTTTTCTTATGAAACACATCAACTTTTTATCATTTATTTACAGTGATACATCACGTAAACTTAACTAGTACTCTACTAGTTAAGGGGGAATGTTTATGACTTTTACACTAACGCATATTGATCATATTCAGCTAGCTGCACCACCGAACTCAGAAAGCGAAGCACGACACTTTTTCGGAACTGTTCTTGAATTAACAGAAGTCGAAAAGCCGGAAAGTCTAAAAAAGCGCGGCGGCGTTTGGTTTGAATTTGGTTCTTATCAGCTGCATATTGGTGTTGAACCTGCCTTTTCATCTGCCAAAAAAGCGCATCCAGGCTTTTATGTTAAAAACCTCCCTGCGTTCAAAGATCATCTGACTAGCTTCGGTATTTCTTTTATAGAAGACCAAAACATTCCCGGCGTCGAAAGAATTTACGTGGCTGATCCTTTTGACAACCGAATTGAGTTCTTAGAGAAAGTGAATCTCCCTTTTTCTAACTGAGTGTTCGACAAAACAAGAGCTCTTATTTAAGAGCTCTTGTTTTCTTTTGGTCCTTCTTTTTGCTTTTCTTTCCACAGCATGTACACCAACAGCCCTAGTACACAAAATGCCACGCCAAACATCGTTAAAGGAAATAACAGTGTATTAATAAAATGATGATAAACCCATGAATCGTTCATCTAACCAGCTCCAATACGCACCGTTTTTTTATAGTATGCCCTACTATAACCTTTTTTATATTGTGTTAAATATCATGGTTTCTATCATATTTCTTTTTCTTTTTAATAGAGTAAATAGTAGATACATAACATTCTCCTCTTAGAGTTCTTATTCGCTGATTTCAAATTTTATTAGAGGAGGTTTACTCTATGAAAAAAAAGTTCACTGAAAAGCCTAAAAAGCTTTTTTGGATTCTTTCTTATAAATCATTAATTATCGCTATACTATTTGTTCTGTTAACATCTGCCGCTATTTTTACCGTCACGTATTCAACTCTTCAGCATACGCTGCGCTCGAACGTTGTCTATCAAGCGCTATCAAATTATAAAGCTCAAAGCTTGTTCTACTTCATGCATACGGAAAACCATCATTTCTCTCATGCCTTTGAAGAAGACTTCTCCCCGCCTCCTCTTTCTTCTGTCGCCCTGCAGCTTGCGACGAATATTCGCGTGGCGGATACAAGAAGTCTATTTGGATCAGAACTGCCCGGCTTTTCTATTTTTGATTCTCATATTCTGTTAGCCGGTGAAGGAACGGATTATACCACGATTCCTCATGAATCGGCTCCTCCTCTCGAAAGCATTTCTGGAGAGCGTGATTTGGATCCTGCTGAAAGCAAAACGTACGAAGAAAGCAAAAAACAGTCTCAAACACAGGCTAAGCAAAGTACGGGAGACAGAAAAGTTGTGTACATCTACCACACGCACAGCTGGGAATCTTATTTCCCTTTACTTGGTATGCCAGGTGAAGCGAACGAAAATAAAGCAGTAGATAACAAAACCAACATCACGCTCGTTGGTCAAATGCTAGGAATGGAATTAAAAGCAGACGGAATTGGCTCGGAAGTAGATACAACCAACATGACGCAAAAGCTGAATGAAAAAGGCTGGGGTACAGGACGAGCCTATGCGATGTCTCGAAGCGTGGTGGAAACAGCTCTTCAGCAAAACCAAGACGTCGATTATTTAATTGATATTCATCGTGATTCACTGCGTCAAGAAAAAACAACGGCTACTATCAACGGCAAATCATACGCTAAAATAATGATTGTATTAGGTGAAGCCAACCCGAAATTTGATGAAAATGTAAAAATGGCCAAAGCGATTCATGAAAAGCTAGAGGAAAAATATCCAGGCCTTAGCCGCGGAGTGTTAAGTAAAAAGAAAACAAGCGGCAATAACGGCCTGTATAATCAAGACTTATCCGACCGCTCCATTTTAATTGAAGTAGGCGGCGTCGATAACAATATGGAAGAACTCACAAATACCGTCAAAGCCTTTTCAGATGTGTTCAGCGAGTATTACTGGCAAGCTGAAAAAGTGAATGCGCAGTAAACAAAAAACTAGCTACTCAAGGTAGCTAGTTTTTGTTTTTATGAGAGTCACGCTTCTCCTTTTCTTCACACGCAAAGCAGACAAGCTTCCCTTCAACAACCACACCGTTCAAAAATCCCTCTAAACAGTACACGTTCTTTTGACATATCGTGCAGATTCCAACGTACTCTTTCACGACTTTCTCACTCCTTACATACGATTAAAAACCATAAAAAAAGCTCTATTAAAGAGCTTCTTTCCGTACATAGGATTTTCCTTCATTTCAACAAACGGCTCATTTCCTCAGGAGAAAGCGGCTTATCAAATAGATAGCCTTGACCGATATGACAGCCTTGTTCCGTCACAAACTGCAGCTGTTCTTCGTTTTCGATTCCTTCTGCGGTTAGGGCAAAATTAAGTTTTTTCCCCATTTGAATAATCGTTTCCACCAGCACTTTTCCAACTTCATCTAAGTCGTCAATAAATGATTTATCAATTTTTAACGTATTGATTGGCAAGTGTTTAAGATAGCTGAGAGAAGAGTAGCACGTTCCGAAATCATCCATCGCCACTTTTATCCCTAGACTCCGCAGGCGGTTTAGCACTTTTTTCGATTCTTGACTGTTTTGAATAACGCTTTCGGTGATTTCAAGTTCTAGAAAGTGCGGCTCAAGGCCCGTTTTCTTCAAAATTTGTTCCATGTCCGTTACAAATCGTGAGGACTTCAGCTGAATAGGTGACACGTTCACCCCTATTTTACTCGCTTTTGAATTTATCTCCGTCCATGCTTTCATTTGCTGACATGCTTCTTCTAATACCCATTTGCCAACCGGCACAATCAAACCAACTTCTTCTAAAATGGGCAAAAATTCATTTGGATAGACAGTACCAAATTTTGCGCTATTCCAGCGGATAAGCGCTTCTGCCCCTATGACATCAGACGTTTTCAAATCGATTAACGGCTGATAAACGAGCTGAAACTCATTTCTTTCTAACGCATACTTTAACTCATTCTCCATGCTAATCGTTTTAATGATTTTTTCATTTGATGAAGAAGAACTCATTTCATATGTGTTTCGCCCATTTCGTTTTGCTACATACATCGCAATATCTGCTTGCTTAATTAACCTGTCAATTAGTTCATCTGCGTCTTTTGGAATAATATGCTGCTGACATTCCTTTGAAAATAGGCTGATGCCAACGCTTGTAGAGGTTAGCACTTTGTCTCCGTCTATATAAAAAGGAAGCGACATTTCTTTTACAATCTGCTCGGTCATTTTTTCAATTTCCTCAACAGTTTTTAGTGTATGAAGCACTAAAATAAACTCATCGCCCCCGTGCCGCGAGATAAAATCAGAGGACGGAATACATTTTTTTAATCTTTCTGCTACGCGCCTCAGCAGCACATCGCCGTGATGATGGCCAAGCGTATCATTTATTGATTTGAAGCGGTCTAAATCTAAAAATAAAATAGCCATCAGTTCTGGAGATTGTCCATCTAAAAGCAGCTTTTTCAGCTGCTTGTTTAACCAGTAGCGGTTAGGTAAATTAGTTAACGGATCATAATAAGCCATTTGCTTAATTTTTTCTTCATATGCTTTTCGCTTTGTAATATCATTGCGAATTGATACGTACTGATACGGTTTTCCTTGTTCATCTAAAAATGGAACAATGGTTGTATCCACCCAGTAATACGAACCGTCTTTTGCCTTGTTTTTTATTTCTTCGTGCCAGACCTTACCTGAGCTGATCGTACTCCATAACTCTTTAAAAAACCGTTTTGAGTGATGTTTCGAATTAATAATACGATGATCTTGACCGAGAAGCTCATGTCTTTCATACTTAGAAATTTCACAGAATTTATCGTTCACGTGATTGATGAATCCGCGACTATCTGTAATCGCTACAATCGATGATTCATTTAACGCAAGTTCAATATCATTTAGTTTTTTCAGCGCTTCTTTAAATTTATATTCAAAATGCCTGTTTTCCATATCCTATACACCTTTATCAAAATTTTAATGATAAAACAAAACCCATGACGAAATGATAGAGAGGAATCGTGAATAATGAATACAATTTAATTAGCAATGGACAGCGAATTAGTTTGTCCGATTGCCTTACATTCGTAAAATAGTAAGCGTACAATTGCCGCTTTTCCTCTTTACACCTTTACAAACTTCTTACACACAGTTTGTAAAAGGATTGATAGATAGTTTCGTTTATCCATATCTGTTATCACAACTTTTCTATGGTAACATTAAAATGATTTTTATAGAAATGAAAGTGTACTTTCTTCACGTAATTGACATACCTTTTGATGGTAAACAGAAAAAAGCCTCTGCTTTAGACAGAGGCTTTTTTCACTTTCTTCTCATGAGCTCGTACGCGTCAGCCACGGAAGAATAAGATATTGAAAGGTTTTGTTGTACACAACAATCCGGTTAAGGTAATACGGATCGTTGTCTTTTGTAATAACATGAGGGGCTAAAATAGCTGCTTGGTGAAAACCAGCATCTTTCACAATCTTAGCTACGTCATCATTTGTATTGCCGTATGGATAGGCAAAGTAAACGGGGGCTATTCCTAAATGGTTCTTAATCGTTTCTTTGCTTTTTCGTAAATCACGAGCAAACGCGCTGTATTTAGCAGGCGTCAGAAATAAAGGCTTGTCTTCTTCTAAACGGTGCATATCATATGTATGCGAACCGATTGTCGCAAGGCCGCTGTCTTTCATTTCTTTTAGCTGACTCCATGAAGCCATATTTAAATTTTGAAAGTCCTCTGCTCCCACTTGTCCTGCGATTACATATAGCGTAAACGGAATGTTTTCCTTTTTCAAAATTGGAAAAGCGTTTTGATACACGGTACGGTCAATATCGTCAAATGAAATCCATACGCAGCGTTTTGGAAACGTGCCTTTTTGCTGATACGTTTCAATATCTTTTGGCGTAACAAACGTAGCGTCAAGTTCCTTCAGCTTTTTTAACTGTTGTTCAAAATCATTGCTGTAGACGCTGTACTCTGTCAGTTCGTCAGACTTTGTAACTGAGCTGACAATTCGATTAAACCAATTATGCTTGCGCACGCGATGATAATTTAAGCCTAAGCATCCGTTCGTCTCAAGCGCTGGCTCCACGGTCGTTGTTGCTTTCGCCTTATCTTCCCAGTTCACTACTTTAAAGAAAATAAAACCAACTACCGCTGCCGCAATTAAAAGAAAGAATACATATTTCTTCATGCGTGCTTCCTCTCCTCAGTATGTTTTAACGGATTAACATCAAACTCGATGTACTGTGCACGCTGAAGCTCTTGAATTTGATCCTTCGATAAAAGCTCAAGACGCTCTAAATCTTTAATACTCGTATACGCCGGCTCTTTTCGTCGGTTTAAGCTTCCAAATCTCTTTTTGTTGTAGAATCTCCATAAAAACAGAGCCAGGAAAAAGAAGCAAAAAATAGCGAGTCCAATTACTAAAAACGTTCGAATTTCGCCGTTCGTCGTTTTGAACGCAATTTTTAATACCCCGCTGTAACGGTCATTTACGCCGATAACAGCTGAAAGGAAAAACCAAAGAACAATGGCACAATACAGCCAAAAAACAGATGAAACAATGATGCTTATCACGAATCGAGCAAGAGGCTGCTTGGCTTGAATCATGATTTGCTCTTCGTTAAGCCGCGGTCTGGACTGCTCCATGTGGCATAGCCTCCTTTCACTCTAGATCTGATAGCACGAGGAAATGCGCCCACTACCACAATCGTATTGACAATCCAGTAAAGCGCTGGGTACCATGCAGCCCATACGTAATACCGCTTCACGTTGTCGTATTTCGAATCAATTTTCAGCGCAATAAACAGCTGAATTAAGCTCATAAACACAAGGGAAAATGACGTAAACGTAAACCAAAACAGTATGTCTTGAGGACTGCTCGCGGTAACAAGCAGCATGATTGTCACAAACAGCCATGCGAATGACCAAAGAGTACTGATCCACTGCTCTAGGTATACAAGCCAAATTCTGCGCTGCTTCCATTTTAATAACACTTTCCAGTGGCGAAGCATTACCTCTTGCCCGCCTTGAGCCCAACGTACTCGCTGCTTCCAAATTCCCTTTAAGGTTTCGGGCACAAGCATCCAGCACAATGCCCGCGGTTCATAGCGGATATCCCAAAAGCGCTGCTGCAGCTTCCAGCTTACGGCGATATCTTCCGTAATCATGTCACGATCCCACAGCCCGACGTCCACAAGTGCTTTCTTTCGAAAAGCCACTACTACGCCTGAGACCGTCATTACTTTTCCTAAAATTCGCTGTGTTCGTTTAATAGAACCGATAATAGAAGAATACTCAACTAGCTGAATGCGACTCAGCAGCGTATTACGGTTTCGAATGCGCGGATTTCCGGTAACGGCTCCCAGCCGTTCCCCTTTATGAAGAAAATGATGGATTAGATAATACGGAGCGTCTTGATCTAAAATAGCGTCTGAATCTAAGCAGATTAAAAACTCAGCTTTAGATGCGTGCGCACCTAAATGCAACGCATTGGCTTTTCCTTTATTTTCATAAAGCTGAATCACACGAACTTCAGGGTGATTCCTGCTGATTTCCTTTAAAATATCAGCTGTTCCATCGGTGCTTCCATCGTTAATAAGAATGATTTCTTTAGACGGATAATCTAACGCCAAAAGGTGCTTAAGCGTTTCTTCAATCGTTTCTTCTTCATTATAGCAAGGCACTAAAAAGCTCACTAACGGCCAATCAACTGTTGAAAAATCAACTTTGGGATCTCGGTCGCGATAGCGTATGTAAATAAGCGTGCCCGCAATCCAAAATAAAGACATAATAAATGGATACCAGAAAACAAAGCTCGCGAGCTTTTCAAATCCAGGTATTAATACGTGTTGCATATTCATTTTTCTGACTCCTTCACACCAATTAAAATTGCACAGAGTGACAATCTTATCACTAAATTGGTTAAATAGAACATAGTAATTTTAACCATCTAAAAAAAGAGTCTTTTAAACTACGTTTATTCCTATATTATAAGACCCCTTTATGTAAGTAAGAAGCACCAATAAAGGATGGGCAAGTTACCTACTCAAAGAAGTGACATATAGTATCACTGTAGATTTCTTTCACCATAAAAAACGTGAGGGTTGCAGCTAGTATATGAAAGAAATTCTTTCCTTAAGGAGGAATAACAAATATGAACGAACAAATTCAAAAGCTGCTCAATAACTTAATTCAACTTGAACACGTCTCTTCGACTTTATACCTAGCTATGTCTAACTATATGAATCGATTAAACTATAAAGGAATGGGCAGTTGGCTGCGTCTGCAGTCTGAAGAAGAACGCACTCATATGCTAAAACTTATTGACTACTTAGTTGACCGCGGCGGCACGGTTGAATTAAGTTCTTTACCTGCTCAGCCAAGTGAGTTTGGAACACCGTTAGAAACGTTTCAAAAAGTATTGGAGCATGAAAAGTTCGTCACAAATTCTTATCGTCAAGCGTTTCAATTTATCAGCCAAGCGAACGATCCTCAAACC
This sequence comes from Priestia sp. SB1, assembly GCF_038898415.1. Classification (NCBI taxonomy): domain Bacteria; kingdom Bacillati; phylum Bacillota; class Bacilli; order Caryophanales; family Bacillaceae; genus Priestia; species Priestia sp. SB1. The sequence goes on along the minus strand of NZ_JBBJSS010000010.1, from coordinate 30,089 downwards.
CTAGTCATCGTGCAGGACTTTTTGAGAGAACAAGTCGATGAAGAAGCTCAGGCTCAGACAATTGTAGACCGCTTAAAAATTGCTCAAAATAACCCTGCAGCTATTTTTATAATCGATCAAGAACTAGGACAGCGAAAAGCTGCGCCGGCGGCGGGCGGAGCAGCTGCGCAAGGTTAAACGCGCAGAAGAGCACCGAACAATGTACAAAAACAATAACACGCCTCCCGTTTCCTTGCTTCGAGTTGGGATTCATCACGGCTATTACGGCTATCCGCCCAATGTGTACGACGCCATTCAAAGGCTTATGAATCAATATATGCATCAGCTTCACTATCATCGTCCTCAGTACGTTCACGTGTACTACGTGCACCCTTCTCTTATTCACTACTACCTTCACTGAGTGGAGGAAAACAGGAATTTTGTTTCATGAAGAAATTCACCGCTTTTCCACCTAATTCAGGAATTCCAATCAAAAATATGGATATTTATGCTAATATAAAATTTGTTAATCATATAAAGAAATAATATTAGCGGGGTGTCATATGGATAATCAATACGTTGTAGGATGGGGAACGCTGGCTCTAATTAATGCCGGATTAGCGCAAGGTAAAAATCGAACCGGTCTGAACTGGTTCTTATTATCTCTTGCTTTAGGACCGCTTGCTACCTTCATCTTACTGCTGGTTGAAAAACGATAAAATTAGCTCAAAGCTCATTACATTGAGCTTTTTTCTTTATTCTTCAACTATAACTGCTCTCCGAAACAAGTAAAAAAAGCACTGCTTGAAATTTTTTTCTAGGCTTAATATGCATAAATCTATTCATCATTCAGACTGAGTTCCGCGGCATTTTTTGATTAAAAACCTACATCTACTCTTTAGAAATAGGGTATTGGCCCTTTTTAAGCCTTTTTTTCTTTCTCTTCTTGCAATAAAACCAAAAGAAAGAAGAACGCTTTTATTCTATGCTTTTTCAATTATAGATTAACTTGTTTTCTTCAGATGATTACCATTTACACGGGAAAGCTGTGCATCTACTGAATGAGGTCAAACTTCCTGTATTTCTCAATCTGTAGGATGAATAAATACTCATTTTCTTCATTTGACAAAGAAATAAATGCTGTGTAATTTAAGTAACATACCCCATCTAAACTGTTTTTAGAAAGGATTAAGTAGCAAGATGCGTACAAAAAAAGAAGAGTGTATAATTGATGAAATGGGAAGAGTATCCCTTCCTTCTTTGTTTATGCAACTAACGAAACTCGAGACGAACGACAAAGTTCTTTTACGGAGCTGTGATGATTGGATTATTATTGATCATCATGATGAAAATGTCCCCGTTCCTTCTCATATCTTCATTCGAACAATTGACCATATGGGTAGAATAGTCATTCCAAGATCCCTGCGAGATGACTATGAACTTAAGCCATTTGATTATGTAGAACTATACGTAGTACAACAGCAAATTGTTATGAAAAAAAGAGACGAAAAAACGATAGCGCTTTCACAAAAACCTGTGGCGCCTCCTCCTTATTATGCAACATTAACCGGACGGCAGATTCAGCTCACTTCTGAACTTTTAACGTCAGTCGAATTGGATGCAAACATGGAGGTTCAATTTTTTATTAACCAAAAAAATAACATTGTGATTCAAAAATACGAAATGAATTTCGGTGAAAAAACGACTTTAATATTTACGGCTCAATCTCGAAAAATTGATGAACGTTTTCGACTTACCATTCCTAAAAAGCTGCGAGATGATTTCTCCATCCACTCAGGTACGATGTTAAAAATCAAGACAGGTAATAAGCAGCTAATTTTAGAAAAAGTGGAAAATGAAAAAGAGATTAGCAGCGTATTATCTCAGCAAATAGACGCAGCAATTGTTGAAAAATTACCGAAATAAGAACGACGCCAAAAACAAATGGTTTCCTACGGATTCAAAGCAAAAGCTAAGAGTTACGCATAGACTGACCCTTTCTATACTCAACTCTTAGCTTTTAGACTTATCTTCCATAAACGTGTACAAGCCGGTTACTCCACATGATAGCACTATCTCCAAAATAATACACCCTTTCCATATCCCTCAAAATTATTGTAACTAATTTGAATATATGACTATAATAAGGTACTTTGGACAGAGGAGGCTGATTTAGTTGAAGATCTCAACAGGAGCTGAATTTTACGATAATGACGAGACGTTTTTGGCCTATACAAAACGCCGGCAGCAAAAAGAAAATGCCAACGATACGATTGAAAAACCGGCCATTTTACAGCTTCTAGGTGATGTTGCAAATGCAAACGTTTTAGACTTAGGGTGCGGAAACGCTGGATTTGGTGCGGAGCTTCTTGCACAAGGCTGTTTCTCTTATACCGGAGTAGACGGCTCTATCAATATGATAAATGCAGCTCAGCAACAGCTTTCAAACTATCCAAATGCAGAAGTGATCCATGAACCGATGGAGCACTATACTCCGCCCCGTGACAAATATGATTTAGTTACCGCAAGACTGTCTCTTCACTATATGGAAGACTTAGCTTCCATGTTCATCAAAGTGAATCAAGCACTCAAACCTGAAGGAAGATTTATTTTTTCTGTGGAACACCCAGTCATTACTTCCACTTTGCAGCCTTCCGCTCTCCACACAAACTGGACGGTGGATAACTACTTTTCAATGGGATTCCGTCAGCAGCACTGGATGGGCGGATACGTTCAAAAGTATCATCGCACGCTTGAAGAGTACTTTTCTTTGATGCAGCAAAGCGGATTCACCGTTACAAATTTAAAAGAAGCATGTCCTCAAAAAGAACATTTTGACAGCGCTGAGACTTACGAGCGTCGAATGCGGATTCCTTTGTTTTTACTGATGAGCGGTGTGAAGGATAGATAAATAAAAGAGATTGAGACATAACTCAATGGATTCAATCTAAAGACGAACAAACAGAATTAACAATCTAGCATGGATGGCTACACCGCTGTTGATTTCCGTGTAAGGCTTCGCTTTCCGCGGGAGTCTTCGCCTTGTCCTCCAATCAACCGCTAGAAGCACCTACATACATGAAATCTGCGTTCACCCTAACCATGAAAAAATCCGAACGAGTTAGATTCCCATTAAGAATCTTCACCGTTCGGATTTTCTTTTAACTAAAATACTTTTGTTCTAGCCTCTCTCGTACCTTTAAAACCGCTTTTTGTTTAAACTTAGCGTATGTTATTTATTCACGCTCACGTTATAAAATACAGGTCCTAAGTTAAAATCATAGCCTTTTACATGTGTAGACACGGCGTTAATATTGACTTTATGACCAATTAACGTAAACGGAAGCTCATCCCATACGTATTTCTGCGTAGCATCAATGGCTGGTCTCGCATCTTTTACAGAAGCAGCCGCTTTAATTTTATCTAAGTACTTTGTTGATTTCTCAACAGGAGCGCCCCCTGACGTCCAAAATCCTTGGAAAATGGTTGAACGCGCCGCCCAGTCTACCGGGTAAATATCCCATGCTTTAGGATCATTTACTTTATCTGTAAACGTTGCCCAGTCATACACTTCTAGCTTTACTTTTACACCGATTTTTTCAAGCTCTTGCTGGACGATAACAGCCGTATTGTACTGATCTTGATAATCGCGTGAAGTTAAAAGACGCAGTTCCTGCCCGCTGTATCCAGCTCTTTTCAAATAGCTTTTTGCTTTCTTTTCATCATGCTGATTGTACTCTTCTTTTCCTGCTTCACTGTAATAGTTAGGAAACTTTTTATTTACAATCGATGAAGTCAGTTCATAATAATCGGAATCGCCGTATGAACTTGATAAAATATCTTTTGCATTAATCGTGGCATTTACAGCTTTTCTAGCATTTAAATCGCTAAAGAACCCTTCTTGCGTGTTATAAAATAAACCAATAAATCCTCCTGGAGCCAGCTTGTTCTTAACGTTTTGCGTACTTTCAATTTGTGCCGCATTGTCGCTTGAAACACCTAAGGCAATATCAAACTGTCCAGCTGTAATGCCTGAAATTCTAGTAGATTCATCGCTTAAAAAACTAATTTTAATTTCATCTACGTGAGGAGTCTTTTTAATTTTTCGTCCTTTTGAAGAATAATCTTTAAATCTCTCTAGCGTGATATATTGATTCTTTTTCCATTCCTTCACTTTAAATGGCCCTGTGCCAACGAACTCAGTAGCTCCTTCAGCAGGTGCTTTTTCGATAATTTCTTTTGGAAAAATAGCGGCTGCCGGAATTGGATCTGCTAGCAGTGCCAGCGTATTCACGTTCGGTGTTTTCAAATGAAGCTCAACCGTATAGTCTCCTGTTCTTTTAACTTGTGCACCAACAAAGTTTGTTTTGCCAAGTGAAGACAGCTTAATCCAGCGGTTAATCGAAGCTTCTACATTGTCCGCCGTCATTTCCTTTCCGTTATGAAACTTTACGCCTTTTCGCAGCTGAAACGTGTAGACTTTTTTATCATCGCTTATATCAATTTTTTCTGCTAAATCAGGCTCTACATTGCCTTTACTATCAAAAATAACAAGTCCTTCGTAAATATTTCGCGCCGCATCTTTAACTGAAGAATTTCCAGTAATCTGAGAATCTAAAGTTGTTGGCTCGCTTTGAAACGCAATGTTTAGCGTACCTCCGTCTTTTTGGGCGGCACTGGTGCTTTTATCGCCTGAGCTGGCTTGATTATTGCTGCACCCGGCAACAAATAAAGCAATCACAATAAATAATAACCATTTCACCTTAACCTGTTTCAACGTCATTCCCCCAATAATTAAAATCACTTTTTAAAACCCACTATTTTTGTAAGGTTAGTAGGAATATAAACCATCCTACCACCTTTCCATTTGTTTGTGAAATTAGCAAAATTAAACTGTTTCTTTGCAATTACTGATTCAATTTGTCTTGTTTCAATTCTCAATTCTTAGTATGTTTATAAGTAAAGTATTTTATCTAAAGGAGGATATTATGAACTCTGCCATCCGTCTTCATACTAAAGAACATATTGCAACGATTGAACACTACAAACAAGCTTTATCTCTTCTATCATGGGACGCAAAAACATCCGCTCCTCTTAACAGTCAAAAGCAGCATGCAACCACTCAAGGCACGCTTTCCAAAGAGCTTTATTTGCTGCAAACAGATCCAGCCTTTGCAAAAGAATTGCAGCATCTTCAGGAACAAAATCTAAGTCAACTACAGCAAAAACAAGTACAGCACTATTGGAACATCTATCAAAAACTTTCCGCTGTACCACTGGAAGACTATCATCAATTTTCTGTTTTAAAAGCTTCTACTCATGCTCTTTGGTCACAGGCTAGAGAGCAAAATAACTTTAAGCTCGTTGAAGACAACCTGCAGCAGCTGATTCATATGCATAAAAGATTTGCGGAGTACCGTAATCCTCACCTCGCTCCTTACGAACAGCTTTTAGAAGAATATGAGCCTGAAATTTCTAGTGAAACCATCGATTCGCTTTTTCAACAAATTAAAGGTGCTATTCTTCCTTTGCTGACAAAAATCAAACGCTCCTCGGTTACACATGATACATCGTTTCTCCACGAATCGTTTTCGGTCGAAAATCAGCAAAAGCTCGGAAAACACCTGCTAACTGCGATTGGCTATAACTTTAAGTCGGGACAAATAGGCACCACTACCCACCCGTTTAGTGCAGGCATTCACCCTCACGATGCAAGGCTTGCAGTAAGATACGACGAACACAATGTAAAACTGGCAGCTTTTATGTTTTTACATGAAGGCGGACATTCTATTTATAATCAGCAAATTAGCTCTAAGTTGCTTGACACAGGGTTAGACGCATACACGTCTATGGGACTGCATGAATCTCAATCTCTTTTTTGGGAACGCATCATCGGAAAACATGAAGGGTTTTGGAGAAATCACGCTCACTTATTCAAAGAGTTAGAACCTGCGATCTACGGTAATATTTCATTTGAAACTCTTTACTTTGCCTTAAATGAAGTCACACCTTCTCTTATTCGTTTGCAAGCAGATGACCTTACGTATCTGCTGCATATTATCATTCGCTACGAGCTAGAAAGAGATTTATTCGCTGACAAGCTTCGCGTCTCGGATCTTCCTTCCGCATGGAATACAAAATATGAAGCGTACTTAGGAATCAAACCAGAAACGGACATTGACGGAGTATTGCAGGACGGCCACTGGTACGGAGGAGCGTTTGGCTACTTCCCTTCCTACAATCTAGGATTTATTTATGCAGCTCAGCTACAAGAAGCCCTAATCAATGACCATCCTGACTTTGATAAAATCATTTCGAGTCAAAATCTATCGCTTATAGCAGACTGGCAAAAACAGCATATTCACCAGTATGGAAAACTAAAGACGCCAAAAGAGATATTAACTGGTCTTTCTATAGATAGAATTGATGCTCAGCCGTTAATTAATTATTTGACGAAAAAGTATGAAGAGTTGTATAAACTTTAAATTTACCAATCCATTTATTTTATAAAATTTTGATAGCGTAAATACAGTAACCCCCTATAGACATGACGAAAAAAGCATCAAAGCCTTTTGTTAGAGAAACAAAAGCTTTGATGCTTTTTTAAATAAAGATTTACTTAGCGTTTGTGCTGATATAATGTTTAATTACTTCATAAACATAGTCTTGGCAAGCGGCTGCTGTATTTGGATTATATTTTCCACCGTTTACTTTGTTGTTAGATAACACTCTGATACCCAAGAATGGAACGTCGTAGCTTCCTGCAATTTGTGCTGCCGCTGCGCCTTCCATTTCTTCTACAGACGTCCCGTACTTAGTATGGAACCACTTAATTCGATCCACTTCGTTATTCCATGTGTCTGCTGATCCTATCGTTCCTTCAACCACTTTTCCTTTTTTATATGTATCTTTTACTGCATTTGCAGCCGCAAGTAACTTCTTATCTCCTTCATAATAACGAGCTTTTTCAGCATCAGGATCTTCTCCAGCGCTTCCTTCAGAAGCCATTAAATCCATCGGCTTCCACGCAGTAGGATCCATTCCTTCGCCTTCTTTTTTATCTTCTGTTTTTAAAGAGCCTATATTCGTTGTTCGCTTTCCTAATACAATATCAAACACGTTCAGGTTTTCATCATGCCCGCCCGATGTTCCTTGGTTGATAATTGCTTTAGGATGGTATTTTTCTATAGCTATCGCTGTAGCAGCTGCCGTGTTTTCCATTCCTTTTCCCGTTTTAACCACAATGACCGGATAATTGTCGACAGTTCCTTTGTAAAAAACAAAATTCCCTGACTTTTCTTCTTTTACATTTTCTAATTTTTTAGCGAATTTCTGCGCTTCTATCGGCATCGGTCCTTGCACAATAATAGGCTGCTGCTTCTGTTTATCTCCGGCTTCTTTTTTTGAAGCTGAATTACACCCGGCAAGTATAGATAGCAGTAAAACCATACCAATAGTAAATAAAGCCCCTGTTTTTAACATCTTGTTTTTCATAGATCGTTACTTTCACTCCATTTCGTTTTGCTGTTTCATACACTCGATGATTGGACAAAAGAAAAAAACCTAGAGCATGTTTCATGGTCTACGTTTTTAGAGTCAAAGTATAAGAAATTAAGTACGGAATACAGCTTCTGTCTGGATAAACCGAACATTTTTATACTTTAACTCGTAGTCCAGTTCTTTGAATGGGAACCAGGTAGAGACACTTAGACCATATTTCCAAGCATATACGAGCAATATTTTTCACTTTCTAAATGTATCAAATACAAAATGGTTATTCAATATAAAAAACGAATATTTTAATATTATTTATTTAAATTGTTCGTATTTAACCATTTCTTACTAAATATATGACAAATCCCTATCTCAAAACAAAAAAAGAGGCTGAGACATAACAAGATGAATCCAATTTAAAGACGCACAAATGGCATACATGAGCTGAACCGCTTGTGATAGTTGATTTCCATGCAAGACTTCGCTTTCCGCGGGAGGCCGCTGAGCCTCCTCGTCACTTGCGTTCCTGCGGGGTCTCACCTGTTCCGCTTTCCCCGCAGGAGTCTTCGTCTTGCCCTTCAATCAACTGCTAGAAGGATTTAAACAGATGAAACCTACGTTCACCTAACAAAAAAAGAACCACTAATCAAAGATTTTGATCAATGGTTCGTTTTTCACTTCGTCTAAAATACTTTTGTCCCAGACTCTTTTTCTACTTACTATTTACCGTTCTACCTTCATTTAACGTTTATTGGCAGCGGTGCATGAGACGCTACAAGCTGCTGTTCACGCATTTCTTCCCAGAAGGCTGCCGGAATTACCGTGTTTAATGCCGCTTTGTCTTCTGCAATACGCTCTGGACGACTGGCGCCAGGAATAACGGCAGCAACCGCTGGATTAGCAAGCGAGAACTGTACAGCAGCAGCCTTAATGCTGATCTGATGACGATCTGCAATGGCTTTGATTTTTTCTACTTTTGCCATAATGTCTGAAGACGCTTTTTGATATTCAAAGTGTGTACCTCCAGCAAGAACGCCTGAGCTGTATGGTCCGCCGACAACGATGTCCATATTATGCTTTACAGCTTCGGGCATCACTCGCTGCAGCGCACGTTCATGATCTAACAGCGTGTATCGGCCAGCTAGCAGCGATACATCGGGATTTGCTTCTTCCAATTCCAGCATAATTTCGATTGGTTCCACTCGGTTTACTCCAAGTCCCCATCCTTTTATAACTCCTTCTTCGCGCAAACGTGTAAGCACACGAAATGCGCCCGTTCGAGCAGATTCAAATTGTCCTACCCACTCATCTCCATAAAAATCTTGCGCAACATCATGAATATACACAAAGTCTAAGCGATCTGTTTTTAAACGGTTTAAGCTTTGCTCAATTGAACGAAGAGTTGCATCAGCGCTATAGTCATTAATAATTTTATTTTTACGGCCGAATTCAAAAAGCCCGCCTTTTTCTCCCATATCACGTGAAGATGTATCTTCCAATTCATCTGAAATGACGCGACCTACCTTTGTACTTAGCACATACTCATCGCGATTTCTTTTTGATAGTGCTTCACCAAGTCGCATTTCTGCTAAGCCAGCTCCGTAAAGAGGGGCTGCGTCAAAGTAACGGATGCCGCTTTCCCAAGCAGCATCAACCGTTGCGATGGCCTCTTCTTCTGGAATATTGCGATACATATTGCCTAGTGGTGCTGTTCCAAAACCTAGTTTTCCCTGCAGTATCTCTCTCATATGAATAAAACCTCCTGAAATTTTTATAACTCTATTTTAGAATTTGATTCGTATAATCAATTTATTAAATGTCTTATTATTCCCTGACAAAATTCATTATGAAGCATGGAAACACGAAAAAAAAGTACGCACTTTAAAGTAATATGGGAACTAAAAAGTAACCTACTAAGATGCAAATGAGCTTTTTAGACTCTTTTTTCTTTATACCCTTTCTACTTCTTACTCATGCAAACAAACATTTTGCATACAATAAGCAGAAAGCTACTTTATAAATGAGGTGAGAATTTTGAGAGATGAATACTTCAAAAAAATTGAAGATAAGCTCGATAAGCTCGATGAAATGGACGATTCCACAATGAAAGAAGAACAAAAAGATGAGTATTTTCAAAGTTTGCTAGATGATATGGATGATTTGTTAAAAGACATGCGCCAGAGAGAAAAAGACTCCGACCATCTTGTCAGTGAACATATGAAAACGGTTAATGACATATTTGATAACGCAATCAAAAACTTAAAAAAAGACCGAAATTAGCGTTACCATGCTTCTCCTTCTTTTAAATATACTGATTTTTCTGTTTTTTTAATATAAAAACATAGAATTTCATATGTAAAAATGGTATTTTCAGTATACGCAAACTGTAGGAGTGAAAAGAGGAATGAAAAACGGTCACTTTAAAGAACGAGTAAAAACAAAGGAAGAGCTTCGACGTATAGTCGGCGCGCCTAACAAATTGGCGCATCAAAAAATAATTCCTTATTTAGATCGACACTGCCGGGAATTTATTAAACATTCCCCTTTTGTCATCATCGCTACAGCTGATCATAAAGGAATTTGCGACAGCTCTCCACGAGGTGATCATGCTGGTTTTGTACAAGTCGTCGATGAGAAAAGGCTGTTGATTCCAGAGAGGCGCGGCAATCAAAAAGTAGATTCATTGGAAAATATTTTATCTAATCCTCAAATAGGGCTGCTTTTTTTAATTCCAGGCATAGAAGAAACGCTGCGTATTAACGGCAAAGCTTGCATTGTAAAAGAAAAAGCGCTGCTTGAAACAATGGCGGTTCAAAATAAAACTCCGCTGCTCGCTATCGGCGTCCAAGTACAAGAGTGCTTTCTCCACTGCAGCAAAGCGTTCAAGCGATCAAAACTGTGGAACCCAGAATCTTGGGAAAGAGTCGAAACGCTTCCTTCTGCAGCTAAAATAGTCGCAGAACACGCAGGCTTTTCCACTCTAGAAAGCCTCAACAATCCCGAAGGAAGCAAAACTTAGCACCTTTATGAAAAAAAGCCGCTATAATGCGGCTTTTGTCATTTTACCATCAAAAAAAGTATACCTCCAGCAATGATCAGAACGGGTAACAAAGCAAGAAGCACGCCCTTTTTCGAAGCTCCTATGTATTCATGGTCACCATAGGCGCGACCTGCTCTCAAATCGACTTTCACCTGAGATTCTTCTTTTTTATGTTCTTTTTTCATCCTCTTTGCCTCCTAGCGGCATTTGAGCGTCGATTTGCTTGATATGATGCTCCAAATGAGCGATATAATCTTTAGCCAACCATTCAAGCGAAACGAACTTTCCATCTCCTAGTTCGAATTGATACATATGCTTTTCTATTGGTATATGCAAAAGAACGGAAGCAATTTGCTTATTTAAGCTGCTCCATAGGGCAACTACTTCTTCCATGGACGTATCTTGATAGTGCTGCAGTTCTACCCATTCATCTTGTTTGTAAGGTATCAGTACACAAGGATTTTTTTCATGCTGCACGTTGATAAAGCGCTGTAAATTGTGAATGGCTGAGTCACATAAGTGCCCCACAATTTCTTTTGGTGACCATTTCTTAGGAGCAGGACGGTTTGACGTCTCTGCTTCAGAGAGTACTTCAAGCTTTTTAGGAAGCTTTATCACCCATTCATTTAACTGAACAATCGTCGTTTCCATGTTCATTTCTCCTTTAAACACGTTTTTTTCAAAAACCTTCCCCATATAATATTCATCGACTGCATTTCCATCTACAACGAGTGAACATACTTTTTTCCCTTCTATTTTAAAACCCATCTTTTTATACAGCGAAATGGCCGGTTCATTGTGAGTCATCACCGTTAGCTCTACTCGTTTAATGCCGCTCTGCGCTGCCCATTTCTCCATTTCTTCAAACAACGCAGTGCCGATACCTCGGTTTCCATAAGAATGAAGCACGCCAACAGCTAAGTATGCGCTGTGTTTTTTTCGGTTAACGCTTCCGCCAATCACAGATAAATGCCCAACAAGCTGTCCGTCTTGTTCCGCCACTAAAATGGTTGAGTTCGGCATCTTTAAAAAAGTTGTAATCATTTTTTTCTGCTGTTCAAGCGTAGTCGCACGCTCATTTTCCTCATACAGCATATAGGCGGTTTCTTTATCAAGCTTTTTATTTAACGTTAAAAAAGCGGCTGCATCAGAAGATGAAATTTCTCGAATCACGTTTACCCCTGCTTTCGTAAATAGTAGTTAACTAGAAAAAAACGTTAAAAAGCGGATGATATCATGACACACGAGGTGAACGTTTTCCTAGAAACGCAGTGAAGATGAAGCATATACTAAAAGCGACGGCTGAGACGAAAAAGCCAAGCATCCATCCTAAAGCTCGCATAAACGTATCTTCATTGGGATACAGAGGTTTAACGCTTAGCCACTGGCTCACCATAATCAATGCCAATATTAAATAAAAGCTGCTTCCTGTTAAAGCCATTTTAAGACGGTTTTTAAATGACCCTGTCCACGCTGTACTAAAAGCGCTCCACGTGAAAATACTTACAATCGTCGCTAAAAACATAAGGACAAGATGTAAATAAGGGATATCTGTAAACATAAGAAGATAGAGTAAAAATATCGTAGTGCCAAAATATAAAGCATTAATGCCAAACAAATAGCCTCCGCTCAGCCAGTGGTTTTGAAACCACTTTTTCTTGCTGAGACGTTCTACCACTCCGCTGGGAACCCACAGCGTACGCGAAAAAATAATCATCACCAGCATAAGTACCATGCCGGCCAAAAAGAATGTTGACACCTTTTCATCAGCCTTTCTATTCAAAATAAATATGGTTAATTATACTATTAATAACAAAATTAAACTATTGTTTTCTTTACTAATGAAGAGGCTGAGGCAAACGTATTTTATTAGTGGTAGGGAAATTTGAACGATGCATTGAGATTCTTGGTAGAGAATTAAATTCGTTCGGATTTTTTATGGATAGGCTGAATGTAAGTTTTATGTAGGTAGCTGCTTCTAGCTGTTGATTGGAGGGCAAGGCGAAGACTCCTGCGGGAAAAGCGGAACAGGTGAGACCCCGCAGAAGCGTAAGCGACGAGGAGGCTCACCGGCCGCCCGCGGAAAGCGAAGCCTTGCACGGAAATTAACAGCGGTGTCACAAACAATTCATATGAGCTCATTTATCCTATTTGTTCGTCTTTCAATGGGAGTAATTTAGAGATGTCTTAATCTCTATTTACATTCTTCCTCCAGTAAACGGATTGATTTCCCCTGTTAAATCACGTCCTGCTTTCTTTTCTTCGTAAGCGATGCGCTTGCCAATCGCAATTTTATTCCAAATTAGTGGAACTCAAATACACGCTCCGAAAAAATCATCCAAAAAAGTTCTCCCATTTCCTCCATCCTTTCATTTTCTGCTTTTATTTTGCAGACAATAAGAAACGCGTATACGGTTTTTATTCCTGATTTGAATCACTCATGCCGTATGAAAAGAAATAAACCAGGACTGATAAAGCCATTCCGTAAGCGGTCCAAGCCGCTAGTAAAATGGCGTACTGATGATTGATAAAAAACAATCCGCTTGAAATCAGCAGCAGTATAAAACTAATCCATTTTATTTTTTTTATTACTCTATCCCTTTTACAGTAAGTTTCTTATTGTCTACTTGTTATTACGGACAAAATGTATAAAAGTTCCATTTTTTAAAAAATAACCGAAAAAGAATTTGATAAAACGTTCAACTATCGATTATCATATACCTTAAAGTAAGCTTTGCGATTCATAAGTGGGAGTGAACAATCTTGTCTTATAGCATGAAAGAAATGAATGAAAAAACCGGGCTTTCCGCACCAACTTTGCGCTATTATGAAAAAGAAGGAATCCTTCCTTTTGTAGAACGTGATGAAAATGGAAAGCGCCTCTATAACGATACGAATATTGAGTGGATCCGTTTTATCTTAGCTCTGCGCTCAACTGGCATGCCGCTTGCAGAAATAAAGCGCTATGTAGAGCTCTATAAACAAGGGGAAAGCACGATTAAAGAACGAAAAAACATGATGCTTCAGCACAAAGAAGCGGTAGAAGAAGAAATGGCCAAAACTTTTAAATACCTCGAGCAAATTAACTACAAGTTGGCTTTGTACGACTCACTAGAAGCAAGGTTAGAGCAAAAAGAAATTAAAATATAAACACAAAAGTCCGCAGGTGCACCTGCGGACTTTTTATTAATACAGTGAATTTACGGTGTTTAGCAGTTCTTCTGACCATGTCCAATCGCTGATTTCAACTGCATCTTTTACGTGGTGCAATTTACTAGCTCCGATAATGCTTGATGTCACAGCGGGCTGATTTAGCACCCATGAAAGAGCAAACTGAGACAAGCTTACTTCATGTTGTTCTGCTAACTTGCGATACTGCTCCACCAGCTGAAAGTTTCGGTCAGTAAAGTAGTTTCGCAGTAGCTTTTCACCATGTGCAGCACGACTTTCTGGCGGCACGTCATTTGGTGTTTTATATTTGCCTGAAAGCATGCCGCGCGCTAACGGACTGTATACCATAACACCTACACCTTCGGATTGACTAAACGGCAGCAGCTCGTGTTCAATTTCACGAGAGAGAAGATTGTACTGAGGCTGAACGGAAATAAATTTTTCAAGATTCATGTTGTCACTAATATGATGAGACTTTGCGATTTGCCACGCGGCATAATTGGAGCAGCCGATATAACGAACTTTGCCTTGACGAACTAAATCATCTAGCGTGCGAAGCGTTTCTTCCATAGGTGTATGGTGATCAAAAAGATGAACTTGATAAAGATCGATGTAGTCCGTCTGCAGTCGTCGCAGCTGATTATCAACTTCTCTCATAATATGTGTGCGTGAAAGACCTTTATCATTTTTGCCTTTTCCTACGGCAATGCCGACTTTTGTTGCAAGCACAACATCATCTCGTTTTCCTTTTAACGCGCGTCCAATAATTTCTTCAGATTCCCCTGTGCCATATCTAAACTCTTCATCCTGCCCTTTTCCGTAATAGTTGGCTGTGTCAATGAAGTTAATTCCGTTTTCAATGGCGCTATGTAAAATAGCTGCCGACGCTTTTTCGTCAATCCATCGTCCAAAAGCCATGGTACCTAGACATAAATTTGATACTTCCAGACCTGTTGTTCCAAGCTTTCGATATTGCATCGATACCCTCTCCTTTTTATTTCTGTTTATAGTCACTATTATCATACACCTTAATGTTCACTTTAAGACAAGCCTCAAGCATGCGTACATATACAAAAAACGGCTAGGAACAGGCAGTGCTTCTAGCCGTTTTTTGGTTCATTTTCTGCTTATTTTTTGTAATTCGCTTCTTCATTAGACATAATATGGTAAGATAAATCATAGCTTACTCGTTATCGAAACTACATTAAGCTGCCGCTGTTAAAATCACGGCGATTCCATTAAAACAAGCGTGAATGATCATACTCGGAAGCAGCGACTTTGTTTTTTCGTACACCCACGCAAACACGAGACCTGATAAAAAGTTAACGGGCAAGGTATTGTACGTTGGAATATGCACTAGCATAAAGATAAACGAACTTCCCACTAATCCAAATATAATCCCTCCTTTACGTTTCAGCCACGTATAAAAAAAACCTCGGTAAATAATCTCTTCATAAAAAGGTGAGATCACAGCGGCTGAAACAAAAGCAAGTATAAATGAAAACAGCGACAGGTCATGCTGTAAACTGGCTGTTTTTTTATTTTCATACGTCATACCAAACCATTCCATGAGTACAACAATTGCCACACTTCCTAAGATCAGCACAAAAAGCCAAAAAAGAATGAGCGGCCAGTGCCGTTTTGAAAACGATTGAAAACCAATTTTTCTATCACCATCCTGCACCATCAGCCAATACAGAGCTGATAAAAACACAGTTGCCATAACAAATCCAGTAGCTGTTCCAGCATAGAGCTCACTTTTAAATAGCGACTGGAAAACGTGCTGCAATGCTCCTTCAATGAAAACAGGAACACCAATAAACGTAACGACTAGCATAATTACAAATGATTTTATTGTCCATAATCCTTGATTTTGTTGTTTCAATTTACTTCGCCTCCCTTTTACCTATATTCAGTGTAAAAGGTGACGTAACGTTACCTGCAAGCATTTTTTTGGAGGGATTAAACATGATTTATTTTTCTACGGGGCAAGCCGCTAAAAAATTAGGACTCACGGTGCGTACGCTTCGTTACTACGATCAAATCGGATTGCTTCATCCATCGTCAAAAGCTGAAAATGGAAAACGCTCCTACTCAGAAACGGACTTAGTCACACTAGAGAAAATTACCCTGTTAAAAAACTTAGCCGTTCCTTTGCGAGATATTGAACTTATTCTTCATCAAGTAAGTATTGATGAACTTTTAGCGATTCATCAGCAAAAACTTCAGCAAAAAGCTTCAGAAATTCAGCGAGCTTTAGAACACACCCACACTCTTCGCAACAGTATAAAAATAGAAGGTGAACTAAACTGGAAGCAGCTCCTTCCTTTAGTTCACAATCAGCCTACTACACAAAGCAGCTGGACTGATCTGCTTTCAATAGAAGAAAGTGAGATTCTGCAGCGTGATATGCCTAAACTGGAGAATGAGAGTGCTGATAAATGGATCAGCATCATTAAACGAATTCAGCTGTGTTTAAAGCATCAGCGTTCACCACAGTCTGAAGATGGCCAGCTGATTGCGGCGGATATACTGCTTTTATCAAGTGAGCTATTTGGCCCCCATACCGATTTAGAGAAAGCCTTTTGGGATATTCGCAAATCTCCTGAGGCATCCAGTTCACTTAATCTCTATCCTATTGACAGCGAAGTCCTTCAATTTATTGAAGATGCGATTATTTTTTACGAACAACACATAAAGGAATGAAAGTATTGAAAAAAGAAAAGCTGTTTGCTAATTCTTCTTATAAAAAATTATTTATTTCAAGTACTGCGGCAAGCTTCGGAGATTTATTTGATATGTTTGCGGTGATGACGCTTTTTGCATACGTGTGGCACGCAAATTCCCTCTGGATTACGCTTATTCCTGTCGCGTACGCTTTGCCTAGCATCCTGCTAAGTCAAGCAGCTGGAAATTTAGCAGACCGCTACAATAAAGTACAGCTGATGTTTCTGTCTGAACTAGTCCGTCTTCTGTTTACATGTCTGTTATTTTTCACAAATGAACCGCTTTTGGCACTAGGGGTGCTGACGCTGCGCTCTATGAGTTCTGTTATGAAAGTGCCCGCACAGCTCGCTTACGTTCGAGAAGTGGTCAAAGAAGACCAGCTGCTGCAGGCCTCTACTTTACAAAACATTATGTTTCAAATTGCCAAAGTTGTGGGACCGTTTCTCGGAGCCGCCGCGCTGACGTTTACAACACCTAAAGCATGTATTTTAGTTAACGCCGCAGCTTGTATGATTTCTATCGGCGTGCTGTTTTCACTTAAAAAAGCAGGTAAAAATATTCAAGGGCAAGCTGCTCGTTCTTCCCATCAACCGAAAGAAACGTACTCAAACGGCTGGAAACTCGTTTTTCAGCACCCGATTCTTTTACGTGTCGTTGTTTTGTTTCACGTTTCATACTTTGTCGTCATGCTTGTTGATGCTCAAATTAGCATCTTTCTTCGAGATGTGCTCCCTCATAACCCGGAAATGCTCGGCTGGCTGCTTTCTGGAATCGGGCTGGGAGCGCTAGCAACAGGAGTGTATCTTAATCGAAAAAAACAGGTTCACCATCCATTTAGACTTTTATCACTTGGACTGCTTCTATTTGGAGGTTCTTTATTTTTTATTAGCTGCTTTAACCCAGCCGTTATGTCGCGCTATTTTATTTTGATTGCTGCACCTATCGGTGGCGCCGGAGTTGGACTTAATTTGCTGCTGTTTAACTATATCGTTCAAAAGTACAGTGACAAAGAGCATCTAGGGAAAGTGTACGGATTCATTAACACCTTAACGAGCGCCGTTTTACTTACTGCTCCTGTTCTTGGAGGCATGGTCGTAAAGCTTGCAGGTGCTCAGACGACTTTTTTAACGGCGGCAATCATCGTAGTAGTCGTTGGATTTGTGAGTATGGTGATGCCGCTGCGTGATAAACCGGAAAGAAACGTTCAGATTGACGCATAAAAAATATCTTTCCTTATTCCCCTGCAGCTGGCTGGATTTTAGGGACACTGCTTTTGCTAGGAAACTCTTTTTATACGAGAAGATACTTACATAGAAGAACAGCCAAAAAGTAAATATCAGTCCGGAGCCGTATATACAAACCTTCATTCGGTTATGGTAAAATAGATAAGCAAAAACTGGATGTAAGGAGATTTTTAGTTTGAAAACGGGATTAATATCTGGCATTATATCTTTAATTATTGTGATTATCATTTCTATTACAGCAGGCAACTGGCAGTATATTTACTATATTTCAGGCCCTCTTGGCATATTACTTACGGCAATTGCACTCGTAACCTTACTGGATACATTTCGATTTGAAACGAGAGGACCTTACTTTACCCCGGTCCGGCAGCGAGAGGATACAGAATGGATGAAACGTTTTATTATTGCAGCTGTTCCTCATTTAGTTGCTTCTTGTATTTGTATTTTATTTTTATAGAGCTCAAAAAAAGGTTAAAACATAACGAAATGAAGCTAACCTAAAGACGAATAAATGAGATGCATGAGCTGAACCGCTTGTTACACCGCAGTTGATTTCCGTGCAAGGCTTCGCTTTCCGCGGGCGGCTGCTGAGCCTCCTCGTCGCTTGGATCCTGCGGGGTCTCACCTCTTCTGCTTGTCCCGCAGGAGTCTTCGCCTTGCCCTCCAATCAACTGCTAGAAGGAACGAAACAGATAAAACTATATTCACCATCGTAAAAAAAACGAACCACTAATCAAACATGTTAATTAGTGGTTCGTTTTTCACTTGCGCTAAAGTACTTTTGTCACAGCTTCTTTTCTCATTTACGAAATGCCGCGCGACATACCGTAATAATCAATACGGTAGTCCACAGATCCCTCTGCAAATACATTTACAGCTGATTTAGAATCTTTTTTCGGGAATACGCGGGAAGTGAAGACAATTTTACCGCCGTTTATATAAATTTCGACAATGCTTTTGTCGACAAATACGCGAACATCTACTTCATTTGACGCCGTCCATTTTTCAGAGCGAACGACACCGTATTCCGTTGCATATTGATGGTGGAATGAAGAGCGGTCGAGTCTCACTTCTTGCTTTTCTGTATCAAACACAAGGCGAAGCTCTTCTTCTTTACTATTAAACAGCTCTAAACCAAACTGTTTGGCCCCTATCTCGCGGAACGTCATATTGATTTCATAGGCATTGTTTGTTGCTTCATCAATAATCACTTCTTCATTTTTTAGCGTGCCTCTAAAATGAACCGCTTGATCTCGAAGCTTATTTAACTCTTCTACAGGCTTTTGAACAAGTTCATTACCTTCAAGGGAAAGCTCACGAGGAAGCGTTAATGCATGGGCCCATCCGTATTCGTCTGATGGATAGTCAACGTCCGGGTTTCCAATCCATGCAAATAGCAAGCGACGTCCGCTTTCATCTTGAAACGTTTGCGGTGCATAAAAGTCAAATCCTTTATCAATTTCACGGTAATACTCCATTTCAAACGTTAAACTTTCCACATCAAAGGTTCCCACCGCGTAAATCACATTATAAATATTATGAAAATCGTGGCCCTCCGCTTTGATTCCCTGCGGTGAAAAGACAAACACATCTTTTCCGTCCAGTTTAAAGTAATCCGGGCACTCCCACATATATCCAAAGTCAGGAAGCGATGTTTGAACTTCGCCTTTAAATGACCACTGAAGCGCATCGCTTGATTCATACACAATTAATGCGCCCGTTTCGTTTTCACGCTGAGCGCCCAGCAGCATATAATATGTATCATTTTCTTTCCATACTTTCGGATCGCGCACATGTCCTGTATACCCATCAGGAACGCCTCGTACCGCTGGATTGTGCATGTATTTTTCTACACTTCCATCCCTTTTTAGCATCGCGATACATTGATTAGCTGAGCGTGAGCCGTCTTCGTATTTTACATTCCCCGTATAAAACAGCAGCCCTTGACCATCTTTTTTGATAGCGCCGCCTGAGTATGCGCCGTGCGATTCATATTCTTCCGTTGGTGTTAGGGCAACCGGAAGGCGTTCCCACGTTACTAAATCCGTAGATTTCACATGAGCCCAGTGCTTCATTCCATGCATCGCACCGTACGGATACCACTGATAAAACACGTGATATTCACCGTTTAATTGAATCAATCCGTTTGGATCATTCATCAGCCCGTACTGTGGATGAATATGATAAATCGGCTGCCAGCTGTCTTTGATTGCTTTGTCTTTTAATGCTTCTAACTCTCCAGATTTTGCTTCTAAAATCGTTCTGTACTTCGATTCAGCCATTTCTTCAATCCCTCCAGCATCTAAAAAAAGAGAACGTATTCTCCTTGCACTCTATGATATAAAATTTCAAGTGAAAATGCTACCAAAGAACGAATGTTGTCGTTTTCTTGTGTCGGATTTTATAGATAAGTTTTTTTCTGTTTTTATAGCAGAAAAGAAGGTTTTTCTGTCAGGTGGTTGAATACTATATACAATCAAATTTCACCAGCCTGTACGAGCGTCCGACGGCACTTGCAGATTTTTTTAGCGAATCATTTGCGTTTTGCAGGAAGTATTCAACAAAATGGTAAACCCTTCATATTACATATTATAAAAGGAGGAAATGTCATGACAAAAGAAAACGTAAAAGAAACAGTGGGTAAAGAAACAAAAGGTGGAAGCAAAGAGTTATTAGTCGGCACTTTAGTAGGCAGCGTAGTGGGTGTAACAACAGCTTTACTAGTAGCGCCAAAGTCAGGAAAAGAGCTACGTGCTTCTATTCAAGACGGAGCGAATCAAGCACTTGCTAAAACAGGTCAAGTGAAAGAAACGGTATATGCAAAAGGCCAAGATCTCAAACAGCGCACGGCTCGTCTTTCACAAAAAGTCTCCGAACAATCTTCGCAAGTTGTCAACAAAGTGAAATCTCTACGCACTGCTAAAGAACAGCCGCTTGCAGAAACGGCTGCAGCAGAAGAGCTTGAAACGACAGAAATCGTTCAAGATCCTGTTCTTGAAGCTGAAGCGGTGCAAGAAGAATTAAATACAATTACGCAAGAAGTAAGTGACTTAGAACAATCTGTCGATGAAACAAGACGTTAATAACGAGCTGTAGAGATATCTCTACAGCTTTTATGTATATTCGCTATCCTTCCTTCCACCCTTCAAAAAAATAGCCTCCATACGGACACGGCTCTGATTCCGGCAGTTCTTCATAACGCTGTCCGCTGTAATACTTCGCCAGCACAATCTTAGGCTTAAAAGCCGCTACCCCTTCACTGTCTTCTTGCTCCGCTCCGCGTTCTCTCATCAAACAAAAAATATCCATTCCCGCAAACTCTCCGTACCCTTGATAGCACGACTCATAATAAACTTTACCAGGTGTCACCAAATAACACTCCCGCTGCCACGACGGCTGCTTACTGTAGACACTCGCAATACTTATTCCACTCACTGCACACTTCCAGCTGCAAATTCCAACCATATAACGCCTCCAACGACTTAATAGTCTATTCATCTACAATTTTTGATGAAATCAAACGTCCTGAGAAATGTACAGCATTTTATCGTCGACCAAAAACCTACGCTACCAGATTCCCTGACCCCTTGAATTCCCCCAAAAAGGTCCACCTATGCGGAAGTTGGCAGCCCGCAAGGGAGGGCAACTTCCGCTTAGGTCTAGCTCTGTCTCCTTGGCTGCTCTTTAGCCAAGGAGACAGAGCTACATCGATAAAAATAAAAAATAAAAAAGGTCTGATAAATCGACCATTTCTGGTGATTATCAGACCTCAAGTTTTTCTGCATTTGAGCGGCTTATTTGCTGTTCAAGCGATTTAGCCAGCAGGACAATTTCATGATCTACATATTTTGTTTTGATTTCTTCAATTTCCATTAATGTTTTAGAAAAGCTTTCTGCATTATTTCCCTGTCTGTGCTGCACATCTTTAAAGAAATCAAGCAGTGCCTCGTTAGACTGCGTTGGACGGCTAAAATCAATCGTGTACATTTTGTACCCCAGTGTTAAATTTGTTGTAGTTGTCATAATTATTTCCCCCATTCTTCCTATAGTGATATATCTTCTACTCTTTACCCTTTAATTCCTTCTTTTTAACCTAAATTAATTATTTTTTTCAAAAAAACTTCCCATTATAAGAAAAAACACCCTTATAACAAGGATGTTAGAGTATTCTTCCCTTCGGTACAATTCCAGATGAAAAGTCATCTTTGAACTTAAAGCTAGCAGAATTGTTTTCCTCTAGAAAATGTATTTCCCATTTAAAGACGGGATATTCAGGCTTGTACATTTCGACTTTTTGATTGGGATTTTCTTCTAATCTTGCAATTACTCGTTTGAATCCTTCATATGCAATCCACCAGTCGCTTCCGGTTTCATCGGTAATAAAACAAATAGAACCGTCAATTAAATGAAGGTTTTGCTTGATATCATCAGCATTGGTAAAATACGCATTTCCAAACGTTTGAAGACAACGATCGCAATAACCTGCTTTGCCTCCATCTTTATAAATCCAGTGTGCGATTGGCTCACTGCAGTCTTTACACGTATTCGTCACTTCTTGAAGAAATGTCTTGCCGCTCCACTGTTCTTTTTCATCTTCAAACACGGTCCATACTAAATAATTTTCCGTTTGCTCTGAAATAAAAAGGCGAAACGGCTCGTCTCGATGCCAAAAATGAATATTCTGTTCGTCTGATTCTTCAAAGTCTATGACAAAATTATCTCGTTCTAATATATGTCGAATAACATTGGTTAAAAAGGTAACATCCATACAAGGACCTCCCGTACTAAGCATAGCTTCTAGTAATATAGCGTTTATGAGTTAAAACATATCACGCGCGCTGAAATAACGTCAATGATTACCTCTTGCTTTCTCCGAAAACTGGAAAAGAAATGGTCAAACGCGCTATAATGGTAGTCATGTTAAAACGGAAAGGAGATTTTATGAAGTTTACCGTTCAATCAGCTGCACTTTTTCTTCTCTTTTTTATTTGTTTAAGCGGCTGTTCGGATAACGCCGAGCAGTCAAAAAAGCCAGCCGGCTATTTAGTTCAAGGGCGCATTTTACAAGTGAAACAGAATGAAATTCTTATTGCAAACGTCATTCCGCGAGATACCGCGCTTGACTATACAACAAAAGAAATACTTGGTTCAAGCGATGTACAGCCTATCTATGTAAAAGTTGCGGATGATCAAACATACAAAAAAGGACAGCTCGTTAAAGCATGGCTCAAAAAAGACAAAAGCGTTCAGTATTCTGTTCCCGCAAAAGGCGAGGCTGTGGAAGTCAACATTTTAAAACAGCCGTAGAAAAGCTCCTGTTACAGGAGCTTCCTTCGCGTCAGCGGACGTTCGGTCCGATTCATTTTATGCTGTTCAAAATCCCACTTTTCTAAAAAGCGCTTTGCTGATATATAACCAGATTCATATAAAAACTCGATTTCTTCTTCCTTTAAGGCAAAATCCGTTGCCGTAATCACACCCGTTGGAATTTGTACGGTTCGTTCTTTTGTCTCCGCGTTCAAATACCGCAAATCGTGAGCTTGCAGCATCGTTGTAAACATGCTTTTAAATAAATGGACAGGTGTTGGAATAATAGCAGCTGTATCAATTTCTTCTTTTACAAATCGAAAACCAAACGTCGGGAAACGCGGATGCTCCGTATCAAACAGCCAAATCGGAAAATTGCTTAAAAGCGCTCCATCGACAATGTATGACCTCTTGAACCCTTTGGATTTCCAAATGACGGGACGAAAGAAAAAAGGAATGGACGCACTCATCATCACGGCTTGTGAAATCTTCATATCGCTTGGCTGCATTCCGTATCGGGGCAAATCGTCAGGGAGCACAAGCATCTGTCCGTTCGAAATATCTGAGGCAATAATTTTCAGCTTATCTGCAGGCAAATCTGCAAACGTTTCGATTCCTTTTTCACGCAGCAGACCGTACACCCATTTTTCCAAATAATCATTTTTATAAAAACCTAAATGAACCATCAGTTCAATCAAGTTGCCAATGAGAGGAATTCGGTTAATGATCGTTTTTCCGCGAAACTTGGCATAGTCCATGTTTTGAAGCTCCTTGCGAATTTCCCCGCTTTTATAGCCGCTCGCCAAAAGTGCCGCAATCAACGCTCCGGCTGACGTACCTGCTAGACGCTGCCATTCTACATTGCTTTCTTCCATCGCTTCAATCGCACCCGTGAATGCAATTCCTCGAACGCCTCCCCCTTCAAACACAGCATCTGCTTTCACATTTTTCCCCTCCCTTGCAACTCTCTAGTTTTTATATACCCTTTTTTATATTCAGGTTTTCGCTACTCCATACCTTTTATTTTTTCAACAAAAAAGACTGTTTCATTTATCGAAACAGTCTTTTCTTTACAGTCGCTTTATTACCATTCGATAGTAATTCATTGTCAGCCAGTAGAAAATGAAATAAATAACCCCGTATACTGCATCCGCTATTAAAACAGGAACGATCAGACTTTCACCGGTTAGATTCGTAATGACCTTCAGCGCAAATAGACTGTGCAAGATGCCAATTACTAAAGGCAAACCAAACGTAAACAGCTGCTGCTTTCGAACGGCGCTCATCATTTGAGACACTGAAAACCCAAGCTTGCGCAGTACTTCAAATCTTTTGCGCTCTTGTTCGGCTTCGGAGATTTGCTTAAAATAAATAATACTGCCCGTTGCCATCAAAAAGACGAGCCCTAAAAATCCTCCAATAAAAATAAACAATCCTTTACTCATTAAGCCTGCCTGAAACACATCATAGTATGAAGTACGGCTTTCTCCAGCTTCTTTTGCGATTTGATGATAGTTCTTAGTAAGTTCATTTTGTTTGTTTCCATCATCGGTATTAAATACGTACACCGCTTGCTTTTTTCCAGCCTTTGAAAGTTTGATAAACGTGTCGTGATTGACTACAAACTGATAGCCGGCACTGTCAGAATCAAGAATGAGCAAAGGCTCGGATTTAACGACTTTTAAAGCAAGCTGTTCTGATTCCTTCAGCTGCACAGCTGCGGTTTTACCTGTACTAGGCTTAAACACTTTTCCTTTTGCCATTGAATCAAAAATAACGGTTTCGTTTGCGCTTAGCGCAGGAACGGAAACGCCATTTTTCCGCACTTCTTCTTCATCTAAAAAGCTGATTTGTTCCCTATCTTTATAGTAGCCCGATGTAATAAATCGAAAATCCGATAAATCAGCGGAATGCTTCACGATATGATAGACATACTGATTTGATTGAATATCTAACTCACGCAGTACATCCATAAAGCCTTGCGCTGCGTTTTTACTGTGCAGCGTATAGTCATAAGGCTGCATGCTTCTGGCATCGGCTTTTGTGTTATAGTACGAGGAATACGTCACACCAACTGCTACAAGTGTAGTAGCCGACAAAATCGTAATTAAGGTTAACACTCGTGCATTTGCTTTAATGCGATACATCATCGTAGAAACGCTTAGCATATTTGCAAACGAATAATATCGGCTTGCATGCTCTCGGTAAAGTCCCATCAGCCACTCAATTGTGGCTTTAAAAAGTAAAAATGTACCGAAAATGACCGAGAACAGTACAACGGCTACAATTAGAAAAAAATTAGGCGTCACAATGTTTCCCGATGAAAGGTAGTACCCATAGCCAACGAGTAAGATACCCAGTACTCCCACTGCAATTGAGCGTTTCGAATTCATTTTATTTACGCGTTCACTTTTGCTTTCTGCTTGAAACAGATCTAATAGCGTATAGCGGTACATAATAAAATAGCCTTGAAACGATATAAAAATGGTAACAATCAAAAACACTACGGCTGTTTTTAAAACCGCTTGAAGAGAAAATGTGAGCGTAATAGAAAGCGACAGTCCCATAAGCTTTAGTAAAAACAGCTCAAACAGCCTTGAAAACACGGTACCTAGTAAAATACCGACCACCAAAGAAAAAATCCCCAGCAGCATATTCTCGTAGAAAATCATTTTCCCAATCGTACGTTTTTCAATACCGACTAAATGATACAGTCCGAGCTCTCTCTTACGCTGTCTGATAAAAAATGAGTTTGTGTACCAAATAAAGACAACAATAAAAGTAAGCAGAACGTAATTTGAAGCATTAAAAATACCCTGCAGCCTCATCTCTTCTCCAATAACCTTTGAAATGGATTGATCGTACTGAAGCGTAGCAAACACATAGTACACAACAATACTAAAAATCATTGAAAAGAAATAAAGGCTGTACCGACTAATATTTTTGCGCATATTCTTTTTAACAAGATCAAATACGGTCATAGCCTTCACCGCCTAATGCGCCTTGAATGTTCATAATTCGTTTGAAAAATTCTTGTCTCGTTTGTTCGCCTTTAAACAGCTCCGTGTAAATTTGTCCGTCTTTAATAAACAGCACGCGGCTGCAGTAGCTTGAAGCCAGCGGATCATGCGTCACCATAATAATGGTGGCACGGTCTTCTTGATTTAACTGGGACATCTTTTCAAGCAGGCTTGAAGCGGCCTTGGAATCAAGAGCTCCGGTAGGTTCATCGGCGAAAATAACGGCTGGATTCGTAATCATTGCTCTCGCTGCTGCAACGCGCTGTTTTTGTCCGCCAGAAATCTCATACGGATACTTATCCGCTAGCTCATAGATGCCCAGTCGCGTTGCGGTGTCTTTAAGCTTCGCTTCCATTTCTTTCTTAGACATTTTTGTAACCGTAAGCGGCAGAAGAATATTTTCTTTTACAGTTAACGTATCCAATAAGTTATAATCTTGAAAAATAAATCCTAAATGATTGCGTCTAAAAGCAGACAGCTTCTTATCTTTCATGAGCGCCACGTTTTCTCCTTGAATCCATATCTCGCCGTCGGTGGGACGGTCAATCGTTGAAAGAATGTTCATCAGCGTCGTTTTTCCCGCTCCAGATGGTCCCATAATACCGACAAACTCTCCTTCTTCGATTGTAAAATCAATTCCTTGTAGCGCTTCGTATACGTTTCCTCTTGATCCAAACGTTTTGGTTACATTTTTCCCTTCAAGGACAATGCTCATTTCCCTTCCTCCTTTCGTTCTTTTGTAGGCCACACGCTTTTCACCCGCTGCGGCAGCTCATTTTTTGTTATAATGTCATATTTCCGAACTTCGTTACCTCGAACAAAAAGGTCAATAACCGTTCCTTCTTTTAACTGTTTAATCGTCGTAAACGTTTGAAACGTTGTTTGTCCTTTTTCGTTTATTACTGAAATGGTATATTGAACTCGTCCATAGTCGTCCACTTTTTTTGCTTCTTTTGGGATGATCCCGTATTGATGCTCCGTTGCGGCGTTTTGATAAACCTTTATTCCTCCTATACATGCTCCCACAATAAAAATCAGGGCTAAAAGGCTAATCCACTTTCGCTTCATGTACGTTCCCTCCTTGTGTATAGCTCTATCTTACTTCGTAACAAGGAAAGATTCGTTTGAAGCAGATGACAATCTCGGCTTTCAATCTTACATTTTTGAAAGGTTATCAAAAGAATTCGGTTTGTAGAAGGTCAAAATTACCGTGGTTCCTTCGTGTAAAAGTGAATGTACCTCTATTCGATGGCCAAGAGCATCTGTAATTTTTTTTGAAAAATACAGCCCTAGCCCCGTAGCTCCTTTCGATTTTCTTCCGACATTTCCTGTAAATCCTTTTTCAAATACGCGCGGAAGGTCTTGTGGTGGAATGCCCTCCCCTTGGTCAACGATAAATAACTTCACATACTTCGGCGTTTCTTCACTAAAAAAAGAAAGCTTTCCTTCTAGAGGGCTATATTTAATTGCATTGGATAACACTTGCCTCACAACAAACTGCATCCACTTTGGGTCAGTGTGCACTAACGTATCTAGATTCTTTTCATCAATATGCAGTCTTTTCTCAATACACCATTTCGAGAAATACGCAACGTTTGGAAAAACAAGTTCGCTTAGCGACACTGCCTGCACCTGGTAATCTTTTTCTAAGTGACGCAGACGTGCGGCATATAAATTCTGATCTACTAACCCATCAATTTTCATCCATTCATCTTCAATATCCTTAAGCCAAGGCCATTTATAAAGCTCTGTACGACGAGCGTTAATAAGCAGCTTCATAGCAGTAAGCGGCGTTTTGATTTCATGAACCCACGTCGTTATATATTCCTGCTGTTCTCGCTGCTGTACGTGAAGAGCGTGAGTTTGTCTGCGATAGACACGATCTATACGCTGCAGCAGACTCAGCATGTCTTCATCTGCTTTCGTTCGCACGTATGAATGCATTTCTTGTAAATCGTACGCGTCATTCTGCAGCATTAAACTTAATCTTTTTATAAATCTTCTTTCTTTTACTCCTCTCCATAAAAGAAAGAGAATTAGCATACACAGCGTTAAAAGATTCAAGTACCAAAACGAAGTAGACGATACCTTAATATCATACTCGAGAAGCAGCAGAGCATCGATTACACTCAGCCATAAAAGAACGAATAGAATCCAGCTTAGCCTTTCTCTTAAAAAACTTTTCCACATTTTAATTCACCAGATATCCTTGACCTTTTTTGGTCACGATTTGATCATTCAGCCCGATTTCTTCCAGCTTGGTACGAATGCGTGTGATGTTGACTGAAAGCGTATTGTCACTTACAAATTTCTCATCTTCCCATAATCTTCGCATAAGCTCTTCTCGCGATACAATCTTGCCTCGCTCTTCCAAAAGAAGCCGTAAAATAAAAAATTCATTTTTCGTTAAATGAACTTCTCGATCGTTATAATGCAAACTTCCTTTTTTTAAGTCTAGCACCGCACCGTTCCACTCGATAACGTCTGAAATCGTGTCTCCATACGAATACGTTCTGCGCAGAAGTGCCTGCACTTTAGCAATAAGAACATCCAAGTTAAACGGCTTTTGGATATAGTCATCCGCCCCAACATTCATTGCCATAACAATGTCCATTGGATGTTCACGAGACGACAGAAATACGATAGGAGTTTTTGAAACTGTACGTATTTGCTGACACCAGTAAAACCCGTCATATACAGGTAAATTCACGTCTAAAATGACCAATTCTGGGCTTTCTCCAATAAATACTTCCATTACCTTTTGAAAATCTTCTACTCCAGCCACTTCAAATGACCACTGTTCGAATTTTTCTTTCACTAATTCATATATTTTGCTATCGTCTTCTACAATTAAAATTTTCATACCTTCACCTCTGTATTCTCCTATGTATTATGTATACCCGACTGTTGAGGGTTCTCTTAAAAGTTCATCTAACCCATTAGCATGACGGCAATTTTCTTAAAAATAAACTTTTTATGTCTGTAAAATGAAGAATGAACGAGTATTATCGTAGTGTAAACTTGTGCATGATACAAGTATCTCTGTTTAAATACTACAAAATAATGACAATATCGTTAATAAGTAATCTTTAAACTCCATTAAATGCTCATTTTTTGTTACTATAGTATATAAGATGAAAACTTAAACTAATTTGACATGTGGATATGTAAAAAGGAGCTAGTTATCAATGAGTGTACCCAACAAATTACGCGACAACGCAATGGTGATGTTAAAAGAGACAAGCCGAACATTTTTTATTCCAATTAGCCACTTGCCGGCAGAATTGCAAGATGCAGTAGGATCTGCTTACTTATGTATGAGGGCAATTGATGAAATTGAAGATCACCCTGAGCTAGAAGCCGGTGTAAAAAGCCGCTTGCTTTACGCCATTAGTGACCTGTTAAAAAAGTCTTTTAACGAAGACGACTACATGGCATTAGTAGGTCCTTATCAAGCTGATTTACCTGACGTAACGCTTCAGCTCGGCAACTGGATTGCGCTTTGTCCGACTGGAGTTGCAGATCAAGTATTAGATGCAACTTCTATTATGGCCAAAGGAATGGCCGATTGGGTAGAAAAAGACTGGCATATTCAAAATGAAGCGGATTTAGATGACTATACGTTCTATGTAGCTGGTCTAGTAGGCGTGATGCTTAACGACATTTGGAAATGGTATGACGGCACGGAGACAGACAAAGAATTAGCCATTGCATTTGGACGCGGCTTGCAGTCTGTAAATATTCTGCGCAATACCTCGGAAGATTCAGAGCGTGGAGTCAGCTTCTTCCCTAACAACTGGAGCAGAGAAGATATGTTTGCCTATGCTCGCCGCAATCTGTCACTAGGAAAGAAATATTTAGAAGATGTCAAATCGCTTCCGATTCTTCATTTCTGTAAAATTCCGTTAGCGCTTGCCGATGGAACGTTAAACGCCTTAATGAAAGGAAAAGAAAAAATGACGCGTGACGATGTAAATAAAACGGTAAGTGAAGTTGTGGATATGTAAAAGAAAAAGCACGGAGCCCATTGTGATATGCTCCCCTAAAGGTAGACAGATGAAATAAAAAATCTGTTTCCTTTGGGGGAGTATTTTTATATGGCTAAAA
>NZ_JBBJSS010000009.1:0-303268 GCF_038898415.1 Priestia sp. SB1 | reverse complement strand
GTAGAGCAAACCGTCAAAAACTATATTACTTATTATAACAATGCCCGTATTCAAACAAAACTAAACAACCAGTCACCGGTACAATATCGGCAACTGGTCGTTTAAAAGGTGTTTTGATCCCTGTCTCAAAAACAGGGGTCAGTCCCAATGTTCATTGAGTGCTTTTTGTTCTACTGCCGATTATTTAAATAAACTCCTTAAAAAACCTCGTTACTTTTGCAAGGGTATACAGTAAGGTACGCTTCATAACAGGCTCTTCTTTCTTTTGGATTTCAGGAGGTTTAACCCAGCGCTTGTGATTGGCAATAAGAATACTTTTATCCATTTTGTTTTCCATCGCCATCGTCAACTCTTTTGCAAATTTTTGACTATCGATAATGACCATTGATTCGTTATTCAAAAATGTAGAACGGGAATCTAAATTAAAAGAGCCTACGGCGCTAAGTCTTTGATCATAAATCACAGACTTTGCATGGATCGAATAAGGTCCTTGGTATTCGTAAAGCTTTACACCTGTCTTCATAATCGTATCACGCATACTAATATATCCGGAAAAAGCCAACACATTGGGCGTAGATGTAACTGAATTTGTGAGTAGCGTCCATTGAACGTCTGGCTTCTTTTTCATGGCTGTATACTTTCTCATCGCATTGGTGGGCACCACATAAGGACTTTGAATAAGAACAGAGCGGTTAGCTTCTTCTGCTAGGTTAATAAACGTTTTCCACATAAAAGGTCGTTTATTAAAGCGTTCAATTGGATTATGAATAAAAGAAACACGCTTTGTAGAAACGGTGGAAGCATTCCAATTAATCTTGGGGGTCGCAAACGTTTCTCCTACTTGCTTAGCTTTATCATATTGCTGCAGCAGCAAAGCTTTCATCCTCTTCCCCTGATCAACCTGGTACTGTGTGAGATGATGAAAAGCTTTTTTAGTGTAGGGATGAGCCCATAATTCATTTATATAATTTTGCATTTGAGTGATGACGCTATCTTGTTTATGTTTACTGTTTGTAATAAAGACATCACGATCATAGACGAAGTCTGGAGGAGGCTTTTTAGCCAAATATTTGTCCCCTATATTCCGTCCCCCTATTATGCCTAGCTGTCCGTCTACAACCATTATTTTGTCATGCATACGATTTTGCCACGCCCAAGGTTTAAACAATTGAAACGGTTCGTAATACTTCACTTCAATATTAGGATGTGAAGCTAATGCATAGAGCACGCCCCTTCGGTTTCCCCGTAAGCCGTTAGCTATCCCATCCAAAAGAACGCGAGTATGGACGCCTCGATCAGCTGCTTTAAAAAGAGCGGCCATAATTAAATCAGTTGACTCTCCTTTTCCTATTGAGTAATAAGCAATATCAATCGATTTCTCAGCTTGTTGAATCATTTGAATACGAACTCTTCCTGCCTCATAACCATCTTCAAGAAGTCTCACTCGGTCCGTAGACTCACTGTGACCAAAAAAGCTAGCCGGTTTAATTGAGGTCGTTTCCTCTCCTATTTTTAAAGGTACATAAAAGAGAACCACCGCCGTTATAACCACATACAGAATATATAAAGATAAAATAATAAGTAATCCTTTGAATGCTATTTTTATCATCGCAACTCCAGCTTTTTGTCTTTTTCTGTTATCGTTCACAAATAATGATCATTACATGCAAGAAACTGCTTCCTTGATTACTTTGCGCTTTGTTCTTTTGACACATTTATTTTTTCTGATTCACTATTTGTATAGTATGCTAGTACATATCATAGAAAAAAGGATGATGGTGATGGAGGAATATTCTTTTCGTTTTCATATTACAGATTCTTACCCTTTGCAAAATGAAAACGATAAAATAGAAGCTGTTGTACGCACCAAAATCAAGCATGCGGAGCGAGGATGCTTGTACGAGGGTTATCTTCGTGTTCATATCACTAAAATCGGGGTGTTTCCTGTAGCAAAAGATATTGCTGAAGCGATTGGCGTTCGTTCGCTTCGTCAGCAGTTAGCGGCCGAATTAAAAAGATACGTACGGCCGCACCGCAATTTTTTATAACTTTATCCAAACATTTGTCCAAGTGGACTTTCATCTGTAATAATATCTTGAATAGCATAGATAGAAATTGGAAAGTAAGGAATTCCATATGCGTAAGGAGCCAGGTCATACAGCTGATAAAATAGTACAAGTGATTTATCGGCGATATAAAAATCCTGATTTGGTTTAATTCCTTTATATTCTCCAAGAACCATAATATCGCGCTCTTTTATTTGCGCTCCTACTATTTTAGAAAGAACACTTACGTAATTACTGTCTTTTTTAAACAAATCTTTTAGTTGATACGTTTTTCCAGTCAGCACATTAAACGTTAACGGAACTACCACGGTCAATCCGTGCGCTCCCCCGGAATAAGCAAAATTGACAAGCGTTAAGCTGAGCACATTTCGCTCGTTTGTTTTCAACTCATAATAACCCGTTTCTTCTGTATCCGGATTTTCTCCATATCCCTGCTGACGAATTAATTCATTCGTACGCTGCAAGATCTTACTGTTAATGCTGTGCTGAACAGCTGGATTAGTCAAATGAACAGCTGGATAGTAAACGTTTAACTTTTTCTTCACTATTTGTTGAGAATATACCGTTGCAGGTAACGTAACCATCGCTTCCTCCTCTTTCTATACAGAATGTTACATTCTATTCTTTTAGCTTTCATTCCATTACTGAAGCAAAAAAATCCCGTGCATATACGCACGGGATTTTTAACTTTCTATTATTTTACGTTGTTAATTGTTTTAGCAGCGTCTACCGTATTTTTTAATAGCATTGTGATGGTCATCGGACCAACGCCGCCTGGTACTGGTGTGATATAACCTGCAACTTCTAAAGCCGCTTCGTAATCAACATCACCAACGAGTTTACCATTTTCCATTGTGTTACCTACATCAATTACAATGGCACCCGGCTTAATATCATCTGCTTTGATAAGTCTAGGTTGTCCTACAGCTGACACAAGAATATCAGCTTGTTTTGTTAAAGCAGATAAATCTTTTGTGCGAGAGTGAGCAATTGTTACCGTTGCACTTTCTTGAAGTAACAGCATGGATACTGGTTTACCAACAATATTGCTTCGTCCAATTACTACCGCATGTTTACCTGAAATTTCTTCACCTGAACGTTTAATTAACTCAACGATACCGTGTGGTGTACATGGTAAATAGCACTCATCGCCAATGACCATATTCCCTACGCTTACTGGGTGGAAGCCATCTACATCTTTTTTAGGAGATACAGCATTTAATACTGCTTTTTCATCAATATGTTTTGGTAATGGAAGTTGAATAAGAATACCATGAACAGATGGATTTCCATTCAAGTGATGGATTTCGTTTAAAAGCTCTTCTTCCGTAATCGTTACGTCACGTTTGATAATTTCAGACGCAACACCGATTTCTTCACAAGCCTTTGCTTTTGCTTTTA
Source organism: Priestia sp. SB1 (assembly GCF_038898415.1). Taxonomy (NCBI): domain Bacteria; kingdom Bacillati; phylum Bacillota; class Bacilli; order Caryophanales; family Bacillaceae; genus Priestia; species Priestia sp. SB1. The sequence goes on along the minus strand of NZ_JBBJSS010000009.1, from coordinate 299,801 downwards.
CATATGATTGGGAAGCAGGGTTTTCTCCTACTAAAATTACGGTTAAACCAGGAACGATACCTTTTGTTTTTAATTGAGCTACCTCTTCTTTTAATGCGGCGCGCAGTTCTTGCGCTACTTCTTTTCCTTTAATTACTTTCGCTGTCATGATGTTTTTTGCTCCTTTCAACTGTAGCCATTTAATAAATGTACGAATTATAGTTATTAATCTAACACAAAAGTTCGGTTTTGTTCAATGTTTTTATTATTTTTATTTTAAATAGATAAAAATAAATAACAAATAACGTATATTCCATTCTTATCGCACTATAATATTTTGTATTCATAGAAGCTGTTTTTATTCAAATGTTGCTTTTCTAAATTAAAAACCGCGCCTTCGGCACGGTTTTCGACGATTTATTTTTTTGTTGATATGCTTTTCTTTGTAGTCAACGGCAGCACGTCTTCCTCTGTTTTTAGATCCTTTACATGCATTTCCTTGAGAGGCACACTTATTTTCTTATTTTTCGGAGGTTCTTCAAAATTCTCCACCCAATCACATAGCAGTTCAAATCCTTGATACACATAAGGAAGGAGAGGCTGAAGCTTTCGATCTGGATCAATTTGATGATTCCATACTAAGCTATCAATATGGTTTCCATTTTCAATTACGTAGTGACGATGAAGGTGCTGCTTACCAGAATCTTTTACCAGTTGTTCATAAGGATAAGCATGAATATCCGGAAAAATAAGAGCATCTAACGACCCTGTAATGCTTATCAACGGAACGGAAATATCACCTGTATTTTCAATTTCACGAACTTTTTGCTTAACATCTTGTGGTCTTTCTTGATAATCATACTTTTTAAAAATAGAATCTAACGAACGATCTCTAACTCCGTTTTCAAAAAGCGTCAAGTATTTTTGCCACGGAATGCTTCCAGGTGCTTGACTGTCAAACTCATCTCTATATATATTAAGTGTTAAAAACCAATAATACTGGTCATGATATGGCCATAAAAACTCAGATCCTTTTGGCAACCCTGCTTGATACAACCGGTGCAAAGCTTCTTTTTGCGATTCACCTACCGTATACAGTGCTTCTTCGGCATGATTTACAACAGGTGTTAGGGAAGTGATCAAGTTATCGTGATCAGCTCGCCACATAACCCCTTCCCATTCAACCCCTCCATTAAAAAGCTGAGGCTCTCCATTTTTCCCATCGTTTTCTAAAGCATAGCGAACAACATAACCCCCATTAGAAATACCTAAAGCATACGTTTTTATATCAAAATATTCTGTCACTTCTTTCTGGAGTTTGTGACGATAATTTTCAAACAAAAATCTCTGAGCAATTTTTGTCACTTCTCGGTATTGAATATGCCATTTTCTAATGGAGTCTTCTTCTTTGACTAGAGCGTTTTTTGCTTTAGCAAATGGATCATCTCTCACTTCTTCTCCCTGTGTCCCTTTATCAGAAGCAGCAAACGCAAACCCTTTTGCCAACACATAGTCGCTGAACAGTAAATCCGTTGATTTCTCATCTCTGGTAGCTGGAACTCCCGACATAACTAACTTTCCATTCCAGTCATCAGGAATTCGAATGAGAAATTTACCACCATCAACTTCACCTTCTACTTGAACGCCCGTTATTTCTTCAGGCTGATACATGTAATACCATCCATTTTTTTCTTCTTTTGTTCCCCAATAGATAGGAGCCAGCCCAATGTTCCCATAGGCAGTCGCTGCTTGAAATTGAAGAGGGTTTTTAGTCGTTAACCAGTTTCCATACTTACCGTCAAACGTTGTGATATTCAAGTGATAACCTCCATTCACATTTGCTTTTGAAGACAATCTTCGGGGACTGTACACGCATAATTTTAGTTAAATATTACCATTCATTTCTCAAAAAGTACATCAAAACGCCTTTGTTGCAGAAAGAAAGTAGACATTTATCACATCTGAGCCCATAGCGCCGTATAATATTGAAATTTATTCAAAAAAAGGAGTGTCAATGACTATGAGTTCGTTTAATTCTTCAAAACTCTCTACAACTCTCATTCCCCCTGCTACTTCCTCCTATCCGGTTTCTGGAAGAAAATATACTCTTACTCATTCTGATACAACCGGTCAGCTTTTTTTAAGCATCGGATGCTCATATAACAACAAGGCGATAGATAAAAATATGCGTGATGAAGTACTAGCTGCTCTTCACGTAACAGACCGACAAGCAGTTATTCAAGGCGAAGTTTTTGTTAGCGGAGGTGAGTTCAGCCGCGAGCAAGCACAGCTTCGTTATCACATTTTCCGCCGGAAGCTTCCGCTTGCTTTAGAAGCAATATTTTACGGAGACCAAGCGTTTTTTCAACATTATCCAGACTTGCTAAATACACCGATTTACATTTATTTTGTATCGACTTATCAAGAATTTAGAGGGTGGTCCTATTATCAAACCCCTAAATTTTATTTAAAACAAACATGCAGCAGCTAGCACGCTAGTGCATAAACTAATGGAAAATGAACGAGGAAGGTGTGAATGTCTCATGTACAGTCAATGGGTTTACCCCTATATGCCGCGCTACTACCATCCAGTGGTTCCTACTACGAATGAAAATTATTTAGAACCTTATAGATACAATGAAGACTTATTTTCTTATATCCTGCATGAAGAAGAGGAAGTTAGATCTACACGCGATGTAGACAGAGTGATGAAAATTTTAAAACGCCAGTATCAGTCCATCTACAGAGATGCTCAACGAGGCGGGATGGATAGCAAACTAACAGAATACTTATTTCGTTCCATTGTAAGATTTGTTGATGATAACTATAACAATTACAGCGGATCTATTAACGAACGCGTCGAAAAAGCCGCGCGACAGCTGAAAAAACGTGATCCCTGGATATTTGAACTTTTTAACTTATACAGCGTTTCCCCTGTTTCACAAGTTCGAATTACTAACACGATTTTAACCGTTTCATTTGAAAATTTACGTAGAGGAAATGAAGTGCCAAATCCTAGATAAACAAAAAACCGCCACAATTGTGACGGTTTTTTGTTATGGTAATACAGTTGCTCCCATTAGATGGCTATCAACTTGTTTAGCTACTTCACGACCTTCATGAATAGCCCATACGATTAAACTTTGCCCACGACGAGCATCACCAGCAGCAAAAACACCTTCAACATTTGTTTTGTAATTTCCATACGCTGCATCTACGCGACGATTTTTCGTTTCAACACCAAACGCTGATAGAACCGGATGCTCTGGACCTTCAAACCCAATCGCAATAAAGACAAGCTGAGCTGGCCATACTTTTTCTGTTCCTGGAATTTCGGTAAAGATGTACTGTCCATTTTCACCTTTTACTTTTTCCATTTGAACCGTATGAAGTTCTTTTAGATTACCTTGCTCATCTGCCACGATTTTTTTCGTTTGAATTGAATATTCACGTGGATCGTCCCCAAATTTCGCCTGTGCTTCTTCATAAGCATATTCAAGATTAAATACATGTGGATATTCAGGCCACATATTATCTGCCGTACGCTCAGCAGGAAGCTGAGGATGTTTACCAAACTGAACAACGCTGCGGCATTTTTGACGAAGAGCAGTAGCTACACAGTCAGCTCCCGTATCTCCGCCTCCAATAACAATAACGTCTTTTCCTTCAGCATCAATAAATTGACCATCTTTGAAGTTAGAATCTAAAAGGCTTTTTGTTGAAGTTGTTAAGTAGTCCATTGCAAAGTGAACTCCTTTTGCTTCACGACCTTCTAATACTAGATCTCTTTGCTTCTGAGCTCCTGTACACAAAATGACAGCATCATATTGTTCTTTTAACTCTTCAGCAGTAATGTCTTTTCCAACTTCCGTATTCGTTACAAAATCAATACCTTCTTGTGTCAATAAGCGAACACGTCTTTCCACTACTTCTTTATCTAGCTTCATATTTGGAATTCCATATGTTAATAAACCACCGGCACGATCTGCTCTTTCATATACCGTTACTGAATGACCCGCTTGATTCAGCTGATCTGCGCTCGCTAAGCCTGCTGGTCCAGAGCCAATAACAGCAATTTTTTTGCCTGTTCTTTTCTCCGGAATACGTGGAATAATCCACCCATTCTCAAAGCCTTTATCAATAATAGCGCGTTCGATATTCTTGATCGAAACCGCTGGATCTGAAATAGCAAGCGTACAGGAACCTTCACACGGAGCAGGACAAACGCGTCCTGTAAACTCCGGGAAGTTGTTGGTTTTCATTAAACGCTCTAAAGCTTCTTTCCAGCGTCCTTTATAAACTAAATCATTCCACTCTGGAATTAAGTTATAGATTGGACATCCAGAAGTAAAAGCATTAATATCCATTCCCATGTGGCAAAAAGGTGTGCCACAATCCATACATCGTGCTCCTTGACGGCTTAGCGCTTCATCAGATAAAGGAGCAGCATACTCTTTCCAATCACCTAAACGTTTTAACGGGTCACGTTCCTTCCCTTTTTCACGTTTGATTTCCATAAATCCTGTTGGTTTTCCCATCGTACTCTCCCCTTTCTTACTGAGCTACCGCTTCTTGTTGTTTTGCCGATGCTTTCTTTTCTTGTTTTGCATTTTCCTCAAACGCACTCATAGCTGCTTCTTCTTCCGTTAACCCAGCTGCTTTTTGCTCTTCAATGCGATTCATCATGCGTTTATAATCATTCGGAATCACTTTTACAAATTTCGAAAGCGATTCTTCCCAATTTTCTAATACAAATGCTGCTTTATGACTGTCAGTATATTTTAGGTGATTTGCAATCATCTCTTTTACTTCTTCTGCTTCTTCTCCTTTTAAGCTCTCAAACCCAATCATGTCTTTATTACAAAGGTTTTTGAATGCTTCTTGATCATCAGCAAATACGTAAGCAATACCGCCAGACATTCCCGCACCGAAGTTTTTACCTACATCACCTAATACGACAACGCGTCCGCCAGTCATATATTCACAGCCATGATCCCCAATTCCTTCAACCACTACGTTCACACCGCTGTTACGAACCGCAAAACGTTCTCCTGCTAGCCCGCTAACATAAGCTTCACCGCTTGTTGCACCGTAAAATGCCACGTTCCCGACGATAACATTTTCACCTGACACAGCTGTTGTTTCCTTAGGTGGAGCAACGATGATTTTACCTCCTGATAACCCTTTTCCGATATAATCATTTGCATCTCCAGTTAGATACATAGACATTCCTTTTGGAACAAATGCACCAAAACTTTGTCCTGCAGAGCCAGTGAATCGAAGAGTAATCGTATCTTCTGGCAGACCTTTCTCACCGTAACGTTTTGTAACTTCACTTCCTACAATTGTTCCAGCTACACGGTTAATATTAGAAATTGGCAGTTCTAACTCGACTTGATACTTATGCTCGATTGCTTGCTGTACCGCTGGCAAGATTTTTTGCATATCAAGAGATTCGTCAATTTTATGGTTTTGAGGTGTTTTAAAAGTACGTACACCTTCAGCTTGATATAAAAGAGTTGTTAAGTCTAAGTGCTGCGCCTTCCAGTGATTTTTTGCACGTTCGCTAACGCTTAATACGTCTGTACGTCCAACCATTTCATCTACTGTTTTAAATCCAAGTTCAGCCATAATTTCGCGTACTTCTTGTGCAACAAATTTCATATAGTTAACGATGTGATCCGCTTCTCCTAGGAACTTTTTACGAAGCTCTGGGTTTTGCGTCGCCACTCCAACTGGACATGTATCTAAGTGACACGCACGCATCATGATACAGCCTAAAACAATTAAAGGCGCCGTAGCAAAACCAAACTCTTCTGCTCCTAAAAGTGCTGCCATGACTACATCTTTACCCGTCATTAATTTCCCGTCTGTTTCAAGCACTACCTTTTCGCGAAGACCGTTTAACATAAGCGTTTGATGAGCTTCCGCTAAGCCCAGTTCCCACGGTAGTCCCGTATGTTTAATACTTGTTTTTGGAGATGCTCCCGTACCTCCGTCGTAGCCGCTAATAACGATAACGTCCGCTACTCCTTTTGCTACTCCGGCAGCAATCGTTCCTACTCCTGCTTTTGAAACGAGTTTGACGCTGATTCGTGCATCACGGTTTATATTTTTTAAGTCATGAATAAGCTGTGCTAAATCTTCAATCGAGTAAATATCGTGGTGTGGAGGAGGTGAAATTAAGCCTACTCCTGGCGTTGATCCACGCACATCTGCTACCCATGGATATACTTTGTTTCCTGGAAGCTGACCGCCTTCTCCGGGTTTTGCACCTTGTGCCATTTTAATTTGAAGCTCATCCGCATTCACAAGGTAATGACTTTTCACTCCAAAACGGCCAGAAGCAATCTGTTTAATCGCACTGCGGCGATTATCTCCATTTTCATCCACAGTGTAGCGGCTAGGGTGCTCGCCACCTTCTCCACTGTTACTGCGTGCGCCTAAACGGTTCATCGCAATCGCTAATGTTTCATGAGCTTCTTGACTTAAAGATCCAAACGACATAGCACCTGATTTAAAACGTTTTACAATCGAATCAACTGATTCCACTTCATCAATGGAGATAGATGAACGCGTTCCATTAAACGAGAATAGGTTGCGCAAGAAACCGATGCGTTCTTCATTAGCCGATTCAGAGAATTTTTTAAATAAGCTGTAATCTCCCTTACGGCAAGCCCACTGCAGCGTGTGAATTGTTTTTGGATTAAACGCATGATGCTCGCCCGTGTGTCTCCACTGGAAGTCGCTTCCTGACTCTAACGTTTGCTCAATTGTTTCAACATAAGCATTGTCGTGACGCGTTTTCGCTTCTTTTGCAATAACATCTAAACCGATACCGCCAAGTTGCGAGGCAGTACCTGTAAAATATTGCTCGATAACCTCTGCACTGATTCCAACTGCTTCAAAAATTTGTGCGCCCCGATAACTTTGCACCGTTGAAATGCCCATTTTAGACATTACTTTTACAACACCTTCAGTAACGGCTTTTACATATTTCTCAACAGCATAGTCATACGATACGTTCAACGTACCTGCGTTAATTTCATTTTGATATGTTGCAAAAGTAAGATATGGATTAATTGCGTCTGCTCCGTAACCAATCAGTGCTGCAAAATGGTGCACTTCGCGCGCTTCTCCTGTTTCCACTACAATGCTCGCCTTTGTACGGTTTCCTTTTCGCACTAGGTGCTGGTGCAGCCCGCTGACCGCTAATAAAGCTGGAATGGCTACAGAGTGAGCTCCCGCTTCACGGTCTGTCAGAACAAGAATGCTAGCGCCTGCGTTAATTGCCGCTTCAGCTTCAGCAAATACGCGATCAAGATCTGCTTTTAAATCATTTGTGAACACCGCAGAAATAACAGCACTTTTGAAATCTGGATGAATGGCAGACTTCAGCTGATGAGTTTGATCGTTTGTTAAAACCGGCGTCTCAAGCTGAATTCGATGAATGTTTTCTTTGGTTGGATGCAGTAAATTCCCTTCTGCACCAAGCAACGTCATTGTTGATGTAACCAACTGTTCACGAATAGCGTCAATCGGTGGGTTCGTTACTTGAGCAAACAGCTGCTTAAAGTAATTGAACAGCGATTGAGGACGATCAGACAACACGGCTAATGGAGTATCATTACCCATTGAACCAAGCGGATCTTTTCCTTCTGTAATAACTGGAACTAAATATTTATGAATATCTTCATACGTGTAGCCAAATGACTTCTGGCGAATGACCAAATCATCGAAGTATTCAGATTTTTCTCCCTGCACTTCTGGCAACGTTACCAGCTGTTCATCTAACCATTCTTGATAAGGCTCAGCCTGTGCCATTTCAGATTTAATTTCTTCATCTGAAATAATTCGGCCTTCTTCTAAATCGATTAGAAGCATTTTACCTGGGCTTAAACGATCTTTATATAACACATTTTCATCTTCAACATCAATGACGCCTACTTCTGATGAAAGTATGATGTAATCATCTTTTGTAACATAATAGCGAGCTGGACGTAAACCGTTACGGTCTAAAATAGCACCGATTTGCTTTCCATCCGTAAACGAAATAGCAGTCGGACCATCCCATGGCTCCATTAATGCGCTATGATACTCATAGAAAGCACGTTTTTCTTTTGACATGTGCGGATTCTCAGACCAAGGCTCTGGAATAAGCATCATCGCTGCATGGGCTGGCTTGCGGCCGGCCAATACAAAAAACTCTAGCGCATTATCTAACATGGATGAGTCGCTTCCTTCAGCATCTAAAATTGGAAGAACCTTCGGCAAATCCTTACCAAATGCGTCCGAAACAAACTGCTGTTCACGCGCTCTCATCCAGTTTTGATTACCGCGAAGCGTATTGATTTCACCGTTGTGAATTAAATAACGGTTTGGATGTGCTCTTTCCCAGCTTGGGAACGTGTTTGTGCTAAAGCGAGAATGCACTAAAGCAAACGCTGAAGTAAAGTCTTCATCTTGTAGGTCAAGATAAAAAGCATCCACTTGTTCAGGTGTTAACAACCCTTTGTACACAATTGTTCTGCTTGAAAGACTTGTAAAATAAAAACGGTTTTGACGTGCCTGCGCCCAATTTTCCGCTTGCTTACGAATAACATATAGCTTGCGCTCAAACGCTAAGTCATCTTGAATACTGTCATTTGCCCCAATAAATACTTGTCGTACGTATGGACAGCTTTCTTTTGCAACTTTTCCGATTTTTCCGACATTTACAGGCACAGTTCTCCAACCTAATAACGTTTGTCCCTCTTCTTCAATTAATTTATTAATATAAGCTTCAATTTCTCGACGCTCGTCTTCATTATTTGAGAAAAAGATCATTCCAACTCCATAACGACCGTTTTCTGGCAAGTTCAGTTCAACGCATGTCTTTTTAAAGAACGCGTGTGGAATTTGTACCATTAATCCAGCTCCATCTCCTGTTAGCGGATCACTTCCCTGTCCGCCTCGATGGTCAAGCTGGCAAAGCATGTTTAGTCCTTTTTTAACGATATCATGTGACGCTACGCCTTTCAATTGAGCGTATAGTCCGATTCCACATGCATCGTGCTCAAATTCAGGACGGTAGAGACCTTGAGCTTTTGGCATTTGATTGTATGTCATCTTCTTCTCCCCCGTTCGTTTTCTTTATCTTTTTAAGATCACCTGTTTACATTGTAAGTTTTCAAATCAATATAAACAATATATAATTTAGATAAAACTAATCTAATTTTGATATATATAGATGGAGGATGCTTATGGAACTGCGTCAATTACGCTATTTTATGGAAGTTGCAAAAAGAGAACACGTATCTGAGGCCGCAGAATATCTGCATGTAGCTCAATCAGCAATCAGCCGTCAAATCGCGAACCTGGAATCTGAGCTAGGTGTTAGTTTATTCAAACGTGAAGGAAGAAATGTCAAGTTAACAGCAATAGGAAAAGTCTTTCTTGAGCATACGGAGACGGCCATGAAAGCTATTGACTATGCGAAAGAACAAATTGATGAATACTTGGATCCCGAAAGAGGAACGATTAAAATCGGATTTCCAACAAGCCTTGCTAGTCACCTTCTTCCTACTATTATATCAGCCTTTAAAGAAGAACACCCAAATGTTGCTTTTCATCTTAGACAAGGTTCGTACAAATTTTTAATTGAATCGGTTAAAAAAAGAGATATTAATATCGCTTTTTTAGGCCCTGTACCTGTAGAAGATCAAAGTATTGAAGGGCATATTCTATTCACTGAAAATCTTTTAGCCCTTGTTCCCTCTCATCACCCGCTCGCTGAACGGGATAACATTCGGCTGCGGGATTTAAGAAATGAAGATTTTGTGCTATTTCCAAAAGGATTCATTTTACATAAAATGGCCTTTGACGCTTGCAAACAAGCAGGATTCATGCCCAATATTTCATCTGAAGGAGAAGATTTAGATGCGATTAAAGGTCTTGTATCCGCAGGAATTGGCGTGACGCTTCTTCCTGAAAGTACAGTGTCTGAAACGACTCCTCGTTTTACGACTAAACTTCCTATTCATACGCCGCAGCTTCAGCGGACAGTCGGAATGATTATTCCTAGAAATCGTGATTTAGCACCTTCTGATAAAATTTTTTATAAGTTTGTCAAAACCTTTTTCGAACGTTTGGAACAGTATAAATAAGAGAGGCCCCCTGCCTCTCCTATTCTTTGCTTTATACACTATTCCTCAGCTGATCAATTGTATAAATAGATCTTTTTCCCCTAAAGCTAACAGGCATTGACGCTTACCGGACTCTTTCTTATACTGAAGTAACTGACTAAAAAGAAACAAGGTGACTGCTATGGATTTTAAAATTAATTTTTTATCATTTTACGTAATACAAGTAGAAGGAAAAGAAGAACAGGCCTCTAAACAATATAAGCATTTTCAAACGCTTGATACGGAAGAATATGAAGAAAGTTCCATTAAAGATTTTTTAGACGGTGAATTTAAAAAAATTGTAAAGCGCAAAGTAGAGCGACACCCCAAAGCAGAACAAGTGCCTACAAAGCTCGGGTATTTTATAGTTGAACCGGGACACGCTCTCGACTCAAACCCTAATTATAATTTATTTCACCGCACTCGTTTTGCCACAACCAAAGAAGAATTTGAAGAAAACAGCGAACAGTTTATCAATGCATACCTTGATACTGCAGCCGTTCGAGGAGGAGCATTTTTAGTGGTATCTGCTGTTCCAAGAAAATATTTTGATCATGCTTTTGTGTTTATTTTAAAATGTGACTTCGAACCAAAAGTGGCTTCAATTTCAGATGAATCAACCCTTATTCGTCACGTAGAAATGGCGATTACTACTAAAAACATGAAATCCATTCAATACCCATACATGCCTGAAGAAGGCATGGTGGAAGAAAGCGAACTCGTTATCCACCAAGCGTCTCACGCCCGTTATTTTGAAGACTTTTTGAAATTCATTGATTACAACGAGCCGATGCCTGAGATTATGAAAACACAAGTGATGGATATGGTGCGTGAACACGTCAGCGAAACGTTTGAAGCAGAAAGCGTAGAGCTTGAACAGTTTGAATCAGACATGGAACTGTGGGCAACAAGTGAAAAGCGTGAGCTTCAAGAACGTTTAGATACCCATCAAGTCATGGAAGCCGCTGCTCATATCGTCGAGCATACCCCTGATGCAGAGCTTAAAATGAAGCTTGGCGAAACAGAGATTAAAGGGCTGCTAGCTGATTTTGGTGAAAATATTCATTTAGCAAAAGTGAACGGACGCTACGTGGCGTTAATTGAAGCGGAATCGATTCTGTTTGAAAAAGGCGCGTCTCCGATTGAGTTTCATAAGCCAGGTGATTTGCACGGGATTATTGAGAAAATCAACAGTAAGAAATGGGAAGAATAAATAAAAGGAAGAGAGCTGTGTATTTGCTCTCTTCCTTTTATTTAACTGAACTAGTAGCTCTATTTATCCACCTTAATTCTCTACTAATTGACTCACCGCAACATCTTGTTCATTTTCCGGCTGACCTAGCGGATAAATTCTTGCCGTATCATTTTCTTCGCTTACATGTTGAATATAAACGGCCGTATCGTTATACGTAACGTTAGCCATAACGGGTGAATCAGCAATTTGTTTTGCTCGCTGCTTGTCCACGTTTCTTCCCCCCTCTATGCTGATATACATATAAGGTTTGCTTAAAGAATGGATGATATTCGCCGTTTAGAATCGTTCTAGCGCTTTTTAGCGGTGCGGTAGCCAAGGTAAAAGATGAAAGAAGTATAGATAATAAATGCAGCTCCAGCTAGCAAGATCATTTTGTGATGATGCCAAAGGTCTACGTATGTTTTGATGAAGACCCCTTTTGTAAGTAAAATATATTGATACACAATAAAACCAACCGCCAAAGCAAGAAACAGCACGCGAAACAAACGAATGAAATCAATGTTAGATAAAATGGAAGCAGCTTTTACCCAGGGCGATGTAGGAGGCGGAGCTTTTTTGGTGCTGCGGCTCTTCGGCTTTGGTTTCTTTGCAGGCGGAGCTTTTGATTCTTCTATTTTAGGTGCTGGTTTTTGTTTCCCTTGAGCCATCGGTCACTTTCCCTCTTTCTTAAATAAAGTGTCTAAAAAAGAAGCTTTTCTATTTTGCATATTCAAGAAAGGGTTTGCTATCTCCTTTTTCCTCTTAAAAATACTTTCCTTTTTTAAAATACAGAATGTCTTTAGGTATATGCCTATAGCATTTTTCTTATCTTCGCATACGTTATATCGTGTTTGATTTGAAGTTACTATTTAAAAGGAGCGGTGCCCTAATGAACCCTTATTATTTCAACCCCGGATATATTCCTCAGCAAGTTGATTACTCAGTTCAACAATACTATCCCCCTTACGTACCACAGCATGAAGAATACGATGAAAGACAGCAGCTTCAAAATCTTGGAGGATTTGAACGAAGAATTCGTGCTCTTGAGAGACAAAATGAGGAGCAAGTCAGAGAAATTACTCGTTTAAATCGAATTGTGGAGCGACATACTGACCGTATAAACAGATTAAATCAGCGCTTACGCAATGTAGAAAGAAGACTTAACATTCCATTTACAGCAAGCCAGGACGGATTTTAAACTTACCTCAAGCATTCCCGTTTCTTTTGAGCGAGAATGCTTTTTACATATCTTCCGTCGTTTTTGATAGCACGAAGGATATTTGATTAAACTTTACATAAAATAAAATTCGACTATAAAAAAGAAAAGGAGAAAATCACATGAAATCCCCTGTTGTTATTTGTCCTAACTGTCATTCTCAAAAAGAGCTCGCTACCGTTTTAACTGCTCAGTCCAATCAAAACGTTATCTATATATGCTCAGCTTGCGGCTATAAGCTGACAAACATTAAAACAAGCAAAGGATAACCAGTATCTCTCCCCTCACTTAGTACCTATACTTAATACGTTCTTCTGTCCACATACAAAAATTAACGTTTACGTAAATGTTATTATTTTTGTATACTGATAGTATTATGGGAAAGGGAGTTGAAGAAGTTGAAGTTTAAAATGAAGGAACGCGGGCAGCTGCATTTGAGTCCAGAAGGAAAACAATTGATTTTAGACTTATACGAATCAAATATGATGGAATCTGTAAATGAAGCTTTGGATGCTGAAACAAGAAGCTTTCACAGCGGAAAAGCCGACGGGATACAGGCTATTCTACTTCTTTTAGGGGTACAGCTAGAAGAAAACTCTTCACAATCATAAATAAATTCCCTATAAAACACATAAAAGCAGACGCACTCTTCTGGTGAATGCGCCTGCTTTTTATGATTCTTCCTGCTCGAATTTTACAATTGCAGCCTTAGCACGATCTCTCAGTGACAGAAGGTCAGACTCTACTTTTAAGATGTTTTTCTTTTTCTGTTCAATCAGCTTGAGCTGCTCTTCTACCGTATGTAACACTTGCTCTAACTTTTCTTTTTGTTGACTTGTTCCTTTCACTTGCCTATAATCCATCTTTTGTATTTCAAGAGTATCACTTAAAGCAAGAAATTCCTGTAATTCTTGAAGTGAAAAACCCATGACTTCTTTGGCATTCGTAATTTTCTTTAAGAATTCTACGTGTTCTTCCGTGTACAGACGAAATCCACCTTCACTTCTTGGAGGTGCTGGCATCAGTCCAATTTGTTCATAATAACGAATCGTACGTTTTGTTAAACCGCTTTGCTTCGCTACATCATCTATTTTTAGTTCACTCATTTTTAAATCCCCTTTAATCAATTAACAATGTCAACTTTTCGTACTTTTTACTATTATACACTAACGCTAGATATCTCAAAACAAATCTGAACAGCTGTGCACTTATTTAAAAATAAATAAGCAATTTCTTCACCCTTTTTTAGAGTAAAAAAATTGCTTATACAGTATATACTGGGTTCTTTTCTCTAAAACCTTATCATAAATGCCGTTTCTGTTAATTTACGATTTAGCATACAAATTAATAAATTTGTTTTTGAGACTTCTTATTTCTATCGACTAAATGTTTATTAACTTGTATGTAGCCTTCTCTTTCTGTACTAGCCCCGCCTGCGCTGAGTACACCGATAGCCACGCATGCTATCCAACCTAGTTTCATTATAACAGAAAGCGCTTACATAATAAAGTGTTATGCTTTAATTTCTAAAAAGTTATAAATAAAATCAGCAGGTCTTTTTCTAGCCCCTGCTAATTTGTTAAATAGAACGAGCGACGATACACCTTTATGAAATAGTAAATAAGTCGTCTTAATAAGCTACTTTATAAATCAAAAACCGTTCATATGGATTTTTACGATTCAACTCTGGCAGCATTACCTCTTCTTTTAAAATGAAAGAAGGGTGTTTTTCGAGATGATGAAGATAATCCTCTGAACTATAATACAAAATTAAATCAATCTCGCGCTTATTCTCTTCCCACGAAAGCAAAATATTGTTCACTACTTGGATAAAAATTTGAACTGAAAAAGGATAAAAAAAATAAAAGCAGTTGTCTAGTGGGTGAATCTTATATTCCTGGGCTAAACAACACTGAAAATAAATATGACTTTTTCGGCCCTTGGCTTTTTTTAAATAGCGCCTCTGATTATCTATGGCCTGCTCATAGAAGTGCTCATTCATTTCTATCCCTACAGCGGTGGCATTACATAGGTAGTTCACATAAAAATTCAGCCTTCCTTTCCCACACCCGAAGTCGACAATTCTATCGCTGCTTGTTAGCTCATACTGACTGAAAAGTGCTTCTAATGCACTATAAGGCGTGGGTTCATAACGATGGTAATGAAATGAATCATTAAATCCCTTTTGTTCTCCCGTTGTTTTTATATTTAATAAAGCGTCATAATATTGTTCATTCATGGCCAATCTCCTGTTTATAGTTGTCGAAAAAGAGAAAGAAGGACAGATGTCCTTCTTTCTCTTTTTACTCACTCTACTTTTACGCGCATTTCTGATATTTTAAGACCAATCTCTTCGATTAACTGCACAGCTTCCGCTCGTTTTTGATCATCTAATGTGCTGATTTCTGGTATGTCTATGCTTTTTAAATATCGATAAGAGGCTTTAAGTCGTTCTAGGGTATCTTCTTGGTCAAACTTTTTCATGATTATCTCCTCCAGTTTATGTAGTTACTATATGTATACCACAAACATGTCCGTAATAAATCTAACCTGTTTAATAAATACTAAACGTATCTGATTTATCTAAGAGGAAATGCACTTCTAATAGCTGATATATACTCAAAAAATTCCTGGGTTTTAGAATTTTTACGTTCATTTCTCGTGTTAGTTGAAAAAAAAGCTTCTCTTTGCGCTTTACTTATCTCAATTTGCACACCCATCCGCCTAGCTGTTTTATTGGTTATATTTCTAGGGCTTGTACCGGAAACAGGATCTTGATCTGATAAAATTTCTGTACTAAAGCCTTTAGAAACAAGCGCTTCATGTATTTTGGACCTTAACGCTTTGTCAGCACCGCCGATTTTAGTATGCTTTTCACTTTTGTCGTTGTATCCATGAAAAGATACTGCATAGTCTTCTTTTGATATAATCGTTAACGCATGAGGTTCATCAAAATGAGTGGATGTGATATGAAGATCGGCATTTCCTGATTTCTTTAACCCTTCAAATATATAGTACGAGTATTCGTTGCCCGCTAGGCCAACAGCAAGTTCGGATGTTCCAGTTTCGATACCTCCGCCGTGTATCGCGAGCATAATAATGTTAGAAGGTCTGATTTCAAATTGAATTTTGTAGTCTTGGTTGTATACTTCATAAGAGGCAAGTTCAGAGAAGCTAGCATATTTATCTGGCATCATATATCCTCCTTGTGAATAAGACATAGTAAATAAACTTATTAGTTCTTTCTTTAATGTACCACATCTTTTCTTTCATCACATACTATGTGATTGCAATTACCAATAAATATGGTACGATTAAGTTCGAGTTTCTTGCTCGTTAAAAGTTCACCAGATAGTCAAAATTTTCGTTTTTAAGCATTCCATTTTTATCTTATAATAAAGGATGTACTTATTTTCAGTCGGAAATTCGACATTTTTCTTTGTTTTTTAAAAAAGTTCAAGGAATGTTAACAATTTTTACGAGCAACCTTGATGTAATTACGATATTTTTTTGTTAAAATAGTTTAGTTGATTAATAAAGATTAGGTTTATTCGTGTAAGAATAAGCTCAAAAAGGAGAATTGCTGTGAAAAATACCGAAGTTATCACAAAGGAATCACTTCCTATCAATCAGTATTTTTCCCGGGAAGTAATCAGTGCTATTATAAAAACTGGGATTATTAAATCGAACTCACTAGGAATGGTTGCTGGGCTTTGTCTCGCAATTGCTGTTAATGACTTAAGCTTTGTGACACAAATTCCTATCATTATTTTGGCTTTAATTGGGACATCCTTTGTCGTAGGAGGAGCTGGGGCAGTTAATAACTTCTATGACCGTGATATCGATGCGATCATGAAACGTACAAAAGACAGACCGACGGTAACAGGAGCGGTCAACCCTAAATTTGCTCTATGGTTAGGACTGGCTTTATTTGTTATTGGTGTAGGTATTTTATTTTTAGTTTCTAACATGGCCGCCATTATGGGTATTTTAGGATTTTTCTTTTATGTAGTGCCTTATACTATGCTTACAAAACGTACAACCATTTATAATACCGAAGTCGGAAGTATTTCTGGAGCTATGCCTCCAATCATTGGATGGGCCGCTATTTCACCAGACTTATTCCATCCAGTAGCAATTGGATTGTTTGTATTTATGTTTTTATGGCAGCCTCCTCACTTCTACGCTATTGCGATTAGAAGACTTGAGGAATATAAAGCCGCAGGTGTACCAATGCTTCCTGTAGTAAAAGGTATCCGTCGTTCCAAAGTCCAAACGCTTGTATACCTAGTTATTTTGCTAGCGGCATCGTTCTTATTTTTATCGTTTAGTAAAATTATCGCATTTACAATGTTCGGTTTAACACTCGTGTGGATGCTTCTTGGGATTGTTGGATTTAAAAAATTAGAAGATACAAAATGGGCTACTTTAATGTTTGTGTTCTCATTGAACCACCTTACGATTATTTTTGCCCTTATGATTATACTGTCATTTTTTAAATAATAAACGTTCAAAAGCAGGTAGCTATTAGCTACCTGCTTTTATATTAGATACTTCTTTTGCTTTCAGTGAAATTATTCCTCCGTATCTCGCCGAAACTGCTCCACCTAACGCGTTGGCAAACATTGTGTACTGCTTACATGACTCCTCACGTTCAGGCAAACCTTTTTCATGAATACACCAGAGAATTCCTGCCATAAATGCATCCCCCGCTCCCGTTGTGTCTATCGCCTGTACTTTTTTTACACTCACATGAAGCGTTTGATTTGCAGTAACGGCTACTGCGCCATTTTCTCCTTGAGTGACCCATACGAACGGAATATGATACGCTCTCAGTTTCTCTAGGCTTTCTGCCAGATCTGTTGAATTCATCAAAAATAGGAGCTCATCTTGAGAAATTTTCAAAATATCTGTTTCGTACAAAAACGATGTTACGATATTTCTACATGCTGCTTCACTTTCCCATCTTTTCATTCGAATATTCGGATCAAACGCTACAAGCATACGATATTTTTTTGCGAGCCTCACAGCTTCTCTTGTAGTTTCCTGGGAAATCGGATGAAACAAAGTGCCTGATCCAAAATAAAAAATCGCTGCCTTCTCAAATAGAGCTTCCTGCAGCTCATATTTATACACTTGCTCATGAGGGGTAGAATCTATGTAGGAATGAAAGTAACGATCTCCTTCTTTATTTTTATGTACATACACTTCACAAACTTTTTTCGTCACCGAAGTTACACAGCCGCTTTGGTTTACTCCTTCAATTAAAAGCTTCTTTCTTACAAAATCACTTGTTTCATCACTCCCTAACTTGCAGATATAAGATGCTTTTGCTCCTAACTTCTGAACTCCAACTGCTACATTAACGGTTGTGCCTCCTAAAAAAGGGTCAAAGTCAGTGTTAGATTCATTTTTGGCGATAAAATCAATAAATGCCTCACCGTATGAAATAATTCCTTTTTTCACGTTAATCCCCACCTTCTTCCTTCTGTCTCGCAACGCATTTGACGCATACACACGCTTTCCCTCTGCTTTCTAAAGGAATTTGTTTAAACAGATCAGGAGTAAAAACTTTCTGCATGCACCAACACTTTTCTATTTCTCTGCCTTGTACAGAAGCACAGTTATTTTTCTCTCCGCAGATAGGACATCTGCTATCATCGCCTGAAAATGCCATAAATTCCTCTCCTTTTTTCTATGCAGTTGTATAAGTTATCTTTATTAGTATACAAGAGGCAGTTAAAATGCGCTTTCTGCTTTTTGATATTTTCGTTTTCAACTTCTTCTATTCTTGATACTATATAAAGGAAATAACATATTGAGAAAGGAGCCTTTATGACTACACATTTATTTCACCAAAAACCCCTTGCTACATGGATGCGTGAATATCCTTTATTAACACCTTTAATCAATAAACAGGAAATACTTTGGATAAATCCTTATTTAAAACCTGCTCAAGAAGCACTTTCGTTTCTTTCTTTACATACCAAAGATATAAAAGATGCAAAAGAGCGACTTTCTCGCTTTTCTTCTTTTCTTCAAATCGCTTTTCCGGAGCTAAAAGCATCAAAAGGAATCATTGAATCACCTCTTCAAGAAATTGCATACATGAAAGACTATTTAAATCAACAAATGAATAACGAGCTGCAAGGAAAATTATTGATGAAATGCGATCACGACCTTCCTATATCAGGTTCTATTAAAGCAAGAGGCGGCATTTATGAAGTATTAAAATTTGCTGAAAGTCTTGCTATCAAAGAAGGGCTGCTTACTGAAGAAGACAGCTATGCTCTTCTAGCTGAAGAACGATGTAAAAAGTTATTTTCTTCTTATTCTATTGCAGTAGGATCTACCGGTAATTTAGGTTTAAGCATTGGTATTATAAGCGCCGCTCTCGGCTTTAACGTCACCGTCCATATGTCAGCCGATGCGAAGAAATGGAAAAAAGATCTGCTTCGTTCGAAAGGCGTAACCGTTATTGAATATCAGTCTGACTACGGAAAAGCCGTGGAAGAAGGACGAAAGCAAGCCGAAGCAGACCCCGCCTGTCATTTTATTGACGATGAGCAGTCTAGAGATTTATTTCTTGGTTATTCCGTCGCTGCCTTACGCTTGGAAAAGCAGCTAGCCGAGCTGCAAATTCAAGTAGACGCTGAACATCCTTTATTTGTCTATTTACCTTGCGGAGTAGGCGGAGGTCCTGGCGGTATTACGTTTGGATTAAAAGCAATATACGGTG
Source organism: Priestia sp. SB1 (assembly GCF_038898415.1). NCBI lineage: Bacteria > Bacillati > Bacillota > Bacilli > Caryophanales > Bacillaceae > Priestia > Priestia sp. SB1. The sequence continues at coordinate 280,470 of NZ_JBBJSS010000009.1, read as the reverse complement.
ATCATGTTCACTGCTTTTTTGCTGAACCTACTCACTCTCCTTGCATGCTGCTTGGATTAATGACCGAGCTGCATGATGGCATTTCCGTTACCGATATTGGACTTGATAACATAACAGCTGCCGATGGACTAGCTGTAGGAAGGCCATCTAGCTTTGTAGGCGAAACGATAAAATCGCTTATTAGCGGAATTTATACTGTAGAAGATGATCAGCTTTTCCGATTTATTTATGAGCTAGCCAATCGTGAAAATATGTATATAGAACCTTCAGCAGCGGCTGGTTTACAAGGGCCTCTTCACCTGATGGAAAGCGGGTCTTCCTATATACAAGCGCAAGCACTAGAAAACGATATGTCAAAAGCTACTCACCTTGTATGGTCAACTGGAGGCAGTATGGTGCCCGCTGACGTGATGAATAGCTATTACGAGCAAGGAAAAAAGTTAATGAATAGATAACGTCAAAAGGCATGAAGAACAATGATATTCTTCATGCCTTTTTAGAAGAAGTAGCTTGCAGAAAGATAGGATGCCAAATTTCAAATGGAAAATATCCCGATTTATAGCTGCCGCTTGTACCCATAGTTGAAATTTTTATTTTCCTGTATCCTTTTTTCCATAAAAAGGTGCCTGCAAACACCTCAATTTGCTCCACTTTCTTCCTTCTAATAATCGTTGTTTTTCGTGTTAAAAACTGTGAGCGAATAGCGACAAATACCTCGTTCATCATTAAGCCGCCTTGGCGATAGCCCAACCAGTGAATAAGTACATATGCAAGGCATAGCACAGCAATAACCCACACGAACATTGATTTCCAAAAGCTGATGCCAATCCCTGCCGCTACAAATAACAAGAGCGGTAATAGTAATGGGTACCATGCATATTGAATAGCTGTATTTCTTGGACACTTTATATATTCGTAGTGCGGGACATATACGTTCATTAACGCTGAAATCTCTTTTTGCTGGATAAACGGGTGTAAATAGACCTTTTCTTTTAAATCAGAGGTTACGACATTTAACGAAACGGAAGACCATCCAAATAAGCGTCGAACCAACCCTTCCTCTATCGTAACAGCCTGTATTTTATGAAAAGGAATCGTAAGGGATTTCTTATTTAATAGTCCGTATTTAATATGTAGATAATGATCGTAGCGTTCCACTGTGAAACCGCCAAATCGTATCACATATAAAACGATAGACAACAAATAAGCAAGCACCACAATTGCAGCCACTAATACAAATAAACCAAGCATCGATTGATGAATCACTTCTTCGTAAGCTGTCTTCACCCAGCGGTTGATATACGTATCAATATACTGATAGAGAAAACCAAGAGCAGCAAATATATAGCCAAAATTCCCGGAAAACGCAGCAGCTAACGCCAGCTGTTTCACCGACACTTTCATCATACGTTCAGGACTTTTTTCTGTTATTTCCGGCTGACTCCCTGACAGCTTTAACGTATCTTTAAGATGGTGCGCTTCTTTTAGTGAAATACCAGATAAATCAATTTCAGCATCCGTACCGCTGCTGGCCGTGTCAATACGAAGCCGGGCTAAGCGAAGAATTCTAAAGACAAACGGCTGATCTAACTGAATCGATTGAATGCGATTTCGTTGAATAAATCGTTTTTCTTTTTTAAAAATCCCTTTATACAGACGCACTTCCGTTTCCGTTACTTCATAACGAAATTCCCTCCAGGTAAAAAAAGCAAATAAAGCGACTACGCCTCCCGCTAATAGCGTTGCCCACCAATATGTAAACAACAGGTGCCGATTGACGATAAATACAAACACAAAAGGCAGGATATTATTTTTTATATGTTCAATAAATGCTATTGCAATATATAGCGGATGCAGCCGCTTACTCATCTTCATCATCTACCTCTGCTAGTCTAGCAATATACTCTCGCAGTGCTTCAGCATCTCTTTGTACGAGTGCAGGAATTTCGACGCTTCCAGCTGCTGTGATGATTTTAACAGATGCCAAGTCGAATTTTCGAAAAATCGGCCCTGTCAACGTTTCAACGTGCTGTACTTTCACAAGGGGAATTTTCGTATGATACCAGATGAAGAGCCCTCTTTGCACATCAATTTGAGTATCTGTTACTTCATATGAATATACATTCATATATACATTTGGAGCTATAATTGTATATATGATAAAGCTCACGACTAATAGTCCAGCTGATATCCATCCAATAATTGACCACCAATCAAAAAGATGAACGAGTAGAAAATAACCCGCTGTTGCCAGAAGCCACAGGCTATGCGTAAAAATGGATTGCCAGCGCATCGCTTTTTTAGCCTCGAGGGGCAATTTGCCCTTTAAATGTTCAAACTCCATAGAAACTCCTTTCTCTACCTTTTTTACTATTACTATTACTATATTACGTTAAAAAAGGAAAAAAGTTTCATCGTTTACTATTTTCTTATTATTTTTTGATAAAAAACAAACAAGGCTGCCTATTTCGAGGCAGCCTTGTTTGTTATCGATAAACGCCGTCTTTCTCTCCGTGTGCAACAGCCGCTCTTTCAACTGCTTCAGATACTGCTTCGTGTACAGCTAGATTAAGAGGGTGAGGAACTAAATCGCCTGGACGCGTTGAATTTGCAATGGCTTCAGCTGCAGCTACAAGCATCGTATGCGTAATATCACGCACTCCCGCATTTAATACTCCTCTGAAAATACCTGGGAAGCCAAGCACATTATTCACTGACCTTCCGTCAGTAGCATAAATAGCTCCTGCTTCAAGAGCATCTTCAGGTTCAATTTCTGGTTTTGGATTAGAAAGTGCTAAAATGATTTGCCCTTTTCGAATCCATTCTTTCTGTATTAAGCCAGGTACACCTGTTGTCGCAATAACAATATCACAGTTCTCCATAAGCTCTTCTAATGAATCAGCTACTTTTCCACCGTAGCTGACCAAGCGCTCATTCGCTTCAGGAGACTTATCAGCTCCTATCACCTGTTTGACACCGTAAGCCATGAACATTCTGCAAGTAGCGATACCAGCAGCTCCTAAACCAATCTGCCCTACTTTTGCTTCTTTCAAATTCACACCTGTGCTGCGACAAGCTGAGATAGCTGCTGCTAGCGTCACAACTGCTGTTCCGTGTTGATCATCATGCATAACTGGAATATCTAGTTCTTCTTTTAAACGTTCTTCAATTTCAAAGCAGTGAGGCGACCCTATATCTTCTAGTAAAATACCGCCAAATCCTGGTGAAATATTTTTAACCGTTTGAATGATTTCTTCCGGCTCATTTACATTCAACAAAATAGGGATAGCGTTTACACTGGCAAGCTGATCAAATAACGCAGCTTTTCCTTCCATAACAGGCATTCCTGCAACTGGACCAATATTCCCTAGTCCTAGTATAGCGGTACCATCCGTTACAATCGCAACCGTGTTTCCAATGCTCGTATAAATTTTAGCTTTGTCGGGCTGTTCTTGAATAGCACGGCAAACGTTTGCTACACCTGGTGTATATACTCTTCTTAAGTCAGCGATCGACTCAATTTTCATTTTGCTTTTCATTTGAATTTTACCGCCTTCATGCGCATGAAGAACTTCATCTGATACTGTATGTAAAGTAATGCCTTCTAAACTGCGAACCGCTTCAAGCAATTCCTCAAGCTGGTCTTCACTTTCTACTTGAACCGTAATACTTCTCATCGTGTAGTTATGTCCTACTTTAACGGTTTCAACCTCGCCAATGTCTCCTCCTACATTTCCAATGGCTGTTGCTACTCTTCCTAAGTTTCCCGGTACAGTCGGTGTTTGTACCATTAATGTGCGTATTAAATTATTCATCATATCCCCATATCCCCCTTGTCCTAATCCTGCAAGTACGTATACTTACTAATGAAGCATTTAAAACGGTCCAATCTCCCATAAGTTCATATTATCTACTTATCTTACAAGTAGATCTATGCGTACTCTCTTTTTCATCGAAAGAAATAGATAACGCTTTCAAACAGATGTTTCGCTTTGATTATAAGCAAAGTTTTTAGAATAATCAAGCGATGACATTGTGAAAATTCATAAATTATTAAGAAGGATTTTGTTGTTCATAAACAGAAAAGACTTATATAGAGAAGAAACAAAGGAGTGAAGAAATTGAAATCAATTTGTGTGTTTGCAGGATCAAGCGCAGGAATAAAAACAGAATATAAAGAGGCCGCCGTCTCGCTAGGACGCTACATGGCCCAAGAAAACTACCGGCTGATTTACGGAGGCTCACGAATGGGCCTGATGGGAGAAGTCGCAAATGAAATGCTTGAACATGGGGGCGAAGTCATTGGTATTATGCCCCGCGGTTTGTTTAGCGGTGAAATTGTTCATACCGCGCTGACAGAACTCATCGAAGTAGAGAGCATGCACGAGCGAAAAGCAACTATGCACGAGTTAGCAGATGCTTATATTGCCCTTCCTGGAGGTTTCGGGACATTTGAAGAGCTGTTTGAAGCTCTTTGCTGGGCTCAAATTGGCATACATAAAAAACCAGTGGGGTTATTAAATGTAAACGGCTACTACAACCCGCTTATGCAAATGGTTCAGCATGCAGTAGATGAAGGATTTTCTACGGATTCTGCTATTCGTCTCATCAATATTTCTGATACTCCCGAACAGCTTATCTCTTCAATGGACACCTATACGTCTCCTTCAGAGGACCAAAAATGGAAGACTGAACGCTAAAAAGCAAGCGCATCATTTGCGCTCGCTTTTCAGGCGTTGTCAAAAGTAATTTCATATTTTTTTACCCCAAAAACAAAAGGGCTATCTATTGGCTTCAAAGACTGATTCTGAACTTTGGAAAATTCCCCTTTTTCTAGTAATTTAGCAAAGGCAATTTTCCCTTCCATTCTTGCTAACGGTGCTCCTAAGCAAAAATGGATGCCAAAACCAAAGCTTACGTGAGGATTCGTTTTACGACGCACGACAAAAGTGTTAGACCGTTCAAACTTAGCTGAATCTCTATTTGCACTTGCTGCCCAGCTAATTACCTGCTGCCCTTTTTTAATTTTACACTCTCCAAGTTCTACATCTTCAGCGGCTATGCGTCCAATCGCTTGAATAGGAGGATAATAGCGGAGCGTTTCTTCCACGAGATTCGGAACTAGGGATATGTCTTGACGAACTTCATTCTGTATGTCTATGTCTTCTGTCATATACCGGACTCCGTTCGTAATTAAGTTTGTTGTTGTTTCATTGCCCGCTACTAGCAATAGAATACAAAACCCTAGTACTTCCTCTTCTGTTAAATGTTCGCCGTCAATTTCTGCTTCTAAAAGCAGCGAAATCAGATCTTCTTGTTTCTTTCTCTGACGCTCAGCGATAATTTCTTTAAAATACCCTTGTAAAAAAAGCACCCCTTCATTACGCTTTTGCATCATTTTCGCAAAAGCTTCGTCTGAATTATTTTCAGCACCGCTCACTAAGTCATCGGAGTACTTTTTAAACAGTGCTCGATCTTGTATAGGTACTCCTAGCAGCTCAGCTATTACAATAATCGGCAGTGGTCCAGCAAAATCTTCTACTATATCAAACTTTTTTTTGCTGCTTACTTCATCTAATAAATAATCTGCAATCTCTTCAATATGACCCTCCAAGTGCTGAATAGCTCTTGGTGTAAAAGCTTTATTCACTAAGTTTCGTAATTTTGTGTGTTTTGGAGGATCCATCATTAAGATACTTTCTTGGCGTTCTTCCATTGCTCGTTTGGATGAAAAAAGCGACGGGTTTTTTAAAATATACTTTACTGTTTCGTAATCAAATACATCCCAGCAGTTTCGGCTTTCATCGTAACGAATAGGTGCTTCTTGACGCAGACTGTTATAAATATCAAATGGGTAAAGCTGGTGTTCAACGGATTTAATTTCTTGCATAGGAATTAAGTTAGCATAACGATTTTCTCTTTTCACTGCTTTTGGATTCATCTCGTCTTCCTTCTTTCGTTTAAAAGTGACCTCATTAAGTTTTTTGACCTTCTACAGATGAAAGAATTTTTTTCCATCTTTATATCTTTTGATCAGACTATCACAAGGTTTTTTCACTTTCAACGGACATAATCAGAAAATTTTGTCAATTATACAGAAGACTTATTTTATTTAAGGTCTAAATCAGTGATTCTTTTCCATTTTTTTAGTTCTTTTATCTTGTTTCATAATAATCACATAGATGGTTACACTACAAATAAGTACGCAAGAAAGTAGGGATCTCATGTGATAGATGCCCTTATGTGGGGTGGTGTCTCAGGCTCAGCTGTATTAATTGGAGCTATTATAGCTATTTTTGTACCTTTAAAAAAACAGTTGACTGCTTATATTATGGCTTTTGGCACGGGCGTTTTGTTAGGAGCTGCTACTTACGAGCTCATTCAAGATTCGGTAAAAGAAGCGGGAATTATTGCTTCTTCTTTAGGCTTCTTAACAGGCGCAGCACTTTTTACTCTTCTTGATATGTCTTTAGCTAAAAAAGGTGCTCACAAAAGAAAACGTTCAAACCACCTTGTCCCAGCTAGCTCAGGACTAGCCATTTTTATTGGTACCATTATGGATGCTATACCTGAATCACTGATGATTGGCGCAAGTTTGATTGAACAGCACCACGTTAGCTGGCTGCTTGTTGTTTCTATTTTTATCAGCAATATACCGGAAGGAATCTCCGGGACAAGCGGACTACTAAAAAGCCAATATAAGCGAAAGAAAATTTTTTCATTATGGCTTTCGGTCTTCTTTATATCAGCTCTTTGTTCTTGGATTGGATATCTATTTCTTCAAGACGCTACCCCAAACATGATGGGCTTTATTGCCTCATTTGCCGGTGGTGGAATTGTGGCCATGGTTGCTTCTACGATGTTGCCGGAAGCTTTTGAAGAAGGTGGTCCTATTATTGGTTTTATTGCTTCATTAGGGTTATTAACTTCTATTATTTTGGATTATCTGTCTTTTTAATGAATAAACTTATATTTTGTATGAAACAAAAAGTGTAGGTCTTTCGTCTTTACAAATAGATATAAACAAAAGGAGTTACCATTATGAAAAAAATAGATGCTTCTCTTACACTTTGTATAGTGCTCACTTGCCTATCAGGGTGTGCCTATGCACCTCATAATAATCTGTCTGCTGAAAGAGTCTCTGCTTCTTCTATTCATCATACTTCTTCTTTAAAACGTGATACTTCAATAGAAGAAATAACAAATAAACTTCCAGGACACGTTTATTTAAAAGGTATAACTTTTCAAAATGCGCAAAAACCTTACTACTTAGCAATTAACTACGCTGCAACAGATAATCAGCATGCGTTTGAAAAAAGCTGGACGTCTGTTAAAACTAAACGTACACTTTTACATAACGCAACCATTTTACTTTCTGCCGTACAAAATGTTGACAGCGTTCACTTTACTATTAACACGACTGTTCCTCAGACAATCACGATTACTCGAAAAGAGTTAACCGACTTCTACGGAACAGATCTGCGCAATTATAAGGACGGGACTCAAGCATGGAAAGCAAAATACGAAGGGCAGCAAGAAAAAATCGAGGAATTTTATGATGCACATCCAATTACGGAAATGCAGTAAAAGCGGCCCATTGCCGCTTTTTAAAGTTGTTTTTTCATAAACACCTGCTCAAGTTTGATTCCTTCATCTGTATATAAATCTTGAAAACCAAATGATTTTAACATTTTCACGAGTAAGCTATTTCCTTTTTCAGGTACATTATGTGTATTGTAAGCAATTGGTCCATACATATTAAAAATGGTTGCTAATAAAAAGGCCAGAACGTCCTCTGAATTTGAGATATGTTCCTTAACGCTTCCTTGATAAAAAGTAACGGAATTCACGATGCCTATGGAAGAAAAATTCTTTTGAAATAATAGATAGCCAACTTCTTCGTTTCTTTCATTCAACGCAATAAACGATTCTCCATCACAAATACAGTCAAATTGATTTTTCCACGGAACGTCGTATGCATAAAAGGGTAGGTTTTGAATATCTTTTGCAAGCCGTCGCTTTAACGAATATGCAAGCTGATTCTTCTTTTTAAGTAAAGAAGCGGGAAAACTACCTCTATGCTTTAGAAAGAAAAGCGTATCTACAATTTCATATCCATATTTCTCATAAAGGTGAATAGCTTTTTTATTGACTGTAAATGCTTCCAGACTGGCTTCCACTACTCCTTGCTGCTGATATTTCTCAAGTGTAGCTTTTAGTAAGGCTTCACCAATTCCCATTTTTCGGTAAAGGAATGCTACACTTGTACCTCCATTCCAAGCATGTTTCTTTCCTTTGACTCTTTTTATTCCATTTAACATAATTCCAGCTGGTGTGTCATTATAAAAAGCGACAAAAGAATGCTCGACAGATAAACGATCCACACCAAACCTACAAATGAATTGATCTAGTGACATCTCAACCGGAATGTAATAATCTTCAAAACCCTTATTAAATGCTTCTAGCGCATCAGAAAAAGAACACTGACTTAAAGGCTTAATTATAATCACAGGACATTCCTTCCTTTTTTAAAAAGATAATAATAAATAATTAAAGTAAAAAAAGAAAACTGCTTCCAAAGCAGTTTTCTTTTTAACTTAAGGCAATTTACATTGTATTCGATGAAAAACTTAAAATTCCTTGTTTATAAAATCAATTTCTATTTAGCTGAATTAACTTGGTCTTCATTCATTAGTTTTTTTACTTTTTCACGTTTGTTTACACCACTATAAAAATAGTATCCTACATAGATAAAACATGCCGTCGGAACTAAAAAAGCGAGTTGAAGCGACCCTGTTAAGTCTGATACAAGTCCTTGAACGGCGGGAATAACAGCTCCTCCTACAATAGCCATAACTAGAATAGCTCCCGCGACTTCCGTATGCTGTTTTTCTTCTACTATTTCTAACGTTTCACTATAGATTGTTGCCCAACATGGACCAAAAAGCATGCTTACAGCAACAGCTGCATATACAGCCATCGTACTGGATGCAAACGACGTATACGCAAGTAAAAGCGTACCAATAATTGAATAGATAACTAACACTTTTTTGGCTGAAAAACGTGTCATCAATAGATTAGCTATAAATTTCCCAACAAAAAAAGCAATAAAACTATAAATCATGAAATTTGATGCGCTTCGCTCATTAATTTCGGAATTAAGATCTAAGGCCAATCTGATGGTAAATGACCATACAGCTACCTGCATCCCTACGTATAGAAATTGGGCTATGATACCTTTACGAAAACGCGAATTCCCCCCTAAATACTTTAGCGTTTTTATTAATTCGCTTTTTTGCCCTACCTCGTGCTTCTCTATTTGAGCTTTACATGAAGGATATTTCGTTATAAGAAAAAGTACCAGTACGGCAATAAGAACTAAAATCATATATTTATAAGGCTGCAGCGTATGCTGTAACATTTTAAGGCCAAAGATATGTGCTTCTTCCGAGCTCATTTTAGCAAGCTGATTATCAAGGCTTTCCCCTTCTTGGAAGATTAAATACTTACCAAGTACAATTCCTAAAAGAGATCCGATAGGTGTAAACGTCTGACTGATATTAAGGCGTAGCACTGCGGATTCCCTAGGTCCCATCATGGAGCTATACGTATTAGCTGATGTTTCAAGAAAACCTAAACCAATGGCGATTGCAAAAATTGCGCATAAAAACATAGAATAGGTAGCCATATGAGAAGCAGGAAAAAACAGTGAACAACCTATAATATAGAAGATTAGTCCCGTAATAACAGCAAGCTTATAATTTGTTTTTTTAATAATTAACGAAGCTGGAATAGCAATTAAAAAGTATCCCCCGTAGAAAGCACTTTGCACAAAAGCCGTTGCAAAGTCGCTAAGAGTAAATACACTTTTAAACTGAGCAATTAAAATATCATTTAAACTCGCGGCTGCTCCCCAAAGTGGGAAAAGAATAGAAAGTAAAATAAATTGAAAGATAGGCGTTCGATTAAGATACCCATTAGGCATTTGAACTAAATTTTTATGTTTCATTGTAAAGCCTCCCTATTATCACTCATCATTTCTTTACAAATCCACTTGCTTCCGTGTTCACCTATGCTGTTAAAATACTCCTTGACATCTAAAGTAACGAGGCTGCTTCTTTGTCTACAATAACTGTGACGTTAGGATGTAACTGAAGAAGAGAAGAGGGACATCTTGTTGTAATATGTCCATGTAACGTTTGATAAACAGCCTCTGCTTTTTCATTACCACTGGCGATAAAGATAATGTGTCTTGCTTTTAAAATGTCTCCTACTCCCATTGCTATTGCTTTTTCAGGGACATCTTCTATATTTGAAAAAAACCTAGCGTTGTCTCGTATCGTTTCTTTGGTTAACTTAGCAATATGCGTAGCCCCATGCAAGTAATCTTGAGGCTCGTTGAAACCAATGTGACCATTCCTTCCAACTCCCAATATCTGTACGTCAATTCCGTTGGCTTTCATTAATTTCTCATTGTATTCTTTCACTGCTTGATCTTCGTTCTCAAATATACCTAAAGGAATATGCACCTGCTCTGCTTTGATATTTACGTATTTTAAAAAATTTTCCCATGTATAGTACGCGTAACTTTGGAAATGCTCTGGCTCCAAACCGATGTATTCATCTAAATTGAATGTTGTTACATTTGAAAAATCTACTTTTCCTTCCTCGTATAACTGAATTAAATTTTTATACGTACCTAGAGGCGTTCCTCCGGTCGAAAGACCCAATACTAACTCTGGATTTTCCTTTATACATTTAGCCGTTTCAACAGCTGCCATGTAACTCATTTCCTCATAATTTTCTGTGCTTATAATCTTCATAAGAGGCACATCCTTCACCTTTTTGTAGTCTTTTTTGTTAACGCTTTCACTTTTAGTTATCTCTGTTTTATGTAAGTGAAGAGGAGAAACATTTTCTCCTCACTCCCTTATTTCCCACTTACTTTTGATTGATTAAACTCACTTGAAATTCTTTCAATTTCAGTAAATTGCTCATTGCTTAGTTGGATTTGGAACACTTCTGAAATTACCTGAGTCCACCCATGTATGAAATAGATCCATCCGTCTTCAACATATAATGACTGCGTCTCTTTTTGCGACAGCGCTTGGTGCATAAACAACAAATCCCCTCGATAATTCAGTTCCCACACAAGACTATTGTGAGGAAATAGCGCCTCGTTGCTTAGCGGAGAGCCTGGTCGATCTTTTCCAAGCCCTGTTGCATTAATAACTAGAGAATAAGGCTTGAGTTTAGATAACACTTTATCATTTTTAGATGGCTCGTCTACTGTAAGATACTGAATAGGTACATCCGTAGACATTTCCGAGATAATTTTCTGCATTGAATCTAACCTCGGTTGACTTCGGTTTGTCACATAGATAGCAGATGGCATGCCATTACGTTTTGCATCGTGGATCAAGTTTGAAGCAATGGCAATGGCACTTCCGCCAGCTCCCATAATAAGGACATCCCCCTTATGTTTGTTCCAATAACCTTTTGGAAGGAAACCCTCCATGGCTAATCCGCTAGAGATATGATCCTTAGCATGTCCAATCAGCTTTCCGTCTCTTTTGGAAATACTTGATAACTCTCCAAATAACAGCGCATAAGGATCAAGCTCATCGAACAAGTCTTTTGCCGCATGATATAGATCAATTTTATGTGTTGTGACCAATGCCCCCAGCGACAGAGGATCATTCTTTAAAAAAGTTACCACTTCACGGTACACTTCACGGCTTGCATGAATATGAATATCAATTCCTTTAATCTCCGCATCGATACAAAGAGATTTAGCCCATAAAGGAAATAGCTTCATGATAGAGGATTGTCCTGTTGTAACGCCAATAAAATAAAAGGTTGGTTTGGTTGCATTTACTAGATTTAACATAGTGTCCTCCTTGATTTTTCTAAACGCTTAAAGCTGCGAGCGGATTATCCAGAACTAAGGTACTAATGGTTTTATCTGAAATCCCACTTATTTTCAACTTTGGAATAAAGGTTTTAGTTAAGTAATCAATTCCTATTTCTCCCCCATATGCTTGCAGCCTCGCTCTAGTTGTATCCAGGCTAATTAAAAGAGATTCTTGAAAGCCGCTATTCAACATGTGGTGAATTAACTCAATTTCTTTATCATCGCTGTGATATTTAAACCGTCCAATCGTATCGTACTCAAGGTAGACACCCGTTGCCGCTACTTCTTTATGCAATCCGTAGTCATGATGAGTACGATCGAGATGACAAAGAATTATTTTTTTAGCTGCTACCTGTTTATCCGTCAAAAATTGAATAATTTCAAACGGATCGGATTCTTTTTCAATATGAACCATAATAGGGACGTTTGTTAAAAGCGACGCTTCGGCAGCTGCCTCAAACTTCATTTGATAATAGGGAGTTAACCCCTTTTTATCGACGGCTGTTTTAATTAGCCCTGCCTTTGCATTAACTTTTTTAGTGGGCCTCTCTATTCCATTACCTACATACATTCCTTTTTGAATTTCAGAAACAAAAAGCGCTGTAAGGACCTCTGCTGATTCATTATGGATCCAATGATCTCGCCAATAGAACATGGATTTATGGAACCCTGTTGAAGCAACAATATGAACATCTGTTCGCTTGGAGACTCGTATCAAGTCCATTGCCATGCGCCCCGCGCCGATCGGCTGTGCGTCCACTACAAGAGAGCGCGCAGACAGTTTCTTTACTTCACTTACTGTAACATCGACATTATCAATGCATAAATCTGAATTAGTACTCGCTGCATGACCTTTTTCAAGCATAAGGTGCTCATGCGGCTGAACATGTACGATTTCGTTTGAATCCACAAGGCCTAAAACAGTTTGTATACGACTTGAATTTTTCATTATCTAATACCGCTAAGCATCAATTTAGCCTGCTGCGCTTTACGTATCAACAAAGAGGCATATTCACGAATTTTTTGGGAGTCAAGCGATTCCCCACCTGCTTTTGTTAAATTAGACCCTACCCCTACAGCGATTGCTCCTGCTTGAATCCAGTGCTCAATATTTGTTTCATTGACGCCTCCAGTAGGCATAATATTAGCTTGAGGCAAAGGCCCTTTTACATTTTTAATATGGGCCGTTCCTGCTAAGTCTGCTGGGAATAATTTAAGAATTTCGCACCCTGCTTTAAGCGCAGTAACCATTTCTGTCATTGTAAAAGTTCCGGGCATAACAAGAGCTTGATATTGATGGCTTACCGCAATAATGTCCATGTCCAAGTGAGGAGTCACAACAAAATCTGCTCCTGCTTGAAGGGCACTAACCGCCGAATGAACGTCTATGACGGTACCCATTCCTATGTAAACGGACTGAGAGGCACATTCACTTTTTAATTGACGTAATATGTCAATTGCATTTGGAACTGTCATCGTTAGTTCGATTGCCTGTATTCCGCCATCAATTGCAGCTCTAGCTGTCGTTAACACTTCCGCTTCTGTACCTCGTAAAACTGCCACAACACTACTTTTACAAATACCATTCATAACTTCACGTTTGCGTGACATGCTGGTTCCCTCCTTGCCCTTTTGAAATTCCTTGCTGAAAAAATTTAATGACGCTATGCGTTGACTGTAATGTCATACGCTCGATTGCCTCTTTACTGGCCGCTGCATTATGAGGGGTTAAAACAGCATTATCTAACTCTAGCAAAGGAGAATCTGTAGGCGGCTCAACGGAAAATACATCAATTCCCGCTCCTAGTATTTTTTCTTCTTTTAAAATATGAAAAAGATCGGTTTCATTTATGATTCCGCCTCTTGCGGTATTAATGAGAATTGCCTCTTTCTTCATCTTCTTCATCATTTGATAGTTTAGAAGGTTTGTTGTTTCAGGCACAAGAGGCATATGAACAGATACAACATCGCTTTTTGTTAACAATTCATTTATGTGGACGTAGGTTGCACCATATTCAGCAGCTGCCTGCTCATCTTGAAAAACGTCATAAACAAGGATGTTCATTTGAAATCCTTTAGCACGGCGGGCAACAGCTTTTCCTATTGCACCGAACCCTAGAATCCCTAGCGTTTTCCCATAAAGTTCAACACCTACGTTTTTTGTCCACTGCCCTTTTCTGAGCCTTTGAGAAGATAGTGAAATTTGTCTGGCTACAGACAGCATTAAACCAAACGCGTAGTCTGCAACAGCTTCATGATTCACACCGGGAGTATTCACGACCACAATTCCTTTTTGGGTTGCATATTCTTTAGGAATATTATCAGTACCTGCTCCATATTTTGCTATAATTTTAAGCTCCGAAGCGTGGTTTAAAACTTCTTTACTAAGATGGTCAGTTCCTATGATTAAGGCTTGTACATTTTGTATGAGCTCTATAAACCTGGACTCAGAAATAGGGCCGACCTCTCTTATCACCTCAAACCCCTCTTCGCGCCATTTATTCATAATGTCTTCTGTAAACATCCCATATGACCGAGGGGTAATTAATACTTTAAGCATGTGGTTTTCTCCTTTTTTGTTATTTTCCCGCTTGTATATAGCGAGGGTTTTCAATATATGTTGGCTTGTCATTTTGTTCAACTAACGCCTTTACAAATCCTTCTGTTTCAATACCTCCGTAATCATGGCCTGCATCTCCCGGGTAAGCTGCAAAAAACACAAAAGGTTCTTCCCCCGTATTAACAGTGCGATGAGCCCATTCTGGTGCCACATATGCCACTGTTCCCGGCACCATTTCTAGGCTAGAAAATTCTCCGTCTTTTGTTTGCATTAGCAGCTCACCTTTTCCTTTAAGGCAAAAATAAATTTCAGCTCTATCTAATACTTCGTGATAATGTCCCTTGGTCATAAAATACTCTTTTCCTACTTTTCCTGGATGCAAAATAGTTACGCAATGCTGAATGTGAGGCATTGTCTCTGGAACTACTACGTTATAAACCTCGTAAATAAGCGGGTTGTTCTTAAGTTGATTTTCAAATTCTCCCTCGTCTAAGTACATGCCTTCCATATCCGATAAATGTCGAATAATGACTTTTCCTTCTGGATTTAATTTACCTGTTTCAAAATCTAATTGTGTAGCAAAAGGTTGAAATAATGTACTCATTTATCATGCATCTCCTCTATTTTTAATTAAAAACTTTTAACTTTTGGTAAACTGGTTTTAGCTGTTCATACGTTTCATTAAATACCGAAAAAAACTCTTGATACTGTTCTTGAATATCTGGCTGAGGATGGTGAATACCTACTCTCTGCACCCATTTTTTAGCCTCTTTAAAATTATCTACTATCCCTACTCCAACGGCTCCAGCCATCGCTGCCCCCATAGATGTTGCTTCATCTAAATAGTTAGGCACATACACATCAAGCCCGTAAATATCTGCTAGAATTTGACGCCATAAAGTGCTTTTTGCTCCGCCGCCTAATACCCACATCCGGTCAATTGGTGCTCCTTCTTTTTGAAAAGTATCAAGTACAATTTTCAAGTTATATGCCACTCCTTCCATGACGGAACGAGCAATGTCTCCTCTTGTGTGAGTAATGGACAAACCAGCAAAAGCTCCCCTAGCATCCGGATTCCATCTGGGTGAGCGTTCTCCCATTAAGTAAGGTAAATAAATTAGCCCTTTTGACGTAGGGGGCGATTGCTCGGCTTCACTATTCATAAGTTCATAGCTTTTGTTGGAATTTTGATAAAGTAACTCTGTGATCCATTGCATAGATCCCCCACCGCACTGCATTGTTCCATTAGGGGAATATTTAGTAGAATCAAGGTGAACCCATGTATACGTTTTCATTTCAGGATCAAAAATAGGCTTGTTTGATGCCGTTGCAATCCATGAAGAAGAGCCAATGTAATTAAAAGCTTCTCCTTCATCCATAACGCCCACGCCGGCTGCTGCACACACTCCATCACCTCCCCCTATTACCACAGGAGTTCCTTGAAGTAAGCCTGTTTCGTCTGATGCCTTAGCTGTTACTGATCCTACTACATCAGTAGAAGCATACAAATCTGGAAAAAGCTCCGGCTCAATTCTCCATGTATTTAAAATGTCACGAGACCATACTTTATTTACTAAATCAAAACAGTTAGTTCCGCATGCATCTGAATAATCGGTTGCAAATATACCTGTTAGTTTATACACAAGGTAATCTTTCGCTTGTAAGATTTTATATGCTTTTTTAAAGCGTTCCGGCTCATTTTCCTTGACCCATTTAATCTTTGCTCCAGAATATGATGAGCTAATGCGGTGTCCTGTGATTTCATAAACATTTTTCATACCTATTTCATTCTCAAACCGCCGAGCCTGATCGGCCGCCCGCATATCTGCCCATATAATGGAATTACCAAGAGGAGTTCCATCTCGATCTACAAGCAAGCAGCCGAGCATTTGCCCGCTGAAACTCACAGCAGAAATTTCTTCGCGTTTCACTCCACTTTGCTCAAGCAAAATTTTTGTTGTTTCACAAACGGCTTCCCACCAGTCTGATGGATTTTGTTCAGCCCATCCAGCTTTAGGATAGAAGGTTTTATATTTATAGAGCGTACTATTAACCAACGTTCCGTCAGCCTTGTATAAAGTTGCTTTATTTCCCGTTGTTCCGATATCATGAGCAATAATATACCCATTACTCATACCCATCCCTCCTTCAATAGCTCATAGACTAAATCTTTCATCTTGTAGTGACGTAATTACCAGTTAGTGCAGAGAAATGAACAAGTTAAAAAACTCGTTCAGCTTTCTTATATTCTTTCGTATTTTACCTCTACTGTAAACTTGTTTAAATCTCCACGGTAACGCCCTATAGAATACTCAAAAGGCTGAGAATCTTTTTGAAAAGCCGTTGTTTTTGTAATTTGAACAGCAGACATCGGAGGAATATTTAAAGCGCCAGCGTCCTCACTCGTAGCATTAACAGCCTCTATTACACGCTTAGCATGACTGATATGAAATCCATATTTTAATTCAAGCGTCTTGTACAAAGACTGAACCTCTAAATCTTCATCAAGCAGACCCGATGCAAGAGATGCTGGAATATAGGTCGTTACAAGGACGTATGGATCTTCCTCAATATACCTTAGTCGATCAATTCGGTAAAAAAACTGATATTTATCTCCAAAGATCTCTTGAAGAGTGGACGTTTTTTCAACAATCTCTTTATTTAACACTTTTGTTTCAAAGGAAAGTCCTTTACGCTCCATTTCATCTCCAAAACTACTCAAACTTTCCAAAAACATTTGGTCAATCTTCTTTGGTGCAACGAAGGTTCCTCTACCGTGCTCTCTTCTCAAAAAACCTTCAGCCACTAGTTCATTTAAAGCCTGCCTTACAGGTGTTCTACTTATCCCATAAGTATCAATTAGTTCTCGTTCAGAAGGAATCAATTCATCCGGCTTATAAATTCCTTTTTCAATTTTTTCTTTAAGTACTTCTTTCAGCTGAAAGTATAGAGGCAAAGGTCTATTTTTTTCTACCACTATTTTATTTGTATTGTCTATCACAATGCACCTCTTCTAAAATTTATTTCTTTTCTCCATTGTAAGACAAATGAATTAAAAAATAAATTTTATTTACACTTACAACTCATAATGATGTAATTACCAGTTGAATAATCTTATTAAATCACTATAAGGCAATACTGTCAATAAAATTCTGAATTTTTCATAACATTTTATTAAAAGGAAGAGACAAACCCTTTATACACCCTGTCTCTTCCTTTCTTTTAACACTCTATTCTATTGTTTTTTAATCTCTACATCCGAAGCTTTCACAAACGCATAGCGGTGATTAAAATGAATTTGATAATATTCATCTTTTCCCACAATCATTTTGTGATCGTTTGGATTTGTTGTAAAAGTGGGTGCATAGTAATAGTCACTCTTTACTTTTTCTACCCCTACGTACACCTGATCCGGAGAGATTGTATACTGAAGTGGGACCATGTCTTTAACCGGGATATCAGAAGGATAGGCTGAAGCTTCCGGGAAAGCTCCTCCGTACACTTGAATGCTTTCTTTTCCTGCTTTTGGCGTTAATAATATGCCCGTACCTTTACTCGTATTTTGATTATGTGGATTATAAAACCACGCTTTTTGTCCTCCGTACCAAATCGCTGTCCATTCTCCTTTTGTCTCAGCGACTGCGTACGTTTGGCCCGTTACAGCTTTGCTTCCCCAGTCTAACGTTTGTTTCGTTCCTGGCCCTGAAGCGGCAGGCTCATTCAGTAGCGGTGAATCATTGCTAGGAGCTTGATGCAAATACACAAAGTTGGCCGGCTGCTTTGGTGCATCTGATACCTCTGGCTGATTGTTTTCAAAAACGGGATTAATTGTAACGGCTAGTTTGCTTGTATGCTGGCGCTCGACTGGGCTTCCTACTAAATCCATATAGTGCCCCCAATCCCAAAACGGCCCGGGATCCGAATGCATACCTGATTGAGCCTTAGGAGACAAACCCGGTACCTCGTCATGACCGATAATATGAGCTCGGTCTAATGGAATATGATATTCTTTGGCAAGGTGGCGGACGAGTCTTGCTGAAGAACGGTACATTTCTTCTGTAAACCACGTGGATCCTTCAAGGGCGAACCCTTCATGTTCGATTCCAATACTGTGCGTATTAAAATACCAGTTTCCTGCATGCCATGCTACATCTTTGTTATCAATCATCTGTGCAATGTGGCCATCACTTGAACGTATGACATAGTTTGCAGCTGCTCTGTTAGGGTTAGCAAACAAATCAATGGTTCCGTCATAACTTACTTCTGTATCGTGAATAACAATATAGCGAACATCTGATTTTTGACGATTTGCAATATCATAGTTTCCGTAATCTGAAGGACTTTCGCTGAATTTCCCGTAAAAAGCAGGAATGTATTCACATTTTAAAGATGCCGGACAATCCGCTTTATTCGTATTGGAATTTTCAGCACGAGGAATCGACATATCTATATGTTGAGGAGAAATTTTAAGATGCTGTCCATCTGATGTTGTACGCTCTGCCCCTTTTTCCAGCGTTTCATATACATCATCGGCAAATACTTGAGCGTTTTCTTTATCTTGAGAAGAACTGTAAGCGGCGACTGCGTCGTACCATTTCTGATCAGTAGACGGTACGTTTCCATTTTTGTCTTTTGCAATAAAAGCTAGTACAGCAGCGCCACCACGAATATTTTGCACAGGGTCATTTTTTAATCTTTCTTTATCTGACTTAAGCAGCTTAGCAGCTAAGGAGAGCGTTTGCTGTTTGTCATATGCTGGTTGTGAAGACGCAGTTCCGTTTCCTTTTCCATCTTCTAAGAAAGGGATGTCTGTTAAGTGCATGAGGCCGTATCCCCCGGCTGCGCTAGGTTTCCCATTATGACTTTCCCAGCGCGACTTGTTGTAGGAAATTGCTTTTAAAAGCGAAGCTGGCACACCAAATTCTTTAGATGCTTGTGCAAATGCTAGCTCCAAAGAGTCCGACTGATTCTCTGCAGCCTGAGCGACTAGAGGCGCTTGTAGCATATGAATAGGCGTATAACCTGTACATATAACCCCAGCCGCAAGCATGGCTGCCCCTATCTTGTTTAGTTTTAATCGTTTTTTTAGTTTCAAACGTATTCCTCCCCCGTAAAGTATGTAAATGAGGTAAATAAAGACATAATATGACTTTACCTCGTTCTCAACCATTTCGGCTTCTTTCTTTCTATTCCCTTGAGACAATAGTCTAGAAGATTCGACAGAGTTACTAGGAGGAAAGATGTGGTAGGAGGAAAAAACGATAAAAACCATCCCTCTTCTTTAAAACTGCGCTTTCAAAAATGGTGAGTACAAAGGCGTTATATTCATCCCTTTGGCTGCCTTTTTAATAAAGCAGCAATATTGTAGATAATGACATTACTTCTATAATTCAACTATTACTAAACCAAATTTCTTAATTTACCAGTTTTTTAACAGACTGTACGTTCGACATTTTAGTAACTTTTCACCATAGTTAACCATGGAAAAGGTTGCTATTATTAAAGACAAGAGAATGTTTACATATGATTGAACGCAGCAAGAACTGCTCTTGAAAGGAGATACCTTATGAGAGGACACAGCATTCCAGCAATTAAGTTGAATGAAGAAGAAAAAGAAAAATTAGAGGAACTTATTGAACATTATAATTTAAAACGAACGTCTCTCATTCGAAAATTTATTATGGACGGAAAAGTTAAGCCGCCTTTAATCGGCAAAGAAGCAGGTGTGGAACTATTAGTTAACCTGCGAAAAATTGAGTCTGAGTTAAGCCGACTAAGCAATAATATGCATCAAATCGCAAAGTATTTACATAAACCAAAAGATAAGCAAAATCATTCACAGAACCTTGAACAAATCCTGTTAGAAATGATGAAAAAACAAAAACATGTGCAAGAAGATGTAGAAACTATTTCAGAGCAGCTTAGCGATCATTTATACGTTAAATAGAGAAAAAACGCTCTTTTCATTTTAGAAAAGAGCGCTTTTTATAAAGAAGTAGGGATTTAAATACTTTTTTTCATGCCGCACTTTGCGCATGTACGGATAAAAATAAAGTCTTTTACTAAGCTTTTAAATTTCACATGTCCACAGTTATCGCATCTGCCTGCAACTTTATCCGGAAACTCCTCATATACATATACTTTTGTTAAATCAATCGCTTCTTGTTGCTCTTCCATTTCCATCACACCTTTATGCATCTTTACGATTCAGCTCTTTATATTCTATCAAAAATAAGTAAAATTACTAGGGTGAAAGCTTCAAAAAAACAAGCAGGTTTTTTCACGATGTTTTTATCCGTTCAGCTTTGTACCACCATTTTTCTCTATCTAAAAATGCTTTTACATTCAATATTTTTTTATCGTGAAGTGTAAAGATGGCTACCGCAGCTCCTTCTTTAGAAAAGGTTACCGCTGTTTCTAACTTTTCTTTCGTCACAAACACTTTTAATGTTTCCATATTCTCTTTTGTTAATTCCGCAGTTGTGATAGTTTCTCCTTCAATGATTGTATCTTTTTTTTCAATAAAATGTTCTCCATCAATTATCCAGGCTGCATGCGTTTCACTATCAACTTGAAAGAGGGTATTCTTTTTTAAATAACCTGTTCTCTCTGACATATTGGTATACTTATACGTCTCCTTATCCTCGGTTGTTTTTATCCATAAAGGTTTATATAAAAAAGTAGGCTTTAGAAACCCTTCCTCGTCAGGATCTCCCACAGAATTTGTAGATTTAGGCTCCAAGTTTAAAAACTGCGCAATCCCTTTTGCATATGCCACCCCCATATCTTTTAGAAATTGAGGATTTTTTAAGAGCTTTGCATCGTGTTCTGTATCAATAAACCCAATTTTAGTTAATACAGACGGCATATATGAACGCCTTAACACACTATAATTAGCTAATTTCCTGCCTCGGTTAGAGTAATTGTATTTAGCGAGAACAAACTTCACATGATCGTGAATATCGTTTCGTAACACAATGGTTTGGTTATTTATATTTTTGCTATAAATAAAATCTTCATATCCCGTTTCGCCACCTGAACTTATATGAATAGATAAGTATACATCAGCCCCCCACACATTGGCTTTGTTGACCCGTTCATTTAATGACAAAAACACATCGGTTGTACGCGTTGTGCAAAGAGAAAATCCTTGATAGTGAGTAGAAAGAAAAGAGATGATGTACTGTTGAACAGCTAACACTACGTCTTTTTCATATAACCCGCTGGCTACAGCTCCTAGATCTGCCCCTCCGTGACCTGCATCTAAATAAATTTTTTTCATATAACCTGTCTCCTCCTTATCCGTAGCATATGCATGAATAAGCGAAGACGTTTGTTATACAAAACTACTTTTATGTATAAAGCTTTTTGCTATAGCTCATTTAGAAGTCTTTACAACTGATTTACCATAGCTGGTAACATTAAAATATGTATTTGATCCATCGTCTTCATTGATCACAACATCTAAGTCATGAAAATAACGATGAAGTTCTTTTAACAGTGCTTCATCTTTCCTCTGCTCTAGCTGTCCAGCAAGCTTCTCCATATGCTGAAAGTCTTTCTTTAAAACAGAATCTTTTACTTCAATCGTGCCAATGGTATTTTTAATGGCTGCCGCTTCTTCTTGTACGGCAGGCCAGTCTGGGTGCTCAATGGCACTCCACCCCGTCAAATCATTTAGTACGTCATGATGTTCAGCTATAAAATCTTTTGCCTGCTGATCGTTGCTTTCCAGCTTATCAACTTTTTGTTGATTCACTTTAATGGCACTTGCCTTTATACTTTGCTGTGATAAAAAAGGAATTTTTCCGTTTTGGTACAATATCCATCCTGTCGCTCCTCCCCCGACTAAAAGAACGGATAAAGATATCCACATAATCATACGCTTCTTCTTACTTTTATGTCTTTTTTCCATTTGACTCCTTTCCGGGTATTCAAAACCCTTTAGGCCTTATGAACTGAAACGAATAACCTACAAAAATAATTTTACCATATTTTTAATATTAAAAATATTAAAAAAGAGACTCCTTCGAGTCTCTTTTAATCCACTTCAGTTAACTTTCACCTGTGTGTAACGATTTTTAGGAACATTCAATTGCAAGTTACTTCTTAACGTACTCCCTTCGTATTCTGTACGATACAGGCCTCTTTCTTGCAGTATCGGTACGACGTGTTCAACAAAGTCATCTAAGCCATGCGGAACGCTTGAATGAATAATAAAGCCGTCAGCTCCTTTTTCTTCAAACCACTGTTGCATCAAATTAGCGATATGCTCTGGCGTCCCAATAAATTGTGTTTTAGGTGTAGCAATTCGTAGCGCCACTTCTCGCAGTGTCCACTTATGTTTTTTAGCGTTTTCTTTGATTTTATCAGTTGTACTGCGGAAACTATTACTTCCGATATCCCCTAAATCAGGAAACGCCTCGTCTAATGGAAACTGTGAAAAATCAAAATGATCGAAAAAACGTCCTAAATAGTTGAGCGCATGTTCAATTGTTACCAATTGAGCAAGTTCTTCATATTTTCTTTCGGCTTCTTCGGTTGTACTGCCAATGATAGGACCTATTCCCGGGAAAATTAAAAGTTCGTTTTCATTGCGTCCTTGCGCTACGGCTCTTGATTTTACATCTTGGTAAAAAGCTTTCGCTTCTTCTAAATTATCTTGTCCCGTAAACACTGCGTCAGCCGTTTTCGCTGCTAAATCTTTTCCGCTTTCAGAGGAGCCTGCTTGAAACACTACGGGCTGCCCCTGAGCTGAGCGGCCAATATTTAACGGACCTTCTACAGAAAAAAATTCCCCTTTGTGGTGCAAGCGATGCAACTTTTTCTCTTCAAAAAATTGTCCGGTTTCTTTATTTCGAATAAATGCATCATCTTCCCAAGAATCCCATAATCCCTTCGTTACTTCTAGAAACTCTTCAGCTATTCTATAGCGTTTATCATGAGTGGGGTGCTCTTTTCCATAGTTAAGCGCAGATCCTTCCAATGGAGATGTTACAACATTCCATCCCGCTCGGCCGCTGCTAATATGATCAAGTGAAGCAAATTGTCTAGCCACCGTAAACGGCTCGCTATACGAAGTCGATAGAGTGCCAACTAAACCAATATGAGAAGTGACAGAAGCAAGTGCTGATAGAATAGTGAGAGGTTCAAAACGATTCAAAAAATGCGGAAGCGATTTTTCATTAATATATAACCCATCGGCAATGAACACTAAATCAAATTTTCCGTCTTCCGCTTTTTGAGCCTGCTGCTTGTAAAAACCGAAATTAACGCTGGCATCTGACAAAATTTCAGGGTGTCTCCATGCCCCCATGTTTCCTCCCACTCCATGAATAATAGCCCCTAGCTTTAATTGTCTTTTTATTGTCATATTACCATTCTCCTTTTTCATATCCATTCATAAATTCTCGTAGTTGATTGGTCAAACCGCCTGCTCCAAAGCGAAGGACTCCTTCTTTTTCTGTCTTTCTTTCATTTCCTTCCTGTGCAAATTGCAAAAAAGCGATAACGTGAACTCTTCTAGGGTGAATATTTTTAATTCCTTCGTCATAAAACCATTGATCAATTGTATTGTAAATCCCTTTATTAACTCTGAATTGGCTGTGGCACCAATTAAAAAACTGTAGATCAGGCAGATTTAAATATCTCGCTTGCCCTAGCTTGGAAGCTGTATGTTCACTAGATACATAGCCCATATGTTGAAATCTTTGCTTAACTTGTAGTGTATCAGCTTTAATTTGATGTTTTAAAAACTCAATGGAAGGGAACTTTTTCTCACCTCGCACCCGAAAGATAACGTCGCATTGAACTGTCTCTCCATAAATAACGTCGTTAAAATCCAAAATATGAACCTCAAATGTTTTAGATAGTTCCGATCCAAATGTCGGCTTAACGCCTACATTCATAACTCCTATATGTTCAAGTCCCCGCAGATGAACGAGGACACCATACACGCCATTTTTTAATTCCTCATGCTGAGTATCTATATTAGCTGTCGGAAAACCCAAATGTCTTCCTTGCTGCCTTCCAGGTACAACCTGGCCTTTTATAATAAGTTTTTTGCTCGTTTTAGCTTTTAATGCTCCTCGATTCACTACGTTCACCCTTCTTCCCTTAAGTCTAGTAAAAAATAAAAGGTTCTTTGCACAATGCGTGACATTGTGCAAAGAACCTCTAGTGATCTAGTCGGTTTGTTTAATTTGATGATTTTATCATATACTTATTATTCCTATGAGTCAAGTGTGTTTTAAATTAAAATATTAGATTGTTTTTTCATAAACATAAGAGTAAGGCGAATGCGTTGGGTTAATACGCTTGAAAAATTGCTTTGTTCGATCTTCTTTTGGATTTAAAAATATTTCTTCAGGATGACCTTGTTCGACAATCTTTCCTCCGTCCATAAACACCACGTGATTAGAGACTTCACGGGCAAAACTCATTTCGTGCGTAACAATAATCATCGTAATTCCTTCTTCAGCAATTTTACGAATAACAGACAGTACTTCACCCACCAGTTCAGGGTCCAAAGCAGACGTTGGCTCATCAAATAAAATGACTTCAGGATTTAAAGCAAGCGCTCTAGCGATACCCACTCGCTGCTGTTGACCTCCTGATAACTGACTTGGGTACGCATTTGCTTTTTCAGCAAGCCCAACTTTTTCAAGGACGTCTAAACTTCGTTGTTTTGCTTCTTCCTTTGGCAGCTTTTGAACAATAACTAGCCCCTCCATAATATTTTCAATAACGGTTTTGTGTTTAAACAAATTGTATTGCTGAAAAACCATCGTTGTTTTTTGTCGAAGAGTTAAAATATCTTTGCGGTTTGGCTTTTGGCACTGAACCGTAAATTGATCGATCGAAACTTTTCCTTCATCTGCTTTTTCTAAGAAATTAATGCAGCGTAAAAACGTAGTCTTTCCAGAGCCACTCGGCCCTAAAATGGTCACAACGTCCCCTTTTTTAACAATTAAATCAATACCGTCCAATACTGTATGTTGACCAAATGTTTTTTTAATATTTGTTAATGTAATCATACAACCCCTCCTCGATTATAAACCGTTAATTTTCGTTCAAGCAGCGCTGTTATTCCTTCTATTAACATCGTCAGCATCCAATAAATAAGGGCAGCAGCAATATAGGCTTCTAAAAATTTAAGATTATTTGAAGCTACGATATTAGCTGCACCGTTTAACTCTTTTTGTGAGACGATGAATGCGATAGAAGACGTATGCAAAAAGCCGATGAAGATATTGCATAAATTTGGTAAAGATAAAGCAAACGCCTGAGGGAAAACAATTCGTTTCATCGATTGAAAACGATTCATTCCAATGGAATACGCAGCCTCAATTTGTCCTTTTTCTACCGCTAACAAACCAGAGCGAATGATCTCTGACATATAAGCCCCCGCTGTAAAAGACAAAGCGATTAATACAAATACGACAATAGGAATGCTGTTTGCATTGAAGCCCCATCCATAGTAGCTTGATAGTTTATTAATCAATAGCGGGAACCCTAGGTAAATAACCATAATATGAAGAATGGCAGGCGTTCCTCGAAAAAATGATACGTATACGTTGGCAATAGGCGTTATTATTTTTACTGAATTAATTCTCACAGCCGCAACAGCAATACCAATAAGCAATCCGCCTAGTAATGGACCGATGGTAATAAGGAGTGTTAAAGGTAATGCCTTCAAAATTTCTACAAATGCTGTCCATATAAACGGTACGTCAATAATCATGTTTACACCTCTTTTAGTAAGCTCGTTTTATACATGAACAGGCTGATCGTGTTTTTGCAGCTTCTGTTCGGATTTCATAAAAAATTTCTCTAATATAATGGCTACCAAATAATAAATAATGGCAAGTGCAATATATACTTCAACTGCATGAGCCGTTGCTGCGATAATGGTATCTCCTCTTCCCATCATATCCATGACACCAATGGTAAAGGCTAAAGACGTATCTTTTAAGGAACCAATCACAAGGTTTCCAAAGTTAGGAAATGCTACAACGAGAGCTTGCGGCAGCACAATTCGAGTGAACGTTTGTTTTCCGGTCATTCCTACACTATACGCTGCTTCAGTTTGCCCTTTATCTACACTATTAATGGCACCGCGCATCATTTCAGAAAAAGACGACGCCGTGCTCAGTGAATATGTGATAATCACAAATACCAGCGGAGCCATTCTAGAAACGTCAATATGAATCAATTGTAAGAGGGCAGGTACCCCGTAAAAAACTAAAAATAATTGAATTAAGATAGGCGTCCCCCTCATAAAAGAAATATAAACTGCTGCTAATTGACTTAACACCGGTACTTTATAAATACGAGGCAGGGCAATAAACAATCCCAAGGTACTGCCAATCAAAAGTGAAGCAACCAAAATCCAAATTGTAATATGCAAATAAGATAATAATTGAGGAATAGAGGTGAAAATCAGCTCTATATCAAATGCTTTTCCCATCTTTTTCTCTCCTTTGTTTCCCTCTACAGGTAGCGAAAGGACCCAAGTTCAAGGCTTGGGTCACAGTAAGTGATTTAGTTATTTCCAGCTGCTTTTGTATAATCTTCTCCTAGCCATTTTTTGCTTAATTTTGTCAATGTTCCGTCTTCTTTTATTTCTTTTAGCGCTTTATCAACATCTTTTTGTAAACCTGTTTCATTTTTTCGAAGCATAAAATATACTTTTGAATTTGAAATAGCAGGTCCCACAACTTTTTGCTCTGCGTCCGCTTGCTTATTGACAAAGTCAACTGCAAACGGCGTACTAATTGTAGCGTCCGCACGTCCTGTTTTTAGCTGCGTTTTTGTATCATCAGATCCTTGACCTGAATAAACGATATCAATTTTATTTCCATGTTCTTTGTTATACTTATCGATTAAGTTAGCAGAGTTACTCGTTGCTCCTACAATTACCTTTTTACCGCTCAAATCTTTAATTGATTTAATTGACGTATTTTTTTCATTTACAACTACATGTAGCGGAAAGATATTATAAGGTTCTTTATTAAACAGGAACTTTTGTTTTCTTTCTTCATTCACTTCCATCTGATGGGCGACTAAATCAATTTTGTTGGATTCCAAGCTCAAAAGTAAATTAGAAAAATCCATCGTTTTGAATTCAAACTTATAGTTTGGAAGACGTTTGTCTATTTCTTTAACAAGCTCTACGTCATACCCCGTTAGATTTCCTTTATTGTCAAGAAAGCAAATGTTGGGAAATTGCGTACCCGTTCCCACAATAATTTTTTGCACTTTGTCTTTGCTTGCGTTAGCTGCTGTTTCTTTATTGGGTGTTCCGCAAGCGGCTAATAATAAAAGAAGTGATAAAAAGATAGCTGTCAGCTGTAGTTTTTTCATGTGTTTGGTCCCTCACTATGTCTCAAAATAATTTATTGTTTTAACGAGTTAATAAAATGGATGTTGCAGCTATTTAACGATTGGTGAATAGTCTTCAATCAACTTTTCTATTTGTTCATAATCTTTTTCAATAACTCCTTTAAACTGCCCCTTATCTCCAATTTCAACGACCGGTACATGACGAATACCGTATTTAATTTCAAGTAAATCTCGCAAATAATCTTTTCCTTCTACATCGATACTTTCATATTGATGGCCCTTTTCATGAAAATATGCTTTTAGTTCTTCGCAATGATGACAACCTTTTCGATTCCATAATAAAATTTTTACTGACATGGTTTCTCCTCTTTTCTTTTAAATGATTAATTAGCTTGTTGTAACTCCTTGTGTTTTTCTAACTCATATCTTTCGGGATGTAAGATCTTCCTTAAGAATACGCCTTTTCCTTCTTCTCCTTGATCGACTTCAAAAAAGCGTTCATACCCTTTTCTTTCATACATAGGAATCAGCCATGGGTGTCGATCAGAAGTAGCTAATGTAACAGCAGGAGCCCCCAGTTGATCTCGAATAACCGTTTCTTCAACCCACGTTAAGAGTTTAGAACCTACTCCTTTCTTTTTAAGCAAAGGATCTACCGCAAACCACCATAAGAAAGGCCAGTTCGTTATTTCTTTATACGTTCTTGCTGTAATCGTAGCTACGATTTTTCCATCACTTTCCAGCACGTAGCAGCGGCTGTTTTGAATGTTTTCTTTTACAAGTTGAATCGTTGCCGTCGCAGCAGGAAATTTAATTCCTAGCTTTCGAATCGGCTCATATGCTCGAAGCGTTAAATCCAACAGTTCTTCAGCATCTTCTACGGTAGCTAATCGAAATAATTCACTCATTTTCTTCACCTCATTTTATAAATGTTTGAAGGGATAGATTACCTTTGTAAATCAGCTCATCCACCGCTTCCTTTAAACGACTTTTGACATTCGCATTGTTAATACCTGTAAAAGAGACGTATTCATGCAGTAGAAAAAGACTGCTGAGCCAGTAAGGTCTACCTAAAAAAGACGCTAAAAGTTTTAAATCATACTTAGCTTTTAGTAAAGAATTCACATTTTCACCAATAAGAATTGGCAGAAGTATTTTTTTATACAATAAATCTTCTGGCAATATTTTTGTTAGCCGTTCAAAAGATTCTACGTATGTTTCATTTACTCCCGATAACAGAACGACAATGCTTTTAGCTTGGTTCATTTTCGAAATAAATGCCTTTACTTCTTTCTGCGCTTCCTGCTTCAAAGCGTGTACATCATGATACGAGATAGCTTCGGCGTGCACTCCTTTTGAGGTTAAGCAAGCTTCTAGCTCATCTTTCACTGAGGCTATTTGTTGATAATTATGAGAGCTTCCGTTATATAAAATACATACATCGCTCACCTTTTCCCCCTCCTTTTTACAGCAAAAAGGCTCCTAGAGTTTCCTCAGGAGCCTTTGGTAGACCAATCAGCTTTAACTGTTTTTTTGATAAAACCAGAGAATGAAGTGAAGTGTCTTTGAAACATACTCACTCAATTCTTATTTATCCAAGTTGTTTTATCGGTTTTTCTATTTGATGATTCAACTATATAGCCTCAAAATGGCAAAGTCAACTTATTTTTCAAAAAATATTTTTCTTTAAAAAAACTCTTTTCATCTGGAAAATCCTTTGCTAAAATTAATCCCAATTATTCTTACCTTTTTTATCAACTTTAAGGAGTGTTTTCAGTGAAATTAAGTATTTTAGATCAAAGCCCGCGTTATGAAGGTGAGCGTGCTGAAGATGCATTTCAGCATACCATTCAATTAGCTCAGCTAGCAGAAGAACTTGGCTACCACCGTTTTTGGGTAGCGGAGCATCATGACTCTGAACATGTTGTAGGATCATCACCCGAAGTGTTAATTTCTCACCTACTCGCCAAAACACATCATATCCGTATCGGCTCAGGCGGTGTTATGCTTCAACACTACAGCCCTTATAAAGTAGCAGAAAATTTTAACGTTTTAGCCTCATTATCTCCAAATCGCATCGATCTTGGAATCGGCAGAGCACCAGGAGGACTACCTCATTCTACTCAAGCCTTGCAACAAAACTCTCAGCCCACTAAGTCCTTAACAGACAAACTGATAGAACTTAAACAATACCTAAACGATACGCTGCCGGAAGATCACCCTCTTTACGGTTTAAAAGCCTATCCAAGGCCCCAAAAAGCAGCAGATATGTTTTTACTGGGAGCAAGTGCTTCAAGCGCAGAGCTAGCGGCATCTCTAAATCTTCCTTATGTATTTGCTCAATTCATTAATGGTGATCAAAAAGTGCTAGAAGAAGCGATTTCCGTCTATAATCAGCACGTTTCATCCCATGCACGCTCGCTTGTCGTTGCCCTTTCCGTCATCGTAGCGGATACCGTAGAAGAAGCAAAAGCATTAGCATCCAGCACAAAAATATTTAAAGTATACTTACAAAATGGGAAATCCGCTACATTAGGCTCCAAAGAAAAAGCGGAAGAATTTGGTCAGCAGTCTAAAGAAAGCTATCGAATTGAAGAAAAAGAAGCAAACGTCATATACGGCACAAAAGAAACCGTTCGTCAAAAGCTCCAAGCTTTGAAACAGGCATTTTCTATTGATGAATTTATTATTCTTACTGCTCTTCAAGATTTTGAACAAAAAAAGCGGTCTTATACGCTCTTAAAAGAAGCTTTCAGTGAAGGAGATGCTCAGAAAACGGATCAAACTCTAGCAGCTTACTAATCAAGAGGCTGAAATAAAAGAATTTTAGTCGAAGTAAAATACGAAGTAATAATCAAAATGATTGATTATTACTTCGTATTTTTTCGTTGTCATGGTAAACGTAGCTTTCATGTGTTTAATTGCTTTTAGCTATTGATTGGGCTGTTTTAGCTATGTCTCAAGTTCTTTGTTTCATCTACTTACGAGGCGTTCAAACAAAGTATACGCATGCTTCTTGTTTTCAAAAAATCATTAAATTGAATCAAACGTTTTTTTATAGTACCATATGAAGATATGAGTCTAGTAGAAGAAGGGAATTTAAAATTATGCCTTACAAAATGATTGTTTTAGATTTGGATGATACACTATTATGCGATGATCACACTATTTCTCCGCGCACGAAAGAAGCATTAATGAAGGCGCAAGAATCAGGAGTAAAAGTTGTACTTGCTTCTGGCCGACCAACTTACGGAATGGTTCACATCGCCAAAGAACTAGAATTAGAAAAGTACGGAAGCTTTATTTTATCGTTTAATGGGGCGAAAATTATTAATTGCTTAACAAATGAAGAGCTATTTAGCAGCACATTATCTCCGAGAACCGTTGCACGTCTCGACCATATTAGCCGCGAAGAAGGCGTCTTAATTCATACGTACGTTGGAGATGAAATTATAACTGAAGTAGAAAATAAATTTACGGATATTGAAAGTGACATTACAGGTCTGCCGATCCGTGTTGTTTCATCTTTTACTGATGCCGTTACAGAACCTGTTGTAAAAGTACTCATGCTGGCAGAGCCGGAAAAGCTAGTTCATGTGGAAAAGAAACTTCAAAAGCAGCTTCAAGGAGAGCTAAGCGTAATGCGCTCTAAACCATACTTCCTTGAATTTACAGAAGAAGGTGTCACAAAAGGGACAAGCTTACATTTATTAATTCAACAGCTTGGCATTACACGCGATGAAGTGATTGCTATTGGCGACAGTTATAATGATCTTGCCATGATTGAATTTGCTGGACTTGGCGTAGCAATGGGAAATGCTCCTGAAGATATTAAAGAAAAAGCCAACCACGTAACAGATACAAACATGAACGACGGTGTGGCAAAAGTTGTGGAAGAACTCATCTTAAAACCTGTTAGTGTTTCATAAGACAAAAAAAGCAGCTCGTACGAACCGAGCTGCTTTTTTGTTTTGATTTTATACTCCTAAAAGTTTCATAAGAAGCGTAGCTAAAATAACAGTGGAAGCGCCTCCAAGTCTTGTTGCTACTTGAGCAAATGGCATAAGTGACATACGGTTGGAAGCTGATAAAATCGCTACGTCTCCCGTACCTCCTAAACCGCTGTGACAGCCGGTTACAATTGCTGCATCCACCGGATGCATTTTCATCATTTTACCTACAAAATAACCGGTTGCTACCATAGCCATAACAACTGCTGCACATACGACTACATAACCTGGTGTCACAATTTTCACTACATCTTCAAGAGGAATATACAAAATTCCTAGGCCTACCATTAACGGCCATGTCAAGCTCGTAGAAATGAATTTGTACATATGGTAAGCACCTTGCTCCATCTTAGCAGGCATTACTTGTAAACATTTGACTAGCGTTGCCGCTACGATCATTAAAACTGGACCTGGAATTCCTAAAAACTTATGTGCTAAGCCTCCGAAAATAAAGAAACTACATGCAATTAAAAGACCTGCGCCCATTAACGAAAAATCTACTGGTTTCTTGATATTTGTATCTTCTGAGATGCCATCTCCGCCTTTTGTCTTCACAAGAACTCCATTACCTGTTAATTCTGGCTTTTTCTCTCCTAGACGTTTCATTAAGCCAGCACATACGATAGCAACGATGTTTCCAATAACAGCAGCTGGAATCATTTGCGACACAAAAGATTCTGCTGAACTACCTAAAATTTGAGAATAAGCAAGTGAAAGCGGTAAAATACCTTCACCAATTCCTCCTCCAATGATTGGTACAACAATATAGAAAAATGTATGTTTTGCTCCGTAACCAAATAACATCCCAACGGCTACGCCTGCAGCTACAGCGGCTAGCGTACCTAACACAAGCGGTACGAACATACGTGTAAAGCCTTGAATTAAAACTTTACGGTTCATGCCCAGAATACTTCCGGCTACTAAACAAGAAATATAAAGGTATAAAAAGTTTGATGTTTTCATCAAAGTTGTTACCGCTTCCATAGACGCGGGATTTAAAACATTATAAAAAACTAATACGGAAGGTACAAGCAGTGATAAAATAGCTGGTCCGCCAATATCTTTTAAAATCGGAATTTTTAATCCTAAATCACCAAGCAGCATTCCCATTACCATAATAATCGCAAATCCGCCAATCATATCTGGAGGAAGTTCGTTGTAAACGGCCGCGCCATATACAATTAATGCAAGTAAAACGTATAGCGGTAGAGGAATAACTCCTACTTTAATATTGTTGATTCGGTTCCAAAAACCCTTATTTTCAGGCTGTGAATCTTGAGTAAACGTTTCCAATTTACGTGCTGTATTCATCTCATAACCCCCTGTAGTTCTAATATAGAGAATCATACACAAGTTTAAAAAAACTATATACGTTATGTAACTTAAGAATTATTTTTGTAACTAAAAAAAGCACAGCTTCTTTTTTCAGAAGCTGTGCTTTTTCTATCTAAAAATTAAGCATTTACTGTTTCTAAAGCTTTAATTTCTTTGTATGTTGGTTCCCACATTGCTGCTTTTACTGCCGCTTTTACATCTGTTGGAACTTCTTTTGCAACGCCATCTTTAATTGCTGCGTTAGCAACCGCTAAAGCAACGTTATATGATACTTCACGTAATTCTTCTACGCGTGGTAGTAATGAAGCTCCTGGTTTGCTGCTGTCTACCATTTGAGCTACAGCGTGTGCACATGCTGCGAACATGCTGTCTGTAATAACTTCTGCTTTTACCACGATTGATCCAAGACCAAGACCAGGGAAAACAAAAGCATTATTAGATTGACCAATTTCATATTCCACACCGTCGTAGTTAACTGGTTCAAACGGACTTCCAGTCGCTACAAGTGCTTTTCCTTCTGTCCAATTTAATAGGTTTTCAGGAGTAGCTTCCGCAAGCGGAGTTGGATTTGACATTGGTAAAATAGCTGGGCGTTCTACATGCTTCGCCATTTCTTTTACGATTTCTTCTGAGAATGCGCCTGCTACACCAGACGTACCAATTAAGATTGTTGGCTTAACTTGTCTGACAACTTCTAAAAGAGAAATTTTGTCTTCTTCACGGTTCCAGTCCTTCACTTCTTCTGCTTTTCGTGCATAAGGCGTTTGGAAACCTAATAAGTCGTCCATGTCATCTGTTAAAAGGCCTCGGAAATCGACTGCCCAGAAGTTTTTGTATGCTTCATCTTCTGTGATCCCGTCTAATACCATTGCATCACGTACTTGATCTGCAATACCGATACCTGCTGTACCTGGTCCAAAGATTAAAACACGGTGGTCACGAAGTGGCATTTTAGACACTTGAACTGCTGAGAAAATAGCGGCAAGCGTTACGGCACCTGTGCCTTGAATATCATCATTAAACGTTAGAATTTCTTTTCCGTACTTGTTAATAATATTACGAGCATTTACATTACCGAAATCTTCCCAGTGTAACAGTGCATTAGGGAATATTTCAAGAGATTTTGAAATAAATTGATCTACGAAATGATCATAGCGCTCACCGCGGATACGTTCATGGCGGTTTCCGATATATAAAGGATCATTTAATAATTTTTCATTGTTTGTTCCTACATCAAGAACAACTGGAAGTACTCTGCTTGGATCGATTCCTGCTGCAGCTGTGTACACGGCTAATTTACCGATAGCAATATTAATACCACCAACGCCCCAGTCACCAATTCCTAAAATACTTTCTGAATCTGTAATAACCATTAAATCAATGTCTTCACTATTTGCATCGATATTTTTAAGAGCTTCTTCAATGCCTTCTACATTATCGATTGACAAGTATACGCCACCCGGACGGCGATATTCGTGGCTGTATTCTTGGATTGCTTGTCCAACTGTTGGTGTATAAACAACCGGAAGCATTTCTTTTAAGTGATCTTGCAATAAACGATAAAATAATACAGCATTACGGTTCTGTAAATCGTTTAAATACACATTCTTACCAAGGTTATCTGCCTGAGCTAAAAATTGCTCATATGCACGTTTTGCCTGCTCATCTAAACTTAAAGTCATTGGAGGAAGTAAACCTTCTAATCCTAACGTTTTACGCTCTTCTTTTGTAAAAGCTACTCCTTTGTTTAACATTGGAGCTCCTAAAATTTCTTTCCCACGTAAAGTCGTTTCAATTGTTTCATTATCTGTAAAAAATACGTTGCGCATACGACTATCTTCCTTTCTGTAGACTTGTATGACAAGCATACAAGTTGGTTAGATTTAAGTAATTGATACCTTATATGGATATTACTCATATTATTCAAATGTCCGTTAACTTTTTATGAATAGATTGCTAATTCATTTGACAATAGTATATTTTATGCCTATCTATTTCTGCTGTCAACTATTTTAGTAGAGCAATTTTTTAGTTATAAAGAGGTAGAAATTTCTGAATTTAATATCTTTTATCAATTTTCTTTTTATATAGGTACTAAGAACCTTCTTTATTCTATTCATCTCTTTTGGAAAGTCAAAACAATCCTTTAATATGGAAAAAATGTTTAATTATAAAAAATTTATTTTGAAATAATTTTAGTTTGCCTATAAAAGAATATTTTTTATTTTTTTGTCTATGCTGATTAGTGAATTACTATGAATATTCTTTCCTTTCTATCTATACATATAAACTACATAGTTCTTTTTTATAATAATGGAGGTTATTATATGTTAAAACCAGATACAGCTATTATTTTTGGATTTCTTATCGAAGAAGCGGCCAGTCGATTAGACGATCAAGAGATTAAAGAAATTGCGTCTAAAGAGCTAGAGAATGGAGAATTGGTGTTTGAAGAAGCCAGTTATTTTTATAAACGCTTTTTTATCCCTGCTTCCTCTGAATTAAGACAAGCTCTTCGCCGAGAGGTCTTATCGCTCCATTTAACATTAAATCAAATTAAAAATGCTTATGGCAACGGATCCATGTCTAAGATTGCTCATATGCATCAAATTATTGCAGAAACTGAAAAATCAACAAACGAACTTAACAGACTTTTAAATCTTGCGTTCTATGAGGGTGAGGACGATCAGACATACGCCTCCTTCATGAATATTTTTTCAAATAAATCATAAAAAAAACCGCCCTTAAGGACGGTTTTTTTTATTGAACACCTTTCATTAAACGCTGAATTTTTGGCGAAATCATTAGTACAATTACACCTAAAATGACCGATACTCCGCCCAGTGCAGCAAAATAAACAACTTGCGAAATGTTTTCATAGTATTGAACAAGCTGAGCATTGATTGCCTGCGCCGCTGCGCTTGTTAAGAACCATAAACTCATTGTCTGAGCCGAAAACGCTGCAGGTGCTAGTTTTGTTGTAGTTGATAATCCTACTGGTGATAAACAAAGCTCTCCAACTACAACTAAGAAGAAGCTTAACACTAGCCATAGCGGGCTCGCTAACGTTTCATTTCCATGAATACTAGCCGGGATAACCATGACAAGGAAAGAAAGCCCTGCAAATAAAAGTCCTAATGAAAATTTCTTTGGTGTAGAAGGCTGTCTGTTTCCTAATTTCACCCAAATTGCTGCAAAAACTGGAGCAAATATAATAATGAATAACGGATTTAACGATTGGAACCAGCCAACTGGAATTTTAAAGCCGCCATACGTTAGCTGTGTATGATCTTTTGCATACGTTGCTAAAATTGTTGACCCCTGCTCTTGAATTGCCCAGAACATTACTCCAGAAACAAAAAGAGGGATATAAGCTAATACGCGTGAACGCTCATCAGCTGTTGTCTTGGGACTTTTATACATAACCACAAAGTAAATAATAGGAATAACAATCGCTAAAATACTTACAAATAAAATAACGCCTTCAACTGTTAAAATACCTGCTAAAGAAGTCAGTACAATAAAGATAGCAAGTACAACTACAGCAAGTGCAATAGTACCAAAAACTTTTTTGCGTTCTTCTGGTTTTAAAGGGTTTGGAACTTGTCTGCCTGCACGACCTAAGGTTTTACCTCGTGTAGCCATAAATACAATTAGACCTAAAAGCATTCCTACTGCTGCGATTCCAAAACCTAAGTGATAATTATATTTTTCACCTACTGTTGAAACAACTAGCGGCGCGATAAATGCCCCTGCATTTACACCCATGTAGAAGATACTAAATCCAGCATCTCGACGGTTATCAGTCGGGCTATACATATCGCCCACAACGCTTGAAACGTTTGGTTTTAATAAACCTGTTCCAATGATAATCAAGAACATTGAAATAAACAGCGCTGTTACACCTGCTGGCAATGCAAGCACTAGATGTCCGAGCATAATAAATATACCGCCGTAAAACACCGTATTAGACGTACCTAAAATGCGGTCTGCAATCCAACCGCCAATAATTCCAGACATATAAACAAGAGAACCATAAATAGAAAAGATCGCTAAAGCGGTTCCTTGTTCCATTCCTAATCCACCGTTTGCAATTGTATCGTACATGTACAATACAAGTAGCGCACGCATTCCATAGTATGAAAAACGCTCCCAGAATTCTGTAAAGAACAAGGTAAATAAACCTTTAGGATGTCCGAAGAATCCTTTTTGAGGAACTGTTTCATACACTTTTTCTCTCTCTACCGACATATTCCTTAACCTCTCTTTCAACCGTAAACCACCATAGACAAAACTGTCAAAAAATTATGATGATATAAAAAAATAGAAACAAGAAAATTTTATTCTTATAAAATGATTCTGTCAATATCAGAATTTTACAATGAGTGCATAATATACGGTTTTTCATTATAAAATTGCACCTATAAAAAGCTTTAAATCAAGATTTCCTTTCTTAAAATATCTTTTTGAAAATTTTTTTATACAAAACCCTTGATTATAAAGCATCTGATTATCTACTTTTCATACAACCAGATAATATTTTTCTTTTTGGGAAATTTTTCTTTATATTTAAAAAGAAGCTTTATTCTTTTTAAATTATGCTTCCCTCAATCAAAAATATACTTTTTTAAAATAATAAAACCTTCTTTAAAAATGTCTCTTTTGTTATAGTAGATACTCTTTTTTCACCTATGTAATACTTTTAATATAAGTCATCCTCATTTTTTTATGTAAAAAAAGAGATAAAAGGTTTATTTTTCATCTCTTTTTTACTGTGCCTACAATTTTACGTATTCACCATTTACCATTTGTCCTTTGTGAAGAGGAAACACACCTTCTTCTTTAGTGTATACAATCGTTCCTCTATTAATGGTAGTTAAAATAACGCTATTAAATACCGTTCCTTCATATATACTGTGCTTATGTTTGAAAACCATTCCTTCTTTTGTCACTTTTTCAGTTTGATCCAGATCAACGATAACCAAATCCGCATCGGCTCCTAGCAAAATGCTTCCTTTTTTGGGATATAAGCCGAATCGTTTAGCTGGATTGGTTGATACAAGCTTTGAAATGTGAGAAAGAGAAATCCCTCTAGTGATCGCTCCTTCACTAATCATTGCTTGCAAAGAGTACTGACCGCCTGATATTCCACCCCAAACTTTAAATAAATCATTCTGATGAGCTGTTTTTAACTCAATCGGGCAAGGAGAATGATCCGAAGAAATCATATCTACTTCTTCTGATTGAATACATGCCCATAATTTTTCTTTTTGACTCCTGCTGCGAAGAGGAGGTGCACACTTAGCCGTTACGCCAATTTCTTTAAAGTCTTCCTCTGTAAAAAGTAAATAATGCGGACAAGTTTCCAGCGTAACGTTCATTCCATTCTTCTTTGCTTCCGTAATAAGCTGCACTGCTTCATAGCTGCTAATGTGTACAAAGTGAAGCGGACATCCCGTTTCTTCACCGTACTCAAGCGCTTGCTTTACTGCGTTTACTTCTGCTACAACCGGTCTCGTTTCTAAATAATCTTTAATAGCCGTTTGCTTTTGCTTCTGTTTAGCCTGTTCAAGCTTTTGTATTAAGTCATTTCTTTCAGCATGCAGGGCAAGCACTTTATTTAGTTTTGCAATCTCTTTCATTCCTTCGTATAATGTGAGGTCATCTGAGAAATCAAATTCAGAACCTGCTTCTGACATAAATGCTTTAAAACCTATTACACCCGAATGAGCCATTTTGGCTAATTCTTCTTTATTACCAGGAACCAACCCTCCCCATAGACCGTAATCTACTACTGACTTTTGATCAGCCAGCTTTTTCTTTTCCCACAGCGCTGCTTCTGTTACGGTAGGAGGAACGCCGTTTAAAGGCATATCAAAATATGTAGTGCAGCCTCCTGCGGCCATAGATGCTGAACCGTAGTCAAACCCTTCCCAATGGTCTCGGCTCGGTTCATCAAAATGCACATGAATATCAATCATTCCAGGCAGAACATATTTGCCTTTAGCATCTACGTATTTTTTTGCTGGTATGCTAACACCTTGCGCTATTTCTGCAATCTTTCCTTTTTTAACACCTATGTCCGCTTTTACTATTTCGTCTTCTAATACGACCGAACCATCCCGAATAATTAAATCGTACATATTATCAAACTCCCCTTTACTTACTTCATCTTTTTGTTAAACGAAGTAGTCTGCTATTGTTCTATCATGCACTGTTTCCTTTAAAAAGTCTTTATCATTGTAAAGAACCCTGACACACAGACTGATTATTACGTCAGTTAATATAACTGAATTATCCGATTTTTTCATTCGCCATTTTGTCTAAACTTTTCTTTTTCATTTGGTCACTTTCACTAACTGAAAAGAGATGGAGACATAACTAAATCAACGGACGAACAAATTGGATAAATGAAACCTACCTCCACTCTAACCATAAAAAAATCCGAACGAGTTTGATTCTCCATCAAGAATCAAACTTGTTCGGATCTTCCTTCAACTAATTTTGTCACAGTCTCTTTTAACTCTTTTTTACTTTTTGTGACATTGGCAACCTTACTGTAAATGTACTTCCTTTTTCTTGTTCACTTTCTACATCAATTTTGCCTTTATGTGTTTCTACGATCCATTTAGCGATTGCTAGGCCTAGCCCGTGACCTCCCATTTGACGGGAACGCGATTTGTCAGCACGATAAAAGCGGTCAAAGATTCGATCCTTTTCATCTGGATGGATCCCAACGCCCGTATCACGTACTTTTAATATACATTCACTCCCGTGCTGAACTACTTGAATGTTTACACTGCCATGAGGAGTCGTATATTTAATCGCATTATCTAACAAAATGTAAATCAGCTGAGTTAGACGCTCTTGATCTCCAGTTACCACTAATTTTTCCGGTGTATCCAGCTGCAAATCAATATGTTTAGAAACCGCTAGGGTTTCAACGGATTCCATTACCTTTTGCACCGCGTCCGTAATATCAAAGGGCATCATTGCTTTTTCTACTTTATTAGAGTCTGAGCGTGCAAGCGTAAGCAAATCACTGACGAGACTCGTCATGCGCTTCACTTCAGCTTTCATATTATTGATTAATTTTTTAGAAAAAGGATCTTCTGTTACTTCCTCCTGCATTTCTAAAGCGTTGATAGAAGAAAGCATAACGCTAAGCGGCGTTCTTAACTCATGGGATGCATCCGCCACAAACTCTTTTTGCTTTTGGAAAGCTGTTTCAATTGGGACCATGGCACGTTTTGACATTAAGCGGCTGATATAAATGGCTACTCCTACAAACAGGACGGTAAGGCTCAGCATAATAATAAGGAGCCACTTTAACAGCTGATAAAGAAATGAAACGTCTTTTCCAATATAAAGCATCCCTAAAAATTGACCTTTATAAAAAATAGGTTCACCCGCCATCATCAAATCAATATCTATTCTGCCTTCCCCGTTTTGCCCTTTTACTCCTTCAATGTGTTCAAAACTAGGACGGGGAGCTTTTATTCGTTCTTTCCTCACTTCATTTTCAATAGGGATCCACCCATCAATTAAATCTAACAAGTTAGAGCGAAGCCGCTCACTCGCTTCGTTTCCCATAATAAGATCCCCTTCAGGACTGATGACATAATAAAAAAACTGATCTTCACCGGCTACGACAATGTTTTTGTACTCTTCTTTTGACTGCTGATTCGAGCTGTTTACCGCTTGTTTAATTAAGATGCTTTGGACAATTCGAGACTCTTGCTTTAGCATGCTATTTAAGTTTTGCTGCTGACTGTTGGATACAACCACATACACCAATGCATAAACAATAAATACGAATAATAGCAGAAACAGCATCAGCAATGCGCTATATCGGAATGTTAAACGATTTTGCGTCTGGCTGAATAAATCTTGCTTTACTTTTTGTTTTACTTTCTGTTTAGCTCTTGTAAGGAGTTTAGCTTTCAATTTTGTAGCCTACTCCGCGAATGCTTTGAATAAGATCCTGTTTGTTGAATTTCTCTAGTTTTTTCCGCAAAAGTTTAACCGTCGCATCAATCGTTTTAATGGAAACATCTGATTCATATCCCCATACCCGGTCTAAAATAATATCTCGAGAAAGAACTTGTCCTTTGTTTTTTACTAAAAAATCTAGCAGTTGAAATTCACGAGGACTTAATTGAATAAACTCCTCGTCAAACTGCACGGTTTGACTTGCTCTTTTTAATATCATGCTGGCAATCTCTACTTCTTCTTCTAAAATTGGTGCATAATTACGACGAGCCAAAGCGCGAAGCCTTGCAAGCAGCTCGTCAATTTCAAATGGCTTAATAACGTAATCATCCGCTCCCGCATCTAAGCCTTGTATACGATCTTGAACCGCATCTTTTGCTGTTAACATAAGAATGGCCCCGGCGTATCCTTCTTTTCTTAGACGTTTACATACATCGATTCCGTCTCCATTGGGCATCATCCAGTCAAGAATTAACACATCATAATGTGCTTCAGATGCATAGTCATATGCATCATTCCCTTCCGTCACCCATTCGACGTTATAGCCTCCTTTTTTCTTCAGCATATAACTAACTAATTCACCTAGCTGCAAATCATCTTCTGCTAGCAGTACGTTCATTCTGCGTAACTCCTTCCTTCGTTTGATACATTTCCCTGCATCCTTTTGTTTACTTTATTATACAAAAAGAATCAGCAGAAACAAGCTGCCTCTACTGATCTCTTTTCATTTTAATTTTCCCTACCTGTATTAAGAACGAGAGCAAACTGCTGTTCAGCCGTTCGCGTCTTTTGTACTTTTATGAATGACTAACGATTTGATTTGAATATGAAGGATTTGATCCATTAACAGTTTCTGTGACCTTTACAACACGCCGGCATATTTCAGCTCGTACACCTCTGTGCTTCAATTGTTCGACGATTTTTTCTAATTTGCTATAAGACGCTGTTTGTTTCATATCCATCCCCTCATTTCGTTAAGGTATTATTTATGAATCAAGTTTGTTTGTAATATCATACTTTTTCTTTAGCTTTTGTAACCATGTTGGATACTCTGTTTGGTATTTTTGATCAAGCAGCGTTTGCTTGATTTTTGCTTTGCTGTTTTCATATGTTGCTTTTTGCGCTTCTTTTTTGCCTGTTACTTTAATAATATGGTAACCGTATTCTGTTTTAACAGGATCACTTACTTCATTTACCTTCATTGAAAATGCTTTGTTGGCAAAAGCTTCGACCATATCGCCTTTTTTGAAGTATCCAAGGTTTCCGCCATCTGATTTAGAAGCTGTATCCGTTGAATATTCTTTTGCTAGCTTTGCAAAATCTTCTCCTTTATCAAGCTTTTCCTTTACTTCTTTTGCTGTTTTTTCGTCTGCTACTAAGATATGACTAGCTTTTACCTGTGCTTCTGTAGCTAGTGAATCTTTATTTTGATTAAAGTACGATTTCATTTCACTATCTTTAATATTAATAGTCGACTCGACCATTTTTTTTGCTTCAATATTCGTCTTTAAATCTTTTTTCAGCTCTGACAATTTTACACCGCTAGATGCTAATGCTTGATTTAGTGCATCTTCTCCACCGTACTGACTTTTAAGGTTTTCTAATTCAGCATTAATTTCTTTATCGGTTACTTTAATATTTTGTTTAGCTGCTTCTTTTGAAATGACTTTTTGTTCGATTAGTGAATCAAGGACGCTTGATCCTCCTTGAGCAAGAAGAGCATCATACAGCTGATCTTTTGTGATTTTTTCATCACCAACGGTAGCAACTACCTTTGATTTATTCATTGCTACGGCACCAATAGCTACTGCAGCAATAATGACAACGGCTGCGATAATCATAATTATTTTGTTTTTAGACATCATTAAACTCCTTTTCCATTTCTCATTACTTACCTAAACTTAAACTTTTGCGCGTTGGTAACGGTTTAAGCTCAATTAAAGGCCTTGC
This sequence comes from Priestia sp. SB1, assembly GCF_038898415.1. Taxonomy (NCBI): domain Bacteria; kingdom Bacillati; phylum Bacillota; class Bacilli; order Caryophanales; family Bacillaceae; genus Priestia; species Priestia sp. SB1. Next base: position 237,365 of record NZ_JBBJSS010000009.1, on the reverse strand, counting down.
AATCGTAGATACGTATTTACTCGACAACAGCCACGCCACTCCACAAGCTCCAATCAAAAGAATGCTGTATCCTTGTACACTTTCTATCCATTCTCCAAAAGAAGATAAGCGAATATATTTAATCAGAAATCCATGTAGCAAATACACATAAAAGGTTTGAGCACCTCGAGATGTAAAAGACATCGTCTGTATAGGGATCAAAGCTAAAAAGGAAACCGTCATCGCTAAGCTGATGCTATAAAATAGTGTACGAATGATCATTCCCTCTACTTGATTTACACCTAAGGAGGCATAAGATTTTGAACCAAATAGCCACTCTTTCTCAAAATCCGGTGCTACGTACTGGATCCACAGAGCAATAATGAGCAATGTGCCTCCAGCTATTTTCTTACAAGAAACAGACGTCAACTTTTTAAAATGTTCTTTTTTCATATAAAACCCTGCTAAGAAGAAGGGGAAGAATACAAATGTTCTAGAAAGACTTAACGTTGTTTCTAGCGGTTCACATAAGCCAATCATAATTCCTAAAACTGCCGCGACGGCTAAAGGATATTTGATCTTTGTAAAAATGAACAGCATCGCATTCCAACAAAATAAACTTAGTAAAAACCACAGTGACCAAGCTGGCTGAAATACTGAAACTTCAAATGACGATTCATCATACAGTTTATAATCATATACCGCATAGATAAGTTGAAAGATAATATAAGGAAGTAATACTTTCTTCGCCATCTTCCACATATATCCTTTCTTTCGGTATCCCTTTGCAAAATATCCGCTTATTAAAATAAACGCTGGCATATGAAAAGTATAAATAAATATGTAGAGTGTTCGTAACCACTGTTCATCATTAATGAAGGGAGTTAACAAATGGCCAAACACTACCAGTACAATTAAGATAAATTTCACGTTATCAAAATACGCATCCCGCTTAGCCATTTGACTTCCTCCTTTCTTTTACGTTCTATGGATTTGTACGACGTGCTGCTGCGAATATCTTTTCTTTACATCCCCTACTATACATAGTGAAAATGAAAAAACAGTGAAAACTTTTCTTTTTTCTATTTTTAAATAAGGCGCCGCTAAATAAGTTTGACAAATGGCGCCTCTTTCTCTACTATATAGATACGCACCCTATCCAATTCAATTTCGCTTGTTGCGGGACACTTAACCAGTACGGATGGATAGGGTGTTTTTGTATTGCAAAAAAAAGCAGAAGACCTAGGTCTTCTGCTTTTTATTTTGCTATAGGCTGACTGTCATCTTTTCCGTTTTCTTTTTTACTTTTTAAATAATAAAACAGATAACAAAAAAGGACAAACGGGATACCGCAGTATAATGCGATACGCTGACTCTTATCAAAAGCAAGTCCTACACAAGCAGCAAAGCATAAAACGAATGCTAAGATAGGAACGAGAGGATATAAAGGAGCTTTGTAAACAAGCTTTGATACATCATTTCCTTCTTTAATATAGCGTCTTCTGAACATAAAATGAGAAGCTGCAATAGCCATCCATACAGCTACCACCGCAAATCCAGAAATAGAAACTAATACTAAGTAAACAGTAGTTGGTGCAACCACGCTTGACAGCAAGGACAGACAAGCCACTCCCATGCTGATAAGCAACGAATTAAATGGAACTCCTTTAGACGTTACTTTCCCTAACCAGCTGCTAACCATTTTTTGATCGGATAATGACCAGAGCATTCTCGAGCATGCATATAAGCCTGCATTAGCGTTTGATAGTAAAGCTGTTAAAATAACCAAGTTCATAATATCTGCTGCATAAGGAATACCTATTTGATCAAACACCGTCACAAAAGGACTTTCTAACACTCCTGCTTGTTTCCATGAGATCAACCCAGATAGTACAAACATGGCGCCAATAAAGAAGAAGAATGTACGCCAAATGATATTTTTAATGGCTCGAGGTATGTTCTTTTCTGGATCTTCTGTTTCTCCCGCCGTAATACCAATTAATTCTGTTCCTGAAAAAGCAAAACTCACGGAAACCATCGTAATTAATACAGGCATAAGTCCATTTGGAAATAAACCGCCCTCTCCTGTAAAATGAGAAAGCATCGGCGCTTTTTCATGACCGCTAAGGGGAATGAATCCAAACATCGCTGCTGCGCCTAAAATAATAAATACAATAATCGTTAATACTTTAATACTTGAAAACCAAAATTCTGTTTCGCCGAAAAAACGTACAGATGTTGCATTTAAACCAAATAATAAAAGAGCAAACAGCGCGCTCCATATCCAAACCGAAACGTCAGGAAACCATCTTTGCATAAGCAGCCCAGACGCTGTAAACTCCGAACCGACAGATACTACCCAAGTCAGCCAGTAGAGCCAGCCCACCGCAAAACCAGTTCCCGGCCCTATAAACTTTGTAGCGTATACTTGAAATGATCCTGACACAGGCATTGCTACGCTTAGTTCCCCTAGACATATCATGACTAAATACATAATTAATCCACCGATTAAATAAGCAAGGAGCGTTCCCCCAGGACCTGCTGCATTAATTGTATAGCCAGAATTAAGAAACAACCCCGTACCGATAACACCGCCAAGGGAAATCATAAATAAATGACGGCTTTTCATTTTTCTTTGTAACTGATTCATAGATGTTGTATTCTCACCCATTATGTACCTCCTTTTTTATAGTAAACCCATCCAAAAACTTGGTTTTTTTACATATTCTCTATAGTCTCTTCTCTTCAGGAATAGGCTCTATTTCTTCGATATGTACGAATTTTGTATATTGTATACAATATACACTTCTTAAATCTTTTTACGATTATATCATTTTTCAGATTTTTTACAACAATGAATAGTAAAAAATATTTCAATAATTCTATTTTTTTATATTCTAACTAAGATTAAATGAAGTGATATGATATGATTATTTTTACACCTGTACGTTCTTTCTTGCTATTTTTATACTCTTTCATCACCATGACATGAAGAGAAAGAACGGCTGATGCGATATTTATTTTAGGGGGAAACAATGAACAAGGGGCCTATGATTTATCATTCATTAAAAGATCATGTATATAACTACATAGCAAGTCAAATTCAAGAAGGTACACTGCTGCCTAACGACAAAATAAATGAAGCCAGTATTTGTTCTCAGCTGAATGTCAGCCGAACGCCTGTAAGAGAAGCGCTTATTAAATTAGCTTCAGACAACCTATTAGAATACAGACCGCGCAGAGGGTTTACTGTAAAGGAAATTGATACACAAAAAAAACTAGAAGTATTTGAAATCGTCGGTGCTTTAGATGGTCTGGCAGCTGCCTTGTCCATTGATCACTTAACTGAAGAAGATTTTACGAAGATGGATGAGCTTATTAAAAAAATCGATGTTTCGATTGAATCAGAAAATTATCAGGATTATCAAAAATATCAAACGTATTTTCATCGAGTATATTTGAACCGATGCGATAATGTGACCTTAAAAGAACAGCTTATGTCTTTACAAGACGGATTCATCAGACAAACGTACTTTAGCGATGACACCAAAGAGCTATACGCCATTTTACGCGTAATGAATGAACATCACCGCCATATTCTAAAACTTCTGCAGCAGAAAAAAAAGGCCGATGTTCAGCTTTACCTTCAAAATGTTCACTGGAAAATCGAATACCCAGAAATGATTTGATCAAAAAAAACTCGAGACATAACTAAATCAATTCGATCAACAGCTAGAAGAAACGAAATACATGAAACCTACGTTTATCATACCAATGAAAAAATCCGAACGAAGTGGATTCTTCATTAAGAATCTCAATTCATCGTTCGGATTTTTCTTCAACTAAAACTCTTTTGTCCCAGCCTCTTTTATTTTGCTATAGCAGAACGCTGTTTTTCTTCTTTTACGTACCAAATGAATTTCCCTGTATATCCGTAAACAATCGCCAAAATAATAGAGACAAAACTGAGCCACATAAACGGCAGATAAGCGAATGTAGAGATCCCAAGCGTTGTAGCTAGAAATACACCGTTATCCGTCCACGGAACCATTCCAGAAGTTAAGGTTCCCCCTACTTCTGAGTTACGGGCAAGCACTAGACGCTGTATTCTTAACTTATCGTAACTTTTCTCCATAATTTTCGGTGTTAAAATTAATGAAACATACATCGCACAACCAAATATATTTCCTAATAATCCAACGAAAATAGTAGAAGCCGTAACGTTTCCTGAATTGACAAGAATTTTTTCAAATTTAGATAGCAGGACTTCTAAGACGCCGAGCTCATCTAATAACCCGCCAAATCCTAGTCCAAAAATAATGACAATAATAGAACCGACCATGCTTAAAATTCCGCCACGATTTAATAGCTCACTTAAAAATGTGTTGTCGGTATTAATTTTAAATCCTTCATAAGCCGTATTAAATGCGCTCGCCACATCCATATGTTGAAAGACAACTGCCCATATAATTCCTAATAATGAACCAACCGCAATTGCTGGAAGAGAAGGTTTCTTTAATGCTAAAAGGACAATGACAGCCAAAGCCGGAATCAGCATCCACCCGCTGATGTGAAATGTATCCAACAGCGAAGATTTTAATTCTTCTACCCGTCCAGCATCAAAATCTTTTCCCCCATACATAAACCCTGTTACCGTAAATAATACTGCCGTAATGAGATAAGCAGGAATATCCAATACTAACATTGCTTTTACGTGATCGATAACGTTCACTCGGGCCATTGACGCAGATAAAATGGTACTATCAGAAAGAGGAGAAAGCTTGTCTCCAAAATAAGCTCCTGAAATCACGGCTCCAGCTACTAAAGGAAGCGGCATACCTAAGCCTTGTCCGATTCCCATCATCGCGATTCCGGCTGTACCAACCGTTCCCCAAGATGTTCCTGTTGAAATCGAGGTAATAGAGCAAATGATAAGTGTAGCAAGTAAAAAGAATGTTGGATTAATAAACTCTAATCCAAAATAAATGAGAGAAGGAACAACTCCTCCGGCAATCCATGTTCCAATTAACGTACCGACGGCTAATAAAATTAAAATAGCTTCTAAGCCGTTTGATATTCCTCTTGTAATGGCCCCTTGCAGCTGATTATACGTATATCCAAGTCGTACTCCTAGCGCCATAACAATAAACCATGAAATAAATAAAGCGAGCTGAATAGGTAAATCAAAAACAGTTGCAAACGAAATAACAACAGCTAAAAATAAAGCAAGCACAATCATTATTTCCCACATAGATGGTAAACGGGTTGTGTTCAAACTAGCTCCTCCTAAACTGGTATGTAGATTCTGGAATGTGGTATCGTTTAAGAGCAAAACGTCCTTATTTTTTAATTGTTCCTCTTACTGCTCCAACGTATGTATTTCTATGAGTACTTAAACAATAAACTGCATCTTTTTAAGAACATAAAATAAGGATACTCGCGTAAACAATAAGCCATCTTTCTTTTATCCAGTGGTCATAATACCATAAGAGTGTGCTTTCTTACAAGACTCGTTATAAAGCGCTTTCTGTTTGTTTATACATTTTAATATATAAATATATTTTCATTTATTTTATTCAACGAAAAGAGGAAAGTAACATGAAAGAATATGCAACGTTTGCAGGAGGATGCTTTTGGTGCATGGTCGCTCCTTTTGATCAGCTTACAGGAATCATTAGTATCCGCTCGGGCTACGCTAGAGATGAACAAATCGCTTCTGAAGCTAAACAGGAAAGCGAGTACGTAGAGGCCGTGCAAATTGTATGGGATCCTTCTCAAATTACGTTTGAAGAGCTGCTTAACCTGTATTGGCAGCAAATTGACCCTACGGATTCCGCCGGACAGTTTTCAGACCGCGGACCATCGTATCGAGCCATTATTTTTTATCATAACGAAAAGCAAAAAGAAGTGGCTCTCGATTCTAAAAGAAAGCTCGCCCAAAGCGGACGTTTTAAGAACCCTATCGTCACACCTATTTTACCTTTTTCTTCTTTTTACGAAGCAGAAGAACAGCAGCAGGATTATTATCGAAAAAATGCATTTCACTATAAATTATACAAAGAAGGCTCGGGGCGAACTGATTTTCTGACGCAGCATTGGCCCAAGGACCGCTCTTACCTTAAAAAGTTCCTAACGCCTATGCAATATTTTGTTACGCAGGAAAACGGAACCGAACCCCCTTTTACAAATTTATATTGGAATAACAAAAAAAAAGGAATTTACGTTGACCTTCTAACTGGAGAAGCACTGTTCAAAACGTCAGATCAGCTTCCTTCTCATACAGGCTGGCCCATTTTTAAGCGTCCTATCTTATACGGAAACATAAAAAAAGTGCCGGCTCAGCATTCAACAGCGCTAAAAAGCAAAGAAGGAGATAACTATCTTGGTTTACTTTTAACAGAAGAAAACAGCGAATACTATCAAGTAAATTCTGCGGCTCTTCGCTTTATTCCAAAAGAGAAGCTTAAAGAAGAAGGCTATGAAGATTTTTTAATTTTGTTTTGATGCCTATACTTTCTTAAACGGGTAAAAATAAGCAGTTACTTTCTTTGCGTAGTGTACAGTTAAATTATGATAGTCCGCCGGACGCAAAAAAGGCTGAGTGATAGAATCATCTCTTATTTCACACTCTCCTTTTTGCAGCTCCCAAGGATCATGATAAAGGTCTCCTCTGTAGACATTTCCTTGATGAGTGGTAAATAAGCAATAGCGCTCTGTAAGCCAATGAGCTAATTCTCCTTTTTTACTGCGATAGGACGGAGAAGTACCTCTATATGTAAGCTTTACTCGCTCTTTTTTTGAGTCTCTGTGCGTTCGAACTGACTGAAAAGAAATATAGTTCTGAGTTTTGTTGAATGTCATAGCAGCGTGGTAATAAGGCAAGTGAAAAAACTGACGAGCAATCCATACTCCTAGTGGATTGCTTGCGTCTAAACTAAAAAAATAAACGCCTTTTTCCCCTTTATATGTAACATAGGTACGCACATTTAGCTCATATAGCCGTGAAAAGATGGGCACGGCAGGCGTTCCTTTGAATCGAATGTCTGTCATCGTAAAAGGCACAAGCGCAATCCACGCTTGACCATTATAGGTGTCAGGCTCTAACTGACTCGGCAATAAAGAAGCCAAAAATGCCGGATCTACAGGCCAATGAATAAACAGTAAATCTTTCCACGTTTGTTTCATTATCCAATTATTTTTCACTTCTTGGTCCCTCCTTTTTCTAGATGTTCTTTTCCATTAATTCAGCGGCTGCCGATTTGCCTGACAAATATGCGCTCTCTAACCGTGAGTGATTCGTCTCGTCTTCCCTTCTTAAAAAAGCATCTCCTGCCACCAGTAGCGACGGCATAATTTTAGCAAAGGGCTGATGAAGAACTTGTTCAACCTCTGCATAGCGCCATTTCTTTATCTGGATGCTTTTAATATGATTTGCACCTATCCATTCTTTTATTTCATTTTTTATCATCGGCAGCAACTCACGTTCATGTTCATCAACATGTTTTTCTGACCAGTCTTTATTCATATATATGCTAAGAACGGGCGTCTTTGATATTCCTTTTTGCTCATGATTAATGATTCTTTGGATTGTGCCAGATGGATTCGTGAGTTGACCATGATCACCAAACAGCGTCTCTGTGTAAAGCTCCACGATAGCAACCAAGCAAGGACTGAATTTCAGTGTTTTAAGAATAGATTGGTCCACCTGTAACCTGCTGTTATTAAGCATCTCAATAACCTGAGGAGACGGAGGTGTAAGAATGATATCAGTCGCTTCAAAAATCTCATTTTCTTCTGTATATAACTGATACCTTCCGTTTTGAAAATCAATAGCTTGAACTTTTCGATTTACATATACGCGTAGATTTTCAGCTAAATATTTAGCTAGCGCATTCATGCCATTCGGACTTTGATACCGAGGGTGATGGTCACCAAACCACTTCTTAACCTTTCTATCACCTATCCATTTATTTACGTCTTGTTGAAATTCATCGGATCTCACTGTAAAAAATTGAGCTCCGTGATCTGCTTTTCCATCCCCTACTCGTCGGGTAGCCATTCGTCCCCCTACACTTTTTCCCTTATCAAGAAGAAAGACCTCTATTCCCTCTTTTCGCAATTCAGCCGCTGCTTTAAGGCCCGTCATTCCAGCACCTACTATGCCTACTCGTCTCATTTTTTCCTCCTTATTTAACGCATTTATTTACAGTATAAAAAAAGCGGAATGATTGAGCTAATTTAAACTGTCTTTTTCATTTACCTTTGCTCCTGCTTGTCTCAAAAAAATAGTCTACGATTCCTTTCATCTGAGTATACTTGTCGTATACAAATATATCTTTACCTGCTAGCACGTCTATAAATAGGAGGACTGTCACATGATGCTCTATGATATTAAGCATAAAGTATATTACGAAGTATTTAATACAGCTCGCCCTAAAATGAAGGACGCTCACCAAGGACGAAGCTGGGGATATGTTTATAAAAATCTCAATGGACAACCTACCAAGTTTTGGATTGACTTTACGCACGGACGTTTTATGTACTTTCAAGTTGAAGGCAAGTGGTATCGCGTGCAATATTTGCAGTCCAATGATAAGAAAAAAACAGCAGATGTCTTTAAAGGCGCTCTCATTGATTTGATTTTAGATGGAATGGACCTCAAGTTAGTACGAGGAAACTTTGAAAAGAGAAGACTCTTAGCTTTATAACACATAGAAAAACAGCCGTAAAAGCAGGACTGCTTTTACGGCTGTTTAATTGTACGAGGAGTAATCAATATTTCAACCCTTCTATTTTTCGCTTGCCCCTCTGCTGTATTGTTAGATGTCACTGGTTTGAACTCTCCAAATCCTTTTGCACTGAACATGCTTGGATTAAGCTTATCGTTTTTTAAGATAACTTTCATAAAGTTAACTGCTCTCATCACGCTTAACTCCCAGTTGGATTCAAAACCAGCGTTGCGAATAGGTACGTTATCGGTGTGGCCGCTAATAATAATATTACGAGGAGGATCAATCACCAAAAGCTCTGAAATATCATTTGCGATTTTTGTATCTTCACTCCGCACTTGTGCTCTTCCCGAATCAAACAATACATTGTCTCGAATGGAAATTAAGAGACCTTCCTCGGTTAGCGAAGTCTGTAATTGATTTGTTAAGTTTTTCTTTTGAATATACGCATTAATTTTAGATTGAATTTGCTGAAGCTCTTCTTGATCAGCTTCTCGAATGGTTTGCTCCTTTTGTTCGCTCGTTAACGATTGTGAAGAAGCAGGAGACTGATTAGGAGCTGTCTCTACTTCATTTGTTTTTTCCGTACTTTTAGCTGCAGGAGTATTTGAAGGCTGAACCGCTTCTTCAGATTCCTGCAGAGATTGAAATTCCATCACGCCCGTTCCTCCAACGAACGCTTCATTAAATGCGCGGGAAAGGTTCTTAAATTTTTGCGCATCCACTGAGCTCATTGCAAACAATACAATGAATAAAGCAAGTAAAAGTGTAAGCAAATCTGAGTAAGGAAGTAGCCAGCTTTCGTCAACATGGTCCTCTTCATGCTTTCGTTTTCTGCGTCTACTCATTTGTGCCCACTTCGCTTTCTTGAAGAAGCTTTTTACGTTCCGCTGTTGGCAAATAGGAAGCCAGCTTTTGCTCAATTACTTTCGGTGTTTCTCCTTCTAGAAGTGAAAGCACTCCTTCGATCATCATATACTTTACCTTTACTTCATGTTTCGATTTACGCTTTAGTTTATTTGCAAACGGATGCCATAGTACATACCCAGTAAAAATACCAAGAAGCGTAGCAACAAACGCCGCGCTGATCGCATGTCCTAGCGTATCTGTATCTTCCATGTTCCCAAGCGCAGCAATTAACCCTATAACAGCTCCAAGTACACCGAGAGTTGGAGCATATGTACCTGCTAAAGCGAAAATACTTGCACCCGTTTGATGTCTTTCTTCCATCGCATCAATTTCTTCAGACAACACGTCTCGTATATAATCCGCACTTTGACCATCAATAGCTAAATTCAAACCATTTTTTAAGAAAGGGTCATCTACATCAATAATTTGGGCTTCAAGTGATAGTAACCCTTCTTTTCGAACAACTTGTCCCCATTCAGAAAACATGGATACTAAATCAACGGGCTGCAGCATTTTTTGTTCTTTAAACAGGACACCAAACAGTTTTGGGACTCTTTTGATTTCATTTGAAGGAAATGCAATCACTACTGCTCCGACGGTTCCGACAATAATAATTAAAATAGCAGCCGGATTTCCTAACACAGATGGATTAACCCCTTTGAAAAACATGCCTACAATAAGAGAGGCTATTCCTAAAATCAGTCCAATAAAAGATGTTTTATCCATATGTAATTCTCCTATCCTTAACTTCCTGTTCTTTCTTTTTGTGTATTTTATCCTCATCTTTTATTTCGACTATTTCATAGAATTTTTAAGCTTTTTATGAATCATATTTACAATTACATCTTTTCTCTATTATAAAAACACTTTTTTCAACTTTTCATACAGAATATCTGAAGGTCCAGCTATAATCGCTACAATTTGATTTTCCACATAAATAGCAGCCGTCATCTTATTATCAATATCAGCTAAAATTGCAAACCCGACGTTAATATTCAACTTTACTCACCTCTGTAACGTTGTTGTTTATTCAACATATAAAAAGAGCAGTCTTACCATTTATTTTTCCGTGTTTTATTGACATTTGTAAATTTTATATTAAGATTATGTAAATGAGTTGACAAAATGGAGGTGATATTATGCTACTAGAAAAATACTGTAAAGACACTGATTTAATGATTATCCAGTTTACAATCGAACTAACAAAAGATATTCACGCTAAAATCTCCGCACGTACTTTATTTTATGAAGAACAGGTGATACGTTATGCTGAAAAAAGAATACGTTCTTTCTTACACCCTCTTTCCCTTAAACATACGCTAAAATTTGTCTATCAATCTGAAATACTACAAACCATTCTATTCAAATTAAAACCAACTTTTGAGCAGCAGCATGTATTGCGCTGTATTTCATCTTAAAAAGGAGTTTCCTTTAGCGGAAACTCCTTTTTGATTTGATTCTACGATATAGACGATATGCTTTTCTGATCACGTTTAACAACGGGTATGGCAAGCGGATATGGTACTTATCAATAAACGGATAAAAGGTGTAATAAGCTTTTACAAGGTCTGTCCATTTTTTATCAATACCTTCCTTATAAAAGTCAGAAATATCCACCACATACCCTCTTCCATCTTTCATCATGACATTTTTACCATGCACATCATACGGGTTTAACCCCTGGCTTCTTGCATAGTCCAAAGCTTTGTTCACATCTTTTATGACTTGTTCGGGAATCTTTATTCCCCGCTGTACAGCATCATACAAAGTAACACCTGTAAGTCTTTTTAAAATCAAGTACGTCTTTCCCTCATGAAAAAGTTGAGAATAAGCTGGGTGAACGCCCAGCTTTCTATACACTTGCGCTTCTTTTTTTACACCATAAACGTCTCTTCCGTATACTTTTACGACAAATTCAGGATAATTCTCGTGCGTAAACACACCGGCATAGTTTCCTTTACCAATAAGTACCCACTCTTTTGTTTTGTTCGTAACTTCAACTGGATCATAGTCACTTTCACTTTGAATCTTAACTTGCGTTAGTAATGATGTTTCAACTAGCGACACTAACTGTTTAATTGTTTTATCCATAGTCCCCTCTAAAAATCCTTCAGTAATCTCTATCAAATATTATCCTATGATAAATCTCAATGCAGGATGTGTCAATAAATTGACAGCCTGATATAAAGAGGGAAAGGATTCCCGTTCATTCAAGACTGCGTGTGAACTTTGTGAACATTCACATCCAGTTCTTCTTTCATATTCAGCATAACGCCCGCCATCGGAGCAATAGGCTCGGGCTTAGTCAGTTGAAATAAAAAGCGCTTTGTCATTTCTGACAGAAAAATAGTTACTATTTCAGTGATATAGTCCATGCCTCTTTCCGCTTGATGCTCAATCCCAAGCGGCATATACATATAGCTTGGGACATCAATGGATCCTCCTTTTTCAAAACGGTCAGGTAAAAATTCACTTGGCTCTAAAAAATAATCTTCATGGCGATGCATCATATAAGGGCTAATTAACATAATCTCCCCTTTTTTAATGCTGTAACCATCTATTTGTATATCTTCACGTGCTTGACGCCCAAATAGCCAAAGAGGCGGATACAGCCTCATGCTTTCAGCAATTATTTTGCGCATATAGGTCAAATTTTTGGTTGAAAGCGATTCACCGCTAGCATAGGCTTGAATTTCTTTATGCAGCTGAAGGTGCTCCCTAATATTTTGAGACAGTAAATGAATAGACCAGCTGCATACGTGCGTAATCATTTCATACATCGAAAGGAATATAGAATTTAGCTGTTCGTATATTTCTCTTTCATGGATGTCTTCCCCGTGAGAATTTAATACACACTGCAGTAAGTCATTTCCTTCGGTTTTGTTTTGAACACGCATTTGAACGCGTTCAAAAAGGAGTTGTTCTAGCTGCTCATCTGAGTCAGGCTGGTGCAAGGGTAGACGAATATAAATTTTGCCTAACTTTTCTTTTTTTCTCATAAGTGCTTGAACATAGTGAATTTTGTCTTTATCCTCAATCGAAATGCCAAATACAAGTTGAAGGAGTACAGCTACGACTATCTGTCTTATGTCTTTTACTATCGTTCGAAGCTGCCCTTCTTCCCACGTTTCCGTATGCTTTTCAATTATTTTTGCGATTGCTTCCTTATTATAAGTTAGATGTTGTTTTAGTTGTGAGGGTTGAATGGGGCTCATGTATAATGCTTCATCTGTCCATAACATTTCTTCGCCTAGCAGCGTTTTAAACATGTGCGTTAGTTTAATTTTTTGAAACGCCTTGCTGTTTGTAATGACTACATCTTTAATAAGTTGAGGGTCTCTCGTTACATAAAAGCGTTTGTGCGCAACTCTAAATGTTGCAATTTCTCCATACTGAGTCAAGTTTTCCAAAAAACCCAGGGGGTTCTCTCTAAACTTTTGCAGGTGACCGGTAAGCTTATACGACGAGGGGCCCTGTATAACCGGCAATGTTATCACTCCTTTTCTAAAAATGCGGGACTTAAACAAATAAAAGAGTAGTCCACTAAAGACTACTCTTTTTCACACAAAGATATGCTATTGATTTTCACAAAAAATCTTACTTATTATTCCATATTGATCCATACGCTTTTCACTTCAGTGTAATTATCAAGCGCATAGCTTCCCATTTCACGACCAATTCCCGACTGCTTATAACCTCCAAACGGGCTTGCTGCATCAAATACGTTGTAACAGTTCACCCAAACTGTACCCGCTTTAATACCATGAGCAATATAGTGTGCTTTCTTTAAATCCTGTGTCCAAACGCCTGCTGCTAGACCATATGCTGTATCATTTGCTTTGGCAATCAAATCATCAAGATCGTCAAACGGCATAGCAGCTACAACCGGACCAAAGATTTCTTCACGAGCAATCGTCATCGAATGATCGACATCTGCAAAGATAGTCGGTTCTACGAAATAGCCTTGATCAAACGGTATGTTTCCTCCTGCGAGTACTTCCGCTCCTTCTTCAATTCCTTTATCAATATAGGTTTTCACTCGTTTTTGCTGCTGCGCAGATACAAGCGGCCCCATTGTTGTCTCATCTGCTAATCCATTTCCTTGTTTAATAGATTTCGTTTGAGAAACTAAATCAGCTACGACATTATCATATAAGCTTTTTTGGACATACAGACGACTTCCAGCACAACATACTTGTCCCTGGTTAAACATAATACCTGAAAGCGCACCAGGAACAGCTTTTGTTAAGTCTGCATCCGGGAGGATAATGTTTGGTGATTTTCCTCCAAGCTCTAACGTCACACGCTTTAAAGAGTCGCTAGCTTGTTTCATAATTGCTTTTCCGACAGCAGTAGATCCTGTAAAAGCAATTTTATCGACAAGATCATGATGAACGAGCGGTTCACCTGCTGTTTTCCCGTAGCCTGGCACAATGTTTAGCACGCCTTTTGGGAATCCTGCTTCATCGGCTAGTCGAGCTAAGTAAAGTGCAGAAAGAGGCGTTTGCTCGGCTGGCTTGAGCACAATTGTACATCCAGTTGCCAAAGCGGCTCCGAGCTTCCAAGCGGCCATTAAAAGCGGGAAGTTCCACGGAATAATTTGGCCAACAACTCCTACTGGTTCATATCTCGTATAGTTAAAATACGCTCCTTGCACAGGAATAGTTTGTCCAACCATTTTAGTTGACCACCCTGCAAAGTAGCGGAAATGTTCGATGGCTAATGGAATGTCTGCATTTGATGTTTCACGAATTGGTTTTCCGTTATCAAGCGTTTCAAGCTGCGCAAGTTCCAATTGATGTGTTTCCATTAAATCAGCTAATTTATAAATAAGTCGACTTCTTTCAGCTGCTGACATCTTTGTCCAAGGTCCATGATCAAAGGCTTCTCTAGCCGCTCTGACGGCGCGATCAATATCCTCTGGATTTGCTTCAGCTACATCTGCCAATTTTTCACCCGTTGCTGGATTTACTGTTTCAAACGTTTTTCCTGAAACAGAGTCTACCCATTCGCCATTAATGTATAGCTGTTTAACTCCTTTTAAAAACTCCACTACTTTCGGACTCATTTCAACTTTTTTCGCTCCAAGATTTTGCATCAAATACATACCTCCCCACGAATTTTGAAAACGCTAACAATGAATATTTTACCATGTTATCTAGTAAAATCAACAATTTTGCATACAATATTCTGAATTTTTCTACATGCATTCTAGCTATCTAAAGCTTATCTTACTAGTACAAATGTCGAAAGAGGCGAAACGTTTATTGTATTTCCTTTCACCGTACGGAGCGTTTTTGTTCCGGCCCGCTCGCCGTCAACAAGTAATCTCCACGTTCTGTTAGAAGGCAAATGAACCGTTTGAGCTTGTTTATTTGCATTATGAATCACCATTATTTCGTTTGCTTTATCTTTATTAGCTTTAGCATTTAACGTATAACCTACTACGTTTGCTGGTGCATCAACAAAGCGTAAATTTTGATGAATAGCCTGTGCACTCGTCATTCTAAATGACGAATATTGCTTTCGAAGCGCAATAAGTCCCTTCATGTAATTTACTTCTTGGCTGAAAGCTGCTCGGCGCTTCCAATCTAGCTGATTGACAGAATCGGGTGACTGATAGCTGTTATGGTCTCCGCCTTTTGTTCTCATAAACTCTTGACCTGCATGTATAAAGTTCATTCCTTGAGATGTTAAAATAATAGAAGAAGCAAGCTTGTGCATTTGCTTTTTCGTTTGCTCGGTGTCAGCAGGGTTCGTCAGCTGAAGCTTATCCCATAACGTATGGTTATCGTGCGCTTCTACATACGTAACAACTTGATCTGGATCTTCATACGTGGCAGTTGAACGATCATAATCAATTCCAGCTGCTATACTTTGCTGTATGAGCTTTTCTTGTCCTTGCTTTCCATTCACAAATCCGTTGTCATGATCAAAAAATACGCTGCCTTTAAGACCATCCCGCATACCGTCATTAAAGTGAGCGATGCGCTTCATATCCTGAGCGTTTTTCTGGTTAGCTTTGAGCTTAGCGTCAAGCTCGGTTCCTAGATCCCAGCCCTCTCCTAAGACGATAATGGAAGGATCAAGTTCATCTAATTTCTTTCTCACTTCATTCATTGTCTTTGTATCGTGAATCCCCATTAAATCAAACCGAAACCCGTCAATGTGGTACTCTTTTGCCCAATACGCAACAGAATCTACGATAAACTTCCGAACCATTTTCCGTTCAGACGCCGTGTCGTTTCCAACACCTGTTCCGTTGGATAGAGTTCCATCTTCTTTATAACGGAAGTAGTAGCCTGGAACTAGTTTATCAAAGCTATGCTCACTCACTGCATACACGTGATTATAAACAACGTCCATTACCATGCGAAGCTGCTTGTCATGAAGCGTTTGAATCATTTGTTTAAGCTCAATAATTCTAGTCTTAGGATTATATGGGTTTGTTGAATAGGAGCCTTCTGGGACGTTATAATTTTTCGGATCATATCCCCAGTTAAACTGCGGCTCGTTTAATTTCGTTTCATCCACCGTACGATAATCGTAAATAGGCAGGAACTGGACGTGCGTTACACCTAAATCTTTAATATGACTGAGTCCTGTTTTTACTCCATTTGGTCCTTTCGTATTCCACTCCGCTACGCCTAAATATTTTCCTTTGTTTTTGATACCGCTCTCTTTTTGAGACGATAAATCTCGTACGTGCAGTTCATAGATAATGGCATCTTCTGGATTTTTAAATTTCGGCTTATTTGTACTCCACTTTTTCGGATTTGTTTTAGCCAAATCTACGACGACTCCGCGATCTCCATTGACCGTTGTTGCTCGTACATATGGATCAACCGCTTCATTCCAGACGTTCCCAATTTTTACTTTGTACGTATAAATTAGTTCATCTTGATTTCCTTTTAACTCCGCTTTCCACGTTCCTTTTTCACTTTTAGTCATAGAAATTTCTTTTAAAGCTTTCGAGTTCCATGACGAATAAGTCACTAGCTTGGCTTCGCTTGCAGTTGGAGCCCATACGCGAAAATTTGTTTGTTTCTTAGAATATGTGTTTCCTAAATCGCTTCCGCTATATGCATACTTTTCGTCAAATTCTTTCGTACGCACGACATTTCCATTGACTACATCAGCTGATCCGTATCCTTTTTGCTTAACTTTATACGTTTTTGTAACGTCCAAAGGCTGTTTTGTTATGATTTTAACTTTATTAGTAGCAGCGTCTTCTCCCTCTTTATAAGGTATCACTTTCTCAATTTGAGCTCCGTCAATTTCAATGTCTCCTACACTCTTAGAAGAGTCAAACGGCACGTTTGTTTCTAAGGTGATTTGATTAAATGTATCCATAGTCGCCTTCGTGATTTTCCGAGTGATATCTACTCCTGCTCTATCATAATAAATTCGATTTTGTCCTTGAACAATCCATACTTCTACATTCCCATCTTTACCAACCTTGGTAATAAAGCGGTTTCCTCCGTCTTTATTTTCCCAATCGCTGTCACTAGTAGAATGGCGTACAATAAAACCAATTTTGTCAAATAAATTTCCACTTCCACTGTTAATGGCGTAAGTCGCTCTCTTCCCAAAATTCGTGTCTTCCGTAAATTCGATTTGCTTGCCTTCTTTTTCATCACCGGGCCATGTCCAAATGTTCCACCCGCTGTAATCTCCGTCGTACCGATGATAATTCAAGGTAACGTTTACTTTATCAAACTTCGGTAAATCTCGGTATTCACCGTCAGGAGGAGACGTATATGTATGTTCATCTCCACTTTTCACCCATACTTCTCCTTCACCGTTCTCCACCGAAACGAAGCGGTCTCCTCCATCTTTTTCCCACGACTCTGTTCGAACAATAAAACCTACTTTGTCATAAGTACCGGGTAATTCAACTTCCGCTACTTTTCCAAATTGATCTTGCCCTGTAAATGCGTAAGGCTTCCCTTCTCCTCCTTCAGGAAAAACCCATAATCCCCATTCCTTTGTATCATTTGGAGCAGGCTGATAGTGAATCGTGATTTTTGTTGCATCTGCTGCAGATGCAAACGATTGCATAAATGGGCTAAAAAAAGAGCTTACTAGTAAGAGTAAAGCCGTCAGTACCATTGCATATTTAGTCCAACTACGTTTCAATGAAAACCCTCCCATAAAATAAAGTACGTACACATTTTTCACTATAACCTTTTTTGAAAGCGTTATCATAAGTATTTTTTCCTATTTTATGTGGATAAAGAAAAAAAATCCATAGTTAACAATGTTAACTACGGATGACGTATCTCTTTTACACTTCTGCTGTTTCAGGTGAGATGGTTTGATCGTTGTATACGTTTGTATCTAGCTCTTTTGTTAATTTACTAGTGACGACTCCGGCTGTCATGCTTCCACTTACATTAAGCGCCGTACGCCCCATATCAATCAATGGCTCTACTGAAATTAATAAGCCTGCTAGCGCTACGGGCAAATTCATAGAAGATAATACAAGTAAAGCCGCAAATGTCGCTCCTCCGCCAACCCCTGCTACGCCAAACGAACTAATTGCTACAATGGCAATCAACGTGAAAATAAATGAAGGCGTTAAAGGATCAATACCTACCGTTGGTGCAATCATAACGGCTATCATAGCTGGATATATTCCAGCGCATCCGTTTTGACCGATTGTAAGACCAAATGAACCTGCAAAATTCGCAATTCCTTCTGGAACCCCTAACTGTCTTGTTTGTGTGTTAACATTCAAAGGCAATGCTCCAGCACTCGTACGAGAAGTAAAGGCAAACGCCAATACAGGAAATACTTTCTTAACATATGTGATCGGATTTACACCGATGATTGTTAGAATAACTAAGTGAACGATAAACATAGCTGTCAATGCGACATATGATGCTACAACAAATTTTCCAAGTTTAACAATTGCATCAATATCACTCGTTGCTACTGTTTTGGTCATAATTGCAAGTACCCCATAAGGAGTTAAACGAAGAATTAGCGTCACTACACGCATGACAATTGCATAAAGCGTATCAATAATTTTTGAAAATAACGCCGCTTCCTCAGCTTTTTTACGCTTCACGCCTAAATACGCAATTCCAACAAATGCGGCAAAGATGACAACGCCAATCGTGGAAGTTGATCGTGCGCCTGTTAAATCAAGAAACGGATTAGCAGGTAATAATTCTACTACTTGCTGCGGAATTGTTTTTGCTTCTAAACTAGATAAATTGTTTTCCAAGTCCTCTCCGCGCTGAAGTTCCGCTTCCCCTTTTGTGATTTGGACAGATTCTAAATTAAAGCTCGTTGTTGTAAAAATACCAATTGCAGCTGCTATCGCTGTTGTGACAAGCAAAATCCCAATAATTAAACTACTAATCTTTCCAATATTGCTCGTCAATTTCAAACGAGTGAATGCCGATACAATCGATACAAATACAAGCGGCATAACAATCATTTGAAGAAACTTCACATATCCGCTTCCTACAATGCTAAACCAATCGGCGGCCGCTATCGTTACTTCATGAGTCGGACCATACACCCACTGAAGAGCAAAGCCAAAAATAATCCCTAGGCCAAGCGCCGTGAACACACGCTTTGAAAATGATACATGTTTTTTCTGCATCATAAACAGCCCCGCAAGCAGTGCCAGCATAATAAGGATGTTTAGAATGACTAATAAGTTATTCATAGATGTTCCCCCTGTAATTTTTCCATAATTTATGTCTCTATTACTTATAATACAACAATACCAATAAGTCAACTAGGTTTTATGTTTTTTCCTAAAGACAGTTTTTTTGAATAATTTTGACAAAACAAAAAAGCTAAGGATTTTCCTTAGCTTTCTATTTTACGCTTGTATGTACTTCAGTGGTCTTTTCCTCCGTTACCAGAGATGGCCTTTCTTTCATCAGACCGGATGTACTACAATTCATATATAGGATTACATTTCATATAATTCATTTAGCCATTTTACAAACAAATGTCTGGGTAATTCTAGTTCGTGAAGCTCGACATATTGAATATCAGATAGCGTCGTTCCTCTAGCCATATAAAAGTACCACTGCCAGCCAATATCTTTAGCAATGGCATAGGATTTAGCTAGATCTTGCCTATTATCTGTCTGCTGCATATCATTCATCCACTGCGTTTCATCCGCTTCATACTCATAATAATGGAGAGTATATTTATCACACCAATACGCAAGGTCTTGATGGGAAAACGGGTTTTCTCCGTCACATACTTGAAGCAATAGCATTCTTAAATTTTCCGGTGTATACGGTAATATAATTTTTTGATCTGCACGTCTCATTTTGCTACCTTCCTGACATGTTCGTTTCTTTTATTACATCATGTACAGCTGCGTTTAGCAATAAGAAATGGATGACGTTTTCATTACTTTTCGTTTACAACATTTCATTTGCTTGCAAAAACCGCCGTATCTTCGATATACAGAGGCAGTCGGATTTTAACAATCGTCCCTTTTTTCTGTTCACTCTCAATCTGCAGGGTACCGTGATGATCATGAATAATTTTAGAGCTGATTGTTAATCCAAGCCCCATTCCTTTTTCTTTTAAAGTAAAAAACGGTTCTCCTATATGTTCTAGACGGTCTTTAGAAATTCCTACCCCTTCATCTCTAACTTCTATAAAAATATGCTCATCCTGCGCTGTTTTGATTGTGATATAAATATTTCCAGGCTTATCCATGGCTTCAATTGCGTTTTTAAAAACATTAAGTAATACTTGGATAAGGTGATTTTTATTTCCATATACACTAGCGTTATTTGTTTGTTCATCGTATAAGAAGTCAATATTTTTCAATAAAGCTTCATGGGAAGTTAGACTCATTACATACTTAACCGCTTCTGTAAGAGAAAACACGCGAAAATGTTCACTTTCAGGTTTTGACAACAGGAGCATTTCACTAACAATACCATTAATTCGTTCCAGCTCATCAAGCATGATATTAGCATACCCTACCGCGGATCGGTCTGTTTCTTTCATGAGCTGAACAAACCCTTTAATACTCGTAAGCGGATTTCTAATTTCATGGGCAATTCCAGCAGCTAATTCGCCTACTACAGAAAGCTTTTCCTTTTTTATCAGAAGCGCTTCTGCAAGCTTTTGCTGAGTGATATCTCGTCCAATCGTAATAAGAGCTTTTCTTGAGCCATCATCAAAAAACACAGGTACTTTAATGACGTCAAATGTTTTGACCTCGCCGTTTGGTATTTCAAATGCTTCTTCCATGCGTACCTTTTCCTTTTTTCTCCAAGCTTCTTCATCCGATGAAATACAGTGTAAGAAAGCCGCTTGAAAGAAAGGCACAAGCTCCCCAAGCTCTGCATCGGTTTTACCCCTGTAATCAATACCCTTTAAATGATAAAGTTCTCTTCCAAAATCGTTCACCGCCACCCATTTGCCAGCTCCATCTTTAAAACAAATAAAATCTGGCATTGAGTTTATTAATGTAGCAAGCTGATACTGTTCATCAGACACCTGGGTATAAACCGAACGCTTATGAAGTAAATAAAACGTGCCAGCCGTTATGCCCACTAGTAAACTATCTTTTATCAAACTGCTAAGAGCATATGCTCCTTTAAAAAATGCCATTGTTTGAAAGACGGTGTACACCCCTAAAAGCAGAAGACCCGTTACCGCCGCTGCTTTTCGTACACCCTCCCTATTTTTTATCAATATTTCCCACCAGCCTTTGTTTTTTATGTGAATACTCTCTATGTTTCATCAATTAAGTTCTGAATATTCTTCTTACTTTTAAACTAGTTTACCTTATTTTTTTATTCTTATCTAATACCTTTTCTTATTACTTTTGACACAGTTTCTTTTATCCTCTTTATTTGTTTCCGCATTTTCATTTTATTTGAATTATTTTCTCTATTAAAATAGGAATTTAGATACGGAATATCCTGGAACATTTAGGTAATAATACTCTTTTTTGTATTTTCTTAATATTGTAAATTCGAATAGTACCAACTACATCGATAAATTTAGGGGAATTTTAATGAAAAAAACCGTGATTTCTTTGGCTGTAGCCACAAGTTTGACTTTATCTTTTACAAGTGTACAAGCTTCTACTTCTGCAAATGCTTCTCACCATCAAAGTTCTGAACAAAAAGTATTAAAAAAAATTAATGCTGAGAAAATTTATCAAGACATTGCGTATCTCTCAAAAAAACCTCGTGTGGCAGGAACTGAAGCTGAACGCGAAGCTGCTACATTTGTTCAAAAGCGTTTGTCTAAACTAGGCTATGAGAGCGAAGTGGAACCTTTTACCTTTACCGGTTACACACCAGCAGCTAGTTTTTCACTAATCGTAAACGGTACCGGCTACTCTCCAACAACTTTTACTTATAGCACCAATGGAAATGTCACAGCTGAAATTGTCGATGGAGGGCTGGGTACAAAAGATAATTTAGCAAACAAAGATGTGACAGGTAAAATTGTATTAGTTCAGCGAGGCAGTATTACTTTTGGTGAAAAAGTATTAAATGCTGCTGAAAAAGGGGCTGCAGCCGTCATTATTTTTAATAATACAGACGGTGAGCTAAACGGAACGCTTGGAGGCGCTAATGATAACTACATTCCGTCTCTTGCTGTTACCAAAGAAGAAGGTGAAAAGATTCTTACTTCTATTCGAAAAGGCGAAAAGCCTTCAGGTACAGTAAAAATTGAAGGAGCTGTCGTAAGTGAGCGAACATCTTATAATGTAACCGCTGCTAAACCTTCTACTTTTAAGAAAAAAGGAACAAATGATATTATTGTAGTAGGTGCTCATCATGATTCTGTGGCCGGAGCACCTGGGGCAAATGACGATGCTTCTGGAACAGCAATGGTGCTTGAATTAGCTCGCGTATTTAAAACTCTTCCTACCGATACAGAACTGCGATTTGTTACATTCGGAGCTGAAGAAGTAGGCTTACTAGGATCCGAGCATTATGTTAGTGAGCTATCTGAAAATGAGAAAAATCGTATTGTTGGAATGTTTAATTTAGACATGGTAGGAAGTCGAGATGCGGGAGATTTGGTGATGAATACAGCTGATGGAACACCAAATCTTGTCACAGAATTAGCTCAAGCCTCAAGTACAAGATTAAATGGATCACCTACGCCATTCCAAGCTGGCGGCCGCAGTGATCACGTTCCTTTTGCAGAGGCAGGAATACCGGCTGCTCTATTTATTCACAGTCCGTCTGAACCTTGGTATCATACGCCTGAAGATACCCTTGATAAAATAAGCAAAGAAAAACTTCAAGATGTGGCTGAGATTGTTGGAACAGCTATTTACGATCGTTCCCGTCCAGACCAACAAGGTTCTTCCGTTAAAAAGAAAGCAACATTTAAAGCTCCTCATCTTTATCACGAGCAAGATGTTAAATAAGAATCTATCCCTGTTATTCATACATGACCAAAAAAGAGATGTTTATGCATCTCTTTTTTTGATAAGCAGATTTCTCAAGGTTTTAAATCCATTATGCTACAATTATTGTAGAGGAACCTCACTTATTGCTTACATAAAAATTTTAAACAAAAGAGGTGTATTTTTTGGATTTTACGGTAGACCATTCAATTCTCTTATTATCCATTCTCCTTCTCATAGGGGTACTTACTGCAAAGTTCTCTACTCGCCTTGGGGTCCCTTCGCTTGTACTCTTTATTATTGTAGGAATGGTTGTTAGCCACTACATCTACTTTGACAATGCTCTTTTAACACAAGGATTCGGAATATTAGCGCTTATCATTATTCTTTTTGATGGAGGCGTGCAGACCAAATGGAAAGATGTTAAACGCGTTGTTCGCCCTTCCGTTTCATTAGCTACTTTCGGAGTCCTCATTACGACAGTTTTAACGGGTGTACTTGCCAAATATATTTTGGGCGTTACTTGGCTTGAAGGCTTTTTATTTGGGGCAATCGTTGGCTCTACAGATGCTGCAGCCGTGTTCTCTGTACTAGGGACACAGAACATCCGCCAAAAACTAAACTCCACGCTAGAAGCAGAATCTGGTTCCAACGATCCGATGGCCATTTTCTTAACCGTTTCTATTATTGAATTAATTCAGCATCCAGACTCTCCTATCCTCTCATTAATCTTTAATTTCTTTTGGCAAATGGGAATCGGGCTGGTACTTGGTTTAGTACTTGGAAAAGCATCCGTTTGGATTATTAATCGAATTAATTTAGATTCTTCTGGGCTTTACCCTGTGCTCACATTGTCATTGGCCGCCTTAACCTATGGAATTTCCACATTTGTAGAGGCAAGCGGTCTACTTGCTGTATACGTAATGGCAGTGGTAGTAGGAAATGCAGATCTAACTTATCGTCACACAATTGTCCGCTTTAACGAAGGTTTTGCATGGATGATGCAAATTTTAATGTTTATTTTACTCGGCCTTCTTGTCTTTCCTAATCAACTGCTAGATATCATTTGGCAGGGTATACTGTTATCTCTTTTACTTATGTTTGTCGCTCGTCCACTCGGCGTATTTCTTTCGATGATGTTTGCTAAATACTCATCCAAAGAAAAACTGTTTATTTCTTGGGCCGGTTTAAAAGGAGCTGTTCCAATTGTATTGGCTACTTATCCTATGATGGCAGGTTTGGAGAACAGCACGCTCATTTTTAACGTCGTTTTCTTTGTGGTCTTAACTTCCGCTCTTCTTCAAGGAGCAACAATCGCTCCTTTAGCCAAATTTCTAAACCTTTCTCAAGGTGAAAAAGAGACGGTTCCTCACAGTCTCGAGCTTGTTTCGATGGGCAAAACCAAAAATGAAATGATTGAGTTGAAGCTCGTGGAACATGCAGATATATCAGGTAAATCGCTTGAAGAACTTCACCTCCCTGAAGACATTTTAGTGACTGCTGTTATTCGAGATGATAAATTACTTACACCTAGAGGAAATACACAAATTTTTGCAGGTGATACATTATATATTCTTATTTCGAAGAAAAAACGAGATAAAGTAAAAGCATTTTTCCAAAAAAATACGTCTGATGGGGACGAAAGAGAAGGAAAAACCAGTTAAAAGATTAGCTAAAGCTTTTACTAGAAAAACAGCACCCGCTTATTGAACGGAGTGCTGTTTTTGCTGTTGCATCAAATAAAGAGATTTATAATTGGGATGATGTTTTAAAAGTTCTGAGACCGTTACAAATTTATACCCCTCTTCCTTTAACTTCGGTAAAATTTGTTTTAATGCTTCAATGGTTTGGGTTCGATCTCCTCCCATATCATGAAACAATACAATATCTCCTGATCTGGCATGGTTAAGCACTTGACTTACAATTTTACCGACGCCTGGATTTCTCCAATCAAATGTATCTTGATGCCAAGACCAAAGAATAATCGTATACTGCTGATTTTTAGCAGCTTTTACTACCCGATCGTCATAATAACCAGTAGGTGGACGAAACAGGTAAGGTTTTATTCCTGTAATAGCTTGTATACGTTCATCCGCTTTTTCAATTTCTTGTTCAATTCTCTCTACTTCCTGGCCCCTTACTTTCAAATGGCTATATGTATGATTAGCAAGTTCATGACCTTCACGAACTTCTCTTTGAGCAAGCTTGGGAAATGACGTTATTCGATCGCCGACTACAAAAAAAGTTGCTTTGGCACCGTATTTTTGCAATAAATTTAAAATAGTCGGCGTATATTTAGGATCTGGTCCATCATCAAATGTAAGCGCAATTAACTTCTCATCTTTCATGGGAACTTCCCACACGATATCTCCTTTTCTTTCATAATAAAATCTGCTCTTCTTTGCAGCATCCACCTGAATACCGTAGAAATTAATGGAAACAATAATAATAATTGACAAGCACCATTTCACTCAATGACCTCCTTTTTTGTCTAGGTGTGATTCATGCGTATTGTCAATAAACGCTTTAATACCAACTGCAAATAATCGTTCATCACCCAAACACACGCGCTGTTGACGGCGATTAGCTGCAGAAGTTGATTTACGGTTTTTCATAGTCTTCTCTCCATTACTAATTGATTGTGTTTTTAGCTTTACCAAAAAGTCAAAAATAAACCTACGGGTTCTCACATGGCGAAAACATTTTTATATAGTAATTACACGCTGTCTAGCGTTTTGAATAGGAGATATATACATGCGAAAATTTTATTTAGCGCTTCTGTTAATGATAAGCGGAACCATGGTTATACTGCCTTCTGTTAAAGCAATCAGTGAAAGCAACGAGAAACATCAGCAGCTCACCGTAAGCGAACAAGGATATTCTCTTTCATTGCCCGGTGAATATACGCTTCAAAAAGAAGAAGATGGAAAAGATATTCTTTTTTCAACCAAGACTCCCTATACGTGGATGCGAATTGAAGTCCTTTCCGGGAAAGAAAGTACAAGCACACCATATCTAGATCGTTCAAAAGAATTGTTTGATGACCAGTTTGGAAAATCGTTAAAAATTTCTTCTACATCCCCATTTATTCAACCCGTTGTGTTTGCATCTATGTCTGGGAGTAAAAAAGAAACGGCAAAACTATATGTATTAAGAGAAACAAAGGGGCACCCTGCTTTAAAAATCACGATGGTTACGGCTAAAAATTCCGATGATGAAAAAAAGTTAATTTCAATTGTTAACTCAGTAAAAACGCATGAATGAAAATAGATAAGGAAGCCAGCTATGAAAAAAAAGATATTTCTTGTTTGTTTTATATGTTTGATGAGTGGCTGTTCAACTGCTTTTCGCGAAGAGCTTATCAACACACAAAAAGAAATTCCAAGAGAACGCTTGCCACAGCTAAACTTCACCTATCCTTACAAAGGAAGCAGCAGAACAGATGTAGGTTATCTTAAAAGAAGCAGTAATCAAAACTATACGCTTTACGTACTAGAAGGATACGAGTTTACAGAAGAAGAGCCCCGAAAAGATGTCATTTACAATAAAAAAAATGATGCTTTGTGGATGCGGATTGAAGTGTTTCCCTCAAATAAAAGTGTAGAGGAGCTGAAGAAAGAAACAAAAGAAATTTTAAGAGCTGGCTTTTCGGAAGTGGCTTCCCTTGACACGCACCTCATTCAATCTAGCTTAGAGATAGAAGCTGCGTACAAAGCGTCCGATGATAAAAGTAATGCATACGGCTTTCTTGTTCGAAAGCAAAATCAACACCCTACTTTCCGATTAACGATCTTTGCTCCTAAATCCGAAAGGGATTTAACTCCGTTTTTGGAAATGGCGAAAACACTTCAAAATGCATAAAACAGAAAAAAAGTCGGTTTACAAAGTGTGTAAACCGACTTTTTCTTTATTTCATATCTAACAGTTTAGTTTTTAAATCGTTTTCCATTTGATACAGCTCTGATTCTGCCTCGGTACGCTTCGTACGCCCTTCTTCTTGTATCTTTAATACTTCTTCTAACGTAGTAATCAAGTCGGACTGCGTTTTTTTCAATGTTTCGATATCGACAATCCCCGCCTCGTTTTCACGAGCTACTTCAATTGTATTCTGCTTGAGCAGCTCTGAATTTTTAGTAAGCAAGTCGTTTGTTGTCTTAGATACTTGTTTTTGGGCTTCCATTGCTTTCTTTTGGCGCAATAAAGTGGTTGCGATGACTACTTGATTTTTCCAAAGTGGAATAGCTGTTAAAATAGAGCTTTGAATTTTTTCCACAAGGGTCTGATTGACTTCTTGAATTAATCGAATCTGCGGTGCACTTTGAATGGCAATTTGACGGCTCAGCTTTAAATCGTGCACTCGTTTTTCTAGCCTATTGATAAATTGATTTAAATCATTGACCTCCTGAGCCATTAAGTAGTCATTTTTTTGAGAGGCTGTTTGCTGCAGCTGGGGCAGCGTTTCATTCTGCAGCCCCACTAACTTGTATTCTGCCGCTGCAATGTAAACGTTAAGCGCCTCATAAAACTGTTTATTTTTATCATATAAGCTATCTAACATTGTAATGTCTCGATACAGCATTTGTTTTGAGCGCTCTAACTTATCTGCAATTTTATCAATTTCCACATTAATGCTTTGATATTTTGTTAATAAATTTTGAATAGGCCTAGAGACTCCTGAAAACAATCGACCGATGACTCCTTTTTTCTTTGAAGAAAAGTCATCGGGATTTACTTGGCGAATCTTACTCATCAAATCTCCTATAACGTCTCCTACTGGTCCTGTATCTTTCGTTTGAACATGCTGTAGTACAGATTGAGAAAACTGAGATAGTTCTGACTGAGCTGCTACCCCGTACTGTAAGATAGCCTGCTGATTTTTATAATCAATTTGATTTGCGATTTTCTGTGCTTTTTCCTGATATTCCGGTGTCAAATCATCGTATGTGCTTCTTTTTGCAGCGCGAGCATCCGATTGTAACTGCGGGGTAGGCGAAGCAAAAGGATCATCAATCAGCGCATCTAACGATTTATTTTGATCATATTCTTTCATCATAAAATCCCATCCTTTGCATTTACATTACTTTGTGCGATTAGTAGCTGTCGGTATATATGGCTGCTCTTCTTCAAATGCTTGCTTTAGCACTTTAAGCTCTACATCTAATGTCAGCTTATCTTGTGAAAGAGCATTTGTTAATAAATGCTCATACTTCCCTGATAACCCGCGCAGCATGTCTTCCGCTTCATGAAGACTTTCTTTTACTTCTATGCTTTTCGTTGGTTTTGATAATAAAAACATATACCTTTCAATGACGGTAACCGTTGATTGTAAGT
The DNA here is from genome assembly GCF_038898415.1 of Priestia sp. SB1. NCBI lineage: Bacteria > Bacillati > Bacillota > Bacilli > Caryophanales > Bacillaceae > Priestia > Priestia sp. SB1. The sequence goes on along the minus strand of NZ_JBBJSS010000009.1, from coordinate 209,045 downwards.
AGTTCGTAAAAAAGGGCTGAACATCTTTATATCGTGCGGGCTCTTTTTCTACCATTTCAATGATGCTTTTGCCTACTTTGTATAGTTTAGAAAGTTCTGTCCACATATGAACAGACCGAATTTTAAAACGATAGCTTCCAATGGTTCTTAATTGCTTTCTTGCCTCTTTTACTTGATGACGCACATATGCAATTTCTTCTCTATATGGATTTTGATAATGACGTCGAGCACTGCTCATAATAAAAAACAGGCTCATCACGACCATTACTCCTATACTAATGCCAACGGATTGAATCATCGTGGTACTGAATCCAAAATAGCTGACCGGAACGGCTACTGCTCCTGTTACCCAAATGGCAAGAATCTTTTTTATGATTCGAACGACTTTCATCGCTTTCACTCCTATCTTAAATGTGACCGAACTTTTAAACGTATACATATTATACCATTGTCTTCCCATCTCTTAAAACGATTACTGTTATAATTTATATACGGATAAATCCCTTAAAAGTTTCACAAAACAAAAAAACAGGCAGCTTTTATAGCTGCCTGTTTTTTATTGATCTTCGCGCTTGTTGTAATCATACTTCGAACGTTCAATTGGTTTGAACCCTTCTGGTGTATGAAAGCGGAGTAAGTCTCCGTAAACAAGTTTATCTGATAGTTCTAGCTTTTTCTTAACTAGTTCATCATACTTATCATACTGTTTCGCTTCCTTATCTGAAAGCTGCTTGCCCGTTGCGTTGTCATACACTTTCTGATCAACTTTTGTTACCTTCGGTGTAACAAAGTCACCGTTACGGAAAGGTACAACTTGCTGATGTTCTTTTGATAATAAGTCTGTACCAAAGTCAATATAGTCTTTTGTATCAAGACCTAATAAATGCATCACTGTTGGACGAACATCTACATCTCCACCATACGTATGATTTACGCCGCCTTTAAGGCCTGGTGAAGTAATAAATAATGGTACGCGCTGCAGTTGAGCTTGTTCAAAATCATTGATGTTTTTACCCATTACTTTGCCCATTGCACGCTTATGGTTTTCAGAAATACCATAGTGGTCACCGTACATCACAACCATCGTATTGTCTGCTAAGCCAGAGGCCTGTAAGTCCTCAAAGAATTGCTTAATTGATTCATCTAAATAACGAGCCGTTTGGAAGTATTGGTCAACTGACTTATCTCCCGTATTATGAGGTCCAATCGTTTGGTCTTCCTTATCTAATGGATAAGGGAAGTGGTTTGATAACGTAATGAACTTCGCGCTAAATGGCTGCTTTAAGCCTTTTAGGTACGGCATTGATTCTTTAAAGAAAGGTTTATCTTTTAAACCATAGTTCAGCGTATCTTCGTCTGACATATTGTAATAAGCTGAATCAAAGAATTTTTCTACACCCATTGATTTATACATCTCATCACGGTTCCAGAACGATTTTCCATTTCCGTGGAACACAGATGTTGTATAGCCTTGCTGATCTAGAATACCAGATAGCGACTGATAGGTGTTATTTGCTTTTGTTGTAAATACAGAACCTTGAGGTAAGCCGAATAATGAGTTCTCCATCATGAATTCAGCATCTGACGTTTTACCTTGCCCTGTTTGATGGAAGAAGTTATCGAAATACATTGTGTTCTGATCTTTTAATAGTGAATTTAAGAATGGCGTTACTTCTTCACCATTTAACTTATAACCAATCATAAATGACTGAAGCGATTCTAATGAAATATAGATAACGTTTTTGCCTTTTGCTTGACCGAAATATTCTTTGTTCGGTTCAGCATACGTTGCTTTTGCATAGTTCTCTACCTCAGCCACATCACTGCTATCTGCTAGCGCGCGCTGTGCTGAAGATTTCGAGCTCTGGATGATGTCATAGATCGTATAGTTATACGTTCCTAAATATTTTACTAAATAGTTGCGGTCAAATGTTCTTGTTAATAGTTGAGGACGATCCATTTCCGCTAGTGCGATGTTGGCACTTAAGAATAAAATCCCTGATAAAAATACACCTGTCACAGTACGTCGACTAATTGTTGCTGGTAAGTCAACTTTTTTCCATAATACTAAAACTAAAAGAATAAAGAAATCTGTGAAGTATAAAATATCAGTTGGGCTAATTAAAGCCATAGCACTGCCGCCTAATTGACCAAAGTTGTTTGACTGAGTCAATACAGGAACAGTAATAAAATCATTAAAGAAGCGATAGTATACTACATTTGCGTACAGGATGAATGAAAGTAAAAAATTCATTCCAAGCAGTGCTCGTACTTTTCCGCGCCCTTTAAATAGTAATGCAATGGCAAAAAAGAAAATTGCCGAACCAATTGGGTTTATGAAAAGTAAGAACTTTTGCATAAAATTATCTAGCCCTAAGTTAAATTCGATACGATAAACGGTATACGTTTTAATCCAAAACAACAAAACTGCAATTAGAAATAACGGCAGCTGTTTCGAAAAAATATTTTTACCGTTTGTCATGAGCTGTTTCATATTCCCACCTCTGTCTCTATTGAAATTTAAGCTCACTTTTATTTTTATAGTAAATGTAAAAAGAAATCTCCCTTACAAAAAATGTAAGAGAGCTAATCTGTTCTTTCACATTTTAACTCTTTAAAAAAAATTGTCAACACCGCTACGTATAATTTTCACCAAACGTGAGAAAATAACTACTTTCTTATTCCCAGCTCTATCGGCTTTCAAACACAAATATATCCTGCGCTTTTTTCTTCTCACTATTTAATACGGACAGCTTCTCTTTAGGTTTCACTATTTTATATTTATTTTTTATTTTGTCCACTATACATATAAATTTAACACTTGCCTTAGTTTTCCTTCTGCTTTACAAGAGAATGCATAAAAGCACTTGTGAATATTTGTTATATCAATGCCTCTTATTTTCTTTTCTTTCTACAGTAAACCACATATTCTGAGTTATTTCTTTCTTTAAATATGAAAAAAATGTGTCAGTTTGCATCGAAAATTTTTATTTTTTTACCTTTTTGTTTATAATATAAATTATAAATATTATTTGAAATTTCAGATCTCTTTAATATTTGATCTAGAAAGTGCATTTTTTATATAAAATTGGAATGAGTACGGGCTACGTATACTTGTATACCTAGAAGTTTAAACGTCTTACATTTTTATAAAGGAGAAAAAATGAAAGAATGTATTGTTTTCATTACAAATATTATTAATGTATTGCACGATGGATTAATTTATATTTTTTATTTACTAGGATTTTCTCTTTCAGATAAAGAACTTCACTTCTGGATTATTGGCATTATTGGACTGCTCACGTTTTTAAGCGTTTATATGATCTTTAAATTATTGTCAAAATGGAAATTTAGTATTACAGCTATTTCTTTTATCTATACTCTTACCGTTATGCTTGTCTTAGTTTTTGCTATTGAAATTCAGCAAGGAATTACCACTCGAGGCAACATGGAATTTGATGATGCCATAGCAGGCTTATGGGGATTTTTAGTGTTTTTTAGTATTTATATCGCCTTTGCTTCTTTTTTTCTTTTATCCAAGAAATTATTGTCTTCAAATAAGGAGAAAAAGATAAAAACCGAGGCCCCTACTCGGAGCCAAAGGCATGTTAATTAATTTCGTTTGAGTTTTAAAACGACTTGATGAATCCGTATTCGATTATATCGTTGAACCAAAATAAACGGTACGTTTGCAATAATCGCATAAATAACCATCCAAACACCTATAGAAGGAGAGTTCCATATAAAAAAAAGAATAGAAGGAAGTATGCTGATCCAGTGAGTTAACTCTGCTCGATTTGTTTCCATTAAAAAAAGCTGTGCATATTCCTTCGTTCTACTCTCCCATTTCTTTTTATAAAACCCTCGTTTAAATAGCTTTCCTGCATCAGGAAGCCACGTTTTCCATCGGTGCACCCCGAATTTTTTATATATTCCAACTGTTTCCCAGCTGTGAACCTTAAACAGCGCAAGGTCTTTTTTTAAATAAAAGGCAGAAATTTTTGTGCACCTGTAGGCGATGAACATGTGAATCACAAACCATGCCATGATATTAATTAAGAGCTGAGCACCTGTCATTTTATCACTTTCTTCTTTTTTTCTTCTTCTATAGATATGCTGCGTTCTTTCCATTTAACTTGCTTTCTCACCGCTGTTTGGATGAAAGACCATACGAATAGGCCCAGAAAAAACAGGACGTGAATAGGAAATAAGCACAAAGAAAAAAAAGTAAACGAACCTATTTTTCTTAAGCTATTAAATAAGAGACTGACATAGCAAACATAACTGCTAATTGCCAAGCCTGCATGTTGATTCCATAGAGTAGGTAAAAAAAGAACATAATTAATCATGCTAGTAAGCCATAAACTTACTAGAAATAAATAAATGGCTTCCGTTTTCCCCGCACCTGAAGCAAAGCTCTTACTCCACCCTCTTATCAGGCTTTTCATACCATCTGGATACATGCGCATGGAAAGAGCTCCTTGTCCACTCATACACGTAATAAATTCACCTTGTTTGCTCATTTTCTCAACCAGTGCCATATTTTCAACCACTTCTTTTTTTATCCCTTCGTGGCCTCCGCTTTGAAAGTAGGAGGCTGCGCTGCAAAGCAAGCACTGCCCGAAACCGACGGAAGGACTTTTCCAATTTTTAAAGGGGTGAAAAGCGCCAATCGATGCAAACGTAACATAGTGAAATAAAGCAGAAAACATTTCATAAGGCCTCTTAACAAGATGATAAGGATGAACCGACAGCACCCCCCCTTGCTGTTGATAGTAGAAAAATACTTTTTCAATTCCGTCTTTCTCTACTGTAAGATCAGCATCTAAAAACAAAAGCAACGAGCCTTTTGCTTCTCTTGCTCCATTCCAGCATGCCCATGACTTTCCTAACCATCCAGCTGGAAGTGTCCCCGGGTGCACTACTTTCACGCCAAATGCTTTGGCTACCCGCTCAGTATGATCTGTTGAGTTGTCATCTACAACAATCACTTCAAAGTCAGCGTTCTGTAACTGGAGTGACTGCAATAAAAAGGTAAGGTTTTTTTCTTCATTTCTAGCTGGAATAATAATGGACAAACATGACATATCGTTTCTTACTATTTTTACACGTTTAAATGTAGGGATAGTGATGACAAGCGTACCTGTCAAGACAAGAGCAACCAGTAAAAAAGACATCTCTTTCTCCTTTCCTTCACGTATGAAAATTAGCGAACTGGATAAAATAAAAAGTTGTAGACCTATTTTTATTTTGCGTGAAGTCATTTTATACACATTGTTGACAACTCGCTTTTGTTTTATAAGGAGGAAAAAGATGAAAAAGAAAGTAATTGTTGTAGGCGCAGGTTTAGGTGGTCTGTCAGCTGCTATTCGTCTGTCAGCTGATGGATATGATGTAACAGTCGTTGAAAAAAGCGAGCGAATTGGCGGTAAGTTAAATATTCGCAGCGGCAAAGGGTTTTCTTTCGATACGGGACCTTCTATTTTAACAATGCCGTGGGTGCTAGAGCAGCTGTTTGACAGTGCAGGCCGCAATATCCACGACTACTTGACAATAGAACGAATTGAGCCTCAGTGGAGAACTTTTTTCCAAGATGGTACACAAATTGATTTGACCAGTGACCTTCCTCGCATGCTTCAGCAGCTTCAAGAACTTGCTCCAGAAGACATTGAAGGTTTTTTTGACTATTTATCTTATGCAAATAAAATGTACGAATCGAACTTAAAAAGTTTTTATAAAAAAAGTTTATCTGGACTGCACGATTTACGAACGATGCACACGGTAAAAGAACTGCTTCAAATGGATCCAATGAGATCTATGGATGCTACTACACGCAAATATTTTTCAAACAAACATTTGCGTCAATTGTTTAATTTTTTAATTATGTACATCGGCTCTTCTCCTTATCATGCACCGGCTGTATTAACACAGCTTGCTCACGTTCAGCTAGGATTAGGTATTTATTACGTAAAAGGCGGAATGTACAAAATTGCTGAAGCGATGGATAAGCTCCTTCAAGAACTTGGCGTCACTGTGCATCTAAATACGCCGGTAAAAGAAATCACAACAAGCGGAGCAAAGGCAACTGGAATTACACTAAAAAACGGTGAAAGCCTATCAGCAGATGTTGTGGTATCTAATCTAGAAGCCATTCCAACTTACCGCTATTTATTAAAAAATCATGCGCAAGCAGCTAAGCAAACTCAGCAGCTTGCAAAATTTGAACCTACTGTTTCTGGCCTTGTTCTTTTATTAGGGGTTAACAAACAGTACAAACAGCTTCAACATCATAATTTCTTCTTCTCAAAGGATCAGAAAGAAGAGTTTGATACAATCTTTAACAAAGGGAAAATAGCGATGGATCCGACAATTTACATTGGCGTATCATCTAAATCAGATCCTACGCAAGCTCCTGAAGGAAAAGAAAACCTGTTCGTTCTTACTCATGTACCTCCTTTAAAAGAAGGCGACGACTGGGCTGCATTAAAAGACCGCTACCGTGATGTCGTACTAAAAAAGCTTGAGGCAATGGGATTAGAAGACTTACGTTCCAGCATTGAGTTTGAATATACGTTTACTCCTAACGATATCCAAGAGCTTTACGGCGCTAACGGCGGGTCCATTTATGGCGTAGCAACTGACCGTAAGAAAAATGGAGGGTTTAAAATTCCGGCAAGAAGTCAGCTTCTTTCTAACCTTTATTTTGTAGGAGGCTCTACACACCCTGGAGGCGGCGTGCCAATGGTGACATTATCAGGTCAGCTTACAGCGGACGCAATTAATGAAGATTTTCAGATTCCTCGTATGCAAAAAGATATTGGATAATGAAAAAGTGCAGGAAATTCCTGCACTTTTTTTAAAAGTTCATTTTTGACTGTCCACCATCTACGTTTAACGTCGCACCTACTATCCATGAAGCTTGAGAAGATGCTAAAAAAACAACGGCGTTTGCCACTTCTTCTGGCTCTCCAAAGCGGCCCGCTGGTATTTCATTTTCAACAAACTGCTTGATCTTTTCCGGATTTTCCTCCATTCTCTTTTTCCAATTACCCGTCTCGTGCAAAATGCTTCCCGGAGCAACACCGTTTACACGAATTCCTTTAGAAATCATTTCATCTGCAAATGACTTTGTAAAGCTGATAAGCGCTGCTTTTGCATTATTGTACGTAACTTTCCCTCCACTTTCTCTCCCAAAAATAGACGTAACATTAACGATTGCCGCATCTTTTGTCATACGAGCTGCTGCTAGCTTGCTCAAGTGGACAGCTGAAAAGTAGTTTAGCTCCATTGCTTCCTGAAAAAGAGATAAATCTGTTTCCATTGCCGTGCTTCCATTACTTCCTCCAGCGTTATTAATTAAAATATCAATACTCCCAAAGTCGTTAATGAATTTCTTAATTAACGCAACTCTATCCGCTTCGTTTGTTAGATCTGCTGTATATGTACGTACGTTTTCTAATTCTGACTGTGCATGCTGTAATGCTTCCTCTCCTCTTGCAGCAATTCCAACGTTTGCTCCTTCTTGAATAAACAAAGCAGCTATAGCTTTCCCAATCCCTTTTGATCCACCGGTAATGAGTACATTTTTACTTTGCAACTGTAAATCCACACGTATCCCTCCACGTTAAATGATAACTACTATACTTTCTATCATATCCCACCGCGTCTCAAAATTAAAATCATATACTACTTTACCTTTTACTTCCTTTCAAAGTGTGTTCTTTATGGATACATTCTTTGAATTTATTGTCAGAACTCTTAGCAAAAACAAGCCTTTGCGTGATATAATGCTTTTTGGTGTAAATGTTTTCAAATTGGGGGTTTTTTAATGCAACAAACGTTTTCAACGTCTCAAAAAGTTAAGCAGTTCGTTTTTATTTTATTTCCGATATTGGTCACCCAGTTTGGAATGTTTTCAATGACTTTCTTTGATACGATGATGTCAGGAAGAGTTAGTGCAGATGACTTGGCAGGGGTAGCAATTGGTTCGAGCTTATGGGTGCCTGTTTTTACAGGGCTAAGCGGAATTTTAATGTCTATTACGCCAATTGTTGCACAGCTGGTGGGAGCTAATCAAAAGAAAAAAGTTCCGTTCTCTGTCATTCAAGGGCTTTATGTCTCCATTTTAATGGCCGCTGTTATCATTTTAATCGGCTTTTTTGTTGTTAGTCCTATCTTAAAAGGAATGAATTTAGAAGCAAACGTGATGCGCATTGCCAAACAGTATTTAATCGCTTTATCTTTTGGTATTATTCCGCTTTTTATTTATACGGTTTTACGAAACTTTATTGATGCTTTAGGGCAAACTCGTACGTCTATGCTGGTCACCATTTTAGGGCTTCCGATTAATGTGGCTTTAAACTATGTATTAATCTTCGGTAAGCTGGGCTTCCCTCACTTGGGTGGCGTAGGCTCTGGTTATGCAACGGCCATCACATATTGGTGTATACTTGTCATATCGATTTTAATTATTCATAAAAAAGAGCCTTTTTCTAGCTTCGGTTTATTTAAAAAATTTCACCGTATCTCATTTTCTGCCTGGAAAGAAATATTAAAAATTGGTTTACCTATCGGTTTTTCCGTATTTTTCGAAACAAGTATTTTTTCAGCTGTCACGCTGTTTATGAGCTCATATAATACCATTACAATCGCTTCTCACCAAGCAGCTATTAATTTTGCCTCATTTCTCTATATGATTCCACTGAGTATTTCGATGGCTTTAACAATCGTTGTAGGATTTGAAGCGGGTGCTAAACGGAATCAGGATGCACGAAGCTATAGCAGAATTGGTATAACAATTGCTGTTGGCATGGCTTTTGTTTGCGCAGGTCTTTTATTTACTCTTCGAGAATCCGTAGCATCTTTATATACAAAAGATGCAGAGGTGCTCGCATTAACTTCTCACTTTTTGATTTATGCAATTTTCTTTCAGCTTTCTGATGCTCTTCAAGCTCCTATTCAAGGTGCGCTGCGAGGATATAAGGATGTAAATGTAACCTTTTTAATGTCCTTGGTATCTTATTGGGTAATTGGTCTACCTTTAGGCATTGTGTTAGCAAAATACACCGATTTGCAGGCGTTTGGCTATTGGGTTGGACTAATTGCTGGGCTCGCTGCAGGAGCAACAGGACTTGCGTATCGTTTGATAAAAATACAAAAAAAGCAGCTGCTAGAGGAGGATAAATCTTCTCGAACGGCTTAAACCAAAAAAGAACGTTCTCAAAAGAACGTTCTTTTTTGGTTTAAAGATGGATGGATATTCTTCCTTATACTAAGACCTAAAACTTCTTATTTATTTAAGGTACGCTCTAACTCTTGTAAAAGCTGTTCCGCACCTTTTTTACTTAACACAACGTTTCCATTACCAAAGGTTAAGTTTTCACGCGTAATTTCCCCAGTTACTAAGCAAGCACCATACGGGCTATACTTTTGTAAAATAATAATATCTTCATCAACATATATTTCTACTGGATCACCTGTGTTGATATTTAAAATACGGCGCAATTCAATAGGAATTACTACGCGACCCAATTCATCTACTTTTCTTACAATTCCTGTAGACTTCATAAAATCCATTCCTTTCATAGTAAACAAATAATATCTTCTCGATACAAATCTAGTCAAATTCGTCAGAGTTGCTAAAACCAAAATGCTTGAATGATGGTCTGATAACGGTTTATAAGTTCTTAAAATATGGCAAATAACGTATTAAATAGATTTATATACACTTTGTATCATATCAATTCGTACACTATTTATGAATAGTGCATAATCTTTAAAATCGAATTCATCCATATATGTTAAAAGTGTGTATTTTATCCATAATATAACTATATATCCATCTTTTACACTACTTTGTACCCATTTTATAACTTTTATTCCGACATAAGACGACAAAATCAGCTATAGAAAAAACGTGTCTTTTCTAACTAAAGACACGTTCATTTGGACCCGAAGTTGTCACGAATAGCTTTTTGAATCATAGCTTCACACCGCTCCAGCTCTACTTTTAATTGTTTTTTATATAATTTAGCTTTCTCTTCTCCCTCATTTGTAAATGTATAATAAACCACTTCTTGAAGCTTCATTCCTTCTTTTTTACGCTTCACCTGTTTGAGGACACCGTCTTCAATCAAGTCATGAAGAGCTTTGTATACCTCAGAATGATTAGGTTTGAATCCAAAAGGTCGAAATTCATCTCTCAACACATCTAATAACCGAAGGCCATACAGACGCTCTTGCTCCGTCATTGTAATCATATATAATTTTAAGAAAGCACGTTGTTTTAATAGAAAACCACTGGATGTACGCTTTTCTCTCATCTCAACTTCCCCCTTCACATACTTGCTTTCATTTAGAATAATAGAAAGCTCTATACGTAATTATACTTTTTTTATTCTACATAATCCTTCTTTTTCATTCAAAATCTCTTTTTTTCCTCACATTTTTTCACTTATTTACGCATTTTTCTCATTCTTTGTAAGCAGGCATTGAATTTTCTTTTTTTCATATATATAGAAGGAATTTACGTGAATATAAGGAGGGGTTCCTTTGAGTAAAAAATATGAAGAGATTGATTGGGGTTCAATTCAGCATAAGGTAGAAGATATGCTTGGAAATCACTTTTGGAGCGATTTAAATCACATCTTGCCAAAGCGATTTCCAAACGTCGATTTATATGAAACCGATAAAGAAGGCATTATCGTCGTTGAAGTTCCTGGACTACATTCCACTAACGACATTCAAATTAAGTTGGACGCAAATATATTAACCGTTGAAGGGAACGTTCCTTATGCTTATGAAGCATCTAAACAAAAGCTAAAACTGAACGAACGCCATACAGGCGTATTTTCTCGCACGGTCAAACTTCCTTTTCACTACACGGACGAACCAGTTCGCGCTAAGTACAAAAATGGTTTATTGGAAATTCGACTGAATAAGATAGAAAATGATCAAACCATTGCTATACAGTTTGAAGATGATTAACTGCACGTAACAAAAACCCTTCTGCTAGCAGAAGGGTTTTTGTTAGAGCGCTGAACTTAACACAACGTTTCCTTTTGGCGTCTTATTATTCGCGTTCGGTTCTAAAGTAATAGCCATAACATCCCACTTTTCACTCTGTTCTTTTTGGCTCATCGTATAGACCACTGTCCCATTTCCATTTTTATCTGTTACAAAAGCACCTGCCGGGTGAGGCTTATCACCTTTTATGAGCCATACCTGATAGACTTCATTCCCTTTTACATTTTTCAAGTTATTCGCTTGAATGACCACATTTAAATTTCCACCTTTTTTCGTCAGAGATGCTGTTGCTTCACCAGAAACATTCGGCTCTGCCTGCAGCTTCATCGTTTTCTCAGATGTAAGAGGTTCATTTTGAGGAGCAACCGAAACATTTGGTTCTTGTTTGCCTTTGTCTCCATCTTTCAACAGAAAGTAGCTGTTTCCTACAAGGGATAAAATAAGTGCCGCAGCTAATCCAATAATGACGGATTTTTTATTTGATTTCTTAGACGCAGCATATTGTTTTTCATTTTTTAAAGCTATTGATTCTCTCTTTGTCTCACCTTGATCTTCTTCGAATACATTTGCAAGTATTCGCTGTTTCATTTCTGGAGGAGGAGATTGCTCTGGTGTCAAATACGTTAGATCTCCAAGAACTTCCTCCAGTTCTTTTAGTTCATCCTGACAGCTTTGACAGTTTTTTAAGTGCATTTCAAACTCTTTTTTCTCATGGGAAGTCAACTGATCATTATAGTAATCAATTAGTTTATCGCACATACTCATGAATCAGCTCTCCCTTCTGCATCGGTACCTAAATATGTTTTTAATTTCCGCAACGCTAATCGCACCCTACCCTTTACTGTTCCTAATGGGATTTGCTGCTCTTCTGCTACTTTTTGCTGCGTTAATCCCTTAAAATAAACGGATTGAATAATCTTTTTTTGGTCTTCAGACAATTTTGATACAGCGTGCCGTACTCTCTGCTGTTCTTCTTTCCACTGAAGGTGCTCGTCAATCTGAGGATGATCATCTTCAATAAAATCAAAAATTTCTTCTGAGAAAATAGGATCGTTTTTTCTTTTTCTCACCATATCAATCGCGGTGTTTCTTGTAATCGTAAACAGCCATGATGAAAACTTCCCTTTTTCATCGCTGTAAACTCCCTTTCCTCTCCACAGCTTAATAAATACTTCTTGAACAGCTTCTTCAGCAATATCAGAGCTATTTGTTAACCGGTATACAAACGAATAAAGAATTCGCTCGTACTTGTCATACAGCAGTTCAAGGGCTTTTTTGTCTTGTTCTTTTATTCTATTGTATAAGACAACGTCGTTTTGCTCTTTCATACCCTTCTCCTTTAACTCTTATGAGTCCTTATTATATAATCGAATTACCTTTGCATTTGGATCACTTTCACATCTTTTAAACGTACCTTTATTTTTCAAAAATAACAAGTAATTATACTTTTTTTATGGAATAGGAGCGAAATTGTCCAATGAAACATTTGATTCTTTTTGACGGCATATGTAATTTATGTAACAGCAGTGTTCAATTTATTATTAAACATGATGAACAAGCTTTGTTTTCTTTCGCCTCTCTTCAATCAGATTTCGGAAAGCAGCAGCTCGCCTCTCACGGCTTACTTCCTGAGCAATTAGACAGCATTGTATATATCCATGGAAAACAAAGATATATAAAATCAACGGCTGCTTTAAAAATCGCCAAGCGCTTAGATGGACCCGTTAAATTTTTATATGCACTTATTATCATTCCTGCGCCTATTCGAGATATCGTATACAACTGGATCGCTCGCAACCGATATAAGTGGTTTGGCAAACAGCAGCACTGCATGCTCCCAACTTCTGATACAAAAAAGCGATTTGTCGATGACTAAAAAAGCTCGGCACATAGAGAAAAAACGATTCCAAAGAGGCATATTTTTATGTTAAGAAAGTCTATTCATAAAAAAATCCGAACTGATTCAACATTCTAATGAAAGAATGCTGAACTATAGTTCGGATTTTTTATCTAACATATGATTGTGTGAGCTTTTTTAGCTTCCACCCATTGCTTTTTTATTCGTTGCTTCAATTGCCTGCTTCATTGTTAAGAAAAAGTCTTGTTCTTTCATCACTTTTAATCCTTCGGCAGTAGCGCCGCCTGGAGTTGTTACTTGCTCTCTTAAAGACGCAGGATCTTTGGTTTCATGTAGCATTTGTACAGAGCCATACATCATTTGAATAACTAAATCTTTGGCTGTTTTTTCGTCCACACCGTAAGCAGTCGTTGCATCAATTAACGATTCTGCAAAATAATATAAAAACGCAGGTGCACTGCCAGTTACAGCCGTTAGCTCATGTACTTCTTTTTCTGAACACTCATGCGCTTCACCAATTCCTTTTAAAATCATTTGAAGCACTTCTTTATGCTCTTTTGTTGCAGAAGTTCCAAGTGTATACAGGGACATCGATTGCCCAATCATAGCAGCTGTATTTGGCATAATCCAAGCGACAGGCGTTTCCTGAGGAAGGTGGTTTTCTAAATAACTCGGACCAATTCCTGCAGCTAACGTTACAACAAATTGCTGATTTAAATGAGTCGAAAGTTCCTTGAGAACGGAAGGATGCGCCTCGGGAGGCATCGCTAAAATAATAACGTCCGAATTGTCAACTTCCTGGCGCCAATTTTGCGTCGTTTGTACGCCGTACGTTTTTTCAACTCGCTGTAACCGACCGATATCTCCGTTGTTTGACATCACCACTGCCTCAATACTATCAGCGCTGCTCGTAACCAAGCCAGCCGCTACGGCTTCAGCCATTCGTCCTGCTCCAATAAATAAAATTCGCTGTTTTTTCATCTGTTACTCCCAGTTATATGTCCAGAATTCTTCTCTTGTTAATAGACGTTCCATTTGCGGATAGTCAGATAAGCGATCGAAGTCAATTGCGTTCATCATTCCTTCTGTTTGAGAACGATGGGCTTTTAACGCTTCAATTTTTTTATCTTTCATCGCTGTTACATCAAAAATAACATCTGGTTCTCCAATATGTTCAATACGATCTTTTGAAAACGCATGACACCAAACAACCGGCCGCTTTTCTTTTGGCATACGTTTTACCGCTTGGATCGTAGCTGCTCCCGTGGCATTGTGATCAGGGTGTACTGCAAAGCCAGGGTAATGCGTTAAAATGTGAGTCGGCTTTACATCGTTAATAATTTCTTCAATTTTATCTGCAAAAACATCAATATCAAGAAATTCTAGCGTTTTATCACGAAGCCCTAGCATACGCAAGTCTTGAATGTCTAAAACGTTTGCTAAATCTAAAAGTTCTTTTTCTCGGATTTGAGGTAGAGTTTCACGGTTAGCAAACAGCGGTCTACCCATGTTTCGTCCCATTTCACCTAGCGTAACACAAGCATATGTAACGGGCGTTCCTTTTTGTCTAGCTTGCGTGATCATTCCTGCTGCTCCATATGCTTCATCGTCAGGATGCGGAAATACAATTAATAATCTTTCTTCCATGTTCTATTCTCCTCTCTTTTCTGTTATGAAAACGGATGTTCACTTAATTGAAGGGCAACTGCTAAACGACCTTCAAAGTCATGCCCTGCTAAAAGAAGTCTGCCTTCTTCATCAATTTCCCAATCTGTTAATCCCTCTGCATAAATCCATCCTAAATCAATTTGAAGACCTACACGATAAGGACCTTCTCCAGTTATCTTTCCGTTTGAAATAGTGACTTTACCATTGCGAATAAAAGCCCCAACTGTCATTACTTTTTCATTTACGTGTGAAGCATATGCACCGTTTGTCGTTTCAAGGTGTACATATACGTCTTTATTTAAAAATGTTTGTATTTTTTTTTGAACTGTTTCTTTATGAATTGGTTGCACGCTTGTTACTCCTTTCTCATGTTCATAAATTGTATTGTACTAAAAATCAGGAGCGAATCCTAATGTTTAGTTCTAGACTTTGAATTTCTTTATTCCATCGTTCATAATCATACATAAATGTTAATTCTTCCCAATTCAACATACTGATTTCTTGAATGTCTATAATAATCTCAGCGAGTTCACGGCTAAGCATACCTAGTTCTTTTCCTTCTGCTAGCTTTTTTTTGTAACGATTAAAAGCTGGATCTAATTGTTC
This sequence comes from Priestia sp. SB1, assembly GCF_038898415.1. Taxonomy (NCBI): domain Bacteria; kingdom Bacillati; phylum Bacillota; class Bacilli; order Caryophanales; family Bacillaceae; genus Priestia; species Priestia sp. SB1. The sequence goes on along the minus strand of NZ_JBBJSS010000009.1, from coordinate 193,888 downwards.
AATTTGTGCATAAATTTCATGGATAGAGCCATATTGTTGAATAAGAGGCAGTGCGGCTTTTTCTCCTACACCTGGAACGCCCGGAATATTATCAGATTTGTCACCAAGCAATGCTTTTACGTCCACCCATTGACGAGGATCAATATTATATTCTTCTTGAAAGTGCTTAAAGCCATAAACAAGATCGCCAACCTGCTTCTTAGCAATAATTTGCGAAATATGTTGATCTAGGAGCTGAAGCAAGTCTCGGTCGTTGCTATAGATGTACCCTGGACTTTGCTTTTCCTTACTCCACTTGCTTGCAAGTGCTCCAATTAAATCATCTGCTTCATAAGAAGACAATGACATTTGATAAATGCCTACTGTATCAAAAAATTGCTTTAACGTTTCGTACTGCTGAATCAGCGGATCAGGCAGCTCTGCTCTTGTTTGCTTATATAAAGCGTATGTATCTTTACGTTTTGTATCCTCGCGTTTAACATCCCAAGCGACGAAAATATGGCTTGGCTCATATTGGTGAATCAATGTATGCATTTTTTGAATCGTTACTCTCAGGGCATTCGTAAATTGGCCCTTACTGTTTCTTGTCAACGCTGCTTCATCTCTTCCATAAGAAGTAGCAAAATAACAGCGGCTTAATAAATTAAATCCATCAATTACTAATAGTGTTTCGTTCACATAGTCACGTCCTTTGAAAACTTTGCTCCTTTAGCTTTTAGAGCAAACATACTATAGCACTTGTTCTTTGCACGCGTCAATGAAGTACACAAAGCTCAAAACCCGCCCATTTTTTTCTCTCAATGTAAATGTAGTATAAAGATGTTAAATTGTTGTTATGATTTATTCGTTTGACTTTTAGAACTTTTGACTATCCTATAAAATGAGGATGAAAGATCAATCCTACAAATGAAGGTGAAAAAAGTGAATAAAAACACGATGATTAAAACATTAAAAGTTATATCTGTTGTGTCGCTTCTCGCTTTGTTATTTATCATTGCTTATGATCGTTCCATGTCTACATCCATGATTATTTTGTTCAGTTCGCTCATTTTCTTTGTATTTGTACTTAGCGACTTTTTTTTCGATCGCAAGCCGTGGGGATTAAAAGGCCTTCAATTATATATATCACTGATGTTATTCATCATTGCCATTTTTGAAATGCATCAAGTTGTCAGTTCACTTTGCGTTATTTCCATTATGGCTCTACCAAAAGTTATTGACGAATTAGCTTAAGCGCGAATGATAAATGATAAAATCCATGATCACAATGATCATGGATTTTATTACGTTTTGAGTAATTTTTCAGAGATGCGAAGAGCTTCTTCTATGCCAAATTTACGCACTAAACTGATGGCTTCCTTTATTTCTCTCTTTTTCAAATCATGAGTCGGATTTAAATTTAACAACACTTGAATAACAACTAAATCCCGCATCGTAAACATCATATTCTTTTTCATATCTCGCTGAAATGTATACTGTTCTTTTAAGAGCCGGTCACTTATTGCTAACACTTTCGACTCCGGAAGATGTAGCTGCGCTCCTGCTTCTTGACAAGACCACAATTTTTTCACTCGATCTTCAGCATTCATATTTGCGACTCGTGCATATGTAATATCGCTGTTTTCTTGACGAATCTCTATCTCTTTTAACGTTGGCTTTAGCACCGTTTTTCGCTTAGAGACTTTTTTCTTGTTAACTCCTGTATCCCTAAGGACTCTGCCGTGAACGGTGTAAATGTCGTATTCATTTTCTCTTTTTACATCTTGTTTATTGTATTTTGGAAAATAACCATTCACAAGCATCGTTCTCAACATATCTAATTCTTTTTTTAATCCATGAACTTCAATATATCCAACCGCATGAATTTCTTTGTGGAATTTTTTTGTATTGCTAACACCTTTTCCTGCAACGTGAGCTCTTACTCTTTCTGATAGAGAGCCCGTCGTGGTTCCGATATACAAAAGCCGGCCGGGTTCATCGAAGAAAAAATAAATGCCAGGAGCGGAAGGCAATTGTCCCATTTCTGCTGTACTTAGCAGCTTTTGCAATACTTGCATGACTGCTAAATCAATTTTTGCTGTCATTATTTTTGATAACCTTTTAACATTTCTTCATATACTTTTAGATGCGTATGTACAGTTTGAAGAAGCGGTACGTGTATAGACGATTTTTCAGCTAACTTCAGCAAATATCCTTGAAGGTGGTCTCCTTCAATTTGAGAGCTTTTTTCCATGTCGCGCTGCATCGATGACTTCATGTCATACGTCATTTTGTCCATCGTATTCATATGCTGTTCAATGATTCCTTCGGCTAATGGTGCATCGTAGGCCATCATAATATTTTCCACTTCTTTAAAAAGTTCTTGCACAAATTGACGCCCGCCTTTTGCTGCTAAAACTGGTCCAACAGGTGCGCGCATAAGAGTAGTCATGCCTGACATAACCGTAATAAACAAATACTTATGCCACATATCCTGTTCAATATATGAACTTTTCACAAACGAAGCTTTTGTACCACTGAACGCTTGCTCAATCAGTTGTAATCGTTCTGTGTCCTTCTGCTTAAATTCACCAAATACAAGTCTGTGAGCAGGACTCGTCTGGACGACCTCTCCATCTTGGTTTAAAGTAGTTTCAATAAAGCACAGCCCTCCAATGACTTTCTCTTCCCCAAAAGCTTCCTGCAATGGAGCGACATGAGCCATACCGTTTAACAAAGGTATTACAACGGTCTGATTCCCTACAAAAGGACGGACATCTTCAATTGCTTGTGTAAGATGATAAGCCTTCGTTGTGAACAAAATAACATCATAAGGTCCTTTTACCTCAGATTTTATAATAGCTTGTACAGGTGAAGTGAAGTCACCGTGTGCACTTTTAATCACAAGTCCGTTTTGTTCCAGCTCTTTTTTTCTGCGTTCTCTGACAAGGAAAGTAACATCTTCTCCTTTTTCCACAAGCCTGCCTCCAAAATAACCGCCAACGCCGCCTGCGCCTAAAACTAATATTCGCATAACTTTTGCTCCCCTTTTCTTTTTCTTTTATTGTAGCACAGCTAGTTTGAAATTTTATAATATTCTTATTTCATTGTATTTTGAGTTTTCTACAAAAGATAGCCATAGCGCTTTTAAAGTTGTTATAATGAATACAAAAAAGCATAAAAATTTACGTTTAGACATTTATCCCCTCTTGGATATACGATTTACCAACCCGTAATCGGAAAAATTCCGATTTAAATAATGTTATTTACATAGGAGAGACTGAAATGAAAACAGAAATCTACATTTTATCTGGATTTTTAGGCAGCGGAAAAACAACGTTGCTTAAACAGCTGCTTCAGCAAGAAAAAGATCGTAATCGCAATATTGCTGTTGTGATGAATGAGCTTGGCCAAGTTTCGATTGACTCAAATGAAGTAGAAGAAGACACGCCGTTAAAAGAATTGCTAAATGGCTGCGTGTGCTGTACGATTCAAGGTCAATTTGAAACGCAGCTTCATTCACTTTTACAGGAGAACACATTGGATGCTATCTATATAGAAACAACGGGAGTTGCCCATCCCATTGAAGTATTAGATGCTTGTATGTCTCCTCTTTTTGCGCATCAAGTTACGATTAAAAGTATTATCACCACACTGGATGCGACAAGATGGAAAGAACGTGGTTCCTTAAGCATTCAACTTCAAAAACTTCTTCAAGAACAAGTAAAACATGGGGATGTAATTTTATTAAATAAAACGGACATGCTGTCTGAGTCAGAAAAGTCTTCCCTGCTTTTTGAGATTCAATCCATTAACGCTAGTGCAAGGACATTATTAACGACATTTTCCCGCGTGAAGCTTGATGTGATTCAAAAAGCTCAGCTGTCTCAAAAACAGCCGCACCATAAGGCTCATGTTGAAGATCATCTTCATTTGAAAACATTTGTATATGAGTTTACAAAAAAAGTGGATCTTGAATTATTTGAAAATTGGCTGCGCCAAATGCCAGATACCATTTATCGCATTAAAGGCTATATGCGCTTCACTCATTCGAATGATACGTATTCGTTTCAATATTCATACGGCATGCCTCTATATATGAAAGAAATGATGAAGCTGCCCACCACTCTTGTCTTTATAGGTGAAAACCTCGATCACGCTAAGATGAAACAAGAATTATTTAATCTTGAACAACAATCTCATTAAAAATCCCGCTCTAGGCGGGATTTTTTTATTACTTATAAACAGGCATTTTGTACTCTGCGCAAAATTTCATATGCACGATTTCCGGCTAACTCTGTCAATTCTTCAAATTTTTCATCTCTTTTCAAATCGAGTTCAATAATTTCTTTTGCCAGCTCAATAATCTCTTCTTTTTTCAATTGTTGCACAGCCATGTAAAACGCCCTTCCCTTTTAGAATTTATGTATATTCTCACATTTATTTTCTATTCATCATTTTGAAAGCAAGTGATTAACCACAAGGCTTTATCCTGTATGGTTAACCACTTGGGATCGAGTTAATCATTAGTTTATAGGACTCTTTTCCCTATTTCATTATTTATGTCACTTTTTCTCACATAGTAATTCAAAAATATAACATATATATGTTAGAATGTATTACATGTTATAATTTTTTGTATTTTTTTCCTTTATAATAACATACTACTACGTACTCAGGGGTGAGGGAGATTGTCTACGAATGAAGCGTCATATCGAGATAAAAAAGTCATGTCTATTGGGATTGTAAAAGAATTAACCGGTTTATCAGAAAGACAAATTCGCTACTATGAGAAAAGAAGCCTGCTCTTTCCGGACCGAACCAATACGGGTATCCGGAAATATTCGTTTTCAGACGTCGAACGATTAATGGATATTGCCGATCGTATAGAAGAAGGAGTTCAAACGAGTGAAATACGCACAGAACTGGCTAAAAAAGATGAAGCGAGAAAAATGAAAGAAGTAAAAAACCAAATGCTTCAAGGTCAGTTGAACGCTCATTTCAAGCGGAAGCTATAAAGTATACATACGGTGACTTTTCCGTCTCCGTTTTTATTTCTTTACAGCAGACAAAAAAGCGCATATCTAAAGATATCCGCTTTTTTGTCCGTTAAGCTGAACGCCCTTTAAAGAATTTCGGCTGATGAGAGCTCATGAACTTAGTTTTAGATAAAATGAACATCACCGACCCGCCCCAAATGAACAAAAAGGCAATCATTTCCACGCTAGAAAACGGTTCGTGATACACGAATACCCCTAATAAAAGCGTCATGGTAGGAGCAATGTACTGCAAAAAACCGACCATCGATAGCGGAATAAGCGGGGCCCCTTTAGCGAAATACAATAGTGGCATAGCTGTAGCAACACCGCCTCCAATTAAAAGAGCACTCACATCAAGCGACTGAAGGGAAAAACTTGAAGATCCTTTCACTAAAAGAAAAATAAAATAAATAACTGCAATAGGTGCAACCATCATTGTTTCAATCGTTAATCCTACTTTTGCTTCTAACTGAATAGTCTTTTTTACAAGACCGTACAAACCAAAGCTAAACGCTAAGCTTAATGATACCCATGGGATATGTCCGTATGTAACTGTCATAACGATAACACCTATAGCAGCCAATCCAACCGAAGCACCTTGCCAAAAATTAAGCTTCTCTTTTAAAACGACTATGCCAAGCAAAATACTAACGAGCGGATTGATGTAGTAACCTAAACTTGTTTCAATAATATGATTATGGTTAACCGCCCAAATGTAAACGAACCAGTTGATGCTGATCAGCACTGAAGCCACAAATAAAATGGCCGCTTGTTTCGTATTACGAAATAATAAACCAAGCGTCTTCTTTAAAGAACTCATTTGCTTTGTCACAAGCAAAAGTAAAAGCATAAAAACAAATGACCATATAACGCGGTGAGCGAGTATTTCATTCGCATTCACCTCGCCAAGAAGCTTCCAGTAAAGCGGAAAAAGCCCCCACATAACGTAAGCGCTGGCTGTATAAACAATACCTGCTCGTTTAGAATCTTGATTCATTTCTCAACCTCTTTTCTTTATCTCTCTGTCTCTTATCATTATAGATGCATTTACCTCTTTTTTATAGCTTTATTTTGCCTATCGAAATAGCTCAAAAAAAAAAAAAAAAAAAAACGATCGCTTTTAGCTCGACCGTTTTTTATACATTATTTTTTAGGTTGTTTAAATACTTTGGCACTGCGAATATACTCTACGTCTCGTACATTTTCTCGCGCGTTAGCGATTCGAGCCGCAGCAAAGAAATAATCGGATAAACGATTTAAATACTGAAGCACCGCCACATTAATTTTATGCTCACGCTGCACGCCAACAACAAGCCGTTCTGCGCGGCGTGTAATCGTCCGACAAATATGAAGCGTTGTCGCTGCAGGTGTGCCTCCAGGTAAAATAAAACGCTCAATGGCCGGCGCTTCTGACATATAGACATCAATGCGCTTTTCAAGTACTGCTATCATGTCATTCGTTACTTTGTACGGATGATCATCTTTTGCAAATGCTAAATCACTTCCACAGTCAAAAAGCTCATGCTGAATCGTAATTAGCTCTTCTTTTACATCTTTTAATGTTGTTTCATCCAGCTGATAAATCGCTTGACCTACAAAGCCATTTAGCTCATCAATCGTCCCGTATGCTTCCACTCGAATATCATCTTTATTTACTCTTCCTCCAATTAAGCTTGTCTGCCCTTTGTCCCCTGTTTTTGTGTAAATGTTCATTGTATTTCCTCCTTCAATCGATTAGCAATTCCGTACCAAATGTGATCTACTTTCTGGGCATGTGCCGCCAAATGCTGATACGCATACCCGCATTCATCTCTCCACTGCCGCTCTATTGGATCTAAAGGAACAATGCCTTTGCCGACTTCAGTTCCAATCACTATTAACTGTTCCCATACACCGCTGTCTCTCCACTTCTGTATGACCTTTTTAACAACAAGATGCGGAGCCTCCAGCTCGCTATGTATTAATTCCTTAACATAGTGCTCAAATCCTTCTAGCACAATGTAACTTTCTTCAAACTCAATGGCCGGTAAAACGGGGTCTTCATACAAACAATGCCATTTTATCGACTCACTGGCATACTGCTGCTTCACCCATTTTCTTTTGCCGGTAAATGCACCGCCGAATACGAAATGCATGCTCTTCTCTCCTTTGCCTGTTTGTATGTGCACGTTACTGAAAAACCTTCTCCATAAGAAAAAGAAACATCCCAAAGCGACGCTGTCTGTTTAAAATGGGACGCAAGTAAACGCAGTGGTCCGCCGTGTGAAACAATAGCAATGTGACGCAATTGCTGACTAGCCGCCAAATCGACCGCTTCTTCCCAAGCTTCCCAAACTCGGTTTGAAAATCCTGAGAAGCTTTCACCATTCGGAGGCGTATGTTCTGCCCAGTGATCGATCCAATTTCTATATGCCCGTATGTTTTTTAAATCTTCATACGTCTTCTCTTCCCAATCTCCAAAATGCAGCTCACGCCAACTTTCCCTTTTAATCACCTGAGATTTAGGAAAAACAATTGAACTTGTTTCTAGCGCTCTTTTTAAGTCACTGGAAATAACGAGCTCCGGCTCTAGAGAAAGCTCTTTTAATTCATTTTTCCCTTCTATACTTAAAGGCGGATCACTCCACCCTATATATTTTTTTTGTTGATTTTCAAGCGTCATGCCATGGCGAATACATGTGATAACCAAAGGATTATCCATAAAAACGTTTCTCCTCCTTCAATGGTTGCACCTATAACATCTCCTGTTACGCCACCAAACTGCGAACGATAAAACCGTATCCAGAGCCATAAAAAACCGGCAAAGAAAAAGATAATGAATTTATTGTCTATAAAAACAATGAAAATAGCAACTAAGAATAGGCTCATGACGATAAATGCATAAATAGACCATTTGGTGACTCCTTTTTGAAAATAAGCAGCAAGCCCCGTATCTTTAGCGGGCTTATCTCTCATGACTAAGAAAGCGGCTCCGATTCTTGGAAGTGTAAAGACGGTTATACATGCCCAAACCGATAAAGAAGAAAGAGACGTTAATTCATAGATTGCACTAAAGCGCAGCAGAAGCAGAACAATAAGAGAAAGAATAGCAAAAGACCCAACGTGCGGATCGCTTAAAATCTGCAGTTTCTTTTCCTTTGACTGATGGGAAAAATACGCATCACTTACATCCATCCACCCGTCTACATGAAGACCACCCGTTAAAACAAGCGGCAAAAGCAAAACTAAAATACTGCTAACAATAGCAGTGATAGGTGAATAGTGAAGCAGCTGTAAAAAGCTATAAAACATTAAACCTAGTAATATGCCAATCCAAGGCAGGACAAAAAGTGAGCGTGCCGTTCTTTTTTCAGTCCATTGAACGGTTTTAGCCAGTGGTAAGATCGTAAAAAACTGAAGAGAGATTCGTAGTATGGCTATCCATTCTTTCATTTGCTTACACATTCCTTTCCTTTTTTAAAACGGGAAAGTCCCGCTTCTACACAAATAGCCACATCTGCTTTTTCTACAATATACTGATGTAATTTCCCTAACATATGCATATAGCTATATGTCGGCTCCTCTAACACGCCCGCTTCAAACAGTTCATTAGATACTAGCACGACCGTCTGAGACTGCGCAAACAGCTTATCGAGCGCTTCTATCATCTGACGAAAAACCTCTTGTTTACCTTCTTTTGTTTGCCACCTTTTTTCGGTTAAAAAAAGCTCATTGGCAAGCCAGTTTGTGACACAGTCCAAGAGTATAGTATCATCACTTCGAAGGTTTGGAAGAATTTGTTGTAAATCTACAGACTGCTCGATCGTTGCCCAAGGCGTGTTCGCCGCTTGACGTTCTGTTTGATGAAGCTGGATACGTTTTTGCATTTCACTATCTGTTTGCCGGCTTGTGGCAATATAAACAGCGCGCTTTGTACAAAAAGTTTGAACCATATTCTCCGCTGCACGTGATTTGCCGCTTCGAACCCCTCCGCTAATAAAGATGATCATATTTCATCGAGTCCTTGTTTGATTACGTTAAGTAAATAGTCATTTTCTTCTTTCGTTTTCACAGCCAAACGGATATAGCGTCCATTTAAAAATGGGAAGTTTTCGGTATGCCGAGCTACCACACCGCGGCTTGCTAAATAGATAAGCCAATCGCGCGTTTTAATAGAAGACGGAACGCTGCAAAGATAATAGTTTGTTTGAGACGGAGAAACCAAAAGCCCCCATTCTTCTAATTGACTCAAGATCCGTTTTCGTTCTTGTTTAATATAATGTACGGTTTTTTTCACAAAATCTTTTTCATCTACACATATCATCCCTACTTGCTGCGACAATCCGTTTACACTCCAAGGAGGTTGTTTTTTAGACATCTTGCTAATGATTTTTTCATTTGCCAAAATATAGCCAAGGCGAAGCCCCGCAATATTAAACATCTTTGTCATCGAACGCACAACAATGAGATGTTCATAGTTTAGAATAAGAGAATCAAATGAAGGCTGATGTTCGACAAAATCAATAAATGCTTCATCAATTATTAAGTATGTACCATGATGAGCAGCAGCTTTTACTACTTTCATCCATTCCTCGTGACTATACATAACGCCCGTTGGATTATTTGGGTGACAAATCCATAGTACTTTTATATCCGGAAGAATACTCATAATCAACTCTATATCCCAGCTCCAGCCATTTTCTTCAGCTAAAGGAACGTATGTCACTTCACATCCATACGCTTTACTTGCCTGTTCGTATTCGACAAACGTCGGCTGTACAATCCCCGCTTTCTCTCCTGAAAATAAAGAAGCAATAAGGAAAAACGCTTCAGCGGCTCCATTTGTGGGCAGCACTTGAGCAGCGGAAACATGATGATGAGCTGCAAGTTTATTTTTTAGTTCTGTTACTTCAGGATCAGGGTAACTAAACGCAGCTTCCTTGAATTCGTTCCACTTTTCGTGAAGAACAAGGGGAGCCCCTAAAGGATTTGTGTTTACGCTAAAGTCTTTTAGATGCGACAAATTCTCGGCCCCTATTGCTTTTAAAAAGACATTGGGGTTAGCTCCATGTGTAGGTAATAGCACTAATAACTCCTCCTAACAAAAGATAGAATAACCACGTAGCATAGACCGTCCTTTTCATAATGAAAACAGCTTGTTCAATATGACCGGCTTGCAGGGGAATGAGTGGTTCGCCCATTTTTGCACGATTAGATTCTATGCCTTTATATGTATTAAGCCCGCCGAGTTGAATACCTAAAAGGGCAGCCACTGCACTTTCCCCGTATCCGCTATTTGGACTTGGATGCTTCTTAGCATCGCGCTTAATCAAACTCGTTACATGCCAAAGAGAATATTGGCTTTTTGCTACATTAACAGCGGTCATCACCACTGCAGTTAACCGACTTGGAATATAGTTTAATACGTCATCGGTTTTTGCACTAAAATAGCCGAACAGAAAGTAGCGGTCATTTTTATACCCAACCATTGAATCGCATGTGTTAATAGCTCGGTAAAAAAAGGCTAGGGCTCCTCCTCCTATAAATGCATAAAAAAGCGGAGCTGTAATACCATCACTTGTATTTTCAGCCACGGTCTCTACCGTCGCTCTGGCAATTTCTCCTTCTGATAAACGATCCGTATCTCGTCCCACAATCATGCTTACTTCATATCTAGCTTTCTCCATATCTCCTAGCTGAAGCGGCTTTTGCACCTTATAAGCAGCTTCGCTTAAGGAACGAGTGGATATAGTAGTCGCAATCATTACCCCCTCTACTAAAACACCTAGTATAAAATGAACTCCGTACAAAGCATGAAGGAATAAAAAAGGAATAACTCCTGCGAGCACCACCATACTTATCACAAGAAGCAATCCTTTGAATCGTTTTCCTGCGCCTTTATTTAATCTGGAATCCATCCAATAAATCCACTTGCCAAACCAGCGAACGGGATGCGGCCAATTTTCTGGGTCGCCTATGATTCGGTCAATGAGTAGAGCAATCGTCATGGCTGTCAGGTGTGCAATCATCGCTTGTGCAATACTCATTTCTTCACCTCTTTTCCTTAAGTGCCTGCTCTAAGCTTATTTTTACCAGCTTGGCTACCGCTTGACCTAAAGCGGTCATAGAGCCTGCATATTCATATAATGGTCCTTGCTGAGACGCTGCAACTGAGATACTGTCCGTAGATGTTCCCGTAGCAATCGTCTTTGTAGCTGGATCTATGACACCCAGCTGTGACAGCGTTTTTGTTTTGGCTTCTGTAGCGGCAATAAAAAGCTGTAAAAACGCTGCATCCGTAAGCGTGCCTTCCACGAAAAAAAACATATTAATTGTACCGGGAGAGGAATAAAATGGAACAGCTTCGTCAGCTGTAATATCTACTGCGTTTCCTACTCCAGCCGTTATCACGGAAGCTACTCTTACTCCGTAGCCTTCGTAACAGTAAACCGCTCTTTCTTTTAACCAAACCGCTGTCATCAACCCTACGATTTGCTCATGGCGCACATTTTCTTTCATCAAATATTGCTCATACTCTAAAGAAGGAGTATCTGAATAATAGTCTTTATGAACAAATCGATTGTAAAAGGTGTCCGTTTCCATGATGCCTGTTCCTAAAACGCCTGAGCTGTATGTTTTATAAGAAGTCTCGGTTTTCATGATTAAAAGCTCAGGCCGTTCTTCAATTTTAAGATGTGAAAAGGGACCAATCCCCTTTTCAATTCGAACTGGAATATGGTCCCTCTTTTTATTTATTGTACACCTCAGGGTATACTGCTTTTGCTAAGTCCTCTAAGCCATCTACAATACGAGGTCCTAAGCGGTTGATTTTGTTTTGATCAACCTTTTCGATGTTCCCCTCTTTTACAGCAGTCATGCTGCTCCAAGCGGGACGCTTCATAATCTCATTTTTGTCTGCATCATACGTTGCGATAATAACGTCAGGGTTTAACTTAACAACTTGCTCTTCAGAAAACTTAACCCAACCCTTTTCACTAGCCGCTACGTTATCAGCACCGATCATAGTAAGCATTTCGTTCATGAACGTACCTTTTCCTGTTGTATAAATCTCAGGAGCTCCCGATACCTCTATCCATACTTTTTTACGATCTTCTTTTGAAATCGTTTTTGCTTTTTTCTCAATTGAAGCTACTTTTTCTTTCATGTCTTTAATTGTTTGATTAGCTTCTTTTGTTTTACCCGTTAATTTACCAATTTGCGTAATAGAATCATAAACCGTATCAAACGTTGTTGAATCTTTTACAACAAATACCGGAATACCCGCACTTTCAATTTGTTTAAATACTTCATCTGAAACGCCCATACTTGAAGCGTGTGCCAGCACTAAATCAGGATTTAAAGCAATAACTTTTTCTGCATTAACGTTCATATCTCCCACCTGCGCTTTTTTCTTTACGCTTTTAGGATAATCATCGTTGCTTGTGACACCGACTAATTCTTTCTCAAGGCCAAGGGCATATACAATCTCCGTATTACTTGGCATTAATGAAACAATTTTCTTAGGCTGTTTTTTCAACGTAATTTCTTTATCACGCGCGTCTTTTACCTTCACTGGAAATGCAGCTTGTGACGTTTGTTCTGTATCTTGCTTCGTTTTTTTATCACTGTTGCTTTGGCTGCCTGCACCGCATGCAGCAAGTACGATGACTAACAGCGCAATAATGGAATACGAAAGCCATTTTTTCATCTAAATACTCCCCCTATATATTGTTCATTGTGAATACGAAACCTCCACGTTAAAGAAAAAGCAAATGATCATGCAAAAAGCAGCGCTATCCCGTTTTTTCCGCTTTGACTATGTATACTGCTCGGCAGCAGCTTCAAAATAAAAAAGCTTTACTTTCAATTGAAAGCAAAGCAGGTAACGTCAAGATAAGCAGGAAAAGAATCCGTTCACTATACTTGATATGTATGTTCATTACCCTGCTTCACCCTTCCTCGAAGGTTTCACAGCTAACAATAAGGCAGGTCTCCTGACTTACGCACAAAGCGCTTACAGTGGCGGGACCGCGCTGGTTTTTCACCAGACTTCCCTTTTCACTCAATCTTTAAATTGAGACCTTATTGCTTTACGATTATTCACTTGTCCTAGTATACCCCACTCATCGAAAAATGGAAATAGCCATTCTCACAAAAAAAGCTGCGAGAATGCTCTCGCAGCTTAGGGAATTAAAGAGTTGCTAAAAATTCACGGACCGCTTCAGGCGTTTTAGCATTTGCACTGTGCAGGTGCGCAATTTTTTCACCGTTTTTATATACAAGAAGAGAGGGAATACCCATTACATTGTTTTCAGCAGAAAGTTCTTCAAACTCATCCTTGTCAATTTTAAACCATGCTTTATCTGTATTTTCGTCAACGATTTCATCAATAAACATATCCAAACGTTTGCAATCAGGACACCACGTTGTCGTAAAAATCCCAACGCTTAGTGTTTCATTCTTAATTTGTTCGCGAAATTGTTTTTCTTCCGTAAATTGTTTCATTGTGTTACCTCCAGCGTCTATTCGTTCCTTCCTACAACTCTATAGTAAGAAGTCTGACTTCATTATAAACGATTTTTTTATCGTTGTGCTAATGTTTCAGCTTATTTAGACCATAACGGTTTTAGACGTAAAAAAATGCTAGCTTAAAAAAGCTAACATTTCGAAATTGTAGAATGTTGTGTCTATTATCAGCTGAACCACTTAGGCGGCATGTTTCGGTTCCAATAAATTTTCCCTAAATCATAATGCTTTTGAAAATTATCTGCGGCCGCATGATAGTGAAAATTAAACCAGTATCCATCTTTTGGAGGATTTTCACGCCGTACATGAAACCGTATTAAGTCCTGACCGGTTTCCCGGTCATATACATGGAAAATCTTTTCACCGTAGCCAGCAGCAGGGTGCTCGCTTATCTCGAGATTCTGAATTGACTGTTCACGTTCAGTGCCAATGTCGGTCAGCACTTCTTCAATTTTAGGTAACACTGCTTGACGAAATTCATCTTCAATGACAGGACCAATTTTTGTTCCGAATTTTTCCACTGACTGTTTTTCAGCTGATTCCATTGCATACGTAACAAATGATGAAACGTCTTCATATTTTGGTTCTTCATATGGCAAATGAATATCTTCTATAACAGCTGTGACAGGAGTTGTTTCTCTTACATACCCTGCTTTATGTTGCTTGTCCGCTTTTGCATCATCAACGTATAAATATTCTGGTGGAGTGACAAGCCCAAATGTAAATACTGTAATAAATACAATTAGCATTCTTTTTATCCATCTAGGCATTCGTATCTTTCCTTTCTCATCTTTTCCCATATGGTCTTTTCATATTGTAAAATTCATTATCATAACTCACTAGGTATTGTAACATACTTATTAATTTTTTACCTATATTTGCTTATTCATTTATGCTGTCTACGGGCATTTGACGACTTTTCAGTTACCACCTTCCTTCTTCTGTTTGAGGTTGTCACACCGAGCGGAAACCTATACAAGATATTCCTTTTTTGCTGGATGCTTAAACACAAAAGTATTTTTATGTTCAAAAATATATCATACTTTTATGAACTTTAGATGAAATTCATAAAAAAAACTTCCAAAACTTTTTAATTCCTAAAAGGTTTTGGAAGTCTTTTCAATGAGCGTAATTAATTTTACTTTTTTGGTTATTTTTGTATATAAATTGTCCCGTAATGAAATTTTGATGTTTTTCGTTTTTGCACAGTAAATCCATGCTCTTTAAAACGACTGCTTTTCCAATGATCTTTTAGCACGACCTTTTGTTTGGCTACTCTTTTTGCTTCTTGTATAGCCATTGGCGTCAGCGTGGTATACAGTGCTATTGCTTTAATACCATTAATTCCATTCGATTCCTCAATTTGTTCTTGAAACATCGGATCAAAGTAGACAACATCAAAAGAATTATCTTCACAACACGCCAAAAACGATTCAAAATTTTGATGAACCACGTTTATACGCTTCATTGCATCATTCAACTCTCGTACGTCACTTTCCCAATTTAAAAGTCCTTGTTTGACTAAATAAGCTACATAGCGGTTGCCTTCTAGTCCGACAACTTTCCCACTTTTCCCTACCGCTACGCTCGCCATCATACTATCCGATGCAAGACCAAGTGTACAGTCAAGCATGCTCATTCCTTTTTCTAAACCAGCAGCTTCAATAAACGGATCACGTTCTCCCCGCAGCCATCTCTTCACTCTAAACATAGCGGAGTTTGGATGAAAAAAAATAGGTTCCTCTTCATTTTGGACGTGCAACTCTACTCTATTTTTACCGACAACCAGCACGTCTGCCGCTTCAAGATTTTGAAGATCTGCAACAGATTTCTTCTCTCTTGTTACAAAAGGTATACTTAAATCAGCGGCTACTTGTTTGGCTTTTACAATCATCTGTTCATTTGTTCGACCAGCAGTCGTAACAATCACTTTCATAACTCCCCCTACACTGTTTGGCTATTTACATAAAGAAAAAGGATGCCGATAGACATCCTTTTTCTTATAAAGTATATGCGATTTTTCTTTAAAAATCTATATACTAGATGTGACAAAAGCAGGACATTTTATGAACAGTGCTGCTTAAAGCCATTTAAAATGTTTTCAAAAATAACTTCTAACGGCTGACCTTCAATTTCATGTCGAGGAATAAAATGAACAACTTCTTTTCCTTTTAAAAGTGCCATAGACGGTGATGAAGGCTCAATGTCCCCAAAATATTCACGCATTTTAGCTGTTGCTTCCTTATCTTGACCGGCAAAAACAGTTACCACTTGATCTGGTTTTTGCTCAGACTGTAAGTACGCTTGCGTTGCTGCAGGACGTGCTAAACCAGCAGCGCATCCACAAACTGAATTAACGACAACAAAAGTTGTTCCTTCTACGTTTTCCATAAAATCAACTACGGCTTCCTCTGTTGTTAATTCTTCATAACCAGCTTGAGTTAATTCTTGACGCATTGGTTTAACTAACTGACGCATATATTCTTCATATGCCATTGACATATTAACATTCCTCCTAACAATCATTCACGCTAAAAGCATACTATAAAAACCAGGAAAAATCTAGCTACTCACTCTTCAAATCCTTATCGCTGTCTCGTTCTCCTTTTTCATTTGACAAAAAAAGATTAAAACCGGGTCATATCATCTAATTTTTTTCCATAAAAATGTCGATTTTTACTATTAATATTCCATTTTTTGTACTATAGTAGTAAATAGTAGTTTAGTAGAAAGGATTTTCAAATTGAACCAGCGATTTAAACCGAACAAACGATTTAAGCCAAACAAACGATTTTATGCATTTTTGTCTTTAGTGTTAGTGATCGTCGCTTCTTTATTTTTTATTACAGAAGCCAAAGGAAGTGAATCCGCTGCATCTCAGCAAGTCTTAGCATCTACTGCATTGCCGCTGAAAGAAGCTGCATCTTCAGCACAACCTGAGAAGCTGCTTAATACACTTCACCATAATATGTATGTAGGAAATACCGTGAACGATCAAAATCAAGCTCTTACACAGCCTGTTTACCTTACGTTTGACGATGGCCCAACGCCTGATACCCTTCACATTTTAGATGCTTTGCGTCAATATAACGTAAAAGCAACTTTCTTTATGTTAAAGTATCAAATTGACGCTCACCCTGAAATTGCTAAAAAAGTAGCACAGGAAGGACATGCCATCGGCTGTCACGGCGTCTCTCATGATATTCATGTCATGTATAGTGAAGACGGCGCCGCGTTAAAAGAAATGCAGGAGTGTCAAGCGACAGTTAAGAAAGTAACCGGTGTTGACAGTAAGTTAATCCGCGTTCCTTACGGCAGCGTTCCTTATTTAAAAGAGCCGCACCGTACAGAGTTGCTAAGCCACTTTAAATTATGGGACTGGAATGTAGACAGTGAAGACTGGGCACTTCGTTCTGCACCTAGAATTATTCAGGGCCTTGAACCTCATATTCAAGGGGTTAACTCCAACGGAAGAACACCCGTCATTTTATTTCATGACAAATCCTTTACGGCACAGTCTCTGCCGACTATTTTGACTTACTTAAAACAGTCCGGTTATCAGCCTATTAAAATTGATAACACGATGCAGCCTATGCAGTTTCCAACTCCCGCTGCAAAACAGTCATAAAAAAAGATCATTCAAGTGAATGATCTTTTTTTATGCTTTTCTGCTTTCCGTCATTTGTTTCCAAACAGAACCTTTTGCTTCTTCTCCGCCTTCGATACGTTCAATCGCTAGCTTGATTTGTAAATCCACCTCAAATTCTTTGTCATTCTCTGCTGCTTTTAATGCAGGAAGAGCCGTCTCATCCCCTACCTCGTATAAATACATCGCTGCACGCCAGCGCACAAGCTTGTTTTTATCACCAAGGGCTTCACACATTGCCGGAATACCTTCTTCAAAACCTAAATCCGACATGCAGTCTCCAGCAGTACGGCGCACAGTGACTGATTTATCTTTTAATGCTTTGTATAAATAAGGCAGTACCGCTTTTGATTCAATCATTCCTAAGTAGACCGTAGCTAAGCGGCGAATAGATGCTTTTTCATCATCAAGCGCTTTATTTAAAACGTCTAAATCAGCTTCTGTTGGATCCATTTGTTCTAAATGGGCATAGCGCACTGACCAATCGTTGTCTTCTAGCATCTCTTCTGTAACTTTATAGGTTTTACGCGGCTGTACCGTTTTTCCGCCTTCTTTTTCTTCTTGTGCATTGGCTACAAGGCGAGTTAATCTTTCTTGCGGATATGCTGCTGCTAATTCTTCCACTACTTCGTCTCCGATAGCCGCTAACTCTCCGTAACGAACGCCTTGTTCTTTCCATTTCCGTTCTAGCACTACATTATCTGAAAAGCTTTGAAGCTCTGCTACCGCTTTTGCGAATCGTTCAGGCAGACCAAATCGCTTTTCTTCATTTCCATCCGTTAGCTTAACTTGCATTGGTACGTTTTTGAACATTTGAACGGACACATTGACCTCACCAAAATGCTCATTCATTTTGTGCTGTTCGCTGCTGCTTTGCAAATCTTCACCAAACGCTGCACGAACTTGCGGCAAAATTTGCTTCCAGTCATATTTAGCATTTCGCTCTACTGCTAAGAAGTCCGCTACGTGATAGACTCCTTTTACCCCTTCTACTTTCAAGATGTCTTGAACAACTTCAGGCGCTGCTTCAGCATTTTTTTCCGTATAGTTATTGCTTTTTCCGCCTGATAGCACTTCGTCTAAATTAATTTTCATTGTATTCGGACTTGGCGTTGGCTCAATTGATTTAATGTTCATATCGTATCGTACTCCTCTCGTTAAAATTGTAGCATGTGGCTTATACTCAGTCTAACGACTTGTTTACGCGTTTTCAATTTCTTCAATCAGCTCTGAAAGCTCTGCCCAGCGATCAAGCAATGCATTTAATTCTTCATTTGCTTTTTCTTGTTCTAACGATAGGTTATGCGCTTTTGTATAATCGCTGCCCACCTGTTCAATTTCACTTGTTAAGCGTTCAATTTCTTCTTCTTTTGCTGCAATATGATCTTCGATTTCTTCCCATTCTTTTTGTTCTTTATACGTTAAGCGACGCTTTTTCGTTTTCTCCGGCTGTTTTGGCTTTTCTTCTTTCACTTTAGCCTGCTGAGCCATTGCCTGCTTCTTTTTCACCGCTTCTTCTAATTGATCTGTATAAGCGCCAAAATAAGTCGAAATGTTTCCTTCTCCTTCAAAGACAAGTAAGTAATCTGCTACTTTATCTAAGAAATAGCGATCATGTGATACCGTGATAACAACACCTGGAAATTCTTCGAGGTAGTCTTCAAGCACCGTTAGCGTTTGAGTATCCAAATCATTAGTCGGCTCATCTAGCAGTAAAACATTTGGGGATGTCATCAACAATTTCAATAAATATAAACGACGGCGCTCTCCTCCGGACAACTTTTGAATCGGTGTTCCGTGCGTATGTGAAGGAAATAGAAATCTCTCAAGCATTTGCGATGCAGAGATCATTTTCCCATCCGTCGTATGAACAACTTCTGCCGATTCTTTAATATAATCAAGCATGCGTTGATTCAAGTCCATATCATCGCTTTCTTGAGTATAGTAAGCAATTTTAACCGTTTGTCCTCTGTCAATTTCACCGCTGTCCGGCTCAATGCGTCCTGCAATCATATTCAATAGGGTAGACTTTCCGCTTCCGTTCTTACCGACAATTCCAATTCGGTCTTGTTTTTTCACGATGTGCGTAAAGTCTGAAAGAATGATTTTATTTTCATACGTCTTAGACACATCTTTTAATTCAAACACTTTTTTCCCAAGGCGGCTGCCTGCTAAACTTAAATCCAATGATTCTTTTTCAGAAGAATCGAGTTTTCCTTCTAATTCATCAAATCGCTGAATACGCGCTTTTTGTTTAGTCGTACGCGCTTTTGCTCCTCGGCGAATCCAAGCCAATTCATTGCGATATAAGTTGCTTAATTTTGCTTGAGTTGCTTTTTCCTGCTCTTCTCGAATCGCTTTTCCTTCTAGGAAAGCAGCATAGTTTCCTTTATAGCTATATAAATTTCCACCGTCTAATTCAAAAATTCGGTTTGTAACAGCATCCAAGAAATAGCGATCATGAGTAACAAGCAATACGGCTCCTTGATATTTGGATAAATATTCTTCGAGCCATTTAACCGTCTCATAATCCAAGTGGTTAGTGGGCTCATCTAAAATTAATAAATCAGGTGTTTGAATTAGGCTTTGGGCAATTGACACGCGCTTTTTCTGTCCACCTGAAAGTTCGCCGATTTTTGCACTCATATTTGAAATTCCCAGCTTCGTTAAGATCGACTGTGCGTTAGAATTGGCTTCCCACGCGTTCATCGCATCCATTTTCTGCTGTAAATCATACAGTGTCTGCTGGTTCTTCTCGTTTGCAGAATCTTGCTCTAACGCATATAGAGCTAGCTCATAGTTTTTTAATAAATTAAGAAGGGGCGTATCTCCGCTGAAAACTTGCTCTAAAACCGTTAAGTCTTCATCAAAATCGGGATGCTGAGGTAAATATGTCACGCTGTAGTCTTTAGCATGAACAATATCCCCTTCATCTCCCAGCTCTAGACCTGCGATAATTTTAAGAAGCGTCGATTTTCCTGTTCCGTTTACACCAATTAAGCCGATTCGCTCATTTTCCGTAATTGTAAACGTTAGCTGATGAAACAGCTCTTTTTCTCCATATGTTTTTGTTAAGTTTTCAACAGTCAGCATTTTCATAATGATAATTCCACTCTTTCTTAAATTGAACTAAAAATTCTTTCATATATGTATGTCGCTCTTGCGCTAGAGACCGTGCTGTTTGAGTATTCATTAACGCAGTCAGCTTTAACAACTTTTCATAAAAATGAGCAATAGCCGTTGATTTTCCGTGTCTGTATTCTTCCTCTGTCATCTCACTTCGTACAGCAATGTTTTCGTCATACAGAGCCGTGCCTTTAGAACCTGCATACATAAACGTACGTGCGATACCAATCGCACCAATTGCATCTAAGCGATCTGCATCTTGAACAACTTGACCTTCAAGCGTGGCCATAGCCGGACGGTTTCCGCCTTTAAATGACATCGTTTGTAAAATATGAACGATATGCTTGCAGTTCTCTTCTTCTACGCGCTGACTCTTCAGCCACTCCCGCACTTCTTCATACGCTTTTTCAACATCTTCCACTAGCTTATCATCTACCACATCGTGTAAAAGCGCGGCTAGTTCAATAACTTCCCGGTTGCCGCCTTCTTTTTTATATAAAAGCACTGCATTTCGACGCACGCGATCGATATGCTGCCAGTCATGTCCCGTCGTGTCATGCGCAAGCTTTGCTTGAACCCACTTTTCCGTCTTTTCTATTTTGTTCATTTGCTCACCTCAATTATATCCACCATTATTTTAGCACAAAGTAAGGCGCTCGTCTCACTGACAGCTGAGCACCCTTTGAAAACCCTGGCTGAAAAATAAAAAACAGATGGAGATCCACCTGCTTTTACAGCAATTCTTTTATATCTTTTTGAATATCTTTTGGTGCAGTTTGAGGTGCGTATCGCTTCACGACTTCACCTTGACGATTCACTAAAAACTTTGTGAAATTCCACTTTATCGCTTTAGAACCTAGCAGGCCAGGTGCTTGTTCTGTTAAGTATGCAAATAACGGATGTGCATGCTCACCTTTTACATCTACTTTTGCAAACATTGGAAACGAAACGCCGTAGTTTAACTCGCAAAATTGTTCAATATCATTTGAACTTCCTGGCTCTTGACCACCAAATTGATTGCAAGGAAAACCTAGAACCGTTAGACCGTTTTCTTTTTCTTCTTCATACAGCGCCTGTAAATCTTTATATTGAGGGGTGAAGCCGCATTTGCTAGCTGTATTCACAATCAAGAGTACGTCACCTTGATAGTTAGATAGTGATACGTCTTCGTCTTTAATTGTTTTTGCAGAGTATTCATACACGCTCATTAAAACGCCTCCTTTTCCCTATTGTAATTCACTTTATTTCTGAAGTACAACTGAAACGCTCTTATGATTTGTCGTAAAGAACCTTTAGCTGATCAGTCGTTTGCAGCATATAATCAATCATTTCGATTAAATCTCCTACTTGATCTTCGTAAATGAATCGGTTAAAGGTTACCGCAATATTGTTTTCATATTCGTTTCCTCCAACTTCATGAGTAATACGCTGCTTAACCACTCTTGTTGTTCCCCAGATCCTTTCACACATTTCCTGTATGTTTTGAAACTCAGCTTCTTCAAACGTTTTTTGTTTTTTCAGCTGAAAATGAATATAAACTGTACAACCTGGTTTTTCTACACGGGAAGGCGTTAATTCCGCATGAATATTATCTAAGTCGGTTGATAAAGTTAGCGACGCGGTACAGCAAAAATGCTGTTGAAAAGAAATGCGGTACGTTCGAGTAAACTGAGCTAAGTCTACAAAATCTTCGCGATTTGTAACAGATACTTGCCCAGATAAGTCAAGATCATAGATCTCTCCTTCTACAACCACTTTTAAATTATCAAATACAATTGGATCAAACATTTCAACTACTTCCTTTTTTTATAAAATACGAACAGTCAACTCTTCTTCTTTCTTGCCAAATTAATTCATAACATACCTGTTATTTTGTTTTATCTCATAAGAAAAGCGATGCCAAGGCATCGCTTTTCTCTTAAAAAATACCTAGTGCGTGTCCATTCTCGTCAATATCCATATTGAGCGCAGCAGGTTTTTTTGGAAGTCCAGGCATTGTCATAATTGAACCTGTTAGCGCAACGAGAAACCCAGCTCCGAGTGAAGGACGGAATTCCCTTACCGTAATCTTAAAATCTGTTGGTCGTCCAAGCTTCGTCTGATCGTCACTTAATGAATACTGCGTTTTGGCCATACAGATCGGCAGGTGATCCCATCCGTTTGCTTCAAATTGCTGTATTTGCTTTAACGCTTTTGGAGCAAAATCTACGCCTTGTGCTCCGTATACGGTTTTAGCAATAGCTTCTACTTTTTCTGGAATCGAAGCTGACACATCATAAAGAGGAGAAAACTGACTTTCTGTCTCGTTCATGACTTCAAGAATTTTTTCAGCAAGCATGACGCCGCCTTCTCCACCTTTTTCCCATACTTCTGTTAAAGCAACTGGAACATTCTTTGAAGCGCACCAATTCATAAGCGCTTCTACTTCACCTTTTGAATCTGTTACAAAACGGTTCACGGCTACCACATAAGGAACGCCGAATGCCTGAATCGTTTCAATATGTTTTTCAAGATTTTCAATTCCCGCTTCTAAAGCCTCAATGTTTTCTTCATTTAAACGCTCTTTAGGAACACCCCCATGCATTTTCAGAGCGCGAATTGTGGCAACGATTACTACCGTTTCTGGTTTAATATCTGCCATACGAGCTTTAATGTTCAGGAATTTTTCTGCGCCTAAATCTGCCCCAAATCCCGCTTCTGTTACTACATAGTCGCCTAGTTTTGCAGCCATTTTTGTTGCAATGACGCTATTGCAGCCGTGGGCAATGTTAGCAAAAGGACCTCCGTGAATGAGGGCTGGAGTATGTTCCAACGTCTGTACAAGGTTTGGTTTAATCGCATCTTTTAAAAGAAGGGTAAGCGCTCCTTGTGCACCTAAGTCTGCAACCGTTACAGGCTCATTGTCTATGTTATAAGCTACCACAATAGACGCTAAGCGACGCTTTAAGTCTTGTAAATCTGACGCTAAGCAGAAAATAGCCATAATTTCTGATGCAACGGTAATATCAAATCCATCTTCTCGAGGAACACCTTGCATCGGACCACCTAATCCAACGACAACCTGACGCAGCGCACGGTCGTTTAAATCCACCACTCGTTTCCACGTAATTTTACGTGTATCAATACGCAGTTCATTACCTTGATGTATATGGTTATCTAAAATGGCTGCCAGCGCGTTGTTAGTTGTTGTGATGGCATGCAGGTCTCCAGTAAAGTGTAAATTAATATCCTCCATTGGTAGCACTTGAGCATAGCCACCTCCAGCGGCACCTCCTTTAATTCCCATTACCGGACCAAGAGAAGGTTCACGCATGGCGACAATCGCTTTTTTACCTAATCTATGTAATGCCTGAGCTAAGCCAACCGTCACTGTCGACTTCCCTTCTCCTGCTGGAGTTGGATTAATAGCTGTAACTAAAATCACTTTTCCATCTTGTTTTGTGTGTAAACGTTCCATAACGGACAAAGAAAGCTTGGCTTTATAATGTCCGTACGGCTCTAGCTCGGCCTCTGAAATATCGAGCTGCTCGGCAATCTCTTTAATCGGTTTAATCGTTGCCTCTTGTGCAATTTGCAAATCACTTTTTATTTGCTTCTTAGTTGTCATATAAAAACCCCTTTTCTGCTGAGAATTCTTTTTAAACACTTCATCAAAAAAGGATAAAATCCGTTTTCTGGGGGAGATATGAAGTTTAATAAATACAGGAACGACTACTCTATAAATTTTACTGAGTTTCAGTCATGCTAAAAAAGCATAGCAACGCTCCAATTTAACCTTATTGTACCATTTCATTTTAACCATTACGCATATTAATGCTCTTTTTTTTCAAAATTCAATTGCTTAATATTCTGTATATTCCTATAATAGTATATTGTACATAAATGTTGAACCTCATCTTCACGTGAGAAAGAACATTTATACGCGTCATTACTTCGAAATCGAATAGGAGGAATTTTATTGCCTATTAATATTCCACGTGATCTTCCGGCAAAAGAAATTTTAGAAAAAGAGAGAATTTTCATCATGGACGACGTGCGCGCGGTTAACCAAGAAATTCGCCCGCTTAATATTGTTATCCTAAACTTAATGCCGGAAAAAGAAAAAGCTGAAACGCAATTATTACGTTTACTCGGGAACTCACCGCTGCAAGTGCATATTACACTTCTTTACACGGCAAGCCATAAAGCAAAAACAACGAGTAAAAATCACCTAGATCAGTTTTATAAAACGTTTGAACAAATTAAAGAACGAAAATATGACGGAATGATTATTACAGGAGCACCTGTAGAACATATACCATTTGAAGAAGTAAACTACTGGAAAGAACTTCAAGAAATTATGGATTGGTGTAAAACAAATGTGACTTCTACCCTTCATATCTGTTGGGGAGCCCAAGCCGGACTTTATCATCACTTTGGCATTGACAAGCGACCTCTTTCTGATAAATGCACGGGTGTATTTACACATGTTGTATCGAGTGAAGAACCGATTAAGCTCCTGCGAGGATTTGATGATGTCTTTTATTCTCCTCATTCCCGTCACACTGATGTAGACATGAATGAAGTGAAAAATCATCCTGACCTTGAGCTTCTTTCCTACTCTGAAGAAGCTGGTGTTTATATGGCGATGTCTAAAGACGAAAAGTTTGTTTTCGTGACAGGCCACCCAGAGTACGACGTTCAAACACTGCAAGAAGAATTTCTTCGAGATACAGAAAGAGGACTAGAACCAAAGCTTCCGGAACACTATTTCCCAAACAATGATCCTGACAAAAACCCTTTAAAAACATGGCGTTCTCATGCCAACCTGCTGTTTATGAATTGGCTAAACTATTATGTTTACCAAGAGACTCCATATCTGTGGGAATGAAAGAACCGAGTGGCCGTATATCAAACATAAAAAATGACAAGTCCTTATATGGATTTGTCGTTTTTGCATTGATTATATTTCTCTTTTGTAAGCAGCTAGCTTTCTTTTCGATTATTATTTAGAACATAGTTTTATCAAATAAATAAAACACAATCTTCTAAGAGATTGTGTTTTACAGCTCTTTAATATATTCAATGACCGAATCTGGAAATTCGTTTCGTATTCCGCAATTCCCACAATAAAATCCGCTATATTCGTCTGTCGCAACGTATTGCCTTAAAAGAAACAATGTTAACCTATTTGGGAGACCGCATTCTGTGCAAAACGCCAGGTATTTGCTGCGCTGTCTTTTTGCTGACATACGTTTCATCCTTTCGATTAACTATAGAAAGCGTTTTCTTATTTATATGGAGCTTTCTTACTAGTTTATGACAGCAATTACGGTCTATCTCCAATTATTGTCGCGACGAGAAGGGCGGAATAAACGCAGAATTAAATTAATTACAAGTACAATAGCCAAAATGTTAATTAATAACCCAAAAATCCCGCCCAGTGCACCCATATGACCAAGCAAACCGCCAAATAACATCCCTGCCAGACCGCCGTACAGCAGTCCACGAGCGAATCCTCCTCGTTTTGAACGGGTAACGCCTCGATTTACAGTTCCATTTCTGCGATTTGAAAAATTAGATCTCGGCTCATTTTGTCTAACGCTTGGCTGTCTATTAAACGACCGCTTCCCCGAACGATACGACCTTGCACTTACGTTATAGTCGTCTTGATAGGAAATATATTCAGCTAAGGGAGATAAACTTAGCGAAAAAATCAATGCTACGGCAATCATTATTTTTTTCATTTGCTTTTTCCTTTCTTCACCTAATAGTAACTGTTTATTATAGTGCGCTGTTTCATGCATATCATACGTTTTGACACAAAAGGGAAATTCAGCTTCATACAAAGTTTTTAATCGGGTATCATAACGTTATACTTTGCCCTAGAGAGGAGCGTGCATGTACATGATACGGAGAATTAGTATACTGCTGTTCACACTGTGCTTCTTATTTAATGGAGCCCTTCCTGCACTATGTAAAGCGGAACAAGTAAAAAGTGTAGCTGTGCGTGACCGTTTGCTTTATCAAGGTAATAACCACCTAAAGCAAACCGCCCTAACATTTGATGATGGACCGGATCCGCGCTTTACTCCACATGTATTGGATCAATTGAAAAAGTATGGTATTAAAGCAACCTTTTTTCTTATCGGGGCAAAAGCTCATGAACATCCTGAGCTGGTGAAGAGAATGGTAGCTGAAGGTCATGCTGTTGGGATTCATACCTATTGGCACCCCAACTTACTAAAAGAATCGACTGAAAAGTTTCACTGGGAAATTGCCAAAACTCAGGCTATTATTAAAAATATTACCGGGTTTGAAACACAGCTGTTTCGTCCTCCCTATGGAAATTTAACGCAAGAAATGATCAGCGAGCTGCCAAATGAAAATGTCTATGCGATTAACTGGTCTTCTGATTCATTAGACTGGAAGCAAATCCCAGAAGCAGAAATCACCAAGAATGTATTTAAGAACATGCACGCTGGAACAATTGTTTTGATGCACGACGGTGGCCATTGGACCATGGACCTTTCCAACACCCCAAAGTCGCTGGATACCATCATTCCTAGACTTAAACAAGAAGGATATCATTTTGTGACCGTCCCAGAACTATTGCACATCCCTTATCCAAAAAATTAAGCTCCAACGAGTTTCTGATATAGAAACTCGTTGGAGCTTTACGATTTACCTTAATAGAAAGTAAATATGCCTCTCCTACAAAAAGTGCGTGTCAAAAGATCTAATTCAAATCCATCTTAAAACTCAAAGATATGCCCTATTTCTTCAAAACGTTATCATACTAAAGATACAAAATGAGGCATTCTTTTTTTGTTCCATCGCTCTACAATAAAGGGAATTTAAGGATAACCTCTAAAATAGGTTTTAAGTTGCATAATTAGGAGTAAATATTACTATAACTACTCTCATATTTTTAGACAAGCTGCATATGTATAAAATGAGAGAGTCGAACGCATTCCACATATCCCTAAATTTCTTCTTCTCACAAAAAAATTGACGAACTTTTTTTGTCAACAGGTGCGTATAGATATGATAGAATTCCTATATAATGACCTGGATTCATTTCTAAACAAGGAGTTTTGACTATGATTAATGAACAAGAGACGTTGTTATTTATTAAAGAACTTGGCCGCTTGTTGAAAGACTATCAAAACTGTTCAAACGCCTCTGTAAAAAGTGAAATATATAAAGATATCGTGTTGTTGAGCAATGTTATCCAGTTAGATCACGTGAACGTTTCTTACGCTTAGAAAATCCTTTTTATTTCTTTATAAATTTCAGTTTTTCTACCATAACTACAGAAAAGGAAGAAAAGAGACGATTTCCATCCATCTCTTTTCTTCCTTTTCTCGTTCTCATATTTTTATGGTTATTTAGAACATAGTTTTATTAAAATTGCTATAGAGTTTTTCGAGTGTCTTCGGTCCAACTATTCCATCTACCTGCAGATAAAGTGCTTGTTGAAAAGCTTTTACCGCTTTGAGAGTGGAAGACCCGAATATACCGTCTGCTCCTCCAAAAAGAGAATAGCCTAAGTGAATAAGCATACGTTGAATTAACTGTACTTGATTTCCTCGATCTCCGTATTCAATTAGCACTCTTGAAACCTTTTCCGTCTGTTTCTCAGGTTTTTTTCCACTTCGAAGCTGCGACAAAGATAAACCGAATGTATATTGAAAATGAGGATAATCTTTTAAGCTTTTCCAATCTCCTCCCCATTCCAACCCGATCCTTTTTCCTACCTCTCCCGCTTTGTTCCATCTTCGATCAATGGTCCAGTCAACTTCTCCGTTGTTATCAAGCAGCGCAATATCAATAGCTAGTCCATAATTATGATAAGAATAGCCGCCTTTGGCATTAGTCACGATACTTCCTGGTGTTGTTCGGCCTTGTGAATATAGTTTATCCTGCTGCTCTATCGATCTAAATCCTTCAGTGATCACAATAAATATACTTTCTTTATATGCTTGCCTAATGAGTTCGTACGCTTTTTCTTGCACTATTTCATGTACATTCTGCAGCTTATTTTCTGCTTTTTTTAACAGCTTGTCTAATGATAAATCGCTCATACTCCCCACTCCTTAACTAGATGGCTTCTCCTTATATATACGTATAAGACGAACTCTAAGGGAGGCATCCAGTATCAGTTTATGCGGAAAGTAGTTAAGTGGTGCAACAGTGCCGCCTGCTGTGTAGAGCTGCTGTTATTTCAGTACCCAGTGGCTGATAGCCTTCGCTACTCCGTTATTGACATTTGTATCTGTCACCCAGTCCGCTGCTTCTTTTACAGCTTCCTGAGCATTTCCCATGGCGATTCCACAACCTGCCGCTTCAATCATAGCCATATCATTTAAGCTGTCTCCCATTGCAATGACTTCATCCATTGAAATGCCCAAACGTTCACATACAGTCATGATCCCTTTTGCTTTGTTAATACCAAGTGCATTAATTTCTAGATTCGTTAAACTAGAGTTGCTGATTTCAAAATCTGAAATGCCTGCTATTTGTTTCAGCACTTCTTCTCGTAAAGCATCATCTGGAATATCGTAGCCAAACTTCAGCCATTCCTGTGAAGCAATATCTTCTGGAAATTCATCTCTCCATACTTTATCCGTCGTCACAGCCCAGAAGTTAAGCTTATGCTCTTGCGTTAAATTCCACATTTTCTCAATGTGTGAAGCATCAATTAACTTTCGTTCTACAAGCTGTCCAGATTCATCCCAAATTTCACTTCCGTTTACTGTAATAAGGTAAGAAGACAGCTGAAGAGACTGCGCGTATTCACGGCATGTTAAAAGAGATCGCCCCGTGCTTAATACCACATGAACACCTTGTTCTTGAGCTTTAGCAATGGCCGCACGATTTTCTTCAGAAACTTCTTGCTGATTGTTCAGCAGGGTTCCATCCATATCTAGTGCAATCAGTTTAAATTCTTTCTTTTCATTTGTTTGCATCTTTCTCTCTCCTTCTCATCAATAGTAAGTATGACATTACGCTGAGTATTTAACTTATACTATGTAACTCTTACTATAACTGTAGCACAGGAACATTTCACTCTGCATCAGATAAGCGCTAAAATGGTCAATTATTCTCTGGGGAATAATTGAAGGAAAGCAGCATACCTTTGCCGTAATTTATATTTAAAGCTTTTCATTTTTATTTATTTCAACTAGAATTTTGGTAAAAGGATGTGAATGTTATGAACACTATTATTTCACCGGCTGACTTACATACTGCATTACAGCAACCCCAACACTCCATTGTGTTGCTTGACTGCCGATTTACCCTTGGAAAGCCTGAGGCAGGAGCAGATGCTTATCAAAATGAGCACCTCCCGGATGCTCATTATTTGGATTTAGAAAAAGATTTGTCCTCTGTGGCTACTTCTCACGGAGGCAGACACCCGCTGCCCGATGTTCAAAAGCTCGCTCAGAAGCTCGGCAACTTAGGAATTAATGCTGATTCCAGAGTCGTCGTTTATGATGAACAAAACGGAATGATGGCTTCAAGAGCATGGTGGCTACTGCGATATATAGGAATTGAATACGTACAAATTTTAAATGGAGGTTTTAATAACTGGAAACAATCGGGATATGAAACAACTAAGAGCGTTCCAGCATCTTCTCCTCAAACTTTTGTACCTTTCGTTCAACAAGATTGGGGAGTTGCAGGAGTTGAATACGTAAAAGAGAATCTTCATAATCCTAATGTTGTTCTTGTCGACTCTCGTGAAAAAAAGAGATATCTCGGCTTAGAAGAACCCATTGATTTTGTAGCAGGACATATTCCAGGCGCCATTCATTCTTTTTGGCAAGATGTGTTAACTTCAGAAGGTTTATGGAAAACAGATAAAGAGTGGAAGGAGATGTTTTCAGCTATTGATTCTCACGCTGAAATCATTGTATACTGCGGATCGGGTGTATCTGCTTGCCCTAACGTTTTGGCTTTAAAATCAGCCGGTTTTCCAAATGTAAAATTATATGCCGGCAGCTGGAGCGATTGGATTAGCTATCGTGACAATCCAATCGAGAAAAACAGATAGATAAAGAAGGCTCAGTCTCACCAAAAGTATAGAGACTGAACCTTCTTTTTTTGTATTTTTCTTATTAGCCGCATGCTATTTACTGAGCCTCAACATAAAATCATGAAGCCGATCTAAGGTAAGCAAGTTTTGATTACACGCTTCGCTATCTTGACAAATATAATTTCCTCGTTGGGTAAATGTTCCTTGAACAGTTCCTTTGATTTCAGCAGTGAACATACCGACTTCCTCGTAGCTGTGGCAAAGTGTGCATATTCCCTTCTGGTTGATAGGCTTAAATGTTCCTTGAATACCTTTTAGCTTCTGAGTATAGAGATCCTGCGCTACGATAAACTTTTTGTTTGAGCCTTTATCGACCCAGCTAACATATGAAATGCTCCCTAGATCAATGGTATCAACTGAAGGAATCTTTAACTTTTTCACTTTCGGAAACAATTTTTTCACGCCAGCTTCTGTAAACGATTTAAATGAAATCACGTAAGGCTTTATCGTTTCTAAAAACACCTCTGCTTGTTCTTTATTTTTAACTTCAGCAACCGGTAGCAATAACTCTTCCTGTTCCTCAGTAAGAACTCCAAACGCGTTTAATACTTTTTCTTTTGCAAGAGCTTTTAAAGCCTGCAGCACATCGGAATTGTTCACTGTTCCATACCCATTGATAAGAATTTGCGTTTGGCTTTTGATAAAGTTATATTGATCATTTCTTATAAACGCTTCCACGTTCTTCACTCCTTCTTCAGGTAATCAGCTACTTTTTACTTTACCGTATGGATTCCTTTTACGAAATGTAAAAAATAAATCAGAAATAAACTATACCTAAAAAAGCGCGGGCATTCAGTCGCCCGCGCTTGATTTTTACCGTTGCTTTTTATATACAATTTTTTTGATGGTTTCGGTTGATAAGAAGTATTCACGGGCTAGCTCCTCGATTGAAGCTCCTTTTTTGAACAACGTCTTAATCTGTTCGTTTCGCTCGTCAATCAACTTTCTTCCACCAGAGCAAGTGCCCCATTTCTTCCTTGCCTTCTGCGGCTTCGGAATATAAATGGTTTCTCCTTGAATATATTTTTGAATTTCACTAATCAGCTCTTCAGGTAAAATATTTGTTGCTTTTACATACGTCATTTCTGCCAGCTCCTTATGTGATTTTGCTTATACAATAAGGGGCAAAGCCGTATATATTAGAAATGAGATATGCTCGGTTAGGCGATGTCTATTACTAAACCGTCCACCCCATGCAAAGTATCGCCTCTCTAATATCAGGCTTTGCATGAGACGCTGCAGTATCCGGTAAATATCTTTTATTCACCATTTATTACACCTCCGCTTTACATCGAATGGAAACCAAGCTTGTAGAAAATTACAATTATTGGCTCAGATTTTATTATAAGCTATCTGCAATCTTGCAGACAATACTTTCTTACTTATAAAGATGACACCGTAAATAAAACGAACTTGCAGTGAGCTCGTTGTTCTCCCTGCAAGTTCGTTTTATTTTTGTTATGAACGCTTCTGCTTTTTGTTAGCTGAACTGCTTTGAACACCTTGTTCAGAAGTGGTCGTCCCTTGTCCTTCTACATTTGGTGAACCTAGCTCTGATTTTGAGCGGTCTTTTTTAATTTTACTCATGTCACTCACCTCCAGTTTGTAGTGTACCCTTTGTACAGCTACATATAAGGAGACGCGTGCTGTTTTTATTGTTTCTTGAGCATAAATAGCCATAGAAACGTTAAGGCTTGCTTTAATTCATTTGGGAGCTGTCCAATCAGCTTATCAGTAACATTTCGCTTATATACACCTTCGCCATCGATTACTTCCCATCCATTTTCTTTTGCAAGCTGTTCAAACTCCCACGGCATCATCGTATTGCAAATAACGTCTTCCCCATATAGTCTTTGATAACTGTTGGTACGAGGCTGAGCAGTTGGCCCAAGAATACCTACGCATGCATATCCTCCTGGTTTTACAACTCGGTACAATTCCTTCAAAGCTAATCGAGGATGCTCAGTCCATTCTAACGCATTGATTACCATAACCCCTTCTACTGATTCAGAAGACAGCGGGAGCTTCATAATATCAGCTTGAGCGAACGACAAATTTTCACTTTTATGCAGCTGCGATGCTTTTTGAATCATTTCTTCCGATAAATCAAGACCGATTGTTTTGTATCCAGAAGCAGCTAGAAGAGATGTCCCAAACCCATCACCGCAGCCCACGTCTGCCACTATACCACCTGATTTAAGATGTTTTTGAACAAATGGAATCACTGTTTTCCGACTTCCGTTTTTCCACATTTCTTCACTTCGACTATTCCAAAATGATACTTTTTGGTTCCACTCGTCTTGAGCTTGATCATGCCAATTAAATGTTGTCATTTTTTATCCCCTTTGCACTCTTTTCTTTACCTTATCACTTTTTATAATGAATAAAAACGACTATTTCAGCAACCATATAGATGTAAAGGAAGGTGTTTATTTGTATGAAAGAACGTTTCGTTGCAGTACGTAAAAATGCAGACGGTGACCTCTTAGAATTCCAAACGGCTTCAGGAGACGTTTTAACCTATGAAGAAGCGTTAAAGAAAGTAGAAGCTGGGGACGTTGAGCATGTGAGTACCTTTGTAGGGAAAGACGGCGGTACGTATATTCGCAGCATTCCTGACCATGACAAAACAAATAATCTCGATGCATTGCCATCGTTTTAAAGGAGAATGGATATGACAAAAAAGAATAACAAAGGAAGCGCTAATCAAAGTAATCCAAAAACGCAGCACCACCTTGTTGAAATGGGTGAAGAAATTTCAAGCGGGGATAATTCAATGGGAAACAAACGCAACAAAGATCAGTCTAGTAAAACACAATAAAAAAAGCCGTGCTTTTTAGCACGGCTTTTTTTATTAATGTTGGCTTGGAAGACCTAATGTTGAAAAATCTCCTGTTGCTACGCTTGTTCCAACTGAAGCAACACCTGCTACTAATGTAAACGCTAATGCCATACCGACTAATACTTTTTTCATAATTATTTCCTCCTCTTTCTTTGATTTGACTCTAGTGTATCACAGGATAAAAGTAGATGAATTCCTTTCTATCAGCATTTATCACCTTAAAACCATGGATTTCCTCCATTTTGATAGAAATTTCTCAAAAATTATAATGATAGGAATATTTTAAACAAATAGAGCTTCAAGTTCTTTTTCTACTAGCTTGACGAATCGCTCGTTTCGCTGCAAGGTGAAAATGGTCATAGACTTTTCCATATATTCTTTACCTTGTTCAATTTTACCTAATTTGATTAAGCTCTCTCCTGCTTGGTAATGAAGTTCTCCAAATAAATACATTGATTCATTACTAATGCACAAATCGATTCCTCGGTTGCTATATATCAATGATTCATCATAGTTACTCATATCTCCAAGCGTTTTGGCAAGTGCATTTAAAATTCTAATTTTTATATTTTCGTCTTTTGTTTGGGGCAGCTCATTTAAGCTTTTGAGTGCTGTTTGATATGTATCTAGAGCCTGTTCATACTCTTTCTCTTCATAAAGAATAATCCCAATGCTATTTAAAATTTCAATTTCTCTTTCTTTATAAAACGTTGCCGATTGCTTAGTAAGCTCGATCGCTTGGTACATTTTAGACAGCGCATCTTCTTTATTATGATGAATGTAATACACGCAAATACCTTCGTGCCACATTAAAAATTGCTTGTTCAGCGGATTTTGAAACAGGGGACTTTCTTTTTCTTTTACAATGATATTATGAATAGCATCATAATCTCTCTGACGAATATATTGACGAATTAACGATTGAACCGCATCTACGTAATCAAGTCGAGGTGATTCTACACTATCAAAAAAGTAGTTAACATCTACGCCAAGGCGCTTAGAAATTTTATAGAGGGTAATGCTTGATGGATATTCTTCACCATTTTCAATTTTGCTGATTTGCGCTTGTGTACAAATGTCTCTTGATAATTCTTGTTGTGTCAACCCTGCCATTTTGCGAAGGTCTCTCATAACACTCCCAATTCTATACTCTCTCATCTCTTTTCTCACCCTTACTTTCACATAATATATTCTCTCTATAAACATATAGTGCTTTTATTTAGATAGTCAACTGTAAACACGTTAAAAATTTATGCAATGTTTCGAAATTGACCATTCCCTATAATAGCAAATTAATCTATAAGAGTAAAATAGTGTATTATTTTTCTTCTCTAAAAAATCCGAACGATAAATCGTTCGGATTTTCCTTCAACTAACATATTTTTGTTCCAGCCTCATTTACATTTTTCATTTATAAACAGGATATCCAACAAATTTAAAGTCTTTACCGATTGAAATAACAGAAAGACGCTCCACGTCCACTGCATCCCACATCTTTTCTACGCCTTTTCCTTCTAGAAAAGTAGGAGCTTCTTTTCCTCCTGACAGCTTTGGAGCCATATACAGCACCAATTTATCAATTAAACGATTTTCTAGAAATGCGGCATTCACTTCGCCGCCTCCTTCAATTAAAAGAGACGACACAAATTTCTCACCTAGTATAGAAAGCATATCTTCAAGATTTACTTTGTCCTCACCGCTTGTGACAAATACTTCGACGCCTTGTTTCTCAAGCTGTTCTTTTTTTCCTTTTGAATAGCCCTGACTTGTAAATACCCATGTTGGGGCTAAAGAATCCGTTGCTAGCTTGGAATCAAGGGGCATACGCAACTTCGAATCCATCACAATACGAATCGGGCTTCGGCCGCCTTCGATGCGAGTTGTCAGCTCGGGGTTGTCCTTAATGACCGTGTTCACCCCTACTAAGATACCCGCCGTTTCATGACGAAGCTGATGTACATCCAAACGAGCTGCCTCAGACGTAATCCACTTGCTGTGAGAAAAAGCAGTAGCTATTTTACCGTCTAACGTAATCGCTGACTTTAACGAAACAAACGGCTTCTTCGTTACAATATACTTATTGAAGACTTCGTTCATTTGACGTGACTCTTCTTCACATACACCTGTTATGACCTCAATGCCTGCTTTTTCTAAAATTTCAACTCCATTACCTGCTACTAAAGGGTTGGGGTCTAAAGTTGCTATGACCACTTTTTTTACACCGGCTTCAACCAGCGCTTCAGCACAAGGACCTGTACGTCCATGGTGTGAACAAGGCTCTAACGTTACATAAGCAGTCGCTCCTTGTGCTTGTTCGCCAGCCATTCGCAGCGCATGAATTTCAGCGTGAGGCTCTCCCGCTTTTAAATGCGTACCGATTCCAACGATTCGATTATCGTTTACAATGACAGATCCTACAAGCGGATTTGGATCTGTTTGTCCTTTTGTTGCTTTTGCGTTTTGTAAAGCTATATTCATATAAAATTCGTGATTGATCAAAGAAGAACCTCCTCTTTTAAGTGTCCTGAACGTTTAACTTTGGTGTCTAGATACTTTTCATTAAACTGAGATACATCTCCCCAAAGTGGAACGCGCCCTGATAAAAGTGCGCCGTTTTTCTCAAGTGCGATTAGCTTTTTCGGATTATTGGTAATCAGCGTAACCGGTTTTTGGCGCAGCACTTTTAACACGCTGATGGCATCACTATAGCTGCGAGTATCATCTTCAAATCCTAACCCTTCATTCGCCTCTACCGTATCAAATCCGTTTTCTTGAAGAACGTATGCCATTGCTTTGCTGAATAGGCCAATGCCGCGTCCTTCATGATTTGCTAAATAAAATAGCGCTCCGCTTCCATTTTCGACAATCATTTTCATCGATTGTTTTAATTGAAAACCACAGTCGCAGCGTTTGCTTCCGAATATGTCTCCCGTATGGCAGATACTGTGCATACGAATGAGTGCCTCATGCGATTCTTGAAAATCTCCGTACACAAGAACACTCGATTGCTGCATGTCAGCTAAATTAGCTCCTTGCATTTTTTCAATAAGCTCTTCCGTACTTAAAGATCCTTCTTTTACATTATCAGAACGCAACCATGAATACCAACTAAATACTTGTGTCTCTCCATCTAGATTCACCGGAAGCGTGATAGGTCCTACTATATAAATAAAATGATCATCATTTTTTACTACATTAATTTTATCTTTTAAAATTGAAACAACTTTTTCGTTAATCACAGTCATTTCCTCCTCTTATGTGTCTTTCACTTATCTACTCTTTTCACATTGTGCTCAATCTCTCACATGAACAAATATTTTTTCTAGCACTTCACTACATTTATCTTTTTTAATTGATGTATTAGCTTACTAAAAGTAAGTAACTTTACTTGCTTAAAGTATTATATGACGATACATTTATCTTGTAAAGCTTTTATGTTCTCTTTGTTACTTTTAGTAATTAACTTCTTTAATTATATAAATTATATAATTAAAACATAAAAACGTAAAGTAATTTATGTTCTTTAAGTAATTAAATTACACAACACTAGATAAAATGCTGACTTTGTTTTATAATATAGGAAGAGAATGGAGGTAATAACATGGACGGTTTAGCACTCTGCCCGCGTTTTGAAAAGGCTGTTACTATACTAACGAAACGTTGGACGAGTTTGATCATTTTTCAGCTACTTTCCGGCTCACAGCGGTTTTCTCAAATGCAAGAAGCACTTCCAGTAAGCGGAAGGCTCTTATCCGAGCGCTTAAAAGAATTAGAGCATGAAGGAATCGTCATTCGTACGGTTATTCCGGAAACTCCTGTTCGAATCGAGTATTCGCTATCCGACAAAGGATTAGCACTGGCGCCGGTAATTCAGGAAATTCAGACATGGTCCAGTGAGTGGATTACAAAAGAAGAAGTGGAATAAAAGAAATCTCTAAAGAAATCTGGAGGGCTTCTATATCGATATACTCGCAGCCGTTTTCGTTTTCTTTAGAGCTCCATAAATAAAAAAGGCATGCTCCCTTTGAGCACGCCTTTTTTTATTTATGTTATTTTCCTAATGATTCATTTTGAGAAATAATGCGCTGTTTCTGGCTTTTTCGGCCGTGCAATACAAGGTATACTGCTATAGCTAAAAGAGCAACAATGGAACAGAAGACATACATTCCTTTATACCCGGCTGCTGTAGATAAAATGCCTAATAAAAAGGACCCTAAACCCATTCCAGAGTCAAAAAACACAAAAAACGTAGCGGTGGCGACACCTCGGCGATGAGGAGAAGCTTTTTTTACAGCAATGGATTGAAAACTTGATGTAATCGTTCCAAATCCTAATCCAATCAATGCTCCAGCTAATAAAAACACCCAGCTTGTTGTCGCTTGGCTAAGCAAAAAGATACCGATAGCTAGAGATAAAATGGACGGATATACCACGCTGTTTTCTCCGTATTGATCAAACCATTTTCCAGTAAAAGGTCTAGAAGCTAATAAGCACACCGCGTATACAACAAAGAAAAAGCTTGAAGCTTGCGTAAAGCCCATTTCTTTTGCATACATAGACACAAACGAAATAACACTTGCATATGAAAAAGCTACCACAAGGCCAGCAACAGAAATAGGCAGCGAACGGTATTCAAAAAACGCCGCAAGACCTTTAGCTGGCTGTATTTTATTTGTTGCAGAAGAAGCTGGCTCCACCTCAGGTACACGAAGTACTAAACTGCATAATGCTGCTAAAACAGAAGATACAATCGCAACGGTAAAGACCGCTGCATGACCCAAAGTATTTGTTAACGTTAAGCCTACAAACGGACCCACTACCATCGCTAAATTCATGAACGTCGCATAGTATCCCATCCCTTCTCCTTTTCTCTGTTCAGGGATTACATTTGCAACAATTGCTCCTGTAGCAGTTGTGCTCATTCCAAAACCAATACCATGAAGCACACGCAGCAGCAGCAGCGCTGATAATGAGTGAATATTCATATATAAAATAGAACCAATTAAAAAGATGAAGACACCTATTAATAGGACTTTCTTTTGTCCTAATGTTGTCATCCACTTACCGGCTAGCGGTCTGAACACAATGCCGGAGACTAAAAAAATTGTCACAATTAACCCTAAGCTTTGCTTACTTGCATGAAGTTCATCCGTTGCAAACAGCGGCAATGTGACAGTTAACATATAAAAAATGACAAAAACAAAAAAGCTAGTCAGTGAGACCGCTAAAAAATCTTTTGTCCATAATTTCGATTTCTGCATGATTTTCCTCCTTTTATCTTTTCATTCGTACCTATTTATTAAAACAAACTAAAGCATAGTCCATAAATAATATGTATACGAATTATCTCAACTCAAACTATTATAGGGTTCATATATGTAAGTGTCAACATGTATTTATCGATTTCATTTTTCTATAGAAACAAATCAATAAATGAAACCTACATTCAACATCACAATGAAAAAATCCGAACGATTAATCGTTCGGATTTCCCTTCAACTACATTACTTTTATCCCAGCCTCTTTTAGAAGCGTCACTTTTTTAAATGAGAAATAATTTGATCCGTTACTTCACTAGTAGTTGCGCTGCCTCCAACATCTGGTGTAATGATACCCGATTCCGTCACTTGCTCAATAACCTCTAACAAATGACTGCCTACTTCTTGTTCACCAAAATGATCCAACATCATTTTAGCCGTCCAAATCTGTCCGATTGGATTTGCAATTCCTTTTCCGACAATATCAGGAGCAGACCCGTGCACCGGTTCAAACATCGAAGGATATTTTCCGTTCACATTAATATTTGCAGCAGGAGCAACGCCAATACTCCCCATAATAGCAGCTCCTATATCTGTTAAAATATCTCCAAATAAATTGCTTGCCACAATGACATCAAAACGACTTGGATTTGTTACGAAGAAAGCCGCCAGCGCATCGATGTGCTGGGAATCTGTTTCAATATGAGGATAACTCTTTGCAACATCTTGAAACACTTCGTCCCAAAACGGCATGGAATGAACAATTCCGTTTGACTTCGTGGCGCTTGTAACTTTGGCTTTTCTTTTAGAAGCTAATTCAAAGGCATAGCGCATCGCTCGTTCTGTTCCTTTTCGAGAAAAAACCGCATTTTGAATCGAAATTTGATCTTCTCCTTGATATATCCGGCCTCCTACTTCACTGTATTCCCCTTCGCTATTTTCACGAACAACAATTAAATCAAAGTCTTTTGGGTTCGTTAGTGGAGATGCGATGCCTTTTAGCCTCTTGGCCGGACGAATATTAATTACCTGCTGAAATTCTCGACGAATCTTAATAAGCAGACCCCATAACGACACGTGGTCTGGCACAAGATTTAAATTTCCTACGGCTCCTAAAAAAATTCCGTCAAAGTCTTGAAGCTGCTGTAGCCCATCTTCCGGCATCATTTGTCCGTACTTCAAATAATAATCACAGCTCCAAGGAAATTCTGTAAATTCAAATTTTAATCCCCCGTGAAGCTCTGCAATCGTATGAAGAACTCTAACTGCCTCTGGAACAACTTCTTTCCCTACTCCATCTCCTGGTATATTCGCTATTTTTAACGTTTTCATCAAAAGTCCCCCTGCGTCTTTTTATATAGATCTATACACAATACCTCATGGATTATACTCTTTTGATTATACGCAGGGAAAATAATCATCTCAAGAAAATTCAGAATATACAAACCGTAAAAAAGACATCCCTCAAAGAGATGTCTTTTTCAAATCGGCAAAAACACTCCAGGTGCTTCCCCATGTTCATCGTCATCGAGCCACCATTTAAAGCCTTCCTGTGCAACTAATTTTTGTGCTTCTTCAGGGCCTTGTGAACCAGATGGATATTCATAAAGCGGCAGCATATCAGCTTCAAATGCATCTAATACTGGCTGTACCCACTGCCAAGATAGCTCTACTTCTTTCCAATGGGCAAAAAATGTGGAGTCGCCGATTAATGCGTCGTAAATAATTCGTTCATATGCCTCCGGCACACTTTCTTCTTCTCTTGAAAACGTAATACGAACCGGCTCAATCACACCATTTTTTAATGGATTTTTGCTATTAAGCTGCAAAGCGACGTTTTCGCTTGGGCTAATTTCAATAATAAATAAGTTTGGCGCTACTTTATCATAAGGAGTTTCATACAGACCTTTTAACGAATCTTTAAATTCAATGACGATACGAGTTGATTTTTCTTTCATTCGTTTACCCGTTCGAATATAAAAAGGAACACCTTTCCAAAATGGATTATCAATCCATAAGCGAGCGGCTACAAACGTGTCATTTTTAGAGTTTGCTTCTACGCCGGGCTCTTCTTTGTATCCTTTAACAGATTTGTGATCAATTTCTCCGCTTCCGTATTGTCCTCGTACAACATCGCGAGCTACTTCTTGTGCTGGAATTTTCCTCAGTGACTCCATTACTTTTTGCTTTTCTTCTAAAATGTTTTCTGAGCAAATTCGTTTTGGAAGATGCATGGCTGTCATCATGAGAACCTGCAGCATATGATTTTGAATCATGTCGCGTATGGCTCCCGTATGATCATAATACCCTGCACGATTTTCAACACCGACTGTTTCACTTGCTGTAATTTGGACATTCGCAATGTGTTTGTTATTCCACAATGATTGCAGTACAGGGTTCGTAAATTCAAGCGCTTCTAAATTTTGCACCATCGGTTTACCTAAATAATGATCAATTCGATAAATTTCTTCTTCTTTAAACGTACTGCTTAGCTTTTCATTAAGCTTTCTTGCAGAAGCAAGATCATGTCCAAATGGCTTTTCAATCATAAGACGCTTCCAGCCGCTCGTTTGGTCTAAGCCGCTTTTTTTTATATGCAGCGCAATTACATCAAAGTATTCTGGTGCTACGGACAAATAAAACAAACGATTTCCTTTACTTCTATGAGTTGTTTCTTGCTCATTCACAAGCTTTAGCAGCTGTTTGTAATCTTCTGTTTTGCTTGCGTCTACTGCTTGGTAATGAAACAGCGACAAAAAATCTTCCTCGTTACTTTCCATTTTCCGTCTTGAAAAATCGTTTATAGATTGCTTTACACGTTCTTTAAAATCCTCATGAGATAGCTTCTCGTATCCTGATCCAATAATAGAAATAGCATCAGGGAGCTTTTTGTCTGTAAATAAATTATAAAGAGCAGGAAAGATTTTTCTTTTTGCTAAATCACCCGTTGCGCCAAATAAAACAAAAGTTAAGGACTCCACTTTTTTTCCTCCCGTCAGGTTGTATGTATGATGGATTTTCTCTTCTCCTAGCTTACCTCTGTTTATTTGGGAATATCCTTTTTTCATCAAAAAGGACGCTCACAAGTGCGAGCGTCCTTTGTTATTCACATTAAAATATTTGTCATTCCCCACAGCAGCAAAAAGCTAAGCAGAATGGTCATATTTGAAACGGTCCCGACAAATTTCTGATCGTATTTGAATTCTACTGCGTAAGGTAAAACGGATCCCGCTACGGGTAGAATGAAACAAACTAAAATTGTATACCGGAACATATCTTCAAATGGAAGCAAGAAAAACAGCGCAATTCCTACGCCAAGTCCGATCACGTAGCGAATGCTTAAAAACATGATAATTTTTTTTAAGTAGCTTTTTTGGAACGAAAAATTTAAATATACGCCTAAAAGCAAAAGAGAAAGCGGCATATTCGCTTTAGAGATAATACCTGAGACGTCTAATACATATGATGGTAAATGAATGCCTATAATCGCAAGAAGACAAATGATTACATAGGTCAGAAGCGGCATCGATTTTAATACTTTGTATAAAATCTTTTTAAATTCAATGTCAATATCATCCCCTGAGTAGTAGCTGCCAATTACATAGCATAAAACAAAAATAACAAAAGCATTTCCGACATCAAACATACCAAAGTATTTAAGCCCTTCTTTTCCCCAAATGCCTTCTACTAACGGATAAGCAAACATTCCAATATTAAACCCTGGAATCATCATCGTCAGCATGCCTTTCACCTTTCGCTCATCTTTTCGAAAAACAAAAATTCCGACTGCAGCTAACAGCAAGCCATAGACAATCCCAATAACTAATAGTAAAATAAGCGATCCATCAATTTTAATACTGCTGAATGTAACAATAATCAAGCAAGGCATTGTAATATTAAAAATAATTCTTGCTAAAGCTTCCCCGTCTTTTTGCTGAAGGAGGTTTGTTCGTTTTAGTATGTATCCTAATAGAATAATTGTAATGGAATACAAAAACTGACTGTTAAAGCTACTCATAGACCTACTCCCTTACCTTCTTTTATACTTATTTAATCGATTGTTTTACCCTGTCTTTTTTAATCCTTGTTTCATTATAATATAAGCAGCCTAAAAAGAAACTAGAGAATTGGATGCAGTTTACCTATTTGTCAGACAAAAACAGCTTAGAAACAAACGCAAAAACTTTCTTCTAAATTGATTTTAAAACAGGATATTTTTCTTTTTTATGGAATTTACTTAAAAGGTGTGAGTATTTTCATGAGGAGGAAGAAACGTGAAACGAAAAATGATAGCGCTTACTTTTTCTGCTGCTCTTTGTTTTTCCGCTTCAGGATCTCTTGCTGAAGCTGCTAACAAAACAGATGTCATTCCAAATGCTGATCAGTCAGCAGAAACCTATTTTGACGGAGCGAACGGGAATTGGCTGACGACTAAAAACCCCGCTCAATATCAGCTGGCTACGCTCTATGGAAACATCGGGCTTACTCCTTATAACTGGGGAAAAGCTGAAGATGAATCAGGCTGGTATCGAATCAATCAGCCCGCTGCGGTTAAAGGAACGCAAGTAAATGGAATTTTTGAAGACGCTCAGTTCGTCATCCGTGTTCCTGATAACTGGAATGGAAAACTTGTGGTAGC
This sequence comes from Priestia sp. SB1, assembly GCF_038898415.1. Lineage (NCBI taxonomy): Bacteria > Bacillati > Bacillota > Bacilli > Caryophanales > Bacillaceae > Priestia > Priestia sp. SB1. Next base: position 150,773 of record NZ_JBBJSS010000009.1, on the reverse strand, counting down.
CGGCATTCCTGCTACGCGCAACGAAACGTCCACCGATTTATTATTCAGCGATTACGTTCTTAAAAAAGGCTATGCGTTTGCCGCGATTGATAAAGGAACGCAAGGAGAAAGTGACCCTAACGATCCTTTTGCTAAAGTAAAAAATGCGCTTGCTAACGATGACGACAGCGTAGCAGAATGGAATATGCGCTATCGTCAAATGACAAAAGCAGCTCAGCAATACTTGACTACTCATTACTCGGACAAACTAATCAATCCGGCTAATCGAAAAAACCCTGCAAGCGATTTGATTCGCAACGATCATAAAGTACCCACGTATGCAATTGGCATTTCAAACGGCGGATACGTTGTCAGATACGCACTTGAACACGACGATCCAAAACAAACCAAAGAGCCTCGTTTATTTGATGGAGGCGTCGATTGGGAAGGCGTATTGTGGAGTGCAAAAGCGCCAAATTTAATCAGCTCACTAACACCGGTTGTAAACAACGCGGAAGAAGCGCTGTACGGAACCGGAAAAGAGCAGAAAAAAGCTATTAAACAAATGTATAAAGCCGGCCTTCCGAAAGGATCAGAAAAACTGTGGAGTTATCATGATCAAGTGTACTGGGCGGTCACTTTAAACATTTACCGTGACCACTTTGATCCGACAGCTCCAGGAAGAACAAACTGGCACAACTATTTAAACTTTACTTCATCAGGCCTGCGCGACCGTTCATGGGACTACATCTTTGAAAACTATCGCTATCAAACCCGTCCAAAAAGCGTAAAAGAAAATGTAGCAAAAGTAGAAAATACGGGCGATATCGATGTGCCTCTTATCAGTATGACTGGCTCTCTCGATTCACTTATCTTCCCGTCTATTCACGCCGAAGGCTATGAAAAACTCGTTAAAAAAGCTGGCAAGGCAAATCTTCATCGCCTTTATACTGTGAAAAACGGAAATCACGTTGATAGCTTAGTGTGGAATAAACAAACGGATCCAAATCAAGAGCTTCAGCCCCTGCTCCCATATGCTCATCAATCTTTTGATTTGTTAGTAGACTGGGTAGAAAATAAAAAAGCAGCGCCTGCAAGTAAAGATATTAAAGCACCAAAAGACAGCCTTAAAGTCATCGACATAAAATCTGGACGAGAAGTAGATCCCCGCTGAGGCTGAGACATAACGAAATGAATTCAGCCTAAAGGCGAACAAATGAGATACATGAGCTGGACTGCTTGTGACACCGAAGTTGATTTCCGTGCAAGACTTCGCTTTCTGCGGGCGGCCGCTGAGCCTCCTCGTCGCTTGCGCTCCTGCGGGGTCTCACCTGATCCGCTTTTTCCGCAGGAGTCTTTACCTTGCCCTCCAATCAACTGCTAGAGGGAACGAAACAGATAAAACGATATGTACCATCACAAAAAAACGAACCACTATTCAACATGTTGATTAGTGGTTCGTTTTTCACTTGGGCTAAAATACGTTTGTCCTAGCCTCAGTCTTCATAATAATCAAGATAGAGATGACCCGCTGAGTCTGCTTGCCCTAAAAATACTTTGTCGACTGCAGCACCTTTCTCTTTGAGCTGTTCTTTAACCCACGCTACGCTATACCCCAGCTCATGAACCGCTTCTTTCATTATATTTCCATCCATGATAATCGTTTGAGGTAATCTTGTATGTTCTTCTTTCAGTACTAAATCTTCACGCGTAACGTTCTGCTTTTCTTTTTTTAACAGCACGCTTAATTCGCCGTTTGTTTCGAGCATGGCAAAAGCGACGTCTTCCACATAAAAGATGTCTTTTTTGCGAAGCTGTTCCATGAGCTCATCTACGGTATATTTTTCTTTTTTTACATTTTCCTCAAGGATTTTTCCTTCTTTAATGAGGATCGTCGTCGTCCCTTCCACCGCTTTTCGAAAGCTTATACTTTTTAACGATACGTTTGAGACAAAAATAAGAAACGATGCCCACACTAAAATCGCGACTACCCCATGACTTGCCTGTAAATCTACGTCCATTGAAATGGTTCCCGCAATATCACCAATCGTAATGCCAACGATATATTCAAAAAAAGAAAGTTTAGATAACTGTTTTTTTCCTAACAGCTTTGTAATAAAAAACAAGCCAAGTAAAATCAGCACTGAACGAAGTACTACTTCCATCCAATGATTCAACGCATGCACCTTCTTTACTAAAATTGATGTGTCCTTTATTTTGTGCATATTTGTATGTATCAAAGCAGATTTTCATCTTCCATTATTTACATACCTTTCACGGCAGGTTAGAGTAGAAAGAAGTAGGAAAAAAATTGGGGGACTTACGATGAACGATGAAGTGTTAACCATATTTAACAACCAACAGGAGCGCATAGGAACCGCGTCTCGCAAAGAAGTTCACGAAAAAGGCTATTGGCACGAAGCGTTTCACTGCTGGTTTGTCAGCCGCGAAAATGATATAGACTATATTTATTTCCAAATTCGCAGCGAGCAAAAGCAAGATTACCCCGGTGCACTCGATATCACAGCTGCCGGACATTTGCTTCATACAGAAACCGCTAAGGACGGTGTAAGAGAAATTCACGAAGAGCTCGGCGTCAACATTTCATTTGATGAATTGCTTCCTTTAGATGTCTTTAAATACGAAGTATCTCAGCCGCACTATGTTGATAAAGAATTTGCGCATGTATTTTTATACTACAGCTCTCACCCTCTTAGTGCGTTTACGTTGCAGCAAGAAGAAGTATCAGGACTTGTAAAAGCTCCGTTTTCTCACTTTTGCGAACTGTGGCTTGGAAATCAAACAGAACTGATCATTGAAGGGATAACAAATGAAAAAGAGCCAATTCACCGTACAGCACATAAAAGTGAATTTGCTCCCCATCCCAAAGCTTACTATAAAACAATTATTGCATGTATTAGTCAGCAGCTGAATTCAGCAGAAAAAGCTTAGAATCCTAAGCTTTTTTTGCTGAAAAAATCATATATGTTGCACTGCCAAGCGCAACAAGCTTGCCGCTGCTGTCTTCAATTTTCACTTCTCCAACAGCAAGCGTTTTGCCGCGGTGAGACAATGTAGACTTTGCAACTAAATAATCACCTATACCCGGCCTTGTGTAATTTACTTTTAACTCAACTGTACTGGCACTTTCCTCCTCAGAAAGAGAAGAACGCACAGCCGAACCAACAGCCGCGTCGATAAGCGTGGCAATAACGCCTCCATGAACCGTTCCTCTTCCTTGCAGAAGCTGTGGTTGAATCGTAATTTTCAACTCTGCATATCCTTTTTCAAGCAGCGTTTCTTCAATGCCAATATAATCCCAAAACGGAATCATCCCTTTACTCGTTCGTTTCATTAATCTCATCCTTTACATAAATAAGCTATGTAGGAAATTCTAGAAAGGCTGGAAAACTCCTGTTTTTACATACAAAAAGCGCCTGCTCTTTATCTTTAGCAAGCACTTTTTATTTCTCTATTTTTCAAATAAAAACTGTACTTTGTTTTCTTTCCATTCTAACTTAGCGTTAAAAGTCTTGTCGCCTTTTTTAAAACTTTCAATCAAATCTGTCTGTCCTTCGCTTAACAGCTTTTTTAAATTAGCTTGAGTAACTGTTTTACCTAAAATCTTTTTTGATACGGTAAATGTACATTTTGTTTTTGCATAGTTTGAGCATCCGTAAAAGGAACCTTTATCGACTACTTTTCCGTCGCAAAGCTTACATGGACCAAACGATTTAGAGGAAAAACTTTTACCTTTTCCCTTGCCTTTTCGCTGAATGGATTCAGTGTCATATCCGCTGAAGTTCCACTTGCTTTCTGCTTCGACAGCGTCTTCAATAATTTTAGCTGACAGTTTCTTTGTTTGTTCCATAAAGGCAGCAGCCGATGCTGCTCCTTCTCCAATTTCAGCTAGACGCTGCTCCCACTTAGCCGTCATTTCTGGTGAAGCTAAAATTTTATCTCCAATCGCGTCAATCAATACCTTTCCTTTATCAGTCGCAAACACTTGGTTTTTTTTCACATCAATATATTTACGATCTTTAAGCATTGTAATGATTCCAGCACGCGTTGCTTCTGTTCCTAAGCCTTCTGACTTTGCTAGAATTTTCTCCAGCTCATCGTTATCTAAATGCTTACCCGCTGTCTTCATCAGTGTAATCAACTGACCTTCGGTGTAGCGTTTTGGAGGCTGTGTTTTGCCTTCTTTTACGTCTACCTTAATAACTTTACCTTCTTCGCCTTCTTGAACATTCGGAAGAATGACATCGTCGTCTTTCTCATTTTGAAAAATTACCTTGCGCCAGCCTTCTTGAATTTGCTGCTTTCCTTTTGAAATAAAAGCTGCTCGCTTTTCCACAAGTGTCGTAATCGTTGTGTAGTCGAAAATCGCTTTTTCGTAGTGTGCTGCAATTAGCCGTCTTACGACTAAGTCATAAATTTTCTGTTCGTCTCCTGACAGTTTGCTAGGGTCCTTCACTTGTTCCGTTGGGATAATCGCATAGTGATCGCTCACTTTTTTTGCATTTACGTAGCGTTTATTTCCTAGAATTGAAGAGTACGGAAGCGGAAATAAATGTTCGTATTCAGAAAAAGCGCTCAGCTTTTCTAAAATCTCAGGAAACGTTTCCGCTTCGCCTTCTGTTACGTAGTTTGAGTCTGATCGTGGATAAGAAACAATTCCTTTCTGGTACAGCCCTTGCAGCACATCAAGCGTCTTTTTAGGTGAAAACTTAAACGCTTTATTCGCCGTTGCTTGAAGTGATGATAAGTTAAATAATAAAGGCGGCTGGAACTCTTTTCGCTCCGTTACGAGTTCATGAACTTGTGCGTCTTTTCCTTCGCAAAACTGAGCAATTTTATACGCCATTTCTTTTTCTTTAAGACGCGACTCTCCGTCTTGATACCATTTGCCTTCATACTTTTTTTCTTCAATATCAAACTTAGCAAGCACTTCCCAAAAAGGCTCTGATTTAAAATTATCAATTTCCTTTTCACGCTTTACAATTAAAGCAAGCGTTGGTGTCTGCACGCGCCCTGCTGAAAAAACATCTGACATCCCATGCTTTTTCAATAAGATACTATACACGCGTGAAGCATTCATCCCAACGACCCAATCCGCGCATGCTCTTGTATAGGCTTCATAATAAAGGTTGCGCGTGTCGCTTTCGTCTTTTAACTGTTGAAACCCATCATAAATGGCTTTTGGCGTTAACGAAGAAATCCACAATCGCTTCATCGGCTTATGCACACCTGACAGCTGAATGATATTACGAACGATTAATTCTCCTTCGCGCCCCGCATCTCCCGCATGTATAATTTCTGTGACCGTCGGCTTTTTAAGCAATTTTTTTACCACTTGAAACTGCTTTGCTTTTGAGCGCGTCACTTCATATTGAAAACGGTCTGGAATCATCGGCAGCGTGTCAATTGACCACTTTTTCCACTCCGGCTTATAATCTTCCGGGCTCACAAGCTGACATAAATGCCCCACTGCCCACGTTACATATGCTCCGTCTGTAAACACTTCATTCGGTGGAATCTCTAAATAGCCGTCGTGACGCTTCGGCTTGAACTGTGAAGCGAGCGTCGATCCTTGATCCGGCTTTTCTGCAATAATTAACTTCATGTATTTAATCACCTTACATTTCAAATTTCCATGTGAAACTTATTCAGTTTTATTATTTTATCATAGAAAGAGCTGTTGGAGTATGAATGGGGAGAAAAGTAGTTTCAATGAGAAATACATATCCCATTTTAAAAGCGTGTCAGTGTCCGTTATACTTTTTCAATAAAAAAGCTGTAGATTATTTTCTACAGCTTCGATACACATCTAAAATTTTCTAATAACAGCGATTATCCTATTGACTGAAACACGTCTCTTTTAGGACATGTTATGAAATAATTAATAGCCAAATATACAAACCAACAAGCGTAATAAACAATGTCGGAATCGTTAAAATAATACCCGTTTTAAGATACGTTCCCCAGGAAATTTTCACGCCTTTTGTTGACAGAACATGAAGCCATAAAAGCGTTGCTAAAGAACCAATCGGGGTAATTTTCGGACCTAAATCCGATCCAATGACGTTTGCATAAACGAGCGCTTCCTTGATTGTGCCAGCTGCGTGTGTTGCATCGATTGCTAGTGCATCAATCATAACGGTTGGCATATTGTTCATAATTGATGAAAGAATAGCGGCAGTGAATCCCATGCCAATTGTTGCCGCAAACAGTCCATGACTAGCCGTTGCTTGGATCACATCAGCCAGAATTTCTGTTAAACCAGCATTACGCAAGCCGTATACAACGACATACATGCCGATAGAAAAAAAGACAATGGCCCATGGAGCTCCCTTTAGCACTTTTTTTGTATGAACCGCTCGGCTTTTTTTTGCCATCATCAAAAACAGAATAGCAATAATACCTGCGATGATTGAAACAGGGACGCTAAAGAATTCTCCAATTAAATAGCCTAGCACTAGCAAAACTAAGACAATTCCAGATAGTCGGAACATCTTTTCATCTTTGATGGCATCCACTGGCTTCTGCAAATCTGCTACATTGTATTTCTTAGGAATTCTTTTGCGGAAATACAGATACAAGACCATAATACTTGCAAACAGAGAAACTAAATCTGGAACAATCATGCGTGATGCAAATTCAGAAAAGCTAATGCCAAAGAAGTCGGCTGATACGATATTCACTAAGTTACTAACAACAAGCGGCAGCGAAGTTGTATCCGCAATAAATCCACTTGCGATAATAAACGGAAAAACCATTTTGTCGTCGAACTTTAATGCCCGAACCATGGCTAAAACAATGGGTGTTAAAATCAAAGCTGCTCCGTCATTAGCAAATAGCGCTGCTACAACGGCTCCAAGAAGAGATACGTAGACAAACATACGCACGCCGTTCCCTCCTGCAGCTCTAGCCATATGAAGCGCTGCCCATTCAAAGAAACCAATTTCATCTAAAATTAAAGAAATAATAATAATAGCAATAAACGTAAGAGTCGCATTCCACACAATGCTGGTTACCTCAAGAACGTCTTGAAAATCAACAACGCCTGCCAGTAAAGCAAGGATAGCTCCCACGCAAGCCGACCAGCCGATTGACAAATTCTTCGGCTGCCAAATGACAAAAATTAGTGTTACTAAAAAAATCAATGATGCTAGTACAACTGATGCCACTTTTTAAACCTCCAATTATTCACAACAACTAATACGCAGTCCTTGTTTTTCTAGCTCTTTTAAACGTTCGTCCTGACTTGGTACAGATTCAAGTATACCTAGAACAAACTCATAGTACTGGCTTTCTTTATTAAGAGAATAAAAAACCCATTGCCCTTTTCTTCTTTCCTTCACAAGCTCAGCATCTCTTAATTTTCGCAAATGCTGACTAATTGAAGGTTGGCTAGCTTGATAGATATCCACGAACTCACACACACAACATTCATTGTTCTCTATTAATTTCACCATCGAAAGCCTTGTTTTATCTCCCAATAATTTTAAGATTTGAGCCGCCTTTTCAATACTATCTATAGATTTTGTACTCATTAATGAACACCTCCTACTCCCTTTCAGCTGATGTATAAATGGGCTTATGTATTAATGCTTCATTACTATAATTGATTTTTAACTGATTTACAATTTTTTAGTGAACTAAGAGTGATTTAGTAGTTGTTTAAGGATTGGATTTAAGAAATTATTTTTCCCTACTAATTTAAGTCAAATCTAACATACGATAATATAGATATGTTTTCTCGTAAAAATGCTCCTAATGTCCTTGGACAAACATACATACTTATTTTGTCTATCTGAATAAAATATAGAGAAAAATAAGAAAGGATGATTACGATTAAAAAACATTATTCCTATTATAATCCGCAAGATGGTAAATATTATGTAGACAAGCCTTACTCTCTTAGAGACGATAAAGTATCTCCCTCTGCTGCCCCTAAAATCCCTTTAAAAAATACAGCCGACAGAGCTTATAAAATTCCTGTATTCCTCAGCCACCCTTCTATGCTTAATGCTACTCAAACAAGATTTCTTAATCGTTTAATTGATGAAATTGAACGTGCTCTTCTTTTCCCTCGTACACTGCCTGATACGGAGCAATATCCTAATAAAACGATTACAAGCGTTCGCCGAATGATCCTCTCTAGCTATGGATTGATTGCGGTGAATATGCAGCAAGTCTTCGCCAATTATACCATGACGAATATTCCCGGCGGTACACCTCCGCCACCATCATGGGAAGGTGCTCCATTTTTACAAATAGAGCCAAGCATGGGTTACCAACGAGGCCTGCCTTTACTTCTTATCAAAGAAGCAGGTGTCAATAGTATAGGCGTATGGAATCCATCAGTAGTTCCGTTCTTTATCATTGAATGGGATTCTTCAAAGCCGCTTGATGAGTTTTTTAACCGTGTTGAATGGAGAGAAATATTTCAAAACTGGGTAGCTCAAGTACGAAATGGCTATTTTATTCAAACACAGCCTTCCTATCGATATGGCCCAGATGATCTATAGAAATCACTTCAAACGAAGAGTACTTTCGAAAGCTATTTCTATAAACAACGTTGAAATGTGAGGTGAATATAATTGACTCTAATTACTAGTGGGACATGCGTAGGAGTTCTATATCGAGCTAATGCCGGTGCATCATGCAGAAACGGGTACTGTGTTCATAATGGAAGATTAGTAGGCGGTGTCATAAGCTCAAATGCCGGTACCTTAACGGTTACAAGAAGCATCGATAACACAAAGTTACAGACCTATAATGGTATTCTTCTAAGTCACCGAGCCGTAAATCGAACGACAGGGCAAGTCACGCAGCAATATTTGTATTTTAGAAAAAATCAATTGGAAAAGGTAGAAGTCACACCTTATACACAATATAGTGACCCTAGCTGTCAAAGAGAAAGTCATTACAACATCCCTGATATTATCTATCCCGGTGAATGTGTAGGAATCAGATATCGGTCAGAAGATGAATGGCATATAGGAAACGGGCGATATCTATATTGGACAGGCCAAGTGAATCACTGTATATTTGATGAACGTCCACAAAGTACAAATAGACAATTTTTACGTCAGATTTGGTACGTACACTGGATACTTGACCCAAAAAACGAACGAAATATTATACCTCAAAAGACCTCCAGAGGGCCTGGATCTCCAAGAGGTGAACGTAGAATTTATGCTTTTAAGAATCTGCTTCCAGCTAATGGTGAGACGGTCCTTGTAAAAGCTGCTTCTCCTGTAAATTCTGCTTCTTGGCCTTTTCGTATTATCTATCAGTAAGAAAAACAGATTGTAATCCTTAATGCTATTACAACTCCCATCCTCCACCTAGTTTCCTCTCAAAATCCCACAAATAGGCCGAGGTTAATTTGAACTGCCCCTCCAATGGTTAACCATTGGAGGGGCAGTTTCTTATGACTTTCTGTTTTTATTTGTCCATACGCTTCTCTACTTTATTTCCTTGTACTGCTTCCCTTTTTCTCTTTTTTGTAAGAAAATAGAGGCACTAATCCAAGAGGTAATCGGAATAATAATGGCTACACCAATGCCCCCGCTTAAAATAGAAATGACTTCTGCACAAAAGGTTTTTGAATTGATAATGTCTCCAAACGAATACGACAATCTCTTAAACCAGATAATTAACGTCAAATATCCGCCTACAAAGGCAAAATACAGTGTATTGGTTGTGGTGCCCAAAATATCTCTTCCGATTTTCAAACCAGAATTGAAGAGATTCTTTTTAGTTACGGACGGATCATGAACAAATAATTCATTCATAGAAGACGAAATAGATAGCGAAATATCAATGATCGCTCCTATGGCACCCATAATAATTGTACAAATGGCTATTTTAGCAAAGTCAATTCCAACATAAAGTGAAAAAGCGTTAATTTCTTCTTCCTGTTCTTCTCCAAATCCTTGAATCATTGCATGATGTTCAATAATAAAAATAAAGAGTACTAAAACAGCTAAGGTAATAATCGTTGAAACAAACGCAGCAAGCGTTTTATGATTGAATTTATTAATATAAAATAAATTAATGCAGCTAATGATTGTACAAGCGATTAACGTAACAACAATCGTATTTTTTATAGACAGCATAAAGAGAATGGTGAGAAAAATAACGCCAAAATTCAAGAACAGCGCAAGGAAAGACCGGATTCCTTTTTTTCCGCCCACAACACTCATCAGAATAAATAAAATAAGAGCAAGCAATAGTAAAACGTTCACTTTCTGTTCCCCTTTCTAAAAATAAAAAGAATCGAAAGATAGAGTGTAATGGGAATCGTTAAAACAATGCCAATGCTGCCAGTAAGAGCACGGATTAACTCCAAGGAGAAATTCATCGAAAACGTATATCCTAAAGGAGAGCCATTCTTTAAATAAAGAAGAACCATTGGGATTGTTCCGCTTATATATGAAAAAAATAAAATATTCGTCATAGCTCCCATGATGTCTCCACCAATTTCTTTGCCTGATTTCAGTAAATCTTTGCGCGCAATCTCTTTATTTTTTTCATATAGTTCATAGACAGAAGAAGTAATCGTAATCGCTACATCCATAACAGCTCCTAAAGATCCTATTAATACCTCACTCATAAATATTTTTTGAGGAGGAATCGTCACAAACTCCATTCCTTCATAATGAAGGCCATTAGAATCTGTTAGTTGCATGACACCATACGCGATTAAAAGAGAAACAAATGTACCTATTAAAGTTGAAATAATTGCTACATGCGTTTTTTCTTTATTACCGCTTACTAATAACAAAGAAATAACCGTAAAAAGAACGACCGCAACAATACATACAGCTAGCAAGCTCACATTTCCTAGTGCTAAATATACATTGAGGGCCCCGATTAAAAGAACAATATTAATAAATAAGCTAATGATTGAATAAAAACCTTGTTTTCTTCCAATAGCCAGCAAAATTAATATAAATAAACCAGCGACAGCGGTAACCTGCTTGTCCCGCTTCACTCCTTCAATTGTTCCATTTAGAGCATGCTGTGAATTCTTTTCTAAGGAGACAAAAAGATCTGTTCCGACAGTATACTTTTGATCATAAGCACCTGAATATGAGTACGTATTCTCTAAATGGATAAGCCTTCCTTTATATTTTCCGTTCATTATTTTAGCAACAATTTCCTGAGAGTATACGGTATCTTTGTTATGATTTAAATCAGCAGATTTGTTTTTTTCTACAACATTCGTCTTCACTACCTCAGCTATTGGTTTTTTATAAAGAGAATAATTGTGGTTTGTTACAATGAGCGCTATACACAAACAGCAAATCCCTAATATGTAGAGAAAAATTTGTTTCCGTGATGATTTATTGGACTTTATTTTCGAAAAAAGGTTCCTTATGTGCTGAGCATACAAAGTAGACATAAATACTTTCCTTTCTGGTTATCAGTTGAACGCAGAGCTTTTGAACATGAAGAGACTGCAAAGAGATCCAAATTCCCTTTGCAGTCTTTTCATTCGTTTATTATGAGCGTTATAGAGCAAGACATACTCCAAGTACACAAGACGCTTAAACCTACTGTTTTTTCCCTTCCGTACTGTATCAGAGAAAAATGAAATTATAGTGAAAACATAGAACGATTTATCTACTTCACTAGTTTTTTATGACTATCTTATATAATCATAGGAATATAAAAACAAATAGAAAACTGGCTGCGCTATAATAAGTTGACTTTATAGCTACTAATTAGTTATAAAGCTCATGAAAAGCGACAAATAGTTGCTAAAAACAAGGAGGTTATTTCATGTTAACGAAAAAAACACTTGTCATGCTTTCTACTCTTACGCTTGCAACAACATGCGTAGCATTCAGCACTCCAACTACTGAAGCAGCTGCTAAAGATGCCTACTCACAAAAAATTGAAGCTAAAGCAGAAACGAGGCCTACGCTTCGTAAAGGTTCCCACTCTAGCTACGTAAGAGACTTACAGCAAAGCTTAAAGGATGTGAAGTATAACACATCAGTTGATGGCATTTTCGGTACGCGAACGCAAAATGTAGTAAAAGAATTTCAAACCGATCACCGCTTGTCTCCAGATGGTATTGTTGGCCCCTTAACATGGGCAGCTTTAGATGAGAACAAGGTAGAAAGAAAGCAATTTCCTGTCAGCACGGCTATTGCATTCGGTAAAAAAGAACTCGGTGACAACATTGTCTTCAGTACAGACGACCGCTTACGGAAAGATAACAACGATAAAGCTTACTATAGATTCGTAGCAAAAAATAAAGACTGGATGGATCAAGGGGGATCAGGTACCATAGGCTGGTATCATATTTACAAAAGTGGAGATGTGATTGAAGAATCCAATTAAATCTATTTGCAGATAACCGTTCGAAAAAAGCCTTTATAATCACTCTTTTGAGTGATTTACTGCCCGCCTTACAGAATGCTAAAATTTAAAGGAATCATTCCGTAGGTATTTTACTTGAACAAGAACAGCTGCTACTCCCCTTAGCTGTTCTTGTTATTTTTTTAAGTAAACATACAAAAAGCAGCATGTAAACATTCCACACGCTGCTTTTTGCAATTACATGACTACTCTGTGGGTCGAGGTCCTGCTTCTCGTCCTGAGCTTTCTACCGTTAGTATTGGCCGAACGGTGACATCTTCATTTACACAAATTTGGCACGATAAGCGCAAATGATCTTCAATTGAACTTTCTGAGTATGCATTTTTCTCCGCGTGTGTTAAATCACAATATTCACCTTCGAGCACTTCTACCCTGCAAGTCGTGCATTTAGCTTTCCCACCGCACCGATGAAGAATATTTATACCGTTGTCTTCGAGTGCCAAGACAAGCTTTTTTCCTTTTGCCACTTCAAAACTGCCGTATCCTAAAACGGTTACTCTTGGCATATATCTCCCTCTTTCCCTCTACTGTATCCAAGCGATTTGAATTACACTCTATGCAGTTTTTTTGTTGCATGCCTAAGTTGCAATCCATTATTTCTACTGATTGCGACGTCTGTTTGTACGTTACAGACCCCTTTTACATGCCTAGATCCAATTAAGAAGACCATCGTTTTGTAATACGGCCACTAAAACGACAAGCCCAAGTATAATAACAGGTATCAGTGCCTTTAAAATTTGGTACTTAGATAATTCTATGCGCTGAGGCTCCTTTAACAAATGACTTTGATTTAACTCAGTATTGCTTTCACTTTCTTTATGATTCATGTTCCTCTGCCTTTCTATTTTTTTATAGTGCGGTTCGTATCTACTTCTGCTGAAATAACAAAACTAGACACAAGGTTTCTTCATAAAAACCATCTTAACCTTTTTAAGAACATGCTATACTAACAATTCTGTTTTAAAATAAGTCTCTATCATATGTTTTAAACAAACAAATTTACCTTATTTCCCTTCTTAATAGCGTTTCTCACATCGCTAAACGCACAAGCAAGGTCGTTATTTATAATCAAAAGTAAAACCCCATAACGAGTCATGGGGTTTTACTTCGTACGTTGATTTTTTGGAATTTTAATTTGTTTAATATCTCCTAGCACATAAATATAAAAAATTAAGCCTAGCAACAATACAATTCCCGCTACCATAAAGCTTAGGTTAAAAGAACCTGTTTTATCTAAAAGGTACCCTGTTAAAGCTGTAGCTATAATTCCTCCAAACAAATTATTAGCTAAATTAACAATAGAACTAAGAAGGGAAATAGAGCCTGCAGGTGCAATTTCTGCAGAAATAGACCAGCCGATTGGTGCGGTTGCAGATATACCTGCCAGTCCAATCGAGATACAAATCATCGCTAAGACGACACTATTAGTGAAAATAGAGCCTAAAAAAACAAACCCTAAGCATAATCCTATAACAATGATGGTGCGATATACTTTTTGACTGTCATAACCTTTTTTTATGAGGTAATCAACAAGCCACCCGCCTACTAAAATGCCAGCAAATGTAGCAATTAGCCAAGGTACTGCCGTAAGCAGGCCCGATGATATGATATCCATACCGTATTTTTCTTTTAAAAAAGTTGGCAGCCACGTTAACAGTAAATTAAACGTATATCCATAGCCTGTAAACCCAATCATTAGCCCCCAAACTTTTCGATTCGCAAATAATACTTTCAAGGTATGTAAAAATTTTGATGTTTGCTCATCGTTTGCATTTAAATTATTTTCTTGAATATACTTCAGCTCATCATCTGATATGCGTCTATGCTTTTCTGGCTTTTCGTAATAAAACCAAAACAGCAGCGTAAACAGTACGTTTATAATTCCAATAGATAAGAATGCTGTGCGCCAATCAAATTTGGTGATGAGAAACGCTACAAGAGGCGCGCCAAGTACATTCGAAAATTTGGCCGCTGAATCAAACAAAGAATTTGGTAAGCTTCTTTCATTTGGAGGAAACCATAGCGACGTAGCTTTTGATGCTGCCGGAAATGCAGAAGCACTCATTATTCCTATTAAAAATCGGACAATATAGAGAAGAAGTTTTCCTTGCAAAAAGGCCATCGACATCGTTAATAAACTCCAAATCACCATACCGACTCTTGTCACCCATGCTACTCCGAACCGATCAAGCAAGCTTCCCGCAGGTATTTGCATGATCGTATAAGAATACGTATAAATAGAAAAGACAATTCCAAGCTCTGTTCCCGTTAAGTGAAATGCATCTTGTATTGCAGGAGCGGCCACTGACACCGCTACACGATCAAAATAGTTTAAAATAATCATACTGCTTAACAAAGATGAAATGAACCATCGTGTGCGTCCTGTTCGCTTTACTGTATGTTCACTCATAGCTAGCTCCTTTCATCAGTAGTTTGTTCGTTTTATTACCGTAGCATTCTACTTAATACCGCAGCTAGAAGACACTACATAAGACCTACGCTCACCCTACCCATAAAAAATCCGAACGATGAATCGAGATTCTCAATCAAGAATCTTGATTCATTGTTCGGATCTTCTTTCACCCAAAATACTTCTGTCCAGCCTTTTTTCTCGCTAACAGTCTATTTTGCTGAAAGCTCATCTTCCGTTACCCACTTATGATTTTTCACTTTCTCTCCGCCTGTAGTCGGTGTGTAGTCTACCATATATACCGTTGTTTTTTCGGCTGAATCAATCGTTGCTTTTGCCCCTTTCATACCTTTCATATGATCTGCTTCAAGCGTCACTTCGCTGCCTGGCTTTAACTGCTCGTTACCCGCATCTTTTATTTCTTCTTGAATAACCCACTTATGATTTTTTACTTTTTCCCCGCCAGTCTTTGGCGTATACGAAACGGTATAGGCCGTAGTATCGTAAGCACCAACAATCGTTGCTTCAGCACCGTTCATGCCTTTCATATGATCAGCTTTCATAATGGCTTTATCTCCAACTTTATATGTTGGATTTTCAGCTTGCTTTAATCCTTTTGGAACCTCTCCTGAACTAGAGTGATTCATCTCTGAGTGATCGTGCATGGATTCATTTTTGTCAGCTGAAGGTTTTTCATGACTAGAATCGTTTCCGCATCCGCTTAGTCCAATAATGACAGATGCACCAAGAATAAATAGCTGTTTTTTCATGACAGTCCCTCTTTTCCACCTAATAAATTTTAAAATAAAAATCCTTTAATCCTTAGAAACAACTTATCTTTGCATACTCTTCTTTTCTTTATTGTAGCCAGACTTTGTGCAGATTTTGTGAAGATGAAGGTAATTAGGTACGAAAATTTCCTGTGCCTAAAAAAGGCCTTCGTATGAAACACTTACCACTAGGAAAAAGTATAAAAATAAAAGGAGGAAAGAAACATGCTAAAAATACGCTTTGCTCTATCCTCACTCTTACTTGTAGTTAGCTTGGTGATGGGAGTCCCCTCTTTTTCCGCACAGTCCACGCTCTCACCTAGCGTACAAAAGATAGAAGTAACGTCCATTAAAATGAAAACGCTCAAAACGTTTATCGATGAACAAGATATGAATACATTCACCAATAGTATAAAAAAGGCTGAGCGCATGAAACTTCTCTTAGATGAAGAGTCTGCTGGGAGCATCGATTGCAAAATGACCATTACCTATGGAGATGGTTCTAGCCGTCATTATTTCATTTGGATTATGGATGATGGACGTGATGTGTTAATTGCTCAGCAAAAGCATCCAGAAGACCTTCATCTTAAAGGGTATGAATTGAATCAAAAAAATTCCTTGCACCTGACAAAGCTGCTAAAGAATATTCTTTAGCAGCTTTGTTTTACATCACTTTCACCGAAAATGGCTTGGTGACCCAAATATTTTTCACTTTATATTTCCCACACAGCATATACTGCTATAACGGCAAGCACGTACAAAATAGCTGAGATGATCCACTTTTTCATACCTTATAGCCTCACTCTCTGCAATCGCAGTGCATTTAATACAACCGATACAGAGCTAAAAGCCATCGCGGCACCAGCAACCCAAGGAGCTAACAGCCCAACTGCTGCAATTGGAATACCGAGCGTGTTATAACCCATCGCCCAGAATAGATTTTGCTTGATATTAGAAATCGTTTTTCTACTCATTTCAATCGCATCTGCAATGCTCATCAAGTCTCCTCGCATCAGCGTAATATCAGCGGCTTCCATCGCTACATCCGTTCCTGTTCCGATGGCCATTCCAATATCAGCTAACGCAAGTGCAGGAGCATCGTTAATACCGTCTCCTACCATTGCGACTTTTTTACCTTGCTGCTGAAGCTTTTTCACTTCTTCTGCTTTGCCTTCTGGCAACACTTCTGCTATAACGTGCTCAATACCCGCTTGCATCGCAATAGCCTGAGCTGTTTGACGATTATCTCCGGTAATCATCATCACTTCTAAGCCCATCTCTTTTAACCTAGAAACTGCTTCTTTAGAAGTCTCTTTAATAGTGTCTGCAACAGCAAGCATGCCGGCATATTTTCCGTCAAGAGCAACGAGCATGGCCGTTTTTCCTTCTCGTTCTAAATTTGTCATTTCTTCTAAAGCTGCATCAATATTCACTTTATGTTGGTTCATAAGCTTTCTTGTTCCTACTAACAGCTCTCGTTCTTGTACAGTTGCCCTTACTCCATGCCCTGGAATCGCTTCAAAAGATAACGGATCTTGAATTTCTATACCTTTATTTTTTATACCTGCTACGAGTGCTTGAGCTAGAGGATGCTCCGATAAACGCTCAGCTGATGCAACTAACTGTAATAGCTCATTTTCTTCGTAGCCCTGTGCAATACGTACATCGGTTAGCTCAGGCGTTCCATTTGTAACAGTTCCCGTTTTATCTAAAAGAATCGTATCGATTTTATGCGTCGCTTCTAAATGCTCGCCGCCTTTAAACAAAATACCAAATTCTGCTGCGCGGCCCGACCCCGCCATAATGGAAGTTGGAGTAGCTAAACCTAATGCGCATGGACATGCGATCACTAATACGGCGATAAGCTTTTCTAAAGCCGGTGCAAATTCGCCAGGCACAATCCAAATGTACCAGACAAAGAACGTAAGAAGAGCAATTCCAACCACAATTGGCACGAATATACCTGAAATATAATCAGCTAATCTCTGAATAGGGGCTTTAGACCCCTGCGCTTCTTCTACTACTTTAATAATTTGCGCAAGCGCCGTCTCTTTTCCAACGTTTGTAGCTTTTATTTTTAGAAAACCATTTTTATTGAGTGTGGCTCCAATTACTTTATCTCCAATGCTTTTATCTACCGGTACGCTTTCCCCTGTCAGCATGGACTCATCTAAAGCCGATTGTCCTTCAATAATCTCTCCGTCTACAGGTACTTTTTCACCGGGTTTAATAAAAATAACTTCGCCTTTTTGCACTTCTTCCACTGGAATTTCAATTTCCGCTCCGTCTCTTACTACAACGGCCGTTTTAGCTTGTAAACCCATCATCTTTTTAATTGCTTCTGAAGAACGGCCTTTGGCATTGGCTTCAAATAATTTCCCTAAAAGAATCAGCGTAATTAATATAGCACTCGTTTCATAGTAAAGCTGAGTAGTATGAGCAGATGAGCCAAGCGATTTAAGAGAAGAGTATAAACTATAGAAATAAGCTGCGCTTGTACCTAGTGCTACTAAAACATCCATGTTGGCACTTTTGTTACGAAGAGCTTTAAATGCACCTATATAAAATTGCTTCCCTACGACGAATTGAACAGGCGTAGCTAAAGCGAGCTGAACCCATGGATTCATCAGCATATGAGGCAAAGGAATAAACGACGTAAACGT
Organism: Priestia sp. SB1; assembly: GCF_038898415.1. Taxonomy (NCBI): domain Bacteria; kingdom Bacillati; phylum Bacillota; class Bacilli; order Caryophanales; family Bacillaceae; genus Priestia; species Priestia sp. SB1. Next base: position 132,546 of record NZ_JBBJSS010000009.1, on the reverse strand, counting down.
AAAATGACTAACCATTGCCCATAATAACGGTACGCTTAAAATAAATGAAAACCAAAACTTTCCTTTTTGTTTACTCACTTCTTTTTCTCTGTAGCTTTGCTCTTCTTCTTTTTCTTCTGACTTTAGCTTGGCTCCGTATCCAAGCTTTTCAACTCGCTGCGTTATGTCTTGCGGATCTATTTGAGAAGGGCTGTATTCAACAGAAGCCGTTTCTAAAGCAAGGTTAACACTTGCCTTTGTCACGCCTTCTAATTTGTTTAACCCTTTTTCAATACGAGTCGAACAAGCGGCGCACGTCATGCCCGTAATAGCAAATTCGGCTTTTTCACTTACAACTCCGTACCCAAGCTTTTCGATTTTTTCTTCAAAGGCCTGTGGACTTGTTTTAGACGGATCAAATATGATAGTAGATCTTTCCAAAGCCAAATTCACGTTTGCTTCTTTTACACCTTCTATTTTTTTTAACCCTTTTTCAATCCGGTTAGAACACGCTGCGCATGTCATACCCGTAACTTGCAAGGTGGCTTCTTTTTGTTTGTCACTCACCGTGTTTCGCCTCCTGTTATATACCTACAAGGGGTATATTTTTCTCTTAAATCAAGCGTGCGAAGGTATTCGCACGCGATGCTGTTTATGCTACTTCATAACCTTGGTCATCAATAGCTTCTTTAATATCTTCGACCGTTACTTGACTTGGATCAAATGCAACCGTTACTTTTGCATCTTCTAAGCTTACTTCTACGCTTTTAACGCCATTAAGTTCGCCTACGCCGCCTTCAACAGCTTTGACACAATGACCGCAAGACATTCCTTGTACTGATAATGTTACGTTTTCCATTTCTAGCATCTCCTTTATTTCATTAATCGTTTAATGGTTGTTAATAATTCATCCACTACTTCTTCATCACCAGCTTGCACACGTTCTACAATGCAATGCTTCAAGTGACCTTCAAGCAAAATTTTACTTACACTATTCAAAGCAGACTGCGCAGCTGCGATTTGAGTAATCACGTCGTCACAATACGTATCTTTTTCAATTAATCCTTTAATTCCTCGAATTTGTCCTTCAATTCGATTTAATCGGCTTGTTAGGTTTTTTTTCACTTCTGGAGAATGGTGACTTTTTCTTTCACTATTTATCGTACAACATTTTTCTTCACTATTCATGTGATTCGCTTCGACCATCTAACATCCTCCCTTCATAACTTCATGATACTATACCCCCCTACCCTATGTAAAGCGAAAAGCTGGCTTCTGCTCACTTTATCTTTTCACCAATTTCAGTAGCTATGCTCATATCATTTTCAACTAACATCAACCCACTTATAGCCTATTCCCCATACAGTTTGCAAGTATTCGTCTACGGGAAAGCCCGCTTTTCTAAGCTTATCCCGAACATTTCGCACATGAGAGTCAATAGTACGGTCTCCAATCTCCGCCTCATATCCCCACACTAACACAAGCAAGTCGTCTCGGCTGAACACACGATTTAAATGCTGAAGAAGTAACCCCACCAATTCAAACTCTTTAGGCGTTACTTGAATCTGCTGATCTTTATATTGTAATACGTGATTTTCCTTGCTCCATACTAACCCTTTGTAGGTGATTTCATGTTTTTCCTTTAACGAACGTCTAAGAACCGCACCGATGCGTGCAACCAATTCTTCTTCGCTAAACGGTTTGGTAATATAGTCGTCTGCCCCTATATTTAATCCTTTTACTACATCTAACGTTTGACTGCGAGCTGTGAGCATAATGACCGGTAGATCAGACATTTTTCTTACTTTTTGACAAATCTCCCACCCATCTTCGCTTGGCATCATAATATCTAATAACATCAAATCTGCTTTGTTACCTTCATAAAGATAGCGCAGCGCTTCTGTGCCTTTTTCAAATTTTATACATGTAAATCCGTTTGGCAGCAGATAAAGTTCTAGTAAATCCAGCATCCTTGCTTCATCATCTACTAATAAAATAGTTGCCATCCTATCCATCCTCTCTTAATACAATCTCTACAGTCGTACCTTTTCCCGTCTCGCTTGTGATTGTTATTTCTCCTCCATGAGCTTCTACAATCTCCTTTACAATTGATAAGCCTAATCCGTAGCCTCCGCTTTTTCTCGAGCGGGATTTTTCCACTCGATACAGCTTGTCAAATACGTAAGGTAGATCTTTTTCTGGAATGCCTATTCCTTGATCTTTAAGAGTTATTGTCAATGATTCAGCTGATTTTTTTACACTTAAATCAATTTTGGTCTCTTCTTTTGAATAGTTCATTGCGTTATCAAGTAAATTGATAATCACTTGCTGAAATCTTTCAGGATCTAGTGAAACGTAAAGACCTTGAGGGCAGCTTATCTCCAGCTCCATCTCCTTTTCTTTTAAAGCTAAATGAAAATGCGCGCATACGGTGTGCAAATACGTAGCTAGCTCTACTTTTTGTTTTTGAATAAAAAATGTATGCTGATCCAGCTGCGCCAGCTGAAACAAATCTTTGACTAACTGTGAAATTCTTCCTGCTTCTTCTTCCACAATAGCAAGATACTTATCACGTTCTTGCGGTGTATTAGAAGGCCTTCTTGCTACGTCTGCATAGCCCTTTAAATACATCAAAGGAGTTTGAAGTTCATGTGAAATGCTGCTTAAAAATTCATTTCTCTCTTTTCGTAACCGCTGCAGCTCATTCGCTAACGACTGAATGGACATTCCTAATTGTCCAAGTTCATCTCTTGAATGAGCGCCAAGTTTCACAGACAAATCTCCTTGACTCAGCTTCTCTGTTGCTTTTTTCATTTTGATTAAAGGAGCGGTTATAAATTTAGACAGAGCAAAAATAGTCACAATGGAAAATAAAACGGACACAGCTCCCGCTACGTAAAAATGATGCTGTAGTCTCGCAATCATTTCGTGAATATCCTTTGTGTTTTTGAACATATAAACCGTTCCGAACTGTTGATGGCCTTCTTTAATAGGTGATGCCGTGGCGATATAAGGTTTGCTTTTCCAGTCGCCTTGCATAATTTCACCTTTATATGTAAGAGACTTTCCTTTCCATTTCTCTACTGCTTTTCTTGCACCTTGAATTAAAGGTCTAGATGAACTGATAATTTTTCCTGTTTTATCCGTTATGATAACATCAGTTTCTGCTTCTGATTCCATCAGTGCAACATGGTTAAGCGTAGCAGAATCATGATGCTTCTCTAATACTTCCCGGTGACTGTTTCCTCTTAAACGCAAGCTTTGCAGCTCCTCTGAAATTCGTGTATTGGCAAGACCGCTATATAAATAGAAAAAGAGAGCGGCTTCAATTAGTAAAATGAACATTAAAAACAAGAGTCCAAGCTTAATAGAAATACGATTCATTTATTCACATCCCTTGCTTTCATTATAAAAGTAATAAATGAAGAAACTGTGCAGAATAAAACATACCTAATTAAATAACGATTATTCTTTGACATTTTACCACGGGTATCTGACAGCTTAGCGTATGAAGTAAGTTTATCATACAGCAAATTTCGAACTTACGAAGCGTGCAGCAATACATAATCCAAAAGCAAAAAGAGATTGAGACATAACAAAATCACTCTAATCTAAAGACGAACGAATTGGATAAGGGAGCTAGTATAAATTACTGGTCACACCGCAGTTGATTTCCGTGCAAGACTTCGCTTTCTGCGGGCGGCCGCTGAGCCTCCTCGTTGCTTACGCTCCTGCGGGGTCTCACCTGTTCCGCTTTCCCCGCAGGAGTCTTCGTCTTACCCTCCAATCAACTGCTAGAAGCAACTATATACATGAAACCTACGTTCACCATACCAATAAAAAAATCCAAACGAGTTGGATTCTTCATCAAGAATCTCGATTCATCGTTCGGATTTTTCTTTAACTAAACTACTTTTACCCCAGCCTCTTTTTATTTAACAATAATAACAGGACATTCTGCGGATTGAGCAACTTCGTGACTTACACTTCCTAGAAAGGTCTCTTTAACAAAGCCCTTTCCTCGGCTTCCTATTACAATGACGTCTTGTTGATTGTCACGTGCGTATTCAATAATTTTCTTTGAAGCAGTGCCTTCTACACCGTATGCCTCATATGGAATACCTGATTGAGTTAAATGATTGTGAGCTTCAGATAAAATATCGCGGTTTTCTTCTTCTATCAGTGCGTCCAAGTCAACGCTAAAAACAGGCTGCTGCAAGTGAATTCTTTCCTTAATATGTACAATTGTCAGCTTATTAGCATTTACGCTTTCAGCTAGTTTACTTGCATGTTGAAGAGCACGAATAGAAGGTGCGGAACCATCAAAGGCGACTAAGATTTTGTTATACATATCAAGAACCCTCTCTCTTTTTGTTCTTTCATGATGTATTACCATCTAGATGCTGTAGATGATAAAGCAAAAAATAATAAAGTAAGAGACTTCTTGATTTTTGCTTTATCATCCATACTATACTTTTACCGCTTTCAGAAAAAACAAAACATTTATCCGTTTTTTTCCATATGAAAAGCCTTTGCTCACTAGAAGCAAAGGCTGATTGTTTATGTTAGTAGGTTATTTAACAAACTTCTTTTAACTCTTCAGTTAAACGTAAAAAAGTTTCTTTATCTCTTTTTTCTAAAGACTGATCGATTTGCAGTAAAAGCTGTGCTTTTTTAAAGTCACGAAGAGATTTGTTTAGCACTAGTTGAGCTGCTGTCGCGTCTGATACTTTTACTTCTTCTCGTGTCATTTTGCGGGACGTATAGTTTTCCATTACAAGTCAACTCCTCATCCTTTTCGCTATTATATAAGAAATCATATAATTATTCAAATATTTTTTCTTATTTTTCATTTTAAATTTGACCCCCAAAAACCGAGATTAAGACATAGCGAAATTAATTCAATCTAAAGACAAACAAATTGGATACATGAGCTGAACCGCTTGTGACACCGCTGTTGATTTCCGTGCAACCGCTAGAAGCATCTACCCCCATAAACGAAACCTACGTTCATCACAATAACAAAAAAATCCGAACGAGTTGGATCCTTTATCAAGAATCTCGATTCATCGTTCGGATTTTCTTTCCACTAAAATAATTTTGTCTCAGCCTCTTGTTATCACAACCACTCTGGGCGTGAAGAACCTCGAGGAACGAGAACCGTCTTATATTCCCCTGGAGTTTCCGACATTTCGATTTGTTCTGTAAGCCCTTGGTACAATCCTAAAGGTGTTTGGGCTGTAAAGAGATCCGGTGCAATGTACTCATGCTTCTCTGACGAACCAGCTGTTTGATGAGCATATGTTTTATCATAGATGCCCATTGATAAAATCCATAAAGATACGCGATCTAATGATACACGCACGCGGTAGCTGCCTCCTTCTTTTGCTCTTCTTTCTAGTGCCATTAAAGCACCAACTTCAAGCAGCCAAGAAACTGCATAATCATTGACAACTACAATAGGAGGCAGCTTAGGATTTTCTGGCGATCCTTCTAACGCCATGACTCCCGTTACGCTTCCCGCTGTCTGGTCAAATCCATTTCTTTTTGCCCACTCTCCTTGCGTCCCGTGCAGGTTAACGGTGCAGTGGATGATGCCTGGTTTTAATTTTGCACACTCTTCAGCTGTTAGACCGTATCTCTCTAGAAATCCGTAGCGACGGTTCCCAAAAAAGATATCGGCTTCTTTTAGAAGATCAACCATTTTTTCTTTTCCTTCTTTTTCACCGATATCCAGCGTTGAAGAGCGCATACCGACATTAGACGTAGCGTAAATCGTATCATGCTCCCAATCCGTTGGCTTCCAAATATTTAAGACGTCCGCACCGTGTAAAGCGAGAGCTCTACCGAATCCTGCTCCTGCAATAACATGACCAAGCCCTAATGCTCGAATACCATCTAGCGGCGTTTTAGGGTTCTTGGAAAAAGGAATCGGCTCACTTTCTCCAATCTTTTCAATTTCAATTAAAGGAAGCTGAGCTATTTCTTCATACACGGCTTCTTTCATAAACTCTTCAATTGTCCGCACAACAGGCATGATCACTCCTCGCTCCGCTGCAGCTTTTTCCAATTCTTCTGCATTCCATCCGCGAATCGCTTTTGCCACTGCATCAGGGTCTTCTATACAATTCAATAGCTTGAGCGTTTCATGCTTAGAGCGTGGATACGGATTCAGCGGCATTACCCATTTGCCGTCTTTTGTTTGATAAAAGCGAAAGCCTAATGGATTATAAGGATCATTTGCTTTACTCGGGGCATACCCATTAAGCTGTTCCCATTTTTTATCGTAAAAAGGTGATAATCTTCGGATCGCTTTTCGTAAATCCATATGAATATCTTGACCTTTTCCTCCGCGTATTCTCCAAATTTTTGAGACAGCTACTGACTTAGCAACCAGTGCAATAGCTGCTGCTGAGGCAAGTCGCAGCGTACTAGGAACAATCGGATCTTCTCCGTAAAATGTAATGTTTCCTCCGCTGTCTTTTGCTGATAAGCCGACTCCTTGAAGCACATTTTCCAGCTCTTGATAGATATCAAAATCACTATTATCCGTTAAACGATTTTCATTTGCTTTCACAATAGATTTTGTTAGCTGACCTTTCATAATGTTGCTCATGTGTAGTCCCTTCTTTCCTCATATAATTACCTCATTATGTCCCTGCTTGCTGAAGTTATGCCCTCATCAAGTTAAATCAAAACACTTTAAATATAACCTTTACGTTAACGTTAATATTATCTTAAAACGAATTTATCATATATCACTTGGGCGAACAAATAATTTGTTTCATAAACAAACAAAAGCGCTTTATGTTTTTGTACATAAAACGCTTTTTTCCTATTTCATATTTTCTTTTTCGAACTACTTTTCGATTGGTTTTTTTAATGCATGTAAATTTTCTTCTGCAGAAAGCATGACCTGGTTCATAATATCTTCCGCATCTTTAATGGCTTGGTTATAAAAATGAGGACCTATATGTTCTTTAATAAACTCCAATACATTTTCCGCTGCAAATTCACTGATTTCTTCATCTCGTTCGTTATAAAAAAACGTTTGAATTTCATTCAGCATTTTATCTTTGTCTTCTTTTGAAAAATTAATAAACATAAACAAAACTCCTCTTTACATTGATATCTGTCTACCTGACATCATAGCAAGAGGAGCTGAGAAAATGCAGTCTTTTTTTCTTGTGATTTTTGTGTACAATGCTTGTGTTGATTTGAATTAGCTAGACACTTTCATAGCCGGTTTTTCTTTTATGCGGCTTGAGCGTTTTTTCATATCCTGTAAAATCTCTAAATATCTCTTTTCCGTCAACTCATATTTTACGAGTGGGACAAGTGATAACAAGCAAAGAATACCCGGAATAATCGTAAAGATTAAAGCAATCCAAATGAGCGTGCTGTGTGACTGAATTTGATTTGGCACGTACCCTACTGCTGAAAGGATGTACCCACCTACTGCTCCACCCACTGCTGAAGCGACCTTTGTTTTGAAAATATTCGTAGAAAACACCATTCCTTCTGCTCGGTTCCCCGTTTTCCATTCGCCGTATTCTACACAGTCAGCGAGCATAGATGTTTGAGCAATGTTACTAACCCCACCGCCAAAAGAAGCTAAAAAGCTTAAAATCATCACTGGCATAACGTGGAAACCCGTTGCAAACATTGTAAGAGTGGCTACAGCATTTAGGGCAATTCCCCCTATTGCTGCACGTTTCTTTCCAAATTTATTTGAAATGAAAGGAGACGCGATCGCTCCTACAATTTGTGCTGTAAAAAATAAGGTTAAATAAAGAGACGCGATATTCTCTGCATTTAAATTGTATTTAAAATAGTAAATAGAAAACGTAGTTCGAATTGTTAAAATCGTTTCAACTAAAAGCATTGAGAAAATTAGGTAGCGCAACGGTTTATTTTGAATAAATAAGTTCCAAACTGCTTTTGGCGTCTGCTTTTCCTGTCTTTTTACGGTATAGTTTTCTTTTACTCCTGAAAATGTAATAATCATTGTAATCATTAAGATACACGCATAAATAAGACTAAGCATAAACCAGTTTCCAAAATAATGAGCTAGTGGAAGAGTTAATAAACTAGCAAATAAAGACCCTACTGCTGCAATGGTTCTAGGAAAAGCCACAACTTTGTTTCGTTCTTTTACATCTTGTGTAATCGTTGCTGAAAGCGACCAATAAGGAATATCCATGATAGCAAAGCTTGTTCCCCACGCGATATAAGTGATATAAGCATAAATTAATTTTCCTGTGTGAGAAAGATCCGGACTAATAAAACACGCGACTGTAGCAACAGCTGCAAAAAATCCGCCTATTAAAAGATATGGCCTAAACTTACCAAATCTCGTTTCTGTATTATCAACAATCATTCCGATAATAATATCCGCAATCCCATCCCATATCCTAGCAATAAGAAATAAAGTTCCTACGGCTGCAGCGTTTAATCCTACACTATCCGTATAAAAAATCATTAAATATGTACTTGTTAATGCATAAATAATATTGTTTCCAAAACTCCCCATTCCGTATGATAATACGGTTTTGAGAGAAACTTTTGACTGTACCCCCATGTTCATGTAACCTAACTCCCTTCTCCTATAAAACGCTTTCATATCATATTATGAGTGACTAGAATCTCATTGCTTTATGAGATTCTAGTGTCCTGTTGCTACTACATGTTTTCTACAACTCGACTTTCGTAAGGCTGCAGAACAATATCTTTAAATACTTTTACTTCTGGCGTATGGTTCATAAGGAAGTAATAACTTGTCTCTCCAAGCTTGCGAGGATATACTTCAACTCCATCTTCACTTTCCGTATGCTCAATCTGCTGCTCTGTTACAATATCAAGCGCCATTTTTTCAAACGTTTGCCCTTCAATTCCACAGCCTACATAATAAACCGTCCCGCGACCAAACTGATTTTTTGTTACCGCCGCTTGATTATAGAATGGATCATCATACTCATACAGCACTTCAGCTGTTACAGGCGTGATAATATCTCTCCACACGGACGCACTTGCTTGTTCTCCTTCATACGGTCCTTTTCCTTTAATAGCTGCTTTTTGAGTAGAAGACAGTGCTTCCACTTCATGAATTTCAATCCCTGTTATTTCTTTTACATATCCGGGCAGCGTCTGTTTAAAGTGAATATTATTTTGTTTGTCTTTAATGCCGGTTCTAAACGTAAAAATGATGACGCCTCCGTTTTCAGTAAATTCAGTAAATCTTTTACCTAGTTCTTTATCAATGATTTGCAAAGCTGGAACAACCAGTACTTTATAGCTTGAAAAATCTCTTGTAGCAGGAATAACATCAATAGGTGTATTCAACTTATAAAACGGTGTATACCCTCTAAGAAGCTCTTGCGTAAAGTCAAACCCTTCACTTTGCTGCTGAAAACGCCATGACCATATATTTTCATAGTCATATAAAACGGCAATCTCCGATTTAATATCAGACTCAAGCACATGTTCGTAATGAACGATTTCACTAAATAACGACTGAACTTCTTTGTAACGTTTTCCATAATGATTATCGTGACCTACAATTCCGTAGCAGTATTGCTCAGCTCCTCTTGTCATTCCGCGCCAGCGAAAATACAGCATATTCGTGCATCCATGAGCAAAAGCTTGATAAGACCACATTTTTGCCTGATTAGGTCGCGGTAGATAACCGATGATATCATGACCTTGAGCACCCATTAATTCCTCTACAATCCAGAAATTTTTATGTAACAAGCCTCTATTAAAATCATGACCTAGTGCAATATGAGCCGGGGTAATTGGCTCTGTTTGACCGCCCCATACCGGATAATTATCATAGGATACAAAGTCCATTACTTCTAGGTTTTCTTCATGATCGAACCATTTATCAAAAAAGCCTCCTGATACGTTCGTGGTCAACAGCTGGTGATCACCTTTATATTTCTTCACAATCGCTGTTTGTTCGTGAGCGTATCTGTTTAACGAAAAAGAGCGAAAGCGGGCCCAGTCTAGCTTTAACGAAGGGCTGTGTGTCGTAATTGTTTTTACAGGCATAGGCACTTCGGTAAAGTCGTTATACGTTTGTCCCCAGAAAATAGTGCCATACTTTTCATTTAACTCATTAATATCTTTATATTTTCTTTCCAAAAACTGCTGAAACTCTTTATGACATTGTTCGCAGTAACACATATCACTGCCTTCATGGCCAAATTCATTGTCAACTTGCCATGCTACGATTGCTTCTTCTGAGCAGTAGTGCTTTACTAGTTGTTCTGTAATCTGAGCGCTATACTGCCGGTAAAGAGGAGAATTAAAACAATATTGACGTCTTCCTCCAAATGCTCTGACCGCCCCATTTTCATCTTTTGATAAAATAGAAGGATGCTGCTTCGCAAGCCAAGCCGGAAAAGTGGCAGTAGGGGTACCAAACATAACGTCAATATTCTGTTTTTTAAGCTTATTGATAACGCTATCAAAAAAAGAAAAGTCATATTGCCCTTCTTTAGGCTCCATAAGATGCCAAGCGAACTCCCCTATTCTCACCATATTTGATCCTAACTCTTTAATACCTTGAATATCTTCTTCTATCATATTCTCTGGCCAATGTTCAGGGTAATAATCGACGCCGATGTACATTTTTCTCTACTCCTATCTATTTCTTTATTTCATTAAATGAACGTTTTGCTGTTACTTGTTAAGGTATTCTTGGAAACGGTGATCAAAAGCAAAAAAATCACATTTCCTGTCTTCATAAATAATTCTCTATTCAACTTTTAAGATACATACTTTCTAATCTTTTAAAACGCTTACAAGTTTATTTTATGAACTTTATTCAAAATATTCAATGGTAAAAATTTAGAGAAAAACATCCTTTTTTTGCTCTTTATTAAAATAAAGAATAAAACGCTTACAAAGACAAATGTTTTTATAATTCTTTTATATATCTTCCCACACACTCCCCACATCCACATTTAGGTAATAAATTGCTTAGAAAACAATCTTCAAAAGTCATTTCTTTCATACATGTTATCTATCAATTAGTAAGAGTCATTTTACTTATCTATAAAATAGTAAAAATTCCAGAGCAGGTTTTTACCATTATTAACACATTGATCCTACGTTCACCATCACAACAAAAAAAGACCGCACAATGAATCGATAATCTCGATTCATTGTGCGGATACTTCTTGGGCTAAAATACGTTTGTTCTACCTCTTACTTGCATCTGATTATGAACACGCCCTTTTACGGATTTGTATTCATGCAGCTGCCATTTATACAAAACTCTTCAAACACAGGGTTCTTTACATTCTCCATTAACAATGGGGTTGCAACATGCTGGAAATTAGAATGGCGAATTGTTAGGTTTGTAACGGGAGAACGTTCATAGGCTCCAATCCATAAGCCGTATTTCCCTCCATTGCTTTGCAAATTCTTATGAAGACTTTTTTACATAGAGCTTATAAGGTTACTAAGACGAATAGCTATCTTTAATGCTATAATTAGCGTCGGATGCGAAAGAAAAAAGTATCACTACAAGCATTTAAATCATACATAATCGCTGCACCTTATTTTCGCATCATTTAAAATAAAGGAATTTTAAAGAGAAAAGTGAATAGTATAAACATGCACTTTATTTACTATCTCTTTTTAATTTTATATATTCATTGCTTTTAAAGGAGAGGATATCATGCCAGGAGCCACAAGCATGGTCGTAATCGGGATTACTGCCTTAATTGTATTTGGACCAAGTAAATTGCCGGACATAGGACGAGCATTTGGACATTCCCTGCGAGAATTTAAAAATGCAGCAGAAGGAATTATACAGGATGACGACGAAAAAACTCCAGAGGATACTACTGAAGATAAAGAGGAAAAAGCCTAATTTTTATTTAAATGAAAGTTATACAGACTAAAAAAGCCCACTTTTAACGTGCAGTGGGTTTCTTTTTTGATGTATGATAGTAAAAAATAGTAAAGAAAGAGGGTAACTTTTTGTTTAAATCGAAACTGCATTTTTGGACATTAGAACTATTAATGATTGCTTTACTGATTTACATTTGTAAACATATTTCGTTTGTTTTTCTACCAATCGGTGTGTTTATCTCCACTTTGTTTTTCCCTATTCTTGTAGCTGGTTTTCTTTTCTTTTTATTCGAACCAATTGTGTCATTTCTCACAAGAAAAAAAGTGCCAAAAACACTGGCCATTTTACTATTATACGTTGTTTTTATCGGCGTAATTGCTTCTATTGTAGGCGGTGTGGGACCTACTTTATCTAAACAATTAACTGATTTGGCTAAGAATATTCCGTCTTACATTGTAGAAACGAGAGAGTACATAAATGATTTATCTAATTCAAGATGGTTTAACTGGCTCGTTGAACAAAAATATGTGTCGCTCGATCATATTGAAGAGTCACTTTTAAACTACGCGTCTACTTTACCTACGAATCTCACAAACAGTATTTCATCTGTTTTAAGCGTCGTAACAAATATTACACTTACGGTTGTAACCGTTCCTTTCATTCTTTTTTATATGCTCAAAGACAGCCATAAACTTCGTAAAAATACGCTGCGTATGGTTCCTGCTTCTTATCGAAAAGAAACGTTGCGTACAATGAAAGAAACAACAAATACGCTAGCTACTTATATTCAAGGCCAAATGCTCGTTTGTTTATTTGTCGGTATTAGTACGTTCATTGGTTACCTCATCATTGGGTTGCCCTATGCATTAATACTTGCACTAATAGGAGCCCTTACTAATATTATTCCGTACGTCGGCCCCTTTATTGGCGTAGCTCCCGCTTTAATCGTAGGTTTATTATACTCTCCTACAAAAGCGATATTAGTAATTATTGTCGTCGTAATCGTTCAACAGCTAGATGGGAACATTATTTCTCCGCTGGTAATTGGAAAGAAATTAAACACTCATCCTTTAACGATTATTATTTTATTGCTTGTTGCGGGTAATATTGCAGGAATACTCGGAATGATCTTAGCGATTCCGGCTTATGCTGTAACAAAAACAATTGTGATAAATATTGTAAGAATGATTCAATTCAGAAACAAATCTATCAAGTTATAAAATGCAAAGGCAATACAATAAAAGGACCTTCTCTTGAAGGTCCTTTTATTATTCCATAGGTTCAGCATTCACACACCATAAGATGATTTCCATCTGGATCTTTAAATATAAACCAGTGATCGTGTTCAATTCCTGTCGTTAGCTCTACTTTTTTCTGTTTCATATACTCATAAGCTTCTTTGATATCGTTTGTATTCAAATGAAAAGCCGGTGTTTTAAAAAGCGTATTTTTTGAATAAGTTTTGCTATCTAATACAATTCCTGTTCCATTCATAGGTATCACATATAAATGATCATATAAAATGTCTCCATCTGCCGGCAAACCTAGCACGTCACAATACCAGTCTCGTGCTTTTTGTATATCTTCTACAGGAATAAAAATCGTGCCTACTTCATTTAATATAGGGTTCATTCATGACCTCCAGGGTATGTTTAGTAGTTTTAGAAAGTATTCTCTTTTAACCGCTGATATCCTTTTATGTTAAATTGCTTGCTATTCATCCATTAAACTCCGCAGCAGAATTAGTAGTCTTGCGAACAGAGTTATCCTCCTTACATAAGCTACGCAGCAAATGTATATACTTCATGACCAAATTTAGATTACGAAAAAAGAAAATAAGAAAATCCCCCCCTTCGCCCCCTTTGCACGTGTATAATGAAAAATAGACTATAGATAGTAGCCGTCTTTTGTTTGTGGCATCGAACTTTCGTGCATTACAATAGATTTAAAGCTACTATCCAACTAAGGATTAAAATGACTAACTTAAGATTAAGGAGGTTAGATGTGTATGGATTATTCATCTTTACTCATACGCGAAGTCATTGATAGAGTATCTAAATTACGCCTCTTATCCGTTTATAACGAAAGTATAAAAGGTGATTTAGAGAGCACCATCCTCCCTCTTTATCAGCAGCACTTTGAAAATAAAGATGTAAACGAAGCGTTGAGAATTTTAAAAAAAGACTTTCTCAATCGTACGAAACGCAGGTGGTTAGATGCTGCTATACGCGACTATGAGCAAAAAAAGCCCAAGAAGAATAAAGAGCTGATTGGGGAATACAGAGCGCTAACAGCTTATTATAAAACAAACGGAAAAGAACTCTTTTGCAAACAGTTTGAAAACATACCGTCTCCGGAAGAAGTCATTAATAAACGAATTGATATCCTACGTGAATGGAGTCAAGAAGATAGCTTCTTCTTAACTGATTATCCTTATATTCATCAAAAAACCAAAACGCAGCGAGAAAAAGCAATTCATACGGATATATCTATTATTATTGGGCTGACTATACTGGACCCTAGCTTCCAAAACGGAAACCATAGTATTATTGAAAGCCCTTTTTCAACTGTAGAGAACCCTTTTTTCTCTAACTCAAGAGCAAAGCTTCTCGTCGAGCAACCCCTATTAGAGAAAGAAGGAAAAGAATATTTCTTAAGTACTTATAACTCTGAAGACGGGACAGATTACGAATTGTTAATAGAAAAAGAATACGCTGAAGAAAATGGAAATAAAATTAGTGATTTAGATCGGTTTGATTATAAAGTGTTTTTAGAGATCATGAGCCAGCGCGACGAGTTGTTCGCTACACAAAAAATCATTAATGTAAAGATTGGTGACCTTGTGAAAGCACTTTATAAAACAGACAGTAAGCGCAACTATCAGATGATAGAAGAAAGAATTACAAAAATGAAGCACTACAGCATGTCAAAAGTACAGCATAATAAGACAATTGCCTATGGTATTTTTGACTTTGTGGATATTACTACGATGCCAAACGGAACGCGAATTGCTGAAATTCACGTCAATGAAGTGATATATAGAGACTATATTCAACGCCAAACGGTGCGTATTTACAAAAATAAAGTAGAAAAATTAAGTTTAGACGCCGCTTACCATTTGCTATTCGTTATGCAAAAAGAGCGTCTCATTTGCTATGAAACAAAATCTTCATACAATGTCACAAGAGATTATTTATATTTTTCGACAAGAGTCCGCTTTCGAAAAAGACGCAAAAAAGAAAACCTTGTCGAAATTGAAACAGCCTTAGATGAGCTAGTCGAACAAAAACTAGCTGTCCAATCTTATAAAAGAGTGGGCCAAGTGTTTCAGATTACCTTTATTCCTGTGGGAGAAAGTGAAGTAAAAGACTTATTAGCCGGTGATTACGAATATGCTCCCCTTTCTATCTATCAAAACGTAACAAGCTCTATAGGCTAAAAAAAGAATGCTCTTATGATCTTTATAAGAGCATTCTTTTTATCTGCCTACCATTAGTTACTGCATTTTTTGCTCCACATTTCCGTGCAAAAGTGTTTTTTTGCTCCAATTCTCCATATAAACATACTATTTCCCCTGCTGATATAGTTATTAAACTTCACCTTCCCTATCATTTTGTGAACTTTTTGTGTCTAAAAGAAGTGTTATAACTAATTTTTGCTCCAGGTTCCCGTGCAAAAGTGTTGTTTTTCTTTCTATACTGCATTTACTATAAGTTTGGCTCCAATCTTCCGTGCAAATATGCCACTTTTACATAAATTTTCTTGTGACAGCGACTTTCCCCCTTCGTTTTCTGCATTTTTTGCTCCAAATCTCCGTGCAAAAGTGTTTTTTGCTCCAGATTTCCGTGCAAACATGCCACTTCTTAAAAAAAGCGCGATTTTTTCTGCAAATGTTCATTTATTCTTTGTAAAAATGTGAACTTTCTGTGTCTAAAAAAGGGCATTTTTTTGTTTTATGTCCCTATTTTCCGTGCAAATGTGTCACTTTGTTGCCCAAATCTTTATTTTTATCATTTTTGCTCCTATTCTCCGTGCAAATATGTCATTTTTACATCAAATTTTTTTTTGAATTTTTCACATTACGTGTATTTCATCCGTCATAATACGACATTTGTCTTAAGAATGCTGTTTTATCAACGTTTATGAAATGTAACGCTATTTTTGCTCCACATCTCCGTGCAAATATGTCACCTTGTAAATAGATGTCTCGTCCCTTGGTATCACTAGTCTTTTAAAAAAATGCACCATTTTTCCGTGCAAATATGTCATTTTACAGCCTATATGACTGTGTCTATACTGTAAAAGATGACGTATATAGTTTTGGAAAGGAGGTAACTACATGAGTATACAAAAGCTGGCACTAAAACGGCACACTCTGATAGCAAACAAGCTGCTGATTGTCATGAGCGGTTTAAATAGAGAGACGAAACGAGACAACAGCTATTACTATGAAAAACATTCATTTGGTCTAGCAAAAAACTTTGTAGACATAAAGTGGACGGGTTCTCTGATGAAGCAAATTTTAGCTTACGTAGCCAAATGTAACAGCCAAGGTCATATTTCAATTATTTCTGAGCAAGAACTGGCTAATACAATCCAATGTTCCGTTCGGACCGTTCAAAATAATAATAAGCTTTTAGAAGACTATGACATCATTCGCTGGGATCGTTTATGGGGAGACTATATTCAAGTTTCTTTAAACAACTATTTAGAGGATTTTTTAGATTTACATATAAAAGAAGCTGCTGATGCTCAAAACATATCATATACTCCGGAAATGCTTGATAAAGATCACAATACATATACTTCAAAAGGTGGTTACACTTCTGTTTCAATGGAAGTGATTTATCAATTGCTGGCTATCAAAAATATTAACATGCTGCGCCTGGCTTTACGTGCTTTGTATGTATACGAATCTGATGTAAACGTAAAGAAAGATTCAGAAGCACTTTTATCTTACACTGAGGTAAAACACATTCTTCCAAAATACATTGGCTATAAAGCTGCTATTAAAGAAATGGCTAGTAAATTGAGTACAATTTTCCGTATCGATATACTAGAAAAAGATGATTGTGTCAAAACATTATTAGAAGAAAAGCAGCCAAGAAAATCAATTATTGAAAAAATCAAGGATGGTTTTATTCTAAGCTTTAATTTAACTGGTGCTCATGATAGTAAAAAACAAAAAGAAATCGAAAAGATTCGTGGAGAGCATGCATTTGCTCAGTTTAAGAATTTCTTTAAATCTTTTGGTCATTATTCAATTAAAAAGGAAGATATTCATTCCATTGTACATGAGTTCGGTTTAGATATAATTGAAAAATCATTAACGTCCGTTCAGCTTTACCTGCAACAAACTTACATAGAAGAAAGTATGGATGCATTTCGCCCTCTTGTGCATGAAATGGAGTCAAACTTCTTTACGTATATCCGCAAAATTGCCAACGGGTATTATCAGGCAAAAATTAACGCTCTATAATACTCTTTTTTGTTATGCCTTTTTTCCTCATCTCTACTCTATTTCCCTCCTACTCTTCTTTTCTCTTTAACTTACTAAAACATATTTGTCTCTCAGCTATAATAAATCTCTTTAAATGATAATGATTTTCGTTTTCATGAAAAAAATCAACTAAATGAACAAAAAATACAATAAATAAACGTTATTTTCCGATCGATTGGGTAGAAAATATGACTGTTATAAAAAAATCCTATATTTTTTCGTGAAAATTCTTGTTGTTAACTGCAGTTTTTTTGATTCCTTAATACCCCTTAAACTCAGTCAGCAGAAGGCTTTTACCAATATAATTTTTAACAATGTTTATAATCTCTTTAATTTCTTTTTAATCTCTTATAAATGTATAGTAATTTCTTTAAAATAAAGAGCAGCGAATAAATATAATTCATATATCTGGATGCATTAAATTAAAATATATAACTCACTGAAAAAAGCGATCCTATAAAATGGAAACTCTCTTTCTTACTTCATGTATCTGTATCACTTCATAAAAAAACACACAAAACAAATTCTTTACATCTGCTTTGTGTGTTTTTTTTATTTAGTAGGATTATATTGTTTAAGAACTTTATCACGTACATATTTAAGATGATGATACATTTTCTTGAATGCATCATCTGGGTCATGATTAGCTAACGCATTATAAATAGCGGTATGATGTTCTACAGTAAGTGCTGGTTCTCTAAAGGTAATTTCGCTATCTGTTTTTTCATGAGTGAAAAGCAGGGAATTAATCATACCTTCTACCACCGGATTATCCGCGCTAACAGCAATAATTCGATGGAATTCCTTATCCGCTGCACCGTAATTGTTATCTGTGCTCTTTTTTATTTCCTCGATCGTTTCTTTTAACTGGCTTAATTGATCATCGTTTATTTTTTCCGCTGCCATGGTTACTAGGCCCAGTTCTAGTGCCATGCGCGCCTCCACTACTGCAGGTAAATTATCGATTGATAACGCTAACATAACGGAAAAAGGATGTGCTCCTATTTTGTTATTAAAATACGTACCTCCACGAGTTTTTCGTGTAATTACTTAATGAAGAAGTCGGTCAATCTCTAATTAATGAAATGAAGTGGTATGATCAATATTTAAAAAGAGGCGAAGCTGATAGAAGTGCAAATCCTTCACCTGGAAATAAAAAAGGCGGACTTGTAAACGTAGTAGAAAAAGCACTTGGCTCTATAGCTAAAGCAGGAACAACTCCAATCGTCGAAGTTTTATCGCCTGGAGAAAAGCCGACTAAAAAAGGCTTAATCTATGCAGCAACTCCGGCGAGTGATTTTGTATGCGGAACATTACAGTTAGCTTCTGGGATGAACATGCATATTTTCACAACAGGGAGAGGAACTCCATATGGCCTGGCAATGGCACCTGTTCTTAAAGTATCTACTAGAAGTTCATTAACTGAGCAATGGGACGATTTAATAGATTTAGATGCAGGAAGAATAGCACAAGGAGAGGCAACCATTGAGGAGGTGGGTTGGGAGCTCTTTCACTTAATTATAGAAATTGCAAGCGGCCATAAGAAAACGTGGAGTGATTATTGGGGGCTGCATAATGATTTATGTCTGTTTAATCCTGCTCCTTTAACTTAACAAGATAACGAGAACCTGTTTCTAAACTGGTTCTCGTTGTTTTATGACGCGTTGAGTAACTAATTGGAGATTAAATGACCTCTGTCTGCTGCTTCTGGCGGTGTTTCCATCCAGCCATTTTCCATCATAATATCCGCAGCCTCCTTTACAAACTTTGAGATATTTGTCATTGATTTTCCATATAACAGCGCCAAATCATGTCTTCCATTGACGGCTACCGAATTTCCAAAAGCCCTCATTTTCATTGAGAACATATCCATTTTGTGAAACAGCATTAATTTATCGGAAAATGGTGAAAAAGTCGAAGTAGTAATTAAATGATCAAGAAAAGATGGCGCTGGTAAATTATCTAGATGAAGCTTTTCAACATAGCGTTCTACCGCTTTATTTGTCAGATCTTCGCCTTTTACAAATAATGCACGAATTTTTTCACTTTTAACAACTTGACTAAATGCCAAAATTAAGGCTTTGCTTGTCACATTATTCTCGATGTTATCATACAAATGAGCAATTTCTAATGCGTGCAAAGGTCGAACATCTCCTATAAACCCGCTTAAATAATGAGTAGTAGCGATGTTCACTTTTTCTGGTGCGGGAATAATTGGCGGCTTAATAATAAATCCTTTATCCATTAAGATTGCCTTTATTTGCTCCATCAATTCCATTGTTGCTTTCATACAATACGTTAAAAGCGTCTTTACATCTTCTCTATACATTAGCGGCAGTGCAATACTGTAAATGCTTAAACCCGCTTTAGCAGCATATTTTAAATAATGCACGTAAAATTCATCTTCAAACAGCTTTGGAGCACCTAGGTTCACGTCTTCTTGCGTAAATCCATACGGAATTGGCACATTCTCTTTTGTGAAAATGTCTTTTACGTTACTTTGAAATTCTTCCGTTAAACCTTTTGCATGTTGTAACAGCTTTTTTATATCCGGATCTTCAACGTGTTCAAGAAAATAGCTTAAAATATGTGAAGACATGTTGTTGCCCATATAGGTTGCCCAAAGTTTACCCATTTCGGGGGCTGTTAATTTCTCTTTCACGCTTGTTTTTTTTGAACCTATTTTAGTTGGTTTGATTGTTTCCATCTATAATCTCCTAATTCGATTTGCTTTTTGGTTGGTCTTTTCTATTTTATCTATTCTTCCACTTTTGATTTAACATTATTAGGTGAGAAATGCAGGTTTTCAGTATTTTAGTCTATAGTCGGACCTATTCGCTGTTTGTTTCCGTGCTTAACCTGTACATTGACCTTCACGTTTATTGAGTCTTTTGTTAGAGGAATAGCCCCGTTGCTTTGAACAGCTTTCCATTTACGCAGTTCTTTTTTGTAAAGAACATGAGAAAGCCTGTAAACATCGCTGTTTATACTTAAGCCTTGCGCGTATGTTTCAATAATTTGTTTCTTAATTTTCTGTTCAGCTTCTTTTTTTATAGTTGATAGTTTTTCGTGCTGCGGCATAACTAAAATCGTTGCTTTTGCCCGAACTTTTATATTAAAGGTTAGATTACTACCTTTTAGAACAGGTTCAATTTTTACTTTTTTCTTGTCTACCACAAGATCAATATCGGAATGATCAGGTAGCCTTACCCGTAAACCAGCTCGTACAAATTCATCAGTTATCCATCTAAGCCCTTTGATTTTATTTTCAGAAAAAACTCCTTTTAATTCAGATGATGTAATAGCCACTGCTCCGTTTACTTGAATAGCTGTTTCACTTTTTTGATCCGTTGTTAAATGTTCTTTAGTCTGAACTAGAGGGATGTTTACTTCGTGACTTGGTTCATTAAGATGGATAATGAGCTCTCTTAAATCAACTGGTGGAATAAAGGAGTTTTGCTTGAAAATCACTTTAGGATCGCTCAAGCGAGAAAGAGCATTCGATACTTCGAACATCGGCGTAGCTAACAGCGTTTTTTTCAAAGGGCTTTTCGTCGCATACATCCAAATGTTATATCTCGTTTCCCGATAACGATCTAAAAAGTCCACCGCAGATTTGACAGCGCCATGCTTTAACGCATCGTCCGTTAGAACAAGAAAAGCTAAGTGCCCAAAAAAGATTCTGCGCTGAGAAATTTGATAATACCTAAAAATAGCTTCATCAATGGTTTTTCCTGTTGCGTAGCCAACTTCTACTTTGACTTGACCCGCGCCAGCACCGCTTGCCTCAGATTTTGCCAATAAACTTAAATTGATTGTCTGCAGGTAAAGAATGTAACGATTATCTTTAAAATCTACCCCCATTCCCTGTGCGTATACCATTTGTTCCGGTTCATTCGTATCCCAGCACCCCGAAAGAAACAATAAAAAAGAGCTCATAATAAGTATAAGTAAGTTCCTTATGGTCCTTTTCACTAACTTCCTCCTTCTTCGCGGGTGGAATCGCTTGGGTTAAGCATACTAGCTCTCGTTGCTTTTTTACTTTCGGGCAGGCGGAAGAGGGATTTTAAAATATTTTTCGCGTCTAATCGGGTTGCTAATTCGAAATATGGCACACCAAACGTTCGAATGTTTGTAATATAGATCATGACTAAAAAGATGGAAATAAAAAAGCCAAAAAAACCTAAAATGCTAACACAGATAATACTAAAAAAGCGGATCAGTGAAATTGTTCCTATAAGGGACTGATTTGCTAGCGTAAAGGTAGCAATCGTAGAGCCTGCAATGACAACAAGCATGGCAGGACTTGTTAAACCAGCTCTAATGGCTGCATCACCGATAATAAGACCTCCGATTACACTGAGTGTCTGCCCGACAGAAGTCGGGAGTCTAAACCCTGCTTCTCGAAACAATTCAAATAAAAGAAGCATTAGTATCGCTTCAAGAGAGGTAGGAAACGGGACACCTCTTCTTGCCTCAACAATCGTAGCTAATAGGCTGAGCGGAAGCTGATTTTGATGAAAAGCCGTCATTGCAACCCAAAACCCCGGCAAAAAAGCAGCGATAGAAAGCCCGAAGATTCGAAGAATACGCTCAAAAGAGCTGTATAAATATGTATTTTCTTTATCCTCAGATCCTTTTAATAAGTAAAAAAGGTTAATAGGTGTAACATACGCATATGAAGTTCCATCAATTAATATAATGAACCGGCCATTTAACAGAGATTGAACCGCAAAATCAGGTCTTCCTGTATAAGCGTGGCGAGGAAAAAAGCTATACGGATTTTTATTAATGAGCTCTTCTAGCTGTGTTCCGCTGAAAATACCGTCGATATCGATATTCCCTAACTTCTCCATAATTTCGTCAAGTATCTTCTTGTCAGCTACGTCTTCCATGTATAAAATGCTTACTTTTGTTTTTGTTCGTTTTCCAATCTCTAAAGATTTTGTTAACAAGGAAACCGATTTAAGACGCTTACGAATTAAAGCAATATTCACAGGTAAGTCTTCAATAAAATTATCTCTAGGACCCAATATGGTTACTTCATTTTTCGTTTCTTCTGGACTTCTTTGAGGACGGTCAGAAATATCGATAGACAAAACAGATTGTGGTAATCCAAAATCAATGAATAATTTCCCAGAAAAAATTTCCGAAACTGCCTGTTCTTCATTTTGAACGATAGAAACTGAGGGAAGGTTTAATAATTTTATGATCTTGTCTCCTTCTACTTCCCCCTCTAACTTAGCGCAGCATTCCTCTAATCTTTTAGGGATCATTCCATATAGCATTTCCGTACTCACTAAACCGGTACAATAAATCATAAGCACTCGTTTGTTATAAAAATAAACGGTCTCGAAGTTAATATCGCCGCATTTTCCAAATAAATCTCTTAACGTACGCTCATTGATGATCTGAGAACAAGAAGAACTTTCTTTTAAAAGACTTTCGGTCTTTTGTTTTTTAGAGCTGTAGTCTTTTTGCTTCTTAAAAAATTCCACTTTTATCCCTCCTTGTTTTATGAGAAATTAGAAAGACTATGACTACTAAGAAAAGAGAAAAAGCAACAAACAGCCAGAAAGTAGCCGGTATGATTGTAAAAAATAAAAGATTTGAAAAAGTAAAGTCTGTTATAGGAGCCAGCGTGCATACAGTGATAACCACTAAAATGAGTAAAAGAAACCTTTTGTGGCCTTTTTGAAATGGAACTAATTCTTTCATAATAAAAAGAAAGGTCGAAATGCGGATGAAGGTACCCGACAGCCACTGATAAATAGATAAAAAGTCGATATGCTCTATAAACTTTCCAAGTGATGCAATTCCCCATTCTTCATAGGGAGGGAAACGTTGCTTAGAGGCTTCTACAGGACCAAATTCAGTAATTGCCCCAATAAGAGGCCCAATTGTAAGGCCCGTTAAGAGAATTCCTGCCACCGCTAAATGCTTATAGCGTATAGGCTGCGGTACTTTGTGCTGCAAGAAAAGCAGCAGCAGCAGCTCTACCATCCCTGATCCTTGAAATACAATACTTTTAATAACCGGAAAATAGCCATTTTCTAAAACAGGCTGCAATAAAGAATAATCTTTAAATTGAAAGTTTGTAAAAGAAACAAAAAAACCTAATAGTACAATAAAAAATAAAAGAAACACGTTTACAATACTAATCGTTCTCATGCTCGTAGTGGCAAGTAAGCAACAGGTAAAACCAAATAATAAAACGAGTATAATTAAAGGTGTTCGCTGAAGAAAAATAATATTGATCCACGTAATCGTCTCTCGTAAGGTGGCAATTTCCATAATGGCCAAATAAGCGATTATAAGAAAAATAACAACATTGGTAAATGACTTATTCATATGTTTTTTCATCCATTGAAAAAGATGTTCGCCGTTTGTTTTTTTATTTACATATACGAGTAAAGGAACCCATATGAGTGTTAAAAGACAAGTAAGAAGAACAGTGATCCAAGCATCGCGCCCTGCCGTTTTAATTAATGGAGATATAAGCATCACATGAGTTTTTAAGCCAATAAACGTCATCGAAAGAAGGATCAGCTGAAAAACAGAAATTGAGTCTGACTTATTCATGGTAACCACTCCTTCTCTCCGGTAAATTTACTACTGGTAGCTTATCCTAAATTTCTCATAATATAATGGAGAATCATTATTCACAAAATAAAAAAGAGCTGTTTTATACGTGAAGTTTCTCACGGATAAAACAGCTCGGTCTGTTATTCACTTATTTTCACGAAGCCCTATTCTCTGCCCATTATTCAGCGCGTTCAATTACTAGTTAGCTGGACTTCTTTCTTATCTTCCTTTTCTTCTATTCCCGCTTCTTCTATATTCACAAAAGGTTGATCAGCAACGGTCACTAGGTCGCCGCCGCAAACGTGACGAACAACGGTTACGAGCTCTGGAAAATCGGGAAATTTTCCGTATAACGTTTTTAAAGGAAGTGCGCCTTTGCACACCTTACTGTTATGTGGTTCATACCCTTTGAGCGTGTCAAGCAATAATTGTTCTCCCTTTTCAGTCAGTTTGATGTAGGTATTTCTTTTATCATTTTCTCTTTTGGATAGATGCAGATACCCTTGATTTTCTAATTTTTTCGAAAAATTAAATGCTGTAGAGATATGCATAGCGCCTAAGTTAGCTAACTCTGACATCGAGATTTCTCCCGTGCTGCTAGCCAAACATAAAATATGATGCTCATTTACATTCAGACCATAAGGTTTCACCCATTGCTCCCAATCATCTTCTGCAGCTCGCCAGATGGCTTTACTTACCTGCATTAATTTAAATCCAAACAATGATGCATCTTTTATTGTGTATTCATTTTCTTGTTTCGACATACTATCATTCCTTATTTGTAGGCTATTGTAAGTTAGTTTATTTTTAAAGCGTGTAAAAACATTTTTATTTCATCTAATTTATCAGTATACCTACAAAATCAGACGAAAAAATACACGTGCAGTTTAATTTCTCAGCTTTATTCCACAATATCTCTGCAATTTTGAAGAAACGTCTACCAACTAAAAAGAGTTGCTTACCTTATTTTTATTTAAAAAAGTAATACATGTCTTTTTAATTACTAATAGGTGATGCAGATTCTAAGTGAGCAAATGCTTGTTCTAAGTCTGCAATTAAATCTTCCGTATCTTCAATTCCTACAGATATGCGAACCAGTCCTTCGGATATTCCAAGAGCTTTACGTTCTTCAAGCGTACATTCTACGTGACTAGTCGTTCTTGCCGGACCGTAAATCGTTTCAACTGCTCCTAAATTACCGGCTTTATTTGCATACGTTAACTTTGGCAGCAAAATTTTAATAGCTTCCATTTCTCCTTTTAACACAAAGCTTAATATTCCGCCAAAGCCTTTCATTTGTTTTTTGGCAATATGATGATGAGGGTGTGTTTCCAATCCAGGATAATAGACGGCTTCAACAGCTTCTTTCTTTTGAAGAAATTTAGCAATTTCCAAAGCGCTTCGTTCTTGTTGACGTATACGCAGCTTTAACGTCTTCATTCCTCTTAAAATAAGATACGCTGACATAGGGTCCATGGTCGCGCCATTGATCTCACGGTAGTGATACACATGCTGCATTAATTCTTTAGAGCCGCATACTACCCCGCCTAAAGCATCGGCGTGTCCGCTTAAAAATTTTGTGGCGCTGTGAATGACAAGATCTACTCCTAATTGAAGAGGGTTTTGGTTAATTGGTGTCGCAAACGTATTATCAATAATGACCACTGCCCCTACCGATTTTCCTGCTTTCGCTATTCTTTCAATATCAATAATTTTCATCGTAGGATTTGTAGGTGACTCTAAATACAGCACTTTACATCCTTTATTTACTTCCGCTTCAATTTCTTCATGATTTCCCGTATTACATAAGGTTACATCCACTCCAATGTTAGGAAGGAACTCAGTGAAGATTTTATTTGTTCCTCCATATGTATCTTTTACCGATACGACTCGGTCTCCGGGTTTTAAAAAAGTGTACAATGTGCTGCTAATAGCCGCCATGCCGGAGGAAAATGCGACCGACTCTTCTGCTTCTTCAAGTATCCTTACTTTTTCTTCAAAAGCTTTAACCGTAGGATTACTCATGCGATTATACGTATAGCCTGGTTTGTTTCCTAACGCAACTTCTTGCCATTCGTCTACATCATCATAATTGTAAGCTACGCTGAAGAC
The DNA here is from genome assembly GCF_038898415.1 of Priestia sp. SB1. Lineage (NCBI taxonomy): Bacteria > Bacillati > Bacillota > Bacilli > Caryophanales > Bacillaceae > Priestia > Priestia sp. SB1. The sequence continues at coordinate 106,507 of NZ_JBBJSS010000009.1, read as the reverse complement.
GACGGGAACTTGAGTGGCATTGTAAGCAAGCGATTCTTTTTCTCCTGCCCATACCGCTTTTGTGCCGTCTTGTACATTTCTAAACTGTTTGTCTGTCATTCACTCATCACCTCTGGTTTTGTTAATTAGATATTGATTAAATTATATATTGTATACAATATACTGTATATAGTACAGAATAATCTGATAATAAAATATGCGTACATTCTTCATTAAATTTAAAAAAGATCGAGATATAACGAAATCAACTCAATCTAACGACGAACAAATAGGATACATGAGCTGAACGCTCGTGACATGTCAGTTGGTTCCGTGCAAGACTTCGCTTTCCGCAGGCGGCCGCTTAGCCTTCTCGTCGCATACGCTCCTGTGGAGTCTCACCTGTTCCGCTTTTCCCGCAGGAGTTTTCGTCTTGCCCTCCAATCAACTGCTAGAAGGGTCTAAACAAATCGAACGTACGTTCACCCTAAAAAAAAAAGAACCACTAATCGAAAATCTTGATCAATGGTTCATTTTTTACTTCGTCTAAATTTAAAATAGCTAAAAACTCTCAGCTTATAAATTGAATTTTTTTAGTCTGTTATAAAATGTACTTCTTGGTATATCTAACAGTTTAGCGGCAAGTGACACATTACCCTGCGTTTTACGTAAAGCATCCATCATCAAGTCTTTTTGAACTTTTTCGCGAAATGTGAGTGCGGATAGGGACGTAAAATCGTTTTCTTCTATTTCTTGTGAAGTATCAGAGTGAGAGATGGTCCTCTGACCACCAAGATGTAAAGAACTCAAATAACTCAATATTGTCTCTTTTTCTGTGTCCGCGTTTAGTGAAATTTTCAAGCGTTCAAGTACATTAAATAATTCTCGAACGTTTCCGGGCCACTGGTAATCTATCAATTTATCTACTAGTTCCTTGGGGAAATTCATATTCCAATCATTCGTTTGACAAAAGTACCGCATAAGATGCGGAATATCTTCTTTTCTTTCCCGTAAAGGCGGAACATGCACGGGGTACACGTGAAGCCGGTAGTATAAATCTTCTCGAAACTTCCCTTCATTGACAAGTTGGCGAAGATCTCGATGAGTAGCGGTAATAATCCGGATGTTTACCGGAATTTCCTGATTGCTTCCCACAGGCGTGACCTTGCGCTCTTGCAATACTCTTAACAAAGAAACTTGCATAGAATGAGGAAGCTCACCTATTTCATCAAGAAAAATCGTACCATGATTAGCCTGTTCAAACTTCCCTTGATATCCTTGACGCCGTGCTCCTGTAAAAGCTCCTTCTGCATAGCCAAATAATTCACTTTCCATAAGTTCCTTCGGAATGGCACCACAATTAAGAGCAATAAAAGGTCCGTTTTCACGCGAACTGTTTTCATGAATCGTTCTCGCCACTATTTCTTTTCCAGTACCTGTTTCCCCTAAAATATAGACCGTTGTATCAGTAGGAGCCGCCTGCTTTATTTCTTCTAATGTTCGCTGAAAGGATCGGCTTATGCCTGCTTCTCCTTTAAAACAAAATGATTGAGCAGAGATCTGTTTAGTTGTTTGGTTATGAGTGGTTTCTTCTGATAAGTAAACAATCTTTCCAATAGAATGACCGTGTCTTTTTGAAATGACTGGCACTTCCATCACTATACGAAATCCCTGTTGTACAATCGTATTCAACTGTTGTCCTGACCATTTAGGTATACATTCCCGAACGGTTTTACTTGCTCCTACAATCACTTCTTTGTAATTGCAAAGCAGCAAGAGCTGCTTGCTATCGACAAAATTCATAGAAGCATGAACCAACTCAATTTCGTCTTTGTGCATTCGAATGCTTAACTCCCGTTCGATTGTATACGCAATGGACGTAACCATTCCAAGCATATAAGGATGCGCTCTGTTTACGGGACAGGAAATATTAATAATCCCAATTAAATTTCCGTCGTCATTTCGAACAGGCGCCGCCGAACAGCTCCATTGATGCGAAGCAATCGAATAATGTTCTGTACCTGTTATCATAATGGGTTCTTCCGTTTGCAGAGCCGTCCCGATTGCATTTGTTCCTACTTCTTTTTCTGTCCAACAGGCACCTTCCACAAAATTAATTTTTCTTGCTTCATTCAGTGTAAGTCTATTTCCTGTAATAGATAAAATATAGCCTTCTGGGTCAATTAATAGAGCAACCATTCCTAAATCTGCCGCTGATTGTCTGATTCTTTCTAAGTGCGGCAACGCCGTTTCAAGAAATAAAGAGTTCATTTGTTTTCGAGAATGAAAATCTTCGTTTCTTAAAATCGATCTGCCTTTATCTAGGTAAGGGTTAACATCTGCGCTTTTACAGCGGTGCCACGATTTTACAATGATGTCGTTTAACCTTGAAGATTCAAGTGCTCCTTCGTTTACAAAACGTTTCCATGTGTTTAAAGAAAGTGTGGATTCCATTTCTTACCTCTCCCCTATAAACTTAATTGAATATAGTAAATCAAGGCTTGTTACTATTATTATAAATCACAAAGAAAACGTTATCATTACCAAAGATAGATTCTTAAACTCACGTTATGTAAAAATTAATAGAAAAACTAGACGAGGATGCAGGAAAATCTCTCTCCCTCTTTCATGATTCCTTCATCCTCTAGTTTACCTTTTTAAATCATTCATTTTTACTTTTCATTCTTAAAGAGCTTAATAACTTGAGCACTTGTATAATCATGAGTGAACGGCCTGACCCGCTGAATGCAAAAGAGCTTCATGAATCGCTTCGGATAATGTAGGATGAGCAGCGATAAAGTCTTCCATTACATCCGTGGTCAACTCCCCGTGCAGCATGATAGTTCCTTGTCCAATTAATTCTGTAGCATGTGCACCTACAATGGAAAGCCCAATAATTTCATTAAACTGCGGTTCTACGATTACTTTCACTTTTCCAACAGAATCATTTGCAATCATCGCTTTGCCGTTTGCCATAAACGAAAATTCTCCGATACGAACATCACCGTATTTTTCTCGGGCCTGTTTTTCTGTCAAACCGACACTTGCAATTTCAGGATGAGTATAGATGCAGCGTGGTACAGCTCGGTAATTCACGCTCTTATCTTTTCCGTATGCGTGCAAAGCAGCAACTGTGCCTTCATGAAAGGCTACATGAGCAAGCTGAATTCCACCGACTACATCTCCACAAGCATAGATATTAGGTATATTCGTTTGCATATGCTCATTAACATCAATTCCTTGTTTTGAAAAATGTATGCCAAGCTTTTCTAAACCTAAACCTAGCACTCTAGGCTTTCTCCCAATTGAAATTAATGCATAGTCAGCCTGCAGTTCATGCAGTTCTTCTTTATGTTTAAATAGAGCCGTTTTATCTTGTGGCTGCATTTCTGTTAGCGAAGCAGATGTATAAATCGTTACGCCTTTTTTCTCTAACTCTTCCTGCAACATAAAGGCGATATCGGCGTCTTCACCAGAAAGCAGCTGATCTGCCGCTTCCACAATCGTTACTTTTGTTCCCATTTGACTGTAAATGCTTGCAAATTCACACCCAATTACACCTCCTCCTACTATCAAAAGAGATGAAGGGATAGAAGGCAGCGACATCGCTTGTCCACTGTGAATGATCCACTTTCCATCAAACGGAGCAAATGGCAGGCTAGCAGGTTCTGAACCTGCAGCAATAATAAACTGTTCAGCCTCTATTTCTTCTACTTGATTTTCATTTCGCACGGCTAGGCGATGATTTGTCAAAAAAGAAGCTTCTCCTTTCATGACTTTAATACTGTTCTTTTTCATCAAATAGCCAATTCCCCTGACCAAGTTTTTAACAATGATTGTTTTATGATGCTGAACGCCATCCCAGTTAATTTTCACTTGTTCTAAAGGAAGAGTGATGCCGAATTGCTCAGCTTGCTTTATTTTCTCATAGACTTCCGCGCTTGCTAATAATGACTTTGTTGGCATGCAGCCCTCATTTAAACATGTTCCACCTAAATCTTTTTGTTCGATTAACGTAACTTGTTTTCCTTGCCGGGCGGCAGTGATTGCCGCCACATATCCTGCAGGACCGCCGCCAATGACAACTAAAGGTTTCATGGAATGCACCAACTTTCTATAAGAGTAGTAAAATAGGTTGCTCTAAGTATTGTTTAATAGTTCCAAGGAAATTAGCTGCAGGTGCTCCGTCCAGTACGCGATGATCAAACGTCAGGCTTAAAGGCAGCACGTTTCTTCTTTGTAAATCGTCTCCTATATACATAGGTACATCTTCAGTAGCTCCCACACCAAGGATTCCTGTTTCAGGCGGGTTCAATACAGGTGTAAAATACTCTACTCCGTAAGTACCGAGATTAGTAATAGTGAATGTGGAACCTTGCATGCTATCAGTACTCAACTGACCTTGCCGAGCATCCGCTGCTCGTGTTTTAATCTCTGCAGCTAATTCAACTAACGGCATTTTTTCAGCATGTTGCACAACAGGAACAACTAGCCCATTTTCTAAAGCCACGGCCATTCCAAGATGAACATGATGATAGAGATGAATTTCGTTATCGATATACGCACTGTTCATTTGCTTGTGTTCTTGAAGTGAAAGAACAACAGCGCGAGCAATAAAATCAGTTAGAGAGATTTTCACCTTATGGCGTTGTTGAATCACTTCTTTAATTTCTCGTTGAAGAGACAGCAAATCCGTCACGTCAGCTTTCATATTAATCGTTAATTGAGCACTGTTTAGTAAGCTATTATGCATTCGGCCTGCAATGACTTTCCTCATCCCCGCTACTGGAAGCGTTTCTTTTTTTGTAGCTTTATCTATTTCAACTGGTGGATGACTTGTTTCTGAAGCTTTTTCTGTCAGCACTTTCTCTACATCCGCTTTTGTGATTCTTCCTTTTGGTCCCGTGCCTTTAATCATTTCAATGTCAAGGTTTTCAGATTCTGCTATTTTCCGTGCAATTGGTGAAATGCGCACAGTTTCTTTGCTCTTCTTTGATGAAGCTGCGTTTGCTGGCGGCTCTTCTAAAGAGACAGCAGCCGCTACCTCGTTTTTAGGCGCTTGCAGCTCATTTGCTGAACGGTTCTGCTCAGTGAGCTGCTCGTTTGGCTTTCCAACATAACAGATAATCGTTCCAGGAGGCACTCCTATATCTTCTTGCACAAGGATATCAAGAATCACACCGTCCTGCGGCGCTTCAATTTCCATTTCTATTTTTTCAGAATTAATACTTGCAATCATATCTCCTTTTGAAACGGAGTCTCCCACTTTTTTATTCCATGTCGAAACGGTTCCTTCTTTCATTGCCATACCTAGTTTTGGCATTACAACCTCTGCAGCCATTTGCTTCCTCCTCCTTTCTCTTTACTTACACGCTTAGAAGCGATTTATCTCCTAGCAACTCCGATACAACTTCAATTACTTTTTGCGGTGTTGGCAGATAAATATCTTCTAATGGAGGTGAAAATGGTACAGGTGTATGTGGTGCTGTAATTCGTTTAATAGGTGCATCAAGCATATCAAATCCTTTATCAGCAACTAGCGCAGCAATATCTGTTGCGATGCTGCATCTTGGGTTAGCTTCGTCAATAACAATTAATCGATTCGTTTTTTCTACAGAAGAAAGAATCGTCTCTTCGTCAAAAGGTGATAGACTTCGCGGATCGACTACTTCTACGTCAATTCCTTTGTGAGATAATTGATCTGCGGCTGTAAGTGCAGTATTTACTTGTTTGCCAATCGCTACAATAGTTAAATCTGTTCCTTCGCGTTTCACGTCTGCTTTTCCTAATGGAATCGTATAATAGCCTTCAGGAACCTCACCTTTCATGTTGTACAATGTTTTGTCTTCAAAAAAGATAACCGGATCATTGTCTTCAATTGCTGCTAATAATAAACCTTTTGCATCGTAAGGGGTAGAAGGCACCACTACTTTAATGCCAGGAATGCTAGTGAACAGAGCATACAAGCTCTGAGAATGCTGAGCCGCAGCTCTGAATCCAGCTCCATGAGTCGTTCGAATCGTGACGGGCACTTCTGCTTTTCCTCCGAACATGTATCTGAATTTTGCGCCTTGATTCAGCACTTGATCTAAGCAGCAGCCAATAAAGTCATTAAACATTAATTCTGCAACCGGTCTTAACCCCGTAGCTGCCGCTCCCATTGCAGCTCCTATATAAGCTGCTTCTGAAATAGGCGTATCAAGAATTCGTTCACGTCCAAATTCTTGTACAAGTCCCTTTGTCACTCCAAGGACACCGCCCCAAGCCTCATCATCTTGCAGGTGGTCAATTTCCGCTCCGCCAGCTACATCTTCTCCCAGCAGAATCACATTCTCATCTTTTCGCATCGCTAGTTTCATTGCTTCATTGATAGCTTCAGACATACTTAATTTTCTAGTCATTTTCTTTTCCCCCTTTAATTAGTAAGATACATAAACATCTGTTAATAGTTCGGAAGCATCAGGATAATCGCTTGTTTCTGCTAGCTCAACTGCGCGTTTTACTGCTTTTTCTACGTCACTTTCAATATCTCTAAGCTCTTTTTCTGTTACTACTTGTTCTGAAAGCAAATAGTTTTCAAAAAGAGCAATCGCATCTTTTTCCTGAAGATGTTCTTTCTTTTCACTGCCTGATTTATACGTTTGTGCGTCGCCTTCGAAATGCCCGTAATTTCGATACGTTACACATTCAATTAACGTTGGGCCTTCCCCTCTGCGAGCTCGTTGAATCGCTTCAGCAGCTGCTTCATAAACAGCCATCACGTCTTTTCCATCCACTCGCACGCCTGGAATATTGTAAGATGCGGCACGGTCTGCAATCGTGCTGCAGCTTGAAGCATAAGAAAAGGGAGTTGCCTCTCCGTAGCCATTATTCTCAGCAACAAAAACAACAGGCAGTTTCCAAATGGCTGCTAAGTTAATTCCTTCATGAAACGTTCCTTCATTGCCCGCTCCGTCTCCAAAAAAGCAAACGCTTACATCTTTTGTCTTTTTATATTTAGCAGTTAAAGCAGAACCACATGCAAGCGGAAATCCTCCTCCTACAATTCCATTTGCTCCTAAAATTCCTTTATCTAAATCCGCGATATGCATAGATCCGCCTTTTCCTTTGCCTAACCCGGTTACCTTCCCAAATAGTTCAGCCATCATTCCATCTAAATCGCCGCCTTTAGCAATACAATGACCGTGTCCACGATGAGTGCTCGTAATACTGTCACTGTCATTAAGGTGAGCGCACATTCCAACCGCTATCGCTTCTTCACCTGCATACAGATGAACAAAACCAGGCAGTACACCTTTTGCAAAAATTTGATGTACTTCATCTTCAAACTTTCGAATTTCTACCATTTTCTGATACATCCAGCTGGCTTTTTCTTTCGTAAGCTTTTCTGTTTTATTTTGAGCAGTTTTCATTATGGTAAGCCTCCTCATTTGATTATCAAACTTCACTTAATTACTCTTGCAAGTACCGTGCCAACATGAAAACCGCTTTATCTTAGCAATCCATTGTTTTATTTGTTCTCACAAAGTTAGACAAAATTGGATACTGTTCCAACTTTGTCTAACTTTGTCCGATATTAGAGGAATCAATTATGTAAACTGAATTTAAGGTGCATAATAAGCGTGTGGGTTGAAAATCACATGAATAATTAGCAAGAAAGCTTTTATGTAAATATGATATAATGCTGAAGGAATCGTCTTCATTTTGAAGAACACCAAAGCTTTTAAAGGAGGTTGGTTAAAGGAAAGCGGATTTTATAGAAGTTTTACCGTAAAGTTGGATGTAAATTAAACGATGAAAGATGAGGTGAAAACCTGGACAACATCCAAAGTTCTCGTCACTAGATGACATATCGCCAGGTTACTGTTATGCACAATGCAATTCAACACATTACAAGTTTTCATGTATACGCAGCCATTATTATATTTATCATTACATATTTTTTGATTATGACCGAGAAGATCAATCGCGCTTCAGCAGCTCTTTTAGGTGCTATATTGATGATTTTGTTAGGTATTGTTGACTTTAATAAGGCCATTATGGAGCATATTCAATGGGAAACGATTGTCCTGCTTATGGGTATGATGATTTTAGTCGGCATCACAAACAAAACAGGCGTGTTTCAATACGCAGCCATCAAGTCTGCTAAAATTGCTAAAGGTGATCCGGTTCGAATTCTAGTTATTTTATCGATTTTAACAGGCGTCGGATCAGCTTTTTTAGACAATGTGACAACCGTGTTATTAATTGTTCCGGTTACATTTTCGATTACTACTATTTTAAACATTAATCCTTTTCCGTTTCTTATATCAGAAGTGCTGTTTTCAAATATTGGAGGAACGGCAACTTTAATAGGCGACCCCCCTAATATCATGATTGGGGCAGCGAATCCTCACCTTGATTTTAATGCTTTTTTATTAAATTTAACTCCTGCAGTGCTGATTATCGGTGTTGTTACGCTGGGGATTCTTGTTCTTATCTATCGTAAAAAGTTAAAAGTAGAAGATAGTAAAAAGCAAGAGTTAATGAGTTTAAATGAAAAAGATTATATTCAAGATTCTGTTTTAATGAAAAAATCGTTAACTGTATTAGTATTAACGATTCTAGGTTTTACCCTGCATTCTGTTTTGCACATTGATGCGGCTATGGTAGCCATTACAGGTGCTGCTGTACTACTGGTAATTGGATTAAGAACTCATGATGAAGTAGAAAGCGCATTTGATTCTGTTGAATGGACAACCATTATTTTCTTTGCAGGTTTGTTTGTTCTTGTCGGAGGCTTAATCGATGTAGGCATTATTAAAAAGCTGGCTGCTGGCGCGTTGAACGTTACAGACGGCAATATCGCACTCTCAGCTTATCTCATTTTGTGGATTAGTGGCATTGCCTCAGCTGTTATTGATAACATTCCTTTTGTTGCTACAATGATTCCACTTATTCAAGATATGGCTCATGGAATGGGAATGAGCCCTGATTCTGCTCAAATCAATGTACTATGGTGGTCATTGGCTCTAGGAGCATGTTTGGGAGGAAACGGTACGTTAATTGGAGCATCTGCCAACGTCATTGTAGCTGGCATGGCTGTAAAAAAAGGACATAAATTTTCGTTTATGGACTTTTTGAAAATTGGAGCTCCAATTATGCTTGTATCTCTTTTAATTTCAACGTTATATATCTTCCTTCGCTATCTTTTATTTCTGTAAGGGAGAGAGATTAAAATCTACACGATCAGTAAAAAAGACTTCTCAGCTGAGAAGTCTTTTTTGCTCTAGATATATGCGTTCAAGCAGCCCAGATGAAGTTGATAATAAAAGCGGCGCTAATGATATACATAATCCAATGGATTTCTTTCGCCTTGCCGGCTAACAATTTAACGAACGTATAAGATAAAAACCCTAGCGCTAAGCCTTCGCCGATACTAAACGTTAACGGCATCAAAATAATGGTGCAAAAAGCAGGTACAGCATCTGTTATTTCGTCGAGAGGAATGTTTTTAATTTCTGTTAACATGAGAGCTCCAACCATAATTAAAATAGGCGCTGTAGCAAAAGCAGGAATAATGCTGATCAATGGAGTGAACAAAATACTGACTAAAAACAGCATGGCAACAACCAGTGCTTTAAGACCCGTTTTGCCTCCTTCTGCAATTCCCGCCGCGTTTTCTACATACGCGTTCATTGCGGTAGATCCCATAGCAGCACTGGCTACAGTCGCAAGAGAATCTGCCATAAGCGCTTTATCTAACCCTTTAATTTCTCCTTTTTCATCCATTAGTCCAGCTTTTTTAGATAATCCAATCATCGATCCTAAATTATCAAATAGCTCCACAAGCGTAAATGAAAAAATAATAGAGAAAAGACCGTAGTGGAGAGCAGATTTAATATCCATTTGTAAAAAAGTTTCTGACATGCTTGGCATTGAAAACGACACAACGCTGCTGATGCTTTTAGGTGCTTCTACTATGCCCAGCGCCATCCCTGCAATTGATACTAGTAAAATACTAATCAAAGCAGCTCCTTTAATTTTTCGAGCAGTTAATACAGTTACCGCGATAAAACCTAATAAAGCAAGTAATGGGCCCGGTTTTGTCAGTTGTCCAAGCGCTACTAAATTTTCTTTGTTGCTTACAATAATTCCAGCTTGCTTAAAACCGATAAAAGCAATAAATAGACCGATTCCAACGGAAATAGCACTTTTTAAAATAGCGGGTATCCCTTCAATAATCTTCTTGCGTAAGCCTGTTATGGTTAAAATAAAAAATACAACCCCAGAAATAAATACGGCTCCTAAACCTGTTTGCCACGTTAACCCTTCACCCAATACCACTGTATACGTAAAAAAAGCGTTTAGCCCCATTCCTGGTGCAACTGCAATAGGCATGTTCGCCCACAGTGCAAACAAAAGAGTTGCAAAAACAGTGGCAAAAATTGTTGCCGCAATTGCCGCTTCTTTTGGAATGCCTGCATCTGCTAAAATCGTCGGATTAACAAAGATAATATAGCTCATCGTCACAAAAGTCGTAATTCCCGCAAGAATTTCTGTTTTTACATCTGTTTTACGTTCTGTTAAATGAAACAGCTTATCTACCCATGAAGGATTAGGTGCTGATTTTTTTATTAGTTCCATATGATGAGTTTCAACTTTTTCATTTATCGCCACTTGCTTTTCACTCCTTTAATGATCGATTGGATTTTTTTAACTAGTTTTTACAGCCGCTTTATCAACAAGTGTATATTCAGTCATTTCCCCACTCCTTTTTTATGAAAATATGTATAAAAAGAGCCGTGAAAACAGAAGGAAACCCTTCTATCTTCACGGCTCTTTGCTTCTGTAAACAGAAGATAAGCATCCGTCTTTTACGTTTTTTGCAAAACCAACGATTTCATCGAACGTTTTGCCATTTATATAGAGAAGTTATTTAAAGCAAATAACCGTACAAGAATTCTCAGTAGCAGGATCATAATCTCTAAATAAAGAAGTGACCTGGATATCGAATAATAGCTCCACTTTTTGCTTTAGCATTTTTTTATATTTAGTCGACAAAGCCGCATCAAGAGACATCACTAATTCTTTATATTCTTCACTGAGGGCGTCTAGCGCTGGCATTCTTTTTGATTGAGCTAGTATAAGAATTTTATTATCAATAATATCTATTTTTTGAGTATTCACGCCTACATTAAAAATTTCTTGGCTAATTTGAGTATACAAAGTAGCTATCTTCTTTTTAGAGATCGGCTCCATATGCTTCACCTTTTTCATTGTTAAAAATGTAGTTTTATTATGTTGTTTTCACTTGATTAGCGTCTTTTGACCAGCTGCCGATAAATTCAGGCTCATTATAGTCAAAGAAATTGGTTAAATTCTCATGGCGGTTATCAATAAAAAGCTGATTGGCGACTTCTGATACGAGCTTCGGTATCGCATATTTCAGCCCTGAAAGAGCGGAAGCAGAAATTCCACAGCTAATTAAAGCGGAATAATTAAAAGCAAAAAGGCCATATACCATTTTTTGACCTTCCCCATTGCGATTTGAAAAAGCAAAGCCATTACTAAGGTAAGGGTGGGCATCCAATACTGGATTGGCAATTTCATGCGGTGCTTTGTAATAATCGCTCCAGCGGGCGATGTGTTTTTCAACAAGACGTAATTCTGGACGAAGAGCCGGATCTGTTAGAAGGCCTGTGCTAATAATTAAATAGTCAAATGTAAAGACTCCCTGAGGAGTTGTTACAACTGCTTTGTCCTGTTTTCCCTCGACATCGAGCCACGGTGCATGTACGTGCAAATGAAAACCTGGCCATGAGGAAGCGCGTCCAAATGTATCATTCGTAGGCGGCTGATTGTATTCGAAAAAATGAGCCATTACTTCATATTTTTCAGCATCTGACAGAGCATGAAAACGCTCAATCATTCCTGAAGCTTCCATTTGTCTGATTGGATTAATGCGCGGAAGTTCTTTTCGGCGAACAAATACATGAGCTTCAGCAACCCCTTCAGAAAGCGCATAGTTGGCATTGTCAAACGCGGAAGCTCCTCCTCCTAAAACAGCTACTTTTTTGTTCTTTAACGTAGTAAAATCAATCGTTTGGGAAGTATGAGAATAAAGATGAGGCGGCAATTTTTCAGAAATCATAGGCGGGACATGCCACTCTCCTCCTCCTTGAATTCCTGTAGCTAGTATAACTTTACGTGCCATCAGTGTAGGACACGAAGCTCCATTCCCTTCAATATGCAAGCGATGAATACCTGTTTCCGTCGGCTCAATTAACGTTAATTTTATTTCATTTGCCACAGGAAGGTTAAGAATACTCCGGTACCAGCGTAAATAATTCATCCAGTCTCCTCTTGGAATTTTGTCAAGAGCTTCCCAGCCCTCTGAGCCAAATTGTGCTTCCCACCACGCTTGAAACGTAAGCGAAGGCATACCTAAATCGATAGATGTTAAGTTTTTGGGCGTTCTCAGCGTAATCATTCGTGCATACGTTTCCCACGGACCTTCTAAACCCGAACGGTTTTCATCAATAACAAGAATATTTGACACGCGTTCTCGCAGCAAGCCAAAAGCCGTTCCTAAACCGCTTTGACCTCCTCCAATAATGATTACATCGTATACGTGTCCACTTTTAGGGATAATTGGCTGTGCTTCTGTTGGTTTCCTGAAAGAAAGGTAAGAAAGATCGGTTTCTACTCTTTTATTTAAAGCTTCTAAGCTCATCGTTATCTCTCCTTTCAATAAAGTTTCTCCGTGATAAAAAAGTTTATTTTATATCTAACATAAAATGATAGGTTTTATAACATCATTTGATTTATATTTATATTATCACTTTTGGAATATGATTGTATCTCCATTCTCTCTAAAGTTTTTTTTGCAAATTGTATAAAATCACTAATATAATTTTTTATATCTTATGTATGAAAGCATATTTACATTGTTTAAAAGAAAAAAACCATTACAAAGCTTAGTGAAGAAAGCTTTTCTGACATCAAATTTAAGGAAAACATGTGCGAGTTTGTGACAGTTATTTGTTAATTACGTTCTACTACTTGACTATCGTATTCATCAAATCTATAGTCATAATTAGTAACTCAACAAAGGGAGTCAACGTATGAGAAATTTATTTAAAATAACAGCTATATTTACAACGATTGTTATGTTTATTTTAATGATTGCCGGCAGTCTGGTCACAACCACAGGGTCTGGATTAGGGTGCGGAAACGAGTGGCCACTATGTAACGGGCAGTTAATACCCGAATACGCAGTAGCAACAATGATTGAATATACGCATCGTTTGATTACCGCATTTGCAGGTCTTCTTGTTTTAGCATTTTCTATTTGGGCTTGGATTCGTTATCGCAGAAACCGTGAAGTGAAAATTTTAGCGATCATGAGTATTGCATTTATCGTTATCGAGTCGTTGCTCGGGGCTTCTGCCGTTATCTGGCCTCAGTCAGCTGAGGCGCTAGCCCTGCATTTCGGTCTTTCGCTTATTGCGTTTACCGGTGTATTTTTACTTTCAATATTTGTTATTCAAAAGGACCGTTCGGATCATTTTATTAAAGGAGCCGTTACAGGCAAATTTAGATGGCTCACATGGTTTACGCTTATATTTACCTACTGCGATATTTATTTAGGTGCATATGTGCGTCACAAAGGTGCAAGCTTAGCGTGTACAAGCTTTCCGGCTTGTTATGGCAACACTCTTATTCCAAAGCTATCAGGAACAACAGGCATTCACTTTGCTCACCGATTTGCTGCTCTTGTGCTGTTTGTTCTTATCATTTGGATTATGGTATCTGCTATCAAACAGTATAAAGAAACTCGCCGTGATATTTACTACGCGTCCATCATTGCAGTTGCTTTAACCTTTGCTCAAATATTTAGCGGTATCTTTGTTGTCATGTCTCGTTTAAATGTCTTTGCTACACTGTCTCACTCGGCATTTATTACAGCGTTATTCGCTACGCTTAGCTACATTTGTGTACAAACTTTAAAAGGTAAAAGACGATAAAACAAAAAAACACGTGCAGTTCATAACTGCACGTGTTTTTTGTTTTAAGCTAGTTCTATTCCGCCTGTAATTCCGTAAACTTGAGCTGTTACGTAGCTTGCATCCGTTGAAGCTAAAAATACGTATACATTTGCTAACTCTACCGGCTGACCAGCACGCTGCAAAGGTGTATCTTGTCCAAAGCCTGGAATAGCGTCGCTTGGCTGCCCTCCAGAAATTTGAAGCGGCGTCCAGATAGGTCCTGGAGCAACGGAGTTAACGCGAATACCTTTTGGAGCTAATTGCTTGGCTAGTCCGCGAGTGAATCCGTTAATGGCAAACTTTGTAGCTGCATAATCTAATAAATTAGGACTTGGGCTATAGCCTTGTACAGAACTTGTGGTAATAATAGAAGCACCTGCCGGTAAATAAGGCAGCGCTGCTTTTACGGTCCAATATAAAGAGAATACATTTACTTCAAAGGTTTTGCGCAGCTGATCCGTTTCTAAATCAGCAAGATCTTCTACTGCCTGCTGTTTACCTGCTACGAGCGCTAAAACGTCTAATCCATCTAATTCTTTATAAGCTTTTTCTACTAGCTCCTTGCAAAAAGATTCTTCGCCTACATCACCAGGTATGAGTACTGCTTTTCTGCCTTCTGCCTCAATAAGCTTTTTTACTTCTTCTGCATCAGCTTGCTCTTGTGGCAAGTAATTAAGCGCAACGTCCGCTCCTTCTCTTGCGTAAGCGATAGCTGCTGCTCGGCCAATACCTGAATCTCCACCTGTCACAAGAGCTTTTCTGCCTTTTAATTTACCTGCACCTATGTAACTGTTCTCCCCGCAGTCTGGGATGACGTTCATTTCTTTTTGTACACCAGGCGGTTCTTGATACTGTTTTGGATAGTCTTCATGGAAATATTGAGTTAATGGATTATTTAACTTTGACATATTCGTCACTCCTTTATAAATCAACCTTAACCAACTAAGGAAAAGTTTTCTATATACTTGTTTTTCCCCTCTTCTTCTTTCATAAACATGTTTGATGTGCTCTACTATCCTCACCTTTCTTTCTGCCATTCCCCTTCAATCAACAGCTGGATACATGAAAACTACATTCACCATCACAATAAAAAAATCCGAACGAGTCACGTTCTCTCTTGAGAACCTTGACTCCTTGTTCAGATCTTCTTTTAACTAAAATACGTTCCCCCCCTCTTTAAATAAATGAAATAGTGAGAGCTTTGTATTTTGCTGTGCACAACAAGTTTTATTTCTCGTCTGTGCCTGCTACTCTGTTAGTTCTACTTGTAAAGGCTTTGATTCCTCTTCAGCTTCTTTAGGGGTGCGAACGATTAACACATCACATTTGGCATAGCGCAAAATATGCTGAGATACACTTCCGATTAAGATACGCTCTACCGCGTTTAACCCGGTTGCACCGCATACAATTAAATCAACGTGCTTATCGGGAGCAATTTTTTTAGATATTTTTGTTTTAGGAGAACCGTGTTCAATTAAGGGCTCGACTTTCGTTACTCCAGCCTTAATGGCTAGGTTACTATAGTTGGTTAAAAGTTCTTCAGCAAATTTCTCTGCATCTTGAAAGCGTGTATCCGTATAAAATGCATAAGGTGATGGACTTAACGCCTGTATGTCGATAACGTGACAAATTATCAAATGAGCGTTATTTTTTTTCGCACTGTTAACTGCTTTTTTGAATGCCCACTCCGCTTCTACAGAACCGTCTACTGCTACGAGGATGTTACGATAAGCCATATTCATCATAATCTCTCCTTTAACATTCATTTATAAAGAACTTTCTTTGCTACACTTTTATTGTACTTCTTGCGCAAGCGAAAGTATGTGATTTTTATCACAAGTTATAGAAATTAATAAAAAATGGAGCCGCGCACATCGTACACGGCTCCATTTTTATTGAACTTGAGAGTTAAAAGTCATTATCCAAATAGATCCTGCTACAATCGTAATAACAAAAACGATTCCAAGTATCAAAGCCATCACATTATAACGAGGCTTCTCTCCGTCTTTAATATGCATAAAGAAAAACAATTGAACGAAAAATTGAAGCACGGCCATTCCTAGAATGCTAGCTAGTAATATATTTTTAGCAAGCACGTGGTTTAATACCAGCAGCAGAGGAATAACGGTTAAAATAATTGAGAAAATAAATCCGGTTGTATAAGCTTTTAACGACCCGTGGTTCTCCATCTACATCACCCCCATTAAATATACAACCGTATAAAGGAAGATCCAGACAGCATCAAGAAAATGCCAGTATAAGCTGATAATCGTCACTTTTCGTTTTGTTATAGAGGTAATTCCGTATCGTTTTAACTGGATTGTAATTGAAATCATCCAAATGATTCCGACAGAGACGTGCAGCCCGTGCGTACTAACCAGCGTGTAGAAAGCCGTGAAAAATGCGCTCGTAGAAATGGTTGCTCCTTCGTGAACCATTGTTTGAAATTCATGAATTTCAAGTCCAACAAAGCATACACCTAAAAGCAGAGTTACGATTAGCCAGCCAATTAAAGGCTTTATTTTTCCTTTGTGCATGCTTAACACGGCCAATCCGCTTGTAAAGCTGCTCGTTAATAAGATAAACGTTTCAGAAACAAATCCTGGGACTTCAAAAAATTCCTTTCCTGTAAGGCCTCCGGCAGTATGATTAACAAGAACGGCATACGTAGCAAATAATGCTCCAAATAAGATACAGTCCGTTACGAGGAAAAGCCAAAAACCCATAACTTTGATTTCTTCATCATGTTCATGATGATGTTCTTCGTGGTGCGCTGTCGCATATGCCATGTTACCCGACCCTCCCTACTGAATTTTCTGTATGTCGAATTTCATCCACAGGGATATAATAGTCCGAGTTGTATTGAAAAGAACGAGCTAGTAAACAAGCTCCTACTCCTGTCAAACCGAATATCGCTACCCATACCCAGTGGAACGTTAAGCCAAAACCAGCAATAAACCAGAAAACCGACATGATAAATGGAATACCTGAATTCTTAGGCATATGAATTGGAGAAAAAGCCGCTGTTTCCTTCGCTTTTTTCTTTTTTCTTTCTTCTTTTATCGTCCACCACGCATCTTGCCCTGTTACTGTTGGAATCACTGCAAAATTGTAGTGCGGCGGCGGTGAAGGAATGGACCATTCTAATGTACGGCCATTCCAAGGATCTCCTGTTACATCTCGTTCTCCGTACTTAATGCCATGAAGAATCTGCCATGCTTGAAAGATAAACCCTATGCCCATAAAGAAGGCTCCCACTGTAGAGATAACGTTCAGCGGTCCCCATCCCATGTCAAAATCGTACGTATAAATACGGCGTGTCATTCCCATAAATCCTAATGCATATTGAGGCATGAAGCATACGTAAAAACCAATATTCCACGTCCAAAACGCCCATTTACCAAGACGGTCATTTAGTTTAAAGCCAAACATTTTTGGCCACCAATAGTACAAACCTGCAAAAAAGCCGAATACAACGCCTCCAATTAACACTTGGTGAAAGTGTGCAACTAAAAAGTAGCTATTATGATACTGATAGTCTGCGGGAGCTGCTGAAAGCATAACACCCGTTGCTCCTCCCACAACAAAGCACGGGATAAAAGCAATTGTCCATAGCATCGGCTGGGTCATTTGAATACGGCCGCGGAACATTGTAAATAACCAGTTGAACACTTTAACACCCGTTGGAATCCCGATGGCCATCGTGGTAATAGCAAAAAACACATTTACATTAGCACCTGCACCCATCGTAAAGAAATGATGCACCCATGTGAAATACGATAGAACGCTAATAATCATCATTGAAAAAACCATAGATTTATAGCCAAATATCTTCTTTTGAGAAAACGTTGCAACAATTTCAGAAAAAATGCCGAATGCCGGAAGCACAACAATATACACTTCAGGATGTCCCCACATCCAAATTAAGTTAATGTACATCATCGGATTTCCACCGCCGGTCATGGTAAACAAGTGTCCGTCAAAGAAGCGGTCGATAAACAATAAAGCAAGCGTTACGGTTAATACAGGAAACGCGAAAATGATAATAATACAGCTTGCTAGAACAGACCACGTGAATAGCGGCATATGCATAAGTTTCATGCCAGGCGCACGCATTTTTAAAATGGTCATAATAAAATTAATTCCAGAAGCCAAGCTGCCAATACCTGATATTTGAATGCCCCAAATATAAAAATCTTGACCTGGTCCAGGACTGAACTGCATGCCAGAAAGCGGCGGATAACTCAACCACCCTGCATCTGGCGATCCTCCGATTACAAACGACAAATTGAAAAGCATGGCGCCAAAGAAAAATAGCCAAAAGCTTACCGCGTTTAAAAAAGGATAGGCGACATCTCTTGCTCCAATTTGAAGCGGCACAACGATATTAAAGAAAGCAAACATAAGCGGCATTGCCATAAATAGAATCATAATGGTTCCGTGCGTAGTAAAAATTTCGTTGTAATGATTAGAATCTAGAAAATGCCACTGAGGGAATGCTAGTTGCATACGCATCAATAATGCATCTACTCCGCCTCGAAACAGCATTAACAATGAAGAAAGCATATACATGATTCCAATTTTTTTATGATCCACCGTTGTGAGCCACTCACGCCATAGCCACTTCCACTTTTTAAGATACGTAAGAACAAAAATAATACCGGCTAGTGTTAACAATACGGCGACATCGGCTCCGTAAATCATTGGCTCCCCTGTCACAAAAAAATGAGATGAAAAATCTTTTAATTTGTCTAACAACTTAGTTTCCTCCTTCCTGGTGCTCGTGCTGTGTATGTGCTTGTTCATCAGAAGCCACATTCATTGTCTTCATGTCTTCATTTTTCATATGGTGATGCTGACTATAATATTGACCACCGTTTTTAATGACAGTTTCTTGGAACAAACCTTTAGGAATGGTAGAATACGATTTCTCTAAAGAAAGACCTTGTTTTGCAAGACTGTTATAATCAGCTTTTGTTAAAGCTGGTGCTGTTTCTTTTACTTGCCTTACCCACTGATTAAATTCTTTTGTCGATGTAGATTTAACTTTAAAGTTCATATGAGCGAACCCTTCACCCGTAAAATTAGCACCTGAACCAAAATATTCTCCCTTGTGATTAGCTTGCAGCCAAAGCCCCATGGCCATTCCCGGCATTGTATATAATTGTCCTCCCAGCTGGGGTACCCAAAAAGAATTCATAGGTGCATCTGACGTTAGCACGAATTGAACGGGCACATTCTTTGGAATTTCGACATAATTGACTGTCGCAATATCTTGATCCGGATATTGGAATAACCATTTCCAATCAAGAGACGTTACTTCAATCGTTAGCGGCTTTACATCTTTTTTCGGCGGATCTACTAATTCATAAGTCGTCTTGGCCGTAGCGAAACCTAAAATGCCAATAATAATAATAGGGATGCCCCACCAAATAAATTCAAGACGCTTGCTATCGTCCCAATCTGGTCGATACGGAGCCTTGTTTCCAGGCTTATCACGGTAGCGTAAAACGATATACACAAGCAGACCTAAAACAGGAATAACGACAATTGCGCATAAAATTATGGAAAAAATAATTAACTGGTATTCTTTTTGAGCTACCGCCCCCTGCGGATTTAAAATCAAATAACGACTATCACAGCCTGCTAAAAAAATTGTAATGAATACGGAGAGAATGATTAACTTGCCAATATGCATTGATTTTTGCTTTCTCACCTCAGCTCAGGCTCCCTTCCTTTAAATCTCTGTACATAATAATGGTATATAAACGTTCATATTAGAGATGCATCTCAACAGATCAAAAGGCTAAAAACCTCCTAACATATTGAAGTTTGTCATGACATATTGCTTACTTCTAAAAAATTATCATGTTGTATGTTTAAAAGGTGTGATATTTCTCACACTTGAAGCGATTTTTATCTAGTTTAAATGGCTTTACCATAATTTCGTCACATATTTGGTTAAATGTGGTGTGAAATATCTTTCTCCTAGCGCGTAGATTCTGATAAAAGTAAAAAAGCTCTTCCAGTTCTTATTAACTGGAAGAGCTTTTTGGGAGTAATGAAGTATGGAGCTTTATTTCTTACTAGTTTGTTTGCTTTACTTGCTGAAACATCCAATCAATCATTTTCTGATTCCGATACGTTGGAACCCATGAAGCATGGTCATACTTTAATTCTTTAGGATATTCCGTATATAGCGGATGCCCCCCAGATCTTTTGTAAATTCATTGCACCGTTATTTATATTTACGATAAAACACTCCTCATAAAAAAACTATATTTCTATTTTTAAAGAGGCTTATCACTATAGCAATATCCTTTAAAAAAGCTATCCACTTTCTTCATAAAGGTTACATATTAAAAACACCTAAAGATAATTTAGGTGTTTTTGAAAGTTTTATATTCATCTTTCCTCTAAGCAAAAGCTTAATGGTTATATGGCCTTCTTACTCTTTGAAGCCTCTTGTTTTTTTCTCCACATATTTTCCATTTGTTCAAGAGTTCTACCTTTTGTTTCAGGAACAAATTTCCAAACAAATAAAGCAGAAAGTACACTCATTAAACCGTAGAAACCATATGTCAATCCTCCGCTATATTCCATCATCACAGGATACGTAGAGGAAATAAAATAGTTAGCTGCCCATTGAGCAGCTACGGCAATAGCTACAGCACGACCTCTAATTTTATTAGGAAAAATCTCTGAAATGAGCACCCAACAAATTGGCCCCCATGACATCATAAAGGAAGCTGTATAAATAATGATAAATACAAGCGTCCCTATACCAATGATGTTTGAAAAAGCCATGCTTGCTACACCGAACATTCCAATGGCCATTCCGATAGACCCTGTTATTAATAAAGGTTTTCTTCCCAAACGATCAACTGTCAAAATTGCAATTACTGTAAAAATAACATTTACTAATCCCATAATAATGGTTTGCAGCATAGAAGAACCTTTAGCTGCTCCCATGCTTTCAAAAATACGCGGAGCATAATATAGAGCTACATTGATTCCTACAAACTGTTGAAATACAGAAAGCAGTATACCTACAACGATAACTAATTTTCCATATGCCAATAATTTTCCAGACGAAACATTGGTAGAAATTGTTTGTTTAATATCTTCTAAAATTGATTTCGCTTCTGAAGACCCATTAATTTTAGTTAGTATGGCTAAAGCTTTTTGATCTTGATTCTGTATAGCTAAGTAGCGAGGCGTTTCAGGAACTAAAAACAAGAGTGATGCAAAGAGTAAAGCTGGAATAGCTCCTGAAGCAAACATGTATCTCCAACCCACATCATTAATCCATTCTAAGGTTTCCCCATTTGCAATACCCCAATTCACGAAGTAAACGACTAACATTCCAAAAATAATCATAAATTGATTGAATGATACCAATCTGCCGCGAATATCTGCCGGTGCAATTTCTCCTATATAGATGGGACAAATGGCTGATGCTAAGCCAACACCAATCCCACCTATAATGCGGTAGAAGTTAAAAGCTAGTAACAAAGAGAGTGTCGGTTCCCCTTTTGTGAAAAATAAAAACTCAGGATAAGAAGCTCCTAACGCTGAGACTATAAAAAGAATAGCTGCTAGTATAAGTGATTGTTTGCGTCCTAGTTTCGTCGCAAAATAACCAGATACCAATCCTCCAATAATACATCCTATCAAAGCACTTGATACAGTAACACCATGTGCTAAAGATCCTAACCCTAAGCTGTCAATAAGATACACCTTTAATGATTCTTCAGCTCCAGATATTACAGCTGTATCATATCCAAACAGTAACCCTCCGATAGCGGCAACTAAGGTAATAGAAAAAATATATAATGAGTTTCGATTTTGTTTCATGCGTTGTTAAAAGCAGTTAGTTAAAAGTAACAGTAGAAGTTCTATTTCTAACTGAGTTCGCACTTATTTGAATGCGTTTTCAAATTCTTGGAACACAAAAGAAATTTTCGTCGTCTATTCGACTAACTGCTCTTATCCTCCCCTCCAATGTACGTATTTTTCTAGTGAATCAAATCTTACTACAGCATTTTCTATACTTCCTTTTGTGTCAGGTATATCGATATACAACCATAATCAATTGATACAAGCTACTTTCATATGAAGCTCTTTTTTAAAGGAAGATTGCATATTTTGCAACCTATTATTTCCTTTTAAATTCGCCTAGCTTTTTACTTAAGTCGTTTGTTTGAAGGTAGACTTCTTTATATAATTCATAAAGCTGTTTATAGACTTGTACATGTTCTGCATTAGGATAATATGTTTTCGACGAGGTAATAAATACGTTTGCACACTCTTCCAATGAGTTATACCAGCCACAGCCATAAGCTGCTAGCATGGCTGCTCCTAACGCTGGGCCTTGTTCAGTAGACAACTTTACGATTTTTGCATTAAAAACGTCTGCTTGAATTTGAAGCCAATGATCATTTTTTGCTCCTCCGCCAATTGATACAATAGACGTAATTTCCTTTCCGCTTTCTCGAAAGATTTCAATTGATTCACTTAATGAAAACGTAATACCTTCAATAACTGCTCGCGTAAAGTCTCTCTTTTTATGAGAGGCGTCCATTCCTACAAAACTTCCCCGAATCGTAGCATCTGCATGGGGTGTACGTTCCCCAACTAAGTAAGGGGTAAATAAAAGGCCGTTTGATCCGATTGGTACATTTTTTAGGTCAGCCAACAATTCTTCAAACGTGTCGTTTTCCGCGAAATTTTCCTTAAACCAGCTTAAACTGTGACCCGCAGATAGCGTAACGCCCATCGTATAAAAGGCATTTTCTTTTCCATGATTAAAATAATGGACTTTTCCATTAAAGTCTCTATCGCTTCGTTCCTCATAAGAAAGAACAACACCCGATGTC
This sequence comes from Priestia sp. SB1, assembly GCF_038898415.1. Classification (NCBI taxonomy): domain Bacteria; kingdom Bacillati; phylum Bacillota; class Bacilli; order Caryophanales; family Bacillaceae; genus Priestia; species Priestia sp. SB1. The sequence continues at coordinate 83,619 of NZ_JBBJSS010000009.1, read as the reverse complement.
CCAATGCTACATAGTGTTTCCCCTGGCGATAAAATGCCGGCGCCAATTGCACCGCAAGCATTATCAGCTCCACCTGCAAATACTTTTGTTGAAGTAGCTAACCCCGTTTTTTGAGAGAATGATTCACTGATATTGCCTATGCATTCACTAGATTCGACTAGTGGCGGACAAAGGTTAATATTGACTCCTACTAATTGGCAAAGCTCACCATCCCATTTTTTCTTGCTGATGTTTAATAATAATGTACCGGCAGCATCTGAATATTCACTATGAATAAAGCCAGTCATCTTAAAACGCAAATAGTCTTTGGGCAGCATAAATACAGCTGTTTTTTCAAATATCTCCGGTTCATACTCTTTTACCCACAATAACTTAGGAAGAGTAAATCCTTCTAAAGCCTGGTTTTTTGTTATTTCTAAAAGAAGTTTTTCTCCAATCACTTTATAGAGATGATGACATTGTTCTGTTGTTCTTGTGTCATTCCACAAAATGGCGTTACGTAATAGGTTATAGTTTTCATCCAGCAGCACAAGGCCATGCATCTGTCCAGAATAACTAATTCCTTCTATATCTTCGGGTTTTATATTGGCGTTAGCAATTAATTCATTTAAAGCACTAGCCGTCTGCTGAACCCATTCTTCTGGATTCTGTTCGCTATACCCTGTTTTTTCATGAAGGAGAGGATAATTCTTAGAAACCACAGCGCAAATTTCGCCTTTCGTATCAACTAAAACCGTTTTTACCGCACTTGTTCCTAGGTCAATTCCAATTACATATTTCATCTTAATACCTCCGCGTTTATAAACGAGAGTAGAAATCGCTTCTACTCTCGTTTGTCCTTTAAACTTCCAAAATATATTGATTTAAAATGGCCTTTAATCGTTCTTGTCTTCCTGATTTATTCACAATATTCGGATTTTTAAACGCGTACTGCTCCAGTGTATGGAAGTTAGCTTTTCCTTCCACAATCTCAAGCCCAATTCCCTCTTTAAAGCTGCTGTAGCGCTCGTTGATAACATTTTCGAAAACACGATCTTCTACTAATTTATGTGCTACTTTCAATCCTCGAGCAAACGCATCCATTCCTGCTACATGAGCATAGAGTAAATCGTCTTGTTCAAAAGAACCTCTGCGTACTTTGGCATCAAAGTTTAATCCTCCGCTTCCCAGCCCTCCATTTTGCAGGATTTCATACATTGCTAGCGTTGTAGAATATAAATCCGTTGGGAATTCATCTGTATCCCAGCCTAAAAGAGGGTCACCTTGGTTTGCATCCACCGATCCTAAGAAGCCTTGTACTCTAGCTACTCGTAATTCGTGTTCAAATGTATGCCCAGCTAACGTTGCGTGGTTAGCTTCTAGATTAAGTTTGAAGTATTTATCTAATCCGTATTGTCTTAAAAATGAAATAGTTGTTGCTGCATCGGTATCATACTGATGTGTCGTAGGCTCTTTAGGTTTAGGTTCAATTAAAAACTGCCCCGTATATCCAATTTCGGTTGCGTAATCTACAGCCATATGCATAAATCTAGCTAAGTTATCTAACTCTAACTGTAAATTTGTGTTAAGTAGTGTTTCATATCCCTCACGGCCGCCCCAGAATACATAATTTTCTGCGCCTAGTTCTTTTGCTGTTTCAAGCCCCTTTTTTACTTGAGCCGCTGCATAAGCAAATACATCTGCATTACAAGAAGTAGCTGCACCATGAACGAACCGGGGATTTGTAAACATATTCGCTGTGTTCCATAATAGCTTTACGTTACTTGTTTGCATGTATTCTTTGATCATAGTGACGATAACATCAAGATTTTTATTTGTTTCTTGCAACGTACTGCCCTCAGGAGCAATGTCTCGATCATGAAATGCGAAGAATGGAACATTTAATGTTTCAAAAAGTTGAAAAGCTGCCTCAACTCTCGCTTTTGCTAAATCCATTCCATCATATCTATCCCAAGATCTTTGCATAGTAGCTGCGCCAAAAGGATCCGTACCATCTGCTGTAAACGTGTGCCAGTAAGCAACAGAAAAACGCAGCTGATCTTTCATCGTTTTACCGCCTACTACTTCTTCAGGGTTATAGTATTTAAAAGCTAAAGGATTTTTAGAATCTTTACCTTCATATAAAGTTTTGTTTACGCTTTCAAAAAAATTAATTTTATTAGTACTAGTTTGGACCATTTGTCATTTCCCCCTTTGATTTAAGTGAACAAGTTTATCCATCAACTATCTTATTTGAGTTAGTTTGTTTATCCAATAAACTAACTTTATCTCATCATATACAAAATAAATGTTTATTTCAATGTTTTTTTTAGAAAATTTAGTTATAATATTAGATATGATACTTTTAAATATCTAATTCAACCTTCTAAAAACGCCAACTTAGTTCGATAGATAAACAAAGGAGTGGTTATTATTCAAATTGCAGATCAAGCTTTAGTAAAAAAAATGAATCAAAAATTAATATTAGATGAAATTTTAAAGAACTCCCCTGTCTCCAGGGTAACTCTCTCTGAGATTACAGGATTAAACAAGTCAACTGTCTCCTCCCAAGTAAATACCCTGCTTGAAAAAGATTTTATTTTTGAAATTGGGGCAGGGCAATCTAGAGGCGGCAGAAGACCTGTAATGCTTGTTTTTAATAAGAATGCAGGCTACTCGATTGGTATTGATATAGGAGTCGACTATCTTAACGGAATTCTAACCGACTTAGAAGGAAATATTATTCTCGAGAAGACTTCTGACTTGTCTAGTTCTTCCGCTAGTGAAGTAAAAGAGATTTTATTTGCACTTATTCATGGTTTTGTAACCCATATGCCTGAGTCCCCTTATGGTCTAGTCGGAATAGGAATTTGTGTTCCAGGCCTTGTAGATCGTCATCAGCAAATTATTTTCATGCCTAACTTAAATTGGAATATCAAAGATTTGCAGTTTTTAATTGAGAGTGAGTTTAATGTTCCAGTTTTTGTTGAAAATGAAGCTAATGCAGGAGCATACGGTGAAAAAGTATTTGGTATGACAAAAAACTATGAAAACATCGTTTACATCAGTATTAATGTCGGAATTGGAACTGGACTTGTTATTAACAACGAATTGTATAAAGGTGTTCAGGGTTTTTCTGGGGAAATGGGTCATATGACGATAGATTTTAATGGCCCCAAATGTAGCTGTGGAAATCGAGGCTGTTGGGAATTATATGCTTCTGAAAAAGCGTTACTGGCTTCGCTCTCTAAAGAAGAAAAGAATATTTCTCGAAAAGAGATTGTGGAACGCGCAAATAAAAATGATGTAGAAATGTTAAATGCACTTCAAAACTTTGGCTTTTATATCGGAATTGGATTAACCAATATTCTTAATACATTTGATGTAGAAGCTGTTATCTTGAGAAATCATATAATTGAATCTCATCCCATTGTTTTAAATACGATTAAAAACGAAGTTTCTTCTAGAGTCCATTCTCATTTAGACAATAAATGTGAACTACTGCCTTCTTCGTTAGGAAAAAATGCACCTGCTTTAGGAGCGGTTTCTATCGTTATTGATTCTTTTTTAAGTGTTACCCCTATAAGTTAGTTAAGTGAACGCAAAGGTTAGCAAACTATATCACGTTTGATCTTAAGAATGAAGGAGCTACTTTCGATTAATTGATTTTCTATAAAAGGGAAAGAATTACCCTCTTCTATTAAGAGTGTTATGTCTGTCTCCACCCTCACCTTTTCATCCCATGCAGCCAGTCACCTATCATAACGGCAACTGGCTGTTTATATGTTTTATAGGCAATCTTCTCTTTCTTATATGACGCAGAGCCTTGACTGTTAGTTTAGCTCATGTGCTTTTTAAATTATGAAGAATGTCTTGTCAGAGTAGTTACGACTTCCTTATATTCCTCTAGCTCTTTGGTCTGGGCGAGAGTATTGATTTTCTCTAGCGATAAAAGAGAACTCTGAATAATGAATGTGCGAGGCTCCGTATCATTTTGCAGCAATTCATCCGATATAAACGTAACAAATTCTAGACTTCTCTTTCGTTCCTCTTCATTTGTTAATTTATTTTCAATCACCCGTTTTAACTTCGCAGTTACACGCGTCAGATCTGTCGAAAAATGACTTTCTGTTTTCTTATTAAATACCGCAGAGTAAACGGAAGGGTTAAATAACTGTTCTTTTTGTTCTGCTACTTCGATTATGATTTCCTCTGTACGCTTCATGCAATAATGGACAATTTGTTCAATAGGTAATGGATAGTCCATCGCTTTGTTCATTTTAAACATATTGTTAAGCATTCCTTCTAGCAGCACAGCTCCATCAAATAAATAAGGAGAAGTCTTAGATGGAAAAACCTGCTGAAAACGTTCATATATCCAGTTGAATGTTGCAGCTTTTAATTCCTCTATATAATGAAATGTTTTAACTTCATTTAAAACGAGTGTACTTTCAATCATTTCAGGAATTTTGTTTTGCTCTGCAAAGTTCATCATAAAGATCATCTGTTCTTGAAATCCCTTCTGATTATCCTCTCTATATTCAATGGCTACTTTTTCTCTTTGTAGAATAAGTGATTCTTGCAGAGACGAAAGTAATGAAATAAGCAGTTCGCTTTTAGATGAGAAATATTTATAAAATGTTCCTTTTGAAATCCCGCTTCTTTCTAATATATCTTGTACCGAAGTGTCTACGTATCCTTTTTCCATAAAAAGCTGGTGCGTATGCCCTAAAATATCGAGCTGTTTTTGATTCATTTCTGTTACTCCTCTGTTTACAATTTACTTTTTATTTAGTATAACTTATCTGCCTTTTCCTACGTTAATTTTATCCTTTTTCCTTGATAACCAAGTAAAAATAATTATATACTATTAGTACATTTTTATACATTTAGTATAAAAATGTACTAATAGTATAGGTTGATTCGACAAAGTAACTATTTATCTAGCAAGTGACAACTACTGAGCGCTATGTAGTTAGTAAATTCCAAATCTATACCTATTCTGAAGGAGGAATAAGATCATATGAACAAAGAAGTCATTCCCGTTACAGAAATTCCAAAATTTCAATCACGTGCAGAAGAGTTTTTCCCTATCCAATGGTATAAAGAAATGTTGAACAACTCCCCCGTTTATTTTCATGAAGAAACAAACACATGGAATGTATTCCAATACGAACATGTTAAACAAGTCTTGAGCAACTACGAATTTTTTTCAAGCGATGGACAAAGAACCACTATTTTTGTTGGAGATAATAGCAAGAAAAAAAGCACATCTCCAATCACCAACCTTACAAACTTAAATCCTCCTGACCACCGGAAAGCGCGATCTTTGCTTGCTGCCGCCTTTACTCCTCGCAGTTTAAAGAACTGGGAGCCGCGAATCAAACAAATTGCAGCAGGCCTTGTAGAAGCGATACAAAAAAATGCAACTATTAATATTGTTGAAGATTTATCTTCTCCTTTTCCTAGTTTAGTTATAGCAGATTTATTCGGCGTACCGGTAAAAGACCGATATCAGTTCAAAAAGTGGGTAGATATTCTTTTTCAGCCTTATGACCAAGAAAGATTAAAAGAGATTGAACAAGAAAAGCAACGTGCAGGAGCTGAATATTTTCAATATCTCTACCCGATTGTCGTTGAAAAGCGCTCCAACCTTTCTGATGATATTATTTCAGACTTAATTCAAGCCGAAGTTGATGGTGAAACATTCACAGATGAAGAAATTGTACACGCTACCATGCTGCTTCTAGGTGCAGGCGTTGAAACCACAAGTCACGCCATTGCAAATATGTTTTATTCTTTTTTATATGACGACGAGTCGTTATACAGCGAGCTGAGAAACAATAGAGAATTAGCTCCAAAAGCCATAGAAGAAATGCTTCGATATCGGTTTCATATCTCCAGACGAGATCGCACGGTTAAACAAGATAACGAGCTATTAGGCGTTAAACTAAAAAAAGGAGATGTCGTTATTGCGTGGATGAGTGCGTGTAATATGGATGAAAATATGTTTGAAAACCCTTTTTCTGTAGACATTCATCGTCCAACTAATAAAAAGCACTTAACGTTCGGAAACGGACCTCATTTTTGTTTGGGCGCCCCTCTTGCACGACTTGAAATGACAATTATCTTAGAAGCATTTTTAGAGGCCTTTTCTCATATCGAACCATTTGAAGATTTTGAATTAGAACCGCATTTAACAGCTTCAGCTACGGGTCAATCTTTAACATACTTGCCCATGACGGTTTACAAATAAAGGTTATGTACGTAATAAAGCAGAGAAACGTGAAAGAGATTTACCTTCTCCGTCACGCTTCTCTTTTTGTTATTCCACTATTTATTGGACTTTTAGTATCTTTGCTAAGTATTTATGTAGTACACTTGAAGGTCTTCAATACCATTTACAATTGGCAGTAAGCGACACTTAAATGCCGATGAGCTCGTTAACGAACTATCACCTATTGTCTTCTCTGCCTTAAAACATCTTCTATAAAATGCTGATACAAATAATTAATAAAAGCAGTCGCAATCGAGATGAGAAAAAGTTGAAAGCGCGTCATGTTTACCATTTTATATACCTTCAGTTTTTCTGCCAAACTGGTCAAGGGATAAGCAAATAGATAGTCAAATAGGATGTTAATTAACAAATATTTTTTGAAATTCCCATAGGTCAGCTTGAATACCCAAAAATTAGCTATAAAAAACGGTCCAAATATAAAAGAAACGTCGCTTGAAAGTTTAGGGAAAAGAGGTTTCCTCACTTTCCACCATGTAAAGCTTTTAGATAACTCACTGATAAAAGCAATAACTAATGAACTAAATGTTAAAACAGGTAGGTATCTTTTAAAGACAAATTTATCAACTTTTATTATAGACAGCCAAGGCAATAAAAGTACTGCCAAAAGCGTTAACTTTCCTTTCATTATGTACCCAACTCCTGCCGTTACGAAAATGTAAGCTAAATCATATTCTCTTTAGTTTGTGTAATAGGCTCTTTTTTATGTGTTTATTACACTGCGTTCGTTCTTTTATTCGTCTTTTATTACAAGATTTTTTGCTTTCAGGAAATTATTGATTCTCATATTCTGCATGTGCATGGAGAAAATACGGAGGTGAATGTTTAATTAAAAGGAGGAATTAAAAATGACTACAGTACGTGAAGTTATGACTAAAGATGTGAAAGCTTGTGCACCGCACGACCCAGTAACAGCTGCAGCAAAATTAATGCGTGATATTAATTGTGGGTCTGTGCCAGTGTGTCAAGAAAATCGAGTAATGGGAATGATCACAGACCGTGATATCGTGTTAAACTGCGTGGCGGATGGAAAAGATTGCAACACTGTGCATTGCCATGATTGTATGACTAAAGATGTGATTACTTGTTCTCCAGATACGGATATTCATGAATGTGCACGTATGATGGCCGATCATCAAATTCGCCGCATTATTGTAGTGGAGAATAATAATATGGTTGGAATCTGTGCAATCGGTGACCTTGCGACCGTGAACGTATATGTTGATGAAGCCGGTGCAGCATTAAGCGAAATTTCTAATCAAGTTCATTAAAACTTTTTAGCATATAAATCCTTAATGTTTGTACAAAATAACCCTGTCTGCAAGGAGGTGCTAATATGCCAAATTTAAACGATAACAAATTTAAAAAGATTCAGTCTGAGAGTCAAAAGCAAGGAAAGTCTCAAGAAGAATATGCGGCTGAGCTTGACGCTAATCGTGCAAAAAGCCAAAAGAAAAAGTAAGAATAAAAAAGGATTACAATCGGCAGAGGCTCGTTTGTAATCCTTTTTATCATTCCGTTTTGTTACAGGCTGCAATCAGTTATAAATGTATAGTGAGTAGATGCTTCATATTTCTCACCAGGCTTTAATACACAAGAAGGAAAATGCTTATGATGAATAGCGTCTGGTAAACCTTGTGTTTCCAAGCAAACACCGAGGTATTTCTCTGAGTGAACCCCTCTAATTTCAAATTCTTCGTCTAGATGATTTCCCGTATAGAGAACAACTGAAGGCTGATCCGTTTTGACTTCTATTTTGCGACCGCTTGCTGGATCAAATAATGACATCTGATTTTCAGCTTCTGCTTCTAAAAGAAATGGATGATCGTATCCTTTACCAACTAATACATTTTGCGGATGTGTAGATTCCACTCCTTCCTTGAGGCTATGTCCTTCTCTAAAATCAAATGGGGTATCTGTGACACTTATCGTTTCTCCAGTAGGTAAAAGATCATCATTCAGCTCTAAGAATTCGTTACTTTTCAGCTTTAAAACATGATCTAAGACCGTTTCCTTTAGATTTCCGCTTAAATTGAAATACGTATGGTTTGTTAAATTGATAAGAGTGTCTTGATCTGTTGTTCCTTCGTAAGAGATATGAAACTCATTTTTATTAGTCAACGTATACGTAACTTTCACTTCAAGATTGCCAGGGTACCCTTCTTCTCCGTCTTTACTTACATATGTAAATTCAATACCTACGTGATCACTTGCCTCGATTGTTTTTGCATGCCATATTTTGTGGCTAAACCCTTCTGAACCGCCATGCAAATGGTTATTTCCTTCATTTTTCTCTAGACGATAGGTTTCATCATTAAGCTGAAACTCCGCTCCCCCTATACGTCCTGCTACGCGTCCGACCACAGCTCCGAAATAAGGAGAATACTTTTGGTATTCTTCTATTGAATCAAATCCCAAGACAACACTTTCAATCTTCCCTTCAGAATCCGGCATTTCAATATTTGATATCACACATCCATAGTCAAGGCAGGTGATTTTAAGCCCTTCATCATTTAATAAGGTATAAGCATGTACAGCTTGATTGTTTAGTTCGCCAAATTTCTCAAAATTCACTTTCATTTTTAATCAGTCCAATCCTCTTTTTATTCGTAAATTGCTTAACGGACCCTACATGTTATACACATGGGATATGTTCTTATAGTTCCCTCTGCAATCTTTCCTGAATCTTCATTATTCTCATTTTATTGTAATCGTGTACATTTCCTAATTCAAGCTTCAATGATAAAGGCTGGCTACTGTTTGTCATTCCTATTTCTTTAGTATTCCTAAGTATTCTTCCCAAGGTCCTACATCTTCTCTGTATCGTTCTGCCATTACTCGAATAATTTGGGCAATATGCGTTAAATCGTGAGCAACCCAAGTCGAGAGCAACTCTCTGACTTTTACTTCCCCAAACTCCGGGTGTTCTCCTCTCACTTCAAGATGCTTTTCAGGCTTAATTAACAGTTTTAGTTGTTGTAAATTCTGCATTCTTATCATGTTGAATTCAAGAAGCTTTTCTTCAATAGAACTAGTAGATTCCTTGTTTAAATGAGCATAGCGATCAAATGGAGGGAAAGCTCCTCCTTTTCCTTCTTGAAGGATGAATTTTAGCCTTGGTATCCAATTGTTTTTTTCTGCTTCTATTAAATGTTCTATTACTTCCGAGGTACTCCAAGTTCCTTCTCCTTCATTACATTGCAGCCACCCTGCAGATAGACCCGACAAAAGTTTTTCAAGCGTCTTAGGCGTACGCTCAAGTATTTCGGTCGCTTCTTTTAAATTAAAATTCATGCTCATTCCCCTTTCTCAACGTAATGATGCTGAGCTGTCAGTTATGTAAAAATTCTTGCGATTCTAGTCAATTTTACCACAATTGACTTTTATTAAAGGAAGGAGCTAATCTTCTACTTACTTTAATGCTTACTAAAACAAAAACAGAACACACGTTTGGTTTTTCTGTAGAAATATGATAAAATATATACAGGTTAGAATGCAGTGAGTATCAGTCTGAATGGGTACTGCTCATTCGTAAAATAGATTGCTAGCAACTTTTTCATCTTGAGCTTTTCGTTTGAATTGGAGTGAGACAACAGTGAGTAAAAATCAAAAGCGATGGACAAAAGAAGAAGATAAATTTCTTATCCAACACTATGGCGTTATGACGCTTCAAAAGATGGGTGAGCATTTACATAGAAGTAAGGAATCGGTTAATAAACGGCTTACTCGATTAAATCTTCGAGCTTCAGATACCGCTTTACGTAAAAAGTGGACGCCGAAACAAGATGCTTTTTTACAGCAGAACATTGATATCATGAACAACCGTGAAATGGCACACTCCTTAGACAGAAGTCCTTCTTCTATTGCTACGCGCATAAAAGTTTTGGGTTTAACTCGAAAAACTGCGATGCGAAGATGGACCGTACAAGAAGACGAATATTTGCTAAGGTATTACGGAATAAAACCTCTTTCGCGCATATCAGCGAAATTGCAGCGAAGTGTGCAGGCACTAGAATCGAGGTTAAGTCGTTTAGAGGTGTATGGAGCTAAATCGCACGTAGGACATATCACAGCGTGTGAGCTAGCAGCCTGCCTCGAAGTAGATGTTCATACAATTTACAAGTGGATTCATAAAGAGAATCTACCGTATAAAATGATCATCGCCAAGACAAGAACATTCATGGGAATTGACATTCAATCTTTTTGGAAGTGGGCTGAACAAAATAAATCGTGCCTTAACTTTTTTAAAATACCTAAAAATACGCTTATTCCAGAACCAGCGTGGGTGGATAAACAAAGAAAGCTAGACTATGTCAAGCGCCCTAAATACGAGCATAAAAAGTGGACAGCAGAAGAAGATGCTAAATTGTGGCGTATGTTTTATCAGGAAAAGCGCAATCAGCGAGAAATTGGGCAGCTGCTCGGGCGTTCAAGAAATAGCGTGCAGCGCCGCTTAGAGCGGCTACGTAAAAAGAAACTAGCGAGTTAAACGAAAAAAAGCTTGGGATAAGCTATGCTTATCCCAAGCTTTTTTTTTTGATATGACTTTTTGTTAAGCTTTAACTGCTTTTTCCCAATCTGCTGCAAATTTTTCCATTCCTTGGTCAGTTAACGGGTGTTTTGCTAATTGCTCAATAACAGCGTATGGAATTGTGGCAATATGAGCCCCTGCAAGTGCTACGCGCGTTACATGATCCGGGTGTCTTACAGATGCGGCGATAATTTGAGAGTCGATGTTTTGAACGCGGAATAACTCAGCAATTTTAGATACCAGCTGTACTCCGTCTTCTGAAATATCATCAAGACGTCCTAAAAATGGAGAAACATACGTCGCTCCAGCACGAGCTGCTAAAAGCGCTTGGTTTACTGTAAAGATTAGGGTTACATTTGTTTTTACGCCTTTTTTTGCAAGGTAGCGCGTCGCTTCCAAGCCAGCTAATGTCATAGGCAGCTTAATCGTAATGTTTTTATCTCCATCGTTAATTTTAATCAGTTCTTCAGCTTGAGCGATCATGTCTTCAGCAGAAAGTGCGTCAGGCGTTACCTCAGCGGAAACGGATTCAACCTCCGGTACCATTTGAAGAATTTCTTCGATGCGGTCTTCAAATCTTACGCCTTCTTTTGCTACTAAAGATGGATTGGTTGTTACACCTGCTAGAACACCAACTTTATATGCTTTCTTAATATCCTCAAGGTTTGCTGTATCAATAAAAAATTTCATCTCACTATTCCTCCTTATTGTTGTACATCAATCTGCATTTCAGCGTACGCGAACTATAGCCTAGCCAATTTGCTGCAGCGCATATAGATTTTCTATAGAAGCGTTTTCAATCTCTTTTGCAGTTAATACCTTTAGTTTTTCTAAAAATTGTATAGCGTCCACGCGGTCTTCGATGTCTTCCTCTGTACGAATATTCTCCGTTTTAATCTGATGGATACATTCGTTGATGACTTCTTTATACGCATTCGTTTGGATAAACCATTCTGCTAATAGCGTTTTTGTTGCTTCTCTTTCTTCTTTACTTTTAACTGCAAACAAACTCTCTGTTTCCGTTTCACTCAGCATAAGGCTGCTAAAATCGTGATTCATACAAAGCCAGAAATAACCTTTTTGGCTATCGTAATACTTTCCTTCTCTTAAAAGAAAATACTTGATTCCAAATTTAATTTTATGAGATTGATTCTCTGAACTTGGCATATGAATTTCTTTTATTTCTACGCTTTCTGATACATCCAGATATGTTTCTAAACCGTACTTTGTATTCACTACTTTTGCATCCAATATGTCCATTCTCATTCTCCCTTTCTCAAGTTCTATTTATTTTTATAAAAAAACAGAGGTCTGATTTTATGTAATAACAAATCCAGTTTTTGTGGATGTTTTTCTTAACCAACCGACATGTTTTACTGTTTACGCTTTCATTATATATCAGATTATTCGAAAAATCATCAAAAACAATCAAATTCATTCAAAAAAAGTCATAAAATCGTAAAAAGTAGTCAAAAAAGTTCATATGACATAAAAATTACGTAGTCATAAAAGATTTTCACAATACAATTGTAAAAATTAGGGGTAAAGTAGCTAAACTCAACGATGTACTAATAAGCGTTGCACTTGAAACAAATTCTGGCTCAGTATCAAATTGCAGCGCATACATGGTCGTGTTTGCTGCTGTTGGCATAGCGGCCGTAATAATCATAATCTGTTTAACCATGTCATCAACTGGAAGAAACAAAGTAAGTAAATAAGCAACGGTAGGAGAAATGATCAGTTTAATTATAAGCGATAAAGAAACTTTGCTTTTGGCTAAATTTTTAACTGATATTTTTGCCAGCTGCATGCCGAGTACAATCATAACCGTAGGAATTGCTGCATTCGCAACTAAATCTACCGCTTCGAGGACTGATTTCCCTAAATGAATATTGGAAAATTGAAAAAAAGCTCCCAAAAAGGCGCTATATATAGCAGGCATGCGCTGAACAGCACGAATAGCTGAACGTATACCATTTCCTTCTGCACTTCCTTTTGCGGCGTAGTAGACTCCAATTGTACACATTGCCAGCTGTTGAATAACCATTAAAATGATTGCACAGTCAAGCCCTGAAACTCCAAAGATTAGTAAAACCACAGGAGTACCGTAATTCCCATTGTTCATAAAAGAAGAGGCTAATATCATTCCGCATGTCTCTCGAGTGGAATACTTCTGAATAAACGCCACAATATATACAACTATAATTAAAGTAAAACAAAGGGCAAACGTATAAAAAGCAAGATATAAATAATCCACCTGAAATTTTGTCGTATAAAACGTTCTAAAAACTAATATCGGAGACATTAAATAAAGCGCCATGGTGGATATCGCTTTTGTATCGAACCCTATTTTCTTTTGCCCAATAAAACCTAGTGTAAATATGCCGAAAATAGGTAATAGGATTGTTAAAAATTCCATTTTAATCACCTGTTTATATTCTATTCTTTAGAGAAACAATTGAAAAGCCTAGATAGTCAACTCTCTAGGCTTTTCATTCCCTAATTCATGTACGTTCCGCCATTCACATTAATAGATTCACCCGTTATAAAATCAGACATACTTGAAGCTAAAAACAAAACGCTTTCCCCAACATTTTGAGGAGTTCCTAACTTATTTAACGGAATTCGCTTTGTTACTTCTTTCCTGTATTCATCTGTCCATTGATTGCTCATGTCAGTTTCTACAGGACCTGGACATACAGCATTTACAAAAATATTATGATGCGCCATTTCTAAAGCTAAATGCATCGTAAGGTAGTTAACTGCAGCTTTTGAAGCTCCGTAAGATGGCGCTGCATTTCTATGCGCTGTTTTGGCTGTTGTAGAACTTACATTGACAATTTTCCCATAGTTTCGCTCTATCATATAAGGTAAGACGGCTTTACAGAAATATAAAGTTCCATTCAAATTAACATCTAATACCTTTTTCCAATCATCCAAAGTCATTTCTAATGTTGAGCTGCGCATATTGATACCCGCATTATTTATTAAAATATCAATTTTTCCAAAACGCTCTACAGCAGCTCTTACAACCTCGGTTGCAACATTTGGATCTGCTACGTCCCCAGCTTTTACAATACATTCTCTACCTAAGTCCTCAACCTGTAAAGCTAATTCATTTAATAAAGTCTGATTCGTACCGTGTATAACTAATGAGGCACCATTTTTAGCTAAAGTTAAAGCGATAGCCTTTCCAATACCTCTACTAGCTCCTGTAATAATCGCAATCTTGTTTTCCAACAGCATACTTTATCCCTCCGAAGTATATGAAGCTATTAAGACTTTATGAATTCTTCTGACACACATACATATTTAATAGCTTGTCTAAAATACGTAAAAGCGATATGAATTTTTCCATCAGCGCTTTGTTTAATAGAAGGATATGAGTATTCTCTATTTAATTTTTCTTTTGAATTATTGGTCATTGCATAGCCATCCCCTATTTCAATATCCTTTTTATATGGCCATGTTCTACCTCCATCTTCTGAAATCGCAACTGTCATCGGTGCTCTAGGTGCTCCCCAAAATGCTTGTCTGCCTTCATCATCTTTTTCAGGCGTATCTTGATTAGCAGACAGAATATCCGTACCCTCTTCATCTTCAATTTCATCATAAAGCGACAGCCTGCGCTCCGTACAATTATCGGCGTTCATATTGTTAAAAATTAGCGCTAAATGCCCGTTATTTAATTTTGTGAATTGAATAGAAGAATTGTTATTAGGTAACTGCGTTGGAATGGGCTCGCTCCACGTTTTCCCGTAATCAGTTGAACGGCTGCTATAAATATGATCAGCCCAGCGGCTGCGGAATAATGCTAAAAGCGTACCATCATCTAATTTTTCAATATTCATATGAACACACCCTAAGCTATTAGGCACTTCATACTCTTCCCAAGACTCACCTTGATCTTTTGAGATTTTCACCGCGCTTATATCTTTATTTCCTGTCCACTTTTGTCCCGGAGGCGTAATGCAATAGAAAACAGGTAAAAGCCAATCACCGTTATCTAATACAACAATAGGCTGTCGAATAAAAGTACCTGGCTGATCAAATAAAGTCTCAATAGGTCCCCACGAATAGCCTTCATCTTCCGAAATACGATATCTTACAATCGCTGTGTCTTGATTACCGGATTTTTGTGCCGTGTACAATAACCATAATTTATTGTCTGGAGCACGAAATAAAATGGGGTTTTGCTCAGAACGAGCGGGATCATCTGAAAGTTTTACAGCTTTACTCCATTCTTTTTGGCCTTTTTTAAGTCTTGATAGATAAATGTGAATGTCGGCTATTCCCTCTTGTGTGCCGCCAAACCAAGTGCATAACAGGTCACCGTTGTCTAACACAAGTAAATTAGAAGCATGATTTTGTATACAATCAGAGGGAATATATGCCTCTACATGTTCCAATCCGTCTGGACACATTTTTAATTTTCCATCTGCTACAATAGTCGTTGATTGATTACTCATTACATATCTCTCCTTTTAACGTATTAACGTAAACTAAGCTATTTTCTACTTTGCATCTATATATTCTACAGTATTGGATTCAGTATTTTCAGACTTTTTATCTTTTCCACCGATAAATCGGTCAATTACCATCACAATAAATGGTGTAATGACAGCGACATACATATTGTCAATACCAAAAGGGTTTCCTAGCAAATACCATACAGTTGTGAAAATACCGGACATTGCTAAGCCGATAGTTGCACCTCGGTTTGAACTAAAAAATGGAAGATAAAATCCCATTGCAGCTACCACAGCAATAGATGTTCTCAATGCACGAGTGAAAAAAGATAAAGTTAATAGTTCTGGGGCTAAAACCACACCAAGTAAAGGAATGATACCAACAACTACAGAAATAATTCGAGTCATCTTCATCTGTTGTTCTGGAGATGGTTTAGCTTTTGGAACATAAAAATCGTCAACAATTAATGTTGTTGTAGCTAAAGCCACGGTTGAAACCCCAACGAAAATGGATGCTACTAAGGAAGTTGCTACAATTGCTGTTAATACTGGATTCATATGTTCTAAGAATACTGGAAACGCATAGATAGGATCGATATTTGGATACAAATATCGTGCACATACCCCAATCACTCCGATTGCCAATGCAAGCGGCAAGCATAATAGTGCTGCATATAAACTTGATTTTTTAGCTGCTTTTGCACTTTTTGACGACGTAATGGCTTGAATAATAAATTGTGTAGAGAAAATAGCTCCCATATTCCCGATAAGCCATGCAAAAATAGTCCCTCCACCAATCGTTCCATCCCATGTAAAGTAGCTTTTTGGCAGTTCGTGCACGATAGGCTTGAACCCACCGCAAAGGTACAATGCCACTCCTACTGTGATCAAGACACCCGCATATTTCACGAATGAGTGAAGAATGGTTACCCAAGCAACCCCTTTCATTCCCCCAAATGTAAAATAAAATGTACTGACAATGGCTGTAATAATAGCACATGTCATTAATGGTAAACCTAACAAAGAAGCAATGGCCGCAGAACCACTCAAGTAGTTTCCTAGATTCACAAGTAAAAGAGCCGCTATCATAATAATTGATACAACCGTTTTTGTAGATCTTCCTAATTTTTGCTCAATTATACCGGAAATAGTATATTTTCCAGTCCCATAAAATTTATTAACCAAAAAGAATGAAAAGAGGAAAAAAGCAATTGTTACCGTAATAAGTGACCAAGAAGCCGCGATACCACCAGTAAATGATGATTCAGCAGTCCCTACTGTTGATTTCGTGCCGATAAACTCTGACATTAATAAGATTCCAACTACAAGCGCAGGCAATGTTTTGGCTGCGTTATTAAATTCCGCGCTGGATTTACTTCTTAATCTCATTGTTAACCATGTTGTAAATAGAATATATACAACAATTACTGCTAAAACAAAAACCAGGCTTGAAGGATTTAATGCTTTCATTATAGATTTCCTCCTATAATAACAACAGAATTTTGATATATGTCGATAAAACTTTCAATATTTTAGGATTTATTTTTCTCAATGCTTCTACCATTTTTTCTGTTCTAAAAAGATTCATTGGTCAGTAGTCAAACGTTTTATGCAGACATTTATTAAGCGCTTTCATTTGTGTTCTGTGAAGAAGCAATAAAACATTACCAAATATAACTCACTGTCTTCGGAGTTCTTTAATTACAATTCATATTATTACTACTATACTCATAGTAAAAGATGTTCAAATTCCTCCGAAGACATTTTATAAAAAATTGATAACAACGCCACTTTTAAAACTTATTTAAAACCTTTTTAGGTGATAGCTCAGCAGCTGATTGAAGAGCAGCTAACATACTTCTTTCATCAGCAATTCCTTTTCCTGCGATATCAAATGCTGTACCGTGATCGACAGAAGTGCGAATAACGCCGCCGTTTAAACCAACTGTGATGTTGACACCCTCTTCTAACCCTAGGACTTTAATAGGCACATGTCCCTGATCGTGATAACAAGCGATGACAATATCGAAATCTCCGCGAACTGCACGGAAAAATAGCGTATCCGCAGGGTATGGACCTGTAACATTTATCCCTTCAGAAGCTGCAATTTGAATACCAGGAATTAGTTTTTCTTCCTCTTCTCCTTCTCCAAATAAACCGTTCTCTCCAGCGTGAGGATTAATTCCGCAAACGGCAATTCGCGGGTTTTTATACCCTGCGCGACTTAATGTTTCATGAGCAAGTTTGATAACGGTGTATGTTCGTTCCGGTGTAATAGCATCTATTGCTTTTTTTAATCCTACATGAGTAGTAAGGTGGATGACTTTTAGCTTTGGTGAAGATAACATCATGGAATAATCCTTTGTATTCGTAAGCTCTGCCAAAATTTCAGTATGGCCAGGGTAAGTGTAGCCGCCTTTATGTAACGCTTCTTTATTTAAAGGTGCCGTACAAATGGCCTGTATCTCTTGCTGCTTTGCTAATTCAATCGCTTTTTTAATAAATTTAAACGCTGCGCTCCCAGCTAATGATGAGATTTCTCCAACTGGAAGATCTTCCGGCACTAAGTCCAAATGCAGACAATCAATTACGCCATGAGTAAATTCTCCTTGATTTACCTCGTTAACGCGATGGACAGTTAACGAGGTTCGTGTCATTTGGATCGCTCTTTCTACTATCTTAGCGTCTCCCACAACAATAGGACGACAAGCTTCATAAACCGATGGATCTGCTAGTGCTTTTACAATAACTTCTGGACCTACTCCAGCTGCATCGCCCATTGTAATTCCGATGACAGGTTTCATCATATGCCTCCTTTAAAATTCACTTCCATTTTTATTGCACTGTTTAATTATTTGCTTAATCTTACAGAGGGTTCCCAAACATCTTTTTTCCCCTGCAGCTTCGATTTAGCTTTAAGCATAGCTACATCTGTACCAAAACTTCCTGCTTTCGTTACAGCAAAAATCTCTCTTTTATAATCTAACTTGCCAAGCGGTATACCAGGCTCCACCTCGTCAACCAAATGAAGTCTATGAACCTGTAATTGACTTAACACTTGTTGAGCCGTGTCTCCTCCTGTAAGAAAAAGATTAGTAATAGTACATTGATTAATTAGATCTACAGCTACTTCTCCCATGGCCATTGAAATATAGTCACTTATTTCAATAGCGCTATAGCCTTGTTTTTTACCAATCTCTTGTGTTTCTTTTACTTCTTCTGAAGAGAATAAAGCAATACTTTTTCCTGTTTTCAGAAATGTTAAGGCCCTCTCTATTACCTGATCTATTTCTTTTTGTCTGGAAACACCGTCTAAAATGATTTTTGATGGGTTCATTTCTACACTAATGGTATCAGAGTATAGTAATAGTTGGTTCAGCTGATTTCTTCCAACTTTACTTACGCTTCCAATAACAAATAGCACGGGTTGATCATTTCTTAGAAAACTGACTTTCTTTGTGGATGGCTGTAGTCCATAAGCTTGAGGTAAATAGTTAATTAATCCGCTTGAACCGGACCATACAACAGAAAATTCCGTCTTTTTTATCGTTTCAACGAGACATTTAAGATCTGATTCATGAATTGAATCTACTGTGATGTATGAAATGTTTTGATTTTTGTATGCTTTAAGCTTTTTGAAGATAAATTCATATCCTGCATGAAGATCTTTGTACGAAAGATGGCCCACTTCCTTTTGCGCTTGGTTTTTAACCAGTCGGGCAATTAAAGAATCCTTTACGGGAGTTTTAGGATCGTTCGCTACTTCAGTTTCATCTAAACGTTTTTGATTCAAAAAATGTACGCCGTTAATCACTTGTCTTCCGGCGTTTGGAAAGGCTGGAGCGATAAAAACAAAATCAGGTTGAAATACGTCGTACACAGCATTAATTTCTTGTCCGATATTGCCTCTCATTGTAGAGTCAATTTTTTTGTAAATAACATCAAATGTTTCACCTTGAATTCTTTCACAAACGTTTTTAACTCTTTCGTAAGCCTCTTTCCCTGAAACAGCGCGGCTATCCGTATTAAATATAAAAGCTTCTTTTTTACTTAAATTACTATTGTCATCGGTTAAAACGACAGAAACATCTAACCCATAACGAACTAATTGTCCTCCGCAATCACTTGCGCCTGTTAAATCATCAGAAATAACGGATATTTTCATAGAATGTCATCACCTTTTTAAACAAGTAATTTACGGTAAATTCCTTCCATATCTTTCAAACTTACTTCTTTAGGATTATTATTTAATAATCGCGTTACTTTTGAAGCGGAAAGAGCTAGCTCTGGAACATCTTCTTCCTTTACTCCATATTCTTTTAGATTTTGTGGGATTTCTAAAACGTTTGTCCACTCTACAATACGATTTACTACTTTTTGAGCTACTTCCGTCTTTGAAAAACCCTCTATTTTAATTCCCATAGGCTCAGCTACGAGGAACAATCGATCTTCAATGGCATCCATGTTAAACTCCATCACATGGGGTAAAAGCATCGAATTAGCTACACCGTGAGGAATTTTAAATTTTCCGCCTAGCGGATATGCTAATGCATGAACCGCAGCAGTACCTGCACTTGTTAAAGCCATTCCGCCGTACATAGAACCTACAAGCATTTTTTCTCTCGCCTCGACCGAATTCCCATTTTGATAAGCTTCTATAATACTAGACGAGATGAGACGAATTGATTCTAATGCAACCATATCGCTTATTAAATTTGATTTATTTGAAATAAATGATTCTAATGAGTGAGTAAATGCATCCATCCCGGTTGCAGCTGTGATAGGTCTTGGCAAACTTAATGTTAGAACTGGATCGAGTACCACTAATTTAGGCAGTAAATACTTACTTACGATTCCAATCTTCAATTCTTCATCGGGCAGTGTAACAATCGCATTAGGCGTTACTTCCGAACCTGTTCCTGAAGTAGTTGGAATTAAGATAGTTGGTGTACCTGGGTTTTTAACTAAATCTGTACCTAATAGTTCACGGATAGATTGGTTATTTGTTTGTAAGACTGAAAGAATTTTTGTTGCATCCAGCACGCTTCCTCCACCAAATCCAATTAATACATCATACTGTTCTTTGCTAATGGCTTGAAAAACTTCTTCAATGTTTTCAACCGTTGGCTCTGGAAGAACATCAATATTCACATAGGCTGATACGCCTTTGTCAGATAAATGATGAATAAGCTTCTCGACAAAACCTAACCTTTTCATCGATGGTTGAGTAATAATTAAGGCTGACTTGACCTCTGTACCTAATAGAGAAAGGTATTCTCCTACTTTTTCAATTGAATTTGGTCCTGCGATAAGATGATTTGCTGTTTGAAATTGATAAAGCTTTTGCATCATTTTAACCTCTTTCCCTTATAGTTAGTTTATTTTAAAGTGCATTCTGTTTTTTATAGCCCGCAACCATTTCTTTTACCTTTTCAAGTCCCTCTCCTGATAGTTCAGAGACTGGCAGTTTAGGAGGGCCTACCGGAATTCCATATAGTTCTACAGCTTTTTTCAAAGCCGATGGAAGCGTACCGTATTGGAATGTGTCTCGAAGAGGCTGTAATTTTTTTTGAGCTTCTTCCGCTTCGTTATTAAATCCCTTTAACCAGCTGGCGTAAATAGATACGACAATATCAGGGACCATATTTGCAGTTGCTGCAACTGCTCCTACTCCTCCTGCTTCTAAGGTCTTTAGTATTAAAGAATCCGTTCCCGCAAACACGGAAAAGTCTTTGTCTTTTGTTACATGAATATAGTTTTTAATATTTTCGAAGCTGCCGCTGCTATCTTTAATTCCTACTATATTAGGAACGTCTGCTAGCTTGGCGACAGTATCGGGCTCTAAGCTCATTCCCGTTTTTGAAGGGATATTGTATAAAAGAACTGGTAATGATGTTTCTTCTGCTATTTGCTGAAAATGAACGATCACTTCTTCTTGAGTTGGTGTAACAAAGTAAGGAGTAATAACAGAAAGAGCATTTGCTCCAAGGTTTTCCATCTGCTTTGATAATTCAATAACTTCTTCTGTACTGTTCCCTCCCGTACCAACAATTACGGGGATTCTTCCTTTGACCTCATCAATGATCACTTGAGCAATTTTTAATTTCTCTTCTTTTGTGAAGAGATGAAATTCACCATTTGTTCCTAAAGCAAAAATGCCATGGACACCTGATTCAATAAGATGACTAGTTAATTGACGCAGTACCGGTTCGTTTATTTTCTGCTCTTTTGTTAAAGGCGTTAATAACGCTGGAATAATTCCTTTTAACTCCATATTCCTTCCTCCCTACACTATCTATTTGAATTTAGTTAATTGTTTATTTTTGCAACGTTTATGTATGATTTACTTTTTTAAAACGTTTACAATTTGAATTATATACATAAACGTTTAATTAATCAACAGTTAAAAGTGGTAAAATTTAATATTTTCTAAATTGTTTAAAAATTCAACAGGAAAAACCACTTTATCTTTACTAACTTATAGATAAAGTGGTTTTAAATTTGACTCAATCGAATATATATAGGAAATTTCATTTTAGTTTCCGCCACAGAGTGGTTCGATTTATACCTAGCCTTTCAGCTGTCTTTGTTTGATTCATACCCTCTTCTAACCATATTCTTTTTATGATTTTTCGTTCGATTTCTTCTAACGTTCCGTTTAAATCAATTTCCTGATTGTCACTTGTAACGCGAATGGTACTTATTACTTTCTTTAGATCATGAAGCTCTAAAAAAGCCCCTTCAGCTAATAGTACACTCTCTTTAATGATCTGTTTTAGCTGCTTTATGTTACCAGTCCATTCAAAATTCTTTAAGTTTTCGTTTGCATCGCTACGTATCCCTACGATTTGCTTGCCGAATTTTATATTGTATTCTCCGATAAAGAAAAGAGCTAAGCTTTCGATATCTTCTTTTCTTTCTGTTAATGAAGGAAGGTCCAAGGTTAAACTAGCTAATAAATAATACAACTCTTGATCAAAACGCTGTGTTTCAGTTAAGTATTCGATACTTTTACGCGATAAAGTTATAAAACGGCACGTAGTTGAATTCTTTTTTAAATAACTCGCTAATTGTTTTTGAGTATCCAATTCTAAAAGGTCTATATTGTTTAAAATAACGCTTCCATGCGGATTATGGGCTAATAAATCATCATAGGAACTTTTGTCTAGAAGGCGCGCCCACTGTGCTTTTGAGAGAACTTCACAATCTATAATAAGCAGTGGATATTCACGTCTTTCACTATTAAGATGAATAAGCTTTGCTAGTCGTTCTTTTCCAGTTCCTTCTTCACCGCTAATCCATACAGGTTCTTCCGTATTAGCATAAATAGTTGCAGCTTTTAAAACACCTTTCATTCTCTCATTTTTTGTGACGACAGTAGTAAGGTTACTTGCAGAGCTTGCTTCGTTTTGTAAAGACACAATTGAGATTCCATCTATACCTTGATTTTCATTGGACTTATATTGATTAATGCGAAACATAATCAATTTTGAATGTGAGGTTTCCAGAGGATATCCTTTTACTGTCAAAAAGTCATCATCCCTACTAAAGACTGTTTCAAAAGAACCTGTGTTACATACAGTCTTTACAGCCTCTTCTACATTGAGGTTTTGTTTAAAGCTGTCAGTAAAATTCTTATTAAAATAAGGATTAGAAAAAATAGCCCGAGACGTTGAATTGTATACAACAATTCCTTCCATTTCATTTTGAATAATATCATAAGACATCAAGTAGTTTTTTTTGAAAGACGAAAGAAATCCATATATTTTCTTTGCATTTTGAAAAGATTTTAAAACACTTTCTTTTCCAGAAGTCAGCAATATACCATTGAGTCCAAGCTTTTCAGCTATTTTTACCGTAATGGCATCTCCAATAATATTTGTATATCCATCTTGCTGTAATTGAACTAAAATAGGCTCGATTTCTTTCTCGCTTTTGACTTTGTATGCAGACATATTGATATCTAGTATTTCACAAATTGTAGAAGCTCCTTCTGAAATAGGAGAGAACCCAACAATTGCTTTTTTTCCTGGGTAACCTTTAGCAAGCGTCAGCACGCGAAGCATATCGTAACCAGAAACTTCAATTTCAACAACCGGGATAGTCAACTCTCTTTGGATGAGTTCCGCCGTTCCTCCTCGACTGATGATGATATCTATGCCATTATGTATTGCATCTTTAGCAAGAGTCAGGCCTTCTTCTAAATCACCTATCTCTACTTGCAACTCGAACTCTTCTTTTTCTCCTAGGGTAATCATTAGCTCTTTTAAACCGTTATAAGGAGCGATAGCCAGTACTTTCATCCAATCACCTTCTGTTGCATTTTTAAACACATCTATAATATACCAAAAAATTCTTTTGATGCAAAATGAATCAACTTACAAATATTTTTAAAAAAGCTTTATATCGATTAAATATATGTAAGGCTTGAAAACACGGACAAAGGTTACCTGCTAAATGACCTCTTCTTTTATTAGTACAAACTTCTCTATATTGAAAATATACCCACTCATTTCACCGTTTTTTCACTTTAACATGATATCCTGTAGTATACTTTTGTTTCACGTGCTAATTCCCATATTTTTTTACTTTTTAAGGTTATTCGTTTTTATTAGTGGGAAAGTTACATAAATACAACACGTTATAGGGGGACTTTAACATGGATAAAAGAATTGAAACATTAAAAGAAAAGCTGCCTGATAATCATAAAGAGGTTGCTGTTCTTACCTCTCATATTTTTGATGCGCTTGATAAATTAACAACTGAACATCGCAGATATGTTGATATTTCGGCAGCAGCCAAAATAAAGCCGAATCCGGATGAAGAGAAAGCTTTTTTTGATACCATCTATGAAGTAAAAACACTCATTATGTCAGAGCTCGAAAAAACCGTTGAAGATATCGAGCACAAAGGTGATAAAAACTGGCATAAGAACTATAAAGATGGAATCGAGTGATAGGTAAATAAGACGTTTAAAAGCCTGTGCTTTTTGGAGCACAGGCTTTTTTCCATGAGATTCTCTACATTTTACTGACTCGATTTGGATAGCTCTTGGAATTCAATCATTGAAGATTTAATACCGTTACTTTTTCACGAGTCATGGATTCAATGCTTTTACGAATGCCTTGAGCGCCCATACCGGATCCTTTTACGCCGATAAAAGGAAAATGATCAGGGCCGCGTTCTGTGCGGCCGTTGATTTGAACGGAACCGACTTCCATTTTATTTGCAATTGAGAAAGCTTTATTAATATCTTTTGTAAAAACGCTTGCTTGTAAGCCAAATTCTGATTCGTTTGCGATGTCAATGGCTTCTTGGTCAGAAGCGACGCGGATAATTGGTAACACAGGACCAAATGGTTCTTCCCATGCTACACGCATAGTATCATTCACGTTATCTAAAAGAGTAGGATAGATAAGGTTGCCTTCACGCTTGTTCCCAGTCACAACTTCTGCACCTTTTCCGAGCGCGTCTGCAATTAAAATTTGAATAAAGTCCGCTGCCTTACTATCAATTAATGGAACGATTGTACATCCATCTTCAGGAGAACCCACTGATAGTTTATGTACTTCTTCTTTTAGGATGTCGACCAGCTCGTTTGCCACTTTTTCATGTACAAGTACACGTTTAATAGCTGTACAGCGCTGACCCGAATAAGAAAATGCTCCGCTTATAATATGTTTTGCTGCCTCCTGTAAATCTGCATCTTCACATACAATACCCGGGTCTTTTCCTCCAAGTTCTAGTACAAGAGGAATCATGCCTGCCTTTTTAGCTAACTGAGTACCCGTATTTGTTCCTCCGGTAAACGAAATCATGTTAATGCCTTTATGTTCAACCAAGTAATCACCAATTACAGATCCCCGGCCCGTTACGACGTTTACAAGTCCTTGTGGAATCCCTGCTTGATCAAGAGCTTCAATCATCTTAATACCGCTGATCGCTCCTTGCGTTGCGGGTTTGAAGATAACTGCATTTCCTGAAATAAGAGCAGGCGCAAGCTTAGCAGCAGACAAATTTACCGGATAGTTAAAAGGAGGAATCGCGAGTACCACGCCTAAAGGCACGCGTTCAACAATCGCAACCTTTGACTTAGAACCTCCAGGAAAGCTATCTCCTTTCATGCTTTCTCCGTTCATATGAAGAGCTTCTTCAACTGTATAGCGAATGAAATCTGCCGTGCGTACGACTTCATTCCTTGCATCTTTTAAGCTTTTTCCAACTTCTCTCATAATAATTTCGGCAATTTCACTCTGCATTTTTACCAGCTCATCTGCCCACTTATATAAATATTTGGCACGGTCTTGCAGAGAAGTTTCTGCCCACCCTTGCTGAGCTTTCTGTGCGGCATGTACCGCTTCATCGACTTCTTCTTTTGTGATAGCCTGCACTTTTCCAATCACATCATGACGGTATGGAGAAACAATATCGATCGTCTGCCCTGATTTGCTTTCTTTCCACTCACCATTCAGATAAAAAGAATAAGTTGATACATTTAAAACCGTTGTTGTCATAAAAAGTCCCCCTTAATAAAAGTGAAATTTATTATCAAAATTTTCAGTCTTTTTTACGAATGAAAACTATGTGAATATTTGAGCAAAAAGAATTCTACTTGTATTCATTTCTATAACTTTTATATTCCGTGTAACTCCTTAATCTTATACTGCTTACTTGTTGCCTTTAAAGCAGCAGCTTTTTTCTTTTTAACTTAAAACAAACCCTTGTATAATTTAATGAATATTTCGTATTTTTAATATATATAAATTTCTTTCATTCGTACAATATAAATAAGTTATCTTAATGATTAATAATTTTAATGATTCATGCCCCGAATACGAAGAAATTTTTATGTTTTCCTACTTTTTTAAGCTCCCTTGATTGTATTTACTTTGGATGGATATTCAGGCGATGCATACCCTCTTTTTATTCTATGTGTTGAGAAAATAAAATAAGGGTATAAAATAAATATAGGAAAATGAAGATGAAAGTAGAATATATATTCTAAAGGGAGGGATTTATTGTGATTGTTACTTTAGGTTTTGTGGCATCAATTATTGCGTTGTTTATGCTTTTTACTAACCGGACGTCCAATATCCCGGAAGAAATAATCCATGAAACAACAAATACCAATAAAGAAGAGCAGTATATGTATTATATATAAAGCGTCTTAACAGACGCTTTTTTGTTGCGCTTTTTACAAAGTCTATAGCGGTTAGAAACGGCCCTCACCTATCATTTATCTTTATTTGTCAGTGCCTGATAGCCATAAATAGTTAAACAGAAACCAATAAATGAAAAAAAGATATGTTTTTGTTTAAAGTTGACTAACTTAAATAAGTCCAATCTTATGTTAACATGCCTAAATGTAATCTGATTATGCCTATATCCAAAAAACAGGGGAAGCTCTGTTACTCCGTCAGTTATTTACAACCGGTGGAACAATCATAATTAAGACAGAGCGCAGCTTCCAGCAAAACGTTTAAGAGTTAATTCTTTTTAAATGAAAATATCTGAATTCAAAATACGACAGACTTCGACACTATCTATTTGTTACTATATTTTTTAGGTTCTATTTTTAGATTTGAACCGTTTTTACATAAAAAATTCAATAATTTAAACCTTTAAAATGACGTGGCAAGTGGAGGAAACTTAATGTGTTTCAAATGTAGACTACTGCTGATAAAGATAGAATTTATACGAAAAATGATGATGATGATTGCCCTAGAAGAAGGGTTTACAAGTAGTAATACGATTAAAATCAGTCAGGATCTAGATGTATTGTTAAATCGGTTTGAAGCTACTTGTTAAGAAATGCTGGTTGATAACAGAAAAAGGATCTTTCGATAAGATCCTTTTTTTGCTGTTGGTCGACAATTATTTGTTTCAAAAAAATGAAGGCTGATGTTATTTAGTAGTACATCTTGATCGCTCGTTCATATTCTATTTAAACATTCTGTGCTTCAAAAAAATTCCACATCATTTTTGAAGCATTAGGACCTTTTGAATCAGTATCTGATCCATTGTCATTTCCACCTGACCATGCATGCCCCATATCCTCTACCATAATTTTTTTCATCCAGATTTTATTTTCTGCATCTACGTAGTCATAAGTTATGTAACTATAATGATTTTCGTTTTCCCTTGAAGTGTAAGAAGCAGCATTTTCATGTAGGTCGATACCGAAATACTTATATGTATAAATCCACTGCTGAATTAGTGTAGACGCATTAATTGGATTAACTGTTGTATCTGATTGGCCATGAAACGTAATGATGGGAACAGGCCGTGCGTAAGATCCCATTTTCTTATAAGCTTCATCACCGTCAAATTCAGGATTTAGAGATCCATATAGCATAACTTCTCCGGCTGTTATGAGGTCTACAGCATACGCATTACTGCCTGCTGAATGAATGCCTACCGCTTTAAATATATCAGGATAAGCAATAGCCATCACATTCGCCATAAAGCCTCCAGCTGACATGCCAGCAAGGTATATATTAGTAGAATCAATCGCATACTTAGTGGTTATGTGATCAATCATATCTTTTATTATGTCTGGCTCTCCATTACCGCGAAACTGGTTATACTCATAAAACCAATTCCAGCACCCGTTGGAATTAGCAAAGTAATTCATTTGGGGATAGAGAACAATAAAACCTTTTTCTTCCGCTAGCTTATTCATTTCCGTACCCGCAGCAAAATCATCTGCGTCTTGTTGACACCCATGAAGCATAACGATTAATGGTACTTTACTTAACCCAGTATATGTACTTGGAACATATACCTTGTAGGTAAAGTAATCATCATAATTATACTCTTTCCAAATAGGGCGAAAGAACGCACTCTGTAATTCTATTAAAAAAGTTGAAGCGCTTAAAACTGGATTCATAAAAAAGGAACATAAAGTATTCACGAAGTTTACCCTCTCTCTATTTCTGATGTATATACTCTCTATTTCGTTATATCACAAAATAATCCTTTTATTATGTATCTTATCTTTCATATATGTCTTTCATTATTTTTCTCTTCACTCTTTAGTGGTACAAATTCATAGAGTAAGTTACGCTCTGCGTTGGGTAACAACTTTGGTTAATTTTATTAAACTTACTATAACGACTATCCAATTGGGAAAATTTTAAAGGGAGTGTTCAAAATGCCGAAAATAAAGCCTAGTTTTAAACATTACTGGAATGAGATCATACAAGGACTTATTATCACTAAATAATATACGAAAATCCTATTATAGAATTAAGGGTATAAAAAAAGACTGGCTATAAAAAGCCCGTCTTTTTTATGTTACCAAACGATTATTTATTTAACCAAAATTAAAAGCTGATATTATTTGGCGGGACGTTGTCATCTTTGTCATCTGTCTTCAGCTCAGATTCTATATATGAATCTTTAGAGGATTCTCCCATACGCCAATAAACAAGAAAGCTGATGGCAATACACCCTGCTACATAGAAGAAGAAAATTGATTCATGGCCAATACTTTTTAGCCATAGTGCGATAAATTCTGCTGTCCCTCCAAATATGGCAACTGTAAGTCCGTACGGTAATCCTACACCAAGAGCTCGAATCTCCGTTGGGAAAAGCTCAGCTTTTACAATTGCGTTAATAGATGTATAACCGGTTACAATGATAAGTCCAACTGTCATTAATAGAAAGGCCATGACTGGGTTATGTGCTTGTTTCATAAAAAGAAACAGCGGTACAGTCAGCAATGTTCCCAAAATACCAAAGCTCATTAACAGAGGTCTGCGTCCAATTTTATCAGATAGCATCCCTGCTATTGGCTGAATGACAACAAATACAAGCAGCGCACAGAAGTTAATCCAGCTTACGACCCCTTTATCCAGCCCTACACTGTTTACCATGAATTTTTGTAGATACGTTGTATACGTATAAAATGCAACCGTTCCTCCTAATGTTAAACCAATAACGGTCAACACTGCTTTAGGGTGCTTCATAAGTGCTTTAATAGTCCCTGCATTTTCACGGCTTTCAGAGTCCATTTTAGAAAATTGCTCTGACTCATCCATCGTACGTCGCAGCCATAAAACGCTTAGCGCTCCGATAGCTCCAATAACAAAAGGAATACGCCAGCCCCATGAAATCATATCTGCTTCACTAAGAACGTTTTGCAGAATAATTTGAACACCTAATGCTACCAGCTGACCAGCAACAAGCGTTACATACTGAAAGCTTGAATAAAATCCTCTTCGCCCGCTGCTTGCCATTTCAGAAAGATAAGTTGCAGACGTTCCGTATTCTCCCCCTAAGGAAATTCCTTGAAGCAAACGTGCGAGTACTAGAATAATAGGAGATAATAA
Organism: Priestia sp. SB1; assembly: GCF_038898415.1. NCBI lineage: Bacteria > Bacillati > Bacillota > Bacilli > Caryophanales > Bacillaceae > Priestia > Priestia sp. SB1. The sequence goes on along the minus strand of NZ_JBBJSS010000009.1, from coordinate 54,012 downwards.
CCCTATTGTGCCATAGCTAGGGGTACAAGCGATAATCAAAGAACCGCTCGCCATGATGGTAATAGATAAGGTAAGCGCAGCACGGCGACCATATCGATCGGCATAGCGTCCCATTAGCAGACTACCGATTGGACGCATTAAGAAACCAACAGCGAAGATTGCGGCTGTGTTAAGCAGCTGACTTGTTGGATCGCCTTCCGGGAAAAATTGCGATGAAAAATAGACGGCAAAAGCAGAGTAAACGTACCAATCGTACCATTCAATTAAATTTCCAATAGACCCCTTAAAAATATTACTTGTAACACGCCTGTTGTTTGCAGCTTCACTGGTATGAGCCATGAGTGATCCCTCTTTTCTTTGAGTGTTTAATGTTGGTTCTCCTGTAACATGAAGTAGTAAATAATTTACCAGTAAATCTTTTTAAACAGCTAGATTGTATTGCTTTCTATAAAACCTATTCGACCAATCACTTATATAATGAGAGCGCTTAAAAAAGGTTGAATAATCCATTCAATATCATTTATAGGTAACAAAATAAGGGTTTTAAAAGCGGCTGCTGTCTATTATATATGTAGTGTTAACCCTCCCTTCTATTTATATATTGTACTATTGATTTATTAGAAAATATAATATTTTCTAATTATTAATACAAAAATTTTACAATGTTCGGCTTTCTAATTTATATGACAAACAGAAAAAAAGCCATGTTCTTTAAGTGAGAACATGGCTAAGAAAATACTCTTTTCAACTTGTGAGTGTAAGCTGCTTACATTGACATAATATGTAGAATAAACATAACTTGTACTGAGCTCTAACCTAAATTTAAGATAATTATTGAATTTTAATCTTATCCCTTATTATATATACAGCCATAGATGCTCTATAATTTTGTTACATCGGCGACCTTAATTTATCTCATTGAACTTTAAATTCACACAAAAAGCGTTCCACTCCGAGATATTTTTCACCTAAACTTGTTATTTGGAAGCCAAAATTAGAATAAAAGTTTACTGCCTCTTTATCTGTCTCAGCAAAAATAGAATATATATCATAGTTCTTACAAAGAAAGCGAATCATGCTGCTTCCTATTCCTTTCCCTCTCTCTTTTGGTAAAACAGCTATATGTTTTACAACAGCTTCCTTGGCGTTAAGAAATTCAACTCCTATACAGCTAACTGTGTCTCCATTTACTTCAATACTATATAATTTCCGACTTGGCAAACAAGTGTATTTTTTATACTCTCCATCAACCTTCTCTTCTAAAGTTGCATAAGATAACAGCTTTTTTATTGTCGGGTTCACCATAGTTGAAGTGATTTCTTTCATCCTAGCACCTCTTTTCGCTATTATCTTATGAATAATTAGTTTGTTTTTAAGGACCTTGCGGGTTGCTCTTACATGTCGAAGAATAAACTATACAAAGTAATGAATGAGAAGAAATACCCCGAGAACTGGAGCGGCAGCTAACATAAGGTTTATAGAATTTGTTATTCTCCACTTCTTGTCTGCTTTTGATTCTGTGGAAAGGTTAGCTCTCATTCGATCACCGCTTACAGCTGCTCCAGATATGATAAGAGCTAGCCCCACTAATATAATGAAAGCGGTGAAAAGTACTGTTTCTGAATTTACGTTAGCTATTGTACATGCTACTAAAAGAATAAAAGATAAAATGAACCCACCAATAATTGATTTAATCATTTCTGTCTTCCTCCTAGTTTTTTTATAAAACCCCCATGCATTATCTATATAATATCATTTTTTCTATATTTTTACTTTTATTTTTCGTTATTCCAACAGTAATTAAAGCAACTAAAAAAGCGAAACGCTTATGTCTAAGTGCGTTTCGCTCAAGGGAACTACATTTCAACTATCTTTTGTGATGTCTGCCGGACGTATACGAATTACTTTTGATAAGTCACTTAGTGGTAACTGTATCTGATGACCTACACGCCCGCCTGAAAAGTAAATCGTTTCACAGTCTTCTGCTGTAGAGTCAATGAAGGTTATGAACTGCTTTTTCATTCCGATAGGAGAACACCCGCCGTGAACATATCCTGTAAGTGGCAACAGCTCTCTTTGAGGAATCATTTCTAAGGACTTTTCACCAGCTGCTTTTGCCGCTTTCTTTAAGTCAAGCTCCTTTTCAACTGGTACCATGAAGACATAATGTTCTTTTGATTTCCCTACGGTCACAAGTGTCTTGAAGACTTTAGCAAGATCCTCTCCGAGCGAAGTAGCTACCTGTACCCCACTCAGATTTTTAGTTTCATAAGAATAATAATTGTACTCAATTTTTTTCTGATCTAAAATTCGCATTACGTTTGTTTTATCTGCTTTTTTACCCATAATTATCACCGATACCATCATAACACGTTTTGTTTTCATATCTCCATATATTAGGATGGATAGGTTAGTAAGGGGTCTTTTGTTTATAAAGATATTTTAGTTACTTTCTTTTAAATCAGCATATGCATCAGCTACTTCTCCAGTTTGCGGATTTACTGTATAAAAACCATAAAAAGCTTCGTGTTCAGTGGAATCGGCTGTTGCCTCTTGATATTGATAGACACGTATTGAATAATTTCCTTCTGGAGTATCCCCGTCATATACATAATACATATTATCCATTGATAAACTCAAAAATTCTTTTACACGCTGTTCTGCTTCTTCATGTGTCAACAGATTTTGTGATTTCCCTGATGGAATTTCTTTTTTACTTGATTTTTCGCTCTTTTCTTGGTCTTGCTTCTCTTGTTCGGCATCTTCTGAAGTTGTATTGTTATCGGTGTTCTCTTCTTGTGACACTATATCACCTTTTTGATATTTCCCATCATAATAAACGCCTACTCCACCACCAGAACTAGTGCAGCTCGGCTGAATTTTAACTTCTATATAACTTGTATAGTTAGTCATCGTAATCATACAACCACCGTCTATATCATCCGTTATTTGAGTAGCGACATTTCCTTTAATCTTTGCAATTCCTTCCACATCCCCTGCACTCACAATTCCTGTACTAACATCTTCTGGGTTGTCAAAATGATTTGCGTTTAATTTGAACTTAAACGTGTCGCCTTTTAAATTAGTAATATCTATTCCAGCGGGGTCTGTATCAATATTTCTGCTCCACGTGCTACCCCAGTCAACTTGACTAGACGCTGATTCAGTTTTATCTGCTGCTTGCGTAGAATCTTCTTTCTGTTTATCCCCTGGTTTTGAGGAGTCTTTCTCTTTTTCTGTGACTTTATTTGTTTTTTTATCCGACTCTTCTGTAGCATTGTCTTGAGGCTCTTTTTTCTTGATTGCTTCGTTACTTTCTTCTTTTGCTTCTACGTTTTTCTTTGTTGCGTTCTCCTTGGTTTCTTGAGTGCTTGTAGCGGCTTCCTTTTCATCTGAAAAACTACACCCGGTTAAGCTACCTACACATAACAGTAGTGAAATTCCCAAAACAAAAGATCCCTTTTTCATCTAAAAACCCCTTTTTATGTATATTTATAGAACTATATTACCATTAAAATATTCGTTTTTATATAAAAATGAATCTAATATGCTAAATAATGACTTTTCACTACCCTTGGAACCCGATGTTTTCAAAGAAAAAAGCCACTAGATGTACTAGTGACTTTTTCATTTCTATTCATTCAATTATGCTGCTGCATCAATATGTTTGTTTTCTCTATCGCTACAGATTTTCACCTTAACTATATAGATGACATTTTACTTTATGCTTGCTATCAATCACTGTATCTTCAGGTGTTTCTTTCATGCAGCGGTCAAATGCGAACGGGCATCTTTTATGAAACGCACAGCCTGAAGGTGGATTAAGAGGAGAAGGAATTTCACCTTTAACCTCGATTTTTTCGCGTTTTTCATGTTCATGAATCGCCGGAACAGAGGATAAAAGAAGTTTTGTATAAGGATGACGAGGATTTGAAAAAATCTCATCTGTTGTCCCTTCTTCTACTAATCTGCCTAAATACATTACGCCAACGCGGTCTGCAATATGCCTTACAACGCTTAAATCGTGGGAGATAAAGAGATATGAAAGCTTCATTTCTCTTTGCAAACTGCGCAGCAAGTTTAAGATTTGTGCTTGAATAGATACGTCCAGTGCTGAAACCGGCTCATCACAAATGATAAGCTTCGGGTTTAAAATCAACGAACGCGCAATCCCTATGCGCTGACGCTGGCCGCCTGAAAATTCGTGCGGATAGCGGTTGTAATCTTCTTCATTAAACCCAAGCTTTTTTAATAATTCAATGACAAGCTGCTTTCGTTCGCTTTTGGCGCCTACATTATGAATTGTTAATGTTTCTTGAATGGAAGCCCCAATTTTTTTCCTTGGGTTAAGGGAAGTATGCGGATCTTGGAAAATCATTTGCAAATCTTTACGAATCGTCCGTAAGCGTGATGCTTTAGATTCGAAAATACTTTCTCCATTAAATTGTGCTTCCCCGCCCGTTGGTTCTACTAACTTTAAAAGCGTGCGCCCCGCTGTACTTTTCCCGCACCCAGATTCACCTACTAATCCGTACGTCTCGCCTTCATAAATATCAAAAGATAAATCTTGAACCGCTTTAATTTGGCCTTTTGCTTTTCCTAAAGCTGAACGAACCGGATAGTATTTTTGCAGGTTGCGAACTTCAAGCAAGGGCTTGGCGCTTTGCTGCTTTGCTTCACTAGACATACGCAACCTCTCCTTCTTGAATTTTTTCATAGTGCCAGCATCGAACGCGATGCGTATCATCGGCATGCTCTAAAACAGGTACTTCTTTATGGCATTTTTCCGTTGCAAACGGGCATCTTGGTGCAAAACGACAGCCGTCTGGCACGTTTGAAAGCGGCGGAACCGTTCCTGGAATGGACGAAAGCTCTTGTGTTCTGTCGCCATCTAAGTGAGGAACCGACTTAATTAAGCCCATTGTATAAGGATGAAGCGGTTTTGAAAACAGCGTTTTAACGTCCGTTTCTTCCATCACTTGTCCTAAATACATCACGGCTACTTTTGTACAAATATTAGCGACAACGCCTAAGTCATGGGTGATGAACAGCACGCCCATGTTGAGCTTGTCTTTTAAATCCATCATAAGGTCAAGGATTTGCGCTTGAATGGTTACATCTAAAGCCGTTGTTGGCTCGTCGGCAATAAGAAGCTTCGGCTCACAGGCTAAAGCCATCGCAATCATAATGCGCTGCCTCATTCCTCCCGAGATTTCATGCGGATACTCTTTTGCTCGCTGTTCTGGAGACGGAATGCCAGTTAGTCTCAAAAGCTCTACGACTTTCTTTTGCGCTTCTTTTTTAGAGACTTTTTGATGCAGACGAGTCACTTCAGCAATTTGTTTTCCAATTGGCATAACGGGATTTAATGACGACATGGGATCCTGGAAAATCATTGAGATTTCGTTTCCTCTTAGCTTTTGAATTTGTTTTGAAGACATGTCTAATAAGTTTTTTCCTTCAAACAAAATCTTACCATCGTAGCTTGTTAGGTCTTCATCTAATAACTGAAGAATAGATTCGGACGTTACGCTTTTTCCAGATCCGGATTCACCGACAATGCCCAATACTTCTCCTTTATTTAATTGAAGAGATACATTGTCAACAGCCGTTACTTCTCCGCTATACGTTGTAAAAGTTACTTGTAAGTCTTCTAATTTTAAAAGGGCGTTACTCAACGTTTTTTCCTCCTTTTCTTCAGCATTACGTTTTTCGGATTTAACCAATCGCGCAGACCGTCACCAAATAAATTAAGGCCAAGTACAATTAAAATGATAAATACACCCGGAAACACGGTCATCCACCACGCGTTGTAAATCGCAAGCTTTCCGTCATACAGCATATTTCCTAAGCTTGGTGTTGGCGCAGGAATTCCGGCTCCTAAAAAGCTTAGCGAAGCCTCTGTTAAAATCGTCACGGCGAACACGTATGTTACTTGAACGATTAAAGGCGATAAGACGTTTGGTGCCATATGAAAACAAATGATTCGAAGTGAGCTTGCTCCTTGAGCTTTTAGCGCTTCAATAAATGTTTTTTCTTTTACAACAAGCGCAGCTGAACGAACAATTCTCGCAATCGAAGGAATAAATACAAGGCTCAGTGCGATAATAACATTGCTTGTTTTAGGTCCTAAAGCAGACATGATGGCAATTGCTAGTAAAATAGACGGGAAAGCAAACAAGCCGTCACAAATTCTCATTAAAATATAATCAAGAATTTTATAATAAGAAGATAAAAGTCCAACGATTAAACCAAGTACAGTAGCAATAATCGTTACTGCGGCTCCAATCATTAACGATATTCTGACGCCGTACATTGTCCGACTAAATACATCTCGCCCAAAGTTATCCGTTCCAAACCAGTGCGTGCTTGACGGCGGTGCTAATCGATTTGCAGGGTCGATTTGTAAACTGCCAAAAGGAGAAATGAGCGGAGCAAAAACAGCAATCAAAATAGATAATAAAATAAGTATCGCTCCTCTTACTAGCAAACGATTTGAGAAGAAACGCGCTGCCGCTGGGTTTCTTTTTTTCTTTGAAGTTACTGAAATGGTCTCTGTATTTTGTTGTGCGTTCACATTCATCACCCTCCTTTAATCATGATAAGAATTGCGTACACGCGGATCAATCACGGCATACAGCAAATCAACAACTAAATTGATGACCACGTAAGCAACCGTAATTAAAAGTACAGCTCCTTGAATAAGCGCGTAATCTCGGCGTTCAATTGATGAAACAATCAGCTGACCTAATCCCGGGATGTTAAATAATGATTCTGTTACTGCCGCTCCGGTCACAAGTCCCGCAAATGATTCTCCGATAACTGTTAAAATCGGTAAAAAACTCACGCGCAGCGTATGCTTAAGCATAATTGTGCGTTCATTTAATCCTTTTGCTTTTGCCGTTTTAACAAAGTTTTCAGAAATGGTATCGAGTAAAGATGAACGCGTCATACGCGTAATTAATGCAGCTTGAATCGCTCCAAGCGTAATCGTTGGTAAAACTAAATACTTTAAGTATTCAAATAATCCGGCATTTAACGGAACGTATCCTGAAACAGGGAAAATTCGAAGCTGTACAGCAAAAAGCAAAATAAGGAATGAACCGAGAAGAAAGCTAGGAATAGAGATACCTAAAAGGCTGGCTCCCATAATGCTTTCATCACGAATCGTTCCTTTATGTTTAGCTGCATATATACCAAATAGTAAAGCAAACACCACGCCAAAAATTTGCGCAAGTATAGCTAGAGAAACCGTAGGACCTACGTTATCCCAAATTGCCCCGAGCACAGGTTTATTTAAAAAGTAGGAATAACCAAAATCTCCGTGAAAGATGTTTGATAGCCAGATAAAGTATTGATTGACAACAGGCTCATCCAATCCCATTTCTTTGCTTAGCGCTGCAATTTGTTCCGGACTTGCGCCTTGTCCTAAAATGATTGCTGCGGGACTCCCAGGCGTTAAGCGCGTAATTAAGAACACAACAATAGATACAATGAATAAAACAGGAATTAGTGCAAAAAGTCTCTTAAGTGTATAAGCTCCCATCGTAAACTCCTTTCTAAAACAGAGAGCATAAGCCCTCTGTTTATTAGAATAATAAGATATTATTTTGTTAAACTCATATTGTAGAAAATTGGACCTAAATTATACTCATAGCCTTTTGCATTGTTAGAAACGGCATTGATGTTCACTTTATGACCAATAAGCGTGAATGGAAGCTCGTCCCATACGTATTGCTGGATGGCATCAATGTCACCGCGAGCTTCTTTAACAGAAGGAGCAGCTTTAATTTTGTTTAAGTAGTCCATTGATTTTTCAACTGATGTACCTTTTGTCGTCCAGAATCCTTGGAAGATGGTAGAACGAGCATTCCAGTCAACAGGATAGATGTCCCATTGGTTTGTATCACTCATTTTATCGCTGAATGTCGCCCAGTCGTATACTTCTAATTTTACATTCATACCAATGTCTTTTAATTCTTGTTGAACCACAACAGCTGTATTGTATTGATCTTGGTAATCGCGAGACGCCATTAAGCGAATTTCTTCTCCGTTATAACCAGATTTCTTCAAATATTCTTTTGCTTTTTTCTTATCATGCTGGTTATATTCTTCTTTTCCAGCTGTACTGTAGTAGTTTGGATACTCTTTGTTCACAATGGATGAAGAAAGCTTGTAATAATCTGAGCTTCCGTAAGAACTGTCTAAGATATCTTTTGAGTTAAGAGCTGCGTTAACTGCTTTTCGCGCATTGATGTCTTTAAAGACGCCTTTATCTGCGTTGTAGAAAAGTCCCATAAATCCGCCTGGTGATGTTTCTACTTTTGCATTTTGACTGCCTTCAACTTGTTTGGCATTATCGCTTGATACAGATAGCGCAACGTCAAATTGTCCGGTTGTAATACCAGAAATCCTAGTTGACTCATCGCTTACGAAACTAATCTTAATTTCATCGACGTGAGGAGTTTTCTTAACTTCGCGGCCTTTCGAAGAATAATCTTTAAATTTTTCTAATAAAAGATATTGATTTTTCTTCCACTCTTTTACTTTATATGGACCTGTTCCTATGTAGTCTTTGATCCCTTCATCAGATGCATTGTCAACCACTTCTTTTGGTAAAATAGCTGCTGCGGGGATTGGATCAGCTAATAAAGATAGCGTGTTAACATTTGGTGATGGTAAATGAAGCTCTACCGTATAATCACCGGTTTTTGTCATTTCAGCACCAGAGAAGTTTGTTTTCCCAAGGGATGATAGCTTAATCCAGCGGTTAATAGAAGCGACAACGTCATCTGCAGTCATTTCTTTACCGTTATGGAATTTAACCCCTTTTCTTAATTGGAACGTGTATGTTTTTTTATCATCGCTAATATCTACTTTAGACGCTAAGTCAGGCTTAGGATTTCCTTTGTCGTCTAAAATCATTAACCCTTCATAGATACTGCGCGTTGCATCTTTCACATCTGAGTCCCCAGTGATTTGAGCATCTAGCGTTGCTGGCTCACTTTGAGACGCGACGTTTAGCGTTCCGCCTTCTTTTCCTTCTTTTTCACTTGAAGTATTTTTACTTGCGTTACCACTGCAGCCTGCTACCATGAGGACAATGGTTAAAAGAGAGATGAAAAGTAAATAAGTCCTTTTCACTAAAATCACTCCTATTTCCTTGTATAAAATTTTAATCCGACTATAATAAGAAGAATAGTAGGAATGTGAACAATTGTAGCACTACCTTCTACCTTTGGCAATTAGTATTTTTGACACACAGAGGCTATTATACCATTTTCTATTAAATAAATATGGTATATATGTATGATAGTTGAATAAAAGAACCATTTATTTCTTATAAAGCAAGCGATTGAAAACACTCTATCAACGCAGTAAAAAAGAGAAAACATCTTAAGAAATGGTAATTTAACAAAAAAGGAGAAAACAACAGTGGGATTTTTAATTGGTATATCAGGAAGCATTATTGTGGATCAAGGAGGACGCTTTCCAGGCTATAAGCGAGCGTATGTGAATAACGACTATATCGAATCAACAGCGCTCAGCGGCGGAGTTCCTTTTATCTTGCCAGTACTAGAAGATGAAGAAATGATTAAAGCGCAGGCAGAAAGTATAGACGGGTTGATTTTATCAGGTGGACAAGACGTCAATCCCCTTTTATACGGTGAAGAACCTACAACAAAAACAGGTTCACCTTTTTTAGCACGAGATCAGTCTGAACATCTATTGTTAAAGCATGTGATTGATCAAGGAAAGCCCGTATTAGCGATTTGCCGCGGTTTACAAATTTTAAACGTTGCTTACGGCGGCACGCTTTATCAAGACATGTCAGACATTAAAGAGTCATTTATCAAACATGATCAATACAACAATACAAGCGACCCTTCTCATTCCATCATGATTAAAGACGGAACACACCTACATGACCTTTACGGTAATCAAGCTCTTATTAATTCGTTTCACCATCAAGCGATTAAAGACGTAGCGCCAGGCTTTGAAGTTTCCGCATGGGCAAAAGACGGAGTCATTGAAGCCATTGAAAAACAAGGAAATCAATTTGTAGTCGGCGTCCAGTGGCATCCAGAAATGATGGCAAAAGAACATATTTCAATGCTGAACTTGTTTAAACTGTTTATGGAGCATGTGCAGCAGACAGCTACGAAAAAAGTCAGCATTTGACGTTTCAATCTACTTTGTTACCAATATAAAAAAGGCAGGCCATTGTGGCCTGCCTTTTTGTATGAACTGAAGATGCGCAAAGAAATCTAGACAAATCTTCATCTATTAATTAGATAAAATAGTGCAAGTATTTTTGGCTTTTACAGTATTTCAATATACCCTTCTGTTCCATGTACGCGAATTCGCTGACCGTCTTTTATTAGCCGAGTAGCATTCTCTACTCCAACAACCGCTGGCAATCCGTATTCGCGGGCAATGACTGCGCCGTGAGTCATCAATCCCCCAACTTCCGTAACAAGCCCCTTTATTCCTACGAATAACGGGGTCCAGCTAGGGTCAGTAAAGGAAGTGACTAATATATCTCCATCTGATAGATTAGCTTTTTCCATGTTTAAAATGACGCGCGCGCGCCCTTCTATCACTCCGGAAGAAACCGGTAAACCTACAATTGCTTGGGGCGGGAGGTTTTCTCGTTTGTACGCACCTGTAATAATTTCACCCTGAGACGTAATCACACGCGGAGGTGTTAGCTTTTCATATAATTTGTACTCTTCTTTTCGTTTACTGATGATTTGGTAATCTAGTTTACGTGTGCGTACAACTCCTTGAAGTTCTTCAAACGTCAAATAGTATATATCTTCTGATTCATCAATAACGCGGGCTTTTACTAGCAGAGCGGCTTCTTTCAGGAGAGCCTGCTTATAAACAAAATAACGGTTAATCATCCCGTATTTGGGATATTCACGATAACCGATAAAATTTCGGAGGAGATCAATTCTTTCTTTTGTTTCTTTTGCTTTTTGTTCGCCATCGGGCAATTGCTTTAATCGACTTAATAGCTCTTTCTCTTTTTTAAAGGCTTCCTGCAAACCTTTTTCAAATTTTTGTTTGCTGGCGTTAGCCTCAAAGTTTTTGATATTACCAAGAATCACAGGGATAAGTGCAGCTGGCTTTTCGCTCCACCGAGTTTTCGTAATATCAATTTCGCCGGGACATCGCATTCCGTATTTGCTGAGATAATCATAGATAGCGTCTTTGGTTTCCTGTCCACCTTCTAACTTAACCAGTTTCTCCAAAAAGTTATCATCTTTTACATGTTTTAAATAATGAATGACTTCTGGATAAGGACGAATTACATCTGCGACATCCAATAGCGCCAGACCCATTTCTGAAGTAATATTGTTTGGTACAGATTGAGAAAGCGCGTCTGCTGCGTTTTTTTTACCTAACCATGTCTCCATTTTTTCATTAATCCATGATGAAGCATCCATAGCGGCCATAAACACAGCTGTACTTTGTGGATCAAATAAAATCTTCTTTAATATCCCGATATCTTCTGAAATAAAATCGACTAATTCCGGCCCTGACTTCGTTTGGATGGTTTGCTTCAGCTCTTCTATTGATGCTTGATTCTTCTTGATCAAGTCAGAAACGATCGTCAAGTCGTTTTCGATTTGTACCTTAGGCTTCGTAGGCGGCACGCTTTTATTGCTTTTACCGGAACTTTGATCATTAGATAAAGATTTTATGAAATCTCCTCGCTCTATTATGCTTGTAAGTGCGTCTTTCATGAGCGGATCATGCTGTCCCATGGCACCTAACATCATTTTTCTGCTGTCAGGTGAAGCCAGCATAGGGGTGACATCAACAAACAACCTTCCACCGGCTGTACGCATCGGTGCATTAGTCGTTAACAGAAAAAAAGACAATCCCAGTGGTTTCATGGCATCGGTCATCATTTGTTGGTGTCCAACAGATACATACACGTGATTTTCTTGATCAGCTGCTTCTGGAATTGGATATAAAGTAGTGATTGGACGACTTTGGATAATATAAAATGTATCATCAGCCAAGCACCACTCGATATCTTGAGGACAATCAAAATAAGCTTCAAGCTGTCTTCCAACGCGTTCTAATTGTAAAATTTGAGAGTCAGTGAGCGCTTGCGTTTTTTGCAGATCAAAATGAACTTCCTTGGTTTCTGTTCCACCTTCTTTTAATCCGTAGATAGCTACCTTTTTAGCTGCTATTTTTTTATCAACGATTTCTCCTTCTTGTACTTTATAGCAATCGGCAGATACGAAACCAGACACCAGCGCTTCTCCAAGTCCAAATCCTGCATCAATTGATAACAGCTTTCGGTTAGAAGTAATTGGGTCAGCGGTAAATAAAATACCTGAAGCCTGCGGGAAAACCATTCGTTGAACAATAACCGATGCGTGCACTTGACTATGGTCAAATCCATTTTTTATACGGTAGGTTACCGCGCGATTTGTAAACAGGGAAGCCCAGCATTTGCTAATGTGCTCAAGGATGGCTTCTTTGCCTCTGATATTTAAATAGGTGTCATGCTGACCAGCAAAAGAAGCATGTGGCAGATCTTCAGCTGTCGCACTTGAACGAACTGCATAAGCATGCTCTTCCCCAAACTGAGAGAGAGAATGAATAACTGCTTTTACAACGTCAGAAGGAATTTTTATTTCCATAATGGTTTGGCGAATTTTTTCGCTGATTTCACCAATTTGATCTCGATCATCAGCATTTAGAATCGTCAGCTGGTTCAGTAACGCTCGAAATGTTTCATTTTGTTCAAGAGCTTTTTGATACCCGGCCGCTGTCACACAAAATCCTTCCGGTACTTGTATTCCTTGAATTTTTGATAACGCGCCTAAATTTAAAGCTTTTCCTCCAACAAGTGAAAGCTGTGTATCTTTTATTTCTTGAAAGCTAAGAACTAAAGAGTTCATTCAACATCTCTCCTAACCGGTAATGTTTTATTGATTTTACCAGCAGTAAATGAGAATAAACAGTCTATATCGGCATTTTTTTATGTGGTATAATTAAAGTAGGAAGAGAAATACATACCTTTTTGTTTGCGGTTACATATTTAAAAGTTGTAATAAATAGCTTACCTAATTGATTCGTATCCTGTTTAAAGCAGGTAAGTATATGCCTAATAACGCTTCTATTCTTCCCTCCTCGTTTGACTGCAAGAGAATTTTTTTCAATGTTTTTAATCGCTTTATCTTCTCATACAGAATGAATTTCTTTTTACCCCTTCTTTCAGCTAGTCATCTGAAGAGTTTGGCCCATCAAATGACTAACTCTTTTTTTTGCTATTTTGAAACCATAGCGTTACGAATGTATCTCTTCGCTCGCTTTCTAGCAACTGTATAAACAATCATCTGCAGTACAAGCGCCGCAAGGCTTATGAGTACGATTTGCTCAACCGAAGTAACAGGCGAAAAGTATTTTTCCCATTTTGGATCAGGAAGTCTTAACGCGTTATAAAAATATGAAGTACTAAAAGAAACGATATTTCCTAAAATAAGTGACAAATCTGCTCTAATCAGCCCGCTTAGATAAGATAGTACGACTGTAACCATGGCCATGATTATATAGTTTATTTTTGAATCATCTTCAAAATCTTTTCGTATAGATAGATAAACATATGGAATGCAATAAATGGTAAAAATTATAAAAGGAAGTATTCTTCTCATATAGCAATCTCTCCAATATTTAGGATTCGACATAGTTCTCTATTATTATAAATTATTAGAGAGAGTTTTTTCCAGTTTTTTGCACATGGAGAGTGTGGAAGTACCTATACATAAAATGATTGTTTTTAGAATTGTTCCTTAAGGCAAAGTAAAAAAGCACTCACAGGAGTGCTTTTTTAAAGTATATTTACTTAAAATAATATATTTGTTTTAATTGAACATTCTCTGTTTACTAGAGAATATTGCGTTTTTATATACTACTGCTGCGCTCATAGGTTTTTAAAACAGTATCATAGATTGATATGGCTAACTTGTTCTACAACCTCTAAGTGCTTTGCAAATTCCTTATAATTTCTCTTAGCACTTAAACGTTTAAAATCACCTACTAAATAAAATTCAAGTTTAGCACGTGATACCGCTACATTCAGTAGATTTGGTTTTGAACAAGACCAGTCCGCTGCAGTGTCTGATTGTTTATCTGTTCCGACAACAAAATATACAATATCTGCTTCTTTCCCTTGAAAAGTATGAACTGTCCCAACAGAATTTACAATCCACCTATTTAGCTTGCGCTCATCCATATGCACCCATTCTTCTTTCAACTTAGATTTTAATAACTTAGTAATTTCTGTTTTCACTTTCGTAAAAGGTGTAATAATAAAAACACTTGGGAACTCGGCCTTTTTCTCTGATTCCTGAAGGCGCTGAAAGTGTTGTTTGATTTTTTCTAAGACGAATTGACCTTGTTCCTTTACATAATGTTTGTTTATGGCTCCACCATGACAGTCGTACCAAACACCAGCGCTTTGATCAGAATCCATAGCTAAAACCATTTTATTGTCATATGCAATTTCATTTGAAATAGAAAACATGGGATTGGCGCAGCGACGGTGAACCCAAAGTGGTATCCCAATTCGCTTACTATCGCCAGTATACGTTCCTATAGGATTTGCTAAGTCTGCTAGTCCCTGTACCGAAGCTTCTGGACCGATATATTGCTCGCCTATTTTAAAGCGCCTGCGGATATCGTTTAAAATGGTATCGTCCAAAGTAACAACGGGCTCAATTTGAATAGGATCCCCTACAATTATTGAACGTTTAGAACGCCATAATGCACCTGCAGCTTGCTGTGGAGAAGCTTGTCCAGCTTCATCGATGAATAAATAAGAGATAAAATCTTTTTTAATTCCTTTGTACATTTGAGAAAAGCTGGCAAATGTTGTACTGATGATTGGCGTTATAAGATGTATTACATCCCACATGTTTTCAGTTTCGCGAATACCTTCACTTGTATTTAAGTCAACTTCGCTACGATTAGCAAAAAGCTGAAGAGGGCGCTCTAAAGCTTGTTTATTGTAGATAAGAAAAAGCTTGTGAAGCTGTAAGGCCTTTATAAACAACAATCCCCGTTTGAAATTTAATGAGTCTGTCTGCCAAATAATATCCTTTTGACGTTTTTCATATGCTTCATCAGTTTGTGCCCAATGTGCATCAGTGGAAAGCTCTAATCTTTCTTTTTTAAAGGACTGCTGTAACATTAAAAAATGCTGTTTTTTCTGTTTAAGAGAATTCAATTCCGCTTCTAAGGTTTTAAGCCTTGATAAGCTTTGATCTTTTAATGCTCTTAAATCTTTTACATCTTGTTTAAGGTTCTTTGTTTGAATATCTTCTTTATTAAATAACCTTGTCAGAAAATTAGGCTTTGGTAGCTTTTTTAGTTCTTCTTCTTTTACTTCTATATCAGCATATATAGTACCAAGGGGATGTTTTATTTCCTGTATCATTTTTGTATACTTACATATCTCCAAGTCTATGTCTTCTACAACGTCCGGGCTCTGTTTTAATATCTCAATGTATTCATGTAAAACTTGTTTGTCATGCTCGATTTCTTTATATAAATTTGTAAACTCTTTTACTGCATCCAACCAAGATGAAGGAGCTAGATTTTGTACTTCTTTATCTAGTAAGTTTATAATCGTATCAACTTTTAGGACATCTGCTGCTTGGGTTTGATTGCTTTTCTTTCCGAGTGCTACCGATATTGGTGCAAAAATAATGTCTTCTGATTTCTGGGCTTCATAAGGCCCAAGAACTAATTGTTTTGAGAGTTCTTCAAAAAATGCTAGTTCTTTAATCTCCGCTAGATAGCTGTTGTCATTTTGGTTTTTAACTTTCAAATTTAATTCTTCTAATTTTGGTAAGTCTTTAGAAATATTTTCAACCGCTCCATTGTTACTTGAAGCAATGACCATTTTAAATTTTGTTAATGGCTCCTTTAAAAAAAGTTGATTTCCCTCAAATGCTTGCTTAGGATCAGAAAACTTCGCCATTTCAGTAGCACGATTAACGATAATTTGTGCAAAAATATCCTTTAATAATGTTGTTTTCCCTGTTCCTGGGGGCCCGTTCACTGAATTTATTCTTTCGTTTTCATTAAGAACTTGGTTTACAGCTACTTGCTGCATTAATGATAAACGATATTCATTTGTTGAAGGCCATCGCCCAGCGGGCAAGTTTTTTGGATCAAGAGCATTCTCAATGGCAGCACGATTTTCGTTAATATTAAGAGCTAATTTGCAACCTTCTAAAAAGTTTTTCAACGTTTCATTTGGTGTGTCACCTAAAATAAGTTCTAAATCGTTCATGTAGAAACTTGTGAAGTTTTTGGATTCTAAGGAGTCCTCTTTCTTTAAAATAGAAATTTCAATATAATTCTCTGCATATTGAACTGATCGTTTTGCAAAACGATGAAATATTTCATCGTATTTTGTTAGAAGCTGAAGAATTGCTGATTCACTCACTCCATCTGTAAATACAGAATTAGCCAACTCCTCCCATTCCTTCGTCATTAATACGTATTGTTCTGAAAACTGTCCAATGTTATAACCTCCGTTCTTCACCATTTCTGTTGTAATTAAGTGAAGCGGTGGAATAAACAGCGACTCTTCAATATATTGACCGTTTTCATCCAATGAAAAAGTTAAACTAAAATTTTTATTCCACTTAGCATTAATAATTTCATCTGTAATTCCAAAGTGCTGTCTTAGAAATTTAACAAGATCGTTTTGTACGTAACAATCTAGATAGTATGTAAAAACTAGACTATCTTTTGCTGGGTTAGTTAACTCTACTTCTTTCCATAACTCTTCTTTTATGTTTACTTTGCGAACCCGTGGTTGATCAAATGTTTTCATACGCTTCCCTAATTTAATACCAGGGACTGGAGGAACAACTCCAGGGCTTAAATTTTCAGCAAAATGCCATGCCTTTAATATATTTTGTGTATTTGTCATATTATCAACCCTCTTTATTGTAAAGAATTTGCACGTTCAGCTTACAACGAATAACATATAATTAATTAAATGTCTTCTAGCTGTTGTATTTAGATGTTCACTTGCTAAAGTTATCTATAAAGGTTCATGTGTTAATACAAACTATTTTCATGAAGTATAATTATGGAGATGTATACTAATAATCTACCTTTTTCCACCATAATTGTAAATGAAAGAAGGGTTTTAGCTAATAAAGATTAAGTCTATGGATATCATTTTTGTAGTGTAAATACAGGTAAAAAAAGAATTTGCACATATCGTAAATTTATAAAGCCTCTAAAAATAATTTATCGCATTCTTTTTGAAAATTTACCTTAGGTTACTGTTGAAGATGAAAGGTTGGTAATATGTCAGAGAATGAAAAAACTATAGAAAAAGCTATAAACAATACAAAAGCAAGTTTTGCGGTAGAAGGCTTATACCTTTCTGATTCGGAAGAAAGACTCATTCAAAAAAAGATAACCGGTCAATTTTCAGATGAAGAATTTTTAAGTGAGGTAAAGAAATTAAATAAACTAGAGTAAATTCATAAGATGTATATTTCTTAGAAAAACCGTTAACAGGAGTGGTGCTTATATGCCAAGTCGCGAACAAAAATTAAAAAAGTTTTCTATCGAAGAGTTACGGGCAAAATTAAGCGAAGAGCTTAAGAAAAACCCGCCACGTAAAATCGAGAGTGATAAAGATGGCACAATTATATTAGATCCAAACAACCCTCAGGATTGTGAATGGTACGATAACGATGATGCTTATGGCGGATATAAAACTGATGACTAATTATATTATCTTTTTTTCATGGTTTTTAGTCTTATTTCTTCTATGGATTACCGTCTCATTCTTTGGAGGTGAAAACGCCCAGCGGTGGTCTATGTATCGTTTGAATTCTCATAAATATGGTCCGTGGGCTTTAGAGTTTTCTCTTCTGCTTTTGCTTGTAGCTTTCCTATCCTTAATGTTTTGAAAATGGATTTTAAGGCGATAGCTAGGTTATAAAAAAACGTTAATCTAATTCTTCAGCCAGGACCCAAGGGCCTTCTATCTCAAAATTCAGTTGAAGTACGGGTCTGGCAAATCCGCCAGGGACAAATTCCAAATTTTTAGAAAAGCCAATATGTAAATTATTACTTATTTGGATTGCATCATCTGAATTTATAATTTCAAGAGGTGTTTGAAGAGATACCTTACCTACAAGATGATAACAGCCAATATAGAAGTGTAGCCCATTTTCTTGAGGATCAAAATGTGATAAGTGATTACATTGAGAAGGATTAATACCTAGTTGGTAAAAAAGCTGAAGCTCTATCTCTGATCGTGACTTCATAGCTTCATAGAAGTTTAGACAATATAGACAATCGCACAAATCCCACTTCTTCAAATACTGTTTTTTTGTTTCTTCAACATCAATTTCTAAAATCCAATTATTAATCTTTATAGTTTGATACATAGTCTTCACTTCCCATACTTAGGCTATTTAGAAGTTACCTTCAGCTACAGAATTCTTTAGCTTAATTTATAAGCTGATTAGAAAGATAAATTATAACGAATTAGCAAAAGCATCTAATAATTCTTCACCTTTAGTTTCTGCTTCTGTCTCATCAAATTCTTTCTCTTCTATCCATTGTTGGTAATGAACAATCTCGTGAGCCATACTGCGGAGTATAGCCCAAAGAGCATCAATTTCTCCCCTTTCCGATACTAATTCTTCATAGTCACCAGTAGCAATTCGTATATAAGGTTCTATCGCTTTATCATATGGTGCAAAGAAAGTAGCGCTTACTAGCTCTTTAGAATATTTATTTTTAATTTGATAATCCTTTTTTAAATACACAACAACTCTTACAGGAAATTCTATCGTTGAACGTAACCAGACTGCAAAGTTTAAGCAAGACTGTCTAACTGCTGGTTCTACACCTTTCTGACATCTAACCCTCAATCCTGATCGAGGACATTGTACCCTAGCTCTTCTCATTTAATTTCACCTTTAGTTTCTTAATGGCTCTTAATACTTCACTCCTGTTTTTAGCAAGCTTCATCCACTTTGGAAGTCGACTCTCGACACTTAAATAATAGGGATGTGATTCCCTGAGTTCAGCTTCTATATAGTTTTCGATATAATTTAAATGTTCTAGGTTTAATCCCCATAAGGTGTTTCCACTGCATTCGATTTGTAAGTAGAGCGGAAGTTGAAAATACCAATCACAGGGGTCTCCAATTAAGATTACTTCATAATTAGCTTTAGGTTCATACGAGACTCTTGCTTTTCCATAACCGTTCGCTTTTATAACTTTGTCTTTTGTTGCTCCGCAAGCAGTACAAACAAACCTTCTTCTGACGTTAGCGACATAGGGACTCGGATTATCTAAAGCTATGACGCTTGCACAAGAAGCACAATGTGGACAAACGACTAGAAACTCATCCCCTAACTCTATAAGTGTTTTATTTTTATTTAGAACTGTTTTTTTCAAGACGTTTCCCCTTTGAATTTATTCATTCATATTATCGAAGCGATGAAACCACAACATAGATTTCATTTAATTCTACATTAATCACCAGCTGCAAATACTAATTTATTTAGCTTCAGTGCTTCTAAGCAAAGACCCTTTAATGCTTCAGCAAATGTTTTCGTTTTCAGATTTATTTCCGTTGGCTGTCGACAGGTAGTCTTTAACGCTTCACATACCTTTATTAATTGATTGATTTCTTGTACAGAAAACAACTTGTCACCATATTGATCTAACCCTGTCAACAATTCAAATGAATCCCTGAATTCTCTTGCTAATAGATAGTCGTGTACTCTTTCCTCAAATTTTACACATTTAGTAGAAGAAGCAGCTTCTTTCTTATTATTAACGATATAGAAATCGATTCCTACCATAAGGACCTGCCTTTCTCTACATTCTTTCTAAGTTTAATAGGTACTAAAAAAAGAGGACAGCTAGGTAGATATTAAACTACTATCTGTCCTCTTCTGACCGTACTCTTATCAAAATCGTTTAACGAAGCCATAATTAAGTAACATCTTCTACAAACTCTTTTAGAGAATCATACATTTCTAAAGCGTCCCATTCACCCATACCATGTTCAGCTGTGAAAACTGGATAATCTTCATTCGCTATATCAATAAAAAGCGGGTCACCGCCGATTTCTTCATCATACCCTATGACAAACCAGCTTTCTTGCCAATCTCCTTCTTGATTCCCTATAAGGGAATTGGCTTCTAGATCTTCTCTATAGCCTAATTGTCCATCTAAAAACTCGCTTTTAAGATAGATATAATAAGGAGTAGAAAGAATTTCTCCCACTTCATCTTCAAATTCTACTTTCACCGACGTACCTGGAAGTGCTTTAAGAATTTTATAGATTTTCTCTATATCCGGCTTTATCATTTGCTTCTCCCCTTTAATGATCTGTATGATTTATCGTGGCCATTACCCATTCTTCTAAGCTGTCTGCTATTACTTCGCGCTGTTCCCAATCGTGCCAAAAGGTGATAATTTGGCCGACTTTTCCTCCTTCAGCCGGATCCAAGTCTATACAAATATCATCTCCTCCCCCATTCGTGGCAATCGAAATCCAACGCGGGTTCCACCACAATTCTTTTTTCACTGGTCCAACAGGTTCTACTTCTGGAAAATCTTCAAATTCTCCTCCGTCTAAAAGCTCTTTTAAGGTTTTGGGGGAAGGTTAGTCCCACCTTTTGTTCAACCGCTGTTCAAATTCATGCCAAAACTGCTTCATTTTAAAGGCCTCCTTATATAACATTACTAAATGAATCTATGAAAATAATCCTGTACTTTTTAAGCTTACACTAATTATGTATGGAAATCTTATGTAAATAAACTGTTTTATTATTTTCTACTACATGAAACGAACATCAATTAGCTCGCTTAACCTCATTTTGTTTGTTTGCTTACATCCTTCATCTATAAAAACAAAGACACCTCCTAGAGAATCAACAAATTGAATAATTCCTGTTTCCGTTATACACTGCCCATGCTTGTAATACGTCAGGTACACTTTTTTATGTGTATGAAGCGCTTCAATCAAAGTGAAATTAATCTGTTCCATTTGATCTTCTGTTAAAAAAGGTTGTGGTATTTCTGCTTGTTTTTTTATAATTTCCTGTAATCCTTTGTATTGCTCTGGCATAGTGGCGAACGGTCGCCATTTTTTCATTCCTCTGTTCTGCATAGCAGCTTCCTCCTTTATGCTTTATGACCTCCTAGAAGGCCGTTTCGATAACGAGCCGTTGAATGATCGAGATAGCTTGAGGCCCGTAGAACGCTATTCTTTCCATAACGAAGACGAATGTCATCGATCGTTTTTGCAAGTGCATAGGCTTTTTCCCGCTGATTAATATCCTCAAATAAGCTCATTTGTTCTTCTTCTTGAATGCGTGTGTTCGCCAAGGAAATCCCAATGGAACGAATCGGCATTCCGCTATCATGTGTATGTAAGATGGTTAAACAATACGGAAAGATATCTTGGCTTAAATTCGAAGCTCTCCTCATTTTCTTTTGTCTTGAGAAGCCTCCACCTGTTCGTTTGCTGTAACCAATGGATAAATGAACAGTCTGAGCCACTACTTGATGCATGCGTAAACGAAAACATACATCGTCTAATAGCTCCAACAGCAATAACTCCACTTCTTTTCGGTTTGTATAATCATGGAATAGAATCTGACTTTTTCCAAATGAACGAGAGCTAGGAATGTACACATCAGAAATGCGACTGTAATCAATCCCATTCGCGTGTTGATGCAACTCTTCACCCAGAATGCCAAATTCTTTTTGTAACATCTCCTTTGAAGAAAGAGCGAGTTCTTTGATGGTGTGAATGCCTAACCGTTGTAAGCGTCTTTCCGTAGCAGACGAAATTCCCCAGAAATCCTTCATCGGATGAATGGACCACAGTTTAAAGGGAATATCCTCATATCGCCAATACGCAACTCCTGTTGGGCTATTCTTAGCCTCATGATCTAAGCTCACTTTTGCCAGTAAGAGATTGGGACCGATGCCTGCGGTAGCTGTCAGCCGTGTCTTACGGTAAATCTCGTTGATGATTTTATGAGCTAATTCTTCTGGTGTTTTAGCGAATAAATGCAACGAAGCTGTCGCATCAATAAACAACTCATCAATGCTGTACGCATGAAAATCTTCAGGAGCCACATACTGTAACACCAAACTAGAAATATAGTTCGAAGCTTTGATATACCTCTCCATAGATGGATTCACGACATGGATATCTTTTCTTTTAGGAATGTCGAAAAGACGACTTCCTGTTTTGATTCCTTTTTTCTTTAATAAAGGTGTGGCAGCTAACACAACCGATCCAGACCGTTTGATATCTCCTACCACCGCAAGCTTTGTTTTCAGCGGATCTAACCCCCGTATGACAGAAGAAACTGAAGCAAAAAATGCTTTCATGTCGATGCATATAATGACTCTGTTTGGTAGCTGGGCATAATCCATTGAAAGAACTCCTTAGATAAAGAACGTTTGTTCTCTATTATATGCGAACAAACGTTCTTTATTCAATGGAAATTCTAAATTTTTCCCGATTATTGCTATCACTTGCATAGAATTTATTGTTACATTAACAGAAGTAACTACTACATAACGTAATAGTAAGAGTTCAAAAAGACTAAACCCTAAAGGGGGATAAATGTTGAAAAAAGAATATTTTGTGCAATATTCAGACCAAAGTATAATTGATAGTTTTGACTTTCCAGAAGATAAATTTGTATCTATTACTGTAGGGATTAGGGACATTAATCATGATCTAATCATCTCTTTAGTTCGAAAAATGTTTGGTTTACCTGTTTTTTTTGTTTTAGACTCAATGCTCTCTGGACATGGAAAAGAAACATTGATTAAAAATAAAATTCCTTTTTATGAGCATTCATTAGATGGTGCTATTATTAAAGTTGATTCTGAAGAAAAATTGAGCCATGTTAGTGGATTAGCAGAAGAATTAGTTAATAATGGGCTGAGTATATTCATTTTCTACGGAGAAGGTATTGTAGAGCAGGATTTAATTCCTTCGAGACAATGGAATAAACCTATAGAATTTAAAAATGTCGATATAGATAAAGTCGATACATTTGTGGATGTGGAAGAGGTTGGATTTACGATATTCAGTAAGAGTGATCTATTTAACTCACCTGGAAAAGTCCAAAATTATATACCTCGTAGCTACTCACTTGATATTAATAGCAGCGATATTTAACATTTCTAAATTAAAAGGAGGAGGGTTCGTAGTCAATGAAGTATAAAAATAATAAGAGTATACTAAAAATGTTAGCTATCATCCTTCTTCCTATAGATCTATTCTTTTATCTTTTAGCACTAAAGAGCCTATACGTTTTCTCTTCAAAGGTTTCGATATATTTTCTGATATTTGTTCTACACTTTATCTATTTATACATAGTCCTTATAACCGTTAGCAAAACAAAAGAGTCTAAAGTTTTTTGGGGAGTAATTGGGCCGTTTTTTATTGTACCTATAGCAATCGTTGGGTGGTTCACGTTCTTTTATACTAATAAAGTTGACTATTATGATCTAAGTTCCCCTAAGAATACCCAAAAACTTATTATTGGTTATTCTAATTGGAGTCTTGGAGAAACTAATCATTACTATAATTTTTATAAACAAACGGAATTCCCTTTGGTGAAAAAACGAATAAATCAAGAACCTCTTCATGTTATGACACGAAATACGGATATGAGCGATTTAAATGTTTTAGGAGCTCATGATGCACAATGGGGAAATGAACAAACAGTAACTTTTACATCTCCATATCTAAATAAGAAAGTAACCTTGAATTTAAAGTAAGTACTTTTTTCTACTTAAACAACAGAGTTGAGAAAAAGCCTGTATCTAAGGAGATCCAGGCTTTTTATTTTCTAGTTTAGTTACCATAAGTTTGATTATCGGAACCAAAAAACTTTTTTTGGATTTTAAGGTGCATATTCACTAAAAAAATATGTGAATATGCAAAAATTAATATAAAATTAAGTCTGTCTAGGTAATGTTATAGACAGAGTTTATAAATTTAACATGGAAACTGAGAAAAAGATTAATTGGAGGAAAATCAATACATGAATCAATGGAACCAGAATTGTTATTCAAAAAAGAAAGTAAGAGGCTTAGGAAGAAGGCTTCGTACTTTTTCAAAATATCTTAATGAACAAATTGATTCTCTACCTGTACAGAATAATAAAGATCCAAATTATAAAGGATATACCTCTCTTCATATTCCTTTTAGTATGTTTTTTACCCATTCAAAGAATGTTCCAATTAACGTAAAAAGATATTTTGTACAGAAGATTGTTAATAAAATACAATATCTTCTTGACATACGAACGGAAACGCAAAAGGAATATCGCATATTTTGTAGCTTTAATTCATCCGATTTGGACGATTCTGTTATCCTAATTTTATTTACTAAAAAAGGGATGGATAGCTTCTATGAAGGTTTTTTTAGTACAGAGATAGATGAAGCACCTTTTATACGTTTACACCAAACCCAAAATCTTGAAAATAAGTGGAAGATAAACATACCTGAAGGATTAAGCGTTAAAGGCTATAAACCGATTGGTGCTGAATATGAATATGAGAACTGCGACGAAATATGGTTTATCGGAAGGTTAAGTTAAATTATAAAAAGCATAGAAAATAAATACACTATAATACATAAAAGCAGGTGGAAAGGATTTTCATACCTATATTAGTTTTATTAATTGGTTTGTATCTATTAATCTCAGGAATTTTAATAGTTGTAAAAGATAAAAACACAAAAGGAAAGACTAAGAAAACTTTAGCTTTTTTAGCAGTAGCATCGGATATAGTAACGGATCCGGTCTCTTCTTCAGGGTTCCGTATTATGCTTGGTGCTGTTTTATTAGTAGCTGGATTGGTTCTATTATAAAAAATATCTATTGGAAACTAATTATATTTTAAAAAGGTTCATACCTATAATAGGTATGAATTTTTTTATTATTTACATAGCACCCTCATTTTGGCACTATAAATTTCATTTTTACGTTTACTCTGTAAAGATCTCTCTTATTCTGCAAAAAAACGTTCGTAAAAGTTATTGAATTCAAGTGCACGTTCGCAATTTGTTTTTTGACTTAAACGAACAATAAAAATGATAGATTTATTACATAAAAGAAAAGTCCGTAAATGTATACCTTTACGAACTTTTGCTTTTTATAGGATAGCCGAAAGCTGTGTTATCATTGATCTCTTTAAAACAATTTATTGTATATACACTCTTAGTTAATGTAGGAAAGATTGTGAGAAATAAAAACACCAAGGTACTTTACCCTACCTTGGATTTCCTTTTTTTTATTAATTATCTCAGCTAATATCCCTATATTGACTCAAAAATGTTTTTAATTCATTTAACGTAGCTAAGATAAAGCTTTGATCACTTTCTATTTCAAACTGCAGTACGTTCTCCAAATAAGGCTTCTCTCTATAATAACCGTGGATAACGACTTGACCTAGATTATTAAATTCAAATTCTATTTGAAGAGACGTTTCGTAGTTTATAAAAGTGGCTGTGCCTTGAAGGGTATTATAGCATTTGTTTAATGCTTGATAAAATTCATACATATCGTTTGTAGTGAACCACAATTCTCCTAATACATAGTAATTCCCAGTCTTTATTTCAACCGTTCCTTCAATATCATAACCTCCGAAATGACTTTTTTTATTGGAAAACTCATATTTCTTTTCTGACTTAATTTGAATAAAGCCCTGTTTACCTTCAATTTTAATTTGATTCATTATTGCATCTCTTTTCTGATAGTACTTATATCTTTATTAAGATAATTGAATACCATGTTTTATTTTCTCAATCCATTCTTGAATTTGTCTATTGTCGTAGAAATATATATCGGGTTCAATCTCTAAATCGATGCCTAATAAGAAAATAAAGTATTCATGTAATTGATTCTCATTTAAGGAAAGATTACTTCTATTATCTAGATTTTGAACCCATTTTTAGGCCCATATATTAAATTGCTCTCTAGATATCTCTCCTTTGAGAACATCTTCTAGCTTATTTATCAAATCTTTGTTTGTTGGCTGACTTTCAAACATTCGTTTCACCTTTTCGAAATAGATATTTATTAAAGTTAGTAAAATAAAGACTTTCAGTAGTACTTTAACCTAATCGATCACATTCATAAGAACTTCACAATCACAAAAACCACCATGGTTTTGTAAGGCCTTTACTAACTTAGACTTTTTGCTTCTTAACACGTTTATATCCAACCACTCTCTGGTATAAATTAATGTATGATTACAACCATATGATTCTAATTTTTCTTGTAGGTATATTTCTAACGATTTTAATTGCTCTGATGTTATTCCAAGCTCTTTCCATTGGTTTCCGTATTCTTTTAGCATAGCTAATCTTTTTAATAACTTTTTATCTTTTTCGTCAAGAGATAGGGCATTCTGAAGTGCCGTTAAGGCCTCGTTATAATTTAATAGATATTCTTCAGCCTCCGATAGCAATTGCCAAGCTAAAGCATTGGTAGGGTGCTGTTTAACATAATTCTTTAAACCTTTTCTTGCTACTAAAAGATGAGGAATGGCCTTTTTTGAGGGAGCTCTTCTTTGATAAGACCCTTGCATAGCTAATTTTTGTCCTGTGATTAATTCAATCCGTAAATCCAATAAACTATCCATCTACGTACCCCCTTGTTTAAAACCAATATGCCTTCATTCCCCTTAAGAATTCTTGGGTAATGGGGAATCCAGAACTGTAACCTATTACAGAATCAATCCCGCAGTAAGGACAGATAGCTGTATCATCGTCAGTGTCAATCCATTCTTCAATTTCCATCGAATCAAACATTTTCAAACAGTAAAAACAGCCGCATATTTGATCTTGTACTAAATTCTCCTTATTATTCTTACAAAATTGATGTGCTCTTTGGAAATTCTGTAATGCTTTATCCTGCTTTTCTAGTTGAAAGATATTTACCAGCTTTATTCCTGCATTAACAAGTCTTTTTTGAAATATCTCCTTATGTATATCACTACATTGAAAAATAATATGAAAAGGAGTTGGTTCCGTAGGAAAAGAATCATAATATCTACCTTCCGTCCATTCTTGAATAGTATTTTTAAAAATATCGATTAAAATTTCAAAGGTTTTCTTCTTCCCTTTAAAAATGAGATGTGCGTCCATAATGAATAAGATGTATTTATCTGCAGGAAGCCAATCTAGATCATTTAAACATTCGTCAAAAGCAGCCCAATTTTCTCCAAAATAATCTGGGAATTGAAGCGCAGCAGCCCATTCATCCATTAGACCTGTGATATTCCTACACTTTTTTCCCCTAATTACTTTGAATTCTGTCTTATTTAATTCCCTAGCTTGAACCTGTAAGTTAGATAATGATGTTGTATCTCCTACAGCTATATGAAAATAAGGAGCCCCTAACTTAATTAATTGATCTAAATTCATTCTCTGCCTCCTTTGAATATATATGTAAAATAATCCTGTTAACTTAACCTTAGTCTTCGTAAAAGGAATCCCAAACTTTACGATTCATACTCTCTAATAGCGTATCGACTAACTGCAAGTAAGCATTCTTCCCAACTTTGTCTGCTGCAATGTAGGAGTAATTTCTTAAGTCGATCTTCTACAGCCTTAATATTAAAATCATTCATAATAAATAAGCCTCTGCCTGTTTCGATTTCTTGGTCTTTTAGCATTGAACTTAGTCTACAGGGGCTCGTAACATATATTGAAAATACTTCTATTGGGCTTTTATGTCCTTTTATTCCAATGTCAGCTTCTAATTTGACGTAAAAATCGTTATGATTCTCTCCCCATTCATCATCTATAATTGTTAAATCATATAAATGTAGTGCCAGCAATATCTATCATTCTCCCTTCTATACCAAGTAATCTAGTACTTATTCAAAATCATCAGGACACCAAATGGCGATATTATCGCCTGGGGTTGCTACTAAAAGCCAATTACAACTACCTCCTGCAAAATACTTCCCTATTTTTACAGGTTTTTTCAAGATTCATTATAGATAATTCCTTTAGAACAAAAATTTGTTTATAAGTAGAATAACAACAAATGTTAAATGTGTATATCCTATATAGATTTAGCTGCTATAATCACGATTCTCAGTAGTATTTCTAAAATTAAGGTTTAAAATAGTAGTTAAGCTAAGTAACATTCTAGTCGTATTCATAAACAAGAAGGGATACCATTTAAATGTTTAATATTCATATTATAGATTGGGCAAAAAAAAGGCCTAAAAAACATTACAACAACTTACATGAACTTAGAATTTTTGAATTGATTTTCTGTAAAAAATTAAAGGAAATCGGCTTTAAAATAGATGAAATAAATAGTATTACTGTCTATTGCTTAGCCAATCCTAATAAGGAAGTGTCATACTCAGAGGAGATGGCTATCCGAGATATTGAAGTATTTCTTCCAGATGACTATATGTTATTTATAGAGTTAGAGTCTATTGAAGAAAAATACGAAGCATTTTGTCACATTGTTAGGAGTTATATCGTCCCGTGCTTAGAAAATTACTCTTCATTTTCCTTAACAACTATAGAGAAATATGTAGAAGAGTCTTTAGAAGAAATAGTTAAACAAAATTATGAGGCTGTTTTTTTAGTTGCAAAAACGCCTAAAAAAAGCCCTAATCGAAAGCTTTTGGCAATGTTAAAGGGAATCCACAGGTGTTCAGGCTTTCAATTATGGTGCGAGGTTTATGATGAAAAAGGATTAAGAATAATTAATCAACTATTAGTAGAAGAAGTCGGAAATGAGGTTGTGTACGCTAGGTTCTTAGGGAGTTTGAAATGGGAAAGCAATCAATTAATTACTATTAAATCAAAAACAAGCAGTTGGACAAAGGAAATCCATATCTCTTCATAAAGTATATAATCTTATTATTAACACAATGGGTCCTTATAACAATTAGCAAAAAGAGAGGGGTTCTAAAAAAAATCCTTCTCTTTTTGAATAACTATCTAAAGTATTCGTTATCAATAATTGGTGATTCCTTAACACCTAAAACTTCGATACTGTTACAATAAAAATCGATATCTTGATCCTCTACATCACGTACTTGAAATCTAATATTTTCCCAACCTCTATCACGAAGATCTATTATCTCTAATATAGATAACTGTAAAGCTCCCCCACTCGCGTATAGTTTGAAATTTCCTACGCTATAAAAATTCATACTAACTTCCTGAAAGGTATGAGCACCTTTAGTTTTTAAAAGAAAGACTATATGTAAATTAGTTTTGTTCTCTTCATCAAACAATAAACTGTTTCTATACTCTGTAAAGTACCTTACTTCTATAATATATTTTATATCTAAAAAAGAAAAATCTGGTGAAAGACTAGTTAGCAAATGAAAGTTTTTTATTTTTAACATTTTAATAATCCCCTATTCAATATAACTTTTCTACAGCTTCCATATATAATGAGTTATTTGTGTTGCCATGGTGGATTTCTCACTAGCTACTCTTTAATTCGCATGATTGGATCTTGATCGTGAAATCCTACACATAAAGGAACATCAACTTTTATGTTTTTTACAGCTTTCGCAAAAGCTACAAGCGTTCTTACAATTAAAAATAGCGTTATAATCTTTGCTTTTTCCGTAGCATCAAAACCGTTCTCTTGATAAATCTGAGCAAACTCTTTGTTACTATGCCCTTCAATTTCGTCTATCCAATCACTAGCCCAGTCATCATCTTCTTCAATGAGACTACTGTATCCATCGCAAATAAAAAATGTACTTTCCCAACCATTATCCATATCATATTCAAAATAAATGGCTCTTGCAGTCTGTTCATTTACTATATGCACAGCTTCTTGAAGGCTACTCTTTACTTGCATTTGAAAAGTATCTAAATTTATATTATGAATCCGTTCTGCTTCATTACCTTCCACTTGAGTAGAGCATAATTCATAATACTTAGCTTCTATTTCTTCGTATGATTTCTCAAACAATTCTGCTTGTAGTTCTTCCAAGCAATCAAAGATATTCATTACGTTTCTTCCTTTCCATAAATACCATCTAGATAATAAAAGTTAATGATTGATACTTACTGTCCAGGTAATTTTCTACGTTTTTTTTGTGTATATATAGAATCTGATCTTGAAGACAGTACCTGTACTAACGCACATTCATATAATTCTTTTAATATATCGCTCTCCGCATAAACCTTCATATATTCAATACCGTTAGAGGCTGAAAAGCAAAGGCCGACTAGTTTTTCTTTCGTAACTACATCTTTACAAAATCTAATAGCTGCAGCACTTTCTCCTGAATTAGGATTTTCCCAAATACTAGGATCATAACAGGAAGTGAAAATGTTTAGCTTCTTAAGCTTTTCTGACTCTAGAAAGATTAGAATTGAACCTCTCTGCCATCCTGTTGCATTCCAAAATTGTTCATATCCTTTGATGACTTCCTTTTTTAAATCTAGTTTGTACTTGTTACGAGTAAAAGAAAGTATATCGGTACACTGTTGAAATAATTCTGTATCTTTTTTAAGACCATACACATAGCATTCTTTGGCACACAAGAGCAGTGGACGGAGAATCAACTCATGTGCTGGAAGTGCTTCATTTTCTTCATAATCGTAGTATCCATTTGGGATTAATCTAACAAAAAAATGATTCAAAAAAGCGCCACCTTTCAACAAAAAATCAATTATTTTAATGGAACAAATATTGACTATAAAATCAGCGCTTGTTCATTCAGATATATCTCTAATATCAAATTCAAATACGGATTTTTTCTCCTCTTTAGACATGCCAGTAAAGAATTTTTTATGTACTCTTAATTTTTTTGTTTTTGTAGGGAATATCGTTTCTAACCATGTGGCCCCCATAGGAGTATGCTCTGGCTTAGCATTTATCTTTTCGAGAAATTCTTCATATTCTTTTAAAATTTCCTCATTTATGAGTGAAATGTCTATTTTTCTGCTTTCATAATCAAGCCTAGCAAGATCTTCTGCTGTAACATATCCTTCAATGGTTTTTACAACTCCAAATTCCGAAGGCATACGTTTACTATTTAAAGAAACGAAGAAATAAAGATAATTTGGTAAACGAAAAAGCCCCTTTTTTGTATCTTTCTTATTAGCAAGATAAAGCCAATCTCCACGGCTAGCATAACAATTTAAATCTTTATTATTGAACCCCACTAACATTTTCTTGTACTTCTTCATAATAGTAACTCCCTCATACAATAATTAACTTAATTATATATTCTAAGTTGTGAATGGTGTATAAATTTATAATATAGTCGGGCAGGCAGCGCTCGTTAGAGTACCCACTTGCCTGACCTAAGTGAAAATCTATATCTTATAGAACTTATTAAACATAATTTATATTGGGTTATAATAAAGTTACCAATTATATAAAAGTGAGGACTTATCATGATAAATGAACCTTATGGACAGCATTGGAAGGGTCATAAAGGCTTTAGAGCTATTGAAGGTAGTGGTGTTTATAATCATCGTTTCGGAGGACAAGAATGGAATGTACCAAAATGTCAGTTATGTGGCGAAGATTTACATCAGATTTTATGTTTTGATCTAAAGGATGATAGATTAAGTAAACTAAGAACTTCTAAACTTGAGGAATTACCTTTAATATCATGCTTAAATTGTTCTACTGTATGGGAGCCTCAATTATTTCAATTAAATCCAACAACAAAAAATATTACTGTTTTAAGCCAAAATGATAAGGAAAAATGGATTCAAGACGAAGAAGATAAAATACCTGTTCCTCTTCCTTATACGAAATTCAAACTTATTAATATGTTAGGAGAAGATATACCAGTCAATGAAGACGCCTACTATGATGCATTTGACTTATTTGGTCAGGAGTATATATGTAGAGTGTTGGGAGCGCCTCTATACGTGGAAAATCCAAATGATATAAGCTGTCCAACCTGTAACCATGACATGCAATATGTTTCCAGTATCACTCATGATTTTGAAGTAGATCTTGTATCCGTGGTGGACCTTTTCTTGGGAGAAATGATTATCTATTTTTATTTTTGTAAGGAATGTTTAACCCTAAAAACCGAGGTACAAGGTACATAATAACTTCGTTAACCATAAAAGCCCTTAAAGGGCTTTTGGTACTTTTATTGATAAAAAATATTATGGTAACTAAAATGTCTACTTTTACCGACGATGTATTCTTTATCATTTGAATGTAAAGACTTTTTCTACGCTTAAATTATTGTCTCTATACAAGGAAAATTGGTATTTTCCTGCAGGGAGTTTCCCTGGACTAATTGTAAATTCATAACCCGAAGTGGCTTCGCCGTTAGGAATAGTTTCTTCCATTAATAGATTGCTCTTGTCTTTGACATTAGCTAATGTTAGTACAAACGTTTTATTTTGTTTTTCTTTTCCCGAATTGTCTTTAAAATATGTAGAGACAATTATCTTCTTTTTTCGATTCACTTTATTTCGTGGATCAATAATTTGTTGAGATTCATCATTTGTTTTATACCCTATTTCTATATTATCTCTTTTAATTTCTCCATCTTCTTTGAGTACAAAAAAGAAAAAAGCAATAGAAATTAATAGAACAAATAAAATCAAAAACCTTTTACCTTTTAACATATAAAGTACCTACTTTGTTATATTATAGTAGATTTATACCATAATAACGTTTTATTCACAATAGTATATACAAAGGAGCTTTTTCGAGATATTAGAGCACCTAAGTCCGGAAATTTATATTTTTACGGACTTTTTATGATAGATAATCTTAAGCATTAATTATGTATCATATCTTCGATGAATTAATCTGAAAAACAAAATTTTCCATTATGCTAACGAGGTAGTTTAGTACAATAGAAATATCACTAAATAATGAGTGAAAGAATGGAGTTAATGATTTATGGAGTTAAAGGAATACTTTAATATCAATTTTCCAGGTCTTATTTTGAAGCCTAGTCTTTATCATCAATGGTCTATAGGTATTCACTTTGAATTAGGAAATGAAATTTATCAATTTAAAAGTGAAAAGGACCAGGTAAATCTTAATCGATTCGAACAGGTATACAGTCAAGCTTTATCTATATTTAACGATTTATTTTCACTACATGACGAAATAATTCTTGTTACAAATGTTTATCAGTACAAAACTTCTAAAAGCAGAGGACAGCGAATAAAGGTCTACGATCGCTATATAAAAGAGAAAGACTTAAAATTTCGTTTGAAACAGGAAACTTTACCTTATGTATTTGCTGAGGAAGAAGATGCTGATGAGTATAGCACCTCCCAATTCTATTTACGCTGTCGTAAACAAGATATTAAATACACTTTATTAATTAAAGCTGCATGCAATGAGGATTTCCCCTTGAAGCCTAAATTAGGTAAAACGGCAGGTTCGTACTATCCAGATTTATTTTTCGTGAATGTAACTAAAAATCTTATCTTTTTTATCTACGACGATAGAGGCTGTGAAGTTATCGCGAGAGATAAAGAGTCTATACGCTCAACTTATGAAAAGTACTATCACTTAGTCGATGAAAATTATCGAACAGAGATTAATCGACTTTTTAAATAAAGGATTCTTGAGCTAAATGTGATTAATTAGATGAAAAGTATTCATAAAGCATAATTATTTTAGATAGATAAATTAATTAGAAAGTGAGGGAAGTACATGGGACTTGATATTGAGATGTACGGTAAAGAAGATCGGTATCTTGATTTTAAAGAAATTGAGGAGTCATTACATGATGCTCTATTTCACACAAATAATAACTGGAGAAGTTATTTGTATTTGAGAAAAATTAGAGATTACTATTTGACTAACGTAGAATTTAATCGAGACGAAATTGATAAATTTATAAAGGATTTAGAGAACATAAAAATATTTATCCCTGGAGATTATCATCCAGCATTGGGCGAATTAATAAAAACATTGAGTAATCATGCAATCCAAAAAATATCTATATTAGGGGACTAAAAGAAAATTGGAGGTAATCTATGAAAAACTGGGAACTGAAAGATACCGATCAGTTGGAAAAAGAATCTGATTGGAACGCAGCAAGGGATAAGTTATATCATAATTGGAAAGAAAATCCCCAAAACTTAAAGGTTTTTCTCAAACTTAGCTTTTTGTGTTGGTATTTAGTTGTAGAATGGGGCGTAGAAAACACGAGTAAAGTACAAGAAAGTGATTATGATGACTATGAAGAATTGCTGCAGGAACTTTATCATTATGGAATCATCCATTTTAAAGAAGATGCATTTTTTAATGCTGTTTTTGGTTTTATGATTGAGTTGTTTCCAGAATACTTTGGAGAAGATTATGATAAAACGAAAGAGTTCGGTGACTCACTGATTAATAAATCCTTCAATTTGAACAAAGAAGATCCATTTATAGAGCTTATTTACCTTTCCGGACGAACCCCATCCAGAAATCCGGCTTATAGTAACGCAGTAGAAAAGCATTTTACCACTGTTAAGAATATGCTTAAAGGGACGGGTGTTTTTCAAGAATATTTTAGCTACATGTTGCTACCTAATGGAAATCAACTTTAGCATCTAATCGAGGAGAAATTATGAAACCAAAAGACTTACTTAATTTGTATATTAAAACTGATCTCCTTCCTCTCTTAGAGCCTTTAGGCTTTAAATATGCCAAAAGCACACCTAAATTCTCTAGAAAGACAGGGCATTTCAATTTAAGTTTATCTTTTTGTATTAGTCAGTATAGCTCCCAAGATGAATGCATTTTTTGGACTATGTGGGATGTATCGTCAAATGAATATGGGAAATGGTATGAGCAAACTTGGGGTACACAGTTAGCTAATAATGTAGTTGTTGCCAGCACAGATTGGAATATTCCTAACTGGTTAGAAGGTAATGAAGAGCACTTTACACTTTACAATAAAAAGTCAGATAAAAAAGAGTTTAGTAAATTTGTTCAAAATGTAATAAATATAGGTATTCCTCATTATGAACAGATTATAGATTGGAATACAGCAGCTGAGATGGCTTTGAATGAGGAAGATGTATTTTATGAAAGAGTATGTGATTTTTATCTAATGGCTAATGAGAAAAAGAAAGCGAAAGATGTTCTTACATATGGTGTCGAACGAGCCACTGATGAAAATTATGAAGATTTAAAGCAAAGAATGGACAAGTATTTTAAATGAAATTGAGATTAGAGAAAAGGAATGCCCATCACAGAGTGTTCCTTTTTTTGTATCAATAACGCACATTATGTTAACTACAGATGTATATTATATTCATGATTTTTTAACTCAATTTTGATATATAATCAGATAGAAACAAATTTATAATTTAGTTCATCTGAATAGAGGTTAGAAATTGAAAAAACGTTATATAGTATGTTTGGCTGCATTAAGCGCTCTTCTAGTTATAGGATTTGTTTGGTGGTTTCTTTTTGCTCCTAGTTATCTACAATTTGCTCCAAAGGGAGAATATATTTCTCAAAGTACATCTCCTAAGGGTGATTACATAATAAAGATTTATCGTTCAAGTGGTGGAGCGACTACACCTTTTGCTATTAGAGGAGAAGTGACTTATACAAAGAAAGTTTTTAATAAAAGGAAAAATATCTATTGGAATTATCCTCAAGAAATCGCCAAAGTTAAATGGGTAAATAACAAAACAGTTAATATTAGTGGCCATATATTAAACGTTAAAAAAGATACATTTAATGCTAATGATGCAGATAATTAAATTCTATTCTTAAACAATATTATGGTAGCTAAAAATGTATAAGTTTACGAACATATAATTTTTCATTTTTTAGAATGTGATTATGGATATTAAAAAGAAGCCACTACAGTAGTTTGGCTTCTTTTCACGTGTACAATGAAGTTAGTTACTATTTTCGTCAGACCATTTGTCTTCACTATCGATCCATTTGTTCTTATTTAAATCAAAAGACTCTATATCATCATGAAAGTCTAGATAAACAGGCAGCTTTATTCTATTATCGCCAGCTTTATTCCAACAAGAAATAAACCAGTTTGAAATCAATTCTTTCTCAGCAGCAGATATTTCTTCTTCATTTTGTTCATAAAAATCCCAAAACTCATCTGAATGCTCGTCGGCTAGCTCATAGTATTCAAACTCTTCAAGTAGCTCATAACTACCTGAAAAAATGGCACGATTGTTTCCTTCATAGAAAACTTCATTCGCTTCATTGTCCATAGAAAACATCCTAATAGACAAATCAAATGGCTGAATGAAGATTTCAAAGTTCAGTAAGTCAATGTCCTTATAATAATGAAAAGTATGTACTTTTTCGATATTGTTAATTAACTTATCTTCATTTTGTTCAAGTGTTTTCTTTAATGAACCAATATATGAATCAACCGTAAATAACTTATCACCTTTATTTTCTTCCTTTGTATGCTTCCAAGTATCAAAACGCTCATTAATCTTTGTATTAATAGCCTCATAATTATTCCACGTATCTTCTACCTCATAAAGGGATTTTATATGAGGAAATATAGCTTCATAATCATCTAAATAAGTACCTTTATCGAAATCAAAGTAATCTGTTGTAAAGGCCTTTCCTTCCGCATTCAGCATATCGCTGGCAAAGACGCCATCCCATTCCATATATATTTCAGTTCCGGTCATGTTCTTTTGTTTAAACTCTATAATTTCTTGCGCAGCCTCTTCTTCAAATTCTTTGCTATATAAGTTTTCTTCAATAATCCAACCGAGATACATTCCAGTATGAACGAATGCCTGCTTTTCACTCAAGTTACTCGGGAAATCTCCTTCATAATGCCATTTAGCTTTATCATAGACGGTTGTCATGGCCTCTTCCTCTCTCTCTATATCTTCTATTAAGGTAGTTTCTTCTTGTTCACGACTACTTTTTTTATTTAATGAGTCTTCGCAGCCTTGCAGGAACAAAATAATAAACACAAAAAATGGAATGCACTTTAATTTATACAAAATTCCCTCCATGAATTACATTAAAAGTAAATGATATACCACATTATATACTGTAAAGGTTAAACAATATATATTTAACCAATGAAAATAGGATTATAGTAAAAAATGTAGTTTCTAAAAAGCTTGTTTAGCTTAATCATTCTTTGCGGCTATAACTACTTTTTAATTGTTTTGGATCTAGGGAGGGGACACGAAATAATTGCTTTAGAAAATCATCGAAAGTATCTGCTATTTTGATATACTCCCATTCTGTAGTATCGTGTGTTGAAGCTGAGAAGTTTTCTGCGATATACATAACAGTAGGGTCTTGTGATCTATTACGATAATCCAACACGACCCAATAGTGAAAATCCGTCCACAAAACCACAAATTCACCGGTGAGTTTGACTTCTTCTAATAGTTCTTTGGAAGATAAGATGCTTATATCTTCCTTTTCAAAGTGTATAGGATCAATATCGCTAATCCTTGCTCTTTGCCCGTAAGGAATACTTTCTGTATCTCCATCAGGTAACATAAAGTATGGGTAGTTTAATCCCCCACCATTTCTTATTTTCAGTAAATCCAATAATGAACTAGGTAACTTAACACCTAAAATAACTTCAGCTTGCTTTATGATTTCATCATTTATCGGATAATCTATACGCTTATATTCACTATCATCGCTCCAAAAACTATCTCCCTGATAAAATTCTTTTTTCAAAACTTCACCTTCTTCAATCTAATGTCTATAAACTTCATACTTTTACTTCTGATAAACTTTCAAGACTATCTGTAATCCCCTTAATTAATCCTTCTAGTTTATATACAAAATCATCAATTTGGTTTAATTCAGTAATAAGATAAAAATTCACGCGTGTTTTATCTGGAATATCTAGCTTATTATCAAGTACAAACTCGACTCCGATATGTCCTTGATTGTTAAAATGAAAGAATCTAACTTGTACATATTGAGCAGCACTTTCATTATCTTCCCCTTGGATCCATTGATACTCTTTTCGTTTTAAGTTTGAAAATAAAATTAGATTATCTTTCAACTCTTTGAGATCTTCAATAGTGGTGTAAAAATGAGTATTTACTTTACAATAGGGAGAAGTGACAACCATATTTAATTCAAGAAAGTTTTCATCTTCCCAAACTTTCTTTAATTTAACTCTATACTCAGACATTAAGTATCTCCTTTATTTTTAACTATTTTTCATTTAACTTATTACTTCACTATCAGCTCTGATCTCCTAAAATAACAAACTGACTACAACTTGCTTTGGCCCACTTAACAAACAAAGTGTCGAATACCAATATAAAAAATATTACATAATTATACTCTATAGGTAACTTAACTTCTATCTAAAAAGCAAAATAAAAAGCAACCTCATTCCGAGGTCATTGGAGTGAGGTTGCTTTGTTTTATGAATCACAATTATAAAGTACCAAAATATAACCGTAAGTAAATAGTAGCACATTTTATACATAAGGACTATATTTCCCCGTACGAGCATATGTATAAATGTACGGTTTTTTATACATAGTAGCTTCAATCACCTCAAGAGGAAAAGCTTTCATATCAAGGATGTATAAAAAGCTGCATAAAGAAGAAACAAGGCCTCATCGAGAACCCTACTCCCATAAGGGTTCTTTTTTGTGGTGTGTTCCGGAAAGAGTGATTATGTAAACTGATTTTGTATATGGTATTCATAGACTGAAGTCGTGTTATGATGCGTGTTTAACATGGTTGAGAAAACCGTAGTAAATAACCATCAGGATCTTGAACGATAAATTCTTTTTGAACAAAACCACTATAGTTATTTAGCATAAGCTCTCTAAAAAGTGTAATCTTGTGTCTCTTTAAGTTTTTTAAGATACTTTCTATATTTTCTACTTCAATTTGAAAATTGATTCCTCGTCCATACGGATATTCAAGTTCCCCAGTTTGCCAATGACCATTACATTCTTCAATCATTATTTGAGCGCCATTGAGTGAAATAAATGCGAATTTTTCTTCTACACGTTCATATACAAGCTGAAATTCAAGAATTTCTAAATAAAATTCTTTTGATTTGTTTATATCTTTTACTGATAGTTCTGGTATTAGTTTATTAAATTCCATATACTTTCCCCTTTATACATAATGCTGCTTTTATGTTAATGATACATCATATATAGATTAGATCCTGGTTTTTTAAAAATAAGGTACCTAGAATCTGGATTATGGTGCGACAAGAAGTTGCTTTCTCACAGCGTAGCTAGCGCTACTCATCTAGACGCAAAGATGGTCTCCATCCGAAACGGCATGCTTGGTAACGAGTCTGTCGGTTGCATGAGGAAATGCGGAAACAGAGGACAAATGTATGGTCCAGAACACTGCTAGGAGAAGATAGGTATGGTAAACGAAAGTGAAGGTTTGTAAGCTTCGTCAAGGTTAGCTCAAGATAATGCATAAGTCTCGCTTGAGTCTTGGTAAGAGGAAAAGTAGAATCATAATGCTACTCTGATGCGTCCCGCATCTTACCCGGAGTAAAGAACCTGCCTTCCCCTATTGCATCTGTAGAAAGTGGAACTTGGTAAGCCCTATGTCATCTGCGTAAGCAGTAGGATGACTGCAAAGTCAAACAATGTGGCAGAGGGTATGGGATATGAGAAAAAGCGAAAGCCGTTATCTCGAAAGAGAACAGGAAAGCAGGAATACTGTATAACTGGACGGATACTGTTGTCTTTATGGACAATGACAGGCTCGAAAGAGCGCCCACTTCTCATTGGTCTTCAACACGAAAATAAATTTGTGGCTATCTTCTAATGAAAAGGAGCGTGCTGTTATGAATACCTCTCTACGAGCGTCGGCGCACGTCTCGCATAAAGATTGGTACTCTATTGATTGGAGTATTATACAAAAATATGTAATGAAGTTACGACAAAGAATTTATCGTGCCGAACAACAAAAACAACGAAGAAAAGTAAGGAAACTTCAACGTTTACTCCTCCGGAGTAAAGCAGTAGAGTAACACAACAAAACAACGGTAAGCGTACACCTGGTGTAGATGGCTACATGGCCTCAAAACCAAGCGAACGTATAAAATTTTATCACCAGCTAGTGAAATACAATGTCTTTCGACATCGCCCAAAGCCAGCCAAACGAACATTTATCCCTAAGAAAAACGGAAAGCTAAGACCTTTGGGCATTCCCACAATGCGAGATCGAGTCTATCAAAACGTAGTAAAAAACGCACTCGAACCTCAATGGGAGGTTAAGTTTGAGCCTACTTCCTACGGTTTTCGTCCTAAACGAAGCACACATGATGCGATAAGCAACCTTTTTAATAAGCTTAACACCAACAGCAAGAAAAAGTGGGTGTTTGAGGGAGACTTTCTAGGATGCTTTGACCATCTTAATCATAAGTGGATAATGAAACAGACGTCTATGTTCCCAGGAAACACTCTCATTAAAAGGTGGCTTGAAATGGGATACGTAGAACATGACATGCTTCATACGACAACAGAAGGAACCCCTCAAGGTGGTTTGGTGTCTCCCCTTCTAGCTAATATCGCCTTATGCGGTATGGAAGAAGAAATTGGTATTGTCTATAAAAAGACATACAAACCAAATGGAGGGTACGTAATCGACCCAAAATGTAAGATAGGACGCGTTCTCTATGCAGATGACTTTGTCATCGTAACAGAAACAAAGGAACAGGCTGAAAGCATGTATGGGAAACTCACTCCGTACTTACAAAAGCGAGGAATTAATCTTAGCCAAGAGAAAACGAGAGTTACACACATTGAGGACGGGTTTGATTTTCTAGGCTTTTCGCTGCGTCAATACAAGGCAGGACAAGGAAAGAAGTTATTTATCAAACCTAGTAAAGACAGTATTCAAAAAGCTAAAAACAAGATAAAAGATACGTTCACAATGATGAGAGGACGACCAGTAAAAGAAATTATACGTGTCTTAAACCCTATTATTAGAGGTTACGGGCAGTATTGGAAACATGTCGTATCCAAACAGACGTTTAGCTATATGGACAATTATATTTTCTCTAAATTAGTCAAACACCTTAAACATTTACACCAAAAAAAGTCGTGGAAATGGATTACAAAGCGTTATTTTAGGAAACCCTACCACGGTGGAAATAATAGATGGATTCTTACATGTCCACTTACTAACATTCAATTGTTAAAAATGTCCTGGATTAAGATAGAACGACATGTCATGGTAGCCTATAAAAATAGCCCAGATAATCCTAGTCTAAAAGAATATTGGGAAAAGCGAGACCGTAAGGTCTTTAATAGTGAAAATACATTTGATAGGATGAAACTCGCAAGAAAACAAGGATATCGTTGTGCAATGTGTAAGCAGACTCTACAAAATGGAGAGAAAGTTGCAGTACGAAACCTAGAGGTTTCTACAGGTAAATTGGCTAAATTAGTACATGTACCATGTATTAAATAAGTTGTTCGGATAAAAAGAAGGCTTGAGCCGTATGACGGGAAATCTGTCACGTACGGTTCTTAGGGGGGCGGGCGCTCGTGAGAGTGCCTGCCTACCCGACGTAACTAGAGAGATATAATTTTATAAACCTTTCTTGCTTGTCTAACAACAAAAAAGAGTATGGAATAAAGATAAAAATGTTAAAATTTCCTTGATTTTCAATTTTTGTTATAATATCATAGTTTCATGGATTTAAAACTATTGGACGATCAAATGAGAGTACAAATTTTTAAAGCTTTATCAGACGAGTCACGAATTGCTATTGTTAGGACCTTATATCAAAGTGGAAGAGAGTTAAGTTGTGGAGAGGTAGGTGAAAGGTGCAATATTTTAAAAACAACAGCTTCGTACCATTTTAAAACTTTGAGAGAGGCTAAATTAACTACTGTGAGGAAAGACGCAAGGACTAAATATGTAAAATTAAATTTAGAAACATTTGAAAAGTATATACCTAATTTCTTGGAAACTCTTTAGGAGAGTTTTCAACTTTTATTTTGTTCGATAGTTTTAAAGTTTTAAAACTATCGAAATGGAGGATTTTATATGAATAAAATAATAACTATATTTTTCTTTGTCATGTTCGTCATTGGTACAGATACGTTCTTAATATCACCTTTGTTACCTACGCTTTCTAATTTATATAATGTGTCGATAGACATTTCTGGCTGGATGGTAAGTGCATATGCGTTGGGATATGCTATCTTTGCGTTTGTAGCTGGTCCTATCTCTGATAATTTGAATCGAAAGAAGGTTATGTTGTGCGGACTTATTGCATTTACTATTTCAACATTCCTTTGTGGTATAGCTTCAAGCTTTTGGATGATGTGTGGAATACGACTGATTGCAGGAATAAGCGCAGCATTTGTTACTCCGCAAGTATGGGCATCTATCCCACTCCTGGTAAAACCGGAAAAAATAATAAAAAGTATGGGGATAGCTACAGCAGGTTTAGCAATGTCTCAAGCATTTGGTTTACCTATTGGTAGTTACCTTGCTTCTTTCTCATGGAGTACCCCTTTCTTTGTACTATCTGGATGTTCATTCGTTCTTATCTTGTTGATATTAATATTAATGCCATCTATTGAAAATAGACAAAATATTCAGAACGAGAAATCTATTGTTCAACGTTATAAGTTTTTGTTCTCAAATCCTAAAGCTTCTAAATTATTTCTAGCATATCTTCTATTCCAAACAGGGAATTTTGCATCATTTAATTTTCTAGGTACATGGTTAAATGATGACTATAATTTTAATGTTACACAAATAGGGATAGCAATGCTTATACTAGGCATTGGTAACTTCTGTGGAAGTTTTTTCGGTAGTGGATATGTTTCCAAACTTGGTAATGCATTTACGCTTTTTGGTGGGGTAATCCTAATGGCAGTTTTGTACTTTAGCTTACCTTTTTATCATAATATTGTCTTTGTAGAGATTACTTTTTTTCTAACGTTCTTTATAGCTGGAGTTTTATTTCCTTTAATGATGAGTTTATTACAATCTCTTTCCACAAATGCAAGAGGAACTATCGCTGCGTTATCAAATTCTGCCATGTACATAGGTGCTACCCTAAGTGCTTGTATTGCCGGCTTTCTATATCATCACTTTGGTGATTTTACTTCTGTTACTACATTTACAGCAATTATGTTTATTTTTTCTCTTCTTGTAT
Source organism: Priestia sp. SB1 (assembly GCF_038898415.1). NCBI lineage: Bacteria > Bacillati > Bacillota > Bacilli > Caryophanales > Bacillaceae > Priestia > Priestia sp. SB1. The sequence continues at coordinate 10,851 of NZ_JBBJSS010000009.1, read as the reverse complement.
ATAAAACAAGTGGAATATTAACTCCCACTAAAGTTAGCGCTACAGTCAGCCAAAAAGTAGTAAAGTAAAAGATTAAATTTGTAATTTCTCAGTGTTGTATTGAGAAATTACAAATTTAAGTTATACATATACTACCGGTAATACCTGTTATGGTAACTAGAGTCTTATCTCATACTAACCATTTCTTGATCCCCAAATAAGACAAAAAATATGTAGAAAGGTATTGTACGATGAAAAAACAAGACCGACAAAAAAGATTAGAGTTTCTATTGGCAAAGAGAAAAGAATTAGAAAAAAGAGAGAACAAAGAACTTCTTTTTTCAGAATGTGTAAATGCTTTAGGTAAAGGTGTTACTATATATTCCCACGAAAAAAGTGAAGAAAGGTATTGCTCGTTTCAAAAAGAGGTTCCATTTACATTTTACGGAAGGATAGAATGGGACAAATTTAATAAATACTGTGCAATCACTTATTTAGAAGATGTAAAAAGCTTAATAAATGATGATGACCTTGAGATATATTGGAGCACAGACAATTTTCCTGTACTAAAGACGAAGCTTGAGAACGTCTTAAGTGTATATGATGATGTCATAGCTGTAGGTAGCGATACCTTTCTTTATGTAGAAAATAAATACGTAATAGAAATTTATCATGACGGAGAAATTAGAATAGGTTCTTTAGACAATTTCCGATAACATGTTTTATGTTAACTATCTACTAAAGCAGGAATTTCTGAAAAATCATTTTGAATACTACTATTTAGTGCTATATCCATATAAAAAAGTAAAAAGAAAGTATTGAGCTGGATTTACAACCCGACTCATACTTTCTTTTCATTAAAACTGATATATCGTAAGTTTTATATTTAATTTTATGAATTTCTATCTACAATTCTACTAAACACAATCGGTTTTGTACTCAACATGGGTGGTAAATGCATTTTAAACTGTGATAACTTTCCTTCTATGTCCATCTCATAGGCAATTAATACATTCATTTCTGTATGAGAAAGATTCCACTTCGTTTTGTACGTGTTGTAATGATGATGCTTCATCTCTACATCAACTGATTCCCATTTTAAATATAACATATCATTTTGTTTATACACTTCCATTTTCCCGTATGCAGGATGCTCAAATATCCCTGTATACTCTTCTACTGCATGTGTAAAGGTTGTCTCTTTTACTTGTGGGAGAGGCTTATCTAATTCTTTCATCATTTCTTTAAATTTAGCTGTATCCTCTATAGCTCTTTTATGCCAGTCAATTGCATCTAGTTCCAGAAGCTCATCATAAATTTGATTCGCAAGATAAGATGGTAATAACGTTGTTCCAGTGTTTGTTAATATAACAAGTCCCATATTTTCCTCTGGTATAAAAGATACGAGTGCTGAAAATCCGTCAATATTCCCACCGTGATGGATTACCTTATAACCGCGATATGCACTAATAAACCAGCCAAGTCCATAACAATTTAGTGTTGTTTCTGATAGAGATAAAAGTGGTTCATCTGGAATTGGAATATGCGGTTGATACATCTGCTGTAACATATCCGGTGTAATAAGCTCATGTTCGCCCACTTTTCCTTGATTTAAATGAAATAGGATCCATTTAGCCATATCTTCTATATTTGAGTTTATGCATCCCGCAGCGCCAACTGTATCGATGTTACGAAATGGGACTTTGACTATATCTTCATTTTTTTCAATATATGGAAGTGAGTAATCATCTTTTTCTTGTGAAGTAGTAACCGAGAAATTTGTATCTTCCATCTGAAGAGGTTGCAGAATATGTTCGGTTACATACTGTTCCCATGTTTGATTTGTGATTTCTTCTACCATATAGCTGATGGTTGCATACATTAAATTATTATATAAAAAGCTTGTACGAAATGGTGCATCTAGCTCCAAATATTGAATTTTTTCCGCAATGTCTTTTCGTGTTAATGAAGAGCCATACCATAGTAGTTCATGACGACTAACACCAGAACGATGAGAGGACAAATCACGAGCTGTAGTTTGTGAGCTTACCAGAGGATCATGGAGTGAAAAAGTAGGAATATAAGTTTGAACAGATTTATCCCAATTAAACTTTTGTTGCTGGGCAAGTAAACTTAGAGAAAGTGTACCAAATGCTTTTGTAGATGAACCAATTGCGAACAGTGTATTTGGTGTAACAGGTTTTTTATTTTCAATGTCACGATATCCAAATCCCTCAGAAAGAATAATTTCTCCATCTTTTATGATTGCGACTGCTGCCCCTGGTACATTTAGATCTTTCATCATTTCCTTTGTATAATCACGTAGGCAACCTGTAAGAGAGGATTTCATTTTTTGCATAAGACTTTGTCTCCTTTACCATTTTTTTCTACAAGTAGGTTATTTCGAGATAAAGAAGAGAAAGACCTTGTTGTTAACAAAGATGTCATATTTTTTTAACCGTTTTTTCTGTTACTTCTTTAAATGGAATAACATAAGGTCTTAATTTTAACAAAAAACGCTCCGCGTCGAGCTTCTCCTTTATTTCAATAAAGGGATTTAATAAATCCATTTGTTGCTTATCAATATCTGGAAAAAATTTAGGATTTTGTCTTGTGAACTATACCTTAGTGCATTAAGAACTGCTTCATCATTAACTGAAGCATGTCCATTAACCAAATTTTGAGTTTGCATTTCGATAAAATTAAATTGATAACTTTTAATAAATGGTTCCACTTTTAGCCCCTCTACTTTAAATTAATGTCATGTGAAATCAAATGGGTCTATGTTTATTCATGTCCTCTTTAAATTTTAAAATAGTCTCCACTGCCCGTTTATATCCACCGGCTTCTCGTAAAGACTTTCCAACTCTTTTACTATTCTCTTTAAACGAAGGGTTTAATAATACTTGTTCGGTCGTATTTCGTAATGTAAGAGCATCTAGTTCATGGCGATTGAGTTGTAACCCAGCTCCTAATTCTTCAATTCTTTTAGCCACTATCGGCTGATCGCCCATAACAGGGATAACAACGAGAGGAACACCAAAATAAAGCCCTTCACTGGAACTATTCATTCCTCCATGGGTAATGAACATATCTGCTTGTTTTAAAATTTCTAATTGGTTTACATAAGCCTGGACTATAAAATTAGAAGGAACATTATTAAATTGTTCCAGATATGTCTGCCTTCCTACTGCTAAAACCACAGTATATGGACTATCCCTAAATGCTTCAAAACATGCTGTATATAACTCAGGCTGATGGTTAAATACCGTTCCCATGGAGATGAAAATGAGTTTCTTATCCCGATTTGTCTCCAAACGAATGCTTTCTGTATCATGTCGTTTTGCAATAGATGGACCAACAAAAACAAAGGACTCATCAAATTTTTCAGCATCAGGTTGGTAGAGCGTTGAGGTATATACAAGGGTGAGATCTCCGGGACATGTCATCAGATTCTTATTATTAGTAAGAATCACACCATATTGGTCCCTCCATTTTGTTGTAATCTCTTCAATCTCTTGATGTTTGGGGGAGTTTTTATCTATTTCTCCTCTGATGTTCATAAGGGTAGAAAAAATCTCGTCATTAATGGCAAATGTCGTACAAGAAGAAATTTTAGGGAGCTCTAAAAAGTCTGCAATAATCCATCCTGCAGCAAAGTTATTATCATAAATTACGTAGTCATACTCCTCATCCTTTATTTCATTTAAAATATTCTCTATAACCTTGTCCATGGACCTTCCCATATGTAACAACATTTCAAGAGGATCTATTTTCTTCTCCACCCTTTTGGTTGTATGGGAAGGATCCAGGAAATTTTCATAGGGACGAAATAAAGCACCTGTTTTTTCTATTTTGCCTTTATATTCTTCCACACAGTAATAAACTACTTCTTCCCCTTGCTTTACTAACTCTTCTACTAGTGCAATTGTAGGGTTAACATGACCTTCTCCAGGAAAATTAAAAAATAGAACTCTTCCCATTTAACTGCCTCCCTCTTTAAAAGGTACTTACTTTCTTCACATTTGTTGTAAATTTTAATAAGGATTATGTTATTTTATCTTATTTAAAACATGCCTTCCCCCTTAGTGTACGAACAGAATTACATTTATTAAATAGATAAAATAAATATGAAATAAACTCTACATGTTTTTACTCTTTATTACACCTTGAGGAAATCTTCACCTACCAAACGACATAGTTAGTCCTTAGTTGGTTTCAAAGATAACATAGCTCCAAAGTATTGCGAAGCTGTAGTAAAGCTGATAAATGCACACAACTCACTAATTTCACGATCCGTTAGGACTTCCTTTAACACGTGAAAAAAAGATTCGTTTATTTCCCCTCTTTGTTTTAAAAAAACTTCTGCAAAACCTACCGCAAGAGATGTTTTTTCATCAAATTCATCTGGATTAGGCTTTCCTTTGGCTTTACAATATTCGCACCCATTTTTTTGAGCTAATGTTCGTCTAACTTGCTCTTTCAAAGAAGCCGATAAACTGTTATCCCCTCCCAAAACGTCTCCTAGATTGTTCCAAGCGTTCATTACATTGGTATTATGACCTAATAGTTGCTGAAAAGGTGTACTTCCATTACTTGATAAAGAAATATTTGTCATCTTATTAATCCTCCCTCATTATTTTTCATCCTTTATTCTAAAAGTTCTCGATTCCTTTGAGAATTTAGTTCAAAACAAATAACAGTAAAATAAGATGCAAATAGAACTCAAGATTCGTTTTTTCATTACAAATGTAATGTAAAGAACTTGTATATATCTAAGAATCTCCCTTTATTAGGTCAGTTAACATATTAGACTAGTTAATACATTGTTTAACATTAGAATATTTAGGTGTTTACTACCCAATATTTTGTCCCCTCTTTATTTCTATTTAGCAACTTGTAATCTATCAAGTATCTTCTTATCATGACAAAGTCTTCAAATACATCTTTTAATATCTCGTTTACTTCCTTTTCCGTATAATACGTATTCTTTTGAAATTTTCGTGAGATGTATAGTAAAATGACGACTCTTTTTTTCTCTTTTTTAGGTATTTGGATTAAGCGTTCCTCTTTAAAATATATATTTAATACTTTTTTTATTTCCTCTTCACTTATTTGATATTTATCAATATACATGGCAATGCTCCTATATGTTAATATGGTTACTTTCTATTCAATTAATAATTGTTTAAGCTTGTCTAAATTACTTTGAGGAATATCACAGGCCACCCGAAGGTAAGTTTCAATGCTGCCGTATTCCTCTATAATTTTTGTATAGACCTCTTCTAAGTAATCACGTTGAACTTCTAACATGGGTTTTATACGTTCTGAAGAAACTTGAAACAAACTCATCCATCGAATAAAAGTTTCGACTTTCTTCATACGAGTAGCAATTAACTGATTAGATACTAGGTAGTCGTTTATAACAGACTCATATGGTACACCCACAAGTAATTGAATAATCGCTGATACAAAGCCAGTACGATCCTTTCCTCCTGTGCAATGAATAAGGGCAGGAATATTAGTTTCGTTTGAAAGAAAGATGAGAATTTCACGAATTTCCTTATGACAGCCAAATGCCATATGTTCATACATTTCTTTCATTATTTTTTCGAAATCAATAGTATTAGACTTACTAACGAGAAATTTAAAGAACTCAAGGTGGGTAAATTCTCGACTTTTATCATGAATTGATATATTTAATAACTGAATTCCTTTTCCTGTCTGGATACGACTGACCTTTGATTTTTGTTCATTAAGCGTTCTTAGATCACAAATGGCTTTTATATTTAACTTGTAGAAAGTTTCCATATCTTTTTTAGATAACCTAGATAACTCTTCTGATCGAAATAAGATACCAGCTTTCATTTTACGACCGTCACTAGTTGTGAAGCCTCCAATATCACGAAAATTATATAATCCTTCAAATTCAAATATTTTTTCTGAAGTTTTCATTATCATTTCTCCATTATTATTTATTAGGGTTTCCATACGTTTTTCATTATTGAAAGGACGTTATAAAAGGTTTAACTATAGCTAACACTTCATCTTTATCTTCCAAGTGGAGAGTATGGCCAGCATTTTTCACCTTTTTATGTTGTAAATTAGGTGACATCTTCAATGCTTTCTGTGCTTCTTTATCGCTTATTACTCCTCCTAGCTTAGGGTTACCTTGTAAAAGCAACATCGGACATTGAATTCTAGGGAGTAGATCCTCTACTTTATATCCTGCATATGTGTCTTCAAAACGATCAATCATTGCTGTCAATACATCTGGATCCATATATGTTAAATTTGTCATCATTTCATTAATCAGACCTTCTCTTGCGTTTGAGGATTTAAAATCGGTCTCCTTTACCGTTTTAGTTTCAATCCCGTCCATGTGATAATACTGAATCCTATCTTTCCATTTTGTTAACTCGTTGGATCCTTTTTTTAAAACTTCTCTAGTTAAAGGTGCATCACCGATAATTAATCCTTTTACAAGTAGAGGATGCTTAGCTGCTATCATAAGAGCAATCATTCCGCCAAGTGAATGACCGAATATAAGCGCCGGCTTAGTAATACATTTTTCAAGAAAAGCAGTCATGTCTTCAACATAGTCCCTTAATCTATAATTCTGATTTGTTCTTCCAGATAGCCCATGCCCTCGTAAATCTACTGCATAGACGTGGGCTACCTTTCCTAAATCAGAAATTATAGTCTCGAAAGTGTTCCACCTAGCAGTTCCTCCATGAATTAGTAAAAGAGGCATGTTAGATGAACTGAGGTTTGTTTCAACATAACTTAAACGAACGTTTCCAAAATCGACAATCTTCTCCTTCATTTCCCCACTCCTATACTTATTTTAATATGACTAAAATAGAACTTATAGTCATATAAATTCTAAAAAAATATACTTTGTTCCTTATTTACTTTTATTCACATGAAGATTAAGATAAGTATAAACACATTGTGACTAAATGTCCATAAAAAGTCATAAAATTCCTAAAAGGAGATTTACCATGCCTAAATTTACAAAACAAGAAAAAGAACATATTCATCATTCTCTTATGGAAAAAGGGAGAGAGATTTTTATCCAGTATGGACTGGCTAAAACAACTATTGACGACATTGTACAGGCATGCGGCATTGCTAAAGGCTCATTTTACAAGTTTTTTCAATCTAAAGAAGAGCTTTATTTTGAAATTCTAAAAAATGAGGAGGAAGTACGAGAGACTGTTCTCAATGAACTATTTCGTGAAAATCTTCCCCCAAAAGAGTTACTTGCTTCGTTTTTTCATACATCTTTTAAGTTTGTTGAAGACAACCCCTTTCTTCAACGTGTTTTCCAAAGTGATGAGCATGAAAGACTTACAAGAAAGTTACCTGAACAGATGGCAGAGTTCTCTCGGATACATACTCAAAGAGGCATCAATGCTGTCAAAATTCTAATGGAGCATGGAGTCTTACCTAAAGAGAATCCTGAATTAACTGTAGGAGTTATCCAAGCAATTATGATGATAAGATTGCACAAAGATGAAATAGGTACAGATCTTTTTCCTAAAGTAATGGATAAAATAGTTGATTATATAGCTACAGGATTAGTGAAATAAAGTCTTATCGCTAGAGAAATCAGTAAAGAATTCTTATTCGAGATTATATATACTAAGCTCAGTACACTTTTTTCATTATGACTAAACTACTCTAGACATTGTGAAACTTCTATTTGGAAATCTTTATACCTCTATGTATAAGGGTTTTTTATTACCTAGAAGGCACATTATGGTAACTAGATTTGTATGGATAAGGTTATAATTGATTTTAAACAAAAATCTTATATATAGAGTTGATGAGAATGAATAAGGAAACACGTAAACAAAGAATAGAGGAACTTAAAAGAAAGAATCTAAAAAAACAATTGGAAGAAAAATTCAAATGCCTTTGTGCTTCTATAACTAATTTTGAATTCCTTACATCTAAGGAAATTGAATTGAGGTTTCAAAATGTTTTTTCTAATGATCAAGAGCCCCAAATTCGATTCAAACATAATTTAGATAGAATTATGAAGGAAATGTCCTTTTTACAAGAAGAATTCGGCGCATATAGAAATGAATATATATTGCTAGATCAGAAGGAAATACTTCCTTCTTACCGATTGAAATTAAGATTTGAAGACTTTTGGAATAATTTAAATCTAATAGCTGACTTTTTAAATTTTGAAGACGAGTCTTCACTCTTTTTCTTTACCTTACTAGGCCATAAAAAGAATTTCGGAATCTTTATTTATGAAGATGAGTATGGATTAGATCATATTTTATTTTGGGATGAAAACTTTTGACTTCCTAGAAGCCATATTAGGGTAACTAACTTTGTATGAAGTATACATAAGGTAATTGAAGAGTATTAAAGTATATGAAAAAATAATTGAAGGATTTTTATTTTTTCATACTATGTAAAAGAATCTATTTAAATAGATAGTTTCAACCAAGGAGGAAACAAATGCGAGATTGTCCCCAAGAATTAGACTTTATTTCATTATTTGAATGTATTCCACTTAAAAAGGACCAAGATGAGAGCTTTTTGTACGGTGAGTCCACTTTTCTCTTTACTAGCGAAATGAACAGGTTTGAAGTGAAAATCTCACCATTCTATAATTCTTTCTCGCTTTCAGTAAAGGATTTAGAAGATGATGAGATCTTATACTACAGTCTCGAATCGGTTACAAAGATTGAGATCATGAATGATAATAAAGAAAGCAAAGCAATTCGATTATTTATAGATCAAGGAATTGACCGTTTTATAATGATTATGGATTTAGTGTTTAGACCCAAATTTAAAGTTGTGTTAAAAGAGATTTTAGATTCCTAGAACGCACATTATATGAACTATATCTATGTATTGGATGCATGAGATAATAAAGGAAAATAGTTTAAAAGGAAAGATGTAGATGCTTAACAAAAGGTTTTCAATTGAAAAAGCTCAGTATTCAAACGAGAGAGAAAAAGACTATAAAGAATATTGTTCAGAAATCGTGTTTAAATTTGGGGATACCTTATCAGTCGAAGATAATTCAGTATATTTGTTAAAAGATAAAGGGGAAATAAAATTAATTCAACCATTGCGTTCTAAGACATTTTGGTATGAAACATGGCTAAACCTAAAAGATTTTTATGGTTTGGAGTAATTAGGCATATTGAAGAGAAAATCTTATAGACAACCCTTTTTTTATTTCTGATAATACGTTTTATGTTAACTACAGAAAACGCAAAAAACTACCTTTAAGTACCTAAAGGCTGGTTTGTCGCACGACTTTATCCAATGACACCTGATGGTATCTTATATAGTGTGCTTAGTGTATCTGGCTTTTATACTTAATATAAATAATTTATCCTACTGATGGGATAAAAGAATTTGTATAAGAAACAGCTTGATGTAAGCTAGCAAACGTTTTAATGTGATCAATTGTTATTCCTAAATTGACCATAGTCTGGGCAATCTCTGAACGAATACCACTTAAAACCACACTTACCCCTATTAGTTGTAATCCTGCAATGACTTTAAAGAGCTGATCTGCGACCATCGTATCTATAATAGGTACAGCCGATAAATCAATAATGAGCCATTTTAACTTGTACTCGCTCCCTTTAGATAATGCATTTTCCATCAGTATCTGAGCTCTTTGAGTATCTAAATCCCCTACTAGAGGAAGAATACCTGTTTCTTTTGTCATTTGGACGATAGGTACGGATAACTCATCAATTGCATATTGAGCATGTTTTATTTGTTTTGTGTAATCTTGTAAGTATGATCTACTGACCCACTGGACAGCATCATCTACGATGGTATTAAAATGTGAAATGATTTCATAGAACATGGTAACAGAGAATCTTTTATCGTTTGCTTCGTCTTTAATAATCTCTCCAATAATATCTCTGTAGTAGCTAATTTCATCTAAAGCTAGGTCTAAAGGAAGTCCGCGATTAACAAGTAGATTAGATAAAGTCTCTCCCCATCCCTTAATCATATCAGCAGCAATGTCTTTCTCTACAAGAATAGAGTCAGCATAAATAGTCAGAAGGTCGAGTCGAAAGGTGGTTAATTCTGTATAAACATCATGAAGAACAGCCAGGTTTTGTTTTTTTCTTTCAGCAAGCTCTTCTTTACGTTGTATAATCGCATCTCTAATGGGATGTAGTTGCTCAATAGTTATAAGTTGCATGTTAGATGGCTCCCTTTATCTTTTAGTTATATGGAGGAAACACTATATATTTCTCGTTAAAATAGAAAAAACCTCTAACCGTTTTACGATCAGAGGGCTCTTGTCATTATATCATACTTCGTTTGTTAATCTTTCTTCAGACCATATCATAATTTATATTTGCTAATAAGGTATTATCTATCAATAGAGCATATGATGATACCTAGAAAAATCATAATGGTAACTAGACTTGTCTATTATACATAAAGGTAATTTATTGAATAGCTGGCTTATACATTTTTAGAACGGGAGGGTATTATATGCCAATGGTATCTGCAATTTGTGATAACTGTAAAAGCCCTTTCCCTTCAGGAATATCTATAGAGGGATCAGAAATAACTCTTTTGGGAAATACTGCTGGACCATGCCCTAAATGTGGTGGTATGGGTCGTATAACTGATGGTACATTTAATTTTATAGATAACAGCATTGCTAAAAAAGGAAAAAAAGAATAATTCAGGTGTTGCAGATTGTAATGTGTTCCTGAAATCCGTTTTATTTTAATTGAAATTCAATTTAATAATAGGTCTCAAAAACAAAAGAAACTACCCCATCTGAACTGCACCCCACTTGTTAGACAAAAACTAATAATTGGAGGTGCAGTTTTTTATGTCAAAACACACACTTGAAAC